>NZ_KB235922.1:3930361-5159401 GCF_000332195.1 Pleurocapsa sp. PCC 7319
ACTATAAATTTCAAGATGTTGACGTTGACCGCTACACCCTAAATGGTAACTATCGCCAGGTGATGCTTTCTCCCAGGGAATTTGATTATGCTCAAGTACCATCTTCTGCTCGTACTTGGGTTAACCAGCGACTCAAATATACTCACGGTTACGGCTTGGTTATGAATCCTGTTAACGAAGTAACTGCCGATGGCTTACCTGTTCTCTTCCTGAAAAATATTCCCCCTATCTCTCAAACAGATTTAGAGATCGAAGAGCCAGCTATCTATTACGGCGAATTGACTCAAGACTATATTTATACGGGCATGAATACCCCCGAGTTTGACTATCCCCGTGGGGCGGAAAATGCTTTCACTATGTATGATGGAGCTGGAGGAGTAGCCATTGGTAATTGGTGGCGCAGGTTAGTCTATGCTTACAATATGGGGAGCTTGAAGATTTTAACTTCCAATTACTTCACTCCAGATTCTCGTATCCATTACTACAGGGAAATTTCCGAACGAGTAGGTCATGTTGCTCCTTTTCTTCAATTTGACAATGACCCCTATATGGTTGTGGTTGATGGCAGACTAAAGTGGATCGTTGATGCCTACACTACTAGCGATCGCTATCCCTATTCGGAAGCTGTTGCCCATGAACAAAAAACTGAATTAATTACCGATAAAAATATCAACTATGTCCGCAATCCGGTCAAAGTAGTAGTTGATGCTAAAGATGGCACCATGCAGTTTTATGTAGTGGACGAAAATGAACCTGTTTTAGCTACCTACCGTAAGATATTCCCCAATCTATTTATCAGCAAAGATGCTATTCCCCCTTCGCTTCAAGCTCATTTTCGTTACCCTCAAGATCTATTTAAAATTCAATCCCGAATGTACTTGAGCTATCATATGACCGATCCTCAAGTATTTTATAATCGCGAAGATGATTGGCGGTTTGCCACCGAACTATATGATGGTCAACAGCAAGAGGTTGAACCAGATTACTTAATTATGAAGTTACCAGGGGAAACCAAAGAGGAATTTGTGCTGATTTTACCTTTTACTCCCGTCAACCGAGATAACATGATCGCTTGGATAGCAGCTCGTTCCGATGGCAATAACTACGGCAAGTTAAGATTATACGAGTTTCCAAAACAAGAACTAGTTTATGGTCCTTTCCAGATTGAAGCCAGAATCGATCAAAATCCAGACATTGCCGAACAAATAACCCTCTGGAGTCAGAGAGGATCGCGAGTCATACGGGGAGATATCCTGGTCATCCCCATTGATGGTTCTTTACTCTATGTTGAACCACTCTATCTTCGTGCTGAAAAAGGTGAATTGCCTGAATTAGCACGTATTATCGTAGCTTACGATAAAAAAATTGTCATGACTCCTACTCTAGAACAATCTCTAGCTTCTGTATTTGAACAAATCCCCTCAGAGTTAATCCCAGCTAGGACAGATTCACCATCCCAACTGTCGCCCTTAGAAATTTATCAGCAAGCGCAAGAAGCTTTACAAAGAGGTAATTGGCTTGAATATGGTCTTTATCTGCAACAGTTAGAAGACATTTTGCAAGAATCAGCTCAATAAAGGTTATTTGATTAGGACTTACGCACCCAGTTTTCCCTTTATCCTTTTCCCTTTACCCCTCCCAAGAACTGAATTTTCTGCTATTTCTGCGTAAGTCCTATTGATATTAGATTCAGATTTTTTAAATATTAAGTGACAGACATCACACTCAATCTGGGTAAGTTTATGTTGTACTCCACAAACTTACTTAATGTCTTTGAACAAAAACCAAAATTCTTCGCGGATTGGTTTATCAACAGCGACCTGTATCATCGTCGCCAATATGATTGGTACAGGCGTATTTACTAGCTTGGGATTCCAAGTCGTTGATTTGCGATCGGGATTTACCTTATTGATGTTGTGGTTAGTAGGAGGAATATTTGCTATTTGCGGTGCCCTTACCTACAGTGAATTAGGTGCAGCTATGCCTCATTCTGGTGGGGAATACTACTACTTATCTCAGATATATCATCCCATAATAGGTTTCTTATCAGGATGGATATCAGTAACGGTAGGTTTTGCCGCTCCAATTGCTGCCGCAGCGATGGCATTAGGAGCTTATTTTTCCAGTGTATTTCCGTTAGTTCCCCAATTGGCGATCGCCTTACTGGTAGTCATTGGAGTTTCTTTGATCCACACCAGAAATTTAAAGTTAGGTAGTTATTTTCAGTTGGTTTTTACCATTTTGAAGGTGCTATTAATTGTAATTCTGATTGCCTGTGGTTTGCTATTAGCAAATGGTCAAGGTTTAGGTTTCTTGCCCTCTATAAATGACTTAGATTTAATTTTTAGTTCGCCGTTTGCTGTTTCTTTGGTTTATGTTACCTATTCCTACTCAGGATGGAACGCTGCGGTTTATTTAGCTAGTGAAGTAGAAGAACCAGAAAAGAATATTCCCCGTTCATTAATTACCGGAACTTTGATTGTAATTGGCTTATATTTATTGCTGAATTTTATCTTTTTATACACCACTCCCTTAGATAGTTTAGCAGGAGAGCTGGAAGTAGGATATATTGCAGCAGGTCAAATTTTTGGAGCTTCCGGAGCCAAAATCATGGGGTTATTAATTTCTTTTGGCTTAATTTCTTCAATCAGTTCGATGGTTTTAGCCGGACCTAGAGTAACCCAGGTAATTGGTGAAGATATTCCACTATTTAAAATCTTAGCTAAGAAGAATCATAATGGTATTCCTTACTATTCAATTTTGCTTCAGCTTGCCATTGTAATTATTCTGCTCATAACTTCCAGTTTTGATCGAGTAATTACTTATCTCGGATTCACCTTAACTCTGTCATCTTTCATAACAGTTTTGGGTGTGTTTGTACATAGATTTCGCTATCCTCAGATCCGTCGACCCTACAAAACTTGGGGATATCCAATTACGCCCTTAATTTTCTTGGGAATTTCCCTCTGGATGTTGATATTTATCTTTATTGATAAGCCAGTCGAATCCTTAGCAGGAATCATGACTTTAGCAGTAGGTTTAATCGTTTACTTTGTGGCTGCCAAAAATAAACTTGGTTGGTCAGCGTAATACTTATTTTTCTCGAATAATTGTAATTATTTCTAGGTAAATTTAAATGGTAAATATTATGAATAAATCGTTAATTGCAACTTTAGGTGCTGTTACTAGCGGATTATTATTACTCCAGTCTTGTAGTTCTAGTAATAATATTATTAACAAAGACACCATCTCTAATTTAGAAGATTCTAACGATAGCGCGGTTGTAGTCCCAGAGGTAAAACCAGAGGCAAAACCAGATCCTCTAGCAGAGTTTAATTTAGAAAAATCAGATCGTTTAACTAGTACAGCTAAAGTATTAGCAGGAATCAAACTAGAAGATGATAGCAGTTTTTTAGACTTAGAAAAGGCTCCTATTTGGCAAGCTCATCATGATGCCCTGGCTAGTTCTTGGGCCAAATTAGAAACCCAGCAAATATCAAAAGTCAGAGAATGGACAGCTACTGAACTAAAAGAGATTAATGCTAATAATCCCACGGTATTTTATCCTTTTAGTGGTCCTGATTTTCTCTATGGTTATTCCTTATTTCCCCAAGCCAAAGAAATGGTCTTAGTGGGATTAGAACCTGTTGGTTCTGTGCCTAATTTAACTAGTCTGAATAGCACTCAGTTCAATTCTAAATTGCAGGAAGTGAGAAATTCTCTCTATGCAATTCTCCAATTTAGTTTCTTTCGTACCAATGATATGAAAGTGGACTTACAACAACAGGGAGTCTTGCCAATTCTGTATGTCTTTATGGCACGTACTAATAATCGTATTCTCGATGTAGAGTATGTTGGTTTAAATCAGGAAGCTGAAATTAAACCCTTGAAAGATGATTTAATTCCTGGAGTCAAAATTGCTTATGTTCCTGAAGGAGAACAAGACCCTCGTACTCTCTATTATTTTTCTACAGATTTATCTAATGATGGTCTGAATAAGCATCCTGAAATAGCTGAATTTGTCGCTAAATTAGATAATCCCATAACTTATCTTAAAGCTGCTTCCTATCTAATGTATTACGATAGCTTTACTCAGATCAAAGATACAATTTTGTCTCAAAGTAGTTATCTATTGCAAGATGATTCAGGTATGCCCTTAAGCTCATTTAACAATAATCAATGGGATTTAGAGTTTTATGGCAATTACACGACTCCTATCGCTTTATTTGGCAATCGTTATCAACCCAATCTGAGACAAATCTATACTTCAGATCGAGGTGAGATTAAACCCTTGAATTTTGGTATTGGTTATCAATTTGAAGTCAACAATTCTAACTTGATGTTGGCAAAAGCTAAGGATGATTCTTTTGTTAAACCCGAGTAATTTTGCATCTAAATTGTCTAGTAAATTAGTAATTTAAGGGAACGGTAAACAGCGCAAACTTTTGTCCCGAAAGGGTTACTGCTCCGAGACCGAAGGGAATCCTTTAGGGCATATTAGCGGGGGAGAAACTGCCACCCCGTTGAGCCCTAAAGGATTAGTTGCGCGTCACAAAATTCATAATAAGGAAACAGAAAAATTTCTTCTCCATTGCTAATTTCCGTTCCCCTTTTTATTGACTTTTTCTAACTTAGTCATCAATTCTGACGTATTTTAATGCAGACATTTTAGGTTGAGAATGCCATCATATGCTTAGGTATATTAATTAGTTAAAGGACTTAATATAGTTGCTCAGAAAACTAAGTATTCAGTCAAAACTAATGCTAATACTATTAGTGGTTAGTATCAGCTCTATTTTAGCGATCGCCTTTATCGGTTATGGCAGTGGTCAGCAAGCTCTTAATAATAGTATTTTTAATCAATTAATTAGTCTTAAAGAATCCAAAGCATATCAGATTGAAACTTATTTTAAAAATATTCGCGCTGAAGTACAAACTATGAGCGAAAATCCTAGTGTGATTGAGACCATGCAAGGATTTAAACAGGCATATCAAGAACTAGAATCAACATCAATTCAACCTGAATGGGATGAAAAACTTAAAACCTTTTATGCTCAAGAATTTCTGCCCAAATTAGCCGAAAATATTCCAGAAAATCAGTTGCAGTCTTTTGAGCTACCTACTGAAAATGCTGCTCGTTATTTGCAATACTATTACATTGCTAATAATGCCAATGCTATTGGAAAAAAGTATTTTCTCGATAACCCTTTAGATAAAAGCAACTATAGTCGTCTGCACCAACAAATTCAATCTATCTATCGCAATTTGATCGTGAAATTCGGCTACTATGACTTGTTACTAATTGATACCGAAACAGGAAATATTGTCTATTCAGTAGAGAAAGAGGTTGATTTTGCTACCAATCTTTATCAAGGAGCTTATTCTAAGAGTAATTTAGCTCGGGTAGTCCAGGCAGTTCGTCAAAAAAACGAACCCAGTATGGTAGCGATCGCCGATTTTGAAGCCTACCGTCCTTCCTACGCTGAACCTGCCGCTTTTATTGCTAGTCCCATTTTTGATGGTACAAAATTAATTGGTGTACTTGCTCTACAAATCTCTATTGATGAGATTGATCAAGTAATGACGGGGGATGGCAATTGGCAACGTCATGGTTTAGGTAAGTCAGGAGAAACTTATTTAGTCGGTTCAGATTATGGGATGAGAGGGGACTCTCGTTTTCTAGTGGAAGATAAGGAAGCTTATCTCCAGGCAATAGCAGCTAAAGGTATTACAGAGGAAGATTTAGAACAGATCAAAAAATTTGATACTTCGATTTTATATCAAAAAGTTAATACTCCCCCTGTCAAAAGAGCCTTTGAAGGAGAGACGGGAACAGATATCACTGAAGACTATCGGGGAGTGGTCACTTTAAACGCATACCGACCACTGGATATTGATGGTTTGGACTGGGCAATCATTGCTCAGATTGATCGTGATGAAGCTTTTGCGCCGATTATGGCTTTTCAACATCGAGTACTTTTTTCCACGATCGCAATTGTTTTCCTCGTTACGGCGATCGCTGGCATATTTTCTCATTATTTCGTGCGTCCGATCTACAGTCTGATCAGGGGTTTTCGGCAAGTAGAACAAGGACAAACTGATGTGGTAGTAAAAGTAAAAGCTAAAGATGAATTTCGTGAACTAGGTAACTCTTTTAACGAAATGGTAAGCGGTCTCAATCATCAGCAACAGTTAGTCATACAAAGAGAGCAAGAAAACGACAAGTTACTCTTAAGTATTTTGCCAGAATCAGTAGCCCAGAGACTCAAAAAGGGAGAAAAAATTATTGCCGATAATTTTGCTAGTGTCACAGTTTTGTTTGCCGATTTACATGGATTTAATGAACTAGCCAAAAGTTTATCTGCCCAGGAAACAGTTTCTTTTCTTAATAGCTTAGTTACAGCTTTTGACGAAGCAGCAGAAAGCTATGGAGTAGAAAAAGTGAAAACTATTGGTAGTGGCTATATGGCAGTTAGTGGCTTATCCATATCCCGTATCGATCATGCCAAGAGAGTGGTTGATTTCGCGATCGAAATGATGTGGATTCTGGATCGTTTTAACCGCGAACGTCAGACCAATCTTAAACTAAGTGTTGGTATTAATTCAGGGGAAGTAGTGGCAGGCATCGTGGGACAAAGTAAATTTAGCTACGACCTTTGGGGAGATACGGTTAATATCGCTCATTATCTTCAGGTTCACAGTAGTAGTGATTCTATTCACGTAACAGATAATGTTCACGCTAGTCTAGGGGATCTATATGATTTTGAGTCAGTTCCAGTTTTGGAACTTGCTGACAAAGGAAACTTGATAGCTTGGTCGGTTGTAGTAGAAAAAAAGGCTATTAATTATTGATTTATGGCAGAATCTTTTTGGCAAGAAGCATCTTTTATTTGGGGATTAATCCTAATTATCGTCTTTCCGCTACTGATCGTAGTTATTGGAGAGATTGGTATCTGGTTGCAAAAGCGCAATCGCTCTTTAGCAGCTACTTTGCAAATTGTTCGCAATCTAGTTTTACCTAGTTTGGCTCTGTTTATTCTCTTTACTAAAGTCTTAGCCTTTCCTAGCGATCGCCCCTTACTTCAGATTATAGAAACTGGGGTCGGTGTCTGTGCCATTCACGCGGTTCTCTCTTTAGCTAACGCCCTACTATTTGGAGAAGTAAAAGTGGGGACTTGGCAAGCTAATACGCCCAAACTATTCCGCGATTTAATTCGCTTTTTTCTGATCGCAGTGGGGACGGCTTTAGTTCTCTCCGTAGTCTGGAAAGCTGATTTAGGAGGACTAATTGCTGCCTTAGGAGTTGGTTCTCTAGTTTTGGGTTTGGCTCTCCAAGATACTTTAGGTAACTTGTTTTCGGGTATTGCTTTGCTGTTTGAACGTCCTTTTAGTTTAGGAGATTGGTTAGAAATTAATGGAGTTAAAGGGAAGGTAATTGAGATTAACTGGCGTTCGGTACACCTGCTGACTTATGACCTAGAAATTTTGGTGATTCCTAACGGGATTTTGGGCAAGGAAATATTCCGTAATTATCGTTCCCCGCGCAAGCTGCGCTCTGAACCTATAGATATTGGTTTTTCTTATAAAGATCCTCCTAATAAGGTTAAACAAGTATTGATAGAAACGGCTTTAGCTACTGAAGGAGTATTGGACGACCCCAAACCTATAGTTAGAACTATGGAATATAGTGATTTTTCGATTAATTACCGAGTCAAACTATTTTTGGCTGACTACGATCAAATTCCGCAAATAAGAGATGAGTTTATCACTCGTATCTGGTACGCTGCCAATCGATATAATTTGACTATTCCCTTTCCAATTCGTACTCTTTATCATCAACCTGTTTCTAAATCTAATCCAGAGTCAAAATTAGCTCAATTTGTTGATTATCTGCGTGGTTTCTCTACTTTTGCCAGTATCGATCAAGAAGCTTTAGAACAACTGGCTCAAGATGCTGTCATTAAGCATTTTGGTATTGGAGAGCCAGCGATCGCCAGAGGAACCAAGCACACGGGTCTTTATTTAATTATTACTGGTCAAGCACAATTATCTGTAACGAATAATTTTGGTCAAGAAATAGAAATTGCCACCCTTTCTAAAGGGGAGTTTTTTGGTGAGATGGCATTACTAACTCAGTCCGATTTATCTAGTTCCCTTTTGATATCAGCAATGGAAGACTTGACAGTACTAGTGCTAAAAATCGAAGCCGTACAACTTATTCTGCATCAAATTCCCAGACTAGCCCAAGAAATTGGCGCAGTAATTGAGACTCGTCGTCAAGCGATCAATTTGGCTCAAAAGACTATTGAACAGGGCACAATTTAACTCAGTATTCCATCATCTCAAAATCAAAAGCAAAACGATCGCCTGACATAACAGCAGAGACAATTGGAGGGCAAATTTTCAAACCATTTTCACTATTGGTTAGAATTACCACCCCCGTATCCAATTCACGAGAAGCGATCGCAAATGATTTATAGATACCAGCATCACCCCAATGCCAAAAATATTTTTGATTATTGGAGTATTCTAATCCCCAACCTAAACCCCAATCAAGATGATAATTAAGTTGTATTTGGGAGCGTAACATTTCCTGAACACTTGATTCAGTTAGTAAGTGACTATCAACTGTCCCCGACTGCATCATCGCGATCATAAATTGGGCGTATTCTTGAGCAGTAGTACGCAAACTTCCTGCTGATAAAGCCTCAGTAGGTTTTTTCATGGAGCGAGGTATTAAGTCGCGATCGTGTCCATCTGTAGCTAGGTATTGATAGGCGGGTTGCCAAACATAACTACTCTGATTCATGCTCAGGGGAGCTAATAGCTGGTCGAATATGTATTGCTCGAAAGGTTGATTAGTAATTTCCTCAATAACTTTTTGCAAGTATAAGTAACCCTCCCCCGAATAGCCAAATTTCTTTCCAGGAGTATTTTCAATCCAAACTGGTTCATCACCACTCCAATTGGGAAAACCCGTAGTATGGGATAAAACTCGACGAGCAGTAATTAACTTTAATCTATCGTCTTTGATATAAGGTTTAGCAGTATATTCTGTTAGGGGGGTATCTAAGTTTAAGTATCCTCTTTCCACCATTTTGATCACAGCATAAGCAAAAAGAGGCTTACTTAAGGAAGCGGCAGCAAAAATAGTCCGATCATCAACAGGTTTTTGGCTATAGTAATTTCTAACTCCAAAGCTATGATGCCAAAATGCTTTTTTCTCTTGAATTACGGCTAAAGAAAGTCCAGGGATTTTAAACTGCTTCATCCATAAAGGAATTTGCTCTGTCAAATTATGAATAACAGCTTCTATTGAGTGGTGGTTGAGAGTGTTATCACCGAAGGCTATACTTTGCTTGATTCCATTTAAAACATTGGCAACAGAAAATCCCAAGAGGGCTTGTTTCCCTTGGCGTAGTATATACCTCCGAGAATAAATACTTGACATCAATTACTGAGCAAAAAAATAAAAATAGCGATCGCCACAATTCAAACACTTTATTGATTTTCTAGACCCTGTGGAAATTAAAAAAAAAGAGCTAAATTTCCTTTGTTTTTGTCTTCTATTGAAACACAAAATAGACACACTTAATACCAAATTGAATAGCTTTGACTACACATTGATCGTAAGGGCGCATTGCCATGCGCCCCTACAAAAGCGATCTGTTGTCTTTTAAATTTTAAACGGTATAATCTCAATAAAAAACGCCTAGGGTCACTAGACGTTAAAGTAAAGTATTAATATGTTCTTGAAAAAAAGGCTTATAGCTTATAGCTTGAAAATTACAGAGCATTCGCGCCTGCAACTACTTCAGAAAGTTCTTGAGTAATCGCTGCTTGTCTGGCTTTGTTATAAGACAAAGTTAGAGTACCCATCAAATCTGAAGCGTTTTCACTGGCATTATTCATTGCCGTCATTCTGGCTGCCAGCTCGCTAGCTGCTGCTTCTTGAAGTGAACGTAAAATCTGGTTATTGAGATATAGAGGTAATAAGGCATCCAAGATTTGTACGGGATCTTGTTCAAAGATTGTATCTTGGGGAAATTCGGATACTTCTGTAGTAACGGTCTCTCTTTCTACACCGAAGTCTCCTCCTTTAGTAGTTAGACGGAAGATTTCATCGTCTTGAACTTCCAAGCCTTGGGTAGTTAAGGGCAGTAAAGTCTGAATAACTGGTTTGGAAGCAATTAAAGAAACAAACTTAGTATAAATAAGTTCTACTTTGTCTACTTCTTCCGACAAGAAAAGAGATAATAGTTCATCACCAATATCTGATGCTTCGGATGCAGTGGGAATTTGCTCTAAACCAACAAAAGTTTTGTCAATTGGAGCTTCACGTCTTTGGAAATATTGAGTTGCTTTGCGTCCGATTAGAACAAAAGTATACTTGACACCCTGTGCTTCTAATTCTTTGGCTCTAATTTCCGCTCGACGAATTACATTAGTGTTATAACCACCGCACAAACCGCGATCGCCACTAACGACTAACAGAGCAACTTTTTTAACTTCTCGTTGTCTAAACAAAGGCAAATCAACATCTTCAAACTTAAGTTTGCCTTGAACGTTGTAGAGAACCTGCGCCAAGTTATCGGCGAAAGGACGGGTTGCGTTAACTTGCTCTTGGGCGCGGCGAACCTTGGCTGCTGCTACCAAGCGCATTGCTTCAGTGATTTTTTTAGTATTTTTTACCGACGCGATGCGATCGCGAATCGCTTTTAAATTAGCCATGTCTATAAAGGATGAATGATGAATTATGAAAGATGAGGGCTGAAGAGGGAAGGTTTTCTTATCCCTCATCCCTTATCCCTCATCCCTTTTTTTAGGCTGCTGCCATGAAGGATTGTTTAAATTCGTTAATCGCTTCTTTCAGAAGATTTTCGGCTTCATCGGTTAATTTTTTCTCAGAAGCGATGATTTCTGTGTATTTTGGCTTGCTAGTACCTATATAATCACGTAATCCTTGGGCGAATTCACTCGCTTTTTCTACAGGAACTTCATCCAAATAGCCATTTAAACCAGCATATACCCCTGCTACTTGCTCCGCTACGGATAGGGGAGAATTTTGAGGCTGTTTGAGGATTTGGCGTAAACGTTGACCTCGTGCTAATTGGTTTTGAGTCGCTGCGTCTAAGTCAGAAGCGAACTGAGCAAAAGCTTCTAGTTCAGCAAACTGAGCTAATTCCAGTTTGAGTTTACCTGCTACCTGTTTCATCGCTTTAGTTTGAGCCGCAGAACCTACACGGGATACCGAAACCCCGGCGTTGATTGCTGGACGGAAACCAGCGTTAAAGAGGTCAGAAGATAAGAAAATTTGACCATCAGTAATCGAAATTACGTTGGTAGGAATATAGGCAGATACGTCACCAGCTTGAGTTTCGATAATGGGTAGCGCTGTCATACTACCACCACCTAATTCATCACTTAATTTTGCTGCACGCTCTAACAGACGGGAATGAAGATAGAATACGTCTCCAGGATATGCTTCACGACCTGGTGGACGACGAAGTAACAAGGACATTTGACGATATGCTTGAGCTTGCTTGGACAAGTCATCATAAATAATCAAAGTTGCCTTACCTTTATACATGAAGTATTCAGCGATCGCTGCGCCAGTATAAGGAGCAAGATACTGAAGAGTTGCCGGATCATTGGCGTTAGCAGCCACTACAACTGTGTAGTCCATCGCGCCTTTAGATTCTAAGGTGCCGACTACCTGGGCTACTGTAGAGGCTTTTTGTCCCACAGCAACGTAAACACAGACTACGTCTTCACCCTGTTGGTTAATGATAGTGTCTACTGCTACAGCAGTTTTTCCTGTTTGGCGATCGCCAATGATTAACTCTCGCTGACCACGACCTACGGGAATCATCGCATCAATAGCGGTAATACCAGTTTGCAGTGGTTCACAAACTGACTTACGTTCAATAATCCCAGGTGCCATGGATTCAATCAAACGGGTTTCGCTGGTATTGATATCACCTTTACCATCTATAGGTTCAGCCAATGAATCAACAACTCTACCGATCAAAGCTTCTCCTACAGGAATTGAAGCAATTTTACTAGTAGCTTTAACTGTACTACCTTCTTGAATACCGAAGCCTGTACCCATAAGTACGGCACCGACGTTATCTTCTTCTAGGTTGAGGGCAATACCTACTGTACCGTCTTCAAATTCTAGAAGTTCCCCAGCCATTGCCTGTTCTAGTCCATAGATCCGAGCGATGCCATCCCCTACCTGGAGAACAGTTCCTACATTGGATACTTGAACATCTTGTTCGTAAGATTCGATCTGCTGGCGAATAATGCTGCTAATTTCGTCTGGTCTGATGCTAACCATAGCTTTTATTGTCTGTAAGAATTAGTTTTAGATTATTTTTGCTGATAAGACGCAATCATTTAGCTACTGCGTCAGTTTATGTCTTATTGATTTAGACTGATACTAATGCGACGAAGTTGTCCACGAAGACTGGCATCAATTACTTTTGAACCAACCTTAATTATGACTCCTCCAATCAAATCAGGGTCAATACTAGTTTTAAGCTCTACATCACGAGCATCAGTGAATGCTTTCACTTTCTCAACCAAGTTATTTCTTTGTTCTTCATTTAGTTCTGTCGCTGAAGTCACTTCGGCTAGAACAGTTTGGTTGAGTTTGCGTAGCAAGTTGAGATACTGCTCGACAATAGACTCCAGAAAAACAATGCGTCTTTTATCGACTAATAGCATCATAAAGTTTACTAAGTAAGGGTTTGCGTCGTTACCCATTACTTGCTTCAACACTGCTTTTTTGTCTTCTCCTTTAATCACAGGATTAAGCACAAAATCTTTAAATTCTGCCGACTCTGATAAAAGAGAACTCAAAGAACGAAAGGTTTCGCCAAACTGTTCGGTTAAGTTATTTTGCTGTGCTAAAGACATTAATGCCTGAGCATAGGGTTCGCCAATTTCACTACTGACTAGAGTTCCACTCATAATTATTAACCTCCTAATTTAGCGATGCTGTTGTCGATTAGCTTGCGTTGGGCATCGTCGTTGAGCATATTTCCCATACTAGAACGCGCTTTCTCTAATGCCAAAGCGACAACACGCTCTCTCAACTGGGCGATCGCTTTTTCTTGTTCGGAGCTGAGGTCTTTACCAGCCATTTCTTTGAGGCGTTCTACCTCTTTTTCTCCTTGAGCCAAGATAGTTTCTCTGGCTTTTTGAGCATTAACTTCGGCATCCTGACGAATTTTAACGGCTGTTTTTTGAGCTTCCTCTAGTTTTTTCTTTTCTTCTGCTAGAGTAATTTCAGCCTGCTTTTGCTTCTGCTCTACTGCTTCAATTTGCTCAACAATTTTGGCACGTCTTTCTGCCAAAATATTACCGAGAAGGGGTTTACCGTAATAAAACAGTATCCCCACCAAAAGGGTGAGGTTGATTAGGTTAGTGTCTAAAATATCTAAGTTTAAACCAAAACCACCTTCAACCTCTGAGTGTGCTTCTGCTAGAAATAATAAAGTCTCTATCATACCCAGATCTTGAATTCAGTTATTTTTTAAATTTAATCCCGCTATTAATCAGTTCTAATTTAATTGACTAATTCTGGGTCGAGTATTTTTTCTAAGATTTGACGAGACAGAGAATCTACTTGCTGCTCTAAAGTAGTCAAAGCTGCTGCTTTTTGCTGCTCTATTTCCTGAGCTGCTTCTTCTCTTTGAGACTGAACTTCCTGTTGGGCTGCTGCTATTTTCTGCGCAGTAATTTCTTTGGCTTCTGCTTGGGCTGTTTGTACCAGATTTTGAGATTCACGACGCGCCTGGGCAATCTGTTTCTCATACTCCTTGACTATGCTTTCAGCTTCAGCTAATTTCTCTCGAGAACCGGTAGCACCACCACGAACATAATCGTCTCGTTCATCCAGCACCTTAGTTAATGGCTTATAAAATACTGCGTTTAACAGTGCTGTTAAGATTAAAAACTGCACTGCCATTAGAGGCAAAGTCGCATCAAAATCAAACATTTTTATAGGGCAAATTGGATTGAACAATCAAATTTGTAGAGATACCAAATTAATATCAATTAGTATCTCTACAAATCCTAGAAAAGTTTAGGCAAAGGGATTAGCAAATAATAGTACTAAAGCAACTACTAGACCGTAGATGGTCAAAGATTCCATAAATGCCAAAGTTAATAGTAGAGTACCGCGAATTTTTCCTTCAGCTTCAGGCTGACGAGCAATACCTGCTACTGCTTGACCAGAAGCATTACCTTGACCAATTCCAGGGCCAATAGCAGCTAAACCAATAGCAAGAGAAGCAGCGATAACGGAAGCAGCTTGAATATCCATGATAATTTTACCTACTTAAATTTACTGAACAAAGAACTTTAAAAAGTGGTGTGAAGCGATAAAAAAAAATCCACTTCAACATTTAGATTGAATCAATTTAGAAGCAAATTAACTAACTTCTAAACGAACCTCTTAATCGTGATCTGCCAATGCCTCATGAATGTATGCTCCCGCTAGGGTAGCAAATACTAAGGCTTGAATTGCACTGGTAAATAAACCCAGTGCCATCACTGGTAAAGGTATTAGCAATGGAACTAGAAGAACCAATACGGCAACTACTAATTCGTCAGCCAAGATATTACCAAAAAGACGGAAACTTAGAGAAAGAGGTTTGGTGAAATCTTCTAAAATTGCGATCGGAAGCAGAATAGGAGTTGGTTCAATGTAATGTTTGAAGTATCCTAATCCTTTCTTTTTCAACCCAGCGTAAAAATACGCTAAGGAAGTGAGCAACGCTAAAGCCACCGTTGTATTGATGTCATTAGTGGGGGCTGCTAGCTCGCCAGAGGGTAACTCGATCAGTTTCCATGGCACTAACGCGCCAGACCAATTTGACACAAAAATGAATAAAAACAAAGTGCCAATAAAAGGCACCCAGGGACGATATTCTTTTTCCCCTAGCTGGTTCCTCGCCAAATCCCGAATAAATTCTAGGGCAAACTCCATAAAATTCTGGATGCCACTAGGAATCCTCTGGATATTCTGAGTTGCAGCCAAAGAAGCTATTACTAACAGACCTATTACTATCCAGGAATTGAGAAAAACCTGTCCATGAACTGTGAAGTTGCCAATTTTCCAGAGAAAATGTTCTCCAACTTCTAATTCTGCCAGGGTGAAAATATTTAGAAAAGTCAAAGCACCTAGAATTTCCATATGCCTAGATTGAGCAAAACATTAAATAAAAATCATTCTTGTAGTTTCATTAAAAATTGCTTACTTTAAGCGTCATTGTCTATTTTTTCTGGCGACCAAATGATTGACTGCACAGTATAGATAATGATTGCTGGCTTATAAGTCAGAAATCCAAGAAAGATAGGAAGAATGTGCAATTGTTGCCATTTACTAGCGACAATTATGAGAATGACAAAAAGTCCTAACCCCTTAGCACCGAGACGTTGTTCTGGTTGACCTAGGCGTTCAACCTCCTTCGCTAACATTCTCAGATACACTAGTCCCACACTGGCACCTAATAAATAGTTAAGAGCAGTGTTCAGCGAGCCAAAATACCACACAGGAACAAAAATTATTCCCATTAATGCCAGAGTAGTCAACAACAACATTTGTTGTAGCTGATAATATTCCGCCATTGGGTCATGGTTCTCTAAAGAATTAGAATCATGGGGAGTAAAATGCTCATCTTGTGCTAGTGATGGTTCTGGAGATTGATTAGACAAAGTTACGCTACTCGACTGCTGACCCATTCTTTGATTTTGGTTACTGAAACTAGATTTTTTCCTGCATAAAGCAGTAATTTTCAAGTAATTATACTTGTCTTATCAGACAAATATTTAACCCCGTAAAGCGAGCTGTCTACTAAGGCATTACTTGGCAACGCTACGAACCAGGTAGCAATGCTTCTAATTCCCAGTCCTCAGCGATCATATCACGGTATTGTTACCAATTATTAAAAATTTCTAAATGAACAATTTAATTAAATTCCCAGTAAACTTTTAGAGCTGAAATGGGTTCCCAATACAGTCAAAGCGATCGCAATTATCTAAGATCAAAAAGTTCATTTACTCTTGGGGACTTAAGATGATTAACTGTCGCTCAAGAAGAGTTCTTACTCCTGCTAAATCTAACTGACAAGAAGCTAGTATCTCCTTAACACTCAACCTTTGTGCTTCATTTTTGGCGCAAGCCAGCATGAATTCATATTCATCATCAGACAAATTTACCATCTGATATTCAAAATTGAGGAAGTTTTGACTAGGAAAACCCTGCATACAGGGATAGCATTCGGGAATTGCCTGACCTAAAACATGATCATCAGACCAATCTTCTTTATTCAGTGGTGGTTTAGCTAGAAAAAATTCGTAGTGTGTCAAGTTGGGATCGAGTAGTTCAATTAAGCGATATAATTCGCGATCGCTTAAGTTTTTCGCTCTGGACATTAACTCGGAAGACTCACCCACCAGACGGTCTAACTGCCAATATTGAGGATTAGAAAAACCAACAAAATCTAACCCTGAAGCATCAATTAAGCCAAACAAAGTTGACACATTGTAATCGATTTCCTGGGGATGAACATACATATCGGCAAAAGCTTCATCGCGATGATTTTCTAATGCCCATCTTTCTTTTTCTTGTTTAAGAATTCGATTATTTTCAGGAAGATTAGCAAAAATTTCCCGACCAACTTTCACCCCATCCCGATAGTCCCCTCGTTTTTCTCCTTGAAGGAGGGCGATCGCTTTTTGCATCAGACTAATTTCCCAACGTCCTAATTCGGCATAAACAAAAATATGCAGAATGCCTCCTGGCTTCAATTTTTTGGCTAATGCCTGGATGCCCTTCTCCGGTTCAGGCAAATGATGCAACACTCCCACACAGTTAATAAAATCAAACTCTCCTTCCAATTGCGTCGCTTCTTCCAGCTT
The DNA here is from genome assembly GCF_000332195.1 of Pleurocapsa sp. PCC 7319. NCBI lineage: Bacteria > Bacillati > Cyanobacteriota > Cyanophyceae > Pleurocapsales > Pleurocapsaceae > Pleurocapsa > Pleurocapsa sp. PCC 7319. The sequence continues at coordinate 3,947,294 of NZ_KB235922.1, forward strand.
GAGGTTGAAAAACTGAACGGGTTTTGCGTGTTTGGCAATTACTCCCGAACGATTACAACGTTCCTCCGCAACTTCTAAAGCCTTTTCACTGAGATCGATCGCAATCACTTCGGCTTGAGGGTTTTGATGAATAAGATAGTCAGTACCTGAACCTGTGCCACAACCCGCATCTAAAATGCGAATATCTTGGGTAGGGGGTTTCATTCCCGTACAGAAACTATAAGCTGCTGTCCAACTCCATCGCCAATTGTATCCAGGAGGTTCGAGATCCGAAAGAGGATCTGGAGGAAAAGGATAAGTATTGTACAGGTTGGCAACAGCCTGATTAATTGCTTGTGAATCGGACATATTTTTAAAGGATGAAGGATCGAAACAAAAAAATAAAGAGGGTGAATAGCTCAGTTTTTTATAATGTTAAACTCAAGGTAAATACAATGTAATTACTTACTATAAAATGAAAATAGACATTATCAAAATTGGTAACTCTCAAGGAATCAGAATTCCTAAGACAATTATGGAACAATGTGGGTTCACAGATTCAATTGAGATGGAAATTAAAGATGGTAGTTTGGTATTGAGTCCTCATAAGGTAAGAGAAGGATGGTTAGAATCTTTTCAAGAGATGGCGGCTAATGGAGATGATAAATTATTAATCGATGATGTTATTCCCACAGAATATGACCAGGAGTGGGAATGGTAAACAGGGGAGAAGTCTATCTAGTTAATTTAGACCCTACAATCGGTTCGGAAGTAAAAAAAACTCGTCCCTGTATAATCGTTTCTCCTGATGAAATGAATAAGTATATTCGCACGATAGTTATTGCACCAATGACTACTAGACGAAGAGACTATAAAAGTCGAGTGGCAATAAATTTCAAGGGCAAGCAGGGACAAGTAATGCTCGATCAAATTAGAACTATTGATAAGAAACGTTTGATAACAAAATTAGGAACATTATCAGTTAAAGAGATAAAAGCAGTAATGTCTGTTTTACAAGAAATGTTTACCTATTGATCGTGTCTACGGCAAATTAAATCCCCTTGCCTAATTTCCAGATTTATGATGAATAAAGTTGAACAATGAGGATTTGAACTAGATGCGTTACAAAGTAAAACTTAAAAAAAGCGAAGAGGGATATGCTGTGTGGTGTCCTGGTTTGCCTGGATGTTGGTCACAAGGACAAACTGAAGCAGAAGCTTTGGATAATATCAAAGATGCGATCGCAACTTACTTAGAAACAGTCGAAGAAATCACTCAAGATGCTGATTCTCGCTATTTATCTTTGTAAATTTTGCTTAACAATTAAACATAGTGATACAAATCACGTAATTTTTCGTATAAGTTAATTTGGGAAAACGGGAACGCTATTTATATCAGTTAGCCGACTAGATATATGGTAGCTACTCCCCAAAGTCTCAACGAATTTGTCAACTTCCGCTTGCAATACATTTCAGGCAAAGAACGAAGTCAAGCGCAGGTATTTTTAGATAAATTTTTTCAGGCTTTTGGACATCAGGGGGCATTACAGGCTGGTGCAGAATATGAAGTTGCCATCAAAAAGGGCAGCAAGAAAGGTAAAACAGGTTTTGCGGATTTAGTTTGGAAACCCCGTGTCTTGATTGAGATGAAGAAGCAGGGGGAAGATTTAGGCAAACATTACCGACAGGCTTTTAATTACTGGACGAGAATAGTTCCTAATCGTCCGCGCTACGTAATGCTGTGTAATTTCGATCAGTTTTGGATCTACGATTTCAACAATCAAGTAGATGAACCTGTAGATGTAGTTACTCTACAGCAATTACCTGAAAGATATTCGGCATTTGGCTTTATGGGGGTAGAGGAGAAAAACCCCATTTTCCAAAACAATCAGGTAGAGGTTACTAAAGAAACTGCCCGTAAAATGGGCGAACTATGTGAAATTCTTAAACAAAGAGGCGAAAAAGAAGGTTTTAGTATTCTTGCAGCCCAAAGATTGGTATTACAATGTGTCTTGGCTATGTTCGCTGAAGATCGCGGATTATTACCAGCCAATATGTTTATTAGCTGTATTCAAGATTGTTTGCAAGGTCAAAGTTCCTATGATGTATTGGGTGGACTGTTTGAGCAAATGAATCGACCTGGAATTACTCCAGCAGGTAGATACAAAGGTGTAGATTATTTTAATGGTGGTTTGTTTGCCACAATAAATCCCATTGAATTAACTAAGGAAGAATTAAACTATCTCGATGCAGCAGCGCGGGAAAATTGGCAACAGGTTCGCCCTGCAATTTTCGGTAATATTTTTGAGGGCACGGCAAATCAAGAAGAACGTCATGCTTACGGGATGCACTTCACTTCCGAAGCGGACATTATGAAAATCGTTAAACCGACGATTAGTAATTACTGGGATGACAAAATTGAGGCTGCTAATACCATTGCCGAATTAAATTCTTTACAGCTAGAACTGCAAAACTATCGCGTCCTCGATCCTGCCTGTGGTTCGGGAAATTTCTTATATCTGGCGTATCAGGAGTTAAAAGAAATTGAAAAGTTACTACTCGATAAAATAGCTTCTCGTCGTAGATCCGAAGCTGGTAAACAACAAGTACAGATGGGTTTAGTTACCCCGTTGCAATTTTACGGCATGGATATAAATCCTTTTGCAGTAGAGTTGGCAAAAGTAACTTTAACTATTGCTAAAAAAGTCGCGATCGACAAGTTAAATTTAACTGAAAAAGAATTACCCCTCGACACTTTAGATAACAACATCGTCTGCAAAGATGCCCTCTTCACTCCCTGGCAAAAAGCTGACGCAATTATTGGCAATCCTCCTTTTTTAGGTGGTAAACACATGAGGTTAAATTTGGGCGATGAATATGTAGAAAAGGTATTTAAACATTTTCCTGATGTTAAAGATTCAGTCGATTTTTGTAGCTATTGGTTTCGCTTAGCACAAGATAACATTAGGGAAATAGGTAGGGTTGGTTTGGTTGGCACTAATTCTATTAGTCAGGGTAAAAGCCGTAAAGCAACTTTAGATTACGTGACTGATAACGGTGGACATATTCATGAAGCAATTTCTACTCAACCTTGGTCGGGTGAAGCAAAAGTTCACGTCAGTATTGTTAATTGGAGTTTGGAAAAACCACAGCAGTATTTTTTAGATGATAAGCCAGTTAGTTTGATTAATTCCTCTCTACAGCCTCATATTGACGTTTCTGGTGCAAAAACTTTACGGGCTAATTACAATAAATGCTTCCAGGGTGTAAGTCCAGTCGGCAAAGATTTTATTATTAGCAAAAAGCAAGTTGAAGAATGGATTGCAGAAGATAGTAAAAACGAGCAGGTTTTGAAACTATTTTCTATGGGTCATAATTTAGCTCAAAATATCAATGGAAAACCCGACAGATGGATTATAGATTTTGCCAATATGTCATTAGAGGATGCTAGCGATTATCAATTGCCTTTTGAACATATAAAAACTTATGTAAAACCTGAGCGAGATAAAAATCGTAGCAAACTTAGAAGGTTAAATTGGTGGAAACATGGGGTAAATGCTTTAAAAATGAGAGAAGTGATCGCACCTTTATCCTATTACTTTACATTACCAAGAGTTTCTAAGTGGGCTGTATTTATTCCTGCGCCTTTTAATTGGCTACCAGGTGATTTGAATGTTGTAGTTGCTTCAGATGACTACTATATTTTAGGTATTTTAAATTCAAAGATTCATCGCCTGTGGGTACAAGCACAAAGTTCTACTTTGAAAGGTGACACAAGATATACAAATACAACTTGCTTTGAAACTTTTCCTTTTCCGCAAACGCCGAGTCAAAAAACAGTGCAACAGATCCGCGATAAAGCTGTTGAACTTCACGAATATAGAACGCAACAAATGGAACAAAAACAATGGGGGATTACGCAACTTTATAATGAATACTTTAATGAACCAGCCAGTAAACTTTATCAGCTACATCAGCAACTAGATAAATTAGTTTTGCAAGCTTATAATTTTAAAGCAAATGATGACATTTTAGTCAAACTTTTAGCTTTAAATTTTGAATTAGCAGAGAAAGAAAAGCAAGGAGAAAAAGTTATTGGCGCTGAATCTCCTGAGCAATAGTTACTGCGCTTTTCAAATAAGTAGACTACAACAATCAAATATTAAAACGGCTTTTAGCTAATAGCTGATAGCTGATAGCTAAAAGCTACGAAATAGTTAATTTACAACAGAGTCTATTCAACTGAAAACGGCTGTAAATTAGATAGATTAAGATCGATAAAATATGCTTGATGTGAATTAAAAATACTTAATTTATAATCTGTTTGATTGTCAATTCATTCTTGAAAATCATAATTTGTTTACTGGGGGATTAACCCCCCAGACCCCCCATTGGGGACGTTACGACCTCCCCAAACCCCTGCCGTAACTAAAGCTAAGTTTAGATATCTGCCTGATTAGCTAATTTTTGCTCAAAAATAACAAATTTAATTCACATTAAACCTAAAATGTAATTAGATATAAAACTTCTAGATATTTATGAAATTTAAAGCAATACAGATTCATTCTGTATTTCAACAAGCGATCGCTACAGTAGAAGCCTTGTCTATAGAAGATCAAACTATTCTCATAGAAATCATCCAAAATCGCTTAAGGCAAAAAAACGCGAGCAACTAAAACAGGAAATTGAAGATGTAAGACAAGAATATAGAGAAGAACAAGTTAAATTTGGTTCTGTCGAAGATTTTTTAGCAGAGTTGGATCGAGAATGAAGATCGCTTGGACTCCTAAATCTTTACGCTCTTTTAAGCGTTTAGTCCGTAAGAATCCCCAACTACGTATTGCGATCGCCAAAACTCTCAAGCAACTTGAAAATGATTGTTATCACCCTAATCTTCGCACTCACAAGTTAACGGGAAATTTAGCAGATGTTTGGTCTTGTTCGATTGATTATTAATATCGAATTTTGTTTGAGTTTATCAAAAAGTCTAAAACTGAAGAAACTGCGATTTTGTTGCTTAATTTAGGCTCTCATGACGAAGTTTATTAGACCAACGGAGCAAAAACTCTAAAAAAATTGAGTATAAAGCGATGGCTTGTTTCAGGGCGAATAACTTTCGCCCCAAAATCTCTACTGATTGCTTACAAACGATAACTCAAATAAGCTATGAACTTTCAAACTAATAGCTTTTTAAATGTTCAAATTATCATTATTTCGCTAAACAACTCCGAACTCCGAATTCCGAATTCCGAACTCAAAACTAAGCAATTGTTACATCTTTTGATAAATAAACATCCTGTATGGCATGAAATAACTTAACACCTTCTTCCATCGGACGCTGAAAAGTTTTTCTACCAGAAATTAAACCACAACCGCCAGCCCTTTTGTTGATTACCGCCGTACGCACCGCATCAGCAAAATCATTATCTCCAGAAGAGCCACCAGAATTAATTAAACCGCTACGCCCTGCATAACAATTGAGTACCTGATATCGAGTTAGATCGATGGGATGATCACTGGTTAATTCACTATAAACACGATCGTCAGTCCGACCATATTTTTGACCTGTTGCCTGAGCAACTGCTCTATAACCACCGTTGCATTCTGGTAGTTTTTGTTTGATAATATCAGCTTCGATAGTTACCCCAAGATGATTAGCTTGTCCTGTAAGATCCGCTGCTAAATGATAGTCTTTATCTTGTTTAAAAACGTCATTGCGCAGATAACACCAGAGAATAGTTGCCATGCCTAACTCGTGAGCATGAGCAAAAGCTTCACTAACCTCTTGGATTTGGCGGGATGACTCTTCTGAGCCAAAATAAATAGTAGCACCTACAGCTACCGCTCCTAAATTCCATGCTTGTTCAACGTTACCAAACATGATTTGATCTGAGGGGTTGGGATAAGTTAGTAATTCGTTATGGTTCAGCTTGACAATAAAGGGAATGCGGTGGGCATATTTGCGGGATACCATGCCCAACACCCCCAATGTTGTCGCGACAGCATTACAACCACCTTCTAAAGCTAATTTAATGATGTTTTCGGGGTCAAAATAAATGGGATTAGGTGCAAAAGAAGCTGCTCCTGAATGTTCTATCCCCTGATCTACAGGTAAAATAGAAAGATAACCAGTATTAGCTAGTCTTCCTGTGGAATATAGCTGTCGCAAACTACGCAACACCTGAGAATTGCGATCGCTATTCACAAAAATACGCTCAATAAAATCTGCTCCGGGTAAGTGCAGCATATCTTTTGAGATCTTTGCTTGATAGGTTAATAAGCTTTCGGCTTCATTACCTAGTAGAGATTCAAGGGAACTGGCAGGGGAAAAGGTCGTAGTCATAGCCCGATCTAAAGTATTTTTTTACCTACAGTTTATTGTTACCTTTGCTGATAGTTTTTGTTACTTTTTCTAAAATAGTTTGCCTTTAGCTGATTTAGACTATTCCAGCAAGTAAATACTGATTCTTGATTATAAAAGTTTAAACATACTACTTATCAGCAAGACTGTTATAAAACGAATACCTTACTAGTAAAAATCGATGCATTACTAGTTAATGGTTAGAGGCTTATCGCCAGGGATCATGAACAAATAATAAAAATAATTAATCACCTGGCTTATTAAAAGTTAATAATTATATTGTATTACAAGCAAGATTGACAAAGGTCATTCATAGGGTTCTAAAGTCTTGAAAACATTACTAATTATTTCTTAGAGCTATTAATTTACAAAAAGAAATCACCTTAACCTAAGTCATGATATTAATACATACTTCTTAATAAATTCCCTGAGAAAGCGCGAAACGTTTTACGCTAAAAGCTGAACTATAAGTAAAAAACATAAATAAAGTAAACATGAGTGTAACGGCAAGTGGTGGCAGTTCATTAGCCCGTCCTCAACTCTATCAAACAGTAGCGGTATCTACAATCTTGCAGGCGGAGCAGCAAGACCGCTTCTTGGAAGGAGGCGAACTTAAGGAATTAACAGCATATTATAAATCTGGTTTTCAACGTTTAAATATTGCTCAAACCATAACTAACAACGCGGACATTATCGTCTCACGAGCGGCAAATCGTATTTTTACTGGTGGTTCTCCTATGTCCTATTTGGAAAAACCACCAGCAGTAGAAGAGATGGCGATGGCTACCTCTAGCGGAAATACTGGTGTGCCTAGTGAGCTAGTTGTAGAGCAAAAAGAAGATGACAATAGCAGTAGTGGCAACCTATTTGGAGCATTTAGAAGCTTGTTTGCAGGGGGGTCTGGTCCTGCTCCCGCAGGATTTAGACCAATCAACGTTTCTCAATATGGACCGGCGAATATGCAGAAGTCCTTGCGAGATATGTCCTGGTTTTTGCGCTATATAAGCTATGCAATTGTCGCAGGAGATCCCAACATTCTGGTAGTTAATATTAGAGGGTTGCGCGAAATCATTGAGAAAGCTTGCTCTAGTGCAGCAACAATTGTGGCATTACAAGAGATGCGAGCAGCTTCTAGAGACTATTTTCGTAAAGATCAGTCAGCAGCAGAAATTGTTACTCAATATTTTGATGTAGCTATCTCTGAGTTTAAAGCATCTACCCCTGCTAATAAATTGCGTCAGGGCACTTCTTCCGATATTCAGGGTTTACAGTTGCCTCAAAGTTACTTTAATGCTGCAGAGAACCGCCAGAAGTTTGTCATGAAGCCTGGTTTGTCTACTCTTGAAAAGCAATCTGTAATTAAAGCAGCATATAGACAAATCTTTGAACGAGATATTACTCGCGCCTATGGTCAGTCTGTTTCTTATCTGGAATCTCAGGTAAAAAATGGCGATATTTCCATGAAAGAGTTTGTTCGTCGTTTATGTAAATCTCCTTTATATCGGAAACAGTTTTTTGAGCCCTTTATTAATAGCCGTGCTCTAGAATTAGCTTTCCGCCACATTCTTGGACGTGGTCCTTCTTCTCGAGAAGAAGTTCAAGCTTATTTCTCGGTTGTTTCTGAAAAAGGATTAGCTGGATTAGTCGATGCTTTAGTTGATTCTCAAGAGTATGCAGACTACTTTGGGGAAGAGACAGTTCCTTATCTTAGAGGCTTAGGTCAAGAAGCTCAAGAATGTCGCAATTGGGGAATGCAGCAAGAACTGTTGAATTACAGTGCGCCTTTCCGTAAAGTTCCCCAATTTGTAACTACCTTTGCTCGCTATGATCGTCCTCTACCAGACCAGCACGTATATGGTTCGGGTAACGATCCTCTAGAAATTCAGTTTGGGGCGATTTTCCCTAAAGAAACTCGTAATCCTAGCAGTAGTCCTGCACCATTTAATAAAGATACGAAACGTCTATTGATTCATCGCGGAGCAGGAATCAAGAATCAAAATAGTAATCCTGCTGCCAGGGGAGAGTTCCCTGGTTCTCTCGGAGCAAAAGTATTCCGGCTAAATAACGAGTTGCCAGGTTCTAGCAATGGTAGTGGCGTTAAATTCTCGGAAAACTCAACTCAAGCAGTGATTCGTGCTTGCTATCGCCAAGTATTTGGTCGTGATGTATATCAGGGTCAAGAACTTAAAGTAGCAGAAATCAAGCTAGAGAATGGTGACATCACAATACGTGAGTTTATCAAAATCTTGGCAAAATCCGATACATTCCGTAACTTATATTGGACATCTTTATACGTGGTTAAAGCGGTGGAATATATTCACCGTCGTTTGTTGGGTCGTCCTACCTATGGTCGTCAAGAAATCAATAAATACTTTGATCTTTGTTCTAAGAAAGGTTTTTATGCTTTAGTTGATGCCATTATTGACTCAGAAGAGTATTCCGCGGCGTTTGGTGAGGATACTGTTCCTTATGAACGTTATCTAACCCCTGCTGGTTTGCAGCTACGTAAAGCACGTCCTGGCGCAATTGAAGATGGTATTGGTGCCAAAGTTGATAAAGACGAAACTCCTCGTTTTGTAGAACTAGGTCAAGTGAGTACTTTCCGTACTACTCCCGAAGTTCAACAAAAAATCTTACAGGGGGTTACTGTACAGCGTCAACAAAGTAAAGTATTCAAGCTCACTGACACCTTTGACAAAGTTGGGGTGAAAAACGCAATCAAGGCTGCGTATCGTCAGATATTTGAGCGCGATATCGATCCTTATGTAGTACAAACCCAGTTTGCGGTTCTCGAAAGTCGCCTCGGTAATAACGAAATCAACGTCAAAGAATTTATTGAAGGGTTAGGTTGTTCCGACTTATACATCAAAGAATTCTATACTCCCTATCCCAATACTAAGGCGATCGAGTTGGGAACCAAACACTTCTTGGGTCGTGCGCCATTAAATCAAAGGGAAATTCAGAAATACAATCAAATTTTAGCTTCTCAAGGAATTCGGGCATTTATCGGAGCTATGGTAAATAGCATGGAGTATGTACAAGTGTTTGGTGAAGACACAGTTCCTTACCGACGTTTCCCCACTCTACCAGCGGCTAATTTCCCCAACACAGAGAAGCTCTATAATCAATTGACCAAACAAAACGACGATATTGTTGTCCCCAGTTTTGAGCCAACCAAGTTAAACGTATAGAAAGATATACCCTGTTTAGTCAGAATTATTTAAGTAATCAATATCTTTGATTTTTTCCCAGATTAATCTAGCTTATAAGTATTAGAAAACTGGGGGAACTATCTTTGATATTGAATACTTAGTTTTGATTGTCAAATCTCAACAATATTGCGGGATTGAACATTAAATTCTGTTAAGGGAAAGCAATCAACGGCAACAAAGTATCAGATGATAGTTAAGTTGGATTATCACTCCAATAAAAAAGTCAGCCCCAAGAGACAACTAAAATTATTGACTCTGAGGCATTTTAAAAGCAAAAGTTGACGTAGAGCAATATTTAATATCAAGTATTAGCTTTATGTAAAAGTTTGTTAAGGCAGTAGCTACTTTTTGCACATTAGTTTGGGCTAGCTGCGATACTAATTTGTAGCTAAAAGTTGAAAACTGGGTAGCAAAACAGAGTAATCTATTATCCAGAGGGATTGATCCAGCACCAGCCAAACATAGATTTTAAGTTTTAGAACCTAGTTTAGTTGAATGACCTCGTCTCTAGTAACTTAGGTAAATCGCTTCGGCGATGAAGTTATGCCTTCGGACAAGGGAGCTGGAGATCTTGTTTGAACAACACTATCGATTCTAAAGATAGCTCATTACTTTATTTGATTTCATTGTATTGGGAGGAATCCATCGATGAGTATTGTCACGAAATCCATCGTGAATGCAGATGCAGAGGCTCGTTACTTGAGTCCTGGAGAATTAGAAAGAATTAAATCCTTTGTAACAACTGGTGAAAGCCGTCTACGTATCGCTCAAACTCTAACTGAGTCCCGCGAGCGCATCGTTAAACAAGCTGGCGATCAATTGTTCCAAAAGCGTCCTGATGTTGTTTCTCCTGGCGGTAACGCTTACGGCGAAGAAATGACTGCAACTTGTCTGCGTGACATGGACTACTACCTACGCCTAATCACCTATGGTGTAGTAGCAGGTGATGTAACTCCAATTGAAGAAATTGGTTTAGTTGGTGCGAAAGAGATGTATAAGTCTCTAGGTACTGATGTAGGTGCTGTTGCTCAAAGCATCCGTGAAATGAAAAACGTGGCTACTTCCATGATGTCTGCTGATGACACTACCGAAGCAGCTTCCTACTTCGACTATGTTATCGGAGCCATGCAGTAGTATTTAGCATCTAGCTATCTATACTTAACTGCTGATATACCAGTAACAAACTTTTTCAAAAATACACTAACTTATCAGTGTTAAACATTTAAGACTAGGTAAGATAAGGAAACAAAACTATGCAAGACGCAATTACCTCTGTAATTAATTCAGCTGATGTTCAAGGTAGATACCTCGATGGTGCTGCTATGGACAAGCTTAAAAACTATTTTCAAACTGGTCAACTAAGAGTACGTGCAGCAAGCGTAATTAGTGCTAACGCGGCTAGCATCGTTAAAGAAGCAGTAGCAAAATCTTTGCTATATTCTGATGTTACTCGTCCTGGTGGTAACATGTATACTACACGTCGCTATGCAGCTTGTATCCGTGACTTAGACTACTATCTTCGTTATTCTACCTATGCAATGCTAGCTGGAGATCCTTCGATCCTAGATGAGCGTGTATTAAATGGTTTGAAAGAAACTTATAATTCTTTAGGAGTTCCTGTTTCTTCTACAGTTCAAGCTATTCAAGCTATGAAAGAAGTAACTGCTAGCTTAGTTGGTGCTGATGCTGGTAAAGAAATGGGTGTTTATTTCGACTATATCTGCTCTGGCTTAAGCTAAGATCTATTAGCATCCTGAGTTTATCGTAGAATAGTAAGCGTACAAATTCGGGAAGTCTAGAGTGAGTGCTGGTTCTAATAAAGCTTAGTTTTTTCGAGCGCGAAAGAAAAGTAAGTTTAGATGATCTAGTATTGACTCCTGACTCCCGAATTTTGATGTTTTAGTTCTATCTAAGAGACTAAACCAATGTGGCACGATATAAATAAGCAACTAAATTTTTGCTAAACACAATTACTTACAGGAAAACTAAACTTTTTTTAATAAATAGGGAGAATTTATCTCATGCGTATGTTTAAGGTGACTGCCTGTGTTCCCAGTCAAACTAGAATTCGCACTCAAAGAGAATTGCAAAATACTTTTTTCACCAAGCTTGTTCCCTACGATAATTGGTTTCGTGAGCAACAACGAATTATGAAGATGGGTGGCAAAATTATGAAAGTTGAGCTAGCAACAGGCAAACAAGGTATGAATACAGGCTTATCCTAAGGTATCTACCGTATTAATTGAATCGAAAAGGAGGTCTGATTGACCTCTTTTTTGTTGACTAGTTGTTACCTTTGAGAAGAGAAAATATTGTTAATGCAAAAACTGTGAAGCAATATCTAAGTTATTTAATTCCCTTTGTCAATCCTCAAGTCAGATCTTGGACATGGGAAGCTCGATTATTAAACTGGTTGACTTGTATTTGGCTAATTATTGGTTTGGTTACGTTGGTGTCAGCATCATACCCTGAGGGTATGGTGGACTATAATGATGGGCTGTATATTTTTAAGCGACAATTAATTGGAGTTGGCATAGGTATTTTCGGGTTCAATTGGATGGCTCGCAAGCCTTTACGACGAACTCTCAAAATTTCTCCTTTAATAGTGTTAGTTTTGCTATTGTTAATTTTTGCCACTTTAGTTCCTGGTTTGGGTAAAACTACTATGGGAGCAAGTCGTTGGATTGCTATTGGACCATTTTCATTACAGCCATCGGAGTTAATCAAACCTTTTTTGGTCTTACAGGCTGCTTATTTGTTTTCTCGCTGGAACAAACTGCAAAACAAGGTTCGGTTGACCTGGTTGATTGTATTTGCTTTGGTCTTGGCTGGAATTTTAAAACAGCCTAATTTAAGTACCACTGGCTTATGTGGGATGAGTTTATGGCTTATTGCCTTAGCAGCAGAATTACCCTGGAGTCAACTTCTGTCAGTTGCCATTGGTGGGTTTAGTGTAGCAAGTTTAAGTGTAGCTTTAAATTCTTATCAGTTAGATCGTATTACTTCTTTTATTAATCCTTGGAAAGATTACCATGGTAAAGGATATCAGTTAATTCAAAGCTTACTGGCGATCGCTTCAGGGAATTTACATGGTGCGGGATTTGGGCTTTCTCAACAAAAATTATCATACTTACCGATTCGCTCTACAGATTTTATTTTCGCGGTTTACGCTGAAGAATTTGGTTTTATCGGCTGTGTCTTATTACTGTTATTAATTATTGGCTATGGTACTGTGGCATTAAGGGTAGCAATTAAATGTCGTCATAGTACTCCTCGGTTAGTTGCAGTAGGAGCAATGGTTTTTATTGTGGGGCAATCATTAATTAATATTGCTGTGGCTACGGGTTCTCTACCAACCACCGGTTTACCTCTACCGTTTTTTAGTTATGGGATTAACTCAATTATTGCTTCTTTACTATTAGCTGGATTATTAGTGCGAGTTGCCAGAGAAAGTAATACAGCTAAGATAATTGCCCTGAAGCAAAATTCAATAGGAGAGACTTTCACCAGGAAATAAAAAATGATCATACAATAGGTCATCCAACTTAATTAAGCTCTAATTACCAAGCTCAATCTTGCTAAAAATTGCTGCCTTATTTTTAAATCAAGATTAATTATGCCTACTCCCAACAGGGAACTACTCAATTCTGCCCCCAACATCACCAATTCTGAGGAAATAATGCACTTTCCAGGCTCAATTATTGGTAATCGCTACCAGATTATTCAAAAGTTAGGTAGAAAGGAAATGAGTAAAACCTACCTAGCAAAAGATTTACAAGCTACTGGAGACGCTAGATGTGCTGTGGAGCAGTTAGAGCCAACTTGGAAAAATGAGGCAAATTGGCAGGCGATTAAACAACACTTCATTAATGAAGTAGCAATTTTAGAAAGGTTGGGAGATCATCCGCAAATTCCCCGATTTTATCGCTATTTTATTGAAAAAAAACAGTTTTATTTAGTTCGAGAATATATTGATGGCGATAATTTAGCTCAAGAAGTTGAACGTAAAGTATTTGATGAAGCGGATACTGTCTATCTCATCCAAGATACTTTAAGGATCTTGGATTTTATCCATAAAACGAATGTTATTCATCGTAATGTTCAACCGATTCATCTAGTTAGACGGAAACAAGATAACTCCTATGTTCTGATTAATTTCGGCGCCATACGGGAGGTAGAATCAACCGAAATTAACTTCAAAGGAGATATAGTTGCTAACAACCTCTTTGGTAACGAAGCATACATAGCGCCGGAACAAAAAGCAGGACAATCCCACTTTAGTAGTGATATCTATGCCTTAGCGAAAACAGCAGTTTATGCTTTGACTGGACAAGCGCCAAAAGATTTAGAGCCAACTCCAAGCCTGTGGTTAACTCAAATTCAGCTAAGTCCCAAATTAAAAATAATTTTGACCAAAATGATGTCCTTAAGTATCGATGAACGCTATCGTTCTGCTCTAGAGGTACTTCAGGATCTGCGACCATTACTTAAAATTAAACAGGTAATCGGAGGTCGTTATTCTATTACCCGTTATTTGGGTGGTAATGCTGGTATTGAGACTTATTTGGCTGATAATTTGCGTCGTCAATATCAATCTCCCTGTTTAATTAAGCAAATTGAACTGACTGATACACCTAGTGATGGCAAAATCACTATAGAACGGCGTTTTGCGGAAGAACTATCAGTTTTAGAAAGACTGGGATACCACGATCAAATTCCCCAACTTTGGGACCATTTTGAGGAAAATGACGAATTTTATCTAGTTCAAGAATATATCCCAGGGGAAAACTTAGCTCAAAAAATAGAGCAGCAAAATCTATCGACTGCAGAAATAATTGGCATTTTAGAAAGTACCCTTGCTGTTTTAAGATTCATTCATCAAAATCGCATTATTCATCGCAATATTAAACCCTCAAACTTAATGATTCGCCATGAAGATCAGCAGGTTATTTTGACTGATTTTGGCATTTTGGCGGATTTAAAAATGCTACCCAATGTCACTCTAGACTCCAGCCACAATAAAGATAAGAAAAACTACTTGTCTCCAGAACAAATTGCTGGTAGACCAACTATTAATAGCGACCTATATGCTTTGGGTATGACTATGATTGAAGCTTTAACTAAGGTCAAACCAGCTACATTTCCGAGAGATAAGCAAACAGGAAAAATAATCTGGTCACAACAAATTGTGATTGATCGCCGATTGGTGAAAATTATCGATAAGATGATTCATCTAGATGTGGGACAACGTTATCAATCCGCGGATAAAGTTTTAAATGACTTGCACAAAATTAATTTTTCTGCCAAATCTTTAATTCAATACCCCCTAGGATTACAGAGCGATACGACAAATACTGAGGAATTAACCCAGTCTAGAAAACCTGTCTTGCCAATTGTAATCGGTTTACTAGGGATATTTTTTCTCCTTGGAAGTATTGAATTTGCTTATCCTACAGTTAGACCGTTCTACTACTGGTATCAGGGTAAACAGCTATTAACCAAAAACCCCCAAGCTGCCCTGAATAGTTTCACTAAAGCTATCGATCTTAAGCCGGAGAGTGTTCTTGCTTGGTCAGGTAGGGGCGATGCTTTATATAAACTAGAGCTGTATTCAGAGGCTTTAGAAGCCTATTATGAAGCAGCTGAGTTAGATTCAACAGACTTTAGCAACTGGAAGAAGCAGGGGGATGTTCTCTATAGTTTAGAACGATTTACTGAAGCGATCGCTGCATACGATCGAGCATTAGAATTACAGCAAGATGATGGAGAACTTTATAATCACAAAGGAAAAGCTCTCTATAAGCTACAAGGGTACCAAACAGCTTTGACTATGCAGGAAGCAGCGTTAGAAATTGATCGCCTTAATGCTCAATTTTTGAGCGATCGCGCTAAAAACCTGCAAGCCTTGGGTAGATATTACGATGCATTAACAGTATTGAATCGAGTTCAAGCCATTGAACCGTTAAATTTAAAGCTATGGCAAGACAAACCTCTGATTCTAAAAGCTTTAAATCGTCCTCAAGAAGCTGCGCGGGTCAATCAAGAAATTATTCGCAATTATCAAGATATAATCCAGAAAAATCCCGAAAAAGCTCGTATTTGGCTTTCACAAGGAGACTTTTTTGCTGCTGGGCAAATGTATCAGAAAGCCATAAATTCCTACGAGCGGGCAATTGCGCTCAAAGCAAATCTCTATCAAGCTTGGGTTGCCAAAGGGCAAATTTTAGCTAAAATCGGTCAAGATCAGGAGGCATTAGCAGCCCTAGATCAAGCCTTACAAATTCGTCCTCAATCCTATATGGCTTGGCACGCTAAAGGATTAGTGCATCAGAATAATCAAAATAACTTACCTCAGGCGATCGCTCAATATAATAAGGCAATTGCCATTAATCCCAATTATGCACCACTGTGGCGAGATCGAGGGCTAGCTTTAAATCAACAAGGAAATTATACTCAAGCTATTGAATCCCTGACTAAAGCTAGCGAAATTGCGCCTCAAGATATTAAGAGCTGGTTAGGTCTGGCAACTGCTTGGGAGATGCTCGATCAAGATCAAAAAGCGTTAGCAGCTTTGGATAAAGCGATTGAAATCAAACCACAGGAGCCGATGATTTGGAGGCAGAAGGGTATGATTTATACTAAAAATGGTCAATATAATGAAGCTTGTGACACTTACCGTCGTTCGCGCTTGGCTACTCCTAGCTCTGAGCAAATTCTAGATGCGATGAGAAACCTGGGGTGTCGAATGAATTAAGTTTTTAACAAAATAACAAAAACTGCAAGCTATTGGCTGTTAGCCAATAGCTTGTTTAAATATGCTCCTACTTAAATTTAGTTCTTAGCTGAAGCTAACAATTCAGGTGGTATTAAGACTTGGTCGATGGGAATTACCATACCATCGCTGGCTGCCAGAGGTTCACTAGCATTAGCTTCATTTAACTTGATGCTAACCTGATCATCTCCCACTGGGACACTAGTAATCTGTACTGAATTTTCCTCTAATACAGTAGGTACTGAACCATTTTGGAAGTCTGATTCGCTAATCTGACCTTCTACCAAATGATATTGCATTAGCATTTTAAAATTTTCTGGCTCAGCTAACTTCTCTTTCATTTCGGGAGATAAATTAGCAAATGCTTCTTCACTTGGAACTAAAACAGTTAACTGATCTTGATTATCTAAAGTATCTTGTAAATTCGCTTCCTCTAAACGCGAATTAAATTCTGGAAATTGCTCTAATAGAAGATCTAGGTCGACTTCATCGTCAGCTGACTGGTAATAGGCTGCAAAAGGATTAAAAAAACTAGCAGATGGAAAATAAAATCCTGGTTGTTGAAATCCTGGTTGTTGAGCAAAAACTGGAGCAGTAGCTGCATAAGTAGCTCCTGCCAAAATAGCTGCCAGGGTAACTTGGTTAAATTTTTGTTTTAATGACATGGTCTTCAAGATGAGAATTAAGATGTATATGATTTTTTGACTTAAAGCAAATGGAACCATTTTCGAACAAAGTAATGTAAGCGACAATGGTGCTCAAAGATAATTATTTTCAGTAGTTTGGCTGCCAATAGTGCATATAGTTTACCTTTAAGATATAAGTTCTACATAGGAACTTCACTCCGAATATTATCTAGTTCACTTATAATTTTTAATATAGATAATACTAGATACAAATATGCGTTTTGCTGCTCAAAATTTCTAATTATAAAAAGCAATAACAGTTACCCAATAGAACAATAGACGAGAGAGGCAAGAATAGGGTCAGCCAGGTAAAGAATAATTAAGATTCCTAAACGCCTTTTTTAACTCTACTTTTTGATTAAACTTAATATGATAAATCTTTATACTCTGTCCATAATACTATTATCTTTAAATTTTCCAACATTATAATAAGAACTTAACTTTAAATTAACAAATTAGTGGAATTGATTTAGTCAAATCTGGTTGTGAGTCGGTAGAGCATCTACCTCTAATCATAATGAAGCAAGACCAAATAAAAACAATCGGTGGACGATATAAGCTAATTCAAGAGCTAAACAAAGGTAGATGGAGCAAAACCTACTTGGCCGAAGATTTAGGAATGCCCCAAAGATTAAAATGCATAGTTAAACAACTCCAGCTAAGACTTGATGACCCGGTAAATCTAGCCCAGATCAAAGCTTTATGGGTTCAACAAGCCACAGTTTGGCAGATGAGAGTAATCAATAATCAAATTACACAACTTTTAGCTTGTTTCGAGGAAAATAACCGCTTTTATCTGATTCAAAAATACATTGAGGGAGAAACATTAGCTACAAGACTACAAAAAACTCCCCAGATTAGCGAAACCCAAACCATAAGCTGGCTCAAAGAGATTTTGTCAATTCTCGTCTCCATTCATCAACAGGGAATTGTACATGGCAACTTGAAACCCTCTAATTTTGCCATCTCTCTACCAGATCATCGAATTGTTTTGATTGATTTTGGTCTAATTCACAATCTTGTCGAACGTCTAATTATTCAAAAGAAAACAACCAAACTAATTACCGAAGAAAATAGTTATTATCCACAAAATTTAGTCAATGGGAGACAACAACAAGCTTATCAGGCTGATTTTTATGCTGTCGGAATTATGGCAATTCAGATGCTCGCAGGCATAGATCCAGCCAAATTAATGTCTCCCCCTGTGGTCAAAGCTATCTTCAAACAAGAAAACTGCAAGCTCTCTCGCAAATTAGTCAACATAATTGAGCGCATGATCACTCTGGATGCTCCCAATTGTTACACTTCGGCAGAGGAAATTATTACCGATCTCAATCAAATTAACTCCCCAACGAAAAATATTGAGTCAAAAAACAGCAAATTGATTGCTACTACCTCAATTATTTCCTCAGAGTTACAATCCAAAATTAAAACCGCATTTAATAGAATTTATCAACAACCTAAATACTTCGTAGCGGTAGTTATTGCTATCCTAGCCTTGGGTGGCATGGGTGAACTATTATTTCCTACTATAAGACCTTTTTACCATATCTGGCAGGGAAAAAAACAGTTATCAGAAGACCCCAAAACTGCCCTTAAAAGTTTTCAAGAAGCGATTAAAATTAATTCTCAATCAACTTCGGCTTGGAAAAATCGAGGAGATGCTTTATTTTATTTAGAACGTTATCGAGCTGCGATCGCCGCTTACGACAAAGCATTACAGATTAGCCCTAACAATTCCCAAGTATGGGCCGGCAGAGGTGAAGCCTTGTATCGGTTGGAACGTTTTGAAGCAGCAGTTACGGCTTACGATAAAGCATTGCAGTTAAGTCCTAAAGATGTGGCAGTTTTGAATCGAAAAGGAAGGGCTTTATATAAACTAGAACGTTATCCAGATGCTCTGGCAGCTCAAGAGCAGGCACTGAGATTAAAACCTGATTACGTTAATGCGATGAAAGATCGTGGCGTTGCTTTACTAGGCATGGGTAAACACGAAGAGGCAATGGTCGCTTTTAACAATGCTCAGGCTTTTGATCCTCTTAACCCAGAACTCTGGCAAAATAGAGCCTTGGCACTGCAATATATTAATCAGCCTCAAGAGGCAATGCGACTTTATCAAGAGGCGGTCGAAGCCTACGATAAGCAAGTTCGAGAAAACCCCAAAAATATCACCGCTATTCTCGATAAAGCCAATGTGCTGGGTAAATTACAGCAGCATCAACAAGCACTTTTAGCCTATGAACAGGCTTTGACTGTTAACCCAGATTCCCATTTAGCTTTATTAGGTAAAGGCAACACACTATTTGCTTTACGTAAATATGAGGAAGCTTTGGCAGCATTTGATCGAGCATTAAAACTACAGCCCAAATCTTACCTAACTTGGCATAATCGTGGGTCACTTTTACAAGATGGTCTTAGAAATTTACCAGAGGCGATCGCCTCTTACGAACGCTCTACAGAAATTAATCCCAGCTTCTATCATGCCTGGCGCGATCGCGGAGTAGCTTTAAGCCAAATTCAACAGCATCAAGAGGCACTCAATTCATTCAAAAAAGCCTTAAATATCCAACCCAATGATTATAAATCTTGGGTTGCTCGTGGCATCACTCTGTCATCATTAGACCGCAACGACGAAGCGATCGCCTCTTTTGATCGAGCAGTAGAAATCCAACCCCACGACCCATTTGTCTTAATGAATCGCGCTGCTGCCTTAGAAAAAAGTCAAAGGTATACAGAAGCTTGTGATGTTTATCGACAGCTAAAACAAATTAATCCTCAATTTTCACCAGCGATTCGAGCCATGAACAACATAGGCTGTGTATCAACTGAATAACATCGATACTATGAGCCGATACAAAAAAATCAGACAAAGCTTAAAACCTCGTCTGATTAAAAGCTATTAGCTATTAGCTATTAGCTGATAACTTTTATTGATCAACTTTTAAAAACGGAAAGTAGTCCGAATAGTTCCGACATAAAGAGTGTCGTTATCCGCAATATGACCTGGATTAGTCACAAAGAAAAATCCTGGAGTAATTGATATATGATCGTTAACTGTATAGCGATAGAAAAACTCAAAATGCAAGGAAGTGGCTTCATCTTCTTGACCTAAACTAGTAGGCAAAACATCTGCATCAACTAAATCATCAGCCACTTGACCGATATTTTCATCAGTTCTTGGTAAACCTCGGGCATCAACCTCTTGTAAGATTGTCCCTACAGTATCTAAGTTAGGGTTGTTATCAGTAACGACAGTCTCAGACTCATTATTTATCACCTGCTCAAAAAATGGTACAGAATTCCCTCTGGTTTCTGGTCCTGCGTTCACTAATTTGGGAGGCATCCCAAATATAAAACCGAATAGATCCCCTTCTCTACCAAAAGGCTCGTTAAAACCGAAAGAAAGTGAGAAAGTTGCCGACTCAGCAAAAGGCTCTTCCCCAGCAGAATCACCAATCCCATTAATATTAGGATTCCCTACGGCAAACTCATCATCAAAATCAGGAAGTGCATTGATAAAGTCAGTAAAAGTATAACCACCCCAAGCGGCTAAATTTATTTTTTCCGTAGCATTCCACTGAAAACTACCTCCCACTGCATTAATTTGTGCAGGTTGATCGCCCAAGAAAAATCTACAGCAGGGAGCAAAAGTTGGATCGTTTTGAGCGGCTAATGAGGAAGGAACCCTGGCATTAGACCATAATCCTCCTGTTTCTGCATTGACACTACCTGTAAAAGTACCTAAAGTACCATCACTTGAGTATGCATTAACATAATTGATTCCTGTAACTATACTGTCGGTCGGTTGAACTAGAAGTTGTACGCCCAAAGCACTATGGTCTGCGCCAAAGAAGCCTCCCTCGGTATCTCCACTATCTCTGGTGCCATAAGCAGCTTGAAATCTTATCGGGTCGGCAATTTTCCAATCAAAACCGACCCCAGCATCCATAGCACCACCGATACGTAAAATCGGATTAACCTGTCCAAAACGAGAGACAGAACCCCGACCAATATCAAAAAACGGTGTATTAGAGGTAAGAACATTACTGAGGGCAAAACCATATGCCGCGCCATAAAAAACTACTTTGTCATTAAATGCGGGAAAACGATACTCTAAGATATCAATAAATACCTCGTCATCTAAATCCGCTTGATAGCCCAAACGAGCCATATAGGTGTTTAAAGATTCAGCGTTGGTAAAACCACCATCATCAAAATTACCAGTGGTTAAAAACATCCGTAGCCTGTCTTGACCTGTGAAGGAACTTTGTAAGCCTAATCTAGCAGTATAGGTGAAAACTGTTTCCGTATCTGGATCATTGCGGTTTACACAATCTGCACCATCTGAAGCTTCAGTATCTGTCAAATCTTCGATAATTGTACATCCCCCTGGAGGATCGCCTCCAAAGGCATCGGCGAGAGCAAAGATCACTTCTCCATTTAAAATGGTTGTCGTCGAAAACTGATGATCTTCTAACCACGATATACGACCGTCTAAATTATCAACTCGTCCGGCGATCGCTTGTAGCTCTGTCTCAAATTCTTGAGTTAGGCGATTAATTGTCTGTAAATCTTCTTGACTGACAGTTTCTTGGCTGGCAATTAAACGTTCAATTTGTTCTAAACAAGAGTTTAATCCGGCAGCAAATTCATAACGAGTAAGGGACTGGTTTCCGCGAAAAGTTTGATCGGGATAACCACTAATGCAGCCATATCTATTCACCAAAGAACGTAATGCCTCGTAAGCCCAATCGTTTGGTGCAACGTCCCGCATCTGGGAAACATTAGTAGTCTGCACTAAATAAGTCTCAGGTATGATTGTCTCTTCCCCCAGGGAGCCTGCATTAGACTGATAATCAGTTAACACCGGGGAAGTTGGATTATCCGAGGTACTGACTGCCTCTGAATTTGTAGTTGGTAATAGCCGATTAAAACTGGTTTTTGATGCCAACTCCAAGTTACTAAATTTATCAAAGTTAGAGTCTGATAAATTGAGACTTGGATACCAGTTGTAATGAGGGTTTTTATTTTCTACACTTGTCTTAGCATCGAGCCAATTAAACTGATGCTTATAAGACTCTGCTTTAGCTACAGAAGTTAATAATAAAAATATAGATATTCCCGACAACCCAGATACTATAAGCTTAGTATTCATTTACACTCCTATTCCACCTTAAATAGTTAAAAACACCTAAAAACCATTAATGTTTGGTTATTTAGATTAATGATTTCTAGTAGTTTCTAGACTTCTACAAAAGAAGTATTAAATAGCTAAGTTAGCCCAAGTTAGGTCCCTTATTACCATTTGTAATGAAAGTTATTTAAGCAAGAGTTTTTGTAACTATCTATTACAGGTTGAATTTCTACCACCTTTGATTCTTAACGATTACTTACAATCTTCTCCTAACTGCAAAAATTCATAATCTAGTGAAATGCCAATGACTTTATTCATTCGCATCTCAGGTTAACTACTAACCTTTAAAAACGGAAAGTAGTCCGAATAGTTCCGACATAAAGAGTATCATTATCCTCAATATGACCTGGATTAGTCACGAAGAAAAACCCAGGAGTAATTGATATGTGATCGTTAACTGTATAGCGATAGAAAAATTCAAAGTGCAATGAAGTTGCTTCATCTTCTCGTCCGAACTGTTCAGCAGTTCCTTCGGGTCGAAGATTGCCATTATTAGGATCTCCTACATCTGGGTCTTCTGTTAAAAAAGCTCTAGGATCGTTATCGGTAACGGAAACCGCATCTTCATTGTTAATTACCTGCTCAGAAAAAGGTACAGACTGACCTGCGGTTGTTGGTCCAGCATCAACTAATTTAGGTGGCATACCAAAAATAAATCCAAACAAATCACCTTCACGGTTAAAGGGATCGGAAAAACCTAAGGAAAATTGGTAAGATAGCGTATTCGCATAAGGCTTTTCTCCGGCCACAGCTGGATTACCAACGAGTGGATTTCCATCTCCTCCAAAATCAGGAATTTCATTCAGAAAGTTGGAGAAAGTGTAAGCTGCTGAAGCACCAAAATTTAAGTTTTCTCGTAAATTCCATTGAAAAGTTCCTCCCACAGCATTAATTTGTGCGGGTAGATCGCCAATATCCACTCCCTCGCCCCAAAAAGCATTTAAATCACTATCAGGAAGTCTTCCCCCAGACCATAAACCATTGGTTTCGGCATTAACACTACCAGTAAAAGTTCCTAAGCTACCATCTTTAGAGTAAGCATTGACATAGGTTAATCCTGTAACGATATCTTCTGTAGGCTGGAGCAATAATTGCACTCCCAAAGCACTATGATCGGCAGCAAAAAACCCTTGATCAGGATTGGCAGTATCTCTTGTACCATAGGCAAATTGTAAGCGCACAGGGTCGGCAATTAACCAATCAAATCCCACTCCCGCATCCATAGCTCCACCTATTCTAAAAATAGGATTGAGTTGTCCAAAGCGGGATACTGCCCCCCGTCCAATGTCAAAGTAGGGGGAATTGGAGGTTAAAACATTACTTAAAGCAAAACCAAAAGTTGACCCGTAGAATGCCACTCGGTCATTAAAAGCAGGAATACGATATTCCAAAATGTCTAATATAACTTGATTTTCTAGTCCTGCTTGATAACTTAAGCGAGGTGCATAGGTATTAAATGATTCGGTGCATAGGTATTAAATGATTCAGGATTGGTAAACCCACCATTATCGAAGTTACCAGTGGTTAAAAACATTCGCAAACGGTCTTGACCTGTAAATGAACTTTGTAGTCCCAAACGTGCCAAGTAAGCAAAAACCGTCTCAGTTTCAGGATCTTCAGCGGTGGATATGGCGTTTCCATCTTCTCGAATGCCACAGTTAACTAAATTATTAGTGCGACCATTTTGCAAATTAAGGTCTAAAATGGAGCATCCCCCAGGAGGTCCGCCACCAAAAGCATCAGCCAGAGCAAAGATAACTTCTCCATTTAAAATGGTGGTCGTGGAAAATTGATGGTCTTCTAGCCATGTTATGCGACCATCTAAATTATCAACTCGTCCGGCGATCGCTTGCAGTTCAGTTTTAAATTCTTGAGTTAGGCGATTAATCGTTGGTAAATCTTCTTGACTGATAGTTTCTTGTTCAGCGATTGAACGTTCAATTTGTTCTAAACAAGAGTTTAAACCTGCGGCAAATTCATAACGACTAAGGGTCTGGTTGCCGCGAAACGTTTGCTCGGGAAAACCACTGATACAGCCATATCTATCTACCAGGGAGCGTAATGCTTCGTATGCCCAGTCATTTGGTGCAACATCTTGCATTCGAGACACATTAGTAGTCTGAACCAGATGAGTCTCAGGTATGATTGTTTCTATTCCTAGAGAGTTAGCATTTGTCTGATAATCTTTTAATACTGGAACATTTGGAGTATCTGAGGAAGTGATTGGTCCTGGATTTTTTGCTGGCAAGGGCAAACTCCAACTAGTTTTTGCTGCCAACCCAAAATTACGAAATCTATCAAAGTTGAAGTTGGATAAATGGAGGTTTTGATGCCAGTTATAACGAGGATTTTTATCTTCTATGCTTGCCTTGGCATCAAGCCAATTAAACTGATGCTTATAGGTCTCTGCGTTAGCTACAGATGATAATAACAAAAATATAGGTATTCCAGATAACCCAGATAGTATATGTTTAGTCTTCATTCACACTCCTATTCCACTTTAAATAGTTAAAAACACCTAAAAACCATTAATGTTTGATTGTTTAGATTAATGATTTCTAGTAGTTTTTAGACTTCTACAAAAGAAGCGTTAAATAGCTAAGTTAGACCAATTCAGGTCCCTTATTACCATTTGTAATGAAAGTTATTTAAGCAAAAGTTTTTGTAACTATCTATTATGAGCTTAATCTCTACTATCTTTGATTCTTAACAGTTACCTATAATCTTCTCCTAACAGCAATAATTCACGGTCTAGTGAAATCCAAGGACTTTATTCATTCGCATCTCAGGTTAATTACTAACCTTACTAACCTTTAAAAACGGAAAGTAGTCCGAATTGTTCCGACATAAAGAGTATCATTATCCTCAATATGACCTGGATTAGTTACGAAGAAAAACCCTGGAGTAATTGATATGTGATCGTTAACTGTATAGCGATAGAAAAATTCAAAGTGCAAAGAAGTGGCTTCATCTTCTCGTCCAAATTGTTCCGAGCTTCCTGGTGGTCTGGGACTACCATCACTTCCCGTGCGCGGATCGGAACGAGGATCGTTATCAGTAACAACCTCCTCTTCCTCGTTATTTATCACCTGTTCAAAAAAAGGCACGTCTTGACCTCGTGTTATTGGTCCCGCATCAACTAACTTAGGCGGCATTCCAAAAAGGAAAGCGAATAAATCTCCTTCACGACCAAAAGGATCGCTATAACCGAGGGAAAAAAGATAAGTTAGGGTATTGCCAAAGGGTTCTTGTCCGGCTACTCCTTGGGTATCTCCTGCAAATTCAGGAATTTCCCTAAGGAAGTCAGTAAAAGTATAAGCTGCCCAACTACCAAAGGTTAGGTTATCTACTATACGCCATTGCAAGCTTCCACCAATGGCATTAGTTTGAGCAGGAAAATCTCCCAGTTCTAAACCAAAGCCAGGGTTAGCGGAGGGTTCTCCCTGTGCATTTGGTTGATCTGGAAGCCTTCCTCCAGACCATAAACCTGTAGTTTCAGCATTGACACTACCTGTGAAAGTGCCTAGAATTCCATCGCTATTATAGGAATTAATATAGTTTATTCCCGCCACAATATTTTCAGTAGGTTGCACTAAGAACTGCACCCCTAAAGCACTGTGGTCTGAACCGAAAAATCCTTGCTCTGAGTTGCCACTATTTCTGGTTCCATAAGCAAACTGTAAGCGTACTGGATCGGTAATTAACCAATCAAAACCGACTCCAGCATCCATTGCTCCACCAATCCTAAAAATAGGATTTAGTTGCCCAAAACGGGAAACTGCTCCTCGCCCAATATCAAAGTAAGGAGAATTGGCAGTCAGAACATTACTCAAGGCAAATCCAAAGGTAGAAGCGTAAAAAACAACCTTGTCATCAAAAGCAGGAAAGCGATATTCCAAAATATCTAACACTACTTGATTTTCTAAACCTGCCTGATATCCCAAACGAGCCATATAGGTGTTCAAGGATTGGATATTGGTAAAACCACCATCATCAAAGTTACCTGTGGTTAAAAACATTCGCAGGCGGTCTTGACCTGTAAAAGAACTTTGCAATCCCAAGCGAGCTAAGTAAGCAAATACTGTATTGGTTTCCGGATCTCGTGGGTCTGAACAGTCAACTACGTCTTGACTGAAAACATTTTCTGATGATTCCTCTGAGATGAATGTACATCCTCCAGGAGGTCCGCCACCAAAGGAATCAGCTAGAGCAAAGACAACTTCTCCATTAAAAATGGTGGTTGTGGAAAATTGATTATCTTCCAGCCATCCTAAACGACTGTCTAGATTATCAACTCGTCCGGCGATCGCTTGCAATTCTGTCTCAAATTCTTGAGTTAGTCTATTAATTGTTTGTAAATCTTCTTGACTGACAGTTTCTTGGCTGGCGATTAAACGTTCAATTTGTTGTAAACAAGAGTTTAATCCGGCGGCAAATTGATAACGACTAAGGGACTGGTTCCCGCGAAAAGTTTGATCGGGAAAACCGCTAATACAGCTATATCTGTTTACCAAGGAGCGTAATGCCTCGTATGCCCAAT
This sequence comes from Pleurocapsa sp. PCC 7319, assembly GCF_000332195.1. Taxonomy (NCBI): domain Bacteria; kingdom Bacillati; phylum Cyanobacteriota; class Cyanophyceae; order Pleurocapsales; family Pleurocapsaceae; genus Pleurocapsa; species Pleurocapsa sp. PCC 7319. The sequence continues at coordinate 3,974,037 of NZ_KB235922.1, forward strand.
CATTTGGCGCAACGTCTCGCATTTGAGACACATTAGTAGTCTGAACTAAATAAGTTTCAGGGATGATTGTCTCTTCGCCTAAAGAGCCAGCATGAGGTTGGTAATCATTTAAAACTGGTGAAGTTAGATGATCCGAAGGATTTATTGCACCTGAAGTTTTGGTTGCCAAGGGCGAACTAAAACTGGTTTTCGATGCTAACTCAAAGTTCTCAAATTTATCAAAATGAAAGTCTGATAAATCGCTGCTTTGTTGCCAGTTAGAATGAGAATTCTGATTTTCGGCGATTGAGCTAGACCCATCACTAAAGGCAATCTCCTTGGAATCGAGCCAATGAAAATGATGCCCATTGAACTCTGCTTGAGCTATAGAGGTCGATAGGAAAAATATAGATAGACCAGAAAACCCAGATAATATCAGCTTAGCTTTCATTCACACTCCCACACCAAAGTTAGTAAGTTTTAAAAAAGCTAAAAACAAATTTAATTTGATTAATCAAAAATTCATTTAAGAGAATAAATAATGATTTTTAGCTTTTTTCCGTATGAGTGTATTAAATAGTTAATCTGGGTTCTGTATTACCGCTTGTAATAAAAATTATTTAAGATAAATTACTTGTAACTATCTCTTAAAAGCTTACAATCTAGTACTTTCACTTTTCAACAATTAATTACAATCTTCTCCTAACAGTAAAAATTCACATCCTGGGGAAGGTTCATCCCTGAGCATATTTTTTAAGGAGAAACTTTTGTACAAGTCTTCAACAACATCTTCCTTTTCAGCCAAGTCGACTCTACCCGTAAGGTCTCTACTGGCAGCAACATCTAGCACACCGTTATTACTATTAGTGGCAAATACAGAAGTCATGGCTGCTTCAATAAAAGTTTTACTGGGAGCATCTCGATTGAATAGAACCTTAATATCCAAAGGATTCCACATTGTCAGAAAATTATTGGCATTTTGACCACTACTAAACTGCGTATGCAAAATAGGAGGATCGTAAGTGGTTGCCGAAGATACCACTTGCTCAATATCCTCTGATTCCAGTCCTAGATTATCAGTTTCAGTTTGGTCAACAGAACAATATTGTTGAACTAATTGCCCTTTATCTGCTGAACCTCGACCATGAACACCAACAACAAAGCCATTGCCGTCAAATACCGGTCCTCCACTCATTCCTGGGCGAGTTAGATCGATATAAAATAAGCTATAACCGTTTTCTCCTTGACTTGTGTCGATTGTTCTCGTCATAGGAGCCCAGGCAAGACGTCTTTGCCTTCGAGCAACTTTGCCTCGACACTTACCAGTCTTAAGATCCTTTTCTTTTTCGGGATCTGGCCAACCTGAAATATAGACTGTGTCACCGAGTTCGATATTGCTTACATCACCAATAGAAGCAATAGGATACTCTTTATCACTGCGAAAACTAACTACAGCTAAATCAGTTCCAGCTACTCTTCCAGGCACTGTAATTGAGTAGCAACCAAACCGGATCAAATTCTCGCTAGTAATACCTTCTTTTAGAGGACAATTTCTACCATCATCAACCTCAGTAATGGGATGAACTAGACCATCGCTAGTCCGAATTCCATGAGGAATATTTAATTTTAAATACCTTTGTTTGAGGTTATGAGTGACAGTTAAGACGTAATAGTTATTCTTTTGCCTGCCAATAATCACACCTGAACCAGGATTCCAAACTCCATCAGCATTACTTTTGCTAGCTAAGGGATTGTTGCGATTTTCCTCTAACTCTTTGATTAATTCAGGAGTCAGTCCAGGAGCAATTAAAACAGTAGTTTGTCTGGCAATTGAGTTAATTTCTTCCAATGACAACTCTGGTAGAGCTTCTGATGACAATTCAGTTAAAGCTGGCGAAACTACCATCAAACTTAGGAAGGCAGCACTAAAAGACTGAATAATAAGTTTTTTTAAAGCGAACATTTTTTTAAAATAAAGACATCATTGTCTCATATTGTAAGAATATCTACAACTGTAACAACAGATAATGTTGCCAAATTTAATAATTATTAAATTTTAATCACTTATTGCAATTACTCATTGCATTGATCACTTACTGCCAGTTACCTACTAAAACATAAGGAGCCCAATAATAGGGATGAGGGGGTAATTGTTTCAGCTCTGGTAGAGGAGGGTTAGTTCGTAATGACTCAATTAGAGATAATTGGGCTTTCTGCAAAGCATCGGCTTTTTTAGCAGATGGATTTTCAAACTCACGATAAAACTGACTCATCAGTCGAGCCGTAGAAGCATCTCCAACTGACCAGAGAGAAGCTAAGGTACTGCTAGTTCCCGTGCGCACTGCTACTCCTGCTAGACCTAAAACAGCTCTTTCATCTCCTGTAGCGGTATCACAAGCACTAAGTACTACTAATTCTGGTTTTTTACCATTGCTCGATCTTAACAGTGTACTAAGAGTCTCAATGTCAATAATATCGCGATCGCCTGTGATAATAAATGTTTGTTGAGGATCGGAGCTAAACAGTCCATGGGTGGCTAAATGAATCACGGAAAAATCAGTTTGTAGTTGTTGCTCAATACTTTTGGTGGTAAATTCTTGATTGAGTAACTGCTGGGACTTAGGAAAAATAGCCTTGATTTTGCTTAACTCTTCAGGAACATTGGCTAAAGCCGGAAAAATTTCTCCCTGAATTACTACTTGCTCACTCAAACCTGCGGCTAGGACTTTAACCTTACTTCTGGCTGTTTGTTTGGTGTTGAGCAACTGTAAACTAGGAGCAAGGGCTACCGCATACTTTTCTAATAAGTATTGCTGACCATCGTAAAGTGCTGCCATCGGCACGTTTTGTAACTGTCCATTGAGGACAAAGACTAAGGTATGAATTTGTTGAGCTGCCAATTCTGTTTCTAACGGTTCAATCAACCAACTATAAACTTGTTTTAGCGTTGGTAATAGGGTCTGAGTATTTTCTTCTAATTCTTTGGGATTAAGGGGCGTAGTACTAAAAATATTGACCGCTGAATTGTTGACGCTTTGATTGTATAAGCTATCGTAAAGCAGATCTAAGGTTTGGTTGACCTCTTTTTCGGCAATCGGGGTGCTAAATCTTTGTAAAGGTTTTCCGGCTACGGAGAGAATAACCTCTAAGCGATCGCTCAATACTATAGGATAAAGTACAGCAGCTTGAGAATCGAGATCATCAATAGTCACAGCGATATCGGCTGTTTCCGAACAAGGATCTTGAAAATAATTATCTAGTTCTGCTAACTGCAAAGATTCTATAACTTGGCGAGCTAACTCTAAATTGTTATTAGAATCGTCTTTTTGGGTATTCCTGGACTTGAGGGAGGTAAGAGATTTAAGCTTTGAGGAATTGTTATCTGTCTGTAACAGTAAATTTGCTAGCTTGAGATATACGGGTTTGACCTCTTGGCGGAAGTCAAATTGAACGACCTGATTATTCGTGTTCAAATCTGTACGCAGTGACTGGAGAGTATTAAAGGCAGAAGTATAAGCCACGATCGCTTCATCAGTTTTTCCCTGCTGTTCTAATAGTTGACCTAATTGAGATTGCCACAAATAAGTAACTTCTCTGGCATCACCGTTGATATTTTGTGCTTGCGCCAAAATTAGAGCTTGATTAGTTAAAGCGATCGCCTTGGTCAACTGACCTGTTTGACCATAATGTTGACCAAGATATCCTAAAGCATAGCTCTCAGCGATTTGATCTTCTATAGTTTGGGCTTGTTGAAGAGCCGTATTTAAAATTGATTCAACTTGGGCTCGATCTCCCAGCTTAATTAGGCTTTTCGTATAATTTATCCGAGCATAAATTCCTTGGTGGCTAGGAGCTATATTGAACCAACTGTCTTCAATAGCAGTAACTAAACTAGAACTAGTTTGAGCTAATTTAGCCGTTAACAAGTCAGAAAAGTTTGTTGCAGCTTCAGTTAAGCCAATTTGCCCGAGCCGTTGCCAAGATTTAATGCGTCGAGTGGTTTGTTCTTGCCACCAGTCTTCAATCTCAATTAACAAACTTAAATAATTAAGCTGAGCTTGAATTTGAGTGAGCGGTTTGGCAAGCTGGTCGGCAACAGTTTTTTCATAAGCCTGAAAAGCTTTTAAATATGGTTCTAACGCCAGTTCAGGATCTTGACGGTCAATAATTTCTGTGATTTTGTTGTAATTCCAGCGATCTCGAACCTGATTGCCTAAGGCTTGTTCAATATTGCCTAATGCCAGTAATGTTGACCCCCATTCAGGAGAATTTTGGGTTGCTGTTGCGCTCAATTCCAGCATTTTTCGAGATTGAGCGAGCATTCCTCTACGTCGCAGCACATCTCCTAAACTACGTAAGCCGATACCTTGGGTGATAGTTAATTTAGAATTTGCTTTTGTTGTTAATGATTGCCGCAATTTCTCTAGCTGTTGATCAGTACAATCAGGATGCTGGACTTCAAAAGCTTTGAGTAAAGTGTTACAAGCTTTAGGATATAGTCCCAATTCCTGCAAAGCTTGAGCTTGATTGATGAAACTTTTACTAGCTCCCAGGCGATCGCCCTGTTCTTGAAATATAGTCGCTGCCTGCTGCCAAGTAGTTGCGGCAGAAACCAATTTACCCGTACGATAAAGCTGCTGGGCTTCTTGCGCTAATTTTAGAGCATTAGGTGCTTGAGATTGACCTGGCAGATGAAGAGCGACTGCCAAACATACTGTAATAATAAAAACTAAAATACGACGCTGCATTTGCTTAACGAGATTATTTCTAAAAAATTAATTAACTTAAAAAATACTAAAGTCCAATTGCAAATAAACTCCATTTTCTTGCCAAGTGCGATCTTCTAAATCGTGATTGATTAGAGGAATGCCCCAATCAATACGAGCAGATAGTCGGTCTTCTGTAACTAAAAGTAACCCGAATCCTGTTCCCATCAAAGTACTAAACTCTGTTGATTCACCATCAGCATTCCAACCCGTACCAAAATCGATAAAAGGACTAAACTGCAAACTGGTATTAATTTTGTCAAAGTGAGCAATAGGCAGTCGCAACTCTGCGGCAGCAGAGAAACCATTATCCGTTAGCAAAACATCTTGACGATAGCCGCGTACGGTTGTCGCACCTCCTAAACTAAACTGCTCTGTTGGGATCAAAGGATCTGCTGCTAACTGTAATTGAGAACGCAATAGGATAGTTGACCCAATCGCCGGATTACCTTCCGGTGTACTTAGTAATCTGAGATATGATAGCTGTCCTCGCCAAGCAAAAAACTGGCTGTCGGGCTCTTCTTCACTAGTTGTAGCGTTGAAGGCATTTAGACCGAAATTGAATTGAGAGCGAGCTGAAATAACCTGTTTACGATTACGCTGCAGCCATTCTTGACCAAGACTTAAAACTGAAGTGCGAATCTCGCCATCTTCATTGGCTCCGGGAGAGAGAGCTTCTGGAACATCCAAAATTGAAGTATCGCTTTCTCGTCTAGATGCAGTTAGGCTTAAAGCTAATTCCTGGGTTACTTCGGGAGTGGCTTTTTGAAGTATAGGTTGTCTCCAGGTTAAATCATAATTACGGGAATTGATATCAATATCAGCATCGTCAAAGGGTGGTTCGACAATTTGATTTTTAGCAATTCGGAAATCAAAGCTGAGGGAACCGTCACGAGAATTCAGGGGTAAAATATAACCTCCCTCGTACTGGTTACTACCGTCAGTATTGTAATATGCAAAACGAATGCCATCGCCAATACCAAATAAATTTGCTTCTCTCAGTTCAATACCTCTTTCAAAGGTGCCAATGCTTGGATTACGATTATTGTTTAATCTCGCTTGTAAACTAAAAGTATCTGCTCCAGTAACTGACACTGCCAAAGTATTAGTACCTGGTTCTATTCCTGCTGATAGCTCCGCATCTAGGCTGGCGATTAAAGGGTTGAGTTGGAGTAATTGTAGTGCTTCTTGAAGTTGATTAATGTTGAGAGGGGTTTGAGTTTTCCTCTTTAAACGGTTTCTAATGTAGTCTTCGTCTAACCTTCCCTTGACAACGTTAACTTCAATTTCTGCCAAGCTCCCCTCAATTATTTGAATTTGGACTACTCCTGAATCCAGATTTTGCTCTGGTACGTAAGCTCCCGAAGTAATGTAGCCTCTGGCAACATAAAGCTCAGTAATGGCATTAGCGGCTTGAATTAGTTGGGCAAAAGAAATTGGTTGACCTGTAAAATTAGCGATCGCCGCCTTCAATTCTGCCTGGCTAAAGACCGTATTGCCAGCAAACTGAAATTGTTCGACTGCAATAGAACCAGGAATATCCAGAACAGATTCGGGTACTGGAGGAGCATTCAGGGATTCATTTAAGGGATTAGACCTAGGTGGTAGAGGCTGAGGTTGCCGAGGTTGAGGGCGATCAGGGGTTAACGGCTCGAAAGACTGCGCTGAAACTGAGTTGGGTTGACGAAATACAGCAAGTAAAAAGATTAAGCTATAACTAAATAGTTTGAATAGCTTCTTAATGCCTTGGGGTTGACTAGAAGCAGACAATTGCCAGCTAAGAATTAAAGTCCGATACAATAAAACTTCCCATTGACTAATCTTTAGCTGAGGACTACTTAATCGTTTATTTGGATAGTCTGCTAAATCAATTAAAGACTTATGTGATTTTACGGACAGATATAGATTAACTTTGGGTCTAGAAGAACGTGATTCAGCGAACATGACAGTTGGAAGAATTAAATTGAAGAGGATTAGCAGCAGTAGATTGAGCTGTCAAAACGACTACTCCCTTGGAGTTTGTGTACCAGTTACGAGCAGGTGGGGGAAATGTAACTTGACGCTCAATTTGTTTTTCTTCTGTTCCCTGATTGTGTTGCCGAGCAACTCCCAAGCTAACCAGAGATTCACTAGTTAATGGTTCATTAGGACGAGGTGGCAACCCGCCACGTCCACTGAAAGTTAGCTTACTGGTATTTGGTTGAGAGGTCACACCACAAGCTAATGCCACTGTCTCTTTGGGTTGGGTTAGCTGTATAGGTATATCTATCACTTCCAAATTAGGATTCGGATCGAGGGTATTAATATTGATTACCCCATCAAAACCTACTTGTGAGCTGGCACTAATACGACATTCTTCACAGATAAACAATCCCTGAGTATTAATATTGATTTGACCACCTTGACCCATATTGGCATCGGCAGTCAGTTGGCTAGCTTCCAACAAAGCAAAATTATTAGTTTGAAGATCGATGTTACCGCCATCAGCATTGTTACTAGCCGTAGCGGTTATTGTGCTGTTACCGCGTCCAAAAATATTGTCAGCAATTAGATTAATATTGCCACCAGTATTAGAGTTAGTTGCAGCAGAGATCGTTCCCTGACGGTTGAGAAAAATTGAATCTTCAACTTCAATCTTTAAATTACCAGCATTTCCTGTTCCGATACTCTGCACGTCAATACTTGCCCCATCCTTAACTGTCAAATTGCCCGCGCTAATCTCGATATCTCCTGAAGATCCACTAGCTTCTTGTTCGGGGAAAGCTGGTCTACCGGAAGCTGCTACTAGACCACCTCGCTTCATGTTGTTCATTGTGGTGATACCAGTTAACTCAATGGCATCAGTAGCCTTAATTGTCAAATCTCCCCCGTCTCCAGAACCTATAGTTGTAGCTGCAATTTCTGAACCATCTCTAACCAATAAATTACCGGTCAAAATTTCTACATTTCCAGCCGCACCACTGGTAAAGGAACTAGAACTAATCCCACTAGCAAATCTGGGATCGTCAAAAGTACCTGTGATTTCGAGAGTATCTGCAACTTCAACTGCAATATTGCCACCATCTCCGCCGCCACCAAAGTTCAGACCACCGCGAATAAATCCTCCCGTATTGCTACTAATAAAAGCATCATCGATGGTTAAATTTTCGGTTTTAAGGTTGATATTACCTCCTTTGCCGGTACCGATGCTGGTACCAGAGTAAATTCCGGTAAATAATAGTGCTTCTTGAGGAGTATCCTTTAAATTGACCAGTTCGGCAGCATTTAGATTAATATTACCGCCACTCGCATCACCAAAAGTAGCATTAATAATTGTTGCTCCATCTCGGAGCATCAACCTCTCAGTATCAATCAGAATATCACCCGCCTGAGCAGAATCTGTGCTGTCTAATCCTGGACTAATTTGTAAGGCAGAGCCTACTATTTCTATATTTTGGGCATTAACTTCTAAATCTCCACCTCTACCGTTGGTAAAAATTGGGCTGAAAATAATTCCTCCTTCAGTCAGACTCAGAGAATTAGTATCGATTTTCAGATTACCCGATGTCCCATTGAGGGCTGTCCCAATGAATATCCCTGTCCCCCTAGTACCTGGTTCTAGGGTGCCATCTAAAGCATTGGCTTGAAAGGTCTGTTGAAATTCCTCAAATCCAGTTCCAGTTATGTTTAATGATTCGGCGATTTCAAGAGTAATATCTCCTCCTTTACCTGACCCAAAAGTAGTCGTGGTGATAAAAGAGCGATCGCTGATATTTAAAGAATGAGTAGAGATTTTAATTTCACCTCCATCTCCGGTACCAAAGTTATCACTGACAATTTGACCGCCACTATTTAAAGTTAATGAATCGGCTACCTGCAACTCAATTGTTCCCCCTGCTCCCTCTTGAACTGCTGCGGTAATGCCACCATTGGTATTGATCTTAAGTAAATCAGCTTTAATATCTAAGTTCCCTGCACTTCCCGTACCATCATTACGGACTGTTACTTGCCCCCGATCCATCACTTGCAACTGTGGGGTATTAATGGTGATACTCCCAGAGTCACCACTGGGTACGTCAGGCAAGCCGAATAATTCTCTCACTGGGGGATCGAGAATATTAGCCGAAGCAGTAATTAAGCTAGGGTTAATTGAACCAGGAAAAGTTCCTTTCACTTCAATAGATTCCGAGGCGTTGATAGTGATATTGCCTGCATTACCTATTGCTGTAGCGGAAGCATCGACTCTAGCACCATCGTGAATTACTAGTTTAGGAGTGTTAATTACGACATTACCAGCATTTCCAAGACTACCACTGCCTGCCGTGATTTGACTGGGAGACAAAACCACTGAATTGGCTCCAATTAATTCTACTGATTCTGTAGCATCAACCTGAATATTCCCTCCGGAGCCTGTTCCCATCATGCTTCCTGTTACCGAAGAAATATTGGCACCATCAAGAGCTGTAAATTTTGGGGTAAAGACTGTTACATTTCCAGCATTGCCACTCCCAAAAGTTTGCACAGAAATTGCACTAAAAAGACCAGGATTAATCTCAGAAAACCCATCAAATCTAATTAATTCACTGGCATCGACGTTGACGTTTCCTCCAATAGCGCTACTAGAGGTGGTGGAGATAATACTTGCTCCTTCCTCAATCACTAGCTGCGGTGTGGTAATGTTAACGTTCCCTCCTTTAGCTGTACCCAAAGCTTCAGTATATATACCACTGGCAACTTCACCTTCTGGTTCTGCGCCAACGATGGTCAGGGATTCCGCCGCATCAACACTAATGTTCCCCACTGTTCGATCAGCTAAATTTTGCAATATTAATGCCGAACCATCTCGCAGAGAAACTTGTTTACCCGATAGATTTAGAGAACCATTATTATCACCACTAGCATCAACCAAAGCTTTTTGCGCTAAGTTGATATTGCTAAAACTTGATACATTTCCATAATCAAAAGCCCAACTTTCAGAGTTGAAATCAAGTCCGACCATACCTAAGTTGATACTACCAAGCTCAATTTTGCCTGACTCTGCTGTTAAAGTCCCCCCTGTCAAAGATAGGTTATTACCAATTAAGGCTAAAGTCCGACCTGAATTGACCTTTAAGCCTCCCACATTGCCTCTGGTAAACGGGGAGAAAACAGGAGTTGCCAGACTCAGGTTATGTCCTACCCCCTGAACATTGATTGCCCCCGAATTTTGTCCAAGCTGCAACCCCACAGGAACCGTAACTGTTAATAAGGGCGGATTAGTCGTATCCCTAGCACTAAATATAGTGCCATCTTCAAAAACCAAGCTGTCTGCTGTACTGCCCAGAAAAGATCCCCCAATGTCTAAGCTCGCATTAGCACCAAAGTTAATCCCCCTGGGGTTGATCAAAATTAAATTGGCGTTACCGTTAGCTCGAATCAAACCATCAATATTAGATATGGAGTTACCAGTTACGCGACTCACTATGTTATTGATATCAATAGCATTATTAAAAAAAGCAGTATTCCCTGTTGCCACAGAAAACTCTTGGAAGCTGTGAAACAAATTTTCCCCTCTGGTTGTTCCACCTGTTATCTCAGTAACATTATCAGAGCGATTAACTTGGGTTGGAACCGTTTCATCAGATGAGATTTGAGCTGTTACTGGGGTGTTAATGTTACTGAGGAAAGCCGCAGTCAAAATTCCTCCCCAAACCAGAGAAAGAGTTGGTTCTACATTTAACTGAGCCTTACTTTTGCCACAATTTGGCTTAATTTGACAACTGGTTCTTTGACTTGATTGTTGTGATATCCCGTTAAGCTTTTGCCATACTTGATGATTTGTTTGTTTGATATTTCTAACTATCATCTGACGAATAAATGTCCTATTTTATTGTATTTTGCTCAAGCCAAGCGGAGTAGATACAATCTATTGCTATTCTTTAGCAATGGAAAATCGATTAATTCGCTGATTAATTTACTCTCAAACCCCTTCATGATCGTCAATTTTAGAAATCTTGCTCAAAATGCTGATTATGTTTGGGGTTAAGTTACTTTAAAATACAATTATTTCTATAAAAGTGATCCTCAAATCATATATTAGTATTATTACTATGTGGTATATACTTAGTATCTTAATACTAAAAAAGTAGTTTATAGCAGAAAGAACCATGGACAATTCAAGTTATTTAGCAACTTTAGTAACAGTTCCTACAATAGCTCTAGTGACTGTAGGCTCCTTTTCAACTCCAGGAGAAGCCTCCGAAGCAGTTGATGTCACTTGTGTTCAACAAGCTTCTGTTCCTACAGTAGTTGCAACTTTTTCTAATCAAAAACACTCACAGGTTACTCCCATCTTGTCATTTTTGCCGCAGTATTTTTCTGCAGATGATGGTTTTCGCCACTGTCAAAAAACTGCTCAAGCATTACAGGTTTTCTACGCTCAAAATCGAATGAATTATTTGGCTAGTGACACCATTGATGAGAAGCCAGTAGTATGTGCAGTGGAAAGAAGAGGTCTAAATTGCAACAGTTACGGCAGTGAAATATTATTTTCTTTGGCCAAACCAGTTAGCCCAACTGAATTACTATATAGCATGTTAGACAGGAATTTTAAGGGTTCTCAACCTCCCTCCTCAAGAACTGTAAGTCGCATTTATACTGACTTAAGACCTTCTTGGTGGCCATTACCCTTTTAACTGATAAGCTAATCAAGTCTGGAAATTGTCAAAACTCAACTAATTTATTGAGTCGAGTTTAAGCATATGCTACTTTAAGATACAGTTATTAATAGAACAAAATAATCTAATTAATCTAATTGTCTATTATTAATTAGTAGCATCTGTTTTTAGCTTCTACAGCTGCATCGTAGTCTGATCTTAGCTGAATGGCTTGCTCAAAAGCATCAATGCCTGCCTCAGGGTTTAACTGTGAATCGCAAAGAGTTTTGCCTAAATAAAACCAAGTTTGTGCCTGTTTTGCTTCTGTTAGTTGTTCATTATCCAGAATTTCGGTAAATTCTTTTCTAGCTTCTTGGTAACGTTTTGCTTGGGTTAAAACAATTCCTTTCCCTATCTGGGCGGCAAAATAATTAGGAGTGTATTCTAACGCACGATTATAAGTCATCAACGCCATAGCATATTGTTTTCTCCTTCTATAGCTATTGCCTAAATAAGTTAAAGCGATCGCGAATTCGGTGCTAACAGCTTTTTTGCCTTTAGCTGCTTCCAATTCTTCTAAAATTTGGATTGACTTTTCGATTGCGGCTACAGACTCCTCATACTTTCCTAAAGCGTTAAGAGACTCACTTTTATTAATCAAAAATATCGGTTCCTTTTTATTTAGGGAGATTGCTGTCTCAAAAGCAGTAACGGCCTCATTTTCTCTTTTAAGGTTGTGGAGCGCTTCTCCTTGACAATTCCAAGCATACAAAGCCTTCGGCTCAATGATGGTTGCGGTAGAGCAAGATTCCCGCATTTCATCGTATTGTTTTAATCCGGCTAAAGCATAACCTCTATTTGTCCAAGCTTGAAAATAATTGCTATCAACTTTCAGCAGACGATTATATTCCAGAATCGCTGGTTCAAAATCACCTTGTTTTAATAGTTCATTTCCTTTTTGAAAAGCTGTTTTGACTGCTATCCGTTTAGACATAATATTTAAAAATATCGACAATAAACTAATTAGAGCCAGTAGTAGCAGAATTGTTCTGGGTTGAAAAAAGCTAGGTCGACTTTTAGACACAGGAACTACTGCCGTCGAGTTTTCGGGAACAATAGCAATTGCGGAGATATTGTGATTAGTTAGGTTATCCAATTCTTTTTGGACCCAACTTCGATTGAACACCGATTGATATATTCGATTGGCTACTATTAGCTTTTGTCCTTGCTTGACTAATAATCCAATATTAATTAGTTCTTGCTGCTCTTGACTGTCGTCAAGCAACACCTCTTCTTCTAAAACTCGTTGATAAAGCTTGAGTAGCTTTGACGATTCGCATTGTTGATTTTTGAGCAATCGAGATTTTATGGCTATTAGATGCTGACCACTTTCCTGATTTTCCCAATCATGAATTATCTTTGTTTTGACTAAATAATCAACTTGTTGGGCAATATGGTCTTGACTATTTGAAGATTGATTGTCGGCAATGAGTCGAAATACTCTCTGAGTTAGAACAGATTGTCCTCCAGTCCAAAAAAGAACTTTTTTAAATACTTTCTCAGAATAGGCATTTTGATCCTCTAGTTTTAATAACTTGTATTTGATTTTGAGAAACTGCTCGTGTATTTTCTGAGAATAGTCAAGTTGATTAATCGAGTTTAAAATCTTGGGTTCCGAATTCTTGGTTATAGCTCTAGTGGTATGATTCTGGTGTTTATAGTCGGAAGCAAGATATCTCAAAAAAAAGTCTACCGTCTTTTCCTTAAGCCAACCTTTAGCGATCGCTAATTCGCCAAATTTTAGCTGGGTATGCATCTGTTCTGCCAAAATAATCTGGATTTGTTGTTCGGTTAACAACGCCGCCTGTTTGAAGTATTGACCGATAGGTTGTTGTTTTTTTTTGGCTACTAAAGTCGGCCACTGCTCGGCAAAAAAATTAGCTGTCTTCGAGTTGATACTCCCTTGAGAAGCTAGAATTTCACCGATTCGTAAATTGTCATTACTTTGGCTTTGTTGTTGTAGAGCATGCTGGAGCTGTTTATGAGAAACAAGACCAGCCAGCTGCAGAACTGCGCCAAGGGGAATGTTATTTTCTGAGTTAGACACAGTCTTTAATTTAAATCGCGAAAAATATTGTAATACTCAATTATTCTGGATGTAAGTATATTTTCATCCAAATATTCAAAAAATTATAGATTAGCCAAGTGTAATGATGTAGGTCGCACCTCGCTAAACTCATCCTAAAAGCTTTGGCGCCGACATGCCGACATTAATGTATATAGACAACATTATAAGTCTAATATGAATTATAAACACGATAGAAAATATTACGCAAAAAGTAAATATTTAATAAAGCTTAATCTTTTATTAAACTCAGCGTGTTTTCATAAGTTGCGCCTATGAAAAATAATTTCTAACCGAAATAAGGCTCTGAATTGCTTAAGGGCAAATTTATATTCTACAGACAACTTTAGCTCGAAAGTGACTCGGAGATATACATAATTATGACCATTACATGGACGACTTTTTCAATTCGCCTCCTAGTAGGATTTTTATTGGGTATGGGTATTGGTATTGAAAGACAATGGCTCAAAACTAGAGCGGTGCTAAAAACCAATGTACTAGTAACCCTCGGAGCAGCAATTTTTGTCATGCTCTCGATTATGACTCCAGGTGATGCCAGCCCTACCAGAATATCCGCACAAATAGTATCTGGAGTTGGTTTTTTAGGTGGTGGTGTTATTTTGCGTGAAGGAGCAAGTGTTCGAGGAATTAACACCGCAGCAACTCTTTGGTGTGCGGCAGCGATTGGTACCTTGGTAGGCTCCGGTTACTTAGTACATGCGTATCTCAGCACGATAGCGGTTGTTGGGGCTAATTTATTATTAAGACCACTAGTGGAGGCTTTTAAGCAGCAGACCGATGCTCAAGTAAATCGTTGGCCTCAAAATAAAACCTGGCAATCAGAAAAAAACAGTAAATCTTCATCAGTAACTGCTCAAAAATCAAACTCCCCTCAGATATATGACTTAACTGTTCCTGGTGTTCAGCTTGCTCCTGTAGGTAATTCTAATCAATACAGCTGTCACTTAATCTGCTTTCGAGAAGTCGAGACCAAAGTGCTTACGTTAATGGTTAAATTTGCTAGAGAACGAAATTTAATTGTTGTAGGGATGCAAAGCAGAAATATTAATCATGGAGTAAGGTCTGGAGAAATACGAGTAGAGATTAACGCCAATTTTGAATCTCAAGATATTCAAGTTAAGTTAGAAGATTTAGAGGAAATTGTGAGCTTGCTAAAAGCTGAAGCCAAGGTCACATCAATTGCCTGGCAATTATTATCAGTCAATACTTAGAATTGAATATTTAAATTATTAATATTTAGGATCTTTTACTTAATCCTACTTTAAAAAAAATTTATACATTTAGATAAATAATCAAAGTAATTAACTTGATCGATATCAGTCTAATCAGCATACTCGTCTGCAATTACCAAGGAGCTCTTTGGTAGAAATCACGGTTGCGCCTTTGATATGTTTAAGCTTAGATTAAAGGATGTTGAGTATAATTGATTTTGTAGTGCTAAAAATATTATAATTCTGTACAAACTCTAAAGTGTAATTTTTTTTAGAATTATCTTCTACAACTTTTATGCAATAAAAGACGTTCACAAATTCTCATCGGGTTTGTTGTCATAGTGTTTTGGCGACAGGTTTGTTGATTATGTATTCTATGTATTCACATTCTTGATTGCCATTAATCAGGGCTTGTAGTTCGGGAAGTGCATATCTTACTTACTCTTTATTTTAAGTATAGCGACATAACCTCAGCTTGAAAGTATCTCTCTCACACAAAAATACTTTAAGGCTTACTGGTTTCCGTATTCAGCTCAAAGCAACATATTACTTGGTCTAAATTGGTCATCTATTATAATGATAAATAAGCGAATCAATATCACTCAAAAAAACTTTTTACTTTTTTTATATATTGTTATTCTGGGTTTATTTGGTCCAGTTGTTTATTGGGTTAGCAACCACAACACCCAACTCCCATTTACAGGAAAAGCTGAGAAAAACCCGATTCAAAAGCGAATGAGTATTGGAGAGAAAATACTCGTTAAAGCTAACAACGATGCAGCTAAACAGGAAGGGATAACTGCATTTGCTGGTGGTGACTATGTTCTTGCCATCGAAAAGTTTCAATCTGCTCTTAAAAGGGTTCGCAATGATCCTGAAACTCGCATTTATCTTAATAATGCCATTGCTGCCACAACAGAATCTCCATTTAGGATTGGGGTTAGTGTACCCATCGGCGGAAATCTTAATGTTGCTCAGGAAATCTTAAGGGGAGTTGCTCAATCCCAAGATAAGATTAATCGTAATGGCGGTGTTGGCGGTAAGTTAATGATGGTTGAAATTGCCAACGATGATAACAATCCAGAAGTAGCTCAACAAGTCGCCCAAAAATTTGTGCGGGATCAGAAAATCTTGGCAGTAGTAGGTCACAACGATAGTAACGCTTCTATTGCTGCAGCTCCTATTTATCAAGATGGGGGATTAGTGATGATTACTCCCACCAGTTCTGCCGAAACATTAACAGCAATGGGAAATCATATTTTTCGTGCCACTCCTAGTACCAGAAATTTAGCTGATACTCTAGCTAATTATGCAGTCAATGTTGCTGGAAGCGAGAACGTCGCCATGTGTGTCGATTCTGATTCTCAGGTTAGTGTCTCGTTCAAAGAGAATTTTACCTGGGCAGTATACAATTATGGCGGTAAGATTGCCCCATTCGATTGTGATTTGGCAGCAGCAGATTTTTCTCCAGAAGAAATTCCTTCCCAAGCTATTAGTCTTGGTGCAGATACATTGTTATTGGCTCCTTCAGTTCGTAAAGTCAAGAAAGCGCTGGAAATAGCTTCAGATAATGACGATCGCTTGACTTTGCTAGGAAATCATTCCTTAAATACTTATAGTACTCTTAAGGATGGACAGAATGATGTAAGTGGGATGGTTCTCTCTGTACCTTGGTATCAAAAAGCAATAGCTAGAAATTCTTTTATTGTTAATGCACAGGAATTTTGGGGGGGAGGAGTCAATTGGCGTACGGCAATGGCATATGATGCAACCCAAACTGTCTCTCAAGCGATCGCATCTGGTGCAGAGCGTCAAAATTTACAACAAACTCTAGCTAATCCCGAGTTTTCCACTCAAGGGGCTACTTCAGAAATTAGCTTTTTGCCATCGGGCGATCGCAATTTACAAGGAGGTCTGGTCAAAATCAAGCCAGGTAAAAAATCGGGAACTGGTTATGATTTTGTACCATTAAATATGGATCAGATTATCGAAGCAGCCCCTAAACCAAGCCCAAAAGGTGCCACCACCAACCCCCGAGTAAAGTCCAAATGATCAAGTAAGCTAGACTTAAGTAAAATCCTAGTATGCACCAAGTGGCAGCATCTACATATCCCGCACCAAAATAAATTGGTGCTTCGGCAGTGCCATAATGAGTTAAACAGCCTGATAGATTAATTAAGAAAGCTAAAACCAGGGCAGCATACATTGGTGGTGTTCCCAAAGAAATAGCTACGGATAAAAAAGCAGGAAACATCGCGCTGGCACGGGCAGCTTTACTAGCAAAAAAGTAATTGCTATAAAAGTAAACCAAGCTTAAACAGGCAAAAGCTACTTGCCACCATAAATTCTCAATGGCACTGCCAATTACATTACTTACCCAACCAATAAAGCCAAACTGACTGAGAAAAGTTGCCATCATCAGCAAGATAGAAAACCAAATAAAAATATCCCAGGCTTTTTGTTCTTGTGTAATATCCTTCCAGGTTAATACTCCAGTAGCTAGAAGTAAAATAACTCCAATCAAACTGGTAGTGACACTTTCTATGCCCCAAAGCTGATTACCCCATCCCCAAAGTACCAGCAAGACTATGAATATGACAATCATTGACCATTCTGATGGTCTGATTTTCCCCATTTTCTTGAGCTTATCTTGAGCTATTTGTGGAGCGTCTGGAGTAGATCTTAGCTGTGGTGGATAAAACCAATAAACTATTAGAGGCATTGCGATTAAGCTAATCACTCCAGGTAATAATGCTGCCAAAGCCCAAGTTATCCAATCTATTTGCACGCCGGCAATTTCATCAGCCAACTGTGCCATTAGAGGATTTGCCACCATTGCTGTTAGAAATAAGGCAGTAGTAATTTGAGTTCCCTGATAGGCTGTAGTCATTAAAAAAGAACCAATTTTACGTTCTGTGCCATCATAAGGCTCGCTGTCAAAAGCTGTTGCCAATGATTTGACAATCGGAAAAATCACACCACCGCCTCTAGCATTACCACTGGGCATTACAGGGGATAAAATTAAATCTGTAATTAACAAGCCATAACTCAACAGCAAAGTATTTTTGCCGAAGATAGTAATAAATAAATAGGCAATACGGGTTCCCAAACCAGTTTTGATAATTGCGCGGGCAACCAGAAATGAGCAAACTGTAAGCCAAGCGGTTTTGTGACTAAAACCACTTAATCCTTGCTCAATAGTAAGGGTATCAGTAATGACGGAGACAGTTAAAGCAATTACTGCCACTGCACCGATAGGTAATGGTTTGGTGATGAAGCCAATAATAGTAGCCAAAAAAATCGCCAATAAATGCCATGCTTGCTCGTTGACTCCTTCAGGAGATGGTATGAACCAGAGCAAAATACCGACAAAAAGGGGAAATATAAAGGACTTAGGACGATTTACTTCCTCCCCAATCTCAATAAATCCCAATTTGCGATTAATTAGCCAACCAAAGCTGGGCAAGATTAGTAAATAATCTGCCCATGAATGCTTATTCAGTTTAAGCTGATCGACTATTACTTGCTGCTTATCTTGATGACTGGTGACTTTTACTGGAAGATATTTATGATGTATTTGTGAACGCAAAGACTTTCGAGACCCTTTGCTCTGACTAGATCTTTCACCTGTATCAAGAGGCTTCATGAAAATAAAAATAATTAATGCGACACAATACTGCTCCGATACTCCCAATTTTCTAGTTTTGATTCTGTAGAATTACCCCAGAGATTTTTCTAACTTGCTATTGGCATTAAGTCAGCTTGTTTGTTAAAAGTTTTATCTTGAGTAAATACTTGGTCTATTGTCATAGCGGACGCATTAACTCGCAGTAGATGGACTAGCAGATTAGAAAACTGTAATTTATCCACTACGCTACTTTGGCAGACATCGTCAGTTAAAGTTAACATGCTACACCCCGAAGGATGTTCTAAGGTGAGAATGTTGGATTTATCATCAGAGATATTGAGGTTATAGTCTTGACCCAGTTTCAGTAACTCACTCAAGCTCAATAGTGTTGGGACATTAATTTGGGCAATCTGTGCCATTTCTACAGGTGCAGTAATCAAGCTTATTTCTCCTGGTTTGCGTTGCGAAAAGTCTTGCGCGAGGGAAGGCAGATGACTTTGACTACCTGGAGCTGTGATATAGGCATAAATCCCTTGTTCTGTGGGTAAATCCTCTGCCTTGATGCCGTAGGTGCCAAAAACATGATTGATCTCTGCAATGACAGTTTTAATTAGGCTATTGGTGTAGTGATTAGAGGTCAAATCAGCAATTACCCTACCAGTCAAAGCGGAAAGAACATTAGTAGTAACATTAACAGCTAATTTATTGCATACTGCTGTACGAATTTTATTGGTGTAACTGGCAGCAACTCCATATTGAGAAAATAAATCACATAGGCGTTGAATTGTGACTTGTAGTTTCAAGTTACGACTATCTTTTTTTGTTAAACCTAAAATTAGTTTGGGTGGTTTTTTGACTTGGACTTTCCCATCTTTATTTCTCTGACAGGGTGCTTTAACCACACAGCCCACTAAAATGCGATCGCTCAAAGCTCGATACAGAGCACCGTTTTGATCGACACTATCCAAATAACGACGGCAACTAAGTTGATTAACTAGATTGTCGTTGAGTGAAGATAAGTAAATATCATTGTCAAACCACCAGTAAGGAATCCCATTTTGCGCGTGAATCAAAATAGTGTCTGGAGTTGAATGAGATTGGATATAGGAAGTAACCCTTATTAGATCGTTACTCTTAAGAGCAACTATAATAATGTCGAATTTTTCACTTAAGTATGTTGCGGTATCTGTAAAATTGACATTGGGATGTAGGGGAGAAATCCAGAGCCTTTCCCCGTTAGCATAATATAGCTGTAATCCTTGATTTTGCAGTCTTTGAGTATATGTACTATTGGGTTTTCCCGCAAACGTGACTTTTAAACCTGCTTTGATGAGAGAAGCTCCCATTAATGCTCCGACAGAACCAGCACCGATAACTAAAATGTTATTCATTGATTTTATATTATGTTTTTTGCCAATAGTTATTCACAACTGCAAACGAACTGCTAAGGCCATCCTAATTAATAGATTCTTGGGCTGACTTAGCTTAAGAAAGAAAGAGATTTTTGCCGAGAACCAACTTTTTTAGTGGGTACATTCCGGCGTTGGAAATCGCTCATGGCGATCGCATAAGTCAAAATGGGATGAGTGACGATTAGTTCTGCTAATTCTGCGTCTTTGGCAGCTTCAATTTCAGCACAACTAAGTAAATAAACTTGTTCTGCGGCAGATAAAAGATCTAGATATTCAGAATACTTAAGCTGCGGCATAAATACTTTTTGTTCTTGTTTTCAAAGCGATTTGTTGACAGCCAAACAATTAACTTTAATTAATTAACTAAGTAACTTAGACTATCTGACTATCAGCACAATCTTAAAATATCAAAGCTTCTCAAAAGTAACCTTTGCTACTTTGGTGTAACTAAAATTACTTAAAAGTAACTTTTCAAATTATGTATCTCAACTAGGTTAAAATGAGAAACTCTAGTTAACATTACTCACTTCGATCTGCTGAGGCTTTTTATACACAGTTATACAAAATAACCTTTTACATACTTAATAAGGATTTTAAAACTTAATTATTAAGGCTACAAAACCATTTAGATTAAGATGTAATTAAAGCTATTAAGATGTTATTAAGCTATTAATATCGTAGCAACAATACTGAGAAGAATTGTGTCTTATTTTACAGTTTGCTACTTAAGTATTTTAAATTCTAAAGATATCAATTTGTTTTAAATTCTCTTGTCAAAAAGATAACGACTAAATTCATGAGTAAATCATGAGTAAATCAGTTGTTGACAACTATTAAACGCTAGGATTTAACCAGCACCTTTACATTCTCTTCATTTCTCACTCTAGATAATTCATTCTTCATCGTCTTAGAGTTGTCATAGCTCAACAACCCTGAAACATGGCACAATAAAATACGCTTATTAATAAAAGATTAATGGTTAGCATCTCTACTAACTAACATAACTATTCAATAAATAAAGATTGATATGACTGCAACACTCCAAGCACCTGCCAAGACTCGCCGCGTAGTTTTTCCCTTCACGGCTATTGTAGGGCAAGAAGAGATGAAACTAGCTCTTTTGCTCAATGTAATCGATCCCAAGATTGGTGGCGTCATGATTATGGGCGATCGCGGTACAGGTAAATCTACGACCATCCGTGCGTTGGCGGATTTATTACCCGAAATCGAAGTAGTAGCAGGAGATCCTTTTAATAGTGACCCCAACGATCCTGACTTAATGAGCGACGAAGTTAAACAAAAAATTGAACAACAGCTCCCCCTTGAAACCGTCAAGAAAAAAGTTCAAATGGTAGACTTGCCTCTTGGTGCAACAGAAGATCGAGTATGTGGCACGATTGATATTGAAAAGGCTCTATCTGAAGGAGTCAAAGCCTTTGAAGCAGGACTGCTAGCAAAAGCAAATCGTGGCATTCTCTACGTGGATGAAGTTAACCTCCTAGACGATCACCTAGTTGACGTACTGTTAGATTCTGCTGCTGGTGGCTGGAACACTGTGGAAAGAGAAGGTATTTCTATTCGTCACCCAGCACAATTTGTCATGGTGGGGTCAGGGAACCCGGAAGAGGGGGAGCTTCGTCCTCAACTATTAGACCGTTTTGGTATGCACGCGGAGATTCATACTGTTAAGGAGCCAGATCTGAGAGTAAAAATCGTCGAACAAAGAGCGGAATTTGATAGCAATCCAAACCTCTTCTGTGATCAGTATGCTGAGCAACAAGCAGCCATACAAGCCAAAATAGTCCAAGCACAACAGTTACTCCCCTCCGTAACAATGGATTACGATTTGCGAGTTAAAATTTCTGAAATCTGCTCCGAATTAGATGTCGATGGTCTTCGGGGAGATATCGTCACCAACCGTGCGGCCAAAGCGATCGCTGCTTTTGAAGGTCGGACTGAAGTAACTGTAGATGATATACGTAGAGTGATTGTTCTCAGTTTACGTCATCGTCTGCGTAAAGATCCTCTAGAGTCGATCGATTCTGGCTATAAAGTAAATAAATCCGTTGCTCGCGTTTTTGGGTTAGAACTAGAAGAATAAAGATTACTTAATCAAAAAAATCACTCAAATTTGGTGATCTAGGCGATTAAATAGTGGCAAAGCCAATACCATAATTAGCATATGGCAGTATCTACAGACAATCAATTAGTAAGCAAAAATAACCCTGAAACACCGCTAATTGAACTTCGAGGAGTCAGTAAATCTTTTGGTAATAACGTCATTCTTGATCGGGTCAATCTAAAGATAGACCGAGGAGAAGCGTTAGTTATTATCGGACCTTCTGGGACTGGTAAATCCACTATTATTAGAATGATTGCCGGATTAATACCGGTCGATAAAGGAGTAATCTATATCAATGGTCAAAAGCGTACCGGTTTAATCGAAGACCAGGAAGACCCAATTAGTATCAGTATGGTGTTTCAACAAGCTGCTTTGTTTGACTCCCTTACGGTAGAACAAAATGTGGGCTTTTCTCTTTATGAACACTCTAATCTCAGTCATCCTAAAATAAGAGAGTTGGTAAGCGACAAGTTAGAAATGGTCGGGCTGACGGGAACCAATAATTTGTTTCCCTCCGAGTTATCTGGAGGAATGCGTAAACGAGTTAGTTTTGCCCGTGCGATTATGTACAATCCAGAAAACCTTAAAAGCAGACCAGAGATAATTTTGTATGATGAGCCTACGGCTGGTTTAGATCCCATCGCCTCCACTGTGATTGAAGATTTAGTGCGGGATTTACAGTGTACAGAACGTGGTTGTGGTACTTATATTATGGTTAGTCATCAAGATAGTACTATTCGTCGGACTGCCGACCGTGTAGTCTTTTTGTATGGGGGCAAAATTCAGTGGTCAGGCACAGTAGAAGAAATTGACTCTACCGATAATCCCCTCGTGAGACAGTTTTTTAGTGCTAGCGTTGAAGGACCAATTCGCGTGATTGATTAAACTAAAAGAATAGAGAAGAGGAAAAATATGCGATCGCGTACCCTGAGAGAAGGTTCAGTTGGGTTACTAATTATATTTAGTATTGTTTTGTTTGGTGGATTCGCGCTTTGGATTAGAGGTATTAAATTTGGCGAAAAAAGCTACCAAATAATTGCCGATTTTCCAGATGTCAATGGTATTCAATTGGGAGATGGAGTACGTTATCGGGGATTACAGATTGGTAGAGTTCAGGATATTCAACCGCGGACAAATGGAGTTGATGTCACAATTGAAATTGACTCTTCCAAGCTGTTGATTCCCAGAGATGTTACTGTTCAAGCTAGAAGTTCGGGATTAATTGGCGAAACTTTTATTGATATTATTCCTGAATCTAATGTGCCTGTGGAAAGCTTCAGTATGAATCCAGTTAGTTCGCAATGTGATTCAGCGAAAATCATCTGTGATAATACTCGTCTTCAAGGAGAAAAAGGTATTACCCTAGACGATTTACTACCTTATACTTTTCGTTTTAGCAAAGCCTATGGCGAACCAGAGTTTGTCGAAAAAATTGATGCTACATTTCAGCAAGCTTCTCTGGCAGCATCGGAGATTGCCAATTTGAGTAAAGATACCTCAACTTTGGTCAGAGAACTACAACAAGAAGTGGCCAATATTTCTACTATTACTAAAACAGTAACCGATGTCGCTAACCAGACTTCTACAGAACTAACTGCCACCGCTAAAAGCTATCAAGATACTGCCCAGCAGATCAACAAATTGACTAGTAATGTCCAAGAATTAGTTACTCAAAACAAAGCCAATCTAGTTACTACCCTAGACAGTATTGGAACTACCAGCGATCGCTTACAAACTTTGGTAGTCAAATTGGATCGAACTGTAGATGCTGCCGATACAGAAAAATTAGCGAGTAATTTGCAAGAGCTAACCACCAATGCTACAGCAGCATCCCAGAACTTAAAGAGCATTAGCGAAAGCTTTGGTAATCAAGAAAGTTTGGTTGGTCTGCAACAGACTTTGGATTCAGCAAGGGTTACATTTGATAATGCCCAAAAAATCACTGCCGATCTCGAATCTATTACGGGAGACCCTGCTTTCGTAGAAAATTTCCGCACCTTAGTTGATGGTTTAAGTAATTTAGTCTCTTCTTCCGAGCAACTAGAACAACAGATTAAAATTAGCCAAGATGTCAAACCGATGCAGGAAGCTCTGTCTATTCCGCCTAATGACTCGAAATCAGCCAAATAATCACCAACAAGCTGACAACTATTTGTTAAGTAGCAGTCTTCTGTAGAGATTCCTCTAAGGCTTTACGAGAAATACGAGTAATATAAACTGTTGCAGCAAGAGTAGCTAAGAAGCTAACGATTTTTATCAGCCATTGCAGCTCAGGATTAGCTAGATTAGTTGCCTTGTCAATGTTGGCTAAATCTTCCGCTAAAGAACCAAAATAGACATAGGTAACGGTCATGGGGATCATCCCAATTGAACCCAAGAAGTAATCTCGTAAAGATATTCCCGTTACACCAAAGGCATAATTTAGTAGGCTAAAAGGGAATATCGGAGAAAGACGAGTTAACAGGATAATTTTTAACCCATCTCGATTTAAAGCCTGATTAAGCGCGTCAAAAACCTTATTTCCTGCAATTTTGCGACTAATCCAGTCTCTTGCGATATACCGCCCCAGCAAAAAAGCACAAGTCTCGCCAATAATTGCGCCCACCAACACATATATTGAACCCCAAACAACCCCAAACACTACCCCTGCACCTAAAGTCAGAATCGAACCAGGAATCAGAGCAACAGTAGCAATAATGTAGAGCAGAATAAAGGCGATTATTCCGATCCAACCTAAGTCTTGAATTCCTTGTAAAATACGGTGTAAAGCTGCTTGCAGATTATAATGAGATAATCCTAAAATAATATTGCTAGTTGCGGAGAGAATTAGATTAAGCTCGCTCATTAGCGTTTAGGAAATTATTTCTCTAGATTAACTAATTTAGTTATGGCATTAGTTTTTGAGAAATAGCTGAAAATTTATCTCAACTTAGATTAAATAGTGCGTAATATTGAACACAGTTGCCCAATTTTTAGATTCGGTGACATTACTCAAACCAATCTAATCGTCGTCCGATTCAGTGAAAAATTCGATTCAATAAGCGATCGCCGACTACACCACGCCGATCAATACGTAATACTTCACAAGACTCACCGAGCAGAGATTTTACTGGATAACGCCACAGTCCCTCAATTGTTCCAGCTAACTTCATAATGAGAACCGCTGTATGCTTAACTAATTAACTACTAACACAGGACAATTAGCCAGATTAATAACGCGGTTGGTGACACTTTCGGCAGCAGCTTCTTCGTCAATTAAACCTAAACCCCGACAGCCCATAATAATTAGATCGGCATTCATTTCATCGGCAACATCGCAAATAGTAAAGGAAGGAAGACCAGTTTTCTCTATTGTTTCGGCATTAATCCCTTGATTGGCAAAAAATGATTTAGCTTCCTCTAATAGTTTGGCTACCTTTTCTTCAGAACCCATAGCACCTTCTGCATTGGCTTCAACTACAGATAAAATGACTAGTTTGCTACTGTGAATTTTGACCATATTCGCCGTAATTTCGATCGCTTTACGGGCTTCTCTAGTTAATTCAATGGGAAATAAAATTGTCTTAAACATCTCTAAACCTCAAAAAACCACATTAAATCAAGATTAATACAGTCACAAAAGATATTGTGGCAGAAAAAACTTGATAAGTACTTGGGATTTAATAAATTTAACTATATTTCCCTAATGTGATTGGCGACTTAGGCGATCGCCCTGGCGACAAACTAAATCATAGTCACAATAGCGACAGGCTTTACGATCTATATCGGGAGCAACGGGATAGTGTCCTTGTTCGAGGTAAGATTTAACTTTTTCAGCGAATGCAGCTAATTTTTGGGGATCTTTTTGCGGACGACTAATAGTTTTTTGTTTGGTTACAGAATAGTAGGCTGCTGCTTCTATAGATTTATCTGGATATTGTTCAGCGATCGCATCTTGGTATACTGCCAGTTGAATATCGATATTTGCTTTGCCTGTGGCATCTTTTACTCCTGCGGGAGTGACACCACTAGTTTTGTAATCGATTACGGTTAATCCCGTCTCAGTGCGATCGATTCTGTCTACTTGTCCCTGAACTTTCAAGCCATACCATTGAGTATCAAACTTGGTTTCTCTGGCAAGAACTTGTCTTTCTGGAGGTAAAAATTCTGTACTGGCTAAATTGAGGGCAAGTAAATCTAAATGTTCTTGGCGTTGAGCCTCCCACCCTGGTAATTGGGTTAAGTTTAATTCTTGTTCAGCAGTTTTAAAGGCCTGGGCTAACTGTTCTTGGTTAAATTTGGCTAAGTCACTAGCAGTTTTAATCTGTTCTAAAGATAATTCCAGAGTGCGATGATAAAGATTGCCTCGAAAAGCAGCACTGAGATCGGATTCAGCTTCAGTTAATTCTTTGAGTTTCAGCAACCGCGCACTATACCATTTAAAGGGACATTGACCTAACTGAGTTAGCTGAGAAGCACTAAAAATCTTACGCAGGGGATCTATCTTAATTCCGATTACTCCATCATATTCATCAGGCGCGATCGCACTTCCTCGACGAGCTTCCACCTGCCAAGCTGTAGTAATACTAGGTATCAACAAAGTAGAACTTATTTGTCGATCTAATAAATTAGGCTGACGCAGATATGCTTGACGAGTCAATTCAATACTGGCTAGAGGTAAGGTATTTACGGTTGTGGGTTGTAATCCGAGACGAGTTAGATAGGGACTGGGGAAGGTAGGCTGGCGATCAATTAATTCTGGATAAGAAAAAGTGATATTTTGAGTTGGGATGTCTAAAAGACTATAAAAATTAAAAGTTTCTCTTTGGGCAATATCAATAGCGGTTTCAATGTCTAAGCCTTGATTAGTTAACTGCTTACGACTATGAAAATCTAAAATCGAGTCGTCAGCGATCGCCGCTGGTAAAATTCCCTCAGCACTGCCTAAAACAAATACATAAGGATATTTAGTTCCCAACAAAGAAGTGGGAGTATGTAATTCAATGCCGCCTCTACCTGGTTGGGCAGGTACAGTCAATAATGCTAGTATTTCATTGATTTCAGTCAGAAAACCCGCCTTGCTTAACTGTTGCTCTCCAGGTTTGAACAATTCCAGTAAAGCTTCTTGAAGACGATAAAAAGCGACAATTTCTCGTGCCCAATATTTAGCTTTTTCCAGTACATCCCAACTAGTTAAAATATCTTGTAAACGTTTGAGCCAAATATCTCGGCGATAGCTATTTTGTGACAAATTGAGTAAGCTCAAATCGATTCCCAGCTTCTGCCAAGCCACTATACCTTGAGGATGTTGCTGTCTTGCCTCAGACCAAATTTCGGGAGACATACATTTAGCTAGAGGATGAGATAATAATTTCGCTGTAGCTTCAAAGGGACATTGATCCCTAATTACTTCTAATAGCAATTTTAACCAGGCACCGATGCGAGTTTGCTCTAGAGGAATTTCGTATGATACTTGCACGGGTAGATTGTATTCCCAAGCAATATCAATTAAAGTCTCTCCATACAATTGCTCTTCCCTGGTTATTAAGACAATATCTGGTGGCAAAACTCCCTGAGTCAATAAAACCTTAACTTGAGTTAATACTCCCCGTACTTCTGCTTCTAAATTAGGAAAAGGGTTTAACTTAGCTCCTGTAGGTAAAGCTGCTGACTGCTTAAAACACTTTTGTAATTGTTGGCTGATACTCTTAACCTGATTTGAATGACTCTCTAGTAATTTCCACCCCTGAGATTGTAACCACCCTAACGCCTTTTGATTCTGAGGAAATAATTCATCTTGCGGTAAGACTAAAATACTGTTGTCTCCGGCGATCGCATCTATCAAAGCTAATTCATCTTTACCTGGGGCAAAATAACCGTAAAATAGATATGCTTTTTGATAGGTGACATCAACTGCTCCCTGCCAATAGATTTCGGCTGCATCAATCCGCTTCGTTTTTCTTAACTGCTGTCGATAGGCGATCGCTAAATTACCTAGTTGTCGTATTCTGGGGTCAGAACATTTTTGCAGTACCCTTAGATCTACTCCGCCACGAAACAGGTCTTTAATAGTTACTAAAAATGCTTTAGCCGTACCCGCTACATCTTGAGTATCAATAGTTTGTTGAACAGCATTCTGTAATAAACGACGGCTAAATAGGGTAGAGGCAATTCCGAACCCTTGGCGACGAACAATATTTTGTGCCAGACTTTCTAAACTATAGTGAGGAACTTTGAGGCTGGAAGCAATTGGTTTACTTGGCGTGATTACCTGAATATTAGAATTAAGGGAAACTAATGAACTTAATTCAGTTGCGATGTATCTGCCCATAAGTAGTATTTTCCAGGAGATAATTAAAGTTTCAAACCCGTTCCTTCTTTACAGTTATAAGTTCAAAGGTAAAATTCCTCAATCTTCATTTTAGGTCTGTAAATTCAACTCTAGTTCTGTTTTTGGGGTTCCTCTGCCACCTTAATAACTTGATTAAAAACGCGCATCAAGTTGCCACCCCAGAGTTTACGGATTTCATCTGCTGTATAACCGCGAGCTAGCAATTCTCTCGTGATGTTTGGCATTTCCGAAACGTCATCGATTCCCACAAGTCCTCCACCACCATCGAAATCAGAGCCGATGCCCACATGGTCGATTCCCATGACTTGAACCATATGATCGAGATGATCGATCGCGTCGGCGAGAGTTGGTCTATTTTTAGGATGTTTTTCGTCAATTTTGTGCATTTTTTCCATGACTTTCTTGTGCTCAGCTTGACTTAGTTCTCCGTGAAGCAAGGCAAAGGTTTCTTCTTTTAATTCCTCTAAAGCCGTCGCTCGTTCCTGAGTTTGTTCCATTTCTTTAATGAAATCATCTAACAGAGCCACCTGAACAACTCCACCGTTTTTGGCGATCGCCTTGAGCATTTCATCACTCATATTATGAGGAACATCGTGAAACATGCGTGCACTAGAATGAGAAGCAATCACGGGAGCTTTCGTCAACTTGATTACATCCCAGAAGGTCTCATCATGTACGTGGGAAATATCAACCATCATCCCCAAACGATTCATTTCCTGTACAACTTTCTCCCCAAATGGACTCAAACCACCCCATTCGGGCTGCTCGTCAGTAGAAGAATCCCCCAGCTGATTGTTTTTTGAGTGAGTTATGGTTATGTATCGAACTCCCAGGTTGAAGAATAATTGTAAGTTGCGAAGGTCTTTAGCAATTGGATAGCCGTTTTCCATGCCAATAAATATGGCGCGTTTCCTAGTTTTTTCCAAGCGATATGCATCTTCGGGAGTTAAGGCAATCTCTGCCAGATCAGGATTGTAGGCGACCATCTTTTTAGTTAATTCAATCTGCTTTAGCGCAACTTCTTTGGCTGTGGCATGTCCTTCGTCTGTCCGTTTTTTTTGTGGTGTAAATATCGACATAAATACAGCATCCAATCCACCTTCTTTCATGCGAATCAAATCCCATTGCCCACTTTCACGTTGACCAGGAGCATGCCTAACGCCCGGATTGAAATCTGGGTTTAAAAACTGTCTCATTGGCCAATCAATATGAGTATCGACTGTTAAAATTTGATCGTGAATTTCAGAGGTTCGTTCTGACAATGATTTTGATAGCGTGCATCCATTTAAAGCCAATAAAATCATTGGCATCAACAAAATATAAATTTTCAAGATATCTTTCATCCAATTCTTCGGTTTACTTCTCTTAGGAATTTATCAGCGGATCAAACAGTTGCTGTCTGGTTTCAAAAACTTTTTATTAATCTCAATATGAGAGCCTTTGCTTAACGTCAGATATTAATACCAATTCACTTTAACTTTGCTAGAAATGAATTCAGCTAAATCAAAAGCCGTACTTGTCTGATGTATAGCGCTCATTTAGTGAATTGGTATAAATATATTTACAGGAATTTTTCAAAATTTCTTGAACTATATAGTCATTCCAAATAAAAACCAAATGACGTGGGTTTTCACCTTCTATAAAAATTTTCTTTGACCTATTTTAATCTTGTCACTGAATATGCTGGTAATACAATTTCTGAAAATGCATTACCACTCTCGCGTTTTACAACTTCACTGCCTGTGATTAAAGTTTGTGGATTTGACGAAAATTGTTGATAGCTTACTGAAGCTGAAAACAGTTGCTCTAAATTGATATTGATATTTTGATTAGATAAATTAACGATTATTCCTTGTGAGTTTGTGCGATTACCCGCCGGGCTTGCACTCGAATGGGTGTACGCTCCGCGATTGGCTCCGCCACCGCTATAGCGATTGGGCTCCGCCCACCGCCGGAGGCGATTGGACTTCGTCCAGGCTTCGTGATTGGGCTCCGCCCACCGCCAGAGGCGATTGGACTTCGTCCAGGCTTCGCGATTGGCTCCGCCACCGCTATAGCGATTGGGCTCCGCCCACCGCCAGAGGCGATCGCGAAACACCCAGCCATACAAAGCAGGATATTTAAAGTTTTTCTTGCCAACTAGAGTAGGGACAGGAGAAAAATCAATTTTCTGCGCTTCTGTCATGCCTGAAGTTGCTTCTCCCAGTAAACTTAGAGTTGAGCCAGTAGCAGAAAGACTCATTGGTTCAACTCTAAAATCTTCATCACTAGGATTGAGAAAGCTTTTTTTATTGGCAAAGATCGCCGCAAATCGAGAGTTACCAATTAAGACATGGTTGCAAGCGATCGCCACGCGGGAATCTTCAAGAAATAATAAACTCTGTGTCAGAGCATAAAGTCCATGAGTCCAACTCCCCATAACTCTTTGTTGTTTTTCCTGATTTTTGTTGCCAAATATATTTTCAAATAAATTGTATTCTGTAATCCATATTTGCTTATTGTCGGGAATTAACTTTAACTGGTCATTATTTTGCAGTTTTCGCCAGCTTCTGAAAGGTTGCCCCAAAATTAGCGGTACTTCTTCGGCAGTAAAAAAGGGATAAGTGGAATTAGAGTCTATTGGAGATTTTAAACCATGTCCGTTATAGATATGAAGTGTAACTGCATCTGCCTCATAGATAGCTGAGTTGAAAAGACTTTTTTGCCAATTTTGTTCGCGGAGTGAATCTTTTGGTTTAGGTATTACTCCCACCAGGGAAATTTCTGCTGCTGGAAACTCTTTTTTAATAGCAGTTGTCCATTGACTAGCAGTTTCCGCATAATCTGCCGCAGTCGGAAAAACTTGCTTGTAGTTAGGTACATCAAAATAAAATTCGTTACCTAGCTCTATGTATTTGACTGACATTCCCAAATCTCTGGCTGTTCGCAACATATCTAATTGCGAATCCAAAGTAGAAGTAGCTAAATTTAAAACAAAAATGGGAGTAGTATTAGTTGCTTTTATTCCCACTTGGATATTTTCTAATTTACTAGCATCGTACTTAAGATCTTTACTTCTAAAATTAATCGGATAACCAGCCATTGCTTCCCAAACGTTGGGAATTAATCCGCCTTTTTGCCAATCCCAATAATTGGATTCTGTTCCTCCTGGAATTCTTAATAATTTTGGATATACTTGCTTAGTTGCTTGTTGAAAATCTGGGTTTTCCCAGGATTTTACAAGTAAGGAGTTGACATTAAAACAAGCATAGTTTTCTGATAGAGGACGAGAAAATGATGAAAGAGAAGCATTTACACTTGATGGCTGTGCGGACACCGATTGTTTTCCAGGATTTTTTAGTCTATTACAACCACTAGTTAATAATAAACTAGTTAAGGCAAAGCAATTTAACCAATAAATAGAGCTAGAAAAGGTTTTCAACATCTGAAATAAGATATACGTTCTCAGCAGTAGTCATGCACAATCGAAACCAACTTTAATTTTCAGAAAAGTTATTAAATTTATTCACGACTCTTGAGGATTCCTGGTAATAATCAGTATAAATATTCACCACGGTGCCAGCTAAAAGCCATAAATAAAAAGAAAAGCATTTAATCTCAAAGATGCGTTCGACAAAACCATAGAAAATAGCAATAATAGTTAAAGTGCAAAATGCTATTCCCAGGTTTCGACTCTGACTTTCTAAACAATAATCAATTAACCATCGAGAAGTTTTATATAGACGTTGCAGTATATATCCCAAGAGAGCAATTCCCGGAATTCCGTAATAAATTAACATGGAGCTCCAATAAACATCTTCAAACCAAAATTCTCTTTCTAAAATTAAACTTTTCTGTCTAGGAACTAACTCTGCTAAATTTTGAATTGCTTCATGGGGTGCGGGACTTAAACCAAACCAATTTCCCGTACCAATAATTCCTTTGAAGGCGGTTTTGATAATCCATTGTCTTGTTCCCCGTTCCCAGTATTCAGCTGAAAAAAGTTGTTCAAAGTAAGCTATGGGATTCAAATCTGCTCCCTTTCTAATTGACCAACTATCTATTGAGCTATCCACATTGAGGAAGAATAAAGAGCAAAATAGTAGAATAAAAAAACCAAATGAATAAAACCAGATGATTTTGCTTACCAAGAGTTTTTTACGAAACAAAAATAAGATGATTACGGGAATCATCAAACCAAACAAAAGTGCAATTCGCTTATAGGTAGCAAAAAACGCAAAATACATGATCAAAAAGTTCAATAGACTGATTGATAAAAATGAATTAGTAGTATTTTTTAGAGCTAAAACTACCAACACAATAAAACAAACGAGTAAAAATGCCGAAGTATTAGCAGTATTAGCAAAAGTACCATTGACGGCACCACTTTTTAAAATTCCAGCACCAACTTCAGAACCTTTTTTAATTGCGACTCCTCCTGCTTCCAAATTAATAGTTTGAGGAACAAATAAATTATTAAAACCTGCTGGAGCAAAGTATTGAATTGTAACTAAATAACCTTGGATTAATCCCAAAATTAAAATTGTTTTTAATAGCAGATTTATTTTTTTTCTAGATATTTTGAGGTCTACAACAATATAATAGACAGCAAAATACCGAATCAAAGTTCTTAAATTATCAAGTCCTGCAAAAATTGATGTTTGATTAACAACCAGTAAAGCTAATGCCCATAGTACAAAGCAAATAAAAGCCAATTCAATTGAAGATTTTATCAAGCGATCGCCTGAAACTAATCGCTTATAGAAAACTCTAATCCACAAGAAATAAAGTATAAACTCATGTAAAAATCGTATAAATAGAATAAAAATTGATGGACCAGGTGTCCATCTCAGGATAACCTCTTCAAAAGGAAGATAAATAGCGATCGCCCAAACAATCCAAAAAGTTCTTTCTCCTCTAAGTTTAGCTATTTGATACCAGTCAATTATTCTCCAAAATATTTCACTTGGTTTGGTACTCATCTAACAATAAATAATATGGTCTAAAGTATTTTTTTATGTAAGTAGAATTTATTTATTCTGAAAGTTCACTAGCTGAAAAACACGAATATACTAGTCAATTTCTGGGTGATTATTTCTTTTTAACAAAAGCTTTAAGCTCTAAGCTCTAAGCTAGAGGATTTAAGTCCCCTCTTCTACCTTGAAGAGGTGAAGAGATTAGAGTAATTAGTAGTTAAATCTACTAATTAATTAGCTGATAGCCGATGGCTTATAGCTTACCGCGAAGCGGTTTAAGACTTCTTTTTTTTATACAATTTAGCTTTTTTCCAAGGACGACTATGATAAATTGTCATTAAAAAGATAGCTAATCTGGACAATAAAGTGACGGATTGATGATAATCATCAATAAATTTCTTAGCTTCTGGTTTTTCAACTTCATTAAACAAATAATAGCTAGAACCCCTGGCAAATAAGCGATTAGTGAATTTAACTAACTTTGGGAATTTGGACCGTAGCAGATATGCTGCGACTATTTGATTGCGAGCTTTTCGCCGTCTAAATTTTTGTCCTTGTTTGAGAGTACCATCATTAGTACTGTGTATTCCCTGAATAGTTAATTCTCGATTAAGAAAAAAACCTGGACTTAGATAGAGAGAACTATAAGTTAAGTATCGATCTGCAGCTTGTTTGAGAATCTCTGGCATGGGTAAGATTTGTTGTAAGAGACTGCGTCGAAAACACAGAGCAGATGTTGACGGTGGATAAAATGACAGTCCACCTTTTTGAAGTTGTGTCCGATAATCGCAGAGAGTTGAGAAATCTTCTTCTAATTCGGGAAAGGCACGGGTGATACCGAGAAATTCTTCTGTCTTAGTATTAACTAATTTGAGAGGATGAAAACACCACCCAATTTCTGAATAAGAATTAAAAATTTTAATAACTTGAGCTACTTTTTCTGGGAGAAAGCGATCGTCAGCATCTAAACAACAAATAATTTCTCCTTGAGAAGCTGAAAAACCGGCATTAAAGGTAGAAGCATGATCTCCATTTTGCTTTAATATGGGAACTATTTTGTCGCCATAGTTATGGATAATTTCTTGAGAATTATCGGTGGAACCATCATCGACGACAATAACTTCCAGAGGGGAGTAAGTTTGATTTAAGGCACTTTCAATTGCTTTAGGTAGAAAGCGATCGTAATTGTAGTTATTGATCAGGATACTAACTAGTGGTTGCTTTACCATCAACTTCACAACAAATTTTCTACAGTTTTTAATTTAGTGGGACGCTACTAAACAGTTGACCGAAGTATGAGCTTCGGAGGCAGGAGGTAAATGATAGATAGCTAAAAATTTTTCTAAGCCACTCGATCTATTCAGTATTACATCATCTTCCAAGATGAAAAAGAAAGGATTAAGGTGCAATTCTATAGACAAATACTATCGATTGTCTCTGGATCGGCTATAGGCACACCATCATCCAAGTTGCCGGAAATGAGGTTGTGATTGATAATATTTTCCGAACTACCGTCGTTAACTGAAACACCATCCTCATTGGCGATCACTTGAGTACCAGTCACATCTGTACCGATATAATTGTTGGTAATTTGATTGAGGTTCGTACCCGAACCACTAAGTTCTATTCCATCACCATCATTACCAAGGATGAGATTTCCCTCACTACCAAGACTGAGAGCATCAGAAGCATTACTCGAAAGGTTGGCACCACTTGTCCCACCAATTAGATTATTGTCGGCTCCGTTTATGAGGCTGATACCATTTCCCTGATTACCAAGATCGATAATCCCAGTTGAATCTGTGCCAATATAGTTACCACTAATTTGATTAGAATCTGAACCATCCAGGATAATTCCATCGCCACTGAAGCTATGAATTGCTAGTCCTTGAATTATACTTCCACTGCCATCTGCTGTAATGGTTAAGCCATCAACATTATCTCCAGTATTTTCTCCATTCAGCTTAATGATTAGCGTACCAGCATAGCCCGATTGAGTGGTTCCATCGATGATGACTGAATCAGTAATATCGGGCAGCGGTGAAAGAGCTTGAATTGTATGAGGTTCCGATCCAGGAATATCGAAAATAATTTCATCCAGACCTGAAGATTGATTGGCTCCAATGATGGCATCGCGAAATGAACCTGCACCCGAGTCTTCGATGTTAGATACGGTAAATGTAGTCATGATGAACTTTACTTCTGAACACTTTATGAGGTCTTCTGAAGAGTCTAATTTTATACATTCAAACTTCCTGCTAAATTCACAGCATTCAATTAGGCGATTTTACGTCGCCTTCTGTGTCTCCCCAAATTAGGGAACTTTTAATTCTTCTTCCCCCGAATTTGGTGAGCTGGGGGACACAAATCAAATCAAAGCCTGTATAAAGTAACTTTTCAGATATCCTCTAAGCTCGATCTTAAAACTTTAGTTGTTAATAACTCGATAAATTATTTACTTATTTAGTAAAATTTTTAGCAACAATTAAGTAAATAAATCTACTTATTCAGTAGAACAAATGCTAGTTGAAAATAACAATTATTATTATCTATTTGAGAACAAGATTAATTGAATTATTAGCTTTTGTTGAAAGACTATAGTAGATAGTTCTCAGAATAATCTCAATTTTTTCTAGTACAGATAGATTAGAAAAATAATTTTTGATTGCTTCTCGATATCCCTGATACGGAACACCGAAGCGAATATAAACCACTTTATATTTCCAGTAAGCACTCAAACCTCTAGCGAACATTCGATTGCATATTTTCGCTAATTGGGGAAATTTAGTTCTTAAAAAATAAGCAGTTACGAGATTTTTAGTTTCTAATTGTGGTCTATCATTGCGACCAGTAGAATTATTGTCTCTATGCACTCGCATAGTAGTTAATGCTGGTTCTAGCATAAAACCAGGACTGAGAACGGGAGCAGCTATCATCGGGTAGCCATCTGCACCATTAACAAATACTTCCGGTATGGGCAGAATTTGGTTTAGAAGACTGCGTCGAAAGCATAAACCTGAAGAAGGAGGAATATAAAGGGAAGTTCCTTGTTTAACTACGTCGCGAAAGTCACATTTGCCAACACCGCTTTGGCGAGTTAACCCAATTTGATTATTGGTTTGGTCGTCAACTAATTTTACGGTATTAAAACACCAGCCAATCTCTGGGTCTGCTTGAAACTCTTGGACTACAAGAGCGACTTTTTCCGGATGAAAAAAATCGTCAGAGTCGAGAAAACAGATAATTTCTCCGGTAGTTTTGGCAATCCCAGCATTATAGGCTGAGGCTTGTCCGCCATTTTCCTTAAGTAAGGAAATAATCTTATCTCCATAACTAGCTATGATTTCTCGCGAATTATCGGTAGAACCGTCATCAACCACAATAATTTCTATGGGTGAATATGATTGGTTTATGGCACTATCGATTGCTTTAGCAATAAAAGAACCGTAATTATAGTTATTGATGACAATACTGACTAAGGGGTTATGGTTATTATTCACTGGTTAAATAAAGTTTGAGTTAGAAGAATCAAGAACAACTTTTTACTTGCTACTTGTTACTTGTTACTTTCTCGAACAGTTACATTAAAAACTACAGCTTTCAACAGCGTGGTTGGATATGCTGAACTAAATTCAGCATCCCCCACGCTCAAACTAGATGCGGTTTAGCTATCTTTTCTTTGACCTTTAAATTTTATAATCAACCAGGTTACAAAGTAGAGACGAACAAAATCTCAGTCTCCAGATAAGGATGATTTTGTCTAATAACAATAGTTCGAGAATCAGAATACACATTGTAGGCTGCGGGCCGCGCACGGGCACAACCCTGATGGCGGAAATGGCGATCGCCTGCTGGAAAATCGATCTCTATACAGAACATGAAGATAGTATTTATACTCGTCCCTCTCGCCCAGGGGAAATCTTTTTAACTAAACGTCCTCGCGATATTCTGGTTGTAGATCCTATACTGCGTATGCTACCCAACCTTTATGTAATCTATATGCTGCGCGATCCTCGGGATACAATCACCAGTAAACATCGCAAAGATCCTAAGCGATATTGGGCAAGTCTGCGCTATTGGAAGGCATACACTCCTTATGGGTGCAAATTGCAACATCATCCGCGATTTATGACAGTTCGCTATGAAGATTTAGTCCAAAAACCCGATAATGTTCAAGCATATTTGATGCAGCAAATGCCTTTTTTACAAAAACGAGCTTCCTTTAGTCGTTATCATGAGTTTGCTCAACCCTCAAAACGTTCCCTAGATGCGCTACGTGGTATACGTCCTGTCGCTTCTAATAGCGTTGGTAAATGGCGCAACCATCTTCCACGAGTAGCAGGACAACTTCAGCTCCATGGAGAAAAAGCGATCGCTCAAGATCTGATCGAATATGGATACGAATCAGACGACTCTTGGCTAAATGAGCTGCAAAATGTATCTCCCGATTTAAGTGAGAGTCATTGGCCTGAATATTTTACTACTTCAGAGCTTAGACAACGCATGAGGGGTAAATATAGCAGAGCTTTGGCAGCATATGTGCGTAATTTGCACAGCAGATAAGTAATTTAACCCGATAACCCGATTTAAGAAGTTTTTAGTATTTAGTTTTGATTGAATGAAATTACCTAATTTAGTAATCGCTGGAGTTGTAAAAGCAGGAACGACTTCGTTATATAGTTACTTATCCCTTCATCCCGAAATTTGTTGTTCCACTGTCAAAGAAACTTGCTATTTCTCTTACTATCGATACGGTCAGTGGGATCCTTGGTATAGTGACAACGACGATCCATTTAAGCAGTATCAGAATTACTTTGTTCACTGTGAGAATCAAAAGTATGTAATGGAAGCTAGTCCTGGTTATTTTGAGGGTAAAAAAACAGTTGCTCAAACCATCAAAAATACTCTAGGAGACCAGGTAAAAATTATTATTATTCTGAGAGAACCAGTTTCACGACTAATTTCTTTTTTTAAGTATAAAAAGAGTAGATTAGAACTAGATAAAAAACTAAGTTTAACTAAATATTTAGAACAATGTATTGCTTTATCACCTGAAGAAAGAATAAAAAAAGAAAATGATACTTATTGGGGTATTGAAGGTGGATTTTATACTAATTACTTAGAAGATTGGTTGAATATTTTTGGCAAATCTATTTATATTACTTTTTTTGACGAACTGCAATATAATCCTAAGCTATTGCTGACTAATATTTGTAATTGGTTAGAAATAGATGATATTGTGTTTAAATCACAACAATTAACAGTAGAAAATAAAAGCTTAAATTACAAAAACAAATATTTACAAGAGCTGGCTCTATTGATTAACCATAAAGCGGAAAAATTCTGGCGAGCTAATCCAGGAATCAAAAAGGGTTTGAGAAATATTTACTATAACTTGAATAATATGCCGTATCAAGAAGAAATTAGCGAACAAACTCTAAACTATTTGCAATCTCTTTATCAACCTTATAATCAAAAATTGGCAACACAGCTAGCAGCCAGAAATATTACTAACCTTCCTCAATGGTTACTGTTTTAGAAGCATGATTTAAGTATGATTTTCTTGATTAGTCTTGAGATGAATTAGCTTGTTTAAGATTAAACGATTTTTATACTAAGTCCCCTTGGCAAATTTAGTTTGCAGATTTTAAGTTTCTCTAAAAAGTTTTATTAATTAATACCCATTACCCATTACCCATTACTCATTACTCATTACTCATTACTCATTACTTAATTTTTTAATTCACTTAAAACGTATATAAAAACGTATATTACTCATGTACATTGCTCTCATCGCTCATTATCTCGGTCCTCGTTTGGGAATTGGACAGTATCTAGAGCGATTGTTACCGCCCTTAGTTGATGAACT
The DNA here is from genome assembly GCF_000332195.1 of Pleurocapsa sp. PCC 7319. Lineage (NCBI taxonomy): Bacteria > Bacillati > Cyanobacteriota > Cyanophyceae > Pleurocapsales > Pleurocapsaceae > Pleurocapsa > Pleurocapsa sp. PCC 7319. The sequence goes on from NZ_KB235922.1 coordinate 4,013,070, forward strand.
AACTGACCTGGGGGCTAAGGTAATAATCTTCGCCTCTCCTAACGCTGTAGAACAGACACCTGCTCTACAGAAATTAAAATCTCTAGCTAGAATTCTTCCTCCCTTAGATTACTCTCCAGTCAGAAGGTATGCTTGGGTAGCTACTAATCTGGCTAACTATTGTCGTCGTGAAAAGATACAGACGGTAGTTTGGCTTTCCAATCCGATTGTATTGCCTTGGCATCCATCTACTATCGCCGTAATTCACGATGTCAATGAATGGAAAGTAGCCAATAAGTATGGCAGTCGCCTCAAAACTTGGCTGCGCTCAAAAATTTATCTTGATGCTTCACTGCACTACGCACGAAAAATAATTCTCAGCAGTGAGGTGGCTAAAAAAGATTTATGTCATTTTCGTCCCACTCCTCAATTAAAGTTCAAGCTAAAAGCGATCGCCAATGGTAATGACTCCCAACTAATCGATCTAGCTCCTGTTGCAATACCTGCCCCTACTAGGCCGTTCCTCTTATCCGTCGGCAGAATCGATCCAACTGCCAAACGTTTACCAGAAGCAGTAGCTTTAGTCTCAGCTTTGAGAGAAATGACTAATCAACCCTGGGAATTGCATTTGATAGGAGGAATGAACACCAGTACTCAAGCAAGCGGAGAAGCTTTTTTGAAATCGATTGAAAATAAGCATTGGGTTCATTATCTGGGTTATGTAGATGATCGAGCTTTAGCTCAATGGTATCGTCAAGCAACTGCCGTAGTTTTTCTTTCAGAAAATGAGGGCTTTGGTTTACCTGTCGCCGAAGCTGCTGCTTTTGGTCGTTGGGTTGTCGTAAGTCAAACTAATCAAGCAAGCGGAAAAGCTGGAGGGAGTGCAATTATTCCTGTAGATGCTTTTAATCCTCACGAGGGAGCAACAAAACTCTTAAAACAACTTCAAAATAGCCCATCTCCTCCCGATGAAGCAAGAGGTCAACAATGGCAAACTACAGCTAAAGAGTATGCAGCAGAAATTTGCCGTCATTATTGATTACTGATTACTGATTACTGATTACTAATTACTGATTACCTAAAAGCTTAGAGCTAACCTCACCCTTAAACCGCCTTAAACAAAACTGACGTTAACTACTGATCGCGATAGGTTTGGGCGAAAAACCCTAGGTAATGCATGGCTAAACTGACGAAGATAACTTGGGTTGTCTGCAAGGTATTTTTAAGCCTACCTTCTTGAGATAATTGATTTAGTTTGCGTCTGGTAGTACGAAATGGCGGTTTTAAGTGGGATAGAGTTGTGAGTAAATAGACTAGTAGTGGTTGAGTTGCTCTAGCTTGTTCGTAGCCTACTCCCCTAACACGAGAGATTTTGCGATACATTTGTCCCAGTGTATATCTGGCAGGATGAGCGACACAAGCTTCATCTGCATAAACTGAATCATATCCTTGAGCAAAAACTCTTTGACCCCATTCTTTATCTCCTCCAGATTTGAGTTGGGAATTAAATAAACCTACTCGTTCGAACACGGATTTATAGGTAAATATATTCGCGGTCGCGCCATATTTATGCTCTTTGATATATTGTGGTTGATTGAAAAAAGTAACGCTATCGTAAAGTTCAACTGCTGTAGGGCGATCGCGATTTTTAAAAAAAATCTCAATTTTCCCCGCCACTAGCCCGCAATTAGCAGTACTCAAAAGCTTTTTGACCCCTGTTTCGAGCCAGTCTTCTTTGGGGATACAATCAGCATCAGTAAAAGCGAGTATTTCCCCTTTAGCCAGAGTAATACCGTGGTTGCGAGCAGCATAAGAACTAAGGTTGTTGCAGTAAGCAAATTTAGCTTGAGAGAAATTTTGGATTAAACCTTCGAGACTTTCATCACTCCCATTATCGACAACAATCACTTCATAATAATCTTGAGTATAAGTTTGCGCTTCTAAAGCTGCCAAACATATTTTTAGACGCTCTGCATCGTTAAACACGGGAATAATTACCGAAACAAATTGATCCATGATGGCTCTATTTAATATTTATCTGTCTTAGAGTTCAGAGAACGATGCTTTCTTGAAGATGAGTTGACTTGAGCTCGATCAATCCTATGAACAGGAGGGTTTTTACTTAAATTTGGAGTTGACAACGAAGCAGGTTGTCGCTCAAACCAAAGTAAAATCAAGCCAGTAGTAACCAGAAAAGAACCTGCCATACCACCCAACAACAGCAAACGAAGATTGGGACTCGTTGGTTGATTTTCTTTGGGCAGGCTTGGTTCTTTAATCAACTGAAGAGGGGGATAAAGGGAATAGACATGTTCTTTACCCAAATCTAATTCTGCTAAAGTCGTGGCAAATACTGCCTCTGCTACTTGTAGATCTCGCTGAAAGCGATCCATTTTTAGCTTGTTTTGAGCTATATTTCGTTGACGGCTTTCTAGTCGTCCCATCTGATTTTCTAACTCTTGGATTTGAGCTTCTAATTTTTGCTCTTCGGCCGCATTGGAAATTAAATCTTTGAATACTTCTTGCCTAACTGTTTTAACTTTCGGATCGAGAGTAAGGTAAATAATTCTTTCTAGTTCTTGTTTACTTACCGATCGATTCAATAAAAAAGCTGCTCGTTCCTGTAAAGATGTAGTTGTCTCTTCTAACTCTGATTGTTTTTCGATGACTGCTGGATTTACTGCCGTAAACCGAGACAATAAATTATTTAATTCTCCTCTCCCTTGAGCATAAAGCTCTAACTGTTGTTGGAAAACATCATCATCCAGCAATTTATAAGCAGCCGTCGCTTCTGTCGAAGACAAATTCAACTCTTCTCCCAATTGTTGAGAGAGATTATTTAATCCCTTTTCTTGAGCTGTTAACTCTGCTCTTTGACGATATAAATCTTCCAAATTGTTGGTTATCTGTTTAATCTGTTCCTCCGAACTCAAGGAAGAGGAAACTTGGTATGACGAAAGTTTTTCCTGAGCTGAATCCAGTCTCTGACGTGCTTTTTCTAGGGTTTTTTGAGTATGCTGTTCTTGGCGTTCTACTTCAGCTTGCCTCAACTTATCAATTTTTTCAGTCAGAACATGATTAAAAGCATAGGCTTTTTGTTGCGCTTTTATAGGAGTATCCCCTTCAATCATCAAGGTAATGATGCTACCTTCCTCGTCAGTAATAATTTCTGGTTTGCCAAAGTCTTTTGCAGACAGACCCGCTTCTATGGCGGCTCGCTCTAAGATAGATGAATCAGCAGCAATATAAGCATAATCTACCCTAATGTCTTCACCACTCTGTTCAGATTTAGAATTAGATGATGCCCTTCCAATGCTAGGTAAGCTCAGTTCCACTCCTGTTCCTCTACCCAGTACTTTGAGTCCCCATTCGCTTGTGTATTGAGGTGGAGCAATTTTCCAATAAACCACTACTACCAACCAAACTAAAAAGTTTAGTAAAACTCCCAGTAGATAATAGGGTGTTCTAGAAGCAGGTTTTTGAGTAGAAAATAAATCAGGACGTTGCTGCCCATTAAAATTGTCTCTACTAATTACCGGGTTATACTCTGTTGGTAACTTCTGCACCATCCCTGAGCCTACCTGTAAACGCCCCCTATGAACAGAGCGGATAAATTTAATTAGTTCTGGAGCAGGAGTAGTTTTGAGGATATATCCTTTCGCACCCGCTTGCAGAGCTAGGTTAAAGATTTGATCGTCATCATGAGTACTTAAGATTAAAACCTTTACTTCAGGATAACGTTCAGAAATAATTTTGGTAGCGGAAATCCCATCTACTCCTGGCATTTCCACATCCATCAAGACCACATCAGGTCTAAACTTATCTACTTTGTCGATCGCTACTTGACCATCAGCTGCGATCGCCACAATTCTTAAATCTGATTCTTGCTCTAAATAATTTTTTAAAAGTTGTAGAATTGTCTGTTGGTCTTCGACTATAAGAAGATTAATCATATGGTCACGTTTAGTTAAGGACGAACTTAAAATCTGAGAATATCAAATATTTCATAGTTATAAATAGCCCCAGTAAAAATAACTTCGTCACTAGCTGTTGGCTCACTTCTTGATAATCAGGAATTATTTGTGGTCAATCAATAGCGTCTTTAAATTATTAATTTCATCTCTTATATACACTTAGGTAAAAGCACAACAATCTCAAGAATAGAATTTTTAGATTCTGGTATAACAGCTACCAAAACATATTTACCTCGGATAGAGTTGATAAAATCTCAATTAGCTTCCTCAACTTCAGTAACTCTTTATAGTTTTCAAGAGAAGGATTCTGATTTTGCTAAGAAATACATAATTGGTCAGTTACTTTCTAAATTTGAATATAAACGGTAATTAAACTACTACTAAAAATAGTTCAGTGACGCTTCTTTAAAAACAACTATATTTTTTGCCAAATTTGATTTAATTTTGTCTAATTATTGGGATATACAAACTATTCAGCCAAAGGTCTAAATTCACCATGTGCTGCTGTAAAATATCTTATAAATAGACATTGGCAATTGAAAATTCACGAAATTCAATAGAAGTTATTAGAGAGTTAAACCCAATAAAAATTCTTGAGCCAAGTAACTTTGAATGACAAAGATAATTCGATTGGTTACTAGTTAATAGTACTGAAAAAAAAGTAACAAACTCGATAAAAATTTGCTTAATTACAGTGTTTATACTGAAATAGGCTGTCTACGGCACTCGATTCAACATAGAGATTATTTGAGGTTGATTGTGTAGAGCTAAACATTATATACCTAATCAAAACTCAGACTGAGCTTTCAAGATCAGGGGCGATCGCCCTCGTTAGTCAGAAATTCATCAGGTTCTTATTAACGGCTTATAACTATAAATTTGACAATAATTAGAGACTATCAACATTATGAATAAAGGAGTTCAGTATCTCCAAGACTTATGGCAAACCTTCTTAATTAAAAATAACGATAGCAGCCTCAAACAACGTTTAATCAGAGGTGTAGCTGGTACTTTTGGTCTGAAACTTGCGGCTACTGGATTAAATTTTCTTACTGGTATACTCCTAGCTCGCTTGTTAGGAGCATCAGGTTTTGGTGTTTATACTTACGCTTTTGCCTGGACTCAATTGTTGATCTTGGCGGGAACTTTAGGACTGGATAAATTAATCGTCCGTGAAGTAGCCATCTATCAAACCAAGTCAGAATGGAGTTTGGTACGTGGTCTATTGCAGTGGGCTAATCAAATTGTCCTCATTGTTTCTGTGGTATTGGCTCTAGGAGCCATAGGTGTAGCTTGGGGCTTAAATATGGAGGCTAATTCTGAACAGTTTTGGGCTTTTTGTGTGGCGATGCTGTTAATCCCGATCGCTGTTCTGAGAAATCTGCGACTATCAGCGATGAGAGGACTACATCAGATCGTGATCGGACTTATGCCAGAATTGATCCTCGCTCCTCTATTGCTGCTCGTTTTGACTGGATTTACCTATCTATTCCTAGGAGATAGTTTGAACGCTTTCTGGGTGGTACTAATGAGAGTGGTCGCGGCTCTTATTACTCTGGCGATCGGCGTGAAATTGCTAGACCTAGCTTTGCCCAATGCTGCCAAGGAAGCCACTCCTAAATATCAGATCAAGACTTGGCTAAGTAGTGCCTTACCCTTCATGTTCTTGGGTAGTCTATACATAATTAAATCTCGGACTGATATTCTGATGCTGGGAGCAATCCAAGGTGCTGAAGCAGCGGGAATTTATTTTGCTGTCAGTCGAGGAGCCCATCTAATTAACTTCATTTTGGGTTCTGTGAATACTGTTTTAGGACCCAATATTGCCAATCTTTATGCTGAAGGCAAGACGAAGCAACTACAACGGGTTATGACTAAAAGTGCTCGTGTTGTATTGTTGATTGCTTTACCAATAACTGCCACTATGATCGGACTAGGCCATTGGTATTTATCGCTGTTTGGGAAAGATTTTTCTCAAGGACAACAGGCTTTGACCATTCTATGCGTGGGACAATTAGCACATGCCTCAGCCGGTTCAGTCGGTTTATTACTCAATATGACTGGAAATGAACGTTTTACGTTTATTTCTAACGTGGCAGGAACAGGACTCAATGTTATTTTGAACGTTTTATTAATTCCTCGATGGGGAATTGAAGGTGCAGCATTAGCCACGACCAGCACCACGATTTTGGTCAATATTATTAATACACTCTGGGTACGTCAAAAACTTGGTATTGATTGCACTGCTTTGGGAAAAGTAATCTAAAGCGATCTATTCTCAGGATTAATCACTGCTCGTTATTAGAGTCACTTTTTTGTGACATTTAGCCAGTATAATAAACCACTATTTTAATGTGAATAACATTAACCTATAAATCATCAAAATCATTCAAAAAATTACTCATAAACTGGCTAAATAATATGTTGAAATCTCAATATAAGAAAGCGAAAATAAAAGCAGCGCAAATCAACAGTCACTTTCAATATTATTTTTATGAATTATTTAAGCATGAAGACTTTTTTCAATCAGTAGAAAAATATTGTATGTTTGTTGGCTACCCAAGAAGTGGTCACACCCTGGTTGGTTATCGATCAAGTCAAAAGTCAAATAGATCAATATGAATTTTTGCAAGGTTATTCTTATGAAGACCCTGACTAATTGCTCTATTGCCAATTTGACAAACCTAAATGACTTTGAGCTATTGTTGTCAATACTTCTTATGGTTCAAATATGCTCGAACTTTGAGCGATCGCCACAATTCTCAAATCTAACTCTTGCTCTAACTAGATTCTGTTGGTGTAGGTTACCTAAGTGAACGAAGTAATAAGTATTAAATACCTTTCAGTCTCCCAGTCAGCCTAAATAAATAACCTCTGTCAATCGGATTTAGTATAACTATAAATTTGATAATAATTAAAGACCATAAACATTATGAATAAAGGAGTTCAGTATCTCCAAGACTTATGGCAAACCTTCTTAGCTAAAAATAACGATACCAGCCTCAAACAACGTTTAATTAGAGGTGCAGCGGGTACTTTTAGTCTGAGACTTGTAGCTACTGGATTAAATTTTCTTACTGGTATACTCCTTGCTCGCTTGTTAGGAGTATCAGGTTTTGGTGTTTACACTTACGCCTTTACCTGGACTCAATTACTGACCATCGGGGCAACCCTAGGGCTAGATAAATTAATCGTCCGTGAAGTAGCTATCTATAAAACGAAATCAGCCTGGGGTTTGATGCGGGGTCTAATCCATTGGACTAACTGGGTAGCATTAGCGATGTCTGTCGCCTTAGTTTTGGGAGCAATAGGTGTAGCCTGGAGCTTAAATATGCCAGCTAACTCCGAACAGTTTATAGTTTTCTGTGTGGCTATGCTTCTAATTCCCATCGAGACTCTAAGAAATATAAGATTAGGAGCGATGAGAGGACTACATAAAATTGTGATGGGGCTAGTACCAGAGTGGATTATCGCTCCCCTATTGTTACTAGTCTTAACCGGATCTGCTTATCTATTGCTAGACGGAAGTTTAACTCCTACCTTGGTAGCATTAATTAAAGTATTTGCTGCGACTGTTACTCTGGTAATCGGCGTAAAATTGCTTCATCAAATTTTGCCCTCTGCAGCTAAAGAAACTCCCCCCGAATACCAAGCAAAGCAATGGTTGTACAGCGCCTTACCCTTCATGTTTATAGGAAGTATGTTCATGATTAAATCACGATCTGATATTTTGATGTTAGGAGCATTGCAGAGTGCTGAAGCAGTAGGGATTTATTTTGCTGTTAGTCGAGGAGCCCAACTGCTCGACTTCATTCCCAATGCTGCCAACGCAGTTCTCGAACCCAACATTGCTAGTCTTTATACCGAAGGAAAGATCGAACAGATACAAAGAATTATGATCAAAAGTTCTCGTACGGTATTTTTGACTTCCTTACCAATAATTATTGGTCTGATTGGATTTGGCTACTGGTATTTATCATTGTTTGGCAAGGAGTTTACCCAAGGAAATACAGCTCTAATCATTCTTTGTGTGGGACAACTAACAAATATAACCGCCGGTTCAGTTGGTTTGTTGCTAAACATGACTGGAAATGAGCGTTACACTCTGATTAGCCGTGGTGGTAGTACCATTTTGAATGTAGTTTTAAACGCTTTATTGATTCCCAGATGGGGACTCGAAGGAGCAGCTATAGCTACGGCTAGCAGTACGATTTTATTAAATCTTGAAAATACAATTTGGGCACGCAAAAAGCTGGGCATTCATTGCACTGCCTTCGGAAAATTGATCTAATTTGAACTACTCTTTTAAAGATTACCACTGCGATAACTATTAGCACTAAATACTATCTTTAGTATCAAACGATTCTTCTTACTGGGAGAAATTCCCTTATGAAAACAGTAAGGATCTTCTACAAATCCTAAACCAGCTTTTCCACATATGACCTCTAGATTATCAGTACCATAGTAGTCAACGATATTTTTATCAGAGCGTCCAGTAAAAAAAGAGAATTGATGAGTAAGTTTTTTATTTTGATGACTTCCACGAACGCAGACATGAGGACCACTAGATAAATCCACATTGGTTAGATAAAAAAAGAATTGTAGGCAACGATAGTCAAGAAGATCATAATGAAAAAATACCTGAGCAAAATTCAAGCGGTCAGTTAAAGATGCTTCAGTCGCATAACTCCACCAAAGTTTAGTAGATAAATGTACAGGTTTGGTATTTAAGTATTGAGTAGCTATCTCTAATAATTTAGGATCTCCTTGAAGTTGTCTTATAGCTTCACAATCCTTATGCGCATCGAGATAATCACCAATGATAAAGGTTTGCTCGTATTTCTTCTCTGCTATTTCTTTTTCCGTATGAAGAAAAGGAAGTAGGCGGTCTCTATTGCCATAACAATGTGCAGTGTTAACGTAATTATGAATTTGTTTAATCAGCTTACTGGGCAAATTGATTCCTACATAAAGACCATCTTTTTTCAAAAGGTCACTAATTTCATCTTCCTTAATGTTGTTTAAACAGGAAGTTTCTGACAATTTTTTGGGATTTTCATGAGGTTGATCTAGAAAAAGTGTCGATAAATTACGAATGGATTTAAATCGACTTAGTAAAAACATGAAAAGCCATCTATAATCTGCAAGAGCCCACTTATAGTATCTTTTCCATTTGACCTCAATTCTTTTCAAATAATTGGGCATTCTTGAGAAATCAAAGTTTATTGGATATTTATAACTTTGATATTGTACTCTAGATGCTATGAATTTCTTGAATCAAAGTTTTTGTTTTGTGTCAAGCAAGTCTATATAAAAAATACTAATGAGTTTTCAATGCAATACAAAGAGAAAATTGTTACTCTGTGATGAAAAGTTTTCCCCAGCTTATTCTATTTACTCATAAAAGAGTCCTTCAATGGGAACTTTCTCTTCGTAATTGTTCTCATGTGACCTGCCCACAAAAGGTTTGCCATCAATGCCAATACGACGAGCGCGAACTTTTCTTTTTTCTGCTGATATTCTCAGCATTACCAGTGCCTCATCTCCGCAACTAGAAAAATAGTGGTAAAAACCTTCAGGAATTAAGATACCTTGATTTTTAGTCAGTTCAGTAACTTCTCCATTTATGCCATAAAACTTTGCTTTCCCTGCCATGACAACAAATGTATGATCTTGACCAGGGTGAGTGTGGAGAACGTTTTCTCCTCCTTGGGCGTAACATTTAATCCTGATACTCATCGCCTCAGTACGAGCCAAGGTATAATCACTTCTTCCTTTACTCAAAAGTTGGGTTTTGACTTGGAAAATTTGTGGTTCCACATCACTGGCTACACGCTTTCCCTTCAGTAAATTAGAAAACTTGTTCTTCCAAGATAAGATAAAGTTATTTAAAGTGTTAAAGTTCATCAAATCAATCAATCTATATTATTTGCTTAAAGTTAATTACTTTTGGCGCTAGTTGCACCAACTGTTTGCTTCTGCTGCTCTCTTGGCTGACGTGAAGTTCCTTGCTTTTCGGCTGCTTTTCGTGTTGGTTTTTGCCAGATTCGATGGAGATTAGTTAAAAAATCCCTTTCCTTTTCAGTTAAGTCAGGATGCCAACAATCGACAATCAATACAACCCGTCTTTTGTCACCATTGTGTTTTACTTCATGTTCAAAGGAATCGTCTAGAATTAAACATTCTCCGCGCCGCCAGGTACGCCATTTATCTCCCGCTCTAATTTTTGCCCCTTCGGCTTCTTCTATAGTTAGATGATAGCGATGTTTAAGGTTAGACGGACCACAATGACTGCTTATATGTGTGCCTGGATAAACAATAGAGAAATAAACTCCCCCTTCAACACCTTGTAAAAGTGGACATTTTTGAACTAATGACCAAGTTTGAGGACAACGGGAGATATTTTCAGGGACTGTCTTGGATGAGCGTCTCAGGGGAAATGTATTCCAAATGCCCTGATCGACTAAAGCTTTAGAAGGAGTTGGTACTTCTGGAGGAGCACAGCGAGAAAATTCTCTGGCGATCGCCGCCAAATTATCTTCTAAGAACTTGGAGATTCGATCTGGTTCACCAAACGGAATAGCCCGAAGATGAGTAGCGTAAAATGCATAAGGGCGTTGCTTATCTTCGAGAAATCGAGATTCAGCGTTACGCACCATTTTAAGCCAGACTAGAGGGTCAGAAAAAAGACATAAGGGAAAATTCCCTGCATAGGAGCGGAGAATCGGATGAAGTTCGATATCTCTACTAACCTCAAATAAATATTGAATAAGCTGATAAAAGCTAACTACACGAGCTTTTTTATTTCTGAGTTTTGTTACAAATGTCTTCATAAGTTGACTAGATCATATTTATTAATCAACTGCAATTAGTTAGCAGATTGCCAACTTGGTTATTAGTTTATAGTAGGTGTCAATTCTTTACAAATTAGACGAAAATAACAAAAAAATCCAAATCAGTGATAACTAGCAATTTTTAATCGATTTTGATTAATTATACTTTTATTTTTGTTTTAAATATCTTTAAAAAAATACCTGAATTCTATCACTCAGATAAAAGTCACTTTTTCGTTACTTTTATCTAGTAAGATCATTTTATAACTCAGTGTTAATAGCCTTTAAATATTAAAAAAATTTGATCTATAAAACTACTATTGGAGCGATCACCTAGAATGCTAAAATCTCAGTATAAGCAAGCTAAAAATAGAGTTACACAAATTAGTGATCTCTGCCAATATTATTTTTATGACTTATTCAAAAGTGAAGATTTATTTAAATCTATAGAAAAGTATTGTATGTTTGTTGGCTATACTAGGAGCGGACATAGTTTAGTTGGTTCACTGCTAGATGCCCATCCCAATATAATTATTGGACACGAACTGAATGCTCTTCAGCTTTTTGAAAAGAGTGTTAATTATCAGAAAATTTACTATTTATTGCTTCAAAATTCGCAGCGAAAAGCAACCCAGGGACGACAAGAAACCGGTTATTCTTATCAAGTTCCTCATCAATGGCAAGGAAAGTTTCAAACCTTAAAAGTTATTGGTGATAAAAGAGGAAGTGCAACTAACTTTATTATTCGTACTAATCCTAAAATTTTAGATGTCTTACCAAATAGACTTAATGTTCCTATTAAATTTATCCATGTAGTCAGAAATCCCTTTGACAATATTACAACCATGATTACTCGTAAAAAAGCTAATTTGGAATATGGGATAAATTCGTACTTTACTAAGTGTAAAACTGTTGCTTACCTAAAAACACAAATAGATACAAAAGATATTTTAGATGTTCGGCACGAATCATTAATTGATAATCCACAAGCTATTTTAAGTCAAGTTTGTAAATTTTTGGAAGTTGAGACCAGTCAAAAATATCTAGATGACTGTGCCAGTATTGTTTTTAAATCACCTAAGAAAACTCGATTTACTTATCAGTGGGACGATAAATCAATTGAGTTGGTCAAAAATCAAATAGAGCAATATGAATTTTTGCAAGGATATTCTTATGATGATTAAATTTTCTCCATTTTCGTTTTTATCCAGTATTGCCAAAACTGATTCAACAGATATTGATAATCCTCTAAACAGAATCAAGATGTATCTTCAGAAACAGATACCTGTTTCTCTACTCAACTTACACAGAACATATACTTATAATCTATCTGTTGGCTTAAATCAACAGCCATTAAGTATTGCCCAAAAACTAGCTGAAACAACCAAAAAAATATTTGACAAGAGAAAAAAAATATTATTTTATCCAGATTTTCCTTACCGCAAAGCTACTATTTATCAAATTTGTCTGTTCTTAGGGTATGACATTACTGATAATCCAGAAGAAAAGTTTGATTTAGCAATTAAATGGCAAAGATATCAAACTTTCTTTGAAGAAGAACCGATTTTATCTCATTTATCAGAACAGAATTGTAAGGTTATCAATCTTCACTGTAAAGATGTTAGTAAATCACTAACCAACCAATTATTTGATGAAGCTTTTAATTATAATATTACTGTAAATCCACTGACGTATACAGGAAAATGTGTAGTCAAATCTAATTTAAATGCTCAACACGATGGCAAAATAATTTCTTGTCCGATTGAGCAAACAGAGCCAGGAGTTGTCTATCAAAAACTTGTTGATAACGAGATCGAAGAGGGAAAAGTTCTAGATTATCGAGTTCCTATATTTAATCAAGAAATTCCTTGTGTCTATATATATATCAAACACAACCAAACAGAAACACAACGATTTTTTGGTTATCCTAGCTTAATCTCAGTTCAGGTAGCCGAAACCAAAGAAATATTTAACGACGATGAAATCAGCAAAATTTTATCATTCTGCCAAAAATTAGGGTTAGACTACGGTGAATTAGATATCTTGAAAGATCAAACAGATCAACGAATATACGTTGTTGATGCTAACAATACTCCTTCATCGAGATTATTATTTGAACCGCTAATTCTACCATCTGATCAATGTATTCTTGCTCCTCAAGACCGTCAGTTTGCTCTGAAAAAAATGGCTCAGGCTTTTCAAAAAGAGTTTTTTTAAGATCAAAAATTAGACTATGGCGTTTCTTGTATTAATTAGATACACCTTGGTAGAGTTGGGGAACAGGGAACAGGGAACAGGGAACAGAGGTTATAAGGTTTTTGACTAAGTTTATATTTGTACCTCACTAATTTTAGAAAGGCTATATAAGTCAAACCCAGGAACATTTTACAAATTAAATAAAAAATAATCAGTGATTTTTTGGGGAAACAGGCATTTATCTCCAACGATTCCGCTTAATTTAACAACAAAAAATAAGATCTATGAAAATCAAATCCTATTTTAATAAGATTACTCAACCTCAAGTTGTTCAAATCGAAGGTATAAAAGTCAAAATTCCTTCATTCACGTCTGATGTGATTCGTAAGGCAATATATGGGGGATTTTATGAATCAGATGAATTGCAACTGATAAAAAGTAAGCTGACTCAAGAAGATGTTGTCATGGAAATTGGTGGCGGTTTGGGATTGACCTCTGCTTATTGTGCTAAACAAATTGGTAATGACCGGGTTTTCACCTTTGAAGCCAACCCTGCACTAGAACCAGCCATTAAAGAGAATTATGCCCTTAATCTTGTCGAGCCACAATTAGAGATCTGTTTAGTTGGCGATCGCTCTGGTTTCAGAGACTTCTATGTGGGTAATAATTTTTGGTCAAGCTCAATTTACAATAAGGCCAAAGGAGCAAAACCAATAACAGTTCCTGTCATCAGCTTTAACGAAAAAGTCAGGCAGATCGATCCCACATTTTTGTTGCTTGATATTGAAGGTGGAGAATATGAGTTGGTTGAATATGCTGATTTTCACAATATTAGAAAGCTGATGATTGAGATCCATAGTTGTTTAACTCCCGAACAAATTCAATTTGTCAACAATAGACTCGCTCAGTCAGGTTTTCATTTGGTGGAAGCCGCAAGCTCTGAAGAATTTTACTTTGAGCGTTAAGAGGTTTGGCAGCAAGTTCAGTTGAGTTACGGGAAGCGATCAGATATTAGTTCAAAATTTTTATTATGTTTACTAGTCAGGAAAAAAGTGTGGCTAAAGTATTTGGCATTGGATTTCACAAAACAGGAACCAAATCATTGGGTAAGGCTCTTGAAATACTGGGATATCGAGTTTGTGGTTCATTTAGTATTCACAACCCTAATCTAGAAGAGCAAGTGCATCAAATAGCTGACACTTTAGTAGCAAAATATGATGCTTTTCAAGATAATCCTTGGCCCGTCTTATATCAAGAATTAGATCGAAAATATCCTGGCAGTAAATTCATTTTGATTATCAGACCAGTAGACAGTTGGATTAACAGTATAGTTAGTCATTTTGGCAGTCGAAATACTCATATGAGAGAGTGGATTTATGGAGTAGGACATCCCAAAGGAAACGAAAAAATATATATTGAAAGATATGAAAGGCACAATGCCGAAGTTATTGAATATTTTAAAGATAGACCGAACGATCTATTAGTACTTCAGCTTAATCAAGACAACTTATGGGAAAAAATTTGTCCTTTCCTGGAAAAGGAAATTCCTCATGTTGAATTCCCTCACGTTAATAAAAAACAGAATAAAAAGTTGGCAAGAGCTGTCAAAAATATCAAGAAAAATCTTCAAAGCTTCTCAGATATATCTCAATAATCATATTTCCCATAACAATTTTCTCTGAAAAGGAATTGAATAATAAGTTTAAAACTAGAGAAATGGATATTTCCTTAATTAAATGGAAAATAAAACAAAATCTTCGTAAATTATTAATACCAAATAAAACCAAAGTATTTTTTATTCATATTCCTAAGTCTGGAGGAACTTCTATTGATAAGGCGATCGCTAAACATTATCGTCATAGCTATAGCAGAATTGAAGACTCTCCCTCCCATCAAACAGCTAAAATGCTTTATGGCATTGATATAGAAAAAGGTGAATCAAGTAGACTTTTACAGCTCCGCGAGCAGCTAGTTATTTATGAAATGTTCAAAGAAATTCAATACATTTCAGGTCACGTATCTTATAATACTCAAACTTGGGAAAAGTTTCATCAGCAATATGTCTACATAACTTGTTTAAGACATCCTGTGAAAAGATACATATCCAATTATTTTTATAATGCTTTTAAAGAAAGCGACCATTTCAAAATTAAGGAAGATTTACCTACTTTTTTGACTACCCCAAGAGGTCAAGAAGGCGGCTTTGAATATATAAGATATTTTGGTGGCATATCAGATCGAGTTGATTATGACTATACAACCTCAGCAGCAATTAAACGTGCCAAAGATAATCTAGATAAACTAGCAATTATAGGTTTTTTAGAAAACTTAGAGGATTTTAGCTTAAAGTTTCGACATTACACAGGAACGAAATTAAAAATATCTCATAGACGAAAAAATCCTGTAAGTAATCCTGATATAGATCGGGAAACAATGAAGAAAATCAATAAAATCTGCGCTCCCGATTTAGAGCTTTTTGAATATGCAAAAAAGAAATTCGGACGCTGCTAGATAAAAGTATTTTCTCCAAAAAAATAGTAGTATTTAATCGAATTTGGCTATCATTTGTGATTAAGTCGATTCAAAAATAAATCTTCATAAGCTTTTAAATCTCGATCATCAGCAAACTCCTCATAGTATCTAGCAAAACTATTTTGTTTCATTGTTTCTATATTTGTTTCATCATCTAGGATTTGAGTGATTTTTTGCGAACAATCATTTTCATCTTGAAAATAGTAAGCATCTTTTCCAGCCACCCAAGAATTAAATGGATTTTTATGTGCAAGTATTGGGCTGCCTGCCGATAGAGCTTCTATCAGAGAAGGGTTTGTGCCGCCTACTTGATGTCCATGAATATAGAGCCTAGTATAATATCTTAAGGATTTAACCACTTCTTGATTATAAATAGCTCCAAAAAACATTACTTCATCACTGGCCGCTGCTAAAACCTGTTGATGATAGGCATTTTTATGTGGAAAATAATTCCCCAAGATTACTAATAGTAAGTTTCTCGGTCTTTGGGAAAAGGCAGATACAATTTCTAGAATCGAGTTTTCTGGTTCAGGTCTGGCGATCACTAATGCATATCTTCGAGGAACGAGACAGTATCTTTTGAGTAGTGTTTCATCCGCCTTAGTTACGACTTGGGCACTATAGGGTATGACGGAAATTGGCTTAGAAGTTTTGACTTCTTGTCGTAAGTATTTCTTAATTTGTGGGTGATCGGCGATTAAATGATCGCTCAACCAGACAGCACATCTCTCGTTAATGTATAGCCAAGCTTTCTCTAAGAAATTCCATTTTTTTCTCCACCATTCCATACCATCCATATTGGTCACATTGAGACGGTTTCTAAGCTTATAAAGTAGGGAAAAAATGGCAGTGTTATAACCAAGCGTCAGAACGATACCTTCTTGATTGACAGCATTAAAAGCCGCTTTGAAATCGAACAAGATAGACCAGAAAGAGCTATTTTTGGGAACTGGTATATGAACTAGATTGATTCCCTGCCAAAGACTGTAGTAAAATTTTCGACGGTAAAATTTTTCACCATTACTTTGACAGTAAACTGTAACATGCCATCCCTTCTTCACTAAGTACAGAGCCAAACGTTCAGCAAATGTTTCAAACCCACCATGATTTCCAGGGATACCACGAGTTCCAAGTATTAATAGTTTGTGCTTTTTCATTAAATAAATGAGCTAGATAAATATGATTTGAAAAATATGGAAATTTATAGTCATTCCCAAGAAAGAAAATATGATTATTTTTTCGCCAAGTAACTATTAATATCGAAAACTAAACCATGTATAGGAATCTACATAGATTAATGAGTACAAATAGACTGAAGTAAAAATTTACGCTCCCCAATCTATATTTCATCAAGTCTAATAAGAAAAAACTAGGCAAATTTCGGTTTACACGAGTAAATGGTGAATAAAATTAATTACGTTCTGAGAAAAAAAGTTGTTTCCCAGGAATTTTACTTTTGCCTATTTTAAAGTAACAATGAGATATCAAAGGATAACTGACCACACTCCACTAAGTAAGAAGCTCCTTATCCTCAACTTACCTTTCTTTATATCAGTAAAAAGTAACGAATCGGTTACTTAAATTACTTTTTGCTTATTTAATACCCGCTCAAGAAAGGTTACTTAAAGATCTTTTTGTATAGCGAAAGATTTTATTAAAATTGATTTTTATTACCTATAAATTGCATTTGTTTGGTATATAATCACGTTAATCAATACGATTATTTTTCTGCGTAAAATTGATGCAATATTTCAAAAAGCTTTTATAAACTCCACTAAGAGCTTGTAGTTACCTCTTTTTATGCCGAAATTAGTTTTTATTGGCAAAAATTTAGCGTGATTACCCAAAAAAACGCTAACGATTGAGTATTAACTTTCTAATGGCTATTTGCAGAACGTCTTGAAAAAATTGTTCTACTCTAATAATTTTCCTACTAAAAATGCCTGTAGACAGTTTAGAGTTAATCTACAGGCAAGATACATTTAAAACTATTATCTAGAGTTTTAAATTAAGCGTCATCGAGTGCAACGATACCAGGAAGAGTTTTTCCTTCAAGTAGTTCCAAACTCGCACCACCACCAGTAGAAATATGGCTCATTTTTTCAGCAACACCAACTTTTTCTACCGCAGCCACAGAATCACCACCACCAATAATGGTTACAGCATCAGATTTGCCGGCTAAGGTATGGGCGATCGCTTCTGTACCAGCAGCAAATTTATCAAATTCAAATACACCCATGGGACCATTCCAAATCACTGCATTACAGTCTGCAAGAGCATCTTGGAATACTTTGATAGAATCAGGACCAATATCTAATCCCATCCAGCCATCGGGAATGTTATCTATACTTACAGTCTGAGAATTAGCATCGGGGGCAAAGTTATCGGCTACTACTACGTCAGTAGGTAAAAGCAATTCAACTCCTTGCTCTTTGGCTTTCGCTTCTAGAGATTTAGCTAATTCTAGTTTGTCTTCTTCTACCAAAGACTTACCAACGCTTAAACCACGAGCTTTATAGAAAGTGAAGATCATTCCACCACCGATTAGTAGCTTGTCACACTTGTCTAGTAAAGTTTCAATTACGCCAATTTTACTAGAAACTTTTGAACCACCGATAATTGCCGCTAAAGGACGTTTGGGATTATCAACCGCATCTTGAAGATAGTCTAATTCTTTTTCAATTAAGTAGCCGGCAACACTTGGACTTAGATAATGAGTTACCCCTTCTGTGGAAGCGTGAGCGCGGTGAGCAGTCCCAAATGCTTCGTTAACGTATAAATCAGCATTAGCCGCTAATTGCTTAGCAAATTCAGGGTCGTTGCTAGTTTCTTCGCTGTGAAAACGAAGATTTTCCAAGAGTACAACTTGACCATTGCTCATACCATTAACAGTAGAAGCTACCGCATCGCCAACGCAGTCGTCACACTTAGTCACATCTTGTCCTAACAATTCAGAAAGTCTTTTAGCAACAGGAGTCAGACGTAATTCTTCTTTTACTGCTCCTTTGGGACGACCCATGTGGCTACATAAAATAACCTTTCCACCTTTGCCAACCAAATCTTTAATTGTTGGTAAAGCAGCTTTGATGCGAGTATCGTCTGTAATATTGCCACTATCATCTAGTGGAACGTTAAAATCGGCTCTTACTAAAACTTTTTTTCCAGAGACATCGGCTTCTGTTAAGCTCGCTACAGTCTTCTTCGCCACTGCTACTTTCCTCCTAGTTGCTTGTTAAATAGATTAAATAAATTACCCAAGTCTAAAGATAAATTTAAATTTTGGGACTAGGATTAATCTACCAGAGGAAGTTGCACTAAGGAAAGCACTTGAAGCAGTAGTTAGCTTGTAATTGTTTGCTTCGATCTCTGCAGCATCTGTCTTACTTAGAAATCCGAACCTCATCTAGCTAAAAACTTTTTTGGAAAGAGTTTACAGACTATTATCTGTTACAAAATGTTTTGGTTATCTATTTATGTGGAGCCATGTTCCTTGTTAAAGAAATCCCATTCACCTGCGGAATTTGAAATACTTAATCTTCCACAATTGGGACAGACAAAGGTTGATCTAAAAGATGAATCACATTGATTTCGGCATCAAGAAAGTCTTCAATAACTTCGGTAATAGAGAAATTTCGCGGATAATCAGAGCCTAAATACTTTGTAACCCAGTCATTCTTACTTTCTTGAGTTGTTTCAACTAGTTTGCTTAGACCATAAGCTTGTCTCACGACAAGCTGATTTAGAGTTCTCAAAGAAATCAGCACACCATTTGTCTCAGGAGCTTCCTCCGATTCCCTCGTGATAAATCCGCAAATACAGGTAAACGTAGACATACGATTCGGATGTACTTCATAAAACAGGTTTCTTATGATTATTTATCTGAAAGAACATTTAGATTCTTTCAGATACTCTAAAATAAGATGATTAAAATACATTCAATTTTAAGAGAGCTGGATTTTTACTTAATGACTTCCAATTGATCTAAGCGCAGCCAAACATTAGGAGTCGGAACATAAAATTGAACTAAAGCATATTCGTCATTCAAGTCGACAATTTCGCCTTTGCTATTAAATAAATAATCAGGAAGACGTACATCACTAGCTTTGGCTTCCAAACTGCCCTCTAGTTTCTCTTTGATTACACGTATTAATGTTCCTTTTTTGATCTTTGCCATGTTTAATTATTATTGTTTTAGTAGTTATTTAGATTGACTAAGTTAGATTATATAGATTTAAGCCAATCTAACAATAGCAAATTAAACTTATCTGGATATTCGTCATGAGGACAATGTCCTGCATTATCCCATTCTACTAGCTTTAAATTAGGATTAAGAGCCGCGATCGCCCGGGCTTGCTTGGGAGGAATCATTTTATCTTGCATCCCCCAAATTAGGAGTATAGGGATTACTATCTGAGGTAATAAATCTCTAACAGACTTAGCAAAAGTGGCTTGTCTAACGCTACGGGATAAACGAACTAGAGTTTGTTCGGCTCCATCATCATAAGCAGGGCTTGACAAGATATCCACTAACTCTTCAGTTACAGCCGATTTGTTAGGATAAGCCACTCCTGCCCAACGACGAATTATGTTCGGTTGTCTAACAATTTTGAGAATATTTTTAATCAACAAAGGAGAGGCAACTAAATTCTCGATCGCCGTCACCACAGGGCGAACTGGAGGAGGGAGCATATCTTCCCGCACCGATACGTCTGGCAGACTCAGCATTACTAAACCTTTAACCATCTCTGGATAGGTAGCACTAGCAGTCAAACAAACTAGTGAACCAATTGAATTGCCCACCAGGATTACTGGGGTTCCGATAAAAGTTTGCCAAAAGTCATGTACTTGTTCTGTCCATAAAGCTGTACTATATTCAACATCTGCTTTTCTGGAGGCTCCAAAACCTAGTAAATCAATAGCATAGACGGTGTGAGATTGAGCAATTACAGGCAGGTTATTACGCCAGTGTTCAATACTAGCACCGAAGCCATGAATAAATATTAAGGGAGGTTGCTTGCTTTCAGCACCATTTTTCTTCGCCCTCAAATATGTGTAACGAGTTTGCCATCCTCGCCAAACCCAGTCTCTTTGGTTCCCAATACGCTCCTGCCAAGATTGATTTATAGTCAAATTTTTACTTTAAAAATATTTACAAATTCTCGTCTTATTACTTTAACTATAGCTATTGTTATATTGATACTTTGATAAAAAATAAGTTAAATTAAAAGATAAAGTTAACTTATTGTTTTATTAATAGAAAAATCGGTAAAATAACAAATGATAATAATAAATGTAAAATAGTAAGTGATAACAAATATTTATCACTGTAATTTTAGTTCACGATATCAAACTATTACAAAAGGAAAGAAAAAAATACGCCTGTGAGAGATAGAAGACGCAGTAACAGTAGTCGCGATCTAACCAAAACTAACGAAAGAATTCGTTTCCCCAATATTCGTGTTATTGACTCTGAAGGTGAGCAATTAGGTATTATTACTCCGAAAGAGGCTCTGGCCATAGCGCAAGAAAAAGGCTTAGATTTGGTCTTGGTCAGCGAATCCGCAGATCCCCCGGTCTGTAAAATTATGGACTATGGGAAATATAAATACGAGCAAGATAAAAAACAAAAGGAAGCGAAGAAAAAACAGCATAACGCTGATGTTAAAGAAGTGAAGATGCGCTATAAAATCGAAGAGCATGATTATAATGTGCGCGTCAAAAATGCTCAACGTTTTCTTAAATCTGGAGATAAAGTCAAAGCTACTATTAGCTTCCGAGGAAGGGAAATTCAGCACTCCAGGTTGGCTGAAGACCTACTACGTCGTATGGCTAAAGATCTAGAAGATTATGCCGAAGTACAGCAATCACCAAAGCGGGAAGGACGCAATATGATGATGATGCTTTCGCCTAAAAAATAATTTGATTATTGGTGAAACTAAGTCATAAGTTTTTGTTGGCTAACATTAATTTTAGCTATTAGCTATCAGCTTTTTTAGTTATTAATTAGCTGTATATTAATGTTAGATTACTATATCTTTCACTTATGAGGTTCAGCTACTAATTAAATGTCATAATTAGCATTTTTTGGTAGAGTTTATTTTAAAAAGCACAGAAAAGACAAAATTGTCCTTCTCTGTGCTTCTTAATTATTCAATTATTAATTTAAAAAGTTTTAAATTCTATTTATTGATTTTGGTTGGCTTTAGTATCTTGTACCGCTACCCAAAACAAAATTCCTGTGAGAGGAATACTCGCAGCCAAAATTAGACTTGTAACCATACTGCCCAATTCAGGATTACCTGAGGATAGTTCAAAAACCGAGCCGACTCCCGCGATCGCCGTAATACAACACAAAACTAAACATACACCACTCTTAGGTGTCATTGAAATCATTATTAGTTACTCTCCTCTTAAAATTATTGATTGGGTTAGCGGTTCTTAAATTTACTTGTTAATTGGTTTAACTGCACTAACAGCAAAACCTCTCTTTTTTAACTCTTCATTAAGAGCGATATTATTATCAACTCGATCTACAAACATGACACCATTTAGGTGATCCATTTCATGTTGAATAGCACGGGATAATAAACCAGTAGCTTTTAGTTTACTAGGTTTGCCCTGCTCATTTCTATAGGAGACTTCAATTTCTTCAGGACGAGTTACATCTAAATAAACTCCTGGGATGCTTAAGCATCCTTCTTCCCCTTTACAGAATGTACTACTAGACTTAACGATTTTGGGATTTATTAACACAAGAGGAGGCTGATCTGGTTGATCCAAAGCAATATCAATCACAATCAATTGCTTATTAATTCCTACTTGGGGAGCTGCCAAACCAATGCCATCAGCACTGTACATCGTTTGCAACATTTCCCTGACAATTTTGCGAATGTTATCATCCACTTTGGCAACGCGTTTAGCTGGTTGGCGTAGTACGCGATCGCCTAAATAATGTATATCTAAAGGTGGTTGTTCTAACTTTTTTTTCTCTACTGCAACAACAGTGGTCATATATCTGATAGCACTATCTCAAAGTTTTTCCTTATTTTATTTTATCGTTAATTAAAGATTTCATTAGGTATCCCTTAGGCTTTGAACCAATGGAATACTAAAGTTTAACAATTAAAAAATAAGCTGAGTAAACATTTTTAAGTAAGAATTCAGAAATTATTTTACTTGTAATTTAACTAACCATAGCAAATTTATGAAAGATTGTTTAAAGTTCCAAGATTTATCACCTACTACTTATGCTGATGCTTTAGATCGTCAACAGTTTATGGATATTGGCATTAAGGCTTTATGGGCTCCAATACCAAGGATTGCCGGAAAAGCCTATACAGTTAAGTGTCACCCCGGAGACAACTTAATGCTTCATGCCGCCATTTATCGAGCTGAACCAGGTTCTATTATCGTGGTTGAAGCCGGCTCGATTGACTATGCAGTCTCAGGAGGTAACGTATGTGCGATCGCTCAAAAACAGGGAATTACCGGTTTCATTGTTGATGGGGTAATTCGCGATCTGGCTGAAGTGCGAGAGGCTAAGTTTCCCGTCTTTGCCAGAGGAGTAATGCCTAAACCTGGGGTCAAAAAAACTTTGGGTTCACTAAATGAAACAATAAACTGTGGTGGAGTAGCCGTAAAACCCAAAGATATAATCGTGGCAGATGAAGAAGGAATTGCCGTTATTCCCGCTGCCGAACAAGATCGGGTATATGAGATTGCCCAAGCAAGAGCGATCAAAGATTCAGAACAAACTCTTGACCAATGGCAAACACAACACCAAGCCAAAATTGAGCAAATTCTTCAGGCACGGGGTTTTGTAGATTGAGACTAGTGGTATGTCAATTTAAAATTAATGGGTTGAGATGAGCAGAGGGAACAGAAAAAGCAAATGTTGAGATAGATAAGCTCTGTAAGGGCGATTCGCCCTTACGAAAACTATCTAAATAGATTAAAATTCAAAAACTGTCCGAACTGAGGCAACCCAAATAGTATCATTGTCACTATCATTTTCAGGATTAAGAACTACGAAAAAGCCAGGATCGACCGAGATATTATCGTTGACTTGATAGCGATACAGGGCTTCGATGTGCCATGCACTATCTTCATCTTCTTCACCACCATCGTTACTAGTTACTTTTGGTGGTTGTCCGAAGATAATACCACCCAAGTTACCTTCGGCAAGCAAGTCGGGAAAAGCTAAAGTAACCGCCCAGTTAAATATATTGGCATTATCGCCACTATTTACCTCAATCTCTTCATTTTCTCCATCTGTCTCGGCATAAGCCAAGCTAAAACCGCCCCAAGCTGAGATATTAATCCGGTCACTCAATTGATAACTACCTTGTAAACCAAAATGATCGGCAGAAGTGGGAATTTCTTCTCCAAAGGGGGCATTAGCATTTTCACTTCCTGCTTCCCCAGATACTGCCTGTTCATCTGGTGCATAATACGCCCGTGAATAAGTCAAACCTAACCCCAAATTTTCTGTAGGTTCTATTCCTATTTGGGCGATCGCTGAATAAGTACCATTAAATAAACCAGCTCCTTCAAAGGGTTCATTGCCACGAGGGGCGAGATAACCTACAGATAAAGCAATCGCATCGTTCAAATCGTAGTTAACTGTTGCCCCTGTACCTTCAGAACCTTGATAGTAAATTGGGTTAAAGCGTCCGAAGAAAGAAACTGCCCCAGATATTTCTTCGGAAAAATATTCATTGTAATTAGTAAAGTTTTCGCTGAACTCTCCTCCAACGGCATCAATGACAAAAGATAATTTGCCCTCTGCTGCACCTTCAAACTCTTCTTCTTCCTCTTCTAATTCTTCTTCTCCGTCTAAGCCTTCAAACTCTTCTGCTTCGTCTTCCGAACCTCCTTGTGCTCCTAAGGCAAAAGTATAATACGCTTTGTCGATCTCCACTGAACCATCGGTACCTTCATCAAAGGCTAGACGAGTCATGTTGGTTCCAGTAACATTAGGATCATCCTCTTCCTCTCCCGAACCAAAGGGAGTAGTATTAAGTGCGCTTAAACTGACTTGTAACAAGTCAGAGCCAGTAAAACTAGTATTGAAATTTAAGAGCGCGCGATAGTCAAAGACGGGTACATTATCTATCTCACCACTACCATCAGCTCTTTCATCACCAAAAACGCTGCTGAGAGCAAAACTTACTTCTCCTGCTAGCTTAGTTGTTGTAGAAAATTGATGATCTTCTAAAAAAGCGGTACGACTTTCCAAGTTATCGACTCTACCGCCAATAGTCGCTAGTTCCGCTTCAAATTCTTGTGTTAACCGATTAATTTTATCTAAATCTTCTTGACTAACTGTTTCAGAAGATGTAATCAATCGTTCAATTTGATTGAGGCAAGAGTTTAAACCCGCAGCAAATTCATAACGAGTCAAAGCCTGACTACCACGATAAGTTTGATTCGGAAAACCAGCAATGCAACCGTAGCGATCGACTAAGCTTCTTAATGCTTCGTAGGCCCAGTCTGTAGGAGCAACATCTTTTAATTGATTAACATTAGTAACTTGTTCTAATTCTCCGATATAAGGTTCAATTTCTTGGGCCCACACTTTACTTGTATGAGTTACGATACTCGCAAACAACATAGAAGTGAATAACCAAATTCCCCAAGATTTATAATTCATTTCCTAATTTTCATAATTCATCAGCAACTACCAATATCTCAGAAGATAGTTAATATCCCAGAAGATAGTCAAGTAGGCGATCCCGTATCTAAATTTTTCAGCAGTCACTGATTAATCTAGCTTTCATTCAGCGGTAATTGGCGACAATTCACAGCTAAGATTAAAGACATATCATATAAAGCATGATCTCACTCCGATCCACACCTAAATTTAGATACTTTGTCCTCATTAATGAATTACAAATTGCAGCAAGGTCAAATAATCGAACTAGAGATAACTGACCTCAATACCAGTGGGGAAGGAGTAGGAAGATATGAAGGTCAAGTTGTCTTTGTCCCCAATACTGTAACGGGCGATCGCCTAACTACTAAGATCGTGCATTCTAAGGCTAAATTTGCTCGCGGCATAGTTGAGCAATTAACTGCACCATCGCCACACAGAATTCGCCCTCAATGTATGGTGGCTGATAAATGTGGTGGTTGTCAGTGGCAGCATATTGAATCTGCCTACCAAAGGGAAGCAAAACGTCAGCAGGTAATTCAAGCTTTGCAACGGATCGGTGGATTTGCAGACATCCAAGTACAACCAATTTTACATACTTCAGATGTCCTTAATTATCGTAATAAGTCAACTTATCCTTTAGCCAGATCTATTTCGGGACAAGTTCAAGCTGGCTATTATCGCCAGGGTAGTCACAAACTAATTAATCTCAATCAATGTCCCGTGCAAGATGAGCGTCTACATCCTCTACTAAAAGAAGTTAAACAAGATATTCAAGAGCGAGGATGGTCAATCTACAATGAAAGCATTCACCAGGGCAAATTACGTCATCTTGCTCTCCGAATTGGTGTTAATACAGGAGAAATGTTACTGACTTTGGTGACAACTAGTCCCAAGTTAACCAGTATCGAAGCACAAGCCAAACTTTGGTTAGATAAATATCCTGGACTAGTAGGAGTCTGCTTAAATATTAACAGCGATCGCACTAACGCTATTTTAGGCAAAATCACCCATACTATTGCCGGTAGATCTTACTTACGAGAAATATTTGCTGGTGTAGAGTTGCATATTGCGGCGGATACTTTTTTTCAAATTAATACTAGTGCCGCAGAACTACTCTATCAGACGATCGTTGACCAATTGAATTTGACGGGAAACGAAACAATAATTGATGCTTATTGTGGTATCGGTACTTTTAGTTTGCCTTTAGCCAAAAAAGTACGTCGGGTGGTGGGAATTGAAATTAACTATGGTGCAATCCAACAAGCCGAAAAAAATGCAGTCTTAAATCAAATCAAAAATATTACCTTTCATACTGGGAAAGTCAAAAATTGTCTAGCTCAAATCAAGGTTAAACCAGATATATTCCTACTCGATCCCCCCCGAAAAGGCTGCGATCCTCAAGTAATTGACACTTTATTAAAGTTTCAATCACCATATATTGTCTACGTAAGTTGTAAACCTGCGACTCTTGCTAGAGATATCCAACTTTTATGTAAATCAGATATTTATCAACCTATCTATATTCAACCTGTTGACTTTTTTCCACAAACTACTCATGTTGAATGTTTTGTCATTTTAAAAAAGCAATAAATAACCATAGTTTCTCTGTTTAATTTATAAAATTTAGTATAATTATTAATATACATACGACATGTACAATTTTACTGCAGCCTTGAAGGGGAACACTATGGTTTTGACTGTTGAATTGCCTAATCAACCAACAGAGTTATTTCAAGAATGAGATTGTTGAAATAAAGCATTTTAGCTACTTAAAAACACGTAAATCTATCAGATTTTAAAGCTTTGTTTGGGCTATAACTTTAGCTTAAATTAGCTTTAATGTCTAACAAGCAGTTAACATTAATTCTGAAGCTGATCGAGTTTCAAAGTCTAAACCCCATAAGTCTTGGAATTTAACCTAGAGGTATAAATTAGTGATTGCCATCCCTATTCCTTGGAGTAGAAGTAACTGGAGTACTATGAGCTTTACTTCAACACTTTATCTCTGCCCTGTTCTTGATTTGCTGCTAGTAAATGTATCTCCAGAATGGCGACCGGAAATAAGATTAGGCTTACAAGAAGCTTTAGTCAATGCTGCTAAACATGGTAACAAGCTTGACCCTACTAAAACCATTGTTGTCCGATTTACAGTCACGACCAAAGAATATTGTTGGGTAATCGTGGATCAAGGTAAGGGCTTTGGAGCAGAGCATTGTTATATTCCTAGTCACCAGCATTTAGTTAAACAGCATTTAGTTAAACAATTACCTAAAGATGAAGCCGAAAATGGCAGAGGTTTTTCGATCTTGCATGAGGTTTTTGATTATGTGCATTGGAATCGAGAAGGAACACAATTAACCTTATCTAAAGCAATCGTTTCTAAAAAGGAAAAACAGCCTTCTATCTGCTAATCTGATTTAGTCTCAGATACTTCGGATCATTCGTGAGCAGAATTTGATATACTGTTATGACATTACACGGGTAACGTGTGGCGACATAGCCAAGTGGTAAGGCCGTGGATTGCAAATCCATTATCCCCCAGTTCGAATCTGGGTGTCGCCTTGTTTTTAATATCAAATAATTTGCGAGAGAAATTGGCGAGTTCGCTCTTGTTTGGGATTATTGAAAAATTCTTCTGGCGGAGCTGTTTCTACGATTGTCCCGTTATCCATGAATACCATCCGATCTGCTACCTCCCGGGCAAAACCAACTTCATGAGATACACAAACCATTGTCATCCCAGAATCAGCTAGGGTTTGCATCGTTTCCAATACTTCTCTTACCATCTCTGGATCGAGAGCGGAGGTGGGTTCGTCGAAGAGCATAATTTTTGGTTGCATTGCTAAAGCACGGGCGATCGCCACTCTTTGTTGCTGACCACCTGAGAGTTGACCAGGATACTTGTAAGCCTGTTCCGCAATTCCGATCTTTTCTAATAGTTCCATGGCTACTTTTTGGGCGTGTTTTTTCGTCCAGCGTCTCACCCAAATAGGAGCTAAAGTAACATTTTCAATCACTCTTAAGTGAGGAAAGAGATTAAACTGCTGAAAAACCATTCCTACTTCCCGGCGTATAGCTTCTATATTTTTGAGATCATCAGAAAGTTTGATGCCATCAATTTCGATACTTCCTTTTTGATAAGGTTCTAGGGCATTAAAAGTACGAATAAAGGTAGATTTCCCTGACCCAGAAGGTCCCATAATTACAACTACTTCCTGTTTGTTAACTGTCAGACTAACTCCTTGCAGAACATGAAAGTTATTGTCGTACCACTTGTGTACGTCCTGAGCAATAATAATTGCTTCAGATGATTCTGAGTTAATCATATTTTTAGTTGCTCGCTTTCCAACTTTCTACTTGCTAGAGACATAGAATAACAACAAATCCAGTAAATTAAGCCAATAAATAAATATGTTTCGGCTGAACGACCTGTATATTTAGGGTTAGCTAAAATTGATTGCGATATTCCCAACAAATCTACCAAACTTACAATTGCCAGCAAAGATGTATCTTTGAACAAACTAATAAACTGACCAACAATGGTAGGAATTACTGCTCTGATAGCTTGAGGAAGAACAATTAAGGTAACTACTAAAGGGGAACTTAATCCCAAGGCTTGAGCTGCTTCAGTCTGACCACTAGGTACTGACTGTAAACCACCCCGTACGTTTTCTGCTACGTAAGCAGCAGTAAATATGGTATACCCAGCAATAGCTCGGATAACTTGATCCAATAAGACATCGCTTGGCAGCACTAAAGGTAGCATTATCTGAGCCATAAACAGAATTCCAATCAGAGGCACACCACGGATCAGTTCAATATAGGCAGTTGCCAGCCAATGGATTGCTGGTAATTCGCTTTGTCGCCCTAATGCTAACAGAACGCCAAAGGGAAAAGAGAGGAAAATGCTAACTACTGCCACCAGAAGAGTGAGAATTAAACCACTAAGATTAGCTAGCCTGACTGGTTCGAGAAACCAACCTCCTATTAGAAGCCATAGAACTACAAAAAAACTCAGTACCCACATCGATACTAACCAAGTCTTCAAAAAAGGCAGGCTTTTTGCCAATTTCTTGACCAGAGAGGCAGTTAGAATCAAAAGCACCAGCATTCCCAAGAGTAAGCTACTCGAATATCCTCCGACCAATGGGGCGATCGCCACGCAGATAGTAGCCAAAATAGTCAGAATAATTAAATTGCTTCGGTTGAATAGAGTCGAAGATTCAGACAAGATACCCCAAGAAAAACCTGCTAAACCAACAATTATTCCTAGTACAGTCCAAGGACGCCACAGTAATGCCTCTGGATAGTAACCAACTAAAAAGATCCGTAGATTTGCCGTCAGCACTGTCCATTTTGCCTGATTAAATGCCCAGCCAATCAATGACGTTGCAACCCAGTAAATAAATAATAGACAAATAATAGTCAGAATAGAGTTATACCAGGTGCTAAATAAATTTTTTTTCACCCAAGTTCCAGGACTAACTTGACTAGCTGGAGGAAGAGATGGTTCTTGTGACTTAGAATTAGTGGTCGTCATCTTTCTGGCAATTGAACTCTGGCATTAAACCAGTTCATTAATAGAGAAATAATCAAATTAATAATTAAATAAACAACTATGACAATTAACAACATTTCCACAGAACGACCAGTGTTGTTAAAAATGGTATTGGCGATTGAGTAAATATCACTATAGCCGATCGCGATCGCTAAACTAGAATTTTTGGCCAGGTTAAGATACTCGCTAGTTAGAGGCGGAATCATCACCCGCAATGCTTGAGGAAAGATAATCATCTGCATGACTAAACTAGACTTGAGTCCTAATGCTTTGGCTGCTTCCCACTGTCCTTGGCTGACTGACTGAATCCCTGCACGAACAACTTCAGCAATATAAGCCGCAGTATAGACTGTTAATCCAAGTAGCAAGGTGGCTAATTCTGGAGAAAAGCTTATTCCTCCTAAGATTACACTAGCCTCCCTATCTAATTGAGGCTGTCTCCAATCCAATCCCCAGACTAGAGCACAAGTAGCAGCGATCGCAATTCCGAGTAATACTACTTGCAGTATTCGTGCTGAAGAAGCTTGTTGTTCAATTGCCTCAATGCGCTTACGCCAGATAATAATACCTATAATCACGCTCAAACATAAAAAACCTAAAGCGAACCAAGTCGATCTTGTTCCCCCAGGCCAAGGAATATTGATCCCTCTATTACTCAAATAAATTGACCCTGGCAAAACCACTGAATTGCCAATCCGAGGCAGGTTGAGAAAGACAACCGAATACCAGAAGAATAGTTGCAGCAACAGAGGAGTATTCCGAAAAATTTCTACGTAAACTGCAGTTATCTGCCGTACCAGCCAATTATTAGATAATCTGCCTATTCCCACAGCTATACCGAGAAAAGTTGCTAGCACAATACCCACAACCATCACCCGCAGGGAGTTTAACAATCCAACTAAAATTGCTTTGATATAAGGATCGGTGCGACGGTAATCAATTAATTTATCGCCGATATCAAAAGAAGCTCTTCTGCTTAAGAAGTCAAACCCAAGGCTCAGATTCTTTTGCTGAAAATTATTGACCAGGTTATTCCCGAGCACTATTAGAATAGCGAGTACAAGTAAAACTACTATAATTTGGAGCCAAATGCGTAATACACGCTGATTGCGCCAGAGGGGAATTTTTGCTTCAGACATCAAGGTAAGGGTAGTCAATATAAGGAGATTCTCTCCAGCTATAGACTATAAGCTGTTAGACAACTAATGAGTAAACTTGAGAGCTTATAGCTTAAGGTTGATAGCTTAGAGCTTTTTGATAGCTAGAGAAAATTGACAGATTAAGATCATCTAAATGGAGGCGAGTATAGTAGACCTCCTTCAGTCCATAGTTGATTAGGTCCTCGATCTAGCTCAAATGGCACACCAATATTACGCTCGTAAATTTCACCGTAATTACCTACATGCTTAACTATTCTGGCAGTAAAGTCGTTGGGCAGTCCCATTGATTTTCCCAAATCTCCTTCTGCACCCAAAAATCGTTTGATGCTGGGGTCGGAACTACTCATAAAAGTTGCGATATTTTTAGAATCAATGCCGAATTCTTCAGCTTGAATTAAGGCATAGGTAATCCACTTAACCGCATCAAACCATTGAGAGTCGCCATTGACAACTAAAGGTCCTAATGGTTCTTTGGACATAACTACTTCTAAAACGGAATGTTGATCGGGATCTGGCAGAATAGCACGACGACCAACTAATTGTGTGCGATCGGCAGTAATTGCTTCGCAACGACCTTGTACATAGGAATTGTAGAGGGTATCTTCGTCGCCAAAGACTACAGGATTATATTTGATATTTCTCTTGCTCATCTGATCGGCCAAGTTTTGTTCTGTGGTGGTTCCTGACTTGACACAGATAGTTTTACCTTGAAGCTGTTCTAATTCTTCAATTCCACTATCTGATGGCACCATCATGCCCTGACCATCGTAAAAAATAGTAGGTGCAAATTCCATCCCTACTGAGGTATCGCGGCTAATTGTCCAAGTAGTGTTACGAGAGAGTAAATCAACTTCTCCTGTTTGTACGGCAGTAAACCGCTGTGCAGAACCAAGATTACGGTATTCAACCTGATTTGGGTCGTCAAATAAAGCGGCAGCAACCGCACGACAAAGATCGACGTCCAGCCCTAAATATTCACCTTTTTCATTAACGAAACTAAATCCTGGTAATTTTCCGCTGACACCACAGATTAGCTTTCCTCGTTTTTTGACCGTATCCAATCGGCTAGTTTTTGTTTGCTTCTTGCTGGTAGTAGTATCTGTAGATCCTGTGGTACCTGTGGTTTCGGATTGTTGACCTCCACAGGCACTTAAAGATATCAGCATTAAGATTGCTAGCAGTCCAGAACTCCACTTACGGATTAGGGAAACTTTGTCATACATATGCTTAATTAATATCTATAAAATATTTATTCTGTATTTGTATCTAAAGAAATATCTTTTTTGTATGAGCTTCATTTATTCTTAAAGTATGCTTCCATAACTTGCCTCGCTAAAGGTGCCGCCACCGATCCGCCACCGCCTCCAGAATGCTCGGCAAATGCCACCACCACAATCTCTGGTTTATCGAAGGGTGCATAAGCTCCAAACCAAGCATGAGCCTTTCCTGGAGGGGCTTCTGCTGTGCCACTTTTTCCTGCTCCTGGGGGTATATGAGGTGAATTTAGTTTGGTCCCAGTGCCACCATTGACTACAGCTCTTAATCCCTGTTTAATTGTCGTCAGTGTTGTGGGTTTGAGATTAAGACTAACTTTTTGGTTTTGTTTCTCCTGACTGATTGCTTGTGACAAATGGGGATGAACTCGATATCCATTATTGGCGATCGCACTAAACATCACGGCTACTTGTAAAGGAGTCGCCGTAGTAAATCCTTGTCCAATAGACATATTAACTGTATCTCCTACAGTCCAACCCCAGTTATTAAAATTGCGACGCTTCCAAGCATCATCAGCAATTAATCCTGAAGATTCTTGTTTTAGCTCGATGCCTGTTGGTCTGCCAAAACCAAATAGACGCGCCCATTTAATTAGAGTTTTGCCCCCAACACCTCGACCAATTTGACCATGAAAAGTATTACTACTCCAGGCTAAGGCGGATACATAGCCCATCGGTCCAAAACCACTTTTGTTCCATTCACCAAACCTCGTCCCACCCACATTTAAATAGGGATATGTGCCTAAAATTGTATTGGGAGGATACTTACCTGATTCCATGCCTGCGGCAACAGTGACAATTTTAAAAGTAGAAGCAGGAGGAAAACCACGCAAAGCCATATTTAAAAATGGATTTCCCTGGGACTGGAACTCCTGCCATATTTCATTGGTAATGGGAGAAGAAAAAATATTGGGGTCGAAGCTAGGATAACTGGCCATAGCTAACACAGCCCCATTATTAGGGTTCATAGCCACAATTGCACCTCTCCTTGTACCTAATGCTTTTTCCGCAGCTTGCTGAACATTGGCATCTATAGTTAAGGTAATATCTTGGCCAACTTGGGCGGGATTTTCTCCCAATAAACTAACAATACGTCCAGCACCATCAACTCCTAATTTTAATCCTCCCCATTCGCCTCGGAGTTCTTTTTCATAGGCATACTCAACCCCCATCTTGCCCATGACATCTCCCAAACGATAACCTTGAGACTTTTTCTGCGTTAGTTCTGTTTGGTTAAGTTCTCCTGTGTAGCCTATGATATGTGCTGCCAGTTTACCTTGGGGATATTCCCTTACTTTACCAACATCGATCTCTACCCATTTTAATTGGGAATGATATTCTTCAAGAGCTGTAATTTGAGTAGGGGTGAGATTACGGGCAATGGGAATTAAACTAGGATAATTGTACCCTGCTGCTTCTACCCGTTTCTGGAGATCTTCGGGGTCTATTTCTAGTATGTGGGCAATGATATGGCGGTTGGTTGACCAATTTTCTTGTTTTTGTGCCTTAGGCCACAAGTAAGCTGAATAAGATAGACGATTTGTGGCTAAAATTTTTCCTTTACGGTCAAGAATAATGCCCCTAATAGGGGGCTTGGGAACAATGCGAGTCCGATTTTTCTCAGCTTTTAGCTGATTAATTTCTCCCTGTTGTAATTGAAGATAGGCTAAACCCCACCCTATACCACCAAAGAAAATTAAACTAATTACCATGGCGATCGGAACCGCCTGGAGTTGTCTCCCAACAGTTCGATTTTCTAGATCTTGAGGTTTGGTTTTAAAAAAAATAGAACCAATAGAGGTCATAAAAATAACTACTTAATATTTAATATTTATTAGTTCAGTTAGTTATTAGTCGTCAATTTTTAGCTTTTACAAAATTGTGATTATCTTAATGTCTCTGTTTGGCAAATAATCACATTTTTAGTATTCCCAATCAAAGCCTGAACTACACCACCAGTTAAGTAGATAGGCATAATAATTTATAAAACCCAGGTAATTAATCTTTTCCCTATCATCCATCCCCTAACCCCTAACCCCGGCAAAAACCGTTTTATATTTAATTTCACCCACCTACTTATTTCGGTATTTTAGAAAAACTTTTAAACCAACCCCGTCGCCAAAAGAAATAAATTAGACCAATAGCAGTTGTTATCATTAATGTCCAACACAGAGGATAGCCCCAATACCAGTCTAATTCTGGCATATTCCAGGGAGAAACTGAAGTATCAAAGTTCATGCCATAGATACCGGCAATAAAGGTCAGAGGTATAAAAATACTCGAAACTACCGTCAGTAATTTCATTACTTCATTCATTTTATTACTGACAGCAGAAAGATAAATGTCTGTTAAACCAGAAGCCAGTTCACGGTAGGTTTCGATAATATCAATAATTTGTACAGCGTGGTCATAACAGTCTCTCAAATAGATTAAAATTTCAGGACTAATTACACTACTACCATCTCTAATCAAAGTATTGAGAGCATTTCTTTGTGGCCAAATTGCCCGCCGTAGAGCCAGTAATTCTCTCTTAATCTGGTAGATCTTAGCTAAACTTTGATTATTGGGACTAAAAATCACTTCGTCTTCTAGATTTTCAATTTTTTCGCCGTAGATTTCCAAAACTGGAAAAAAACCATCAATAATTGCATCCCACAGAGCATAAGCTAAAAAATCAGTTCCCATAGTTCTGATTGTACCTTTTTGATACTTGATTCGTCGTCGCACAGGTCGAAAACAATCTTGATCGGGCTTTTCTTGTACGGTTAAAAGATAATTTTTGCCCACAATCAAACTAACTTGTTCTAAACAAAAACCTTCCCTTGATGGTTTAGGAACAACCATTTGGGTTATGATTACTAGCTGTTGGGGATAGTCTTCTACTTTAGGTCTTTGAGGAACATTAACCACATCCTCTAAAACTAAAGGATGTAAATTAAACACTTTACCAAGTCGTTGCAAAATATTTTCGCTACCCAATCCTTTGACATCGATCCAAGATACGGATTCTGTGTCCAAATGTTCGGCACAGGCTTCAGGGGTTAAACTGTCGAACCGATTAGCGCGATCGCTATTGTAGTCAATTAATATGATTTCCGGTAATTCTGCATCTATCTCGATGTTCAGGGTTCCTGGCGCACTGCCTGGCTGCTCGTAAGCATAATCAAATAAATCTTCTTCTGGTTGCGATAGTCTTACATTTAGGTTTACTTGGTTTTCGTAACTCATGAGAAGATACTCGCTTAGGGATATTCAATAATTATTACGCAAAAAAAATACCAGCGAGGCGATCGCTGGGCAGATAAAATTGTTGTTGTTTAAGTCTGGAAAAATCTTTAGTTGCGCGTTCCCCAACGAGGCAACTACTAATCTCTGACTTACTAAGAATTGTAACAGAAGATACGCTATTTTTGTAAACAAACAATAATTATCTTGCCTATATTTCAAAGTTTACGATATGCGATTCTTAATTTCAGTCAGTAGCCAAAACAACTTTATCTCCTACCCTGATTATTTTGCCAGCTTCAGGGGGAGATAATTTGGTGTTAACTGCTAGTCGAAAAAAATGGTCAAAGCGTGAACGTTCTGCCCATTCCGGAAGAGTTGCTTTTCTTTGATTGATAAAGGTTTTTTGAAATTTGGGATAAGTCTCTCCAGTTCGCGGATCGCGGGTAATAACAACGCAACGTTGACAGGGATTGACTCCCATGAACTCTACATTGCCGAGTTTAAATTTAATCGTCTGTCCTGAAATGGTAAACAGTTGATCTTCCCAGAAAGCAGGAACACCAGCAATTTCGATATTGGCACGAAATCTGAGGCGAATATCTTCTGTATCTAGTTCAGGATACCAGGAGGCGATCTCCTCTAGTGTGGCAGTACTAACTATGGTTGCTCCTGAAGCAACTGTATCATCAGGAAAGCCCATATTTAAATCTTGCTTGATCGCTACCGGAAAGCCAAAGTATGACTCCAACCAGTTACAAATTTTTTCTTGTTCTTCAATTAGATTGAATTTCGCTGGTCTATTGGTATTCTGTACACGTAGGGAAAGAGTATTAGTTTCTAAATTGAATTCCGAACGCAAGGCGTGGATTTTCTGGTTACGTTTACCGTTTACAAAGTTACCAGCCCGATCAAAAATAGCCCAGGCGCGATCGCCCTGTAAAGCTCCAGATTGCAAAATAGTAACGCGATCGCATGATACTCGATCTAAAGATTTTATTGGATAGATAAATATCTTAGAGACATGAGGTTTCATGACACTTCTAGTTTCGAAAACTAACTACCAAATTGAAGGTATCAGTAAAACTTTAGTTCTCAAAAGCTCAGATCGGATAACTTCATACTATCTTCATATAAACTTCATTCAAGTTTTATATAAAGATCGGAATTCCTGCGTGAAAATATAGGCGTGCGCAAAAAGAGCTTAAATGACTTTAAGTAATTATACGGAAGACAGATAGATTTGTGCCAAGTCAGTATAATTAATAGAAAAGGGTGCTACCAGCCAGATAACCCCCTTAATATTGCGACGTATAATCGTAAATTTAGAATCGTGAGCAATCTGTCACGTTAAATTAAAATAGATCTCCCCGCGTGCATCAGTAGCCAACTGATGTACGTTTCTTTGGGAAATTATATTGAGAACACAAATAATTTTAACAGTTTTTTTACTTAATGAGCCAAAATTTAGTGTAATTCAATGTATTGTCAATGCAAACAATAGTCAGAAAACTCCTAGCACAAGTTTGCATTGTTATTACAGCATATACTTTTAGCCATGACTTACAATAATCTAGTCGTAGCTAGCGTACGCAATATTTCTTAATATATTTGCCGGCATCATAGAAATGTTATGTAAAAGCTGAATTAAGCATTAGCTTGATTCAGCCGAGCAATAATCCTCTTGAGCAAAATTTGACCAATGGTCACAGCAACGCAACTTCGTAAGAAGTCCTCATCGTCTTATTTATCCTCGAATGGGGACGGCGGGGTAATCTGTGACTCGTCTAACTATATTACACGTTATCGATTTCGTCGATAATAGTTGCAGCTTTGGTACACAGAGCCTCGTGACACTTGCCATTGGTAGCAACAATACAACCCCATCGTTTAACATCTCCTTGATTATAAAGAACGGGATCGCCATTAACATAAGTGAATTTACCACCAGCCTCAGTGAGAATTAATTCTGGTGCTGCAAAATCCCAATCTTTAGCTGCTGATTTACCTGATAAAGAAATGTAGACATCAGATTCTTGTTCTAAAAGGGTAGAAATTTTGCCTCCAACTCCTCCCATATACTTTTTGCCCGCAAAGGGTAAGCGATCGATCAACTGCTGAAAGCGATCATCTCGGTGGGAACGACTGACAATTAAATATAAGTCTTCAATTTTATTCCGCTCAGATACTTTAATTGGGGTAATGGTTCCATCTTTCGTTTCTACATAGGTACCATTACCTTGAGAAGCAAAATAAACTTTTCCTGCTTCTGGGATAGCCACGATACCGATTACAGGACGACCTTGATAAGCTAAGGCAATGTGCATTCCATACTCCCCAGTTTTATCAATAAAATCTCTGGTACCATCAAGAGGATCGATAATCCAGACCCAATCATGGTCTACAGGTTCAGCCTTCTTAACATCAAAAGTTTCTTCAGACAAATAACCAAAGTCTTCAGTTCCTAGTTCTCCTCGCAGCTTTTCGAGAATATATTTATTGGCTGCTAAATCAGCTTGTGTTACTGGACCATCCTTCTTATCTTTAACATCTAAATCGGAAGTATCCTGATGATAAAAAGAACTGAGAATATCAGCAGCTCCCCAAGCTACAGAACGAGCAATTTTCAGAATTTCTGCTAACTTTTCAGCTTGATTATTATCCAAAGCTATCTCCTAGTAATATGGCGTTGTTTTTTGATAATCTTAACCAACCAATATATATTAACTGGTGCAACAAAATACTAAGGTGAGATATTTAACCGATGCTTGAGTTGACACTCCCACGGCTAAAGCGCGTGGGTTTTCGCCTTCTATAACTCCTGGTATTGAGTATTGGCAGGACGAAATAAATGGGAATGTTCGGGATGATATAAGCGAGAACGAGAAGTTAGAGATTTTTGAAGGGCAGGGCTAATTAAATACAATGTGGTTCTAATTAAATTGTACTTCTGAGTCACGGCAACCATTTCCGCTAAGGGTACAACCCAAATTTGTTCATCTTGCCAACCAACACGGTAACACACTGCCACGGGGGTATCTTTGGGGTAATGTTCTAATAGCTTGGCTTGAGCTTTTTCGACATGACGAGCAGCTAAATAGAGACATAAACTGGCTTTATGGGTAGCTAGAGAAGCTAATTCTTCTGTTTCAGGTACAGAAGAGGCTTTACCACTGATTCTCGTTAAGATAATTGTTTGTACTAGTTCTGGAACAGTTAGTTCAGTACTAAGTTTCGCCGCAGCAGCCTGAAAAGCACTGATTCCAGGAATTAATTCAAATGGAATCTTAGCTTTTTCAAGGGCTTGCATTTGTTCGCTAATCGCACTGTATAAACTAAGATCCCCCGAGTGAAGACGTACAACTGATTTATTTTGCTTCACTCGTTCAATCGTCAGAGGAATAATTTGCTCTAGGGTTTTATTGCCAGTTTGGATTAATTCCGCATCAGTACGAACATCCTCTAAAATTTGCTTCGGAACTAAGGAATCAGCATAGAGAATTACATCTGCTTGGGTGAGAATTTTATAAGCTTTAAGAGTTAATAATTCTGGATCTCCAGGTCCAGCTCCAATAATGTAAACTGCTGGCTTTAGAAAGGTTTGGGTTGATTTCATTGATTAAATAAGTGATGATTTATCGCTTATGATTTATCGCTTATGGTTCTCTGCTGTTTTTGAGGAGATACCACATCAGGTAGAGTTCGTTTATACCAGTAGAGCCATGCAAGAATTACTAGGCCTAAGGCGATCGCACTCAAACTAACGATCTGAGCAATTTTTAAAGGACCAAGCATTAAACTGTCAGTGCGCAACCATTCAATCCAAACTCGACCTAAACTGTAGGCAATTAGATATACGGCGGCAAGAGTCCCCGTTTTCAAGCGATTATATGGTTGAAGACCCCAAAAAAACAAAGATAGGAGCAAAATAAAAACTCCCAGATTCCAAAGAGATTCATATAGAAAAGTAGGGTGGAAATAATCAAAATTCAATAATTCTAAAGGGCGATAGTTGGGTGCAATATAGAGTTTCCAGGGTAAATCTGTCGGTTTACCAAAAGCCTCTGAATTAAAAAAATTCCCCCACCGCCCGATCGCCTGACCCAAAATTAAAGAGGGAGCAACTAAATCTAATAGCTGCCAGAAAGAAATACGCTTCCAACGGGCAAATAAAATTGTGGCGATCGTTCCACCGATAATCGCTCCATGAATTGCAATTCCTCCTTTCCAAATCGCAATGATATCTCCAGGGCGTTGAGAATATTCCTGCCATTCAAACAAAACATAGTAGAGTCTGGCAGAGGGAATTGCTGAAACAACTAACCAAATAGCCAAATCACCTAATAAATCCGGATTTACATCTCGAAACTTGGCTAAATACTGAGACAAAGTTACACCAATTAGAACTGCCGAGGCGATTAATAAACCATACCAACGAACCACAATTGGACCAACTTCCAAAATAATTGGCCCAGGAGATTGAAACTGAAAAGCAAGCAGCATGTCTAAATTAGTTGGCAAGATTTT
The DNA here is from genome assembly GCF_000332195.1 of Pleurocapsa sp. PCC 7319. Lineage (NCBI taxonomy): Bacteria > Bacillati > Cyanobacteriota > Cyanophyceae > Pleurocapsales > Pleurocapsaceae > Pleurocapsa > Pleurocapsa sp. PCC 7319. Next base: position 4,052,983 of record NZ_KB235922.1, read on the forward strand.
GTTTGAACTCTAGTTAGTCTATTTTCTAATCGCTGACTATTATCTCAGGTTTAACAACTTTTGAATCAATTTGAATCAAAGCATTCCCAATTCAAATTGAAGCCCAATATCAAACTGCAGGCAGTAATTATAGCTAAATTACTATAGTAATTATTTTGAAAATTGTTTGTCAAGATTATGTCAAAAATAATTTTTTCCGGCTTATGCTCTATGACTTTAATTGTCTCAAAATACTACCACTACGTACTTTGAACTCAGTTAGGCTTTTTTCTCTCAATTTTAAATTTATTTAAAGGCTTTCTTAACAAATATTAATATAGTATACTTCTGCTAAGTACTAAGTTTTACGGCAAAAATTTACTATGGTAGCTCAATTTCCCTGGCTTACCGCGATCATCTCCTTACCTTTTCTAGCTGCGTTAGCAATTCCTCTTATCCCCGACACAAAAGGTAAGACCGTCCGTTGGTATGCCCTAATTGTTGGTATTGCAGATTTAATCTTAATCAGTTTTGCGTTTTGGAATCATTACGATCCCAGTAGTGCTCAGTTTCAGTTAACCGAAAATTATTCCTGGATTCCTCAATTAGGAATTGGTTGGACAATTTCGGTAGACGGCATATCTGCCCCTTTAGTCTTGCTTGCAGGATTTGTCACCACCCTAGCCATGTTCTCCGCATGGCAATTAGACAGAAAACCCCGTCTATTTTACTTTTTGATGTTGGTGCTATATTCAGCCCAAATAGGGGTTTTTGTTGCTCAAGATGTATTGTTGTTCTTCATCATGTGGGAGCTAGAGCTAGTTCCTGTCTACTTACTAGTTTCGATTTGGGGTGGCTCAAAACGTCGTTATGCAGCTACCAAATTTTTACTCTATACGGCAGCTTCATCCGTATTCATCCTGGTAGCGGGATTGGGCATGGTCTTCTACGGTGACAATCATACTTTTGATATTGCTGCGCTGGCATTAAAAGATTTTCCTCTGGCTCTAGAGCTTCCTCTGTATGCAGGACTATTAATTGCTTTTGGTGTTAAACTGGCAATTTTTCCTTTACATACATGGTTGCCCGATGCTCATGGAGAAGCCTCTGCTCCTGTATCTATGATTTTGGCAGGTGTTCTCCTCAAAATGGGTGGTTATGGTTTAATTCGTTTCAATATGGAACTACTAACCGATGCCCATATTTATTTTGCTCCTTTATTAGCAACCTTAGGGGTAATTAATATCATCTATGGTGGCTTTACCTCCTTCGGTCAAACCAATATGAAACGCCGTCTGGCTTATTCTTCCGTTTCTCATATGGGTTTCGTTCTGTTAGGGATTGCTTCCTTTACAGATATTGGTACTAGTGGCGCAATGCTTCAGATGCTATCTCACGGTTTGATTGCTTCAGTACTATTCTTCTTAACCGGGGTTACTTACGATCGCACCCATACCCTATTTATGGATAGAATGGATGGTGTTGCTCAAGTGATGCCCAAAGTTTTCGCTCTCTTCACCGCAGGCGCAATGGCTTCCTTAGCTCTTCCAGGAATGAGTGGTTTTGCTAGTGAAATTTCTGTATTCGTAGGAATAACAACTAACGATGTCTATAATCCTACTTTCTCTACGGTACTTATATTTCTCGCAGCAGTAGGAATTATCATGACTCCTATCTACCTTCTGTCTATGCTGAGACTAGTGTTTTTCAGTTCCAACGAAGCATTAGCTTGTGATATTGATCGAGCCAAATTGAAACTACCTACTAACGATGCCGCAGTTTGTTTTGGTAATAACTGTGCTCTACCTGGTGAAGCTCCTTTTGAGGATGCGAACCCCAGAGAAATTTTTATTGCCGCCTGTTTCTTAACTTTAATCTTAGGTATCGGGATCTATCCTAAACTTGCTACTCAAATATATGACGTTAAGACAGTGGCAATTAATACTGAGGTTGTTCAGTCTCAAGCGGTAATTGCTCAACAGAAGCAGGTAGCTATCGCTCAAATGTTGACTAATGAAGAAATGCAATAGAATTGCTGATACTAAATCAGATTGACAAAAGTTATTTATGCAGGCTGATTAGCAATACTGTTCGGCTAAGAAAAGTTACTGGTATAAGAAAAGCAGGGTAGCAGCCCTAAAGGATATATAATGCCCTTGTGGTACACCTTCGGATAAGGAGGCAGGGGAGCAAGGGAAACAAGTGAAGCATAAATTATGCTTCTCCGAACAGTATCGGGCTGATTGGGAGACTGGAGCAATCATTACTCATCATTTAGCATAATATTGCTCATCAACAAGAAAAAACGCCCTTCACTAGAAGAGCGTTTTGCTGTAATTAGCCAATTAGCCAAAATTATAATTAACCGTTGATAGCGGGTGCGCTTATTGCTACTGGTGCAGCTTCGCCACTAGCTAAATCTAAGGGGAAATTATGGGCGTTACGTTCGTGCATTACTTCAAAACCGAGGTTAGCACGGTTGAGGACATCAGCCCAAGTGTTAACTACACGTCCTTGAGAATCCATAATCGATTGGTTGAAGTTGAATCCGTTGAGGTTGAATGCCATGGTGCTAATACCCATTGCAGTAAACCAGATTCCGATTACGGGCCATGCACCTAAGAAGAAGTGCAAGGAACGAGAGTTGTTGAAAGAAGCATATTGGAAGATGAGACGACCGAAGTAGCCGTGTGCTGCCACGATGTTGTAAGTCTCTTCTTCTTGACCGAATTTGTAACCGTAGTTTTGTGATTCTACTTCAGTAGTTTCACGTACTAAGGAAGAAGTTACCAAAGAACCGTGCATTGCGGAGAACAGAGAACCACCGAAGACACCAGCTACACCTAACATGTGGAAGGGGTGCATTAAGATGTTGTGTTCTGCTTGGAAGACCAACATGAAGTTGAATGTTCCGCTGATTCCTAAAGGCATTCCATCAGAGAAGGAACCTTGTCCTAGAGGATAGATTAAGAATACTGCTGTGGCTGCGGATACAGGTGCACTATATGCAACACAGATCCAGGGACGCATCCCTAAACGGAAGCTAAGTTCCCACTGACGACCCATCCAGCAAAAAATACCGATGAGGAAGTGGAATATGATTAGCTGATAAGGACCACCGTTATAGAGCCACTCATCTAAAGAAGCTGCTTCCCAAATTGGATAAAAATGTAGACCAATAGCATTACTGGAAGGAACAACTGCACCAGAAATAATATTATTTCCGTAGAGCAGTGAACCAGCAACAGGCTCACGAATACCGTCAATATCAACTGCAGGAGCCGCGATAAACGCGATTATGAAACAGATGGTAGCTGAAAGGAGACAAGGGATCATTAAAACACCAAACCAACCGACATAAATACGGTTGTTTGTGTTAGTAACCCAGCGACAAAATTTCTCCCAGGAGTTATATTTATCGTCTGTACGGATAGTTGTTGTCATAGATTATGTATAGCTGAATGTATTTGCATTAAATTGAGACAATTTTTTGTCTCTCTTCATAAGTATATTTACATCTCTTTTAGTTGAGACGTAATTTTTAGTAAAATTATCTATCTTTATTTTAAGAAAAACTTAATATTTTGTTGTATTCAATTACATTGAAAACTTTTATTTCTCAATATTAATTACTGCAAAAATATGATGTATTTATCTGAAATTAATTAACATTTTAATTTCTTGATCAGTTAATTTACGCCATTGACCAGGTTGTAAACCTGTTAAATTTATTTGTTGGGAATTAGAACCTAGAGAAACTCTTACTAGCCTAAGAGTAGGGAAGCCAACTGCCGCAGTCATTCGTCTTACTTGACGGTTGCGTCCTTCGTAAAGAGTAATCGCTAACCAGCAGGTAGGAATAGTTCGGCGATCGCGAATAGGGGGAATACGGGGAGGTAATTGAGGCTCCTCTGGTAAGAGGTATACTTTTGCTTTTCGAGTACGGTAGTTTTTAATTGTAATTCCGTTTCGTAGCTTGGTTAATGCTTTTTCGTCTGGGATACGCTCTACTTGAACAAAATATGTACGGGGATGAGCAAACTTAGGGTTAGCTAATCGATGCTGCAATTGCCCATTATCAGTTAATAGTAATAGCCCCTCGCTGTCTAAATCTAATCTGCCAACGGGGTATACTCTCGGAACAGAAATATAATCTTTTAGGGTAGGACGTTTAATATCGCTACCACCATCAGTAAACTGACACAAGACTCCATAGGGTTTATAAAACAGAATATATTTCATTTTTAGTATGCAGACTGCGATTGAGCGAAGCTCACCGCCAGAGGCGATTACCCGCAGGGTACGCTTCGCGATCGCACTATTTTAGGTCTGGTCACAGATTACCCCGCCGTCTCCATTCGAGATTGTAAACAAAAGTAGACTTTGGGGTCTTATATCATTTCAGGTGTGACAATTTCTTTAAGCAGTTAATAATCAAAAGCTGAAAGCTAATCGCTGTGAACTACCCAGCACCGACACGCTACGCGGTACGGTGTGGGCTTCCAAATTCATCGGCAACAGCAACAAGCGATGCAGAGCGGTCTTTGCGAGGGGAAATGCTGGGGAAACCCCAGCTTATTCCACTCTCGCGGCGGGGTTTGCCCCATGAGCTACTGCATCAAGAACAGTTGACTTACGCCCTCTGCGTTGTCTTACATTGCCTCCATTGGCAGTGTCTCGCGTTCCACAAGACAATATTCTTATACCTTCATCTCTGCAATTTCTAGCTGCATTAACATCTCTATCTATGCCTTGGGCATGACAACTGGGGCAATCCCAAGTACGGATATCAAGAGGCAAACTATCAACTACATTCAGGCAATGATTACAAGTTTTTGAGCTAGGAAAAAATCTATCTATTTGAAGAAAAACTTTACCCTCTTTCTGGCACTTGTATTCAAGAAAATTAAGGAACATTCCCCAACCACAATCATTTATAGCTTTAGCTAGTTTGTGGTTACGGACAAGTCCTTTAATATTTAAGTCTTCGCAAACGATAACTTGGCTTTTGTCTACCAATTTACGAGACAGTTTGTGCCAAAAATCTTGACGCGCATTACCTATCTTTTCGTGCGCTCTGGCTACTAGTCTTCTAGCTTTATTTCTAGAATTTGAGCCTTTTTGTTTGCGAGATAACTTACGTTGTTTTCGTTTTAAGTTAGCTTCGTGCTTTTTGAAATGTCGTGGATTATCGTATTTGCTTCCATCGCTAGTAATACAGTAGCTAGAGATACCAAGATCGATACCTAGCACTTTGCCATTACTACTTGGGTTAACTTCGGGCAAGCCATCGTCAAACAATAAAGAAGCATAGTATTTATTAGTCTTGGTTTTGCTTATAGTTACTGTCTTAAGTTCACCGTCAAACAAACGATGTAAATTAGCCTTAACCTTTCCCATCTTAGGAAAATAAAGACCAGTATCTATTACCTTGACATTTTGTGGATATTGTAGTGATTGCTTCCCATACCTGCTTTTGAAACGAGGATAACCACCTCGTTTCTCAAAGAAATTTTTAAAAGCAATACCAAGATTAATTACTGAAGACTGAAGACATTGAGAATAGGTTTCTTTTAACCATTCCGTATCCTCTTTTTTCTTCAGTTGAGGTATCCATTTTTTCATAGCAATAGCAGATATACCTTTCCCCGTTTCTTTATAGATACGGTTATTTTCAGCAAGACAATAATTCCAAATAAACCTACAACTTCCAAAAGCTTTTGCCAATGAGAGTTTTTGCTCTAGGGTTGGATACAGTCTGACTTTCACTACGTTTCTCATGACTGTATTTTAACACATATTATTTTGTTGTTAAATGTTATCGTGGACTGGCATTCATCCCACACTGTATTGCGCTAGCAATCAGTCTGGGATGAATGCCAATTAAGCTAAAAAATAAAAAAAAGACAGGTGTGAAACCTGCCTGAAAATTGAGAAATTCTTATCAATAGAATTGATTAGAAATTCATTTCTGCTGCTTGAACGGTTTCTACTTGTTTCTTCTTAACTACAAGTAAAATTTGGCAAATCATAATACCGCCAGCAAAAGCCATCAAACCAGCAATACGAGCTGGACTTTGTAGTACAACTTCAGTATCCATTTGACCGAAACCACCAACGTTAGGATTATTAGTTAAAGCTTCACCAGCAGCAATTTCTTGTCCTTCGGTAACGATTGGTTCAGGTCCAGCTGGGATAGCATCGGTTGCTGTTCCATCTGCAGTATTGATCGTTACTTCGTAACCACCACCATCTTGAGGAGTGATAGCTGCAATTGTTCCCGCTGCCGAAGCTTTGATTTGATTATTGTTGCTAGGCTCACCAGTAGGATATACCTGTCCGCGTCCGCGGTTAGCACCTAAGTGAACTGCATACTTACCAAAACGGATATTTTTGTCAGTCTTAGGATTAGGAGAAAGCACAGGAAAAGTAATTTCTTGATGTTGATCGCCAGGTAACGGACCAACGATAACTACGTTATCATCACCTTCTTTATATTCTTGGAAGTAAACACCGCTAGTTTTCTCCTTCATTTCTTCAGGAATACGGTCATCAGGAGCGATTTTGAATCCTTCAGGCAACATCAACACCGCACCAACATTTAAGCCACCTTTAGAGCCGTCTGCTAATACCTGTTGACTGTCTAAATCGTAGGGTATTTTCACTACAGCTTCAAATACAGAGTCTGGCAATACTGCTTGGGGAATTTCTACTTCTGCTTCTTTTGATGCTAGATGACAGTTGGCACAAACAATTCTACCTGTAGCCTCTCTAGGAGTTTCTGGAGCAGTTTGTTGCGCCCAGAAAGGATATGCTGCTGCAGATTGGGATATAACAAGATCGCTAGCGAAGAAAATAGCAACGGTAGCGATCGCCACAACGGCAGATTTAGCAATTATTTCCTTGGCAAATCTTACTATTGCCAATGGTTTTAGTGTTCTCATGTGTTTGGTCAAAAATCTCGAAAAGATTACTTTTATGAATAATATTTGTTAGTTAATTAACGCACTCTTTATGCCCAGTAAGGTTTCTTACCGGTACGAAAATCAGTTTCTGTCCACTGACTAAAGACTAGTTTGTCGTCAGTCTCTTCAGCGTGAACTAGTGCCAAGGACAAAGGTGCTGGTCCTCTAACTACTTTGCCCGTCTCATCATACTGAGAACCATGACAAGGACACATGAATTTATTTTCACTAGCGTTCCAGGGAACTACGCAACCCAAGTGAGTACATACAGCATTGATACCGTAGTTACGCAGAGTTGAATCCCCTTCAATGACGACATAAGTGGGATCACCTTTTAGACCTTGAGCCAAAGTGCGATCGCCTGCCTGGTGAGATGCAATGAATTCGCTGACAACGATATCGTTACCCAAAGCGTCTTTAGCAGTTACCCCACCACCAGCACCACCACTGGAAGGGGGAATAAAATATTTTACTACTGGATATAAAGCCCCTAAGGCTACTCCTGTGATTGAGCCAAAGGTAAGCAAATTCATAAATTGTCTGCGCCCCATATCGGGGACATCAGAGGAGCCAGAAATTTGAGCCATAACTATAGATAAATTGTATTTTTTGTAAACGTAGGATAATGACGAGGAGATTTCTTACTCTTGATTCCCAGAAATATCCAGGGAGTTCTCCGTCTTTAAAAGTTAACAGTTGCGTGTCAGTTTTTGAAGTTTACTTAAGAGTTGTTGCCAGATAGATCTGATCGTACTCATTTAAGCTGTACTTAAAACGCAATATGAACCAATGTATTAGATTATTACAGAGATCGAGTATCCATTCCACATAGAGTAGTTACTTTTTGAGTAAAAATAATGATGACAGGCGAACAATTACACCAAATTTTATTGGAGAAGTGGGGCTGTTCTTACGATGTACAACTGAGAAAAGTCAAAGGCAAGATTTATGTTCAGGTGATGTGGAAATATCTGGAACAAGCTTCTTTTCCTCTATCTCCCCAACAATATGCGGAAAACTTAAACGCGATCGCCAACTATGTAAATGGTTGGGGTGGAGTAGGACAACTACAATCTTTTATTGCCAAAACCCGTGAACGTCCCCGACTGGGAAAAGCCGTGAGTATTCAATTAGATTTAGGGGAACGAAGTTCCGAATGGATTCTCGATGATGCTTGAGTTTTGTTAATAAAAGTTACGAAAAACAACAAAAATTTTGCTCGGTTTGCCCATGCCTAAACAGTAAACTTATTAATGGTTACTGACGAGAAGCAATATGAAAGGGAAACGAGTTGGGGTGATCGGTGGCGGACAATTGGCTTGGATGATGGGGAGCGCAGCACCTAGTTTGAACATAAAGTTGTTGGTGCAGACTCCCAGCCAAGATGATCCAGCCGTTAGCCGAGCAAGTGGATTAGTTCAGGCCGCCATTGATGATGCTGAGGCTACGGCAAAATTAGCAACTTTTTGCGATGTCATTACCTTTGAAAACGAATTCATCGACCTCGAAGCCTTACAAAAACTAGTTCAACAAGGAGTATGTTTTCGACCAAGTTTAGATACCCTAGCTCCTCTTTTAGATAAATACCATCAGAGAAGTTACCTCAAAGATATTGGTGTTCCCGTTCCCAAATTTAATTTGGGTTCATCTTCCGAGGATATTACCTCAAATTTTGGATTTCCTGTAGTTTTAAAAGCTCGTCGTCATGGCTACGATGGACAAGGAACTTTTATTATTAAAGATGCTCAGGCTTTAAATATCTTGGCTCAGCACGTTCCCATTCCTGAGTTATTAGTCGAAGAATTTATTCCTTTTGAAAGGGAATTAGGCATTATTGCGGCCCGAAATGCATCAGGAGAAATTGCCCTTTATCCTGTTACCGAAACCTATCAGCAAAATCAAGTCTGTCACTGGACAATTACCCCAGCAGATATTGATGACCAGATAGCTACTAAAGTTAAAGCGATCGCCCGCACTATTTTAGAACAGCTCCAGGTGGTTGGAGTATTAGGGATTGAATTTTTTCTCACTGCCGATCGCCGAGTTTTGGTTAACGAAATTGCTCCCCGTACCCACAACTCAGGACATTACACCCTCGATGGTTGTCATACTTCTCAGTTTGCTATGCAGCTAAGAGCTGTTACCGATTTGCCTTTAGGAGATACTAATTTAAAATCTGGGGGAGCATTGATGGTTAACTTATTGGGCTTTGAAGAATCGGCATCTGATTATCTAGAAAAACGCGATCGCATTTTAGAAATTCCCCATAGCTTTGTTCACTGGTACGGTAAATCATCTCGCCCGGGCAGAAAATTAGGTCATGCTACCGTCCTTCTCGACGCAGAACAAATGGCTCAAGCTCCATCAATTATCAAAAAAATTGAGTCAATTTGGTACAAATAATCAGTAATCAGTCGATAATTGTTGATCGATTTGAGCAAATGTAACGAATTGCAAAGTATAATAATCAAATTAAGTCACAAAAATTTAATTAGTGACCCAAAGTACAAACCATTATTTGAGATTAGTATTTTTAAATGCGAGTTGCGATCGCCGGAGCAGGATTAGCAGGATTAGCCTGTGCTAAATATTTAGTTGATGCAGGACATCAGCCGATTGTTCTAGAACGAAGAGATGTTCTTGGTGGCTTGGTGGCTGCTTGGAAAGATGAGGATGGAGACTGGTACGAAACAGGTCTACACGTCTTTTTTGGGGCATATCCCAATATGATTCAATTATTTAAAGAGTTAGGAATTGAAGACAGACTACAGTGGAAGCAACACGCTTTAATTTTCAATCAACCAGAGAAGCCAGGGACATACTCTCGTTTCAATGTTCCCGATATTCCCGCTCCCTTTAACGTTATTATTTCCATTTTACGCAACAATGACATGTTGACTTGGACACAGAAATTCAAGTTTGCTCTGGGGTTGTTACCTGCCATTATCCGGGGACAACAGTATGTCGAAAATATGGATAAGTATGATTTATTAGCTTGGTTAGAACAGCAGGGAATTGACGACCGAGTCAATAGTGATATCTTTATTGCGGCTTCAAAAGCGCTGACTTTTATCAATCCTGAAGATGTTTCTGCAACTATTCCCCTAACAGCCATCAATCGCTTCCTTAAAGAGCGTTATGGTTCCAAGGTGGCTTTTCTGGATGGTTCACCTACCGAAAGACTTTGTCAGCCGATGGTTGATTACATCACCCAAAGGGGTGGCGAAGTACGCCTCAATGCACCTCTAAAAGAAATTATGACCGCAGAAGATGGTACAGTAACTGGATTTTTACTCAGAGGTCTAAACGGTGCGGCAGATGAAGTCTTAGCTGCTGATGCCTATGTTTCAGCTATGTCTGTTGATGCTTTAAAACTAATGCTGCCCACATCTTGGAAAGAGCAAACTTTCTTTAAACAGATGGCTAAATTAGAGGGAGTAGAAGTAATCAACCTCCATCTCTGGTTTGATCGCAAAATTACCGAAATTGATCATTTACTATTTTCGCGATCGCCTTTACTCAGTGTCTATGCTGACATGAGCAATACTTGTCGAGAATATGCTAATCCCGATCAGTCAATGTTGGAACTAGTTCTAGCCCCTGCTAAAGACTGGATCAACAAGTCTGACGAAGAGATAATTGCCGCTACGATGGCGGAGCTAAAAAAATTATTTCCTCATCATTTTGATAGTGATGATCAAGCCAAGTTGCTTAAATCGAAAGTAGTTAAAACACCCCGTTCTGTCTATCGTGCTGTAGCGGGAACCCAATCCTGTAAACCTACTCAAAAAACCCCTATTAATAATTTTTATCTGGCGGGAAGCTATACCAAGCAAGAGTACTTGGGGAGTATGGAAGGTGCGGTGCTTTCTGGTAAACTAGCAGCCAAAGCGATCAACCAAGACTATCCAGCCACCAAACAAGTTGACAAAGAAACCGCTGCCGTCGCAATTTGATAATATTTGTTACTTGTTATTTGCCTCTAGTAGCTAATAGGATGAGACAATGCTAATTGGCTAGGGCAACAAACATAGATAAAAATCACCCTAACTCCTGCCAAACAAAAGACAGTATCTCTGCTTGCTTCTGAATGTTGCAATTACCAAAATCAAAAACGAAAAAAAAATTAGTCTCGGTAGACGAGGCATACGAACTCTGTCGTCAAATTACGGCAGAATACGCTAAAACTTTTTATCTGGGCACTTTGTTAATGCCCAAAGAGAAAAGTAAGGCTATTTGGGCAATCTATGCTTGGTGTCGCCTCACAGACGAACTGGTAGACGGTGCCAAAGCTATATATACGACTGAAGAAACCTTGGTGAAATGGGAACAACAGCTAGAATCTGTATTTGCTGGATACCCAATAGATGATACGGATGTTGCTCTGGTAGACACTATACAACGCTATCCCATGGGAATTAAACCCTTTAGGGACATGATTGCTGGACAGCAAATGGATCTGGAGCGTAATCGCTATCAAACTTTTGAAGAATTAAAACTCTATTGTTACCGCGTTGCTGGTACAGTAGGCTTAATGTCCAATGCGGTCTTAGGCATTGGAACAGACTCTAATGGTGTACCTTGGCAAAAAGATAAGCCAATTTATGTACCGACAGAAGAAGCGATCGCCTTAGGAATAGCGATGCAGCTCACCAATATTTTGCGGGATGTGGGGGAAGATCTGCAGCGAGATCGCATTTATTTGCCTCTCGATGATTTACATGCCTTCGATTACACAGAAGCAGATTTATTGGCTAGGGTAATTGATGATCGTTGGAAAGCGGTTATGAAATTTCAAATCAAACGAGCCAGAGAATACTATAAGCAAGCAGAAGCAGGTATCCGCTATCTAATTCCTGACTCCCGATTACCTGTCTGGGCTTCATTGATGCTCTATCAGGGTATCTTAAATGAGATTGAAGCCAATAATTATGACGTATTTAATAAGAGAGCTTATGTAGCTAAACATAAGAAAACTCTGTCTCTGCCAATTGCTTGGCTAAGAGCGCAAGTGTTGTAAACTTTGAATGCTTGTCTGATTCTATATGAAAGCATGGTGTTCACTAAAGGCTTAAATAAACAAATTAGGGTAATTGTCACTTTAATTGCTTCGTTGATCGCCTTGGGCGGTTGTGAAATCTCCCAGTCCGCTGGTTCTTCTGAGTCAATTACCCGTCAAGAATGCGAACAAGACCAAGCTTTTGTGTATGTTCCTGCTGGTGAATTTATTCTTGGTAGCGATCGCCAGGAACAAGATTTTGCTTATAGTATTTCGGCACAGGCAATTGCTGATACGGAGTCAGAAATTACTCAGGCTGAACAAAAGTTACGGGCAACAGGTTGGTTTGATCGAGAGGCCTCCCGTAAAACTTTTTCTCTTCCAGCCGTTTGTATCGGTCGTAATTTAGTCACTAATCAAGAATATCAGCAATTTATCCAAGCCACTGACCATCAATCCCCAGGTATTAGCGCAGCAGAATATCAAAAACAGGGGTTTTTAGTTCATCCCTACTCAAAAGTTCAAGATTTTTTATGGCAGGACGGACAATATCCGACCGGAAAAGAGCAACATCCTGTGGTACTGATATCTTATGAAGATGCCCTGGCTTATGCTCTTTGGTATGGAGCACAAACAGGTGCAACCTATCGCTTACCTACTGCTAAAGAATGGGAAAAAGCTGCCAGAGGCGAAGATGGAAGATATTTCCCCTGGGGTAATAATTGGCTAGATGAAGCAACAAATACCGGAGTAAGTGGTTTGGACTATACTAATGCGATCGCGACATTCCCCCTCAGTAAAAGTGTTTATGGCGTGGAAGATATGGCAGGTAATGTTTTTGAATACACTTCAACTCTGCAATGGCAAGGTACTCGCTCAGTTATGAAAGGATGTTCTTGGGACGATTTACCAGGTTTTTGCCGCGCTGCTTATCAACACACCCGCCCCGTTAATTCTCGCCATATTCTGTTTGGCTTTCGTTTAGTTCGGGAAGAATAATTAATTATTAATTTTGCCATTGGCAATGTTGAGTAAATATTTCAGAATGACTACGCTTTTTTGCTATTTAACTGTATGGCTATATAATATTATCATTCATAAAATTTTTTCGTTTTACCAATACCAAATTAATCTCCATAATATTTATGTCGCAGATACAAAGCACTACCGAGTTTCTCACTCCAGTAGCTGAATATTTTAAGGTTCTTTCAGAAATTAGTCGGCTTCAAATTGTAAGTTGCTTAAAATCAGGAGCAATGAATGTTAGCGAAATTGGTGCTGAAACTGGGTTAGGACAAGCTAATCTTTCAAAACACCTTAAAGTGTTGACTCAAGCAGGTATTTTATCTCGTAAGCCTCAAGGAGTAAGTGTTTACTATGAGATTAGCGACCCTTTAATTTTTGAGTTATGTGAGTTAGTCTGCGATCGCCTTTATGAACGAATGCAGGAGCAAGCAAAACAGTTTAAAAAATTCAATAGTTTCAGTTCTACTGCTAAACGTTAATTGGATAGTATTGGCAATGAATCTCAGGCTATCAACTAGCGCTAAATTCTGTATCTAATAGCTCTGCCAAAGCGCGGCACAGATCAATAACAGTGACAATACCCGCTAGTCTACCAGAACTAGTTACGATCGCTGCCCCAATTTTCTCTTTAGTAATTCTAGAAATTACTGTTGTTAAAGGAGTATTAATATCAACTACATAAGGGTTGTAAGTCATGACATGATGAACGGGAATTTCATCGGCTGCGGGGATCACTATTGCAGGACTTTTCATCCAGCGTAAGTCTCTTTCGGAAATAATACCGATAACTCGATCACCTTGTTTAATTGGTATATGACGAATATTATGATCGTGCATCAATTCTAAGATACGTGCAACAGAATCATTAAGTTCGGCAAAATAGGGGAAAGGCTGCATTAAAGTCGCAACAGTAGGCATTCTTTTATGGTCTAAAAGCGTCATTGGTTAAGACATCTGGCTGAACTTATACGACACAAGTTTAGACAATCCTGAAGTTAATAGACCAAGATAAATATGGAAATAATCTTAAAAAATCAAATTAGTTTAGCGATCATGCTCTTTCTCCTTACATAATCTTAGTTAACTAATTCCTGCATCAATTCCGCTACAGGCATAATTTTTGCTGCACGTCCAGCATTACTCCCCGCAAAAATAAGACCGTTCTCCACATCTCCGCGAGTAGCTTTATCTAAGGCTTGGATAAGGCAATAGGTTTCTTTAAAGTCACGACATTTACAAGATTGCAAACAGTTAGCAATACAACGTCTTTCTAAATTTGGGTCACAGGCGATCGCTTCTTCTGATTCCCATTCCCCCTTGAATGATGGGATATGGAGCAATATGTTTACCAATACGAAGCGGTGGAAGTATTGTCATGGTTAATATTTATCTTGCTTTGGAAACAAAACTCGTCATTTATACAAAGTGAGTCGAAGCAAGCAAAAAAATCATCATAGATTTTTTTACTCATCTTTAACATGCCAACTAATTATATAACTAATTGGTTTTATAATTAGTTGGCAAAATTTATATTTTTTTCTAAATAAGAAAGTTTACTTATAATAGCTAGTTGACTGCCTGTCCCAATTTGTTTGTTATCAAGATACAAGTACATAGAAATTAGCCTGAAAAACAAAACAGCTCTCGTCACCGGCGGAACCAAGGGAATTGGACGGGCGATCGTGCAAGCTTTCTTAGAGAGTGGTGCGTCCGTCGTGGTCTTCGATCTGCTCCCGTCTGAGGACGATGTCGTGTTCTATCAGGTTGATGTCCGAAACGATGAGCAAATTCTTGAGGCAACTCACATACTCAAAAAGATAGATATTGTTGTCAACAATGCAGGAGTATATGCTCAAGCAAGTGTGGAAGAAACCGAAGTTGTTGATCTTGATAAGATTATAGATACGAATTTCAAAGGTACCTATTTAATTACCAAACGCCTTCTTCCACTGGTTCGCGAGTCGAAAGGCTGCTTCATTAACATAGCTTCCGGACTAGCATTCGTCCCGGAACCAGAATCACCAGCTTACTGCGCTTCGAAAGCGGCAATCGTAATGCTCACTAAGTGTCTCGCTCAAAGGTATGCTCAGGAAGGGATTCGTGTTAACGCAATTTTACCCGGACCAATCGATACAGATCTCTTGCGAGATTGCCTAACATCTGAAGCTGATTTGGAGTTGTATGCTCAAGCGAATCCTATGAAGAAAATCGGCACTCCTGAAGATGTCGCCAACGTTGCGGTTTTTCTTGCTTCCGATCGCGCGTCGTATGTTACCGGAGGGCTTTATTCGGTCGACGGTGGAGAATCTACTTCCAGTATTTTCTCTAAATAATACAGATCGTGAGACTTGGATCTTGGTTACATCTGATTTAACTCTGCAATCAAATTGTAGAGCTTCACTTCAACTACTGATAATTCTGAGGATTTATGATTTTTCATGCCCATAGCAGTTAAGAGTAAACCCAATTCAAAAGCATCTTTAGAGTCAAGAATCAATTCTAATTCTTCTGCTCCAGCTAAAATACAGGGTTCATCTTGACGTTCCTTGACTGCAAAATTGAGATGAATCGATGTTGAATCTTTGCCTTCTCCTTGTAGTTGAGATATTTTATCACCTACTACGGTAAGAGAAGAGAGATGACTTGAGACGGTTATATCATCAGTTTCGAGATTGCAAGTTAAATATTGACCAGTCATAATGCTAACTCCTAAGCAAAATATGAGCCTTCAATTTAGAGATTAAAAAAACAAATTGAGAAACTTGTGACGCTCTCAAAGCTTAAGTCTGGACTGGCTTTATGGAATGTACCAAAAACTTTATTGGTTAACTTCACATACCATGCAGCAGCCCGAACCAGGATGATGTAACCTATCCCAATAATCAAGATGATTTCGACTCCTTCCTAAGTTCCAAATACGGTAATAGCGATCGCCAGAGCAAGAGAAATTAGTAGAAAGAAGGGATAAATCGGGATAAACTGCAATAAAAATACTAAACCCACCAAGGTTTTTGTCCTGTACGGGGGTCAGTTTCTATCCAGGGAGAGATGCGAATATAGTTCCCTGTAACGTTAACGTGAGCTAGTCGTAAAGGAAGAGGTGCTGGACCTCGTACTACTCTCCCCTCGTTGTCATAGCGAGAACCATGGCAGGGACATTGGAATTGGTTGTCATTAGGATTCCAAGGAAAAGTACAGCCTAAATGGGTGCAGTTATCGACGATTCCCCAAGGATGTAGCGTACCGTCTTGTTGAACGGTGAGATAAGTGGGTTCTCCTGCTAATCCCGCAACTAAAGCACGAGTTCCTGGTTGTTCTGCTAAAATTTGGCTGACAGGAATGATATTCCCATTAATGTCCTTAGCAATAATCGAACCATCTTCGCCAACTTCTTGGGGTGGAACAAAAAACTTGGCAGTAGGATATAAGGCTGCACCAGCACTAGCCGCAACGACTGCACCAGTGAGAAAATTGAGTAATTGCCTTCGTGACATTGAAGGACTGTCTAAAGGGAAACTTTCTTCCATCGTCAAAATGCCTCTTAAAAACCTCTGTTGATAATTGTTTTGCTAAAACGTAATTCTCGGTTACATTTCTTAGCAATCATGTATTTATATTACATAACTATTTAGCAATATAACGATGTGCTTAATATTTTCTTTATATTAAAGAGATTATTTCTAACCTTACCTGCGATCGCTCGGTGAAGTTGGTCTTCTCTTTGGCAGCAGAAAACCCTTTAGAAATAGAAATATTGCTTTCTGCTCCAGTAATTGTGGAATGCCAAAGTTTGTATAACTGCTGAAACTTTGCTGGAAGAGAACGCCTCTACATCAGTTTTAAAGAAGTCTGGTTTTGAGTTTTTGAGAGAAATAGAGCATCAAGAAGTTGGTCTGGTATGGGAATGGGGTTATAAAAAAGTATAGTTGTATTTCTGCCAAATAACTTAGATACGCTCTTATTACAAGTTCAGAATCATTAATGAATACTACAAAATCTAATAATAATCAATATCACTTCTGTTTTTGTCGTAATTTTAAACTTGAAGGATATCGCTGGGGTTACTGTAAATTACTTAATGTCTATGTAAGCTCACCCCGCACTGAAGTGACGGGGCTTTCGCACTCCGCCGTCAGTGGAATGTTTCAGTAGCCCTGAATCCCATGTACAAGACAAAGAATCCGAACCTCGAAGGAGGCTTACAACCCCTCCAATAATTGCTAGAACTCGACTAGCATTTTGATCGGCATCTCCCGACCATTTACACGCACTATTAGCGCATTTGAATTTCTTTCCACTTCTTAAACCAAGGTGTAGGCATTTATGACAACTTTTACTACTGTAGGCTGGTGGAACAATATAAGTTTCAACTCCTTGAGTAATTCCTTTGTACTCGATAAATTGTCGAAGTTGAAAAAATGCCCACGAGTTAGAGCGTCGTCTTTCAGTCTTAGTTCTTGGTTGTTGATTAGTATCTTCTCTAATGCCAGTAAGATCTTCAAGTGCAATGATGCTGTTAGCTTGAAGTGCATCAGCTACTACTGTCTTGCTGATGACATGGTTGATATGACGCTGAAACCTTCGCTCTTTCCCCGACAGCAGTTTCAACAGTTGCCGACATCTACGTCTGCTACTGCGCGTGCCTTTCGAGGCTTTCTTTTGGCTCGAAGCTCTGAGTCGAGAGTATTTATCTCTCACGTCTTTTATATCTTTGCCAGACCATTTTTTGTCTTGAGAAGTATAAGCCAAATCTGTCCTTCCCAAGTCAATGCCAATTACATTATTAGCTTTGATTGGTTTAGGAGCATCGTCTTTAAGTTGAATATGAATATAGTACTTACCATCGTTATACTTGCAAAGCTGTGCAGAAGTTGGCTTTCTACCTTTGAGTTTTCCAATTTGATAGTTACTAGTAACAATTGGAATATGCTCTCTACCACCAACAAGAGTCAAACTAACAGTCCAGTCTTTTTCTCGAAAAGCAAAAATTCGAGCATCGTAATCAGCCGATGTTGGTTTGAATTCTTTGACAGGCTTTTTCTTTTGTTTAGCAGTCTTTCTGTTAGCACCGACCCTCGCGCAAGCCCTAACTGCCAAGTTAGCCGACAAATCAAATTCTTTTCTTATGGTTTGATAAACCAAAGATTGAATAGTAGTTTTGCTAGTTATAGTTGGCTTTACAGTTTGATTGGCATAGTTACAAGCATTAGCAAACGCCTTTAATGTAGATTCAATTTTTTGAATCACTTCATTAGAAGGGTTGAGTTTGCAAACGATTGTCAATACTTGTTTCATACGATTAATTATATCACATATGAATACCAAGAAATATAAAGCCGTCCTAAAAGCGCGAAAAAGCGTTGCGGGGGTTCCCCCCGTTGAGCTTATTGAGCAAGAAGGACAGGGCTTCAGACCCAAATTTTCGGTGAAGGGAAATATAGATGCTTGTCAGGTTTCTATTCCTCCGTTTAAACCAACTGAGAAAGACAGCAATAAAGATCCCTAAAAATAAATAATTAAATATGCTGACCAAACTTTTTTGATTATCAATTGTTAGCGATCGCGATTCTATTTATCAAAAATAAGCTCTTGATAGTTAGCATATTTAAGAATCAAACGATTGACTTTTTGGTTCAATTTAGCTATTTTTTCTGGCTGTTGAGATAATTCTTGCCAGATTTCTTCATTAGGGCAATTAATGATTAAACTATCATCTTCGGTGTTCCACTTCAGATCGCAGAGTTGAGTTAAGGGAATTTCAGATTTCACGTATCTCAAAGTATCCCCTAACTGCTTGAATTTTTGCAGCCATTCAGAGTTTTGCAGTTCTGCTTTTAGTTTGTTTTCTAAAGGATTTTCAGCTTCGAGATTCATTCTTTGTTTAATAATGGCATTTTTATACAACGATATTATAATTCCCAAAAGCTATACGTTCGACAGATAATACATCGTTCAGATCTGAATCTGATGCCTCTCGTATATACATTCTATTCCTCGCGATCGCCTGCTCAATTTACCCTACTCAGCAGTAACTAAATTCTCAGAACTATCTTCTGAAGAGTGTTCCGTACTACCTCCTCGATCTTCACTGGTAATTTCCGCAAACCTATTCTCGCCAATAGCTGCTTTCACTTCTGGTTCAAGAGAATGAAGAACATCACGGTTAAGACTAAATGCATAATTAGCTTCTGCAACAATCTTGGCTGCTAATTCCTCATCTACAGGAAGAGAATTTAAAGCATCGCGATATTGACCTTTAAAAGCTCTTATTTCAGCGACAGAGGAAAAATTATCAAATTCATAAAACCGAGTTCCTAACGCTTCTGGTAATTCCAACGCTGAACGAACGATATTTTTTAAAGCTTGACCTCCAGAAAGATCGCCTAGATAACGTACATAACCATGGGCAACTAATAAGGCGGGTTCATCGATATTAGGTATCTGATGTAGACGAGCCACATAATCCATTCCAGCTTCTGATGGCGTTATTTTATCCCGCCAATTATTACCGTAATAGTAGGCTAAGTCCTCTTCTAAATGAGCTTTGCGATCTAATTGAGGAAAATAGATCTTACCTAAAATTGGATGATAGCGATGGCACAATAGTTCTGCTTCTAAAGCACTATACACAAAATACAAATTACTCAGCAGTTTACGAAAGGGTTCTCTCGCCACCATACCTTTGAGAAAACATTTCATATACGCTGTATTTTCTGCCAAAGTATGGGATTGTTTTGTTCCTTCTCTTAATTGACTTGCTAAATTACTACTCATCTAAAAGTTACCTCATGATTTTATTAGAGATGGTCTGAATGGTTTTATCGATCTTGGGGATAGGTTTCGTAATATGCGTCCATTTCTTTCTCTGAAACTAAAGGTTTGAGTGCTTCCAGGCGAGAACGCATTAACATTTGGGCAATTTTGCCAATTTCGCCATCGGTAAGTTCGGCTTGAGCCAAATTATCTAAGAGTTGATGGTAGGTTTCGTCTAGCTGATGATATAACTTGAAGCGAATATCTTGGGTTTTGGATTTTGTCATGAGTTTCATGTTATTCTCCTATCTGCTTGATTTTTATTGATTAACCCAATCTTGAGGCTTGAGAAATACTTCGTATAATTCTGTTTCAGGGGTTCCCGGTTCGGGTTGATAGTCGTACTCCCAACGTACTAAGGGAGGCAAAGACATCAAGATAGATTCAGTCCGTCCATTGGTTTGCAAGCCAAAAATAGTACCGCGATCATAAACCAGATTAAACTCTACATAACGTCCCCTACGGTATAGCTGAAAGTTTCTTTCTCTTTGTCCATAGCCAGTATCTTGTCTTTTTTCAGCAATGGGAACATAAGCTGGTAAAAAGGAATTGCCACAACTTTGAACGAAAGCAAATATTTCCTCCCAACTACGATTTACCTTACCAACGCGATCGCTATAAACCCCAGCAGGGCTATCCGTATCGGAACCAGAATATAGCTGACTATTACCGTCTTGATAATCAAAAAAGATTCCACCAATACCTCTTGCTTCTTGACGATGTTTTAAATAGAAATATTGATCGCACCAACGTTTAAAAGTTGGATAGTATTCTGAGTGATGTCTATCGCAGGCTTGTTTAATTGTTTGATGAAAATGTACTGCATCTTCTCTAAAAGGATAGTAAGGAGTTAGATCCACTCCACCACCAAACCACCAAACAGAACCCGCCTCAAAATAACGATAGTTAAGATGTACCGTGGGAACATAAGGATTACGAGGATGTAGCACCATTGATGTTCCTGTGGCGTAAAAATCTTGACCGGCTGCTTCAGGATGCTGTACCAAAATTGAAGGGGGAAGACTATCTCCCCAAACTTCAGAAAAGTTCACTCCTCCTTGCTCAAACACTCTCCCGTCTTTGATTACACGAGAACGTCCTCCGCCTCCTTCTGTTCTCTGCCAATTGTCCTCCCTAAATTTAGCTTGACCATCAAGTTGTTCTAAACCCTGACAGATATCATCTTGTAACTGCTGTACAAAATTCTTGACTTGTTCTCTGGAATTTGTAGGAGGAAGAATAGATTTATTTGTAGTTTGAGGATCAATTACAGTTTGATTTCTCATTTGGATAATTTTAGTTTGTTTTCCTGATATATAACTATATAGCAATGTATTTTAGTTACTAGCTTGTTTGATAAAACTTTATGTTTCTCTATTTAGCCTATGAACTTAATGATTTTTACTATCTATCAACCAGTTAACGAGGAGACATATTCTGTTAAGAATTGATAAATACAGGTTCAAATTTAGTCTATTGCGATTTATATATTAAATAGCCAATCAGTTATATAGCTATTGAATATGATTGCTACTACGCCTCAATCCACTGTTAAAACCTCTACTGAAGAAACCTTACTCTCACCTCGTTTTTACACTACAGACTTTGATGCGATCGCCAAGATGGATATTTCTTCTCAAGAAGAAGAACTTAAAGCCATGATTGCCGAGATGAAGACAGATTATAATCGCTATCATTTTGTCCGAGACGAAGAGTTTAAACAATCTTGGGAACATATTGATGAGAAAACTCGCCGTGTTTTTGTCGATTTTCTGGAACGCTCGTGTACTTCGGAATTTTCGGGTTTTCTACTGTTTAAGGAATTATCTCGTAAACTCAAAGGTCGCAACCCAATTTTAGCCGAGATTTTTCATTTAATGGCGCGGGATGAAGCTCGTCATGCTGGTTTCCTCAATAAAGCGATGAGCGATTTTAATATTTCTCTCGATCTGGGATATTTAACGAAACATCGTACCTATACATTCTTTAAACCAGAGTGGGTAATTTACGCTGTCTATCTTTCTGAAAAAATTGGTTACTGGCGTTATATTTTGATGTATCGTCACTTAGAAAAACATCCCGAATATCAATTTTATCCCCTCTTTCGGATGTTTGAAAGTTGGTGTCAGGATGAAAACCGTCACGGAGATATTTTTAAAGCGTTACTGCGATCGCAATCAAAGATGTGGAACAATTGGCAAGCTAGATTATGGGCGCGTTTCTTCCTCTTAACCGTATTTGCCACCCATACCCTAACTGTTCATGAACGGGCTGATTTTTATGAAGCTGTAGGCTTAGATGCCCAGAAATATGATCGCAAAGTAATTCGTAAGACTAATGAAACCGCAGCCAGAGCTTTTCCTGTAAATCTCAATATAGATCATCCTCAATTTTTCCCACGGTTAGAACGTTGTGCAGATCGCAATGAAAAGTTAAAAGCGATCGATTCTAGTAATGCTTCCAAGTTAGTTAAGTTTTTGCGTAAGTTACCGTTAATTACTGGTATTTTTGTTGATTTATTGCGTTTATATTTACTCAAGCCAATTGATGCTGAATCTTTACGAGGGACTGTACGTTAGAAAATAAAATCAGCGATCGCTAGTTCTCAATCTTACTGTTAGGGCGATCGCCCTAATCTACTTGGGCATCAACATCAATATCAGCCCTTTGTAGAGCAGAACGCTGTCCTAATTTAGTTATATAAGCTTTAACTGGACTCTCATCAGTTAGCATTCCTAATTTCGATGCCCATAACAATACACCACCGGTTACTATATCCGCAGCAGTGAAACGATTTTCTACTAAATAATCATTATCTTGAAGTAATTGATTAAGTGGTTGACATACTTTTGCAAACCATTCCTTTACTTCTTCTGAGGTCACTCTGGTTTTTTCTGCTTTCGGTAATACTTTTTCTGGCAAATTGGGTAATACGTGAAACAAATATTGTTCCACTGGAGCCTCTAAGGTCAGGGAAGCATAAAATAACCATTGATAATAATAAGCCCGAGCAGGTGAATTGATCTTTGGAGCAAAGCCTTTTTCAAGATATTTATCAGCAAGATAAGTACAAATTGCTGCGGACTCAAAAATAGTTACCTGATCGTCAACTAAAACGGGAACTTTCCCATGAGGATGGAGTATACGATACTCAGGTTGGCGAGACATTTCCATGGAAACGGTAATTAATTCGTATTCAATACCCATTTCCTCTAAAAGCCATCGAGGGCGAACTGCTCTTGTTGTGGGAATATAGTAAAGTTTCATTTCTCGAACTATAAAAAACTAGATTTTGATTAAAAGCATTGCTGAGTTTGAATATCTTGAATATATAAGTAAAATACTCAAAAAAAACTATTCTAAACACTTTTATAAACAGTACCATCAGGCATAATTGCTTCTCTAAGATCGGCATCTGTTAAGATTGTTCCTGTTAAATCAGCACCCGTTAAATCAGCTTTGGATAAAATTGCACCGGTGAAATCGGCATAGCTTAAATCTGCACCACGCATACTCACTTCAGTTAAATCCGTAGCTAAAGCAGTTTCTCTCCTACCCTTACTCAAATTAGCCCGACAAAGCCTAGCTCCATCTAACTTAGCTTGATATAAAAGAGCCATACTCAAATTGGCGTAGCTAAGATCCGCATGACTCAAATCAGCTTGACTAAGATTAGTGCGATAATCTGAGGCTGGGCGTAAGTCTACTTCAATCATTAGGGCGTGGCAAAGTTTAGCACTACTGAAATTTGCTCCTTCTAAAATAGCTTTAATCAGGTTAGCTTTTTCTAAATTAGCTTGAGTTAAGATTGCTCCACTAAGATCGGCTTCTCTTAATTTAGCTTCAAATAAATCCGCTTGAGTTAAGTCTGTACCCCAAAGTATGGACTCACTTAAATCCGCTGAACGCAAACAAGCATAACTAAAATTAGTTCTGCCAAGTCGTGCTTGTCGCAAATCTGCTGCATTTAAATTAATACTGCTGAGATTGACTTTGATTAATTCAGCTTCTCGTAAATTCAACTGAGGAAAGCTTCTTTCCCCTGCTGC
This sequence comes from Pleurocapsa sp. PCC 7319, assembly GCF_000332195.1. Lineage (NCBI taxonomy): Bacteria > Bacillati > Cyanobacteriota > Cyanophyceae > Pleurocapsales > Pleurocapsaceae > Pleurocapsa > Pleurocapsa sp. PCC 7319. Next base: position 4,076,814 of record NZ_KB235922.1, read on the forward strand.
ATATCGTGTCAATATTGTTTCTAGTACCATAGTTTAACGATTAACATTGACTAACAAGTAAATACCCCCAATTAAACATAAAATATTGGGTAGCCAAGCTGCTAACCAAGGTGATAGGACTCCCACAATGCCCAATGAATCGCTGGCAAATCCTAATAGATAATAAAAAAATACAATCCCGACACAAAGACTAAATCCTTTTCCTCTATTGATTTGGGAATATTTAGCCCCTAAAGTTGACCCTACCAAAGCAAACACCAGGCAGATAAAAGGGAAGGCATATTTTTGTTGAATTTTTACCTCAAACTTAGTTATCTCAGTTTTTTTACCGTTATTTTTGATGATCTTTAAATATTCTTGTGCCTGACGAATATTCATCTCTTCGGGACTACGTTTTTTCCTGGCAATTTCAAACATAGTTGCCGATAGGGGTAATTTGAGGCTACCGAAGTTTTCCGTAACCATGTCTTCAATACGGGGGTTTATATGGTTAATTTCAGCAGCAACTAAATTCCATAGTTGTTGTTCTTGATTCCAAGTAGCAGATTTAGCCGTAACAATCTGACTTATTTTTCCCTGAGCAAAATAAATAACTGTTATTCCTTGTAAAATTCGCTCCTGATATTGCTCGGCAAAATAGATTTTATTTAGCTTTCCTGGTGCAGATGAAGCATTTAGACCCTTTGATTGATATTCAGCATAAAAGATATTTTTTTTTGCAGGTTTAATTCTGATTGATCAACAAAAGGAGTTTGGACTAAGTTTGCTTGATAATTTGCCCCAGGCACGATTAATTCATTAAATAAAAAAGTTACTCCAGTGACTATTAAGCTAAATACCAAAGCTGGGGTAATGATGCGATAAAAATTAATCCCAAAACTAGCTAAAGCAACTAGTTCGCGATCGCGACTCAGGCGACCATAAATGATTAAACTAGCGAGTAATATCGAAATAGGTAAGGCATAAGCGATATATTCTGGTATTTTGTAGCCAAAAATCAAAATGGCGACAGTAATTGGTAATTGGTGTTCGGTAATTTTATACCCTAAGTCGGAAACTGTTCCTATCGTTACTCCCAAAGAAGAAAATAAGCCGACACTAAATAAAAAAAATACACTTAGTTCTTTGACTAAATAACGATCTATTAAAGATATACGGCAGCGAAGCAGGTTCTTAATACTGTTGACCTTTAATTTCATTTATTTTTGAAACTCCTAACTTCGAACTCCGAATTCCAAACTCACTTTATCAACCCTGACGAATTGCATGAGCTTGAGCAAGAGTTGCTGCCCCTGTTTGCATAGTTTGGATATTGTCTGCTGACCAATCAAAAGGACTTTGGCAATGATGAGCAATTAGTAAACCCCATAATCCTTTGGGAGGTAAAACGGGTACAACTAAATTAGCCTTTACCTGAATTGTGGTTAAAAAATCTCGGTGACATTCCGCAATCGGTGCCGTTTCAATATTAGCGATCGCACTGACTCTGCCTTTCTGATATAGAGCAGCATACTCGCCGTTAAAACATTCATCAGGTCCCGTTGAACCAAAAATTGAATACTTTGAGGAACTAAGAGATTCAAAAGTCACTCTGCCCTGCCATTGACGATAAAAATAATAAAGAACCACTCGATCAACATCAAGTTTTGCTCTGATATCGTTGGTCACGTCCTGAACTAGTTTATCTTCAGCAAGACTTTTAGACAGACGATTAAACAGCTTTTCTAAACCAGGATCGGGCATAATAGAGGGAGTAACACTGTAAAATTCCTTGATACGTCTAATTGCTCAGTTAATTTCCAAGACTGGGTAACATCATAAAGTTTTTTGGCGCTTCAGTCAGATACTTAAATTTTTTTTTAAGATAAATAAGTTTTTTTTGAATGCTAATCTTTGGTTCAGTAAGTACATATGCAAAATTGATTGTATATTCGATACTCCTTTTCCCCTTCCCCCTTTCCCTTTTACCAATCCTAACTATTAAATTAATTTTGCACGACTACTTATTTGACTCTACTCATCGATAATTGCATCTCTATCCAATAGCAATAAATTACGTAAACTACTATTATCAAAGTCTGTGAGCCATTGTTCTCCAGCATTTACCGTCTGTTCTGCAAGGTCTTTTTTACTTTCAATAATGTCATTGATGCGTTCTTCCAAAGTACCTGTGCAGACAAATTTATGTACCTGAACATTGCGTTTTTGTCCAATGCGAAAAGCTCGATCTGTTGCCTGGTTTTCTACCGCCGGATTCCACCAGCGATCGACATGAAATACATGATTGGCTCTGGTTAGATTAAGCCCCGTACCACCAGCTTTCAGAGAGAGAATAAATATTTTAGGTCCATTGGGTTCATTTTGGAAGCGGTCTACCATTTCTTGTCTGGCTTGACGGCGAGTAGCACCATACAAGAATAAAACTTCTCCTTGTAATTTACTTTCTAAATAAGGTTTTAAGATTTTGCCCCACTCAGAAAATTGGGTAAAAATCAATGCCCGATCGCCTTCGGCAATAATCTCATCTAACATCTCCTCCAGGCGTAATAATTTACCAGAACGATTGGCGAAGCCACTGCCCTTCGGGCAATCGCCAAAATTGTCTGACTCTAATTTGACTTTGACTTTTTTATTCTTAGTTTCTGCGAGTAATTCAGGATGATTACAGAGTTGTTTGAGACGCAACAAAAGAGTCAGAATCAACCCACGACGTTTAATTCCTTCAGAGTCTTCGATTTCTTGGAGAGAATTATCTACCAGTTGTTGATAAAGTTCTGCTTGTTCGGTAGAAAGTCCACAGTAGACATTCATTTCCTGCTTTTCTGGTAAGTCTTGAATGATATTCTTATCAGTTTTTAAACGGCGAAGAATAAATGGTTGCGTCAAAGATCTTAAGATATTTAAAGATTCGCGATCGCCATATTTTTCGATCGGCACGGCAAATCTTTTTTGGAAAAAATTACGATTCCCCAAAAAACCAGGATTGAGAAAGTCTAAAATTGACCATAATTCTCCGAGGCGATTTTCTACAGGGGTTCCCGTTAAGGCAATACGGAATCCTGCGGGAATTTCTCTGACGGCTTGAGATTGTTTAGCGGAGGGATTTTTGATATTTTGGGCTTCGTCTAATACTACTCCTTGCCATTCTATAGCTGAAAAAGTTTTTAAATCTCGATAAACCAAGGAGTAACTGGTAATTACCAATTGTTTATCTTGGACCTGTTTAGCGAAGGTTTTTCCCTGCTCTCGTTTATCGCCATGGTGAATAATTGTTTTTAATTTAGGGGCAAATTTCTTCACTTCTCGCTCCCAGTTGCTAATTACGGAAGTAGGACAAACTAGTAAAGTCGGCTTAGTTAAAATATCTTGTTGTTGCAAATTAAGCAGGAAAGCTATTAGTTGTATCGTTTTCCCTAAACCCATATCATCCGCCAAACAAGCCCCTAAACCCCAAGTTTCCAAGAAAGATAACCAACCAACTCCTTTTGCCTGATAAGGGCGTAACTCACCCGAAAAACCTTTGATCTTTTTAACTGGTTCAACAGTTTTATGATCCGATAAATTATCAATTAATCCTGCTAATACTCCCTTAGACTCAAACTTAACTACAGGTAATTTGGCTAGGGTTTTGGTATCCCCAGTGGATAAACGTAAGGCATCTTCCACCGATAAATTCAACTGCTCATTAGATTTATCTAATACCGCCTGAGCAGCTTTAACATCAGCAGGTTGGAGTGCAATCCACTGCCCATCTATTTCTACTAAGGGGGACTTTTGAGCCAGCAATTTTTTGAAATCTCGCTTAGAAACAGTGTGTTCACCGAAGGCAATTTCTAATTTGTATTTCAGTAAACTTTGCAGACTTAAACGTTCTCCTTTTTTTTGATTCACGCTAGCAGTCATTTTAATGCCTAACCTTTGTTCGCTTGTGCCTGGGGTTAAACCAGGAGGCATAACTACTCCTAAACCATTGTCTTTTAATTGCCAAGCGATCGCTCTGATAAATTCATAGACTTGGATGGGATTGAGGAGACAAGATAAGGGCTGGCTTTGTTCGAGACTTATTTTAATTGGTTCATAAATACGACTAGCCAAACCCAAACCTTTTAAGAGAATTTCTTGGGGATTTTCGACTGTACGACGATTAATCGTTAGGGTATCGATGGCACATTGCCAAATTGTGGCAGCACCAATAATATAATCAGGATTATCTAACGCCTGTAAATAATAATCTAAATACCAATCATTCTGTTCTCCGTCGGGTGTAGTTTTGGTCGGCGGAGTGAGGACAAAACAAACACGATAGCGATTTTGTCCTAAGTTATTATTCTGACGATTGACAATATATTCGCTGATGGGTAACGTCCAATTATATAGAGCATTATTTAAGCGATTAATACTTTTCTGTTCTGCTTCTAATACTGGAGACTCTGAAAGTGATTCTAACCAAGGATAAACCGTAACATCCTTAACGTTACTAGCTTTGTAATCTGTCCAGATACGCAATTGAGCATCTAAAATTAAGGAAAGCGATCGCAATAACAGCTCTTCGTCAGTGGTTTCTGCTTCCGATTCTTCAGCATCAAGATAGGCCAAACAAGCTTCTGGGATAGCTTGGGTGAATTTTGCTAACCGCACACGATCAACTTCGCTATCGATTAAGGGTTGCCAGATACTTCTGTAACTAGTTTCTGTTGACTTAGGAGCTTCAATTCCAGGTAAAAACTTTTGCCTGACAATTAAATCTAATACCCAGCGATAAATGTGCGACCAAAAACAAATATCTCCTGCTAGATACTGAGTACTTGCCTGTAAAGAACTCAGAGATAAAACTTGCAATAATTTTATGGTTTCATGGGGAGTTAAGCGAAACCCTTCTACCTCCCAAAGATATGAGTCTAAAGTTGACTCAGATTCTACGTTATCCTTGGCAAAAACGGGTTGTATCTTCTTGTTTTCTCCTGAGCCAGTAATAATCGTCGGAATGGCAATCAATTGAGTTTGCCACTTACTATTGTCAAATAATTCTGCAAAATCTAGTTCATGGCTTTTAAGTAGCTCCAATAACTCTGGGCAAGATAAATCAAAAGGATGAATTAAATCACCTGCTTCATTAGTCGTATAATTTTCGTTAACTAAAGAACGCCATACTTCTCCCCAGATAAAGAAATAATCTTTACCTGCATTAACACTCCAACTGCCGTGAATAATTGACATAATTGATAACTTAAAAGCAAAAAGTCGTCTCATCTCTAAACACATCTTTAAATTACGTTCGAGAAGAAACTAATTAAGACATTGCCTCAGTTTACCAATTTTCAGAGATTAAATAGATTTCTATAAAAAGAGTTAATTTCCGTTGCCTTTTTACTTTTGCTGGCTTATACGACTAAAATCAGGACATTCCTGGTAAATTCCATGCTTGAGGATTGAACTCTGTCATCGAATTTAGTACCTGAGTTGCATCCTGAAACGGTTGTTTGTCAAATACAGGATCGGGAATAATAACTACAGACATCTCTGCCGCGATCGCCGCTTTCATTCCCGCCAGAGAATCTTCAAACACTAAGCACTGTCTAGGGTCAGCATTTAATCTCTGAGCTGTCAGTAGAAAAATATCTGGGGCCGGTTTTCCTCGCTTTAGTTCAGGATCATCCCCTAGGGTCATTACTTGAATCATGTTTGACCATTGCTGATGATTCACCATTTTCATCTCAAAATGTTTACGGGTCGAACTAGAGGCGATCGCCTGAGGAATTTTATGTTTTGCTAGGTGTTGAATCAGTTCTCTGGTTCCTGGTAAAGCTTGAGCTGTGGAATACAAAGGATAAAGTAGTTTATTTCTCTCAACAATATATTCTTCAACTGTGAGAGGAATTGACAAAGTATCTATGATTATTCTGGCTGAATCTATGGTTGTTCTTCCCGCGATCGCAATTTTAAGCTTCGCATCAAAAGATTTGCCGTAGCGTTGCACAATCTCACTATTTACTTGTTCATTTAGGGATTCTGTATCTAACAGCAATCCATCCATGTCATAGATAACGTGGGTAATGGATTTAAACATAGATTTTAAAAATAACAATTGACCTTATATTGATTTAACACTACATTATTAATTCAAAAAATTTAGCTAGATTACGATTAATACTAGTCCCCTAAAATTGCTATTTTTTATATGACCAAAAGTCAAAATATTATCTATGGGGCATGTTACATTGTTGCTTCCGAATTCAGTTTTGCTCTCAGTGCAACCATTATTAAGTTGGTATCAGCCAGCTTACCTAATGAATCGATTGTATTTTTCCGCAATTTATTTGGATTAGTTATCCTAACTCCTTTATTAATCAAAGCTGGCTCTAAAATACTACATACAAATTGCTTGCATCTGCATTTGCTCCGGTCTGGTTTTGGGATGGCGGCTATGTATACCTTTTTTTATGCTTTGGCACATATTCCTCTGGGAGATTCAATGTTGATCAAGTCAACTATCCCTTTAATTATCCCCTTTATCTCTTGGTTCTGGCTTCAAGAAAGTATTACGCAGCCAGTAATTTTAGCAGGAGTACTAGGATTCATTGGAGTTTTCTTAATTTTAGACCCCACGGGCAATACTGATTGGGCTAGCTTAGTAGCATTAGCTAGTAGCGTAATGGCTGCTCTGGCTTTTGTCACTATTCGTAAGCTATCCGCAACCGAGCCACCATTACGCATAGTTACTTATTTTGCCATTTTCGGTCTTGCTATCTCCTCAATTCCTCTTGCTTGGACTTGGCAAACTCCTACTATAAATCAATATTTCATGTTAGTCGGTATTGGCTTAACTACAACTATCGGTCAACTGCTCTTAACCCGTGGATATCAAAATGCCCCAGCCTCCAGCGTTGGTATTTTTACTTATACTTCTGTCCCTTTTGGCACGTTTCTTGGTTGGCTTTTCTGGGACGATCTATTAAAAACTAACTCACTTTTTGGTGGTGTTTTAATTATTCTTGCTGGCTTCATCATTTTGCGAACTAAAGTGGTGCCGAAACAACCTAAAATTTAGGGTGTGTCATCATTTGGGGGAAAGATGATCAACCCTAGTGGTAATCAAGTATGTTTAAAAATAGTCATTTAAAACTAATGAAACACTGTGAGTGATAATTCAACAGGGAGAATGCTACTTTCCCACAACTTCAACCTCAACAATAATGAACTTCCCACCCTTAACCGAGAAGAGTTTGCCCAAGTATTTATCGATGGACTAAGTACAAAGGATAATATTAGCTGTAGCTACATTAAAAATCCTCATTGGGTGGTAGAGATTCTTTTTCCCACAGAAGAATATACAGCCCCAGAAATTGGTCAAATGTGCGGCGAGATCTTAACCAGTAGCAGAAAAAATGATCTTTCTCGTTCTCAACTCTCTACTGACACTTTGATCTTAGGTGGCAAAAAAACTACTCCTGCTACTAGTACATCTACTACCTCTCTACAAATTGGCGAATGGGGAGTAGATGTAGTAGAAACTTTAGAGGCTGTTCTTTTCCTCCAAGCAATTAATTGGGATAATCTCACTGCAAACAAGCCCAAAGATGATATTTTTAGATTTGACTTTTTAAAATGACGTTAACAATTTCATAAATCCCAACAAAGTCTCTCGGAGAGCATACCTGCGGCGAAATTCTTGGTTTGCGCCTTGCTTCAAGCTAATGTCACAGTTTCTACCATGGTTAACTGCTAAAACCTTTAAGGATTCTCACTGCTAAATTACACTAAATATTTATGAACACCAGTATATTTGATCAATTCTTTGCGGACTGTATCGGTAATTGGCAATCCGATCGCACTTATCATTATTTAACTCACAAGGAAATCGAGCGATCGCGAACTACTTTCCATGTCGATCCCTTAACCAGCGAACAAAAAACCAAGGTACTAACTGATAATTCTTATAACAAACTAGATAATCTAGAACAATTTCCTGGATTTAATTTGGGTTTTTACACCATCTCGGAAAAAGGTGAGGAAGTTAGACAAAATCTCAATTTAATGTTTGTGCCCAAATCAAATAATGGCTCAATTATAGAAGGAGACTATTTGCGCGATCGCGCTTATGAAGAGGCGAGAGCAATAGTCTCTCATTTTTGTTTTGACACCAATACTAGGGAATTACTGATGACTACAAACTATACTCGGTTAGTCTCTGTCGACTCTATTACCCTCACCAATCCTACATTACGTATTCGTAAAATTCTTAACTACGAGAAACCGCCAACGGGAAAGCCTCTGAAAAATGTTTTATTAGTAGGCTTTGGAGTCGAACAAAAAGTGTAGCTAAATACATTAATCTTTAGTTTGTATACTTTTGTATCTTTTAAACTCTCTGGTTAACGAAAGTTCATGATATTCTCGTTAAGTTTTACAAAACTTGATAAGAACAGTTCAGACAGCATTGTATAAATAAACTGTGAGCGGCTATCTTGCCTTAATAAGACGAGGTTTACGTTCACTTACTTTAGGTGTTAAATAAAGATCAATATAGTTCGTCTGAGTAAGACAAAATTTTAGATCAAACACCTTTTTTAAGAAACTGCACTCTTAAATTAATTGTGCACTGATATAAGGGTTTCAACTCCTCCTCCTAGAGAAGAATCTAACCCGAAATGTTTGTAATCAAAATAATTGGCATCATTCAACTGTAGTAATCGTGGGGCAGTGAAACTTCAAATTTAAATTGTGGTTGATTTCTCGCTGCAATGCGTTTGCCTTTTGATAAGTTAGCCAATGAATTTTCCTAGTTTGTAGGAAAATTTAATCATGACAAGTTATAGCCAAGATACTAGTACTACTTGTTACTTTAAGCTTGCTTTGCTTGTCGAGTTTGTGTATTTACATACAACTCATAAATAAAGGTCTGTATGACAGAAACAGAGTTAATCAAGATGACTCTTTCTTGAGCTTATCTACTCTCAACATTCTGGCAACATACATCCTATGAAAATTTAATTCCTAATTTGGGAGATTTTTTAAATGACATTTGGACCAGCATCCGAATTAGGTGTCGGCTTATTTGAAGATACCGCCCCTTTTGAATATGTACCAGGTCGTTCAGAAGAAGAAGTAGAGAGCGTTATTCGTGCTGTCTACAGACAGGTACTAGGCAATGCTTACATTATGGAAAGCGAGAGGGCAACAGTCCCTGAGTCTCAATTTAAAAGAGGCGAATTAAGCGTACGTGAGTTCGTGCGAGCAGTAGGAAAGTCTGACGCTTACATATCACGCTTCTTTGAAACTTGTCCTCGTTATCGTTTCATTGAATTAAACTTTAAACATTTTCTGGGTCGTGCCCCCAATGGCTACGACGAGATGAAAGCTCACAGTGCCATCCTTGATACGGGTGGTTGGGAAGCAGAAATCGACTCTTATCTTGATAGCGACGAATATCAAAATGCTTACGGTGAGAATTTTGTTCCTTACTATCGTGGTTATAAGAGCCGTCCTGGTCAAACTATGGTGGAATTCACTCATATGTTTGCTCTAGCTCGTGGAGCTTCTTCTAGCGACTTTAAAGGAAGTTTGGCTGGTAAGAGTCCCGCACTCAACAAAAACGTAATTCAAGGAACTCCTATAGCAGTTGTTCCTCCTTCTGGTGGTGCTGCTGGTGATGGCTGGTCTTTCCAAGAACCTACTTTGGGAGCCCGCACTCGTCAAGGCTCTGGCGCAGGTGCCAACGGCAAAGTATATCGTATTGAAGTAACTGGTTATGCTTCTCCTGGTGCAGTTAACCGAGTTTCTCGATTCCGTCGTAGCAACAAAGTATATTTAGTTCCTTACGAACAGCTATCTCAAGAATATCAGCGTATTCATAAGCAAGGTGGCAAAATAGCCAGTATTACTGCTATTTAATCCAGATTTTCTCACAACAGTGTTCGAGGATAGCATAATTCTATATTTAGCTATTCTCGATGGCTAATTTCAATTTGACAAAAAAATATTTATTCAGGAGAAACAAAATATGACCGCAGTATTAGATGCGCCAGTTGAGGTTCGTGCAAATAGCACTGCCGATGACAAGACTATAGCTATACGCAATGTATATAAGCAAGTTTTGGGAAATCCTCATGTGATGGAGAGTGAGCGTTTAGTCAGCGCAGAATCTCAATTTTGCGATGGTAGCATTAGCTTAAGAGAGTTTGTTCGTGCCGTAGCTAAGTCAGACTTTTATCGCGCCCGCTATTTTGAAACTGCTGCACCTTATCGTTTTGTTGAGCTTAATTTCAAACATCTTTTAGGACGTGCCCCCGAAGACCAAGCAGAACTTTCTGAACATATCCAACGTTGTATTAATGAAGGTTATGATGCTGAAATCGATTCTTACCTTGACAGTGTTGAGTATTCCGAGAAATTCGGTGAAAACATCGTTCCTTACTATACTGGAGCCAAAAGCCAAATAGGGAAAAAGCAAGTTAACTATAATCGGACTCTTTCTTTGCTTCAAGGTGTTGCTGGGGTAGATAGTGCTGATAAAGATTCTCGCCTGGTAGATAGCATTGCTACCAATAGTGCCGTTGCTGCTAAAACTCCTTCTGTTGGTGGACGTACTTCTCCTTATAAAGATGCTACAGCAAAACGGTTCAAAATTGTGGTCAAAGGTGCAAAATTCGATAGTCCTCGTCGTGTTAGTACAACTGAGTATATCGTACCTGGCGATCGCATGACTCCTCAAATTCAGCGTATTCAGAGAACTGGAGCCAAAATCGTTAGCATTACTGAAATTAGCTAGTTTTTAGAACGCTAATATTTTTCAAATAGTTTAAATTCAGGAGAAATTGATCATGTCATTATGGATGACTGATGTGCAGCCAATAGAACTTCGCGAACGCCAACCAGACCAGGATTTTGAGATTATTATTCGCACAGCCTATACTCAAGTTTTAGGAAATGCTCATTTACTAGAGTGCGATCGTTTGACAAACGCTGAGTCATTATTAAGAAATGGCGATATTACGGTGCGAGGTTTTGTGCGGGCGATTGGTCAATCAGAGCTATACCGTTCCTTATTTTTTGATAATTCATCTCAATACCGCTTTATCGAAATGAATTGTAAACATTTTTTAGGACGGGCTCCTCTAGACCAGGCAGAAGTTTCGCAGCATGTTCAACTTTATAACAACTCTGGTTATGAAGCTGAAATCGATTCCTATATCGATAGTGATGAATATCTTAATGCATTTGGGGAAAATATTGTACCCTGTCCTCGGACAGAGAGTAACCAGCGTACTTTGCTAAATGTTGGTTTTAATCGTACCTACGCTTTATATCGTGGTTACGCAAGCAGCGACAATACTACTAATAAAGCTAAGCTAATCTCAGATTTGGCAGCTAATCAAGCCACAGCAATCGTTTTTCCGAGCAAAAGTTCTGGTAAAACTCCTGGTACTAACAATAAGCGCTTTCGCATTAAAGCGACTAAAGCTAGCATTGGTTCTTTGAACCGTATTAGTAATCAGAGTTATGAAGTGAATTACGAACAGTTAAATGCCAAAATCAAGAATTTACATCGTATTGGTGCCAAAATTCTCAGCATTACTGAAGTCTAAATCATAATTTAGAGTAAAACAAAACATATAGGGGCAAACTTAGATTTGCCTCTGCAAGAAATTGGGAGTAACTAAAAATATGTCAGGCATGATTACTACAGGAGATACCAATGTTAGTGGATATGGAAGCCGCACTGTAGCAATTGAAGTAACAGGTGTGTGTCGTCAGGACATAGCGCGTACTAGCAATTATACAGTTAAAGTTCCTTACAGTAGAATGTCTCAAACTATTCAGAACATTAATCGTCTGGGGGGGAAAGTAGCAAGTGTTTCTCTAGGAGAAACTGCCTCTATTTCTGAAGCCTCTGATGAAACCTAAGGAAACAACTTAGGAAATTTTTTGGGCTCCAAGAAATCGGCATCACGAATAATTAACTTATGCTTTAATCCACAGTAGTAATGATTTTCTAGCAGCAAATTTTTGGGCTGCTAGAACCAAAAATGCTTACTAAGCTAATCCAAATCTAGCAGTTAGTGAAAAAAATAAGAAAAACCTTACAGTCATGCTTACTATTATTTAATATCCATGAATATAGATGAATTTGTGCAGCGTTCTTTGGGTTCATGGCGATCGCAACGTAGCGCGCATCATTTAGCTTTTCATCATTTTGAGGAAGTAACTTCTGAGATTGAAATTCAATCCTTAGAAAATAGTGATGGGAGAGTAATCGAGCTTTGTAAAGCTAATCAAGTTGACCCGCATTTAGTGTCTAGTCCTTTTTATATGGCTTGGGAAGGAGAATCCGACTGGGATGAAGATGAGGTGCTTTCTGGTTCGACTGTGTTGGTTCCCGTGCCTGACCCTGATAACCCAACTAAAGGGAAATTATTAAGAGAACAAGGATATGCCGAAACTGTACCAGCGATCGGCTATTATCAGCTAGTAGAAGATGGTTCGTTCATATTAAATACCCAATATGAAAGAGCTAGTGCTGAGGAAAAAATTTGGTTTGCGACACCGAACTTGCGTCTTCGGGTTTCTTTGATTAAAACAGGAGATGGAAAGGGCGTTACTACCGCTTCCTTTTCTTCAGAAATTCGTTCTCTCTCTCCAAAAAACTAAGTAATTTCGAAGTCAACATAGAAGGTGAAATAGCTTTTTCGGCTTAACTAGAAAAATTACGATCTTGCTAATTTTAGAATACTCACTTTAAAAATCTAAAAATATATTTTTTATTCCTTTTTTAAAATTTCATAACTATAAGATCATGTTGACCAGAGAAGATTATCCAGCAAAGCAAGAAGAAAATAGTCTACTTCGTGAATTAGCCCAACTGATGGCTGGGGATTTCTGCAACCGTCAACAATCTGATGCCGATCCCAAAAATTACGCTCATATTCGGATTTTCTTTCGGCCTTTACCCTGGGACTTTTTTTCAGGGATCGGCTTCTATTCCGAACAAGTTTATGACTACGATCTTTGGACTCCTTATCGTCAAGGAGTACATCGTCTAGTAGATCGGGGCGACCATATCTATATTGAAAACCATAGTCTCAAAGAAGCTGAAAACTTTGCCGGTGCTGGTCATAATCGCGAAATTCTGCTCGAAATTCCCCCAGACGGCATTGAACGCCGTTACAACTGTTCAATGGTGTTCCGAAAAGAGGGTGAAGTTTTTCACGGTAGTGTTGAACCAGGTAACAAGTGTTTTAGCTATCGTACAGGGATTAAAACTTACTTAGTTAGCAGTGTTGAGCTAACAGAAACCACCTGGGTCAGTTGGGATCGAGGAATGGATTTGAATACCCACGAGCAGATTTGGGGATCGGCTAAAGGACCATTGAAGTTTAAGAAAAGAGCTAGTTTTGCGACTGAATTACCATAGTTTTTGGTTTGCAAGCCACTAGACTTTTGAATTAGGTTAATGTCTTGAATTCCAACACCTTAACTAATCAAGTCAACTTGCTTCAACAAATATAAATTAGAGAGATAAAGATGATCACGTCGGAGTTAACAGCTAAAAGTATGTTACCACCAATAGCTAGCAAAAAAATGCAAGCTTGGATTAGAAGCCGTCATCTAATTTGTTCGGGTAACTTTTTCATTTTTGAAACTTTGGAATATTCCACAATCGAAAGATTTGAAGAGTGTGTAAAAGGATTGGGTGGAACTTTCATTTCCGTTGAACCGGTTAGAAAAGTTTGGATTGGTAATCATCGTCAAGTGATTTTATATCAAGCTAAGGCAAGTCTGCATACACCTCACCACGATTTAAAACAATATTGGATTAAGTATGGAGGCTTCTATACCAGATTTGATGAGCGTTCGTGCTAATTAACATTAGTCAATTTACTAGTGCAATTTATAGTCATTCCAATTGGTTGACCTATTGTTTCAGATTGTATTAGAACAAATAGTTTTTGTAGGGAATTGATTCTGACTTTTCTCAGCTTAGGCAGTTGAATTTGCCAATCACTCAATGGATTAGTCTTGAACTGAGGAAACAGCATGGACTTCATTTGTCCGTACTTTTTGAATCTCGGAAAACCATATCCCCTTTCTCTAAATGAATCCCAGCTATCATGCAGTCTTCTTATATTGGTTTGTAAAACCTGAGACTGAACTGTTTTTAGTCGTGGGAATTTCTTTTTAGCTTTAGGTAGGTTGTTTTGTTGCTGATGATAACCAGGAAACGGATAGTCCGCAGCCATGATATATTCTGATTCCAAACTGCATCGATCAATTGAACACTTCCTAGAAGCAATCCAGTCTTTCAGCTCTCGTAACGCATAATTATAGCTAACACGACAAGTCTCCAGCCACTCATTGAGTAGTTCGACTTGTTTGATATCAGGGTATATGCGATAACGATAGTTTAGAATCATATGAGTATTTCACCATGAACAAGTGCTTCTGGTAGAAACTTATAATTCTCAACCACTGCGTTGTCCAGTTCGATTCATAAGGCAAAGCGTTGCGAGGGTTCCCCTCGTTAAACCTATTGCCGTCTCCCACTAAGCCCTACATCCTTTGGGCTTTGAAGGAGAATTTTCTCACAGAGAGTTAAAGCAATTATAATTTTAGAGTGTATGTGGTAAGAATAAGCTGGAATTAAACATCGGAGATAGAGAAAAATATGCCGAGAAAAAAAACCAAGTCTGGTAATAAAACATCCAAGACTAGCAGTTTTTTAGACAAGTCTCAAGTAGGAATCTCCCTGAGCACTAAGGCTGTTCAAAATCTGAATGAGATTGTTGAGGAAACAGGTCTTTCTAAGTCAAAAGTTATTGAAAACTTGGTTACAGGAAATTTAGCGATCGCCAGTCAGATGGCGGAAAAAACTATCTCCATTGCATCTCAGGATGATAATTCACCGGAAAGTTCAACTACCACAATACAGATAGTAGATGGTTCTGTTTCAGAGTCAAGGGAACAAAAACCAGCTGCGTCAACTAGTAGAAAGCAAGAAGCAGCTGAGTCTGCTGTGTTAGCAGAGTTAAAAGCAAAAATTCAAGAGCACAAGGCTAGCTATCAGACCTTAAAAGAGCGTTCTAGAGAACAAGAAGCTTTGGTTAAAAAACTGCAAGCGCAAATCGAGGAACTAAAAAATTCTGGGTCGGAACAAGCTCCAAAAAATAAAAATACTAAAAATACTGAAAACCAACTTCAAAAGCAGCTTGAGCAGTTAAAACAGCAGCTTACTCAACAAAAAGAAGATAGTAAGGCGGCACAAAAGACTATCGAGGCTAGCGAAGCTAAGATTAAAGATTTAGAACAGCAATTATCCACACAGCAAGATAGCCATCAGAACTGGCAAAATCAAGTAGCAGAAAAAGAAACCGCCATTTCTCAACTAGAGCAGCAGCTTGCAGATAAAGACAGTGAGATTCAAAATCTCAACAGCGATCGCACTCAAGTCCAACAGCAATTAGGCGAAAAAGAAACCGCCATTTCTCAACTAGAGCAGCAGCTTGCAGATAAAGACGGTGAAATTGAAAACCTCAACAGCGATCGCACTCAAGTCCAACAGCAATTAAGCGAAAAAGAAACTGCCATTTCTCAACTAGAGCAACAGCTTGCAGATAAAGACAGTGAGATTGAAAACCTCAATAGCGATCGCGACCAGGCTCAACAGCAATTAACAGCTAAAGAAGAAGCTTTAACTCAATTACAACAGCAAGTAGGAGAAGCTCAAAAGCAATTATCTAAGGCGAATGATAATAACCAGAATCTTCAGGAACAACTAACTGAAACTCAACAGCAAGTAGAGTCACTAAGGAATGAAATTCAAGAGCGGCAAGAAGGACTCAAGCGTCTTCAAACAGAAAAACAAACAATCCAACAACAATTATCCAAAAAACAAAACCATATAACCAGTTTAGAACAAGAAACTAAGCAACAAAAAAATCTGCTTCAAGAACAAAACAAAACTACTCAGAATTTACAGCAACAAATAACAGAATTAAATCAACAAATAACCATCCAAGAAAAAAATCTTAGTCAGACTAAAAAGCATTTGGTAGAAGAAACAGCCGAAAAAGAAAAACAAATTGCTAACCTAAACCAAGAAAAAACTAAGAATGCCGATCTTCAGCGTCAAATTAGTGAAAGCTCTTCTTTAGCAGAACAACTTAATCAAGAGTTATCAGAACAAAAACAAAACTATAGCTTGCTGGATTTAAAGGGCAACGAACAAAAAGGTCTAATCGATAGTTTGCGATCGCAACTTGAAGAACAAGAGTCTTTGGTAGCTAGGGGTAATGCCTCTGGTACTTACAAAACTTGGGCAATTATTCTATTAGGAATTTTATTAACCATAACTTCAGTACTATCAGCTAAATCTTTCTTGTAATTAAACGACTCGATTTATAAAACCGGAATCAGAATCAACAAGATTTCCTTACTTCTCGGAACAGTATTTTGATTAAATGCTTGAGTGGAGAATGTTGGTTTAGATTTAGCTAGGCAGAAATTAAATTCAAGCTATTGCATTACATTTTTTAGTTTTGATACCAGATTTTTGTAAGGGCGAATGCAATTCGCCCTTACTATTCTATTGCTATTACTCAACAGAAAAAAATCATGAGTTTTTCCCCTCAAGTCAAAGCTCTAGCATCTTATCTAGCTGGAGAATTTGATAATAAACAACAAGCTTTAGAGCAACCGGCATGGTATGTTCATCTCAGACTTTGGATCAAACCAGTACCTATTTTTACGGATGATAGTCTTACTCTGTTTGCCGAACAAGCTAATGTTATCAAGCTAGATCAGCCTTATCGACCACGAATTTTAAGACTGAGGCAAAGAGACGAGATAGAAGTAGAATTCTATATGTTTGAAGACATAACCACTGCTAGGGGGGCAGGACAAAACCAAGACTTAATCCAACAAATAACTCCAGAAAAGATTAAATTTCTGCCTAACTGTACTCTTAAAGTTGCCACTGAACAGTTTGCTAACGGTAAGTACTGCTTTAAAACTACTCCCGTGACAGATACACCCTGTAGCGTTACTTATCAAGGTACTACTTTTCAAGTTTTTCTTGGGTTTGAAGCTACCGCAGATGAGCTACAAACTTTTGATAAGGGTATAGACCCCAAAACTGGCAAAGGAACTTGGGGAGCCTTAATGGGTGCATATCGCTTTACCAAACGCCAAGACTTCTCAGCTGAATTGAATCTGTAAGTACCCAAGTACTTTATGGCTAGATTCACCTATGAACTACTCATTCTAAACTTCGTTTAGAACGAGTTTCTAGCTTCGCTGGGTATTGCCTTACTCTGGTCTTACGACCTAGGCTTGGTCTGACACTCCCTCCGCACCTGCCAATTGCTGCTTTTGTTCATCAGTGAGATAAATTCGTACTTTTTGTGCTTGTCTAATCATGTCTATCACTATAAATGTTGATGATAAAATACCCAAGCACAAGATTCTCAACCCTTGATAGCCAAGTTCGATTTATCTCCCACTAAGCACTACATCCTTGGTGCTTTGAGGGAGAATCCTCTTACACTAGGTTAAAAGCTAATAGCTGATAGCTAAGGCAAAGCCCTTTACCTTAAACCATAGTTTTGGGTGTAATGTTTGAGGTATAGCACTACCAGAAAACATTAGGACATTTTCTGTTCCCTGTTCCCTTTGAACCAATATGTTATGTCCTAAGCTTAAAGCGTAATGCTATATATAATAGCGAGTAAATCAATGGATAAGATATCTTTACTGTGGGAAATTCCTCTGGCTTTGTTATCTTTTGTGTTTTACAAAGTCATGAAGTTTATTATTGGTAATTTATTTACTGTATATCTTGCTTTTGATCAAAAAAAAGCTAATCAATGGCGAGTATTGTCTCAAAAAACAATTAATGCCCCTTTAGTATTACCAGTTTTAATGACTAAAGGACCTCGTTGGAATACTCATGCAATCATAGGTACTTTAGGACCTTTTACTGTGCAAGAGTCTGTAGAAATAGATATTGAAACGGCTAATAATTCTGCTCGCTCTTGGATTGTAGCGGTTTATAGTTTCCCAGGATATAAAACTATTACTAGTCTTGAATCAGAGAGAATTAATCAAAGCGATAATTGGCACAAAATTCCCTTATCTCCTGGAAAATATTCTTTAGCAGTTCGCTACTACAATCGCTCTGATACTATTAATTATCCAGCAATTAAGGTAGATAAAAACTTGTATGTAGACACTCTGAATGTACCTAAGAACATTAATGACTATTATTACGATTTAATTAATGCCAAAAACTGGTTTTATTCTAGTTTGCATTATTATATTTTTACAATTCTCAAGTTTCGTAACTATCTACCAGAAACTTTTGTCCGCAGAGAATATTTACCTGTAGGCGCACCAGCTACCCACTTTGCCTATAATTACTTAGAGTCACAACAAGCTTTGCAAATACAGATTACTCCCGAAATTATTGAGCAATTTGATATTTACTTTACCTTTTACGATCGCTCAAGTTTACCGATAACTTGGCGCATCATTACTGACTCAGAATATTTACTCCAGCCACAGGATAGAAACGGTTATTTTCTACTGAGAATTCGACCTAAACCAGAACATTCGGCAACTACTATTCAGGCAAAATCACAATTAATCGAGACCAATAAATCTATTCAACGTTGGCAGATTAGTGCTCTTAGTTCTTAGCTTGATTTCAACCCAAATTCAGCAAACCTTTTGCGATCAGCTTCACGACATTTCAAAAAAACTGGTTGATAAACTTGTTTTATTTCCATTTGCAGAAAAATCTGGAATTTTCGATCTAGTTTTGGGGAGTCTGGAGTCAAATAGTCGCCATTCAACTTTATTAAGGTACATTTTGTATGTTGAAAAGGAATCCATTCTGCTAAATCTTGTTGCATGGTAATTACTTGTGGTGCAATGCCCCTTTGAGCTAATCCCCACTCAATCAAGCGATCGCGATTAGTGGTAATAATAATTTGTCCCGATCTAGAGGCAACGGTCTCCGCTAGTTGAAGATGAAAATTGCTGGGAAGTTTGCGCTTGAGCAAATAGTCTTCATCGGTGGGTTCATAATAGTAGCGCATTAAGTTAACTACCGCTGCGGGAGTTTTTGCCATTAGATGAATTAATTCCCAGGTATCTGTAGGAGTATCAATATTCCCCTCGATAGTTTGCAGCTTAACAATGAGATGTTCTCGAATCTCCTCTGTAGTTGGGATTCCTAGACGTGAAGATTCCTCAGAGCCAACTAGCTTGAGATGTCCTATAATTTTCTGCATCTATTTTTTGGTCATGTTCAAACAAAATTCCAGGGTACACTCGTATTCTCGTGATTGAGCAATATTATATAGCGCTTCTCGAATTAGTGAAGTACACCTCGGTTAAGATAAGTTCGGAGTTCGGAGTTCGGAGTTCGGAAAATTTTGTACCTCACCTATTTGAGAAAGCCTATAACCAAAGCTATTAATTGTTATAGCAATACGGACTTGCATTAGGACACTCATTACTCATTACTCATTACTCATTACTTACGAGCAATCAAATAAACTTGTCCTAATACAACTAACTTTATACGGCTATAGTTTTGATAGGTGGCAATCGATGGATTAATTATGAAGAATGATTTTTATTACATTTTTGACTACGATAAAAATTGCTTAATTTAGTGGGAGAAACCCCCAAATAGTAGCCAATAATTATTAACTGATTAATTAAAGTGGTTTTCCAAACTCCTAACTTTTGCCATCGCCGACTAGAAGTAGTTACTGCGCCAGGGGCGAGCGCAATTTTTCCTTGTCGCTTAAGTCGTTTGATAAATTCAAAATCCTCCATAATCGGTAAATCCGAATATCCACCCATGTCTTTAAAGACCTGTTTAGTGATAAAAATTGCCTGATCACCGTAGGGAAGAGAAAATAAATGCGATCGCATTTTGACTAGCATTTCAATCCAACGTAGAGAGCGCTCTGCTCCATCAATAGTCAATTCAAATGCCCCTGCAATCACATCTGGCTGTTCTAAAGTATTAGAAACTAAATCATCAAAATCTGGGGGCAGTTGGGTGTCAATATGGAGAAATAGCAGAATCTCTCCCTGAGCAATATTTGCTCCTGCATTCATCTGGGCAGCTCTTCCCCGACCAACAAGAGAAATAACCCTAACTCCCATTTGCTGAGCTAAGGTTACGGTCTCATCGACACTACCTCCATCAACCACAATAATTTCCAGAGCAGAATCTCGTTGAAGTCCTCGTAGAGTAGTTTGAATAATTGCTGCTTCGTTAAGTACTGGGATAATAATGCTAATAATATCTTTAGCCATGTTTCAAGAATGAGGAACAACCTAACTCCTAACTATCAACGATTAACGATTAACCATTATCTCCTCAAGATTTTCTCGGTTTTCTTAATACTATTCAGTTGCGTTACACCAGCCATTGCGTCACCGATTCAAGAGCGTCTTCAACAATTTCCCCAATGGAATAATAAACCGCCAGTACAGCTTGCTAGAGGAGACTTAGAATATCCCGAGTGGATGGCTGGCACTTGGCAGGTTAATAGCACTCTTGTTGAACAGGTAGCTCCTCTAGCCCCAGATATTGTCACTCCTGGATTTACAGCCAACAAAAATTATCTAGATCGGGCGATCGCGTTTCAGGTTAGATTCGGCAAAGAATATTATTCTGCCCCCAAGGGAATGTTCTCAGCCTTTAACCCTTCTCAGCCTATAATTGTGGCAGATCGAGCTTTTAATGGTAAAAATATCGCTCAGGCATATTTGGGAGATGATAATGTCTATCAGGTAAAAATTGACCCTGATGATCCCAACCAACAGATAACATTTCTGAAGGGAGAGCGAAAGCTAATTTCTAAAATTACAGGACGTGCCAGGGAAATTCCCTCCGACAATCAATTTATCGCCACCGAAGTTACCCAACAGCTATTCAGATCTCCAGAAAGAATTTATCTTAATGAAGTGGAAACTACTTCTAACTATCAGTTACTAGACTCAGGAAATATCAGTGCCGAACAAATTACGGCAATTTATCTCTCCCCACAAGACCCAGATTATTTCACAGCAAGCGATCGCCCGGTGGCACTATATCGATATCATTTAGATTTAACAAAAGCTTTTGAGTAGGTAGGCAGAATAATTTATAAAACCATACTATTAAGCTGTTTCTCTATTCCCTGTTCCCTGTTCCCTATTCTCTTGCTGTAGGCATTTTATATTTAATTGCACCCACCTACTTAGCTTTTAGCTGGAAAATTCACGGCAAATTTTAGTACTTCACCAAAACCCCTGGTTCTCTTTGAATCGGCAGAATATCTAAGATATCTGTCTGAGAACAATATTTAAGGTCTTCATCTCCGTCTAATCCTAAGAGGCGTTGCCCATGGCTACAAAGGCGGAAAACATTTAAAAGATTTTCTTGCCATTGCTGATAAAGAGAGATTGCTCCAATCACTTCGTCATTACCAAATAACTCTAGCTGAGGTACAGCACTTTGCTGAAAAATAGACTGAGCGATCGCCCCTGCACAAGCGGTATCCTCTACGGAATAATCACCCTGCCATCCAGAGCCCACCATCCACACAGTTTTGGGTTGAGTTTCCAATAAATAGTTAACTGCTGCCCGACGATTAATTTGGGCGGCAGTAATCACCTGAGGCGATTTTTCGACTCGTTGTAAAGCCCGAGTACCGTTAGTAGTAGTCAGAAATAATCTTTTACCTTTGACCACTTCTGGAGTACAGGCAAGAGGAGAATTGTCCAAATCAAACCCTTCTACTTTTTCCCCCCCTCGTTCTCCTGCTCTCAGACGCTTTTCTGTTGACCACGAATTCGATTGACGAATCAATTCTTCTATGTTACTAAATGCATGGACGGCTTCTGCACCTGCATCAAGTGCAGTGGCAATTGTAGTGGTTGCTCGCAAAACATCAATCACTACTGCACAGTCTGGTAATAGGTCTGTTGGAGTAAGTTCAGGGGTATGATAGACGAATAATTTCACACTAATACAATTATATATATAGTCAATGAATCAAAACTTACGCAATTATACGTTATTTACCATCTACTCAAATAGTACTTAATCACTAAGTAAACGAAGAAAAATATAAGGGTTTGATGTTTAGTTGCTTAAGCAGAGAAAAGCAAATGGTGATATTTCATTCCATAAACAATATTCATTTTTTAAGGAGCCAAATTATGGAAAGCAGTAATTATCAAATAGCTAATAGGCATCGCTTTTGTTCTATTAAGCTATCTACAGCAGATAAATATATTCGTTTACTATTGGTAGCACTTACTGTAGCTTTACCTAGCAAGATTGCCCTGCAAGCTCAACCAACTCTGGCCCAAGAAACAATCGCCCAATCCCTTTCCTTAGATAAAAATACGATTTACGTCAATCCCAAAACAGGGGATGATTCTCAATCAGGTAAAAATTTATCTCCTTTAAAAACTATTACTCAAGCTTTAAAAATAGCTCCCTCTGGTAGCACAATTAAACTATCTTCAGGAACCTATAGCGAAGAGACTGGAGAAACTTTTCCCTTAATTATTAATAAAGATATTACTCTTCGGGGAAATGCTAAAAGTCAAGGACACCAAATTATTATCAAGGGTAATGGTTATTTTATCAGTCCTACTGGTGCAGGACAAAATGTGGCGATCGCAGCTTTAAAAGATGCGGGTGGCATTACAGGAGTAACTGTTACTAACGATCATTCCCGAGGACATGGTTTATGGATTGAGTCTTCCAGCCCCGAGGTTATCGGTAATACTTTTACTCGTAATGGTAATACTGGGGTTTCAGTTAATGGCAACAGTTCACCACACATAGAGAACAACTATTTTTACAATAATTCCGGCAATGGCTTACTAGTTTACGGCACTTCTCAACCAGAAGTTATTAATAATAGCTTTGAACGAACTGGCTTTGGGGTTAGTATTGTTCAAGATTCTGCTCCCACCCTGACAGGCAATTATTTTAATAGTAATCGTATCGGTATTATCCTTGAGGGTAATTCTCAAGGTATCCTACGGAATAATGAAATTATTAACTCTGGCGAATATGGCTTAACAGCGATCGCGCAATCTAAGGTTGATTTAGGTACGAGTGCCGAGCCAGGAAATAATATCTTTCGCAGCAATCAAAAACTAGACATTCAAAATGCTACTAATAATCAAATAGTCGCAGTCGGCACCAAAGTTAGCGGTCAAACTGAGGGGGATGTTAATTTTTCAAATGGTGAATTTATCGCAATTAATCAGACCAACAATAACGAAGACCTCCCCCCTTTACCTTCTTCTCGATTAGCTCCGAGAGATCGCCCTCTTGAGCCCCTCGATTTGCCTAAACCTGCCGCTACACCTGTAAGATCTTCAGCAACAACAGCTTCCTTACCATCTCCACCACCCCTGCCTAGAGACAATACAAAAAACAAAGAATTGATTTTTACCTCAGCTCCCGATCCTGAAGTTACTTCTAATTCTTACTCTTCATCTCCTGCTCCTGAGCCAGTGCCCTTTCTCCCCGAAATCAGTAATCCAGCATTAAGTTCTAAAAGTTCTCAAATTACTAGTTTATCTGATGTTTTGGGTTCATCTGGTGCTAGTCAAGTTAAATATAAAGTTTTAGTAGAAGCCTTGGGTAAAGATGCGGAAGCTGATGTGCGATCGCTCTATCCTCAAGCTTTTTCTACGGTGTATCAGGGCAAATCTGTCTTGCAAGTAGGAGCCTTTAACAACTGGGATAAAGCTAAACAAGCTATGCGCTCTCTAGAAAACTTAGGTTTAAATACCCATATTTTGGAATAATCTATCTATAATGAACGAATGACTACTAATATATTTTTAATAGTTAGAAAATGATTAGTGATAGATAATTGGCAATAGAGAATAGATAACTACATAGCACGTAATGAAGTTTCGTTTGTCCCGTTTTGTTGCCTATTTAATTACTGTTGCCACTACTACTATTTTTTTATTTTCCGTTATCTCTAACCCTTCTGTTGGGCAAGATACACAATCCCCACCCTCGAAAGAAGAGTTAGGCTCCTCGCCGACTCAAGAGCTAGAAATTGTTGCTGAATTTCCCATAGAACATCCTCCAGGTAATATTGCTATTACTCCCCAAGGAAGGTTGATTATGAGTCAGCATCAGTTTTATGGTGCGCCACTACGGGTGGTAGAAGTAATGGATAATGGGAGTGTTGCAGCTTTTCCTAATGAAGTTTGGAGTAGTGAGCCAAATCCCAATGGAGTAGGGTTGCATACAGTTTTAGGTTTGCGGTCAGATGAAAATGGTGTGGTCTGGATGCTTGATCGTAGTCCTGGAGAAGGACAACCAGGAAAAATTGTAGCTTGGGACTCGATTAACGAAGAATTAGAGCAAGTTATTTATTTGCCAAAGCCAATTATCAGAGATAATCCGTTTTTAAATGATTTAGCTGTTGATCTGAAACATAATGCTATTTACATTACTGATACTGCTACGGGAGATGACTCAGCCTTAATTGTTGTAGATTTGAATACAGGCTTTTCCCGCAGAGTATTAGAAGGAGATCAATCCACGCGTCCTGAAGATATTGACATGGTAATCGATAATCGCACTATTACTTTAGGCGGAGAACCAGCCAGAGTTGGTGCAAACCCGATAACCATCGATCCCGATAACCAGTGGGTATATTACGCGCCGATGAGTGGTACATCTTTGTATCGTATTGCCACAACAGATTTATTAGATGAATCTTTATCATCTAAAGACTTGTCAAGTAAAGTACAACGCTATGGTGACAAACCAATTTGTGACGGAATTACTGTGGATGGTGCAGGTAACGTTTATATTACATCGATTACTGATAATGCGATTGGGGTTACTGATCCTAATGGTGAATATCGCACACTCTATCAAGATGATCGGCTCTTAAGTTGGACTGATGGCATGGCATTTAGCAAGAATAATTATGTGTACGTCACTGTCAGTCAACTGCAAAATTCTCCCCCTCTGAATAATGGCGAAAATGCTTTTCAATCTCCCTTCTATCTGGTGAGATTTCCCGCACTAGCATCCGGTAAAGTTGGTCGATGAAAACCAAACTTACCGTGAATTGATATTGAATCAATTTTCTGAAGCGAGTTTAAATTACATTTAGACGTACAATATCAATCAAAAAATATTACTCATTACTCATTACTTCTGAACCAGTCACTTTTAATGTCCTAACATAATTATGTAGGTTTATATTTGGGTCTGTCATTTTTTCCTTCTATTGATGATAGGCTCTAGAAAAACGACTAAAAATTACATAAACTCTATCAATAGATACAGCATTTCTGGCTTATTCTTGTACTAAATGTTTAAACAGGTGTTTAATAAGAGGTTAACCAAAGGAGATTAAGCATGAACGCATCGGAAAGAGCCAAAGGGTTAAATATTACGACTAAAATTGCCTCTGTGGTTACTTTATTCAAAGCACAGTTTCCCGATGCTAAAGCTGACCTCAAACCCTGGAAAAATGATCCTGATACTCGTGAATTAGTAGATCCTGATTCGATTGATATTGGATTTCATTTTCCTGGCTGGAGTAGACGCTATCAGAGCAACAGTATTTTAGTGCAAATTCGGTTTTATAAAGACCCTTCAGAAGAGTCAGAAAAATTTATTGGCGTTGAGACCTGCGGTTTTAGCCATATAGGGCAAGCATGGAAATTTTCGACAATCGATAATTGGCAATTTGTGGGTCAATGTCAACCAGCTAAAGATGCGGAACAGCAACTTAAGCTATTTTGTCGCCAGGTGTTTGAACTGTTTAAGTAAAGCGATCGCTATTTTTCTCACTCTATTGTCTAGAAACTTTAGTCTGGCTTATTCTCTAAATACGTATAGTTATTAAGACTGCGAGCATAATTCTGTAGAAATTTTTGGGCTTCTTCCTGGTTTATTTGTTGGTTTTGTAGTGCCACTTCAGTGCGATCGCGCATGATTGTGAGTAACTGTTCGCTTTTGTAATGGACGGAGCTTAAAACTTCTCTGACTGTATTTCCCTTGACTATAGAATCTACTTGATAACCATCAGGAGTTATTTTTACATGTGCGACATTAATATCCCCAAAAAGATTATGTAAATTACCCATGATTTCTTGATACGCACCCACTAGGAACATACCAATGTAATATGGACGGAGAGATGATGGTTGAGAATATTCTAATTGGTGCAACTCTAGAACATTTTTGCTCTCTTGACGATTAATAAACCGATCTATTTTGCCGTCGCTGTCACAGGTAATATCTGCTAAAGTTGCTCTAGCGGTGGGTTGTTCATTAAGACGATGAATCGGCATAATGGGAAAAAGTTGGTTTATTGCCCAGGCATCGGGAACAGATTGAAAAATTGATAAATTAACGTAATAAATAGATGCCATTACTTGGGTTAAATCGCCTAAATTATCAGGCACATAATCATAATTGGCAATAATTGCAGCAATCTTATGACAACTGCCCCAGTATAGTTCTTCTATTTTGGCTCGCTCGGCTAAACTTAGATAACCAAAGTTAAATAGGCTAAAGGCTTCTTGTTTAAATTGAAGGGCATCGTTATATGTTTCTTGCAGGTTGCTAGCATCAATTGATTGATAGGTATCCCAGAAATTGCGAATTACTAATGGCGCGCCTTGTTCTGGAGGTTGTATATCAAGAAGAGGAATATTGCTACTGCCTAACACATCAAAAATTAATACTGATTGGTGAGCAGCGATCGCTCTACCACTTTCGCTAACTAAAATTGGCACAGGCACTTCTCCCAGGTCGCAAGCGTCTTTTACTTGTGCCACAATATCGTTAGCATAATTCTGCATATTGTAGTTTTTAGAAGCGTGGAAGTTGGTTTTGGAGCCGTCGTAGTCTACTGCTAGACCTCCTCCGACATTTAAATACTGCATCTGGGCACCAAGTTTAACTAGCTGTACATAAATTTGGCTAGCTTCACGAATGGCATTTTTAATTACATTGATCGCAGAGATTTGTGAGCCGATATGAAAATGTAATAATTGCAAACACTCCAACCTTCCTGCTGTTTCCAGTTGGCGTATCATTTGTAAAATCTCGGCAACGGTCAAACCAAACTTAGCGCGATCGCCTGTAGAATTGCCCCATCTACCTACGCCCTTTGTCTCTAACTTGGCACGTACTCCTATAATCGGTTTGATATCTAACTTTTGACTTATTTCTAGGACTAAATTAAGTTCTCGGGTTTGCTCAATAATAACAATGGCTTTTTGTCCTAGTTTGGTAGCTAACAGTGCAGTTTCGATATATTCCCTATCTTTATAACCATTGCAAATTAACAATGGTTGAATCCCTTCTCCCTCAAATTCTAGATATGCTAATGCAATCATCAATTCTGGTTTGGAACCAGCTTCTAGACCAAAATGATATGGTTTACCGCAGCGGACTAACGCTTCAATGAAATGACGGTTTTGATTACATTTGAGAGGAAAAACCCCTTGATATTTTCCTGGATAATTGTAGCGGGCGATCGCCTGGTTCATAGACTCTTGAAGCCTGACAATTCGATCCTCTAAGATATCTGGAAAGTGGATCATTATTGGCAAATCGATTTGACGCTTTTTCAGAGATTTAACTAATTTGGCTAAATCAAGAGGATTTCCGTAGTTACTGCGAGGCAAGATTGTAACATCACCGGCTTCATTAATGCCAAAATAAGGTTCCCCCCAGCCTTTAAGGTTATACAATTTAGCACTATCTTGGATAGTCCAATTTATCTTTTGTTCTGATACCAAAATTTGTTATTCATTGTTCATTTTTGAAGATATCTTCTTTTTGACACGATTGATATTCGGTGCGATAAACAAAGGAGATATAACTAAAGCGATCACACCTACAATAATCATGCCTATTATCATTACCATGCCATCTACAAAATCTCGAATGTGGATACTTTTGGGTTGTACTTTAGATTTTGCTGATTGATGGGGCAGAGGAGCTTCAATGATTCCTCCAGGAGGGAAAGCCACCCAAACACCGTCTTGTAACTGTCTCGGTTCAGTCCAATTATTTCGAGCACACCATTGTTCGGGATTTTCGTCTTTCATGGCTCATTAACTTGATCTTTATTGTAAATTTTTACTCAATTAAAACCATTAAATTATCTGTAATCAAGCAGGGATTTGTGGTTGAAGTAATTCAGGTAATTCAACTATCAAGCGTAAATATTCATTAGGATAATTAGGATAAGTTACATAAAAAACTAACTACCTAAACTCGACCTTATCCGATTTGGAACCTAAAGTTTCTCAGATAAGATTTTAAGAGATTTAAAGATTAGTAGATAAAAATTATTTTCTCAACCTAACTTTGTTTCTCGATATGGAGTTAGGTGTCATAAGCTGCTTAGCACCTAATTGTTGTCACTGTCAATAGTCGATACTTACTCTACTGGATAAATCAACTATTTTTTTATGGGATAAATCAACTATTATTCATCATAAAGTGCTTCGCCCTAGCTATTAGCTATTAGCTCCAATAAACAACGATTTTGTAGCAAATTATAGCAAAAGAATCGACAATAAGACTTAATCTATAATTTTTTTTAATAGCAAACCAAAGGAGGCATTAAACGACAAATAACTTGTTTTAGTACGATCGCTGTCCAGTCGATATCCGCTTTAGTAGTATCTTTCCCCAAAGTGAGACGAATGCCTCTTTTTGCTGCTTCTGAGTTATAACCCATAGCCAGTAATATTGGACTGGGGTTTAGTTTGCCACTATGACAAGCTGAACCGGCACTGATACCTATCCCTGCCAAGTTTAATTGTCTGACGATGGTTTTTCCTGTTATGTCTTGAGCCTGGGCGGCAAAGTGATCGCTGAGAATTAAACTGACATGATGGGGTAATCGGTAGAATCTATCTCCCGTCGTTTCCAGGCAAGGATAATCTGCCAAAAGATCGAACAGGCGATCGCGCAGTTCTCTTAGACGAGGAGTTTCGATTTCGATCTCAGTTGCAGCTAATTCGGCAGCAACTCCCAAAGCGGCGATCGCAGGTAAAGCTTGAGTTCCCGAGCGAATTTTCGCTTCTTGTCCCCCTCCCCCCAGTAAAGGCACAAGCTTGACACCACTACGAATATATAATGCCCCTGCTCCTTGAATACCATAGATTTTATGTGCCGAAAGAGATAACAGGTCTACTCCTAACTGCTGAACATTGATCGCTAAGCGCCCTGCTACCTGTACTGCATCGGTATGAAACAAGATCCCACGCTCTCTAGTTATCTGAGTGAGTTGTTCAATCGGTTGTAGTGTTCCGACTTCACTTTGTCCGTAGATAATCGAAACTAAAACCGTATTAGTTTGTAGAGATTCATGTAGCTCTAGTGGATTAACTCTGCCATATTTATTAACGGGTAATTTGGTTACTTGCCAACCCCACTTTTGTAGCAGTTTAACTGGCTCATTGATCGCCGAATGTTCCACGCTAGAAATGATGATGTGTTGGGGAATGCGATATTGCCTAGCCACTCCTAGAATAGCCAAATTGTTGGCTTCAGTACCTCCAGAGGTAAAAACAATTGATTCAGGATTAAGAGCGTTAAGTAAACTAGATACTTGTAATCGAGCTGTTTCTAAAACTGTTGCTGCTCTTTGCCCCCAATCGTGGAGACTAGAAGGATTACCCCACTGCTGCTGAAACACATTTTGGGCTGCGGCGATCGCTTCTGGACGCGGTTTAGTCGTCGCACTGTTATCTAAATAAATTTGCATACAGTTAAAGTTTTTTAAATTTTGATCAACGCTCAATTTTATTGAGTAGGGCTAGCTTAACCTCACTTAATTCTATTTTCTCCTGGTATTGGAATTTTAGGCTACATACAAAGAGATATTTTGCAGGGTGAGCGAAATTTACGGTGGCAAAAATTTTAATTGCCGTTACTCGTTACTTTTGACTCGTTACTTAAAGCGACTCTATTATTTAACTCCCACACCTTTTTTCGTTCACCCTATTTTGCATCACATCTCCAAAATTCAAATTCAAATCAGTATTTAAATCAAAACTTAAAACTCAAAATTTCTTAGCAAGAATGATGACCTGGTTTGACTGCATTGTAGTCTTCATGAGAAATAACAGCTTCGGGGGATAGATATTGACCGCGATCGCGACACAACAAACGGTAATTACGGCTAATAGGAATACTAATCACCAAACGATTATGACGTAATCTCTTACCATGAAACTGACGATAATCCTGATGTTCTGCTAGCTGCTGAATAATACGGCGAGATTTGAGAACGACATTTTTGGGCAAATTTCGTAGATCAATTGAATCTTGATTGAAACTTGCTTCCCAATCTTGCTTCTGCTTTTTTTCTTGCTGCCAAATAGCATCAGCTTGAGCGCATCGATAGCAAATTTGACCAAAGCCTTTATGACCACAAGAAAATTTTTTTTTCTGCCGAACCATAATCACATAACCTCACTAAGCTCATGTGCGTTCAAATTCGATAACTTAACACGCTCGTTTTTAGCCTTAGGGTAAAGTTCCTTTTGGCATTAGCTAGCGGCTAATAGCTCTTTTGTGGATTACTCAATAATCTCATGGCTTTGTACGTTAAATACCTAATTTCAAATATTAAAGATCAACTTAAGAAATTAAAATTATCAAATTCATTGTCAGTACATTTCAACTAACCTATACATTTTGATTACTGATTCAGCTCTTAAATATGTTCAAAGAATTACTGCAATTGCTGCAAAATATGAGATTCTTGTCGCAAAATATATAGAGCAATCAGAGATGGAGTAAGGAAAAAATGCTTTCATATGCCCTGGCGATCGTCGTAGCCGTAAGTAGTTTAATCTTGTTTTCAACAGCTTTCTTAATGTCAGATATTCATCGGCAAGATGACTTTTTTTGGAGTGGGGTAGGGCTAATTTATGCTTTGGTACTGTGGTTTTGTGCCAGGAACATCACAGGAGCAGTATTGTTAGGACAAACTGCTGCTGTCGCCGTGTTGGTTTCCTCTAATTGGCAAACTCTAAAATTAAGAAAGGCGATCGCTCATCCCGAAAAAGCAGCTGAATTAAATAATTTTTCAGTCTTAAGAGCGGTTAATGATTTATTAAGCCGTAAAAAATCTCCAGCCCCAGCTGTTGTAAACGATTCAACTGCTGATAAAGTTGTAGAACAAGAAGTAGCTATTCCAGAGCAAGCATCCCCTGAAACAGCAGCACAAGAGTCAGAGAATCAAGTTACAACTAATGCAGAAAACGCTTCTGATTCTCAAGACAGGCAAGCTAACGCCGAGAAAAATAATCAATCAGGATTAATTGGTAAACTATTTGGCAGGAAGAAACAAGTTGCCATTACTGATACAAAGCTTGATGAAGTTTTAGAAGAAAAGGGACAAGAGCAAGTAACAGTAGATAAGGCTGACGATACAACTCCTGTATCAGAGGAAAAAACTACTGCACCAGCAGAAAATGTTGATCAAGTTATCCCTGTTGAGGAGAAAACAGTTGCCCAAGTAGATACTCAAAAGCCAACAGAAGATCAAGAAGTAGAACTCGCCAAACAAACGGAAATCATTGAGGAGAAGCCAGAAAATCAGGCAGAGACAATAACCTCAGAGGTAACTTCTTCTGATACTCCCCTAGCAACTAAAGAGAATCAGCTTGAAGAAAAAATAGCCAGACAAGACCATGAAGATGATGTATCTCCTAGCTCAGAAGTTAAAGTTGAGGATAACTTGGAGTCAGAAATAGCCCCACCTTCTCAGCCTGAAGTTAAGGATTTCTCTGATCCAGAAATAACTTCACCCCAAGCTTCCGAAGCAACACAAACCACTGAAACAACATCGATTCAGTCAGAAACAGCGGAAAATAATCAAGATGAATCCCCTACTATTGCCGAATCTGAGGTTAAATCAGTAGCAGAAAATAATCCTGTTGAAGTCAAAGAAAATATAGAAACAATTGACTCCAAATCGAAAGAATCACCCTTAGACTCACTAGAGACAGTAGAGGTAGCAGAAGTACTCGAAGCAGTTCCCGAAGATATTTCTACTAATCAAAATGACGATCAATCAAATATCATTGAGGTGACTACTACAGAAATAAATATAGCCACTGAATCTACAAAAACAGATCATAAACACGATCACGATTTCGGGTCTGAAGGCTCAAAGGATAGTTGATTGTTGATAGCCTAACTTTTTGTTCCACTTAATCAAGAAAATCTTTCAAGAGAATATCTAGAAAATAGCAAACAGTAAGCAAATTTTGAGTGCTGCTCTTACGAAAAAAATTCTAACACTAAATTTATTTGAGCAACTAAATTCTAGAACTCAATCTAAACCAAAATAACAGTTTTTTTTGCCTGAAGAATCTAATTTGTTTAAGGAAAATAATGTCTAAAATTTAGATTTTTCTTTAATAACAGCACTCAAAAGGGAGGGGAGATCCCACTTTTGTACACCACTGATTTCTATTTTTTGTCAAGTGTATAAAAATCCTGGAAAAAAGGTCGTTTTGACAATAAATATAATTACTTAATAGAAAAAGTAAAATGCTCCCAAAAGGGAGTATGATAAAAAGATTTACTAAGATTCATTTATTGTTGATATACTCCTAAATGAAAGAAGTTAATATTTTATTTACCAGCTCAGGAAGAAGAGTTGAGTTAATCAAATCTTTTAAGCAATCACTGCATAATCTAAATCTTAAAGGCAAAATTATTATTGCTGATTGCAATCATTATATTTCTACTGCTGTGATTGCAGACTGTTATGAAACAGTACCCCGCGTCAATGACAGCAACTACATTAGTCGCCTCAAAGAAATCTGCCAGAAACACAAGATCAAATTATTAATACCTTTAATTGATAATGAACTATTAAAATTATCTCTTCATCGTCAAAGTTTTGCTAAATTGGGAGTGAAGATTCTGGTTTCTGCACCAGAAACCAATGAAATTTGTTTTGATAAACAAAAAACTGCTACTTTTTTCCAACAGGTTGGGGTAAGAACACCAGCAGTTCTTGATTCAGAAACAATTTTAGCTAATCCTCAATATCAGTATCCTGTTTTAATCAAACCAGCTAATGGCAGTTCTAGTGTGGGAGTAACGATTATTAATAATGCCAAAGAATTAGCATTTTTTAAAGACTATATTCCCAATGCGATCGTCCAAGAATTACTTACAGGTCAGGAGTATACTCTGGATGTTTTAATCGATTTTACAGGTCAAGTTAGATGTATTGTTCCCCGTCTGAGGATAGCAACTAGAGCGGGGGAAATTAGTAAGGGAATTACAGTCAAAAACCGAGATATTATAGCAGCAGGGAAACGAATTGCTGAGGCTTTACCTGGTGCGATCGGCTGTCTGAATATTCAATGTTTTCAACTACCTAATAATGAGATTATTTTTATTGAAATCAACCCTCGTTTTGGTGGCGGTATTCCTCTTTCAATAAAAGCTGGTGCTAATTATCCTCAATGGATTTTAAAAATGCTTCTCAAGCAAGATTTATCCGTAGCCATTGATGACTGGCAAGAGGGAGTAATGATGCTACGCCACGATGAATCTTTTTTTATTCAATCAAAACTAATTGATATAAATAGAGAGAAGTTAGCTGAAATTAGTTGATACTATACAATCCAAATTCACGACGAATACCATTCGTTATTAATATAGGTCGATATTTCATGACTTTTCTAATTAAAAACAGGAGGCGGTTTTCTCGCTTCTTAAGCTGTTTAGTTTTGGTGACAGTCATAAACTGATTTTCACCATTTTTTATATTGTAAATTGCTCCAATAAATGGTAACTCTTTCAGTACAATTCCATCCTTTAATAAATGATTGTGATGGTTGTAATAATCTTCAACAGGAAATAGTAGATGAGATAAACTGAATTTAATTATTATTGATGTTCCACAGGATTGATTGAAGTTTTTAGTATTTAAATATATCAATTTACTCCCTTCTTCATGAACATAACCTTTTTTTAAATACCATCCATCACATTGAGGATGATTATTTGCTAGTTCTACCAAATACTTATTAACACAATCATCCGCATCAACTACCATAATATGAGACGGCTGGAATTTTGCAGCATAGCTCAGTCCAACTAAAATTTTTTTTGCTTTATCTGTATCTCCAATACCTCTAACTTCTCCAAAAGAGGCATTATCCAAGTTAGGAGCGGGAAAATCAACCTGAATATAGGTGACTTGTGGAAGATCGACCTCAAGCTCTGGTTTTTCGTGACAAACTACAATTACTTTAAAATCAGGAGCAGTTTGATTGCATACCGATTTAAGACATCTTTCAAATAATTTTGATAACCGACTCCAAGATTTAGAAACTTGCTGACTCTTTAGTGGAATAATAAAAACAAGCATTTTTTGTAAATAAATCGAATAATATAGCTGAAATCAATCACAATAAGCCCAACAAAACTAACCAATCTCAGTTTTCTTATTTTTCTGAAAAGAGACTTGTAAGTTTACTACTCGAAGATAAGATGCGATGTATGACAACAGCGCATAGACAAAAACTACAATACCAAACATTTCTAGAGATTCTTCAATTGTAGTAATTAGCGCGTACATGGGATTTTCTTCGCCATATGCTTCAGAATGATATCCACCAATCATTTCCATGCCAATTGCACCACCAACATAGATGGTTCCTGCAATAATAAATAAATTTCTGGTTCTTCGAGGTAGCGATTGAATAAACTTCCAGAATATTAATAAAAAAAGCATTACTAAAATAGAACCAGGAACTACCCAAGTGAAATACAGGAATCCCCCTGCATTTAACACGGGTCTAAGGGCACTCAAAATTTCGTGAATACTACACATTTCGTCAACTGCAAGGTATAAAAAAATTAAGGATAAAGCCCTCCAGTAGCCTGTGTAGCGGGAATCAATTACTTTTTTCAGATAGCTAATTATGGCTAGTAGTATCGAGCAAAATGCTAAAGCCAAGCTAGAGTATAAAGTCGGAATATTTATTTCTTCATCTAAGCGAAATAGCCTACCAGAGTAATTTGCTGATGAAGATTGGTTTAAAAAGAACGCACCAAACTGAGCTAGAGAACTAACAATAATTAGACAGGTAACAATTATTAGTAGTAAGCGACATACTTTCTGAGGAGATAGATCTAAAGTAGGCAAGCTTAAGGTTTTAGTAAGTCGATCTGAAGTTACTGAGAAACTATTCGATGTTTCAATCTTCAGTTCATTAGATAAATTATGTTGACGATTTTGAATTTGTTCTGGTTCGAAAATATTTTTAATGAAATAATCGAGAGTTTTTTGTTTAATATCACCTTGGCGAACTAAAATATCACCGATTCTTTCTTCAGTTTTTTCTTGTTCTTCTAGAGCCTGTAATAAGCGATCTTGAGACACTAAACCAGATTCGACTAAATAGCTACCTATAGGTTTATGATTACATCTATGATGTTGTAAATTATTTATTTTTGACATTTATTACAGTTATCGTAGGATCAAATATTAAATCAAGGCTAATTTTAGTACGAGTGGTTCATGAAATCAACTTAATTTTTAAAGCCGAATATTTTTGAGTTGGACAAACTTTTAATATTAATCTAATTAATACAAATTATTGAGCGCTGGTCAGTAGAAATAATTATTCTCACAAATATATGCAACAACAGCTTATTAAAAAGCTATCTCAAAATAGCTCACAACCACAATTACAGTGGCTAAAATTAATAGGAATTACTTTATTGACAATAGGCATTCTTTTTCGCTTCGTTAATCTAGAGCAAAGATTATATTGGCATGATGAAGTTATCAATTCTTTTGGTGTCGCTGGATATACAGTATCTGAAGCTGCTCAAGAATTATCTCAACAAGAACAAATTAATATCGGCGATCTTCAAAAATATCAATATCCCAACCAAGAAAAAAGTTTTTGGGCTCCTATTATTGTGTTGGCAAATAATGAACCTCAAAATCCACCTTTATATTATTTAGTCTCATGGTTTTGGTTAAAAATATTTGGGAATTCAATTACAGTTGCCCGTAGCTTATCGGCTATTATTAGTCTATTTATATTTCCCTGTATTTACTGGTTGTGTCGAGAATTATTCAAATCATCTGCTGTGGGGTGGACGGCAATAATATTAATTGCTATTTCACCTTTTCATCTGATCTATGCTCAAGAAGCTAGACCCTATAGTTTATGGTCAGTAATGGTTTTGCTTTCCAGCATTTTTTTACTCAGAGCAATTAGAACAAAAAACAATTGTAATTGGGCAATTTATTCTCTTACCTTAACTTTAAGCCTATATACTTTTCCCTTTACTCTGTTTGTAGCTATCGGTCATGGGATTTATTTTCTAGGTGTAACAGGATTCAAAAAGTACAAAAACTATTTTCAATATATAACGGCTAGTTTTCTAAGCATTATTTTATTTTCTCCGTGGTTATTTTTTACTAAGCTTAATGCTCATAAAATTAGCGATTGGCGTAGAGATGAAGTTTCCTTATTATCATTATTCCAATCTTGGATTGGTAATCTTAGTCGTATTTTTTTTGATTTTAATTTAGACTCTTCTGCTCCAGCAATTTACCTTATTCCTCCAACAATAATCTTATTGTTGCTTACTATATATGCTGTTTATTATTTATGCTGTAATACTTCGCCCTCTGTTTGGCTATTTGTTGTTACTTTAATTAGTATTACTGCGATCGCCTTAGCATTGCCCGATTTAATTTCTGGAGGACAAAGATCGCGAGTAGCTCGTTATTTAACTCCTTGTTTTTTAGGAATAGAGTTGGCTGTTGCTTACTATTTAGCTACAGAATTTTTCTCCAGTAAAATTTGGCGGCAGTTGGTTAGTAAAACCTTATTGGTATTATTGATTTTCTCTGGTATTCTGTCTTGTTCAGTATTTTTACAAGCTAACTATTGGTGGCATAAGTCTTGGACCAAATTAAACAATTATGATAATTTAAGCCAGATTAGCACAGTTGTTAATCAATCCCCAGATTCTTTGATTATTGCTCCAGATATCAATAAATTTAATGAGGATGCATTTTTTGAATTACTATCATTTACTCACTTAATTGACCCTCAAGTCCGATTACAATTTGGTTTTAATTCTAAGACTTTATCAGCTATTGACTCAGGCGATCGCATATTCATTTATAATCCATTAGTTGATACTAAAAATTCATTCGCCTCAGTACCATTAAATCAACTAAAACCAATTTCTAAAAACTTTGCTGAGTTAAGAAAGAATTAGATTTGACTCAACTAAGTTGCTGACATGAAGTCTTAATATCTTCAATGCTAGCTCTTATAAAATATGCTGCCCAAGTCAAAATACCTAACAACTTAAACCCATCTTCAATTAAAAACTTACCCCGAAAATGATTCGCAAAAACTTCATCAATTACTACAGAAATAGCAAACCCTAGCAATGACAGTCCCAAGAGTATAAAATCTGACTTTTCACGGTATCTTGGGTCGAAAAAAAACTAGGTAATAATGTTCGCTAACTTTTGTTCAATCTTGAGGTTTCCTCAACCAAATCTGACAAACCCATTGAAAGTGTACTCATCCCTCGCTCCAAAGCTTCAATTCGACCACGACGTGATAGAGCTTCAACCGCTTTCAAATAAGCTTGACTTCCAGCTTTATAGTCATTCTAAATAGGAAACATATGAAATAATATAAGCTAGATGAGAAATCAATCAGGTTAGATGACTTATAGTGTAGATTTGCGAAAGCGGGTAGTGGACTTTGTAGCGGCTGGAGGCTCCAAAGCCGAAGCATCAAGAAGATATGAGGTAAGTCTATGGTGTGTGAATGATTGGTGTCGAAGAAAGAATTTGACTCCAGCACCACAACTTGGAAGAAAGCGAAAACTAGACTCTCTAGCAATTGCCCAACATATTCAAGAAAATCCAGATGCTTTGTTAAGAGAAAGGGCGCAATATTTTGGAGTGCATACGAGTGCTATTGGGTATGCCCAGAAGCAAATGAAGTTAACTCGTAAAAAAAACGCTGAAATACACTGAACGTAAGCATAGTGAGCGAATCAGCTTTCTGAGAAATTTACGTAAAATTGTCATTCTTGACGGATCAAGCAATTTAGTTTACTTGGATGAATCAGGCTTTGAAGAATATGTCTATCGTCCTTATGGCTGGTCAAAACGAGGACAAAAAACTTACGGCGATTGCCCGAAGGGCAGTGGCTTCGCCAATCGCAATGGTAAAAGAGGAACAAGAACAAGTCTGATAGCTGGCAAAAGAGGCAAAGAGTTGTTAGCACCAGTTCTTTTTAAAGGAAGTAAATGGTGCTTTATGGTTTAATCAATGGCTCGAAGAGCATCTAATTCCCGAATTGAAACCAAACTCCACTCTAATTCTTGATAATGCGGCATTTCATCGCAAGGATGATGTGTTTCGCATTGCCGAACAAGCGGGTCACAAAGTTTTGTTTTTACCACCCTATTCACCTGATTTTAATCGTATCGAACAAGACTTTGCGACGCGAAGCTAATCCTTTAGGGCATCCTCAAAAAAAGACGTATTTATTCCGCTCCTGGTACTTCCTTGGATGACATCGTTAAATCATACGGAAATTATTTAGAATGACTATACCTAAATATTGATGACGAGAAGGATTGCCATTTTTGGTGACAAAAATCGGCTCATGGGACATCCATTTGTAATACCAATAACGACCACCCTTTTTTCCTTTAGCTTGGTAGCGCACAATCCAACAACCAGACGGAGCAATTTCACCTTCGTCCCTTATGTCTTGAATATCTTGTTGGAGTTGTTTAATAAGATGTTTAAGTTCATCTAGACGAGTGGCTAGATCCTTCTGTTGACGGGCATTAGCCATAGTTCAGCTCAGAAATAATCGGATATAGTTGTGTAACAAAGTTCGCCAACTATATTCTCATTCTAGTCCTCTCCAAAGTTACAATCAACTCGCTTCTAAACTTCAACCAGGGGAGCGTAATTGCCATCCTTCACATAAAGATTGCAGCTCTAAAAAGCCACGCCATAACACCGTGATGCCAATATTACTCTTTCGGCGATGACTCAAGTAACCGCCCAAACGAGCTACAGCTTGTATCGCCCAAGCTACCGTTAAATCTACTGCGGTGACTGATTTTCCAAATTTGGCAGCTAAAACCTCAATTTGTACCTGATTTAAAATTGAAGATGCAGGTGCATCTGGTTTGGTTCGATGAACATAGGTCATTTTTAACAATTGTGCAGCGATATTCGTTAAAAATCCCAGTAAAACTTGCATACTATCTCCAGATAGACGATAGCTTTCCGCTTTACACCCTGACTTGAGAATTTTATGATATTCTTCAATTCGCCAACGGTAAGTATACCATCGTAAAATGGTTTGTGCTTGTTCCCCATTGGTAACGGGTTCGGAGGTCAAGATCATCCATTCTACGGGTTCACAGCCTTCTGGGGGGTCAATTTCTACGGCATAAACCCCATAAACTTCAAAATATTCTGGTTCTTTCATTCTGGCAGGACTGCGAAGTTTGATGGGTGCATATCTAATTGCCAGAGTAGCGGTTCGCTCTTTTCGATTTGGGGTTTTGGCTAATTCTACTGCTACTTCCATCTTGATAGATTGAGATGGGAGCCATGACCATAAATAACTGTTTGACTCTGATAATGCCCTATTATGTGCTGCTCTTACCACTAACCCTGTATTTGCGGTTTGACTGACTTGTTCAAAGACTTCCGCGATATCTCCTTCTCGGTCAAATACATGAATTACTTTGGTGCTAATACTCTCTGGTTCGGATTTTTCTAAGAGTTTCTGGACGGATTGGAGAGCTTCTATCCATTTATAAGATTCTTTTTGTTCAATCGGACGTCTTCTTGCTTCCGCTTGCTTTTTCTGCTTCTGTTTCTGAGTTAAACTCTTACTTTCTTCATGATTTCGATGCCACAGTTTTTCTGTTAATAATCCTATGGGTTGTCCATTCTCCCCATTTACAGCTAAGGTGCTATGTAAAATTAGTCCATTCCCACCATTGCCAATGGGTCCATATTCGGCTCTTTTTTCGCGGATTTTCTTGTAATCGAGATAGGTTGTATCTCCTACTGCTAATACGATTGAGAGTTCTTTAATCTGCTCTGCTGTTTGAAGATGATAGGGTTGGCACACACTGTTTAGGCTAGTTTTCGGATTGGCAAAGAATTCATAAGCTCTTTTCAGGTCACTTGCTCTCTCAAAAATCGCGGAGAGTGGTTTGCCATATTTTAACGATAATCTCGATTCGATGAACATAGCCCTTTTGGTTAAACGCTGATCTCCAAAGTCACATTTTTCGGTTATTAAATTTTTGGTCTGATTCATTCACCACTCAAAATCTGCTCAATTATTTTGCTCTATCGAGAGGGCAGATTTCTCGAAATGGATAAAATTGTTAGCGAATATTGTTACACAACTTATATACCCTTCAAAAGATGCCGTGAAAAGTCAGGTATAAAATCTGTTGTCATGATTTTTTTTCTAAAGATAACCAGATAAGCTAAAAGCATTAAAAGATATAGTAAAAAAGCTTGGCTCTCTGAAATATTGAGATATTCTGGGAAAATCTTTTCATGTAGTAGAAAAAAGTCATCAACTAGTAAAACTGTAGTTATAAAACCGCCCCAAAACCAAAAATAAAAAGTTTGGCTCTCATGATTAATTTTGTGAATAATAACAGATGAAAAAAAACAAATTGTCGCTCCAGCCGCCCAAAATAAAATCCCAATATTAGAGAGAATACCAATATAGAATGGAGCATCTAGAATAGTTAACGGATCGCGAGTAAAGTCCATAATTGGAATATTTGTCCGCCAAGAAATAAATCCCACGGTTAACAAAACTAATACTGTAGGCAGATAAATTATAAGAATAAGAGAATAAATTCTGCTTATTTGCTCTAAAAGTGAATTTTTTTTCATGTTGAATCAATTTTTTTGATTATCAAATGTTACATCATTCAACATGAATTAGACACAAAGAAAATATTTTCATCCTTCATCTCTCTGATCTCATGAGCATCCAGACTGAAGTTCTACTCCACCTTTTCCATAGGAGCAATTTTGGGAATAATCTTGGTTACGCCCATACTGAGAAATTTAACAGCCAAAGTCGCTTTTTTTCCGCTACCTAAAATATGGGTTACTTCCCCTGCTCCAAACTCATGATGTACAACGCGATCGCCAACACACCAATTGATATCATTTGTAGAAGAGTTTTGAACTTTACGATTACGGCGACGATAGGTGCTAGCCATATCGATATTACTATTAATTAATTCTCCCGGTAGTTCCAACAAAAACTGTGAAGAGACTGCTGGTTCCCTTGTTCCCCATAAACGACGTTCTCTAGTATAGGTAAGGAACAATTGTTCTTGAGCGCGGGTGACTCCTACATAACATAAACGACGTTCTTCTTCTATCTCCAAAGGATCGTTGAGAGTTCGATTATGGGGTAGGAGTCCTTGTTCCATGCCTACCAGAAAAATTACGGGAAATTCTAAGCCTTTGGCGGAATGGAGAGTCATTAAGGAGACTTTTTGTTGCTCTTCATCCAGACCATCTAAATCTGATGCCAAGGATGCACTGGCCAGAAAAGCCTCTAGGCTAGTTTCTTCGTTATCTTCCTGAAACTGTTGTACTGCATTATATAGCTCATAGATATTAGCAATGCGGTTATCGGCTTCGTCCGTCCCCTGTAGTTGCAATTCTTTGACATAACCAGACTGTTCAATAATATGGTTTAAAACTTCTCCCGCCGTTAGATTATCTAATTGCTCCTTGGTTGACTGAATCATACGAGCAAATTGGTTTAAAGACTTTGCCGCTCGCCCTCCCATCGTATTAACAGAGGTTTCGTCGTTAACAATTTCCCACAAAGGTATTCCCATTTGCTGAGCAGCATCCATCAGTCTATTCATGGTTGTCTTGCCGATACCCCGACGAGGAGTATTAATTATTCGCAGCAAACTAACCGTGTCTTCTGGGTTAACTATAATCCGTAAATAGGCGATCGCATCTTTGATTTCCTTGCGATCATAGAACTTTAAACCGCCAACAATATTATAGGGAATATTGTTGTGTAGCAGTAGATCCTCAAAAGGTCGAGACTGAGCGTTAGTCCGATATAAAATAGAAAAATCTTTCCAGCCGACTTCGGGATTATTTTTTTTGATTTGCTGTATTTGCTGAACCACAAACCGAGCTTCTTGCTGCTCTTCGTCAGCTTTATAAAGATAAATTTGTTCGCCGACTCCCCTAGTTGGTTTCAGAACCTTATCAATTCGTTGACTATTATGAGCAATTAAATGATTCGCTGCTTGCAGGATATTTTCGCGGGAACGATAATTTTCTTCCAGCTTGATCATGGTGCGGGTATCTTCGTCGGGTAAACCATCACCAAAATCTTTTTGAAAGTCGAGCAAAATGGTAAAGTCAGCTAAGCGAAAAGAATAAATCGATTGATCCGCATCTCCCACCACAAAAAGCGATCGCCCACGCCAATTCCAATCACTTTTATGGGGTTCGCCATTAGTTGCCAATAATCGGATCAAGTCATACTGAATACGGTTAGTATCTTGATATTCATCAACTAAAATATGCTGAAACTGAGTGTGCCAATATCCCAG
The DNA here is from genome assembly GCF_000332195.1 of Pleurocapsa sp. PCC 7319. Classification (NCBI taxonomy): domain Bacteria; kingdom Bacillati; phylum Cyanobacteriota; class Cyanophyceae; order Pleurocapsales; family Pleurocapsaceae; genus Pleurocapsa; species Pleurocapsa sp. PCC 7319. The sequence continues at coordinate 4,119,545 of NZ_KB235922.1, forward strand.
GATAGATTCATTTTGCTTAAATAACTTGACAGGAATCCAAATTAAATCGTCAAAATCTAAGGCATTATTTGCAGCCAACCTAGATTGATATTCCTGATAAATTTCTGAGATGACTCGACCACGATAACCAGGTTCCTGTTTAGCAAAGTCATCAGGAGTTAACCCCTGGTTTTTAGCATTACTAACGGTGTAGCGAATTTTGCGAGGGTCAAACTTCTTGTTGTCTAAATTTAATTCTTTGGTAACAATATTTTTGAATAAACTCTGAACATCCGATTCATCAAAAATCGAAAAATTACGCTTCCAAGTGCGTCCTCGTTCATCCTGATACTTATTAATATCAAAGCGCAACAACCTAGCAAACAAACTATGAAAAGTGCCGATCCATAGTTTTTTGGTTGTTCTCTTATAGACTCTGGACTTTAACGCCTTTTGCTCATATTCCGTCAGAAACTCTAACCTTTGTCCATGCTGTTCTAAAGCTAGTTCCTGAGCAAAAATATACTCAATCCTCTCGCGCATCTCCCGTGCGGCTTTGTTCGTAAAGGTAACTGCCAAAATATGTTCTGGATCGACGCCACGATTACGAATTAAATTAGCAATACGGTAAGTCAATGCCCTAGTTTTACCAGATCCTGCCCCTGCAACCACTAGCATAGGACCACAGAAATGCTCTACTGCGAGACGTTGCGAAGAATTAAGCTGGCTTAAAAAATCAGTCATGGTGCAAGGAGAAAAGAAGCATGAAGTAGTTAGTTTTACTCAACTGTTTATGTTAACAACTAATCCCTGCACGAGCTAAAAACTATTTTCGATAACCAAGTTGCTTAATGCTCAATCAAAACCCCAAATTATGTCTGCCTCATATCGGCGAAGTTGTTGATCCGCAATCATAAGATAGATATTTTCGGCGATCGCAGTTGCCAGTAAAATACGATCAAAAGGATCGCGGTGATGTAGATGTAGTTTATACACCTTGACATCCTCCCATCGGTTTTTAGCGAGGGATTCCTAACCTCACGATTAGGCTTTTCTGATTCATCCGCACATATCTAGCCCACTTTTGGTACAAACGAAATGCTATTTCTCCCACAGTCACTGACCCCGACAGAGGTACGTCCACAGACCTTTACTGCACTAGATGCAGTCCGATTCCGCAAGCCCTGCGGTACGGATAGGTATCTGAACAAAATTTTACTCGCGCGTTCCTTGGGCGAATGCGATTCGCCAGGGTCGCTCGTCTTATTTAATTTGCGTCTTTCAGGGGTGTATTAGTCCCATTGCCCTGTCAGCTTTTCCCGGTCTACCGAGCTTTCTGCGCCATTGGCTGTACCAGATTTCGTCACGTTTAGGCTTTCTGTTCCGTCTACGTCGCGGGTGGGTCGACGACCAAAAGTATCATACCACGCCTTAACTACACAAACATAATTGAAGGCGGCGTTTCCTCCCATCACTAAAAGTGAGGGTCTCCACGCCGAAGAAAAGAAAAATCTAATATCCAAATTCAATTCTGTCTCTAGCCTTTATTACAGTTTGTTGCATTGTATTTAAAAAATGAGACTAGAGTTTGAGTTCTTTTTTATTCTTGCTACAAGGCATACTGTATATAGCAATAATTATATGTTCGCGCCCTTTAAAGAATATTTAGAAGAAGAGCTTTTCAAACGCTTCGATTTACGTAGTCGATCTATCCCACCAGGATTAGAATCTAATGTCAGCGAAAGGGGCAAAAACCCTGCCACAATTCAAAGTTGGTGTTATCAATGTTCTCAACTTAGAAAGGTGCGTTACTCATACATAGATGCAGGAGAAACAGCTCAAGTATTTAATAGTGTTATTTATCCTGCCCATCATTACGACATCCCCTTATTGGGGGTTGATTTTCTCTCCTTTGGTAAGAAAAAAATACTAGTAGTGATGGATTTTCAGCCATTATTTCGCGATCGCGCTTACTTAGATAAATACATTGAGCCGATGCGCGAGATTCGTGATAAGTACAACGAGTTAGCGCAGAATCTGGAAATGAAATTCTATGATGCTAACCAATATTTTTCTAAATATCTTCTGTTTGCTAAAACTGATTCGGAAACCGTAGTCAATCGTCTGTTTCCAGCTTACCAAGAGTATATTGAACTATACTGGCAAATGTTAGAAAATGCCGAGCCATTAACCGAAGCAAAGGATATTCAGCGCATTGTAGAAGCTCAAAAAGAGTACGACCAGTATAGTGCAGAAAGAGATCCTGCCCATGGCTTATTTAGTAGTTATTTTGGTGCAGAGTGGTCCGAGAAATTCTTGTATGAATTTTTATTTGAAGATGCTTCGCCCTTGGCAATATCTTCTGGTAGAAAATAGCTATTTAGAGATTACAACACCTAACATAGTTAATCATTTAGCTAATAGCCAATAGTATGACTTTATATCAACCTTTTTTAGATTATGCGATCGCTACTCTGCAATCAAAACTAGATCTAGAACCCTATCCCATTCCTGATGGCTTTGAGCGAAAAGAAGGGGTTATGGGGAAAGGAAAAAGACAGGAACCAGTATTAACTACTAGTCATGGTTATAAGTCTTCAAAATTAAGACAGATCAGAGCTGCTCATGTTCAGGGAGGTAATTCACTTCAAGTTCTTAACTTTGTCATCTTTCCCCAGCTTAATTATGATTTACCCTTTTTTGGTGCCGATTTAGTCACCTTACCTGGCGGACATCTAATTGCGATCGATATGCAACCTCTGTTTAGTCAGAATGAATCATATCAAGCTAAATACAGTGAGCCAATTATGCCCATGTTTCATGCTTACCAACAAGATTTACCTTGGGGTGGAGATTTTCCTGAAGAAGCACAACAGTATTTTTCACCAGCGTTTTTGTGGACTCGTCCCTCAGAAACGGAAGTAGTAAAAACTAAGGTTTTCGCCGCTTTTCGCGACTATCTTCATGCTTATATCAATTTTGTGGAACAAGCAGTAGAAATCCACGATCCACAACAACTATCTGCCATACAGCAAGCTCAAAAAAGTTATGCCGACTATCGGGCAGAAAAAGATCCTGCTAGAGGTATGTTAACTCGCTTGTATGGCTCAGAATGGACTGAAGAATACATTCATGGCTTTCTATTTGATCTGGACAGAAAGCTTGCTTTAGCGGGCTAAATTGTTGCTGCCTTGGAGGCTATCATTTTTTTACATTTACTTTGTAAGCCATTCAGCTGTCGCTCAAGGTACAGACAAAGATTACTAATATATAATAATTAACCAAGCGTACTTTTTTATAAGCTTTGCTTATCTTTTAAAGGGGCTGGTTAAAAAATAGTTGCAACTCTTAATGTCGAAACATCAGCAAATAACCAATTAATTGTTGACAAAAGTAACAGTGAATTGCTTTTGGTTACAGACAGATAAGATAATAGGTTATGAAAAAACTTGTTTTTAATCGTCCATATATCACAGAAGTCAAGTATGCTGAATTGGTTACAGGGCAGGCATTCTCCTTCAAGAGAGAAAGCCCGAAATAATCCCGAATCAGCTATTTGTAGACTACTAAATATGGTATGAGCAAATGGGCTAGACCAAACCTAACAAATATAAATTTTTGTTAAGTCAAGCCGCCAGAACCAAGAAAAATTAACAAGATGTAACAAATAAAGGTTCGATGCCGTTGTATAAAAGTTACCTGAGGGGTAAATGCTTGTAGGCGAAGCCAAACAGAAATCGCGTAAACTGGGCGTAGTCCAATCGCGCTCTGCGTGGTATGAAAGGTGATCGCTAAAAAGACATCTCTCTGAGGTTTTTTATTAAGAGTGTAAAGTTTTATTGGGTGACTTAAGAAACTTTGACTGAGTACCCAGAGAATAGTAACTTAGCACCTTCGGCGATTAACAACTTTCGTCAAACTGGCTTCAGCTAGTTACTGAAAGTAGTTTTAAGTTAAGATTCCTTTTTGAAGTTCAACTAAACCAAATTTAAATCGAGTAGGAGATTATTTATAATGTTCGACGCATTTACTAGAGTTGTGTCTCAAGCTGATGCTCGTGGTGAATTCTTATCCACTAGCCAACTAGACGCTCTTAGTGCAATGGTTGCTGCTAGCAACAAACGTATGGACTCTGTAAACCGTATTACTAGTAACGCTTCCGCTATTGTTACTAATGCAGCTCGCGCCTTGTTTGCCGAGCAACCCCAGTTAATTGCGCCTGGTGGTAACGCTTACACTAGTCGTCGTAATGCAGCTTGCTTGCGCGATATGGAAATTATTTTACGCTACATCACTTACGCTGTCTTCACTGGTGACGCAAGTGTTTTAGAAGATCGTTGTCTTAATGGACTTCGTGAAACTTATCTAGCTCTTGGTACTCCTGGTTCTTCCGTAGCTGTTGGCGTTCAAAAAATGAAAGACGCTGCTTTAGCGATTGTTAATGATACTAACGGCATCACTCCTGGTGACTGTAGCGCAATTGCTTCTGAAATTGCTGGCTATTTCGACCGTGCTGCTTCTGCAGTAGGTTAATTAAAGTTGAGCAAATGCTCTTTAAATCAAGTCAACCATTGTTGGTTGTTAAGAAAATATTAGTAAAACAACAGAAACATCACAATCATGAAAACTCCTCTAACCGAAGCGGTATCTTCTGCTGATTCCCAGGGTCGTTTCTTGAGCAGCACTGAAATTCAGACTGCTTTTGGTCGTTTTAGACAAGCTAGTGCTTCTTTAGAAGCAGCAAAAGCTTTAACTTCCAAGTCTCAAAGCTTGATTGACGGTGCAGCTAATGCAGTGTATTCTAAATTCCCCTACACTACAAGTACTCCTGGACCTCAGTATGCTTCTTCTCCTGCTGGAAAATCAAAATGTTCTCGTGACATTGGTTACTATCTCAGAATGGTAACTTACTGCTTAGTTTCTGGTGGTACTGGTCCCATGGATGAATACCTTGTAGCTGGGTTAGATGAAATCAATCGTGCTTACGAACTATCTCCTAGCTGGTATATTGAAGCTCTAAAATACATTAAGAGCAACCATGGCCTAAGTGGAGACCCTGCCACTGAAGCTAATAGCTACTTAGACTATGCAATCAATGCACTTAGCTAAGATAGTTATTGACTAATTCAAGTTCTCAATTGTTTGTCTATCTCATTAACGTTAGACATTTTATAGAAATCAAGATTATTGATTAATAAAGCACTACTCAGAAGAGTATGCGGATGCCAGCATTCAAGCTAGTATTTGTTTACTTTTCTGAGTATTGTCGTTTTTGAAAGGATGAGGGATGAGGAATGAAGGATGAGGAAAGAAATGAAGCTGAACAGTTAACGGTAGAACAAGCAATCATCAACTTAAGACAAAAAGAAGATTTAGGAGCAAGATATTATGCTGCTTGGTGGTTAGGGAAATTTAGAGTAAAAGAGCCAGAAGCGATCTCCACTTTATTGATGGCTCTAGAAGATGAACAAGACCGCGCTCCTGATGGAGGTTATCCCTTACGTCGTAATGCTGCCAGAGCTTTAGGTAAACTAGGGGATAAAAGTGCAGTAGAACCATTAATACGCTGTCTAGAGTTTCCTGATTTTTACGTTAGAGAAGCTGCGGCACAAGCTTTAGAAATGTTGGGCGATCAACGATGTATTGCGGCACTGATGAAACTATTAGACGGGGGAGTAGCTGCAGCTACTAGAGTGCCAGGAAAACCTCACTTAGTGCAGCCCTATGAGGCAGTTATCGAAGCTTTAGGAACATTAGATGCTACTGAAGCAATTACCATCATAGAACCATTTACCGAGCATCCTACGGAAAAAGTAAAATATGCTGCTGCTAGAGCCATGTATCAATTAACTAGTTCCGATAAATACGGCGATTTATTAGTTAGAGCCTTAGAAGGAGATGATTTACAATTACGTCGCTCAGCTTTGATGGATCTTGGCGCAGTAGGCTATGTCAAAGCGGGAAATGCGATCGCCGAAACTCTAGCAGAAAATAGCATGAAGTTGATTGCCCTCAAAGGTTTATTAGAAACTGAGCTACAAACCAAGGGGCAAAAAATATCTCAAGATAGCATTAATATTATGAACCTGATGGATTCGCTTTTGTAAATGAACCTTTAGCTAATTCACCAAGGCTGTTGCCTTGGAGGAAATAGGGAATAGGCAACGGGCAACAGTGCTTTTCTGTTCCCGTCTTACGTGGTTCTACTAGCTGCGTCGCACGCAGCGTAGCCCACGCGCTGTTCCCTTGGTCTGAACACATGCGGCGAACCGTCGCCTTTGTCGTCTTTCAAGACGGAAGGAGTTTGGGAGAGGTTTAAATCCTCGCACCATTCTTGTCCCTATTCCCTATTCCCTATTCCCTGTTCCCTTTAACTCAGGGAAAATCATGACTCTGAGGGTCTCATGATCACCACACCATAGGCCTCTGGATTGAGATATTTTCGGGCGGCAGCTTGCAAGTCTTCTACCGTTATAGCCTGGATATGCTGAGGATAATTGAGGGCAGGAGCTAAATCTTGTAATTGGGAATAGTAGTAACCATAAAGATTAGCGCGATCGCTAGGACGTTCATTGGCAAAGATAAATCGATTAGCTACTTGGGTACGAATACGCTCAATGTCTCTGGCTGCAATTGGTTCAGCTTGTAAACCAGCAATCTGTTGTGCGATCTCTTGTTCTACTTCGGGAATATTCTCGCTGGGTAAACTGGCAGAAATATAAAAAACTCCCTGATGAGTTTGGGTCATATTGCTGACTCCAATCTGATTAACCAGACCCTTTTCTTCCCGCAATTCTCGAAATAAACGAGATACTTTACCTTGCCCTAAAATTGTTGCCAAAATATCAAGGGCGTAAGTTTCCTGTAGATCTTCCATACCTGGGACACGCCAGAGCATGACTAAACGCGACTGTTGTAAAGTATCGTCAGTATATTCGTGACGGACAATTTCTGTAAATGGCAGTTCAGGAATTACTGATGGACTGTTAGGTCTATTATGCTCATTACGAGAATTATGGTGTTGCTCAAACCCTACAGTAACAATATCAATCAACTCTTCTACAGGTAAATTACCAACCACTGCGGCAGTCATTGATCGGGGTTGATACCAAGCACTATGAAAATCACGCATTTGTTGCGATCGCAAATTCTCGATCACCTCAGCTGGGCCGAGTACTGGACGACGATAGGGCAAGGTTTCAAAACAGGCTTCCATGGAACGATAGAAAGTACGACGACGGGGGTTGTCTTCGGAACGACGAATTTCCTCTAAAACAACTAATTTTTCCCGTTCAAAAGCCTCGTTTTCTAGACTAGGATTTAAGACAACATCTAATTGCAAAGGAGCAAGTTGCTCGAAATCCTTGGGAGCAGTGGTTATATAGTAGTGCGTATAGTCTTGGCTTGTAGCGGCATTAGTTACCGCCCCTCGTTCTTCGATTAACTGTTCAAATTCACCAATATCTAGGTTAGGCGTACCTTTAAACACCATATGTTCTAAAAAATGTGCCATCCCATTGATCTCATTTTGTTCCTTTGCTGAACCAACATTAATCCAAACATTAAGATTTACTGCTTCGACAGGCATTTGTTCGGCAATAATCGTTAGACCATTATCTAGTTGGCGAATCGTTGGGGCGTTAAGTTTTGGTTGGCTAATCAGAGTTGAAGTCATTAAATAATATTTTCAGCTATAGAAAGTAAATAGAAACTTATGATTATTCTAGTCATTAATTACCTGCATTAACTGGATGTTGACCGTAAAAAGGTAAAGTTTCTGACCATTGAGTAAATTTATTTTGTTGCCAATCTAAGTAGGCTAGGTCCAAGACACTAGTTACTGTTGCAGCAATATGCTCGTCGGCCTTGATTAATTGATAAGACAATTCAAGATTTGCTAATGTTTGCTGCCAGGCAGGTAAGGTCATCAGAGTATCTGCCAGATAAGTTTGAATATTTCCCTGCTGGTCTAGATGATAAATAGCAACAAATAACTGTTCGCGTCTAGCATCCATCTGAACTGCTAACAGTTGTCCCTCCTGAGGATGACTGGAAGCGGCAATTGCAGCTAAGTTGGAAATACCGAATAAAGGTATATTCAGTTGTTGAGCGATGGTGCGGGCAGTCACAACCCCCACGCGAGTCCCAGTAAAACCCCCAGGACCTTTAGCAACAGCAATGAATTGGATATCCTGCCAGGTTTGAGGCAAGATCATTTCTTGCAGATGTTGATGCAAATGAGATGCTAAATCCCGCCCTAAGTCCCATGTTTGGCTTCTACTATCTCTTCCATAATTACTAATAGCTATGCCTAATTTTGGTGTACTGGTATGGAGAGCGATCGCATATTGATGATTAAGGAGAATGGGCATAGATCAACCAACTTCTGAGCAAGTATTAACTGTAGCGAATATCGAACTTCATTCATATAGATCATACCAATTCTTACTTTACAGAATTAATTTCATCTAATTAATTAACTGATCATCTTGATTAAAAAAAACCTTATAAATACCTTCAGTGACCAGTAAAGCAGCCATTAAGTTTGTAAGAACGATCGCAAATAAAATTAAAATCTGATAGGATGCTGCATCACGAGGATTACTACCACCCAAGACTTGCCCAGTAAACATTCCTGGTAAGCTTACTAAACCTACTACCATCATGTTGTTAAGGGTAGGAATCAAGCCTGTGCGGATCGCTTCTTTTTGATAGCCTGAAATAGCTTGTTTGGGAGTTGCACCCAGACATAAGTGGGTTTCAATTTCCAGACGGTTTTGATTGATGGCATTGAGCAAGCGATCGCCTGCTAACGTTGCTCCATTCATCGCATTGCCAAATAACATTCCTGCCAGAGGGATTAAATACTGTGGCTCATACCATTGATCGGGTTGTACAATCAACAAAATGACATAACCAAGAGAAAAAGCACTACTGGCTAACAGTGATAAAATTACGGTTGGGAAAAGTCCTTCAAGTTTTTGATCGATACGATTACGAGTAACAATCGAAGCGATAGTGATCATTACGCCTAAAATTCCTAACACTGCCAGCCAATTGTCGAGAGCAAAGACCAAATCTAAGATATAACCAACCGCTATTAACTGCATCAGAGAGCGTACTGCACCGTAAGCCAACTTCGTAGCTAATCCCAGCTTTTGCCAGAGAGACAAAGCGATCGCAATGCCAATGATACCCAAACACAATACTAGATCCGTTGTATCCAAGGCGATAAGGTTATTCACGCTTGATTATTAATCCTTGTTTGTTGCTAATTTCTTAGGGTGCAAGTCTGGTAATCTCCCAACTGCTATCATCTTGCAAATTATATACTAAGCGATCGTGAAGACGACTGGGTCGACCTTGCCAAAACTCGATCCGGTTAGGTATTACTCTAAACCCACCCCAATATTCAGGACGAGGAATGGTATCATCATTTTGATACTGAGTTTGCAGGTCTACTAATTTCTGATCCAACAATTCTCGGCTAGCTATTACTTGACTCTGCGCCGATGCCAATGCCCCCAACTGAGAAGCTCTTGGGCGACTATAAAAATATGTATCTGATTCTTGAATACTCAATTGCTCAACTTTTCCTTCTATGCGAACTTGTCTTTCTAATTCTTTCCAGAGAAAAACCAAGGCACCATAGGGGTTAGCAATTAATTGTTTACCTTTCTGACTCTGATAATTAGTATAAAAAACAAAACCATTATCACTGACTCCCTTAAGCAATACAATCCTTGCCGTAGGCTTACCATCAGCTGTAGCAGTAGCTAGAGTCATAGCATTCGGTTCAAGTAACTCGGCATCTAAAGCTTGTTGAAACCAAATTTGAAATTGCTTAATCGGATTAGCATCAACATCAGCTTTCGCTAATCCCCCTAGAGTATAGTTTTGTCTTAAATCGGCAATAGAAGAATTCACTTTTATCAATGGATACTGAACAGTTTATACTCTAGCAATAACTGATTGTACCTTCTACGAATTTCCTTAGGAATCAATTAGGGGAGCAACACAAATACCTGTCTAATTGACATCAGACGTTTCAACTGATGTATTAAGAACATTATTTTATACTTTTCGGGTGAAACCCTGTCGGCGATCGCTATTGACTAAATATTCAAAGAATTTTATCTGAATGAAGTTCTCCAACATTGGCAAAAAGATTTCCCCAAATTAGCCAGCTACAACCGTTTTCTAGAGCTTATTCCTTTTGATGGATTAATTGTCTATACCTATCATCCAATCAAACCTTCTCTTGATTTGGTGGACAAAAGCTTACCTGCTCTGCCTCCTGCTATATTTTAGGTTCATCGAGCTCACGTTGTACTACTTTGTAATTATCCTTCGTCGGTACTAATAATTTTGGGTACACGGAAAAACTCTCCTTGTTGTTCTGGAGCAGCTTTTAATAACTCTTCTTTAGCGGGAAAAGGAGATAACTTATCAGCACGGGTAATATTACTAGTTTCAATCGCTCTTGTCGTTGGCGGAACATCACTAGTATCTAATTCACTCAACTGCTCGAAATATTCCAAGATACTGTTGAGCTGAATAGTAAATGCCACTTCTTCCTCTTCGGTAATATTTAGTCTAGCTAGGTTAGCAACTTTTCTAACTTCTTCACGATCAATCATGTTTTTTGATTACTGATTACTGATTACTAATTACTGAATTAGTTCTAGAAAAAGACATCCATTTCGGAACGTCCTGTAACTTTGAGCCAGTTCTGAGCTTCCATATAGTTATTTGGAGCGATCCGAATAGCTTGCTTCCAATATTCAGCAGCTTTATCGTAGTATGATTCTGCCTTTTCTACATTACCTGCCTCTTTGGCTTTTTCACCTTCATAGTGATAGATAACAGCGATATTGTTTAATGCCTGAGGCATTCTAGGGTTGAGAAAAATCGCCTCAGTATAAAGCTCGATCGCTTTCTCAATATCTCCGTTACTGGCATAGATCAAGCCCATATTATAGAGAATATAACTGCGATCGTTAGGGTCCTCTTCCAGAGTCAATGCCTCTTCATAGTTTTCTAGTGCTTCTGCATATTCTCCATCTCCTTGAGCGGACATTCCGTCACGGTAATAGGCAAAAGCTTCTTTCGCTTTTTTGTTGGTAGGCAGGGCTTTTAAGATGATGTCTGCCATGACAGTAAAAGTTTTATCTACGAAGTTATCGTTTCTCTGGGTACGTGGCATAGCGGATTTTCAAGATCAATTAATCATAGTTAATTAGATATTAACCCCAATCGTCAAGCAAAAACTATAAGTTATGCTGCATCTACTAGAACTAAATATTAATTTCACAACTAAGATCCCCTGCTTTCTGAGAAAAACGGAGATTTTCTTTATAGTCTACGGGGCAATCAATCACTGCTGGAACATCATCTGCCAATGCTTTTTGCAAGGTTGGAATCAAGTCTGCTGCCGATTCTACTCGATAGCCTTTTAACCCCATACTTTCGGCAAATTTGACAAAATCGGGATTACCAAAATCAATCGAAGTAGAGTGACCAAACTGATTAATTTGCTTCCATTCAATTAAGCCATAGCCATTGTCATTAAAAATCAAGGTAACAAAGGGAGTATTAACCCGTAAAGCGGTTTCCAATTCCTGACAATTCATCATAAACCCACCATCTCCCGTCACTGCGACAATTTTCCGCTCGGGATACACTAATTTGGCTGCCATTGCCCCAGGTATGGCAATACCCATCGCAGCAAAGCCATTAGAGATAATGCAGGTGTTAGGACAATCAGAGTGATAGTGGCGTGCCATCCACATTTTGTGCGCTCCGACATCAGAAATTACAATATCTTCTGGTGCCATTACTTGACGTAAATCGTAGATAATTTTTTGTGGCTTAATAGGGAAACCATCATCGTTAGCATACTGTTCATAATCCTCTTTAATTTGACTTCTTAGACTAACTGCCGAAGGGGTTGCCTTACCTTGGCGATCGCAACGTTTGACAATATCGTTGAGAGAGTCAGAAATATCCCCAAATACTTCTACTAAAGGAATATAGCTACTATCGATTTCAGATCTACTTTCATCGATGTGAATAATTTGCTTGTTGCCTTCCGGATTCCATTTTTTGGGAGAATACTCAATTAAGTCATAACCGATAGCAATTACTAAATCTGCTTCATCAAAAGCACAGCTAATCAGATCTCGCTGTTGTAGTCCAAGTGTCCATAAAGATAGGGGATGGGTATAGGGAATTGCTCCTTTCCCCATAAAAGTATTGGCAACGGGAATATTGAGTTGAGTAGCAAATTCTGTTAGGGCTTCACTAGCACGACCGCGAATTACACCGTTACCTGCCAAAATTAGGGGGTTTTTCGCTTTAGAGATGGCAGCAGCAGCAGCATTAAGACTTCGAGTTGAGGCGTAAGTTTTTTCACGACTATCTCGGTGCAAAGGCTTGGCATCCAAAGACATTGCAGCAATATTTTCCGGTAAATCAATATGAACTGCGCCAGGTTTTTCGGATTGGGCGACTTTGAAGGCTTTGCGAATAATTTCGGTGGTGGTGTCAGGGCGGACAATTTGGGCATTCCATTTAGTAACGGGGGCAAACATAGCTACTAAATCAAGATATTGGTGGGATTCAATGTGCATCCGATCTGTCCCTACCTGTCCTGTAATTGCTACCAGAGGCGCGCCATCAAGATTAGCATCAGCTACACCTGTCATTAGGTTAGTTGCTCCAGGTCCCAAAGTCGATAAACACACTCCTGCTTTTCCTGTTAAGCGACCATACACATCCGCCATAAACGCAGCTCCTTGCTCGTGACGGGTAGTAATAAACTGAATCGGTGAGTCCCTCAGAGCTTCTAGGATATGGAGATTTTCTTCTCCAGGTAAACCGAAGACATATTCCACTTCCTCATTTTCCAGACACTGAATTAAGACTTCTGCTACATTTAGTTCGCCCATGACACCTATCCCCAATTTATCGGTTATGTGGTTTTTCTATTATTACCAAACTATAGCTATTCTGACTGGAAATGAGTTACAGTCAATACCAAGATTTTTCAACAATGGACAACAACAGCAGAAATATTAATAAATTTGTTGGCTTTGCAAGCAAATAACAATTGTGAGGAGTTTTCATAACTATATTTTTGTGATTGCTCCTGCATTTACTTCCACTTCAACAATATCTCCGTCTTTTAAGCTAAACTCATCTCTTAATTTAGTATCTGTTGCTATTTCTAAAATTTGTTCTGGAGAATGACCATGTTTTTCTGTATCGCTATCCGTACGCAGAATATAAGCATCTTTCTCCAAAATGCGACACTCGATCATGCTAACCGACACAATACCGCCATATTCTTCTTTTTCTAAACGAATACAATCTTCGGGAAAGTAATATTTATGATCTAGAAGATGAACATTGAGTGTACCTGGAAAGAAATTCATCCCTGTCTTTTGTGTATAGAAAGACGATAATTTTTTCATCCAAAAAGAAAAGTCGTTCTTTCCTGTTCTGATTTCACCTCGTAGTTTCACAATATGTATATTGTTGAACGGTAGCATTTTGCTATTCTAGGGCTGCACGGATACAAATTGCTTTTTTAAATTGAAGACAAGCTCAAAAACTGTCATCTAGATCCTAAGCTCTATATCCATTAACTGTCCTTCTCTGACGAATTTAACGAGATTAGCTATTTCTTTCATTACATATCTATAGGATTCGGGATACTGCCACCAATTATCAGGTTGACATTTCATGTAGCTTGCAGGACACCAAGTATAGTTGATCCATTTTGGATAGTATGTTTTTAGACTAAGCATCCCTCTTCTATAGTGCCAAGGAACGCTAATAACCAAAAGATGTTTAATTGTGTGAATTCCAAATTTATTTTCTAAAGTGAATAGAGATGAAATGGCATTTTCTTTGGTATTGTTGGAAAGTTCCTCGGTTAATATGGCTTTTATAGGTATACCCATTTCTAAGGCTTTGTCTCTCATTGTCGCAGCTTCTGGATATGTGTACTTTCCATATTTAAGACCACCAGAAAAAAGGATATAGTTTGCTCTCTGTTGTTTGTATAAATCAACAGCTTTGTGAACTCGTTCTATACCTCTACCACCGTAGACAAAAATGCAATCTCCTTGCTTGTTATTATCTTGCTCGTTACCAAATAATATTTTAGTTATCTGTTCTCTGGATAATTCATTGGCATCAATTTCTGATAATTTCATTTTTCAAGGTCATTTTTAGAGGTTTTGTCCTTGCTCTAAATCTCAATTTCTATATCCATCAACTGTCCTTCTTTGACAAATTTGACTATATTAGTTATTTCCTTAATTACGTATCGATTAGATTCAGGATACTGCCACCAATTGGTTGATTGATGTTTTATATAGTTTGCTGGACACCAACTATAGTTTATCCATTGTGGATAATATGTTTTTAAACTAAGTACCCCCCTTCTATAGTTCCAGGGAATACTAACAACCAAAAGATGTTTAATTGTATGAATACCAAATTCATTTTCTAAAGTAAACAGAGATGCGATGCCTTCGGCTAGGCTTCGCCAATCGCACCTTCTTTAACATGGTTTGAGCGATCTTCAACTAAAATATTTTCTTCTGGTACACCTAGCTCTAAAGCACTATCTCGCATTTTAAACGATAGTGGGTAAGTGTACTTTCCATATCCCAACCCGCCAGTAAATAAAATGTATTTGGCACGTTCTTGATTGTATAAATCAACAGCCTTGTGAACTCTTTCTATTCCTTTACCACCATAGACAAAAATACAGTCACCTTGCTTATTATTATCTTGCTCGTTACCAAACAATATTTTAGTTATCTGTTCTTTTGATAATTCATTGACATCAATTTCTGATAGTTTCATGATTGAAGTTCTTGAATATTTCTACGGAATGGCAAATATATATTTATGTATTTGATTTTAAAACAACTTTAACTCAGGTAATACAATAGAAATGTGCGATCGCCTTGATTACAATCTCCCTTAATTTAAATTTCTCCAAAGTAATCATCTGTCATTATTATTTCCAAATCAACAAAACTATCATCAGGAATAGTAAATTCTTGATGCATTGCCTTTACTGATTTTTGATGCCAATCAAGGTAATTTTGTTGCAAGTAACTATTTAAACTTGGAGACTCTTGAAGAATACTTTTAATTTCCTCACGAAAGTTAACTACTTCCTTTTTCCAACCTCGCTGATTATATTCTCGTTCGCTTTTCCAATATTTAAGTTTCAATATATGTTCAATTAATCTTTTGGTATAACTTCTTAAGGCACGTTTTTCACTCGCTCCCATATCGTTAATTTCTTCAATCAGATTATCCCAATCCATATTTTCAAGTTTCCTATTTTGAATGGCAGTTATAATCTTTTGTCTCCAAAGGTTTAAATCCTGATAATATAGCTGTTTCAATTGATTATTCATCTATTTAATAATAATTGTTCGACTTTGATATTGATTTTGGGGAAAGCTAGAGGATTAATATTATCTGTAGTAATTTCTTGTCGATTTACATAGCGTTTTTCTTGAGGTTGAGTAAAGATCCAAAGCTTATTATGCGGCAGATCGATTACCCAATACTCTTGAATACCGTTGCGAGCATAAATAACAGATTTTTCTTCTAGGTCTTTGGTTAAAGTTTGATTTGATACTTCAATTAGCCAATAAATATCTTGAGGATAAGGATGACGAGTTGCATAATTATCTTTTTCAAATTGAACTATGGCAATATCTGGTTCGGGCTCAGAATTATCAAGGGTAATAGGGTGCGCTTCTCTGACTTTAGCTTTACCTTGTAAGATATCTCGTAAATAATCAGCTACGGTATCAATCCGAGAACTATGAATCGGTTTTTCTGGACTCATTACTACAATTTCACCTTCTAGTAGTTCAACGAATTTTCCTTCTAAGACTCCAGATTCAATTATTTGATGGTAATCTTTCACCGACCATTTATGGAGTGTTTTCATTGCCTACATCCAAACCCATAGATTAATTCTAATATTGTCTTACAATTTAAATGTACGCTTTGACGTACACTTCATTTAAATCTCCCCGTGTTAGACGAGTCTGAGATAAATGCGATCGCTTTATGTTAATTAACTACAACATCAATAAATATATAGTTTTCCTATGAAGGCAATACAATCTTTTGCGTCTCTGTAAGAGATTACACCAACTCCAACTCCGGCAATGCCTTGTGAATTTTACCCAACCAGTCAATTAGATTATCCAACTGCTTCTGAGGCTTAACAATACCCAAACCTCTAACGATTACCTTCTTTGGCGCATAGACAAAACGCGATCGCAAGTGTTTTGGAATATTTTCTGCTAATAGGTTCCAAGCTGGTTCTGCCATCGGAGTTTCTAGAACAATATTTTGTTTGCCTTCAGGTTTGATTCTGGAGAAGCCGATCGCTTTAGCGATTTGCTTTAATTCCATTACCTGTATCAGTTGCTGTGTTGATGGAGGAATAGCACCATAACGATCTTCCCATTCCGCAGCAATTTGCACTAATTCTTTGCTTGATGATGCGGTAGCAACGGCACGGTAGGCATCCATTTTTTGTTCGGGATCGGAGATATAGCTGGCAGGAATAAAAGAGGTGAGTTTAAGATCCACTTGAGTATCCTCCACTTTGGGGATTTCTTGTCCTTGGATTTCCTGAATCGACTCTTGTAGCATCTCCATATAGAGATCGAAACCAATTTGTGTCATTTGTCCTGACTGTTCTGCCCCCAGAAGGCTGCCTACTCCACGAATCTCCATATCTCGTGTCGCCAGTTGATAACCTGAACCTAATTGGCTAAATTCCTGCAAAGCGCGGAGTCGTTTACGAGCTGTATCGGATAAGGTCTGTTTACTGGGGTATAGTAGCCAGGCGTGGGCTTGAATTCCTGATCGCCCGACTCTACCTCGTAGTTGATACAGTTGGGATAAGCCAAATCGTTGAGAATCTTCGACGATAATCGTGTTGACACGAGGGATATCTAATCCCGACTCGATGATCGTAGTGCAAACCAATAATTCAGATTCACCATTGCTAAAGGTAAGCATAGTCGATTCCAGTTCCGCCTCTGGCATCTGTCCATGAGCGATCGCAATTTTAATATTGGGAATCATTTCCCGTATTTGCGCGCTAATCTCTTCAATCCCCTCTACCCTAGGGACAACATAGAATACTTGTCCACCCCTATCTAACTCATTACGAATCGCATTACGGATCACCTCAGGGTTATAGGGAGAAAGATGAGTTTTAATTGGGCGACGGGATGGTGGGGGAGTAGTAATTAAGCTCATTTCCCTAATTCCCGATAAAGACATATACAAGGTACGGGGGATGGGGGTAGCAGAAAGAGTTAATACATCTACCTGGGATTTAAAAGCTTTAATTTTTTCCTTTTGGTTGACCCCAAATCTTTGTTCTTCATCTACGACTAACATTCCTAAGTCTTTGAACTTAACGTCCTTACCCAGTAGTTGTTGTGTACCAACCACGACATCTAATTCTCCTGTGGCGAGACGTTGCAGAATCTCTTTTTTCTCGGAGGGGGTACGAAAACGATTTAATAAACCAACATTAATCGGATAAGGAGCAAATCTTTCTTTGAGAGTGTGATAGTGTTGCTGGGTCAAAATAGTGGTCGGAGCAAGAAACGCCACTTGTTTGTTGGCACTGGTAATCACTTTAAAAATTGCCCGTATTGCCACTTCCGTTTTCCCAAAACCTACATCACCACACACAAGCCGATCCATCGGGCGATCGCTTTCTAAATCTATTTTGATATCTTGAGTGGCTTTGAGTTGATCGGGGGTAGGTTGATAGGGAAAAGAATCCTCAAGCTCCTGTTGCCAAGGATTATCTGGCGGATAAGCATAACCCTCTAATTTAGAGCGTTTGGCATAGAGTTTTAATAAATCGACTGCCAACTTTTTAATATTCTTTTTCACTCTCGTCTTGGTTTTCGACCAAGACTGAGTTGCCATTTTGTTTAATTCTGGAGGACGCTTACCCGTCTGCCGAAACCGTGTCAGCATATCCAAAGAATCTGCCGGAACTCTTAACGTACCATCAGCGTATTGAACTACTAAATATTCTCGATAGACTAAAGTTTCTAGTTCCATAAATTTGCCCAAGCCGTGATGTTTATGCACCACATAATCACCAGGACGTAATTTATTGAGATCGACTTTTTTAGAAGTAGCCCGACGACGTTTGCGAATGTAACCAGCAGTAGCTAAGGTATGCTGTCCAAAGAATTCCTTATCAGTAACAACGACAATGCGATAGGTGGGTAAGATAAAGCCTTCCAATTCAGCTAAACCCGAATATTTTAAAGCTACTGCCGTATCTTGAATTTGGGCTTTCTCGATCGCCCGGAAATCTTGAGAATTAGGAATAAACTGCACCGGACAATCATGTTCTTGAAGTAAAGCGACAGAACGACTGGGTTGTGCCGAAATCAACCAAGCTTGATATTTTTTTAAAGTCATCCCACTGTATATTTCTCGTTTGCCTCGCAAAATACTAGCTAGCTTGGCAAACTGATGGGGTGTAGTCGGGATAGGGCGCGCTTGTAAATTATGTATCGATAAAGATTCAGGATTAGATATGTTTAAACGGGGTTTTTCTTCCGCAATCTCCGATAAATAAATGCAGTTAAATTCATCAGTATTCAGTAAACAAGTAGCAAATTCAGCGTGAATTTTGGGGAGACTAGAAGCTAAACTCTGCCATTGAGATTCTGCCAATTCTAGCCAGCGATCGCTATGTGCTTGACACTGTTCTAATTCATCAATGGCAATTAGGGTATTATCTGGTAGATAATCTAGAATCGAAGCTGGTTGGTCAAAGGCAATACCTAAAAAACGCCTCATACCTTCGGGGGGATTGCCTTCAAGTAAAGCTTCTAATTCTGTATCAGCTAAATAATCATCTAAATTTTTATCTGCTTCTAAAATTGTGTTAGCAATAATGACACTAAAAGAAGTTGGGGTTAATAGCAATTGCTCAAGTTGATCTAAAGAGCGTTGTGTCGCCGGATCAAACTCTTTAATGTGTTCCAACTCATCCCCAAACCATTCGAGCCTCACGGGTAATTCAGCTGAGACTGGGAATATATCGACAATATCTCCCCGTCTACTCCATTGACCTTCAGTTTCAACCAAGGAAACTCGTTCGTAACCCAATTTAGCCAAAGATTGATCTAACTTTTTTGAGGTCCATTCCATCCCTGGCTGTAAATTCAAACAATAGGAGGCAAATACCTCTGGTGGTGGTAAATGGGGTTGCAAGGATCTTTCCGTGGCGACAATGGCGAATTGTTGATTGTTTTCACCTTTTCCCTTTTCCCTTTCCTCTTTTCCCCGATCACCGATCACTGAAAGAACTTGCATCTGACCCCATGTCGTCTCAGATTCGGGGTCAAAAGGATCATAAGGGCTTGCCTCGGAGGTCGGATAAAAATTCACAGTTTGCCAGTCCATCGCCTCTAATTGAGCTGCCCAACGTCCAGCTTCTTCAATCGTGGGACAGACAATTAATAAGTTATTACTTTGGGCTTTAGCCAAACTAGAACTAACAATTCCCTTGGGTAAACGAGGAATGCCATTTAGCAGTAGAGGCTGTCCACCGTCTAATTTAGTCAGTAATTCTCTGGTTAAGGGTGATTTTTCAACCGCACGCACCGTTGACGCAAAAGCCATAAATTAAGATTTAAAAATAAATAATGAACTGAAACAATACTTCCATTGAAAAAGATAGCGAAAAATGGAATCAGGTAGTGCGAATATATTAATTTGGTTACTTGAACTATTTAATGACGAACCGAAGGCTATGCAGAGCGCAATCGCTTAAACTACGGTTTCAGTGGGATTAGAATAAATATTTTTTATACAACTACTTTGAGCGGAAGTTTTCCGCTATTGAGGTTAACAAAATCGCCGTTAATCATCAACTATTGTTGCTAACAGTTAATTTAAGCTACGACCTGAAAGCCAAAAGCCAAAAGCTATTGATATTAAAGTAGCTTAACTATTGAGTATAGGAAGTATCCCATAGGTCAATAATAATGTTCGCTTTTAAAACTTTTAGATTGAGTACTAAGCTAAATTTAATTTTAGCAACTGTCCTGATTTGTACAATTGGGACTTGTAGTTTATTTTTATCTATAGTTCTCAATCGTAAAGTTGAACAAGAAGTAGCGGACAAAGCATTTCTAATTATTGAAACGATGAATTCAGTTCGCAACTACACTGATACTCAAGTCAAGCCTGAATTAGAAGCTAAACTAACCAGTCAGCCTAGCTTTATCCCTGAAACTGTTCCAGCCTATTCTGCTCGAGAGGTTTTTGAAGAATTAAGAACTCAGCCGAAGTATCAAGATTTTTTGTATAAAGAAGCAACCTTAAACCCAACCAATCCTAGAGATCGAGCTGACTCATTTGAAACTCAGATTACGCAACAATTTCGACAAAATAAACAGTTAAGCGAAAAAACGGGATTTCGCTCTCAAGAAAATCAAAATTTTTATTATGTTGCTAGACCTCTAGCAATCAACAAGGCTAGTTGTCTTGAGTGTCATAGTACGCCTAGCCGAGCCCCTAGAAACCTAATTAACACCTATGGTACAGAAAATGGTTTTGGCTGGCAATTAAACGAAATTGTTGCTTCACAAATGATTTATGTACCCGCAGAAAAAGTATATGCAGCGGCTAGGAAAATCAAAATTTCGGTAATTGGTATTTTTATTCTCTTTTTTCTAATCGCGATCGCGATAACTAATCTTTTCTTAAACCAATTAGTTCTTAAACCAATCAAAAATATAGCTAAATTAGCTACTGAAATTAGTACAGGCAATCTAGAGCAGCAATTTCAACAGGATAGTAAAGATGAGTTGGCATTGTTAGCGAAAGCACTTAATCGTATGATTTTAAGTTTAAGAATGGCCCTCGAGATGATTAATGAAGATAAATAGCTGATTTCTTTGAGGCTCTACTCTATTCTAATAAAGTTTGCTTAAATTTAATTACTTGTTGAGAATCAGGAATTTTGTCGGCAATAATTTCCACAAATTGCTGTCGATTTAAGTCAGAATTATTAGCAATAGTTTGTTTGCAAATCACTGGAGCAAGAGGACCAATGTATTCAGCTAGTATTCTTTTACAACGATCAATGAAACCAGGGTCTAATGGCAGCAAATTATTTGTATTATCCAATAATATTACTTTGTTAGAAATAATTGAATCATTTGAACTTGCTATTTCTTTTTTTTGCTGACCGAAATCATTTTTTAGCCAAATTTGGAGAAAATTCCGATTTTTTACAATCAAGCAAAGACTTTGCTGGTGATTAAATTTAAAATACTCGCAATAGCATAAGGCAGCTTTATGATTCGACAAAGAAAAAGTCGGACCAGTATCTATTAATATTCCTTTGTATACTCTTTGAAATGAATTGATAATACTAGAATTATGCTTAAAGTAATTAGCAGATATAATACTCATAGTATTTGGCAAAGAATAAAAACAATTAATATTTAACGCTTAATTCTGACGTACAAAAGTAAAAAAAATAAGCTGATTGATCATAATTATCTCAGATTCAGATTAGTTAAATCTTAGAAATCTTAGATTACTACCTAAGATTTCTATTCTCATCTTGACAAACGTGAATCAGAATCGAGAAATAGTAATAAATCCCAAAAAATTTTAATGATCGCATGATGAAGACTACTTTTAGCTTTACAATAATTTACTGCATAGAGCTATTGCAGCCATAATTAATGTGCTGACTCAAGCAACAACTGAAAGCAAGTCTTTTGAAGGTATTGAAGAGATTTAGTGACTATCAGCCTAAGATTACTCCGCCACATTATGGCAGAGCCTTCTTACGAAGTTTGCTCAACGGGACAAAGGGCTTGCCCGCATGTGACCCCCGCAACGCTACTTCTCGCTGCTGTAATCGCTGGTCAATCTCAACCTCAAAAAATTAGGCTTACAGCTAAAATAACAAGATTCCAGGGAATTAGACTACTATTCATGACTATGGCAAAAGTTCTCGTCTCCGATCCTATCGATCCAGCTGGTATCGATATACTCTCTCAAGTAGCTGAAGTAGACGTAAAAACTAAGTTACCTATAGAAGAACTAATCAATATTATTCCCGAATATGATGCTTTAATGCTGCGATCGGGTACTAAAGTTACAGCAGAAGTTATCGAAGCTGGTACTCAACTCAAAATTATCGGGCGTGCAGGGGTAGGAGTAGACAACATTGACGTTCGTGCTGCTACTCGTCATGGTATTGTTGTGGTTAACTCTCCAGAAGGTAATACTATTGCAGCTGCCGAACACGCTCTAGCAATGATGTTATCTTTATCTCGTCAGATACCCAATGCCAATCAATCAGTCAAAAATGGTAAGTGGGAACGTAAAAAGTTTGTTGGCAATGAAGTTTACAAGAAAACTATTGGGGTAGTTGGTTTAGGCAAAATTGGCGCACACGTTGCCAAAGTAGCCAGGGCAATGGACATGAAACTGCTTGCTTACGATCCTTTTGTTTCTAATGAGCGAGCTGAGCGGTTGGGCTGTAGTTTAGTAGATTTGGACTTATTATTTCAAGAAGCGGATTATATTACTTTACATATCCCCAAAACTACAGAAACTGCCAATCTAATTAATGCCGAGGCATTAGCTAAGATGAAGCCAAATGTCAGAATTATTAATTGCGCTCGTGGAGGAATTATCGACGAAGCAGCATTAGCAGAAGCACTTAAAGCTGGACAAATAGGTGGTGCAGCCCTAGATGTTTATGCCAATGAACCTTTAGGGGAATCTCCGCTAACAGAAGTTGAGTCTAATTTAGTATTGACTCCCCATTTAGGAGCATCTACAGCGGAAGCACAAGTTAATGTAGCGATTGATGTTGCCGAGCAAATTAGAGATGTTTTGTTGGGTCTTCCTGCTCGCTCTGCGGTAAATATTCCTGGGTTGAATCCCGATGTAATGGAAAAACTTCGTCCTTATCTAAGATTGGCGGAAACTTTAGGCAACATGGCTAGTCAATTAGCTGGTGGCAGGATTGACGAACTGAATATACGTTTACAGGGAGAATTAGCCAGTAACGATAGTCAGCCATTAATTGTGGCTGCTTTAAAGGGACTATTATCTCAGGCACTGAGAGAGCGGGTCAACTATGTGAACGCAGCTATTGAAGCACAAGAAAGAGGTATTAGAGTAATTGAAACCAAAGACAGTTCAACTCGCGACTATTCTGGAGGTTCATTACATATGGAAGCTCAAGGAGCAAATGGTCAACACTCAGTGACTGGGGCATTACTAAGTGAAGGAGAAATCCGCATTACTAACCTAGATGGATTTCCCATTAATGTTCCTCCAAATGATCATATGTTATTCACATTACACCGGGATATGCCGGGAATTATCGGTAAAATTGGCTCGTTACTAGGTAGTTACAATGTGAACATTGCTAGTATGCAAGTAGGACGTAAAATCGTTCGAGGTGAGGCAGTAATGGTACTCAGTTTGGATGATCCATTACCAGAGGGGATTTTACAAGAGATTACTAAGGTTGATGGTATTAGAGATGCTTATACAGTAAAATTATCTGTTTAGAAAAATTGAACTAGTAAGGCAAGTCTCTTACACAGAAATACATAATCTTCCTCAACATAAACCGGAAATTAAACAATATTGAGTTGGTGAGTTTTCTCGCCAACTTTTTTAATTTCAGGGGTTAGAGTAGTGTGGGGAATCCTTTTGCCAAACATAAATTTCCATAGATTAAAAACCTAAATTATTGAGGAATATTGGGCAAACTATCAATAGTCCTCAATAAAAAGTGGATAAAGCTAAAATCTTGACATACAGTAGAGAAGAAATGTCTATTGACTTCAGTTCATCGATTAAAAACGACCAGATGACCGATTAATCGGCAATAGTCAGGCAAACTTATTCAGGTTTAATCAAATCATCTCTATATAACTCACAAATAAAGGAAATTCATGTCTAATCGTTGGTGGGAGATCGTCGTAAAATGCGAGCCAATTCTGGAAGAATCGGTTTTTTGGCGTCTCGAAAAGTTTGGTTGTTCTGGAACAGCTACTCAGGTTGAAATTTTGGATAATGAACAAAATTATAACCCTGAGCTGGTTAAAGATAAGCAAATTTTAATTCGGACATATATTCCCGAAATCAATACTCAGTTATTAGATTTAGCAGCTTTATCTTTATGGCTAGAGCAAGATGCCAAATTATTGGAGGTGTCAGTACCTGAAGCTCAATGGCATCTGATAGATGAAGAAGATTGGGCAAGTAGTTGGAAACAGTATTGGCAACCTACAGAAATTGGCGATCGCTTTTTGATCTATCCTGCTTGGGAAACCCCACCAGAAGAATCTGAAAAACTAATTTTACGTCTTGATCCTGGTGCAGCATTTGGTACGGGAACTCATCCTACCACCCAGTTATGTCTAGAATCTTTAGAAATGAGATTGTCTGAAAATGTCGAAAATCAAATTGTAGCGGACATTGGATGTGGATCAGGAATTCTGGCTTTAGGTGCAGTTTTACTTGGAGCAAAAAAAGCTTATGCTGTCGATAACGATGCTTTAGCAACCAAGACTTGTCGTAGCAATTGTCAGTTAAACAAAATTGATCGGGAACGTTTAATGGTCAGCGATGGTAGTGTAGAGCAATTAGTTGAGGTAGGTGAAACCTTTGATGGCATCATTTGCAATATTCTTGCTGATACCATCGTCGAATTATTTCCTAATTTTAATACTATTTCCCATGAGAAAAGTTGGGCAATTTTGAGTGGAATTCTATTAACTCAAGCTGATCAAATCGCGGATATTGTGGAACAGCATGGATGGACTGTTGCCGCATTATGGAAAAGAAAAGATTGGTGTTGTTTTAATATTCGCCGCTCAGAGTATTAGGACTTGCCATCAATTAGCTAGAGTTAAAATATCTACTCCATCTTTAGTTACGGCGATGGTATGTTCAAACTGAGCTGACAGTTTGCCATCTTTAGTAATCGCTGTCCAACCATCATCTAACATTACTGCTTCCCAAGTTCCCTCATTAATCATGGGTTCAATTGTAAAAACCATTCCAGGTTTGAGCTTCTTCTTCTGCCTTGGGTCATAGTAATGTGGAATCTGAGGTGCGGTATGAAAAATATGACTAACCCCATGTCCGACAAAATCTCTCACCACAGAAAAACCATTCTGCTCAGCATATTCTTGAATTGCGGCACCAATATCACAAATTCTTGCTCCAGGTTTTACTGCGGCGATTCCTCTCCTTAAACATTCTTCAGTAACTTCGACTAACTTTCTTGCTTTAGGTGAACAAGTCCCGACAAAAAAGGTTTTGGAAGTGTCTCCATGATAACCATCAACAATAGGAGTTACATCAATATTAATGATGTCTCCATCTTTTAATATTTGCTTGGCGTTGGGAATACCATGACAAATCACTTCATTTACACTTGTGCATAGTGAAGCAGTAAACGGATTATCCGCGGGACCATATCCTAAAGGTGCGCTTTTTGCCCCTTTTTCTTGAGTCCATTGTTCCGCTGCGTCATTAATTTCTAAAGTGCTTACTCCAGGTTTTACCATTGGTTCAAGAAAATCTAATAACTCTGCTGCCAAAGCTCCTGCTCGACGCATTTTTTCGATTTCTCGTCTGGAGAGTAAAGTGATTTGTTCGCTTCCCATAAATTTGTGTTACTGCTGAGCTTAATTATTGCTGTAGATATTAATTAGTTTATCAATTCTCACTACTTGAATAGAAGTGGATTGTAGAGCGATTGGGCAAAGCCCACACTTCGCGATCGCCAAAAAAGAAAGACCTAGAAAAAAATCTAAGTCTTTGAGTAAGTTTTCAACTAATCAAAACGATAGTTAACTATTTATTTGATTCTCATGGTGAATTTCGCCCAATTCATGATTTTCTTCAATCTCATGATCCTGCACAGAATCTAATAAATCTTTTAACTCTTCTAATGATTCATCAGAAATTTCATTGATCATATCAAGTTTTTTCTCAATGGATTCTAATTCTCCTTCAACAGAAGTATCTTGAAAACTAAATCCTTCGAGATCTGATTTGGAGTCAGCTTCATCTACGGCAGATTCACTTTCATCAGAAAACTCGCCCATCAACTCCAAAGACTCTTCTTCGGCTAAAGGAGTTTCATCAAAACCAAATTCTGGCAACTCCGATTCATCGACTGAATCGAACAATGCTCCTACTTCTGTGATTGAATCAATCGATTCAGAATCCATCTCATCCACAGCAGATTCACTCTGAGCAGAAAACTCGTCCATCAAGTCCGGAAGACTCTTCTTCGACAGAAGTATCCTGGAAACTGAATTCTTCCTCATCCATGGGAGATTGACTCTCATTAGCCAATTCTTCCATCAAGTCCGAAGACTCTTCTTCGGCTAAAGGAGTTTCATCAAAACTAAATTCTGGCAACTCCGATTCATCGACTGAATCGATCAATGCTCCTACTTCTGTGATTGAATCAATCGATTGAGAATCCATCTCATCCACAGCAGATTGACTCTCATTACTAAACTCGCCCATCAAGCCCAAAGACTCTTCTTCCAAGGGTGTATCCTGGAAACTGAATTCTTCCTCATCCATGGGAGATTGACTCTCATTAGCCAATTCTTCAATCATGTCCGAAGACTCTTCGACAGCAGGAGTTTCATCCAAACTAAATTCTGGCAACTCCGATTCATCGACTGAATCGATCATTGCTCCTACTTCTGCAATTGAATCAATCGATTGAGAATCCATCTCATCCACAGCAGATTGACTCTCATTACTAAACTCGCCCATCAAGCCCAAAGACTCTTCTTCAACAGAAGTATCTTGTAAACTAAACTCTTCCTCATCTGATGGAGAATTCATTTCATCCACGGGAGATTCACTCTCATCAGAAAAATCAGCCATTAACTCCGAAGACTCTTCTTCAACGGAAGTATCCTGGAAACTGAATTCTTCCTCATCCATGGGAGATTGACTCTCATTAGCCAATTCTTCCATCAAGTCCGAAGAGTCTTCGACAACAGGAGTTTCATCAAAACTAAATTCTGGCAACTCCGATTCATCGACTGAATCGATCAATGCTCCTACTTCTGTGATTGAATCAATCGATTGAGAATCCATCTCATTAATGGCAGATTGACTCTCATTACTAAACTCGCCCATCAAGCCCAAAGACTCTTCTTCAACAGAAGTATCTTGTAAACTAAACTCTTCCTCATCTGATGGAGAATTCATTTCATCCACGGAAGATTGACTCTCATTAGAAAACTCGCCCATTAAGTCAGAGGAATCTTGTTCAACTACAAGATTGTCATCAAAACCCAATTCTGATGATTCCGATTCATTAACTAAGTCCATCAACGATTCTACTTCTGTCATGGAATCACTAGATTCGGAATTCATCTCCTCTAAGGCAGATTGACTCTCATTAGAAAATTTATCCATCAAGTCAGGAGACTCTTCTTCTATCATGGAAGCATCTTGGAACTCGAACTCTTCGGCATCTGATTCAGAGTTCATTTGATCCAGAGAAAATTCATTTTCCTCAAAACCCAATTCTGATAATTCCGATTCATTAACTGAGTCCATCAACGATTCTACTTCTGTCATTGAATCACTAGATTCGGAATCCATCTCCTCTAAGGCAGATTGACTCTCATGAGAAAACTCATCCATCAAATCAGGAGACTCTTCTTCTATCATGGAAGCATCTTGGAACTCGAACTCTTCGGCATCTGATTCGGAGTTCATTTGATCCAGAGAAGATTCATTTTCCTTAAAACCCAATTCTGATAATTCCGATTCATTAACTGAGTCCATCAACGATTCTACTTCTGTCATGGAATCACTAGATTCGGAATTCATCTCCTCTAAGGCAGATTCACTTTCATTAGAAAACTCGCCCATTAAGTCAGAGGAATCTTGTTCAACTACAAGATTGTCATCAAAACCCAATTCTGATGATTCCGATTCATTAACTGAGTCCATCAACGATTCTACTTCTGTCATTGAATTACTAGATTCGGAGTCCATCTCCTCTACAGTAGATTCAGTTTCATCAGCTAATTGACCCATCCATTCTGGAGACTCTTCTTCTATTAGTAGTGGATCTTCAAAGCTAAATTCTTCGATATCCGATTCTGAATCCATTTCTTCAATAGGTGATTCCCTTTCATCAGCTAATTGACCCATCCATTCTGGAGACTCTTCTTCTATTAGTAGGGGATCTTCAGAGCTAAATTCCTCGGCATCCGATTCGGAGTCCAGCTCTTCACCATCATCATTAAATTCTTCAGATGATTGACTGTCAAACATTTTTAATTCGGACTCACCTAGAGCACTACTTAAATGTTCTATATCTGCATCAGAGTTAGTTACATCTTCACCTATTTCAAAATTAGATTCTTCATCAATAATATTTACCTGTTTTTCTTCATCAGTATTTTTGTTTTCTATAGATAAATTATTGTCAAATCCCTCTAGCTCAGATTCATCCAAAGAACCAATTAGTTTATCAACTATTTCTAGTTCTGAATCGTTATTTAATTCGATAGATTCTGATTGTTCGGAAACATCAGTAAATGGATTAATACTTAATTGATCTTGGTTTTCTATTACTTCATTATTAAATACTTCTATATCTGATTCATCTAAAGAATTAACAAGTTGTGCAACTTCTAAATCTGAATCTAATGGAATTGCCTTTGAATTTACTTGTTGATCTTCATTATCGTGAGTAAGATTAACAAGATTTTGCTCAATAGGTGATATTACTTGATCTAATTGGGCTTGTTTAAAAGATAGTTGTTCTACTTCAGTTTCTAATTGTTGTTTTTGAGTATTTAAATCAGAAATTATAGTGATAAGCTGATTTTGCTCTGTTTGCAGTGAGTTTATCTCGGCTTCTACTGCATGCCTCTTAACATTAATTTCATTTAAAGATTGCTGTAATTGTGTATCTTGATTATTAATTTCTGAGATTTGCTTAACTGATGAGCTATTATCTTGATTATTTTTAGAATCTTTTTTATTGTTAGTAACCAAAGCTCCAGCCACGCAAGCCATAGCTCCAACCGCACCAGTACCCTTTAAGGTTTTTTGAATATTATTATCTTTGACTAACATTCCAATACCAAAGGTTGCACCAAAAGCAAGGGAACTTAGCAGAATATTATTAACAACTTTTGCTGATTCCATTTTATGTAAGTTCAATATAAGTTAGCTTATTAAAGAAGTTATGTTTTCAGAGCTGTAGCTTCAAAAGCTACTTTACTTTGGGAAACATAGCAACCAATGGCTGATTGGTTCTGAAATACGAGAACTTCCTTAGTCTCATATTTAAGAGTTCCCAAATGTTTATTTAAAATTAACAGCTGAAGTCATCAGTAAAAAAATACTGAGATATCTAATTGATATTGGTAAACTTAATCCAAAAACTACTTGAAGAAGAAATTTGCGAATCACAAGAATATCAAGATGTTCACTCGATTTAGATTTAATATTTATTAATCAGAGTCTTTTATTAACTCGAGCAAAATGCATAATTGAAAAGAGTAAATAACGGTTTTTCACGTTTTTAACTACAAAATGTATTTTTAGAATTCTTGAAAAGACCATAAATCGGTTTAAGATAATGATGACGTAATAATACTTAATATTTACTCTGACTATGGCAGCAAAGATTGAAATATATACTTGGAGTAGTTGTCCATTTTGCATTCGTGCCAAAGGGCTACTCGATCACAAAGGGGTTCAATATATTGAGTACTGCATTGATGGTGATGAAGATGCAAGAGATAGCATGACAGAAAGAACTAATGGTAGATCGAGCTTACCGCAAATTTTTATAGATGATCGCCATATTGGTGGCTGCGACGATCTTTATGCTTTAGAAAGTAGGGGAGAATTAGACCCTCTATTGTAGAGGGGTATCGCTCAGTTGTACCTTATTAGTTAAAGAAATACCAAGCATTTACTCAAGGAAAAAAGTGTGAAACTCGCGTTTATCATTGATCCAATAGCAAAATTAGACCCAGGACACGATAGCAGCGTTGCCATGATGGAAGCGGCACAGATCTTAGGTCATCAAGTCTGGATAACTGAAGCTAATCAACTAAGTATCATTGGGGGTAAAGCTTGGGGATATTTACAAGCAGTTGATTTGAAACTAGTGAAGCTAGTTGATGGACATTGGCAAGCAGAATCAGATTGGTATCAACTGGGCAATAAATTGCTAACTTGTTTGGAGGAAATGGATGCCGTTTTTATGCGCACCGATCCTCCTGTTACTGTTCCTTATCTCTACACTACATACATCTTAGATTTAATTGATCGAGATCGGACTTTAGTAGTAAATTCTCCCCAAGGATTGAGAACTGCCAACGAAAAAGTGTACGCACTTCAATTTACCTCTGTAATTCCAGAAACTATTGTCAGTCAGGATAAATCGGTAATTGCTCAATTTGTTGAAGAGAAACAATCTGCCGTATTAAAACCTTTAGGGGGCAAAGGGGGAGAAGGAATTTTATTCTTAGAAGCTGGCGATCGCAATTTTAATTCTTTAATTGAGGTAAGTACGTATCAAGGACGTGAGCCTGTAATGGTTCAAGAATATTTGCCTGCTGCTAAGGAAGGTGATAAAAGGATTATTCTACTTGACGGTGAACCAATTGGAGCAGTTAACCGTATTCCTAGTGGTACCGAATTTAGAGGAAATATGGCAGTGGGCGGAAAAGCGGTCAAGGCAGATATCACCGCCAGAGAACAAGAAATTTGTGCCATTGTTGCCCCACAATTGCGTGCTGATAATCTTTATTTTGTCGGAATTGATGTAATTGGAGGCTACTTGACAGAGGTGAATGTTACTAGTCCTACTGGAATCAGGGAAATAGATCGCTTAAATAACGTCAGTTTAGGTAAGCAAGTGATTGAATGGCTAGAGAACACAATATCTAACTAATATCATTGGGCGCAAGTAAAGTGGTCAACATCAAATTTGACGAGCGAACCTGCCGAAGTTTCCTCGGCTAAGGAACGTACGAGTTATCGGTTGAGGCTGATAGGAAGATCGGAAGAGAGCTTCAAGGTGCGTTTCCCCACTAACAAATATGCTAGTTGAATGTAAATTGGCTTAATCAGTAATCAGTAATCAGTAATCAGTAATCAGCTATGCACGCATTATCAATTCCGACTTGGATAGTTCATGTTTCTAGCGTTCTTGAGTGGGCGGTTGCTATCTTCTATATTTGGCAATATGGGAAAATTACTGGCGATCGCTCTTGGTACAATTTGTCTTTTGCCATGCTACCGGCTTTAGTTAGTGCTATGTGTGCCTGTACTTGGCATTTCTTCGATAATCTCCAGTCTTTAGAATGGTTAGTCACCATGCAAGCATCAATGACTGTGGTAGGCAACTTTACGGTTTGTATTGCTGCTTGGGGAATCTGGCGTAGCTCTAGAAATATTGAGATCGACTCTGATTAAGCTTGTATTAATTTTGCAATGAATAAAGAAAGTTTATTTGCCATTTCGTTATTTCCCTATCTCGGCTTTTTGTGGTTTATGACTCGTTCGGGGAAAACACCACGTCTAGCTTTGATTGGTTTCTATGTCCTCTTGATTTTTGTGGCTATAACCATTCCTGCGGGTATTTATGCCCAAGAACATTATGGCAAAAGCTTAGCTAATGTCGATTGGCTGCACGGGAGTGCAGAACTTTTTCTAACATTTTCTAACATTTTGGTGGTTTTAGGTTTTCGTCAGGCGATTATCAAGCTGAAAAAAACTGAATAATACACCTGATTTGATTTCTCACTGCTCTAAATGAAACAATGATTCGCTGCTATTAGCTATTAGCCATTAGCCATTAGCCATTAGCCATTAGCCAACCGTGACAAGTTAAGCTAATTTGCATTAAGTCAACTACTATATATAGTGTCTTATTTATTTTTTAGAACTATATGTAGATTCAAGGTTAGAGAACAATTCATAGTACAAAGAGACTATTTTAGTGACAAAACTCGTTACTCGTTACTCGTTACTCGTTACTCAAAACTAGTTGACAAACAACACACACCCTTAACTTGTCACCAATGGCCATTAGCCATTAGCTTGTATCAAACCAACTGATTTTCTTGTCGGAGATAGGCCTCAATAAAGGGGTTGAGATTGCCATCCATTACGTCGTTAACATCGGTGGTTTCGGTTTCTGTTCGCAAATCCTTAACCATTTGATAAGGATGAAAAACGTAATTACGGATCTGATTTCCCCAAGCAGCTTCTACCATGTCGCCCCGAATTTCAGCGATCTCTTTTGCTCGTTGTTCCTCGGCAATGATCAGTAATTTAGCTTTTAAAAGGGCTAAGGCTCGCTCTTTATTTTGTAACTGGGAACGCTCCTCTGTGCAACGCACAGCAATTTTAGTCGGTAAATGAGTAATTTGGACGGCAGTTTCTACCTTATTGACGTTTTGTCCCCCAGCACCACCAGAGCGTGATGTTTTGATTTCTAAATCTTTATCAGGAATTTCTAGATCTAGCTCTTCATCCCCTAGATTGGGCATAATTTCTACCCCAGCAAAGCTAGTTTGCCGTTTTCCGTTAGCGTTATAAGGAGAGATTCTAACTAGGCGGTGGGTTCCTTTCTCAGCTTTTAAATAGCCATAAGCATAACGCCCTTCGATTTCTAGGGTAGCGGATTTGATTCCTGCTTCATCCCCAGGAGAAGATTCTGCCAGACGGACTTTGTAACCTTGTTTTTCGCTCCACCGAGTATACATCCGCAATAGCATTTCTGCCCAATCTTGAGCATCTGTGCCCCCTGCACCAGCATTAATGGTTAAAACGGCTCCTTTGGTATCATAAGTGCCAGATAATAGCTGTTGTAATTCCCACAGCTCTAGTTCTTTTTCTAATTGCTCTAAGTTTGTTTGGGCTTCTGTTGCTAAAGCTTCATCTGATTCTAATTCCAGTAATTCGGCGATCGCTTTAGTATCTTCTAAAGTACTCTGCCATTGCTGATATTGTTCTAGGCTAGACTTAAGCTCATTCAATTCTTGCAAAACTTGCTGAGCTACGTCACGATTATCCCAGAAGTCGGGTTGAGCCGCACTTTGTTCTAAATCTTGAATTTTTGCAGTTATGGCAGGAGGGTCAAAGATATTCCTGAGTTTTACCCAGGCGTAGAGATACAGTTTCGATGTTTCGTTTTAATTCTGATACTTCCATTGAAGAACATTCTCAAATAACTTATTATTGGCTCTATTAATTATTGATTATTAACTATCAATGATCAATCAGTAATTACTAATTATTAATTAACTCAATGTATTGGCTTTCTAATAAAAAAGCTCCTTGAGTAAAGCGAATACCCCAATAACCACCAGGGCGACGCTCCATTACTACTCCTGTTTCCCCTACAGTCAAAAGATTGGGGGAGCGTAGCATAGGCATGGGTTCAGCAGTCTTAATATAAGCAGGTAAGGCGACTATTTTGACCTGATCGCCTACTTTGATTTTTTTCTGTTCCTGGTTCATGGTTCAAAAAGTCAATTTCAAAAAGTCAATTCTTGTTGATTGCGCACAATATTTTCGGTCATTTCCGCTAATTCACTCAGTTCTATCTCCAATTTGCTGGCTTGTTTTTCAAAGTGTAGCTTTTTAGCGATCGCTGCTCGGGCTAAATCTTCGCGTTCTTTAATCAAAGCTTGTTTTGCTACTCGATCCCATACTTGGACTTCGTTGATCGCCTGTTGATATTCTGGCTGTACCCGATCCCAAACTGATTTAATATCCGTCAGGGCTTCGGCTAACAACTGCTGAGCATTACGGCTGTCTTTGCCTTGCAGTGCCTGTTTAATTGGTTTATATAGTTTTGAAGCATCAAGGGTATGAATCAGGGGTAAAAAATCTTTGACCTGTTGACTTTCGCTGACTCCTGTTTTACACCAGCTAACAAAATGTTCGCAGTTATTAAATAGTAAATTATATTTGCGCTCTCCTAGTCGACTTTCTGCTCTTTCTACTACTACATGAGGAATAAAGCCAAATCCATCGCCATATTCGGCAACATATACAGGATTTCCCCTACTAAACGTTGCTAGGGATGTCCTTTCGATGGTTTCGCTGGGCTTGCGATAATGGATTACTGTACCGTCACCACAATCAATACCGTGATGTTGATACAGTCCATCTAGCTCCCATAAATTTCGATATACGTAAATGCGATCGCCTTTCGCCATTGGATATTTGCTTAAATGATTTATTTATTGCTGAGTCCTAATTCTCTTTTTAGTAAATTAATTGACTTCTCGGCAATGTAGCTATCAGTACGAATTACATCGGGAATCCGAATTAAATCCTCTCGCATAGCGATAATCTCAGATTTAACGAGATCGTAACTAGCAAAGCCAGCAATCAGTGTATGAGCCGCCCGAATAACTGCTTTAAGGCGTTCGCGATCGCTCACAGCAGAAGTTAAGACTAGTAAATCGTCTCCTCTTTGGCTGTTAACTATACTAGAAGCAATACTCAAAGTTCCCTCACTAAGGCTAACTATACCCAGACAAGCTTGGGATGGAAGGGTCTTAATGATCTCTAATTCCTTATTGTAGTCGTACATATCAATGGGAATAACTCGAAAAGAATTGGGGGGGACAATTGCCAACACCTCTTGAATAAAATAACGATTAGTTACCAAAGTACCAAAGTTAATTTTTTCCAGAATTTGTGGTAATTCCTCTAATTCAATTAATTCAATGTCGATTGACAATGAATCCCTCAGCTCCTGCTGCATGATTTCTCCCGCGCTGATGTCTCTTTGGGGAACAGTAACAATAACGCGATCGCAACAACTAATACGCCAGTCTATTTCTTCCAGAACAATATCTTTGAACTGAGCTAAAGTGCAACCTAACTCTAAAGCCCGATCGATACTTTCTTTGATCACATTGACTGAGGCAATTACAGGGGAGTCAGAATTGAGAGTATTTTCTCGTTCGTGAGTTTTGACATAAATTCCCGAACCAGCAACTGATTCTACTAGCCCGCTTTCTTCTAATTGCTGATAAACTTTACTGATGGTGTTGCGGTGAAGACCTGTAATCATCGCTAATTGCCTGGTACTGGGTAAACGATGAGCAGGAGGATATTGTCCAGAAGCGATCGCAAATTGAAGTTGAGCAAATAATTGCTTAGATGCTGGTACGTCACTATCTGACTGGATTTGAAAATTCAGCATTGGAAAATAAGCGAACGAAAGGACTGACTTTTATTGGCGCTATTGTATGCGGAAAATAAGTGTTTTCTAAGGAATTAATAATCTTTTGTAAAAAAGAAGACAACTATTTTTTATAACCTACTTCTAAATCTATTGAACCGCTATGCTCTGGAGACACTTGCTGACGGAAAAATTCTTCAATAGAATCTTTCTCAACTTTAGATGAGGAGCTAAAAATGAACAGGATTTTTGATTTGGCAAAATTCTTTTTTTCAATGATGATGTTATATTTTTGTGTTTTGAGAGCATTACGATATTGTTCAACTGATTCCCAAAACAATTTTTTCTCTAGCCCCGTAATTTCAATTTGATAAATAGTTCTGCGCTCTAAAAAATAAATTAAAATCCACCCTACCAAGGTGGAAACCCCGGCAATGTAAAGCATCTTTAGACCACAACAGAGACCAATCAGAGCGACTAAAATCAAACGTCCAGTTTGGTTAGATCCCCCAGCATTTGTCCTAAAGCGCATCAATCCTCCAAGACCAAAAAAGATAAATCCTAGTTCAGGACCATAATCAGCCACAGTAGCACCAACAAGAGAACCAATCATGGCATAGAATAAGAAAGTTTTAGGTGCTTCAATCTCATCAATGTTCTCCTTTTTACCAAAGGTTTGAGGATGGAAAGCAATAATCATACCAAAAACTATTGCCATGATCAGAGAAATTACATATCCACTCAATTGATTCAAGCCCATGTAGCTTTCGACAAAGCTGTCCATCATAGATGATGTATTGGTACCTGGAAAAGCATTTTGAGTAACAACATTGTCTTGACTAAGTACAATTCTTCCGTAGAGAGTTAAGGAAAATATGACTAAAAAGTAGCTAATTCTAGTAAAAATACGCATTAAAGTAATTAGTTTTGGTTTAAATTTATTTATTTTCTTAAAGCTTATGGCTCTAAGCTTCTTAATTAACTTTTTGCGTAGTAGCTTAAAGCTTATGGCTTATGGCTGGGGCGAAGCCCCTTTATCTGGCTAGCTGCTCTTTAATTACATCAATTAAGTTGGAGCCACCCCAAACTACAGCAATTAAAATTGAGGTGGAAACTGCTGCCCCCAAAGCGCAGATAATTAGACCCAGTAAACTAATTGCCCCGTCATCCTCTACTAAACCAAAACCAGTTACAAAAATTCCGATCGCGGGTAAGGTGTTTGTCCCAGGAATGACAATCATCATGGAAATCGACATTAAGGCGATCGCACTACCCAGCACTACTCTTCCTGGCAAACTAGTACAGATCGAGCTAAAACGGGGTTGAGTTAGAGCTTCAATTCTCTGTAGCCAAGGAATTCCTTTTTTGACAACTCCTTGCACTTTCTCTAAAGGCATCGAACCATTCATGATTTTAGCGGGTAGCCAGGGGCGATCGCGACCTATAATTAGCTGTATAGCCAAGAAAAACATAGCAACTCCGAAAGGAACAGAGTAACCAGGAGCAGGGATTGGCAAAGCAGAAGGTAGAGCTAAAATTACAAATAAAA
The DNA here is from genome assembly GCF_000332195.1 of Pleurocapsa sp. PCC 7319. Lineage (NCBI taxonomy): Bacteria > Bacillati > Cyanobacteriota > Cyanophyceae > Pleurocapsales > Pleurocapsaceae > Pleurocapsa > Pleurocapsa sp. PCC 7319. Next base: position 4,156,399 of record NZ_KB235922.1, read on the forward strand.
ATCCGAATACTCTTTCCCCCGCTAGAGTTAGAATATCTGCTAAAGTAACCTTTTGACCTCTAGATTCTTCAAAAAAATAACGGTTAAGTTCGATAGAAAGTTTTGCCATTTAGAATTTTAAAAAATAATTTATTAAACCAAAATAAAATAAAAAGGTGAGCAATGCCCACCTTTGATTTAGAACTTAAATTTTAGACATGGTTTAGCTATTTCAATTTACCTAAACCAGTTGTTATCTTTTAGGCGTTGCTGATTTGAAGTATGAAACCGAAAAGTAATCTGTTCGTAGCTCTTAGCTTTTAGCTCTTAGCTCTTAGCTTTTTAATTAATCTGCTTAGTCATTAAAGTTTAAAATCATACCTCGATCCAGCAACGCCGTTATCTTTTAAGTTGCATTTTTTAGTACTTGTATGCTTCAGGTTTAAAGGGACCGTTTACTGGTACATTAATGTATTTAGCCTGTTCTTCAGTTAATTCAGTAATCACGCCGCCAAATCCTGCAACCATATAACGAGCTACTTCTTCATCTAAATGTTTGGGTAGCACTTCAACTGTAATAGCAGCAGCTTTTTCCTCTGGAGATTTATCAGCAAACTTACGTTCAAATAAAAACATTTGAGCTAGTACTTGGTTAGCAAAAGATCCATCCATAATTCTGGAGGGGTGTCCAGTGGCATTCCCTAAATTGACTAGACGACCTTCAGACAATAGCAGTAAGAAATCTTGAGGATCATTACTACGATAAACTTGATGCACCTGAGGTTTAACTTCTTCCCAACGCCATTCCCGACGCATAAAGGCAGTATCGATCTCATTATCAAAGTGACCGATATTACAAACCACAGCACCTGGTTTTAGGTGAGTCAACATATTAGCGTCGCAGACATTGAAGTTACCAGTTGCGGTTACAACCATATCAAGTGATGCGAGTAATTCTTTGTTGATGCTGTTGACCGAACCGTCATTTTTGCCATCAATGTAAGGAGAAACTAGTTCATAACCATCCATACAAGCTTGCATAGCGCAAATGGGGTCAACCTCGGCAACTTTAACGATCATGCCTTCTTGACGGAGAGAAGCCACAGAACCTTTACCAACATCACCATAGCCAATTACCAAGGCTTTTTTACCAGCCATTAAGTGATCTAGACCACGTTTGATCGCGTCATTCAAACTATGACGACATCCGTACTTGTTATCATTTTTGGCTTTGGTGACAGAATCATTAACATTGATCGCTGGAACTTTTAGTTCTCCCTTTTCCAGCATTTCCCAGAGACGGTGAACTCCAGTAGTAGTTTCTTCTGTGACACCATGAATTCGGTTTAGCATTTCAGGATACTTTTCATGGATATGACCAGTTAAATCACCACCATCATCCAAAATCATATTGGCATCCCACAAGTCTCCTTCCCCATCACGGCAAGTTTGCTCAATACACCAAATGTATTCTTCTTCTGTCTCGCCTTTCCAGGCAAATACAGGTATTCCCGCAGCAGCAATGGCAGCAGCAGCATGATCTTGTGTCGAAAAGATGTTACAAGAAGACCAACGAACTTCAGCACCTAATTCACATAGGGTTTCAATTAAAACCGCTGTTTGTATTGTCATGTGAATGCAGCCAATGATCTTTGCACCCTGCAACGGTTTACTATCTCGGTATTTAGCCCGAATTGTCATTAATGCTGGCATTTCACCTTCGGCAATAGATATTTCTTTGCGCCCCCAATCTGCCAGAGAAATGTCGGCTACTTTATAGTCTTGAATATTCTTTTTTTCCTTGGTAATCACTTGTGTAGTCATAGATTCTTTGTTAACTAGAGTACTATTTGTAAAGTATTTACTTCGTCAGTTTTGCCAGAGTCAAATTAGGTAAATGCTAACCTAAGCAACCATAATCAGCAGATTAAAAATAACTGGGTCTTAACTTCCTAACATATTAATTCAGTCATATGCTACTTTGCCTGCTGCAAAGAATTTGACAGATACAAACGTAGTTTTCGCTACTCTAGTAATAATTTAGATACTAGAAATATGAGAAATGAACTATCTTAGGCTAGAGAAATTTCTCATGTAATATAGCACAGTTATCAAGGAAAGCTAGATTTCAGAACTTGAAGATTTACCTAGATGATAGGAAGAACTATACCGACAATCGAGGTAACAAGGTTGAAAATCCTCGTCATCTGAGAAAATCGGAAAAAGCTCTTAAACGTCTGCAAAGACGGGTTAGTCGCAAGGTTAAAGGCTCTAATAAGCGCAAAAAAGCAATTAATAAACTGGGAAGAAAGCACTTGAAAGTCTCGCGCCAGCGTAAAGATTTTGCCGTGAAGTTGGCAAGATGCGTAGTCAAATCTAACGATTTGGTGGTGTTTGAGAAACTGACGGTGCCTAATATGGTCAAGAATCGTCGTCTTGCCAAAAGCATTTCCTGCGCTGCATGGAGACAATTCTTTGAATGGTTGGAATACTATGGACAAGTTTTTGGCAAAATTGTCATTGCTGTTCCACCTCAGTACACCAGTCAAGAGTGCAGTTCTTGTCATCGAATTGTTAAAAAGTCTTTGTCTGAAAGAACCCATGCTTGCGAGTGTGGCTGTATTCTCGATAGAGACGAAAATGCCAGCCGTAATTTGTTGGCAAAAGGATTGGAATATTTGAGTAGGGGGGGGCACTCCCGAATTAACGCCCAAGGACATTTGAACCTCTGTCAAATAAGTGAAAGCGAGCTTTGATAAGTTTGGTGGTTGAGTTGGGAACCCCACACTGTACCGCAAGCGGTCAGTGTTGGGAGGATGTCAGAAATTCATAATAGGCGTAAAACATATCAATTACCTATAAAGCTTAAAGTTTTGACGACTTTAGCTTAAAGTTTTGATGATTCTAAGCTTAGAGTACTTTACTTATTCTCCTAGGTGAAGGTAAGAAACTTAGCAGTAGGTTAAAAAGTTTGGGTTTAAGATATGACTACAATACCCCGTCTAATTGCTTATTCCAATGAGTTTTTTCTTGGTAATGACTTGAGCCTTTTCGCTCCCGATAATAACATCAGCGGTGATTTTGATAGACTAACTACCCCTCCATCTGCGCGTTTCAGAGGCAGTAATGATGTCATTAAGGCGAAGGCTAGAAATACTAATATCATTGCTGGGGATGCAAGAGAAGCTCAGGCACTAGATGATAATAGTTTGGAAATTAAGGGTGGCAATGACCGGATTAAGTCCTTGGCAGATGATGGCAGTAACTTTATTCAGGGTGATCTAAATAGAGCAGAAGCCTCAGGAGGAGGTAGAGTTACCATCAAAGGTGGCAACGATAAAATTATTGCCGTATCCAACTCTACTTTTTTTCCCAACGGTGAGCCGGTTCTTCAGCCTCCTTTCCCGACGCCAAGCGCTGCCAATGTCGTTACCGGCGATTTAGGTTTCGCTCAAGTATCCGGTGCAGGTAGCAGCGTCAACACCTGGGGTGGCAACGACCACATCAAGGCAGTCGCTAAGAATGGGGGAAATGTCATCGCTGGTGATGTGGGTGCAGCTGTAGCATTTAGTGGTGCTAGGGTAAACATTCGGAGTGGGCGTGATGTCATCAACTCCTTTTCCGTCGGTGAAAGCGAGCTAGCTGGGGATGTGGGTACTGCTATAGCGCTAAATAGCATAATTACCATCGAAAGTGACAACGATCGCATCATCAGCCAAGGAAGTGGCAACGATCAAATATCGGGAGACATTCTCCAAGCATTTGGTAATGTAACCGTAACTGCTTATGGAAATGATTACATTGTTGCAGGAGGCGGCAATGACCAAGTCTTCGGTGACTATGATCCAGCCATGGTCAATGATGCTGCGGCTACTAGTGGCGGCAATGATGTTCTCGTGGGAGTCGATCTTAGAGCAAGTATGCCTGGAACACTCGAAGTAGATGTACTGTGGGGTAACGGTGGTGAAGATACTTTTGTCTTAGGCGATCGCCACAACTTCTTTTACCTAGGACATGGTATTAGTGACTTAGCATTTATTAAAGACTTTGGCGACCAAGAGGATCAAGACTGGATTCAGCTCAAATGGGGTGGCGGTTCCAATGGCTTCAAAAGCTACTCTTTTGACCAAGATGGTAACGATACTAAGATTTCTTTCCAAGGAGATTTAATTGCAGTTGTAGAGGGAGCCACAATGAGTGAGGTAGAAAATAGAATCGTCTGGGCATAGATAATCTGCTAATTTTCTTGCTGAACTTGTTAAACGAGAAGTATTGATTGGAGACCCCCACTTATAGCGATCGCATAGTTGCGATCGCTATAATACATTTTTTAACTAAAAAAATTTACCAGTTCTAAATTATTGAATAATTAATGGGGACATCTGAGTTTTTCAGAAGTTCGGAATAAAACATTTTTTGAGGATTGAGGAGAATTTGATATGGCTTGGACGAAAGCATTGTCAGCCGAAGAATTAACACCTGGGACGAGACAGGTTGTTAAGTTAGATCAGAAAGCACTATTACTCTTAAATGAATCTGGCAATATTTATGCAATTGATAGTATTTGCCCCCATTTAAAACTACCTCTCAAAAAAGGTAAGATTACCCCTGATGGTTCTATTGTCTGTCCTTGGCATCGTAGTGAATTTGATCTAGAAACTGGCAATGTTAAAAACTGGTGTCCTTTTCCCCCTGTTGTAGGTAACGTACTAGGCAAAATTTCAACAGAGAAAACTTTAGGAATTTTTCCGACTCGGATTGAAGATGGACAAATTTTAGTGGATCTATAAAAATCACTTACAAAAGGGTGTTGTTAAGATTGCACCCTCATAAAATTTATTTTTCTTCTATTTTTGGCTGTCCCTAGTAATCATGGCATCCTCAATATTTATAGAATTAGATGATTCTTCCTGTTTTTGAATAGAATTAGATGCTTGAATAATCAAAAGCCCAATTATAAAACAAAATAATAAATCGACAAACGTTTTATTTATGCCCTGCATTTTTAAATCTTGTATTATATTTGCCCAATAAACATAACTCCAAAATAATACTTAATTTATCCTCATAACCTAAAATTTTTGGGAACTTTATATAACCAAGAGAAAATTAAATAATACATCAAGTAATAATCTCAATACGAATTTTATATTGTTTACATTTTGTTATAAATACTGATACTAACTCTATAATCAAACTGCCTTTTCATAATCAATAATTAAAACAAGAATCAAAAGGTAAAAGTTTGTGGAGATTAAGAAATTATGCCTATCTATTTATATTGGGGAGAAGATGATTTTGCGATCGCCCAAGCTGTAGAAAAACTACAAACTAAAGTTCTCGATCCAAGTTGGCTGCAGTTTAATTATCATAAGCTTTCTGCCGACCAACCTGAAGCAATTTTTGCTGGTCTAAATCAAGCTTTGACCCCCGTATTCGGTATGGGAGAAAGATTGGTCTGGCTAGAAAATATAACTATATGCCATCAGAAGCCATCAGCAGAAATTCTGGCAGAATTAGAACGCACCTTAAAGATAATTCCTGAGACATCTCACTTACTGTTAACTACCAATAAAAAAATTGATAGCAGACTAAATTCAACCAAACAAATCAAAAAATATGCTCAAGTTCAAGACTTTAGTTTAATACCTCCTTGGAAAACTGATTTAATTACGGCTCAAGTAAGAAAAGGGGCTCAAGAAATTCAGCTTAAATTAACACCAAAAGCACTCACTTTACTAGCAGAATCGGTAGGCAATGACACTAGACAATTATGGAATGAATTAGAAAAATTAAAAATCTACTCAAGTGATTCTGAGCAAGCACTAGATGAAAATACAGTAGCTAACTTAGTTCTTTGTAATACCCAAAATAGTCTACAGTTAGCAGCCGCCATTAAAGATGGTGAAACAGATAAAGCCTTAGGGTTAGTTACTGATTTAATTAACCGCAATGAACCCGCATTAAAGATAGTTGCCACCTTAGTAGGGCAATTTCGGACATGGACAATAGTTAAATTAATGGAAGAAGCTGGAGAACGAGACAATAAGGCGATCGCTTCTACTGCCGGCATCAATAATCCTAACCGTCTTTATTTTATTCGCCAAGAAATTCACCAAACAAGATCCCAACAGTTGTTATCGACACTGCCATTGTTATTAGACCTTGAATATAGGCTCAAAAGAGGAGCAGAAGTGTTGGGAATATTGCAAACTAAAATTATTGAACTTTGCTTAGTATTTCAATAGCTCCATAGGCTGCCCAAAAATCAGTGTAAGAGATCGCACACTGGCGATAGGCTGGAGGTAAAGAATTCCATAGTTTTCTGGCTGCCTTCTCGTCGCGATTGTGCTCCGCTTTAATTCGCCAACAGTATCTATTGAACGGTGGAATTAATTTGATTATTAAAATATTCAACTTTATAATCCAAAGGTTTTGCTAACTCTAAACCAGCTTGGAAATACAGTTTCGCCTTAGCTTTTTGATTTAAATTGAAATATATCTTGCCCAGAGTGTCATAAGTATTAACCAAACCATAATAGTTATAAGTTTGTTGTTGAACCTCGATTAACTCGGCGTAAGTCGCGATTGCATCATCTGTGCGCTTAGTTTGTTGATATAGTTCCCCTAGTCTAGTTAAAGCATCGCTAGCTATTGCTAATTTTTGCGTTTGGGATGCCATTGTAAAAACCCGATCATAAGCTTTGATAGCTTTATCTGGTTGATTTAAAGTTTCATAATTCTGGGCGATCGCCATTTCTAAAGCCGGTATTTTATTTAATTGTTGAGCAGCAGAATATTGCTTGAGCAAACGTTTTCTCGTCGTAATTGCTTTATTCGTTTGCTCGGTGCGATCGTAAATATCAATTAAAGTGCTGAGATAGAATTTTTGTTTATTGCTTAGTTTAGTTTTTTGTTCGTCAAAAGTATCAACAGTTGATAACTCTTGGTAAATTTTGGCAGCTTGTTGATAGTCAAATCTAGCCAAATAGAGTTTTCCCAGAGTCTCTAAATTTTTTTGTTCTGCAATCGAACTATTTGTTTTTCTATTATTAGTTAATATTTGCTGATAAATAGCTATAGCCCGATCTAAATATCCAACTTCTTGATAGGCTTGAGCAAACTGATTTAGTAAAGCAGTAGTTAGTGGTTTTTTAGCGGTTATTTCCTCTTGAATTGTAATCAAACGTTTGGCAATATTACGGACATCTGCACCACGATTCTCTTGCCAAGCGATCGCACCAATTTTTCCCAAAGCTTTGATTTCTGCGCTCGTATCAAGAGCACGAGTAAGTCTTAACTGTCGATACCACAGTTTAAAAGCCTGATCGGTATTACCCTGAGCTAATTCTGCTGTTGCAGTCTGATTAAGATCAATTATGGTTTTTTCAATCCGATATTTTTCAAAAGATGTCAATTCTCTTTGACCATAACCAGGAGGAATCAAAGGATCGGATTTGATAGTTTCTAAAGGATTAACTAGATCAGTCTGAGCTTGGGCTATTGTCTGAACAGAAACAAAATTACTAATTCCCAAAAAGCACGTCAATAATAATATTTTCCAATTATTATTATTGAGTATTAAAAGTTGTTCGCTCATGTAGTTTATTTATTGGAGTACTCTTAGTGAAAAATTAGCTATTCCATAGCACTTTGATAAATTTTTTCGTTAGCTTTGACTGATTTAAAAAAGTCTACTATGGGGCGTGGATAGTCTACACCTAATCTGACTCCATATTGCTGTTGTTCTTCTGTGGTTAATTTCCCTGGTTCCCGAGCTAAAGCACCAGGAAGTGCTGCTAATTCTGGTAGCCAGTGTTTAATATAATTTCCCTTGGGGTCGTAATCTTTGGTTTGTTTAGGAATATTAAAGTAGCGAAAACCCCGTGCATCATTGCCAACTCCGGCAGTATAATTCCAATTTCCCCAATTACTACACACATCATAATCAATCAGGAGAGATTCAAACCATTCTGCACCCATTTGCCAATTTATACCCAGGTTTTTTGTGAGGAAACTAGCAACATTTTGTCTACCACGATTAGACATAAAACCTGTGGCAGCTAATTCTTGCATATTGGCGTCAATTAAGGGATAACCAGTTTTGCCTTCTCGCCAAAGATCGAAGCGTTTCCAATCTTCTTTCCAGGGAATTGCTTTTCCTTGTAATCCTTCAATTTTAAATACCTTGTTACCGTGTTTTGCCACTATGAAACGAAAAAAATCACGCCAGATAAGCTCGAAAATTAACCAGTAGGTTGAATTGTTTTTCACCCTTTCAGTCTCATATTGAATTACTCGATCATTGATATATCGTGGAGAAATACAGCCTAACGCTAACCAGGGAGAAAACTTAGACGAATAGTTTGCCCCCAACATTCCGTTGCGGGTTTCCTTATATTCCCGAAGACAGTCTTCTTGCCAAAAGTAATTCTGTAATCTTTTAAGAGCTTCGCTTTCGCCACCTTTAAAATTTAAGACTGCTCGCTCGTCAAATTGTGGAGTCTCAAGACCCAATTCCTCTAAAGTTGGGATTTTTCCTGGATCTATTTCTGGTAAAGAAGTTAGTTCTTTCGGTGCGGGAATAGCTTCTTCAATAGCAGATTTTTTTTCAACTTGCTTCCGAAAATTAGTATATAGTTCTGGTATTTGACTAATTTCAAAGGGTAAATCTGCCAACAAATACAAGGTTGCTTCCCAAAAGCTTTTCGTTTTGATGTTATGAGCAGATAATGCTTTTGTAACTTCTTTCTCTACCTGTTTTTCTTCGCTAGTAACTTCTTGACTGTAATAGACTTGGTCAACTTTTAACTGTTCGGCGATCGCGGGAATGATTTTTGCTGGTAAACCCTGACGTACAATCAAATTACTCCCTAATTTCTGTAGAGAGGCACGCAGATCGGCTACACTTTCAACTAAAAATTGTGCGCGAAACTTGCCTGTTTTCGGAAAACCAAAAGAAGTTGTCTCAAACTGACGCGGATCGAAACAATATACGGGAATAATCTCTGCTTTTTGCCCCAGAGCTTCATAAATAGCTTCGCGATCATGAACTCGTAAATCATTACGATACCAAATTAAAATACGTTGTTGCGTCATGCTAAGATTTACAGTTTTTTAACATAAAGTTTGCAATATCTAGGTGATTCTTAAGTAATAGACACAAAAGACATACTTCGCTCTATATTTAATATAGGATAGATAATCCTTGAGTTTTCTTTCTTGAGCAATTTATGAGGGATGCCAGACAATACGCTCCTGCTACTCAACGTAATCGCGAACCAATCTTAGAAATATTAACCAAAATTTTACCTGCCAAAAGCAATGTTTTAGAAATTGCTAGTGGTACTGGAGAACACGCTGTTTTTTTTGCCTCTCAGTTACAATCTTGTCATTGGATTCCATCGGATAATAATCCTTTAGCTTGTGAAAGCATTATCGCTTGGAAAAATTTTGTTGGTGTAGATAATTTGGATACGCCTTTAAAAATCGATGTAACGAAAGATGATTGGATAGACCAATTAGCAACGTACAAGATTGATGCGATCGTCAACATTAACATGATTCATATTGCTCCCTGGCAAGCTTGTTTGAGTTTAATGAATGGAGCCGGGCAAATATTGCCCCCGGGAGGTATTCTTTATCTGTATGGACCTTATAAACGTGATGGGGAACATACTGCTCCTAGCAATGCTAATTTTGATCGTTCACTACGCGATCGCAATGATCAATGGGGTGTGAGGGATCTAGAAGCGGTAATTGAAGTTGCAGCCACAGCTAAATTAAGACTACAACAAGTTATTGAGATGCCTGCCAATAATTTATCAGTAATTTTTAGCCGCTAAATAAACAATTTTTAGACAAACTAAATTGTAAGATGATCCAAGTTTTCCTCGTAGACGATCAATATTTGATGTTGGAAGGTATTAAGGCAATCTTAAAAAGTGAGCCAGGAATTAATGTAATTGGTACTGCTTACGATGGACAAAGAGCGATTACTCAAATTGAAAAATTACAACCAGATGTTGTCTTGATTGATATTGAAATGCCTAAAATGAACGGTATCACGGCAACTAAGTATATCTGTAAGTATTTGCCCAATACTAAAGTAATTGTGCTTACAGGTCACAAATATTGTAATTATATTAGCCAAGCTCTACAAGCAGGTGCTTCAAGTTATTTGTTAAAAGATAGTTTAGCTGACGATCTCAAGCAAGCGATATATTCGATTAGTAGAGGTTATTCTTATATTGAAGCTCATTTATTAACTCAAGCAATAAATAAAATAAAAGCCAAAAACATTATTAACCCTCGTAAGAAGACTACTTATATCAAAAAGTATCGCAAGAATATCTATACTTCCTCGATTTCTTTGCCACATAAGCAACACCCTGTATTGAAAGCTTCAACAAATAAGGGTTATCGCTGGAAAAAAAACAAGTTTGGTATTAGTAAAGCCAGTCTCGCACCTATATTAGAACCATCAACCTTAGAGCACATAGAGGGAAATGATTATTCTCAATATTTACACCGTCGACCAAACTTGATTCAAGAACCAAAATCATTCAATAATCATCTCAAATTTGTGAAAAGGCTGACCTGGCTGCTGATTGCGATCGCCAGTACTATCTTATCTGTGATTATTTTTTCCTAAATTTTCCCAAAACTGATTATTTTCCTCGGGTGAGCGAAATTTACGGTGGCCAAAATTTTAATTGCCGTTACTCGTTACTTAAAGCGTCTCTATTATTTAACTCCACACCTTTTTTCGTTCACCCATTTTCCTCCCAGCTTCGAGTCACTGAAAATAAGCAATTATCATATTTAACGTAAAGGCCACCAAGATACTTTATCCCTAGTCGCTCCATAAACCGCTTTCATTTCTTCAGGATTGAGCACTTGAACTAAATCACTGTGAGTAGCTTTATCAGACTTTAATAATCCGATTTTAGTCATACCTTTGAGAACTTGTTCGACCGTACGATGATTTAATTGGCAAGCTTTAGCAATCACCTCTACAGGTAAATCAAATACAAAAACACCATCGCCCTGAGGTTGATTCCCTAATTCCCTCTCCTGATAAATTAAAGCTCTTAATAATGCTGCTACAGCTTGGGGTGGATAAGTACTGCAATTTAGCAAATGATATTGAAACTTTTCTTGCAATTCAAACATCAACCCATATCGCTGTCGAAATATTGACGATTCTTGATGTAGTATTTTAACTACTTCTAAAGGGATTTTAACTACGTCTGCGGTTTTATAAGCTTCTACTAAACTTGGGAAAGCACGAGAAACTTTGCCAAAACTTAAAGCTAAGTTTTGCATACCAAAACAACTTCCAACGTAAGTTATAGCAATTATTCGATCCAATGGTGTACTACGCACAACAATTGGTCCTCCATGAATTACAACATAGAGATATTCCAAAGAAGTATCGGTGCGAAATGCGGTGTAAATTGGTCGACTAGAGTACAATTTTTCTCGAATCATTTGCTCGGGAGCAATATATTTAGTTAACCAAGATGACATTAACCCCCTAAATAAAAAATTATTTTGAGTCAAATACTCGATCAAATCTAAGTTTTCCGTTTCTTCTGTTGACTTACTCACTTTTATTATCCATACTGTATCAACTAGCTAAAACTATCTAAACTATCTGAGATTTACTTAAGGTTAAATTTCGATTGAATTAGAAAACATTTGAAATTTATTCATGTTACACTTTACTCTAATTTATTTTTGTTGAGGAAATATCCAGCATGGAAGCTCGACGAATCTCCCACCGTATTTTCGCGCCGAAAACTTGGAAACATTGGCTCTTGCTGACGTTTATGGGTTTGATTGCCTCCATTGGAATCGCTCTACTATCATATGTTGCTACTTCTCCTAGTTTTGCTCTTTCCTGGCAGGCATGGGTAGCAATATTCGTTGCCATCAGTGTTTTTTTATTCAACGCTCTGACAACTCTCTCCACAGAAATTATCTTTTTGGGTGGTGCGGCAGTCTTATTTGTAAGTGGTATTTTAAACGAACAAGATGCTTTTGCCGGTTTTAGTAATTCAGGGATGATCACCGTAGCCGTACTCTACATTGTGGTTACTGGTTTATCCCAAACTGGAGGTTTAAACTGGATCTCTCAACGAGTATTGGGACTTCCTCAAGGTCATAACGCAGCTCTCTTGCGCTTGATGACTCCTGTCATGGGAATGAGTGCTTTTTTAAACAACACTCCTGTAGTGGCGATGTTCATTCCCATAGTAACTGACTGGTCGCGTAAACTGCGGATTAGCCCTTCTAAGTTAATGATTCCTCTGAGCTATGCAGCGATTTTCGGGGGCATGTGTACTTTAATTGGTACAAGTACTAATTTAGTAGTTAACGGTTTATTAATCTCCACTACAAATTTACCAGGCTTAAAGTTATTCGATCTGGCGGTGGTAGGTTTGCCTTGTGCGATCGCCGGGAGCATATATTTGTTTCTGACTCATCGCTGGTTACTACCGAGTCGTAAGCCTGTAATTAGCGAAGCCGACGATGTCCGCCAGTACACGGTAGAAATGATGGTTTCGCAAGATAGTCCCCTGACAGGAGATAGTATTGAAGCGGCAGGTTTACGTCATTTACCAGGATTGTACTTAGTAGAAATTGTCCGCGATCAAATGATTATCCCGGCTGTTAGTCCCAAGGAAGTTCTACGAGATGGCGATCGCCTGGTATTTATTGGCATGATTGATTCGATTGTGGATTTAAATCGTCTTAGGGGTTTACAACCGGCTACTGACGAAGTATTTAAGCTCGATACCCCACGCTCTGAACGTTGTCTAATTGAAGCAGTAGTGTCTAACACCTCTGCCATGGTGGGCAAAACAATTCGCGAAGGAAAATTTAGAACCCAATATAATGCCGTGGTATTGGCGGTTGCTCGTAACGGAGAGCGATTACCAGGCAAAATTGGTAGTATTCGTCTCCAGCCTGGCGATACCTTATTACTGGAAGCTAATGCTAATTTCCTATCTCAGCAACGTATCTCTAGAGATTTTTATTTAGTTAATGGTATCCCTGATTCTGAACCACTACGCCATGAAAAAGCACCTTTAGCGATCGCTATTTTAGGAGCGATGGTCTTTTTGGCAACTATTGGCTGGATGACTATGCTTAAGGCAGCAGTATTAGCATCGGTGGTGATGTTATTGACGGGTTGTTGTTCTTCTGTTAGAGCCTTACGTAATATTGAGTGGTCAGTATTATTGGTGATTGGGGCAGCTTTGAGTATTGGTAAAGCTCTAGAATCGACAGGAGCAGCAGGAGCGATCGCCTCAAGTTTAATTGACTTTTCAGGAAACAATCCTTGGCTGGCGTTGGCGATTATTTATGGATTGACTAACCTCTTGACAGAAACCATTACTAATAATGCTGCTGCTGCACTGGTATTTCCGATTGCCCTGGCTTTATCTCAAGATCTAGATGTCAGCTTTATGCCTTTTGTAATTGCCATGATGATTGGTGCATCGGCTAGTTTCTCTACTCCCATTGGCTATCAGACTAACTTGATGGTCTATGGACCAGGAGGTTATCGGTTTACTGACTTTATGCGAGTTGGCATCCCGCTCAATCTTCTATTTTGGCTAATTACGATTGGTCTAACTCCCATATTTTTTCCTTTTTAGCAACATCCTAGTTCTTCGTTACAATTTTCTTGGCTAACTACAAGATTTACAGGTATTAGTAAGCTTTGACGCATTCAAACTGCATCCCCAGATTTTGGGAAAGGCAATAGGGAATAGGGAATAGGCAACAGAATATATGCAACCTAGGTGAGTCTAAGCTTAGCTAGCCGCTATTTGCTAACATTACTTGACAATAACCAATTAGTTTAGTTACGCGATCGCTGATACTTTGAATTCTTTTAGTCTGAGTGGATTGTTGACGAGCAGACTTAAGGAACAAGATATCTGTGGTTAATAATTTAAACTCACGCTTAATTTCTGTTTGTACCGATTGCCATCGAGAAGCGATCGCCTTTTCTAATTCTTGCTCATCAAGGTCAGTAACATTCTTGTCAAACCAATGTTGCAGTTCCTGAAACTTTTGCTGGATCTGAGAATTAGCCTTTTTCTCCTCCGGATTGCCTAAAAAGCTCTTAAAATTTGTTAACAAAATTAAGAAATCCTGATATGCTCGATTATGTGATGGAGATAACATTATTCAGTTAAGCAAAGGTAATGTATGAGGTAAAATTATACTAAGTCGCCTTGACTTTTCAGCTTATTCTATAACTTTTAGAATGAAAATTGGCTGGTTAAAGTAGACTTTAGTTCTTAAAAAATAAGATAATTTTATACATTAATACTTAAGCAGATTACACAATTAGACTATAAACCTAGCTTAAAATACTTAACTCACAAGACAGTTATCCATATAAAGTAAAAGAATATTTAGACGAAAGTTACATCAATTTAAGGTTTTCCCCGATCTATTTTGTCCTTCCACATTTACTTATAATTTTATTGATCTATGACCGCTATCTCTATCATAGAAAGTCGCAGTAACGAAGTTAATCTTCCTTATTGGTTACAAGAATGTCTAATTAATCAGCAAACAGAGCAGTCAGAATCGGACGCTACTGTAATTTGTCGGGCATTTAATTTTGCTTATCAGCTTCACGAAGGTCAATATCGTAAGTCTGGAGAGCCTTATATCGCTCATCCGATAGCAGTAGCTAGTTTATTGCGGGATTTGGGGGGGGATAGCGTAACTATCGCCGCTGGATTTCTCCATGATGTGGTAGAAGACACGGAAGTAACTCCAGAAGAAATTGAGGAAATGTTTGGGGTACAAGTACGTCAATTAGTCGAGGGCGTAACCAAACTATCTAAGTTTAATTTCTCTAGTACAACAGAGCGTCAGGCAGAGAACTTCCGACGCATGTTTCTCGCCATGGCAACGGATATTCGCGTGATTGTGGTTAAGTTAGCAGATCGACTGCATAATATGCGAACTCTAGATCATCTCAAGCCAGAAAAGCAACGACGCATTAGCCAAGAAACTAGAGAAATTTTTGCTCCCCTAGCAAATAGATTGGGTATTGGTCGATTTAAATGGGAACTAGAAGACCTCTGCTTTAAATATTTAGAGCCAGAAGCCTATGAAGAAATTAGAGCTCTAATTGCCGAAAGACGAGCTGATCGCGAAGCCAGAATTGTTCGAGTTACCGAAAAACTGCGATCGCGTTTAGAAGAGTTAAAAGTCAATGTGATTGAGCTTAAGGGAAGACCCAAGCATCTTTACGGCATTTATCAAAAAATGCAGCGACAACAGAAAGAATTTAGTCAAATTTATGATATTGCTGCCTTCAGAATTATTGTTGAAACTAACGAAGAATGTTATCGTTCTCTAGCGGTAGTTCATGATGCCTTCAAACCCATTCCTGGAAGATTTAAGGATTATATTGGTTTACCCAAGCCTAATCGTTATCAGTCTCTGCACACTACTGTAGTTGGCTCCAACGGTCGTCCGATTGAAATCCAAATTCGGACCATGGAAATGCACCAAATCGCTGAATACGGGATTGCTGCTCATTGGAAGTATAAGGAAACAGGCTCCAGCAATACTAGGTTGTCCTCTGAAGATAATAAATTTACTTGGTTGCGCCAATTATTAGAGTGGCAAAAAGATCTTAGCGACGCTCAAGAATATATGGAGAACGTGCGGGATAATCTATTTGAAGACGATGTTTATGTCTTTACTCCCGACGGTGATGTTATAGCTTTAGCCCAGGGAGCAACTCCTGTAGACTTTGCCTATCGTATTCACAGTGAAATTGGCAATCATATGAAGGGGGCGAGGGTAAATGGTCGCTGGTCGGTATTATCCAAGCCTCTAGAGAATGGGGATATTGTCGAAATCGTTACCCAGAAAAACAGCCATCCTAGTTTAGACTGGCTTAATTTTGTCGTCTCTCCTACAGCTCGTAACCGTATCCGTCAATGGTATAAGCGCTCGCACCGTGATGAGAATATTGCCCGAGGCAAAGAATTATTGGAAAAAGAAATGGGGAAAAGTGGTTTTGACTCTTTACTCAAATCAGAGCCAATGCTAACGGTAGCGAAACGTTGTAACTATCACTCTGTAGAAGATTTACTGGCAGCTTTAGGATATGGCGAAATTACTCAAAATCATGTGGTTAATCGTCTGCGGGATGTTGTTAAAGAACAACAGCCAGTTGAAGAAGCAGAAGTAGCCAATGAAGAAGATTTAGAAATCTCCAACTATACTCCCAATCAGATTGAGAAGCGTGAAGGTGGAAAGTCTCCCATAGTTGGGGTGGAAGGGATGTTGTACCACATAGCAGGCTGTTGTAAACCTTTGCCTGGAGAATCTATTATTGGTGCAGTAACTCTCAGTTCGAGAGGAATATCTATTCATCGTCAGGGCTGTCATAATGTTGAGAAAATTCCAGGAGAACGTATTATCCCTGTTAGCTGGAATGGAGGCGGCGAAGAAGGAAAGCCACTAACTTATCCGGTAGATATTCAAATCGAAGCTATGGATCGGGTTGGGGTCTTAAAAGATATCTTGGCACGCTTAAGCGATCGCGGTATTAACATTCGTAATGCTGGAGTTAAGACTAGCCCTAATAAACCAGCCCTAATTTCCCTAAGTATAGACATTAGAGATCGCCAACAACTAGAGTATATTTCTCAACGAATTAAAAGTATGAGTGATATTCTCAATATTCGTCGAGTGATTGATTCTGGCGATTGCGCTTCGCGCACCAGCAGAGCTGATCGCTAAACTCTATTATTTAAATCCAGCCTAAAAAATTACCAATAATAAGACCGATTCCAACTCCTGCTAAACCACTAAAGGCAGTGGGCAAGAAATGCCAATCATTGCGAATATGTAAGGGAGAAAATTTTTGATTTTTGCTATTAGTAATCATTTGAATAAACTTAATTTTATAGTTGGTGAGCAGTAATAGTCGCAGGAATCAACCTACTGGATAGGAAGTAATGAATGCCTGGGGAAATCCCAGGCAAAACCGTATTTGTTGTTGTCTAGATACTTCTGGAGGAATCAAAAGCTCCTATGGCTATAGCCAAAGAGAGTGTCACTTCAGTTGACTACATCCTAAATATGCTTGAAGCTAAATTGTGTGATTGAATATGGATCAGCAATGAGATGATCGTCACACAAAAATATGATCACAATTACTTGTAGCTATTAAATGAGCTAAAAAGATTCGCTGAAGCAAAAACTGAAAAGTAAATCAATACTTCTCCTTTGTTTATATAGTCATTCCAAATAAAAACCATATGATTGTGTAAGGGCGAATCGCGATTCGCCCCTACAATAATTATCTGTCTAACACGACTTGGAAGGTTTCTCTGAAATCTTTGCACAAAAAGGATTTTGCAATTAGGACATAAATACTATTTAAACGAAAATACGTTGTTTTAGTGGTGGATAAATATGCTAACCTTCCAAGTCGTGTGTCTAACAAAATCTCTCATTATACGGAAACTAATTGGAATGACTATAACTAGTTAGTGCCATCTACTAGTCTGCCAATTTTGAAATAATGGATGCTAAAAAGTTCGGAATTCAAAGTTATAGGTTATAGGTTATAGGTTAATTCAAACTTGTTAGAGTACTACTTTGCGATCGATTACTAACAAGTCTGCTCCTTTAATTCTCCACTTTTTCTCGATTGATTCCTAGTTTAGGAACAAGTCTAGAAAAATCAAGATACATGAAAGTATTTAGCGAGAATGAATCGAGAACAAAAGGGCAATTGCTTCAGGAATTAAACGCTATGCGCCAAAGAATCACTGAATTAGAAGCCCAAGCAAATAAAACTGAACTTAAAAAAAGAACCAACCTCAAATTCATTGAGCAGACTAATATTCCTCAGAAACATATTTTTGAACCAAGTGAATCTGGGACTTTCAAGTTTCCCGACAATTTTCAATTAAGAGAAATATTTGCTTTTATCGAAGCCAACTATCATCAGCCAATTACTTTAAATGAAGTTGCTCATAACTTCAATTATTCCTCATCTTATCTGACTAGCTTGGTGCGTCGTCTCACAGGAAAAACCCTCTATCAGTGGATTGTTCAACGTCGGATGTTTCAAGCTCGTTGCCTACTCTTATCAACCAATTTGTCTTCATCTCAGATTGCTGAGACTGTCGGTTATTCAGATCCGGGTCACTTTATCAAACATTTTCATCAATTGCATGGGCAACCTCCTAAGACTTGGAAAAATAGTTAGAGATCATCATTGTTCTGTTCCGAAAGTTCTTCAGCCTCATAATTTCGCTGAGTGTCATTGATTTTTTTTAGCTATAGCAATACGAACTTTTATTAGGACACTCATTGCTCGTAAGTAATGAGTAATAAGTAATAAGTAATAAGTGTTCTAATGTAGGTTCGTATTGCTTATATGAATAAGCTAGATAGCTTTCGAAAATCTTCACAATGATAAAAGTTTTCGATACTTACAAGCTTGTTGAAAATATAAATCTAAAAGCAAAAAATAAAAAGCTTCGATTTAAGATTTCAAAGCTTTGATCAACAGCATTCTTAAAATTATTCATTTATCTTAAATGTGTTTTGATTGTTAAAAATAATATTTTAAAGATTACTCTATTAATATAAAAATCTTTATTCTAAAATCAACTAAAAAATATCCAATATCATCTCAATTATTTCCATTGTAATCACTTTAAATCTTGATTATATTGATTATAGATTAAGACTTGAATTTTACCTAATCAAGTGATTGTAATTAGTTAGATATCTAAATTAAATAATTGAATATCTAGCTTTATTTATCTGATAGATTGTGTATCCATAGAATTGAAAAAATATCATGAATAAGCGAGTAAATTACTATCAATATTTGGCAGCAGACTATTCAAAACCTGGATTAGTTTCTGATGAATTGAGACAGGAAATGATCGAGTTAGCCGAAAAGTTTATTTCTCTAAAAAAGGATGTCTTGCCTACAATTAACTCGGACTATCCTCTAGAACAAATTGAACAAGAAAATAAAGAATGGTGGCCAACTCATTGTGAGGCATTGAGACAAGGACGAGGAGATATTTTGACTGATGAATATTATCAAGACCTCGTTTATTTGTGTCAAGATGGTCCTTATCGTGGTATTGAAATGCAAAAAGAGCGGGAGCAACATTGGTGGGCATTAATTGCACAGCCTGGAGTAACTATGTGTTGGCCTATCGTGATGTTTCATGGTGAAGTTACCTATTTTGAGTGGAAATGTGTAGATGATGAAACCAATGAAACTATTGCCAAAGGAAATGTTACCTGGATGCGTCGCGGTCATCGTGGTGGCTGTTATTTGAAAACTGAACAATTGACCTTCTATCGTGATGTTTTTGCTGATGAAAAGCTTTTGAAACTAATAACTACCGCTGCCTAATTGCTTACAAAATTATATCTCTAGTTGAGATTTTTTTGACTTTCCCTGACTTTAAATTATGGCAGAAACGGCACAAGATTTTTGACAATTTGAATCATAAGTAAAGGACAGCAGCAATGGTTTTAGCAATTAACAATTTACTGCAAGGAGTTCAGCACGTTGGCATAACCGTCAATGACATGGCAAAATCCCTTGAATTTTACACAGAAGTGTTAGGAGGGAAACTGGTTGTCAGCGAAAGCGATCTTGTAGGCGATATCATTCAAAACACCCTCTTTCAAAAGGAGGAATTGGAAGCGATCGCTTCTGGAACTGACCCAGAAACTCTGGATATTCCTCATCTTAGAAGTGGCAAACAAGATGCATTGGATGTTAAGTTCATCTCTTTTGGCAACACGGTTGTAGAACTACTTCAGATCAAAGAGGCGGGAAATCAAGATTTACCTCACAGTTCAGTTAGAACTCTTCCCTCTCACATTGGCGGTGTAAATGCAATGCACATCTCTTTCAACGTGAAAGAAGGCATTGACCTAAATCTGTTTGCCAAGATGTTGGAACAAGAATGCCAAAAACGAGGAATGACGAATGTAGTTTGTAATCGTGTCATTCGCGTTAAATCTGAAGTCGAGAGAAGATCTGTTGCTCTGAGGTACAACTCTTTCAAATTTTGGAATGAACCAGAGTCCCTAGCAGCAGGCGAACCAGAAATAGACTGGAGTAATGACCCTATGGAGGGTTGGTCATTATTTTACTGCAAAGGTCCCAGCGGTGAGCAGCTTGAATTTAACCAAGTTACTGGCAAAGTAAAAACTCGGTTTCAAAACGCCATACAGGAATATAACCAGGCAAACGAAACTTCCTTTTCTTTTTCAGAGACAAAAGTGACCGATGTTTTAGGTAATGGACTAGTCTCTCAGACCTGAAGTAAGTAAAAACGTTTTGGAACTTGAGAAATTGGTTAGAGAAAAAGAAACCTATTTAACCTAAATATTTCTCCAATTTCTAACTCCAGAAATTAGCAAGTAAACTCATCATAATTAAGTAAGATGGCAACTAAAAGCAAAGGTAAAATTGGCGTAATTATTGAAGAACACTTCGATGAAACTGAATATCGTCGATTCAACGAATTTTTTCCCGAACATGGCTATGAAGTGGAATATATTTCTAATCTTTGGAATCAGGAAAGTTTGACTTTCAAAGGCAACGACCATAATGAAGAAGTTACCGTTACCTTAGATTTTAAAGATATCGCTCCTGCTGATTACCGAGGCATCATTCTGATTGGTGGTTATGCGATGGATCGTCTGCGCTATCAAGTCGCGCCTCAACCTGGTCAACCTAATCAATCGCCAGCCGTTGAATTTCTACGTCAAGCGGTTGAATTAATGGATGATTCGGACCTTAAAATTGGCACTATTTGCCACAGTATGTGGTTGTTTTGTGCCGATCCAGAACTAATTAAGGGTCGCAAATTTACCTGTGCTCATAATATTATTTGCGATGCTGAAAATGCAGGAGGAACTGTGATTTATGAAGGTGATAGTACTCCAGCAACTTATGTTGATGGGAATTTAATTTCTGGGCAGCATCCAGGGGTAATTGAAGAATTTATGCAGCTCTTTTTGGCAGCTATCGACCAGAAGCAGACTGTAAAAGTTTAATCGACTATTTCTCGATTGCTCTCTGGTGGGCTTGCACTCGTATTTTTGTAAGGGCGTTAGCAAAACGCCCTTAATCCCGAACTTTTGATTAAATAGCGGAATACAACCCATGGGCAATACAATAGATTTTCCTTTTTCCGATCTAATTGCCGGATATGTCACTTACTTTGATGCTGACAATGATATTTTCGGACTAAAAACCTCAGATAATCGTGAATTCAACTGTGCTTTGAGTCCTATGACTTATGCCAAACTGGTGCAGAATTTGGATGAGGGATATCCTGATGCTACGGGGGCGATGAGGTCGATGTTAATACCAGGAAGATATCTATTTACCTACGGTATCTTCTATCCTGACAGTCCTAAGTTTGAGGCTAAACAGATTGTTTTTGTTGGTCGTCACCAACAAGACTATGTTTTTGAGAAACAAAATTGGTGGATCGATCAAGTTCTTTCTCTGGCTAATTTTTACTTTCAAGCCCAATTTGGTAAGGATGAAATTAATTATCGCAACTATCGCACCAACCTCAATATTTCTGGTGTGCGTTCAACAGATAATTTTCGCCAAGAAACTGACACGATTTCTCGCCTCGTATATGGTTTTGCTACAGCCTATATGATGACTGGGGAAGATAAGTTTCTCGACGCTGCTGAAAAAGGGACTGAATATCTCCGGGAGCATATGCGGTTTGTCGATCTCGATGAAGATATAGTTTACTGGTATCACGGTATTGATGTTCAAGGAGAGCGAGAGCATAAAATCTTTGCTTCTGAATTTGGCGATGATTATGATGCAATCCCTGCCTATGAGCAGATTTACGCCTTAGCAGGGCCAGTACAAACTTATCGTCTCACAGGCGATCGCCGTATTCTGGATGATGCGGAAAAGACAATCAAGCTGTTCAATAACTTCTTTCTCGATCGCAGCCAAGGAGGTTATTTTTCCCACCTAGATGTGGTTACATTAGATCCTCGCAGTGAATCCTTGGGTAGTAACCGGGCGAAAAAAAATTGGAACTCGGTTGGCGATCATGCCCCTGCTTACTTGATTAATCTTTGGTTGGCTACTGGCAAACAAGAGTACGCCAATATGTTAGAGCATACTTTTGATACTATTATCCAGCGTTTTCCAGATTATCAAAATAGTCCTTTTGTCCAAGAAAGATTTTTGGAAGATTGGTCTACCGATACTACTTGGGGATGGCAACAGAATCGCGCTGTAGTTGGTCACAATCTTAAGATTGCTTGGAATTTGATGCGGATGAATAGCCTCAAACCCAAAGAGGCTTATTTAGATCTAGCAACTAAAATTGCTCACCTAATGCCTGAGGTGGGGAGCGATTTACAGCGAGGCGGTTGGTATGATGTTGCCGAAAGAATTTTAGGTGAAGGCGAAACAGTACATCGTTATGTATGGCACGATCGCAAGGCTTGGTGGCAGCAAGAACAGTCGATTCTAGCCTACTTGATTTTGGCTGGCGTGCTTAAAAATGACGACCATCATCGTCTAGCTAGAGAAGCTGCGGCTTTTTATAATGCTTGGTTTCTCGATACTGAAGACGGTGGTGTTTACTTCAATGTTTTAGCCAATGGCATTCCCTTTTTAGCTAGTGGTAACGAACGAGGTAAAGGCAGTCACTCTATGAGTGGTTATCACTCCACCGAGCTGTGTTATTTAGCAGCAGTATATAGCAACTTACTGATTAATAAACAACCAATGGACTTCTACTTTAAACCGATACCTGGAGGATTTCCTAATAATATTTTGCGAGTTTCCCCAGATATTTTACCTGATGGCAGTATCAAGATTAGCCAAGTGGAAATTGATGGCGAACCCTACACTAAGTTTGATGCCGAGAAGTTGACAGTCAAGTTACCTCAAACTAAGGAACGGCTGAAAGTCAAGGTTCAAATTGTACCTAATCCTTAGCAGTTCTCATGAATATTAATACTAAACAAATTGCCGAAGTAAAAATAATCCAACTTGATGGAGAAATCGATACTAGTACTGCTTCAACAGTACAAAAGAAGGTTTTGTCACTTATTCAACCAGACTGCAAGCTGCTTTTAGACCTGTCTCAGGTTAACTATATGTCTAGTGCCGGGTTGCGCTTGCTGTTATCTCTCTATCGCCAAACTATTGCTAAACAGGGTAAGTTAGTTCTGGTAGGACTATCGGAAGACATTGAAGATACGATGTCTGTTACTGGTTTTCTCAATTTTTTTACTACCTGTAAAACAGTAAATTCAGGATTAGAAGCACTGAATTGACATACTCCTTTAGCTGAAGCAAGAGGATTCTGCAATACTGGCGTAGATAGCAAGTTAGACTTGTCTGACATCTACTCTCACACTGGAAAATGCCCTCACCAGTTGGATTACTCCAAACAACCAGGATTGATTTTCTTTCTTTAGGTCTTCTAGAGCTTAGTTGAATCCTGCATTTTACCGCTAGCGATTCGCATTTGTTCCAATCAAACTAGAAAGACTACATTCTCAAGTGTTGCTCGAAGTTTTACCTAAAAAACTCGTTTTTAGAACCCCATACTTCAACTCTGTTAGAGAACTTACAAATATTATACAACGCCTGAAACTCTTGGTATATAAAGATTATGTGTCAAATATGGCGGTGGGCTACGCTGAATCGAATTCAGCTTGTAGAACCACCTCGTTGTAAATTCTCAACCCAAGTCCGTTCAGTTCGCTATCATCCTCCATCTGAAGGAAGAGGCTTTCTCGCTCACATCTGGTAAATTCTGATAAATTTCTGAGTTTTAAGCTTCGTCGAACTCACATTTAAGTAATTAATTTAGAGCAGTCGAATAATTGGGGAGATGAGGAAATGACAAAGGACTAATCTTCAATCCTCAATCCTCAATTAGCAATTAGCAATTAGCAATTAGCAATCAACAGTGAACGATCATGTTAATGGAACGCATTGATATTCATCCTACGCATACTTACGGGAAATTTAAGTTGCGTTGTGGTAAACCATTTCCTTTTGGGGCAACTCTATGTCCAGGGGGTGTGAATTTTTCGATCTTTTCCCGTCACGCAACATCCTGTACTTTGGTCTTATTTGACAAGCACGCGATCGCTCCAATGGCGGAAATTCCTTTCCCCGAGGAATTTCGGATTGGGAATGTCTACTGTATGGTTGTCTTCGATCTAGATTACGAAAACATTGAGTATGGCTATCGTATGGATGGTCCCAATAACTTTGGCGAAGGTCACTGGTTCGATAAAAGTAAAATTCTGATGGATCCCTATGCCAAGATTATTGGGGGTCGAGATGTCTGGGGGATTACTCCTAACTGGGATGATATTTATCAGCATCGCGCCCGCATTTCCTTTGATGATTTTGACTGGGAAGACGATCGCCCATTAGAAATTCCCCCAGAAGATCTGATTATCTATGAAATGCACGTTCGTAGCTTTACTCAACATCCTTCTTCTGGGGTCAAGCATCCTGGAACATTTGCTGGCATTAGGGAAAAAATTCCCTATCTCAAAGAATTGGGAGTCAATGCGATCGAACTGATGCCCATTTTTGAGTTTGACGAGTGGGAAAATTCCCGCCCTAACCCTGAAACAGGATCAATGTTGCTCAATTACTGGGGTTATAGCACAGTTGGTTTTTTTGCCCCTAAGGCTGGTTACGCTGCCACTGGCAAATTGGGAATGCAGGTAGATGAATTAAAAGCCTTAATTAAAGAACTGCATAAGAATGGTATCGAGGTCATTTTAGATGTGGTGTTTAATCACACCGCTGAGGGAAATGAAAACGGCCCTTATATTTCGTTCCGCGGCATTGATAATCAAACTTATTATATGCTTACCCCAGAAGGCTACTATTTTAACTTTAGTGGCTGTGGTAATACCCTCAACTGCAACAATCCGATTGTGCGAGGTATCGTCCTCGACTGTCTGCGCTACTGGGCTAGTGAATACCATATTGATGGATTTCGTTTTGATTTGGCCTCGATTCTTGGTCGAGATCCTTGGGGAGCGCCTCTAGCTAATCCACCGTTGTTAGAGTCTTTAGCATTTGATCCGATTCTAGCTAAGTGCAAACTTATCGCCGAAGCTTGGGATGCAGGAGGTTTATATCAAGTTGGTTCTTTTCCCGCCTTCGGTCGCTGGGCAGAGTGGAATGGTCAGTATCGCGACAGTATCCGCAAATTTCTCAAAGGAGAAGGTAGCGTCGGCGATATTGCCCAACGTATCCAGGGTTCTCCCGATCTCTATTCTGGTGCTGGTCGCGCTCCAGCTACCTCAATTAATTTTATTACTGCTCATGATGGTTTTACTCTGGCAGACTTGGTTTCTTATAATCACAAACACAACCAAGCTAACGGAGAAAACAATAACGACGGTGACAACAATAGTGAAAGTTGGAATTGTGGTGTAGAAGGCTGGACAAACGATTCAGGAATTAATGCCTTGCGGCAGCGTCAAATCCGCAATGCGATCGCGATTCTTATGGTTAGCCAAGGAATACCAATGATTCTGATGGGCGATGAAGTGGGGCGCACTAAAAATGGTAATAACAATACCTATTGTCACGATTCTGAACTTAATTGGCTCAATTGGAATTTACGAGAGACTAACGGTGATTTATTACGCTTTGTTCAACACTGTATCGCTTTCCGTAAAGCTCATCCGGTTCTCAGAAATCCCCACCATTTTCAAAATCAAGACTACGTTAACAGTGGTTATGCCGATATTACTTGGCATGGTACCCAGGCTTGGAGTGCTGATTGGTCTAACGGTAGTCGCACACTTGCTTTCATGCTTTGTGGCAAACATGCCCAATCAGGAACAACGGAAGATGACTACATCTATGTAGCTATGAACACTCATTGGCAAGCACATTGGTTCGAACTTCCTGGTTTACCCTCAGGGATGCAATGGCATATCTCTGTAAATACTGGGTGTCAGTCTCCAGAAGATTGTTGGCAACCGGGAACTGAACCCGTACTGGAAAATCGACAAGGAATTCTTTTAGGCAATCGCTCTGTCGTCATTTTAGTAGGTAAATAAATTGGTGCTACTTGTTCACTTATAGCATTACGTATTTGGGTTAGGGCACTTTTTGAAACTGATACTTGCTATTTGCTACTTACGAACCGGTAACTTTACTTGTCCTAACACAATTTTGTACGGCTATATATCCATATAACCTAAGGAGGAAATCATGACATTCAATGCTACTTTAGCTACGACCAAAGATATCGCTACGATTACTTTGTCTGGGGAACTAGATGCGACGGCGGCTCCCCTATTTAAACAAGAAGTAACTAAGGCTGCCCCTCTGGGCGTTCAAAAATTGGTATTACTCATGAAAGACTTGGAGTATATGGCTAGTGCTGGTTTGCGGGTACTGATTTTCGCCAAGCAAAAAATGGGCAAAGGCGTAGATATTTATTTGATTAGTCCCCAGGAAATGGTTCTGGACACCATCAAGCAAACTGGCTTTCATCACAGTGTCATTGTCATGGATGAATTTGTTTCCTAGGAGTTCGACGAAGTGGAAAAAGCTTAAATATTTCGCAACTTTCTAATTTCTAGATCTCTAAAGTCCTGATTATTTCGTTAAGAACAACATAACTCCGAATTCCGAATTCAGAACTTCGAACTCACGTTGGACAAGGAAGCACCAATGACCAATGACCAATGACAAATGAATGATCGACAAAGATGAAATCTCTAACAGTGGATGGGACTGTAGATGCCTTCGAAGCGATCGCTAATTATGTAATGTTAGTAGCTAGCCAAGCTAGATTAGACGATAAAACCGCTTACAAACTGCGATTAGCTGTTGATGAAATTGCCACCAACATTATTATTCATGCTTATGAGGGAGCAGGGATTGAAGGCAAAATCGTCTTGAATGCTCAATTTGATGAGCAAGCGTTAACCATATTTATTGAAGATACTGGGGCAGAATACGACCCTACCCAGCAAGCTAAACCCGATGATTTAGATCAACCTCTAGAAAATCGTGAGATTGGTGGTTTAGGTGTCTATCTAGCCCTACAAAGTGTTGATCGCTTTATTTATCAAAGAATAGGTGATCGCAATCTCAATATTTTGGTTGTCAATATCAAGACTATTAATTAGCTTAACTCAAGCAAATTTTTTATTAGTAACAAATTATTGGTAAAAACTAATGTTAACTATTATCAAATCTCGATTTGATCCTAGGAAAGCTCGTATATCTAAACAAGTTATTTGGTTTGTTTTCGGTAGTATTATTGCTATTGAAGGTATTTTACTTATTCCCTCAATCTTCAAACGACAGCAACAATTAATCGAGCAGGTAAGAGAAATTACTGCGGGCAAAATTGCCGTAATCATGCAAACAGCTGAGTCAGAATCATCCGATCATGAATTATTGTCGCGGGTTAGCCTTCTTCAGAATCAAAATAAACCTTTAAATTTGATTGGCAAACTTCAGCACGTAATTACTGGCGGCGCACTGTATACTGCCGATGGAGAACTAGTTGGTACTTTTGGTGAACAACCGGAACTTTCCTTTAAGAGAATCGATAACCAAAAGCAAAAATCTTTAATTTATGACGATGGCTATGATGCTACTTGGCTACCAGAAAAGCTTGGAAGAGACTATATCCTAATTTGTCGTCATGATATATCAACGGTAAAGAGTGAGTTAAATTACTATACGCTCATCATGAGTAGCTTAGTAATTGTGCTGTCAGTTTTGGTTACAGGAATAGTCTGGATAACTTTAAAACCATTATTAATTAGACCAATTCTTTCCCTCAGAAGCGATTTGCTCAAGGTAGGGGAAGCCATCAGCCAAGATCGAGAACCTCCAGAGTTTGAATCGGCTGCAATTAAACGTCAGGATGAGTTGGGAGATGTAATTATCGCCTTTAACAGAATGTATCAGCAAATTTTTGAGGCAATTAGTAAACGTAAACTGGCAGAAATTGATTTACAAAAGAGTTTGAATAAAGTTCAAGCCTACTCTCAACAGTTAGACAGTGAATTGCAGAAAGGTCGCCAAATACAACTAGATTTTCTCCCCAATAGGAATAACATCAAACATTTTTATCATAAGTTTGGCTGGGAAATCGCCACTTATTTTAAACCTGCTCGTCAAGTGGCAGGAGACTTTTACGATTTATTTGAGCTGCCAAATGGCAATATCGGATTGGTTATTGCTGATGTTTGTGACAAAGGTGTAGGAGCAGCACTTTTTATGGCTTTGTTTCGTAGTCTAATTCGTATTTTTTCTAATTCAGTTCAATTAGTAGAAGGAGTGGCACCTACTCTGCTTCTTGAACAAGAAGACTCTATCTCAATTAATCTCTTTCATTTTAAAGCTTTGCAAGCGGTTTCTTTAACCAATGATTATGTTGCCGAACATCACTGTGAGTTGGGAATGTTTGCCACTGTTTTCTTTGGCATCTTAGATTCATCGACTGGTCTGCTAACCTATATTAATGGCGGACATGAGTCTTTGATCGTACTCAATGCCCAAGGGGGTATTAAAGAAACTCTTGAGCCTACAGGTCCTGCAGTGGGAATGCTACCAGAGGCAAGTTTTAAGATTAATCATACTTATATCAAACCAGGAGATATCCTCTTTGGATACACAGATGGAGTTCCAGAAGCTCGTAACTACGACGGTAATTTTTTTACCAAGGAAAAATTGCTTTCCATTTTGAGGCTTCCTTTTTCTTCGGCGACTGCTCTATTAAAACACATTGGTAATGTTCTCAAAGAACATAAAGGTGCAGCCGAACAGTATGATGACATTACCCTCATGGCTGTGCGCTGGATACCAAAGTCGGGCATTGTTCAAAAACGCTGCTAAGGCTGAAGTAAGTAGACATGAATTGGGATTAAACCATTCTTGATCGGCTGAGAGCTGAAAACCGAGAGTAAAGCTCCTTTTAACTTTTTGTGAGAGAAGTCTCTACGCCTCTATAGGCTAGGGATGAATCGAAACGGGGCTTATAAAGAAGGCAGCGCGTTGGCGGGGCACCTGCGGCTAATCCCTTGGTCCCGCTTGAAGCGACTGCGCAGCGCAATGCGATTACGCCCACTGCCCCTCCAGGGGCAACGAAGGGTTGAGAGTTAACACTTTAGAAACACAAAGGCATTCTTTGGCCGCATGTATCTTCATGTTCCAGTGGTTGTAATTGCTGTATTATATTCATCAGCAAAAGCGGGGATGATTAGATGTAGGTGCTGCTTCCGAACTATCCGTTGTATAAATGTCTAAGTAGCCTATCAGTCTAGTCTTTTTAGAAATACTGATAGCCTCGATGCGTACCGCGGGTTCTAAATTTGTAATCAAGTACAAGAGTGAACAAAATCAAAATCTACAACCGCACGGAACTGGCGGTTCTGGGTACTGAGGATGAGTAGGACCAATAGATAGCAAGCTATTTAGAGGCATTGACCTGCGAAGTGCCAAACTCCGTAGACGAATAAGACCGTCACGAAGCTAAGTCGAGGTTTGGGAAACTCCTACCTCAGCGATAGCAGGTAGGAGTAGTTCATATACGTTGCAACAAACTTAGTCCATGACTGTCAGTGCCACAAGTGCTGTAAAGATTGTATTGGGCAGCTAATTCTTGAACTCTTTGAGTTTGAGCAGGGGAGGGTGTCCATATTTGATCTTTGGTGTAAGCGTAATAGGTTTCTACACCGTCGATACCTAGGTCAGCAGCAGCAGGGATTAATTCTAGTGCTGAACGACGATAGCGTTCTGGATGAGCCAATACAGCTAAACCTTCTGCTTGATGAATACTGTCAATTACTCTTTTAGCTTCGGCATCTTCTCCTTGAGGTTTGTCTCCTTGAAGGTATAGCTCCAAACTTGGGTGTTCGGGATCAAAACCATAACCTAGGATATGGACTTCAACTTCTAGCAACTGAGAAGTAATTTCAAATCCTGTCCAGAGATGGGGCAAGTCTTTGAGCCCTTGATTAGTTGATAGCTGGACTAGATATTGTTCTGCTTGTCGATAGCCATCAACTGAATGATGGTCGGTAATCGCAAAACCTTGAAGTCCGATACCGATCGCTTGCTCCACTAAACCCAATGGTGTTAATCTGCCATCAGAAGCATTAGTATGCATATGGAAGTTATAGGAATAGGGGCAACTAATAAAGTTTATAGTTTCCCAGACACTTCTGAGGTAATTAGTGTCTTGTGCTTTGGGTTTGAGAGAGGAAGTTAAGAGCATACCCATCAAAGAGGGAGTAAATGTTTCTAATTGTTACAAATACCATAACAAAATAAAAACCCTACTGAAAAGCGATCCCTGAATCTTTTTGCTTAAGAAAAGGTTAAAACCCTTGACAGTTGTACGAAGACACGATCTCATAAAAACGAGATTAATTTTTTAATATAACCATAAAATTATCTAATGACTCGTACATGACGACCTTACTTCCTGCTGTATTGCCTGTAGGCTTGATAATCTTGATTGGCTTTATTGCTGGTCGTACTTTGCCGCTACAACGCTCCACCCTATCTCAATTAGCATTATTTGTCTTATCTCCAGCGTTGGTCATTGATAGTTTGTATCGTACTCAATTATCTATTGCTAGCTCGGGAAAATTACTAATTGGTTTTGCCATTACTTCTGGTTTAATTTATGCTGCCGTAAAGCTAATTTGTAAAATCTTGCGCCTGCCCCCATCGACAACTACTGGCTTAACCGCCACTGTTTTATTTCCCAATAATGGCAATATGGGTTTACCAGTAGTTACTTTTGCCTTGGGTGATCCAGGTTTAGAAAGAGCCGTAATTTATATGATCGGCTCGAGTTTTCTGATGTTCTGTTTTGGTCCAGCTATCATTCAGGGCAAGGGAATATTGCCAGGTTTAAAATTAATCCTTAAGCTACCTCTGATCTGGGCACTTTTATGCGGTGTAGGTTTACGTTTGTTCTCAATTCAATTTCCCTTTGACCTAGATCAGGGCGTTCAACAGTTAGGTGCAGCAGCTATTCCTATCGCTTTGATCTTACTGGGAATACAGTTGTCAGAGACTCGCTTTCAACCTGGGGTCAAAGAAATCTTGGGTGCGATCGCCCGTTTATTAGTCGCTCCTCTGATTGCTTTTTATGTGGGGAGATTTCTACAGTTAGAGCCTCTCAATTTACAGGTATTAGTTTTACAAAGTGCGATGCCCACTGCTGTAAATTCTTTCATCTTAGTTAGTGAATTTGGTGGCGATCAAGAGCTAGTAGCCAAAGCGATCGTCACTTCTACTTTGATGAGTTTTATTACTTTACCGTTAGTTTTATCCTTACTGTTGTAATTATCTTTTAGCAGAATTAAAGCAATTTTGGTATGAGTGCGATTGACTCTGCCACCGCCCAGAGGGCGATTCCCCGCCGGGCTTGCACTTGAATGGGTGTACGCTCCGCGATTGAGCGAAGCTCACCGCCATAGGCGATTGGACTCCGTCCAGGCTCCGCGATCGCTTATTTTTCAAACAAAATTTAACTTACACTAAATAAAAGTTAACTTATTTTAATACTAGATAATTTTAGTTTTCCATTATGGCTATTGAAACTAACCTCCAAAACAATTTAAATAGCAAAACCACATCCTTTTTAAAGGAAGCAGAAACAACGTTTCAATGGACGAAGCAATGGTATCCAGTAGCCGTAGCTGAATTTCTGGCTCCGTTTAGACCCCATCCAATACAGTTATTGGGAAAAGACTTGGTATTATGGCAAGATAATGCTGAGAAATGGCATTGCTTTGAGGATTTTTGTCCTCATCGGTTAGCACCATTGTCTGAAGGGAGAGTAGAATCAGATGGCACACTATTGTGTGCTTATCATGCTTGGCGTTTTGATGGAGAGGGAAATTGTGTTGGCATTCCACAATCTAAAAATAAAGAAACTGAGACCAAAAACTGCGCTAATGATAAGTCCTCTGCTGTTGTTTATCCCACTCAAGAACTTCAGGGTTTAGTTTGGGTGTGGGCTGAATCTGGAGAACAAGCACAACTGGAAAGTCAATTAAGACAACCTCGCACTATTCCCGAACTGGATGATAATTCTGGCAAAGTTGTTAAACCTTTTTGGAATATTCGAGATTTGCCCTATGGTTGGGATTTTTTTATGGAAAATGTCGCCGATCCCGCCCATGTTCCCGTTTCCCACCATGGTATTATGGGTAGCCGTTACGAAGATGCTAAGTATTACGATATGCATCGCCTAAGAGAAATGTCTACTCAAGAGGGATTCTCGTTTGAGATAACGCCCACTGCACCTACTGTTGAGCGCGCTATTAATGATTTTCGACCACCCTGTCAGATGAGGATTGTCACCAGCTATAAAGATGGGGGGATGCTAATCTTGGCGTTGTATGCTGTTCCCACTCGTCCCGGTTGGTGTCGTCATATTGGTAGGCAGATTTTAGTTAAAAATGATCGGGGTAAAACTCCCCCAGGTTTAGGATTTTTTGCCCTACCGATGCCAATTTGGTTGGGTCATGTATTAGCTTCTTTGTTTTTGCACCAAGATTTAGTATTTTTGCACTATCAAGAAAAAATTGTCTCGAAAAAAAGTAAAAATAGATGGTTAGATGCAGTTTATACTCCTAATCCTCAAGATAAAGCGATCGTTACTTTTCGTCAGTGGTTGGCAAGGAAAGCTGGAGGGGGAGTAGCCTGGGATGCAGATTGTAATAGTCAGCTACCCCATCCCGAATTAGATAAAGAAAAATTGTTTGATGTTTGGGCAACTCACACTCAACATTGTCGAGTTTGCCAAGATGCTCTTAAAAATATCAATCGTTTAACAGTATTAAGTTATATTGGAGCGATCGCCTGTTTGTTTCTAGCTTTATTTATAGATGAACGCTATCTTGCCACCGAAGGTCTGAAAGAAGTGGTATTTCCATCTTTAGAATTTTGGATAGCAATTATAAGTGCAATAATTTTGGCAACAGGAGGATATTTATTAAAGAAACTGAGTCGGCTATTTTATGTTTACAAGTTTAGCCATGTCGACAATGATTGAAGTCCACATAACACATTGTAGTTGTTGGCTGACGTGAATTCGATAATTAGAAAAAATAAAAAGGCTACCACTAGGTAGCCTCTTGAATGAGTATTTTAAGTCCTTGCTAATGATGAAATGATGATTAAGCTTCTTTACTCTTAGTAAAATAATCGCTTAAAGCGTCGGCTATAATCTGGTTCATAGGTCTTCCTTCTTTTTGAGCGACCTCTTTTAGACGAGGAAAAATATCATCGGGGACGCTAACACGGCGTTGGTTTTTACGAAACTTGCGTTTGGGAGTAGTATCTGTATCCATATAGCTTCCTATTGTATATTTTGCAGCAAATTCACGAATGGCATCAAATCCAACCCGACTACAGAATTGACCAAAGCTTTCTTTGGATTTACGGTTCTGTTTGAAGAAAACAAAAATAGGCTCAAAGAACGTTTCTAGTTCTTCTACTGGCATTTTTTGTTCGTAAGGTTGGGCAAGCTGAGTTTGGTTGGGAGTGCCTCCTAGCCAAATTTGATATTTTTCAGGCGCACTACCAACGAAGCCTAGCTCTGCCATGTAGGGACGAGCGCAGCCGTTGGGACATCCAGTCATCCGAATCACAAAGTGTTCGTCTGCCATTCCTAGTTTATTCAATAATATTCTGATGCGATCGGTAATTCCTGGTAAAGCTCGTTCGGATTCTGTTACTGCTAGTCCACAAGTGGGTAATGCAGGGCAAGCCATTGAATAGCGAGTTAGAGGCTCAATCGCGTTGGGATTAGTCTCAATTCCCCGATTGGTTAAAATATTTTCAACTGTTTCTTTTTGTTCTGTCGAAATTTCGTAAAGAATAATATTATGATTAGCAGACAGGCGCATCGGCAGATTGAGCTGCTGCACGATTTCTCTCAGGGCAGTTTTGAGCTGAAAAGCACCTTCATCTTTAACTCTGCCATTTTCTACGCCAATACCGAAAAACCACTTTCCATCTCCCTGTTCGTACCAACCCAAAAAATCTTGATATTGCCACTTGGGTAATTTTTTATATGGTTTGAGTTCTTTGCCAAAATAAGATTCAACCTTGGCTTTAAATTTCTCTACTCCCCAATCATGAATTAAATACTTCATTCGGGCATGACGACGGTTATGGCGATCGCCATAATCTCTTTGAGTAGCCACAATTGCCTTGACTAGATCGTAAACATCTTCTTTATCTATATAGCCAATCTCGTCAGAAGTCCGGGCAAAGGTTTCCTCCTTATTATGAGTGCGACCTAAGCCGCCTCCAGCTAAGACGTTAAAACCTTTTAGTTCCCCTTGTTTATTAGTCATCACCACTAGGCTAATGTCGTGGGTGTAGACATCAATGGAGTTATCTCCAGGCACGGTAACGCAGATTTTGAATTTACGGGGCATAAACTGCTGACCGTAAATTGGTTCAGGACTTCCCTCAACAATCATGCCTCTACCCTTACTTTGTCGGGCAGCTTTGACCTCTGGAGCTTCTTCGGCACTAATCGCTTTTTCTCCATCTAGCCAAATTTCGTAATAGGCACCACTTTGAGGGTTTAAAAGATCGGCAATGTTATTGGCATATTCAAAAGCATACTTATATTCGGGTTTATTCTTGAATGGTGCTGGAGGAGACATTACATTGCGATTTACATCTCCACAGGCACTCAAAGTAGAACCCATACTCTGAAGAATATTTTGAATTACCTCTTTGAGATTTTTTTTCAAAATCCCGTGAATTTGAAAGCCTTGACGAGTAGTGACCCTAAGGGTGTGGTTGCCGTACTCTTCTGATAAGCGATCCAAAACTAAAAATAGTTCTGGAGGAATAAATCCCCCTGGACTACGAGTACGCAGCATCATCTGATAGTCTTTTTCTTGACCTTTGACTCGATTATCTCGATTATCCTGCTGATAAGAGCCATGAAACTTCAGAATTTGGATGGCATCTTCAGTAAAGTGGGTCGTATCTTGCTGAAGCTCGGTTAAAAGAGGTTCTCTTAAATAATCACTTCGTTCTTTTAATTTTTCTAATTTTGATACTTTCGTCGGTGTAGGAGTGTGAACCATGTTTCTTTTAAATAGATATCAAGAAGATTTATTTTGTGCGGCTGCTTCACGGTTAAAGGCTTTTTAAATCTTAGCGTTTACGATTGGCTTTGCCACTGCCTAGAGGGCTATTGCATAGCATCTCAAAATATTGAATTAGAACAAGCAAACGATACAATTATTTTTATGTTTGTATGTTTATTTTTGCTCTCTTAAATTAAAAAATTTATGTCTAATAAACCGATCATTAGGCGTAAATTTGAACCTTGCAAATAGGAAGCAATCACCAAGTTGTTAATTTAATTGCCAAAATGGGATTTCAGCCTAACCTAAAGACTGTAGACATTCAGCTTATTAGGCTTGGGGAACAGTATTTATTTTCTCACTTTGGTAACAAGGAACACAAGTTTTTACTTCTAATAACCATAGATATTTATATTATTATTCTTAATCTTTTTATTTAGCTCCCCGATCAGCCTTGACTGAATTCTGATAGCCAAAAAAGTCAATACGATAATCTGTAATCCTAACTCCTGTTTCAGATTCAATTTTTTGCAATAGCTCTGGGGGTAGCTCAATTCGCAAGTCAATGATTTGATTTGTATCAAGACAGTTGATATGGCTATGTGAATCGCTGATATTACCGTATAGTCTGCCATCAGAACGCTCAACACACTCGATTATGCCTCCAGCAGACAAGGCATCAAGGTTCTGATAAACTGACGTATGACCAATGTCTTTTCCTTGTTGATTGAGTAAATCGTATATTTTTCTGGCGGAAAGATGTTCTTTTTTTTCCCACAGCAATTCTAATATATAACGACGCTGGCGACTAACTCGCATTCCTTGTTCTTGACAGCGAGCTAAGGCATCGTCTAAAGATTTGATTGGCGTGAGATTTGCCTCTGGAATTTTCATAGGCGAGGCTGGATTATTTTAGGCTTATACATACTCATTACCACTTTAACTTAAAATATATCTAGATGTCTATCATTTAACCAGTAAGGTTAATTTTAGCTTAATAAAATTTTGCCCCTATTCTCTAATTTTGTAATATTACTTGTGACTATAAAGTTAGTTCTGGAAACCCAAGCTCTACATGATTTAAATTTGTCTGTGGTTAAAGAGGCACTTTCTCCCTTACTGCAAGACAATAAAATTGCTGATTATGAACAGCAATTACAGTTCGCGATTGACTATCAACGAGAAGCCGACGATCCTCGTGAGCTATCAGAAATACCAGAAATTAGACTGTGGTTTGTCCGTCTAGACTCTGTTTATCCTTGGCTACCATTTTTACTAGATTGGAAAGCAGGAGAACTAGCCCGTTACGTGGCGATGTTAGTACCTCATCAATTTAACCGTAGCGAAGGTATTATTTTTAATCCTGAGGCTTTAGAGTTGTTTGTAATGAACAAGATTTTTGTCTTATCGGACTGGCTACAACAGCAGAATATCCCAGCGCGATCGCGTTTGAAATCGATGGCACAATTGTTTGGTTATGAGTTGGATGATGCCTTTTTTGAGATGATTTCATAACTTGTTGCTAACATGATTTATTAGTTGAGGCTGTTAGTTATTAGTTGTTAGTTGTTAGTCATTGAAAAATGAAGCTCGCTAGTTTTGACAATCCTACTGAATATTATCAGAGGGTTGAGAGTTATTTGTTGCAAAATGAAGCAATTCATTGCTTGCTAATAGGTCTAAGCAATGCTTTGTGTAGTTCTCAGAAAAACAATGCCAATTTTCCTTATCTGGTAACTGTCGAGCATGATGGAATAATTGCAGCTACAGCTATACGTACTTCTCCTCTTCGAAGATTAGTTTTATCTAAATCGACAGACTTAAAAGCGATCAACTTGATTACTGAAAATGTGGTGGCACTCCCAAATAAATCTTTGCCTGGCGTGATTGGACTAAAATCAGAAGCTACAACTTTTGCTCTTACATGGCAATCTTTGACAGGACAAACATATGAACTAGCTTTTGCCATGCGGATACATCAGCTAGAGACAGCGCAATCAGTAACAAAGACTTCAGGTAGTTTTAGGATGGCTACAGAAAACGATCGCTCTTTATTAACTAATTGGATACAAGCTTTTGAAGAAGAAGCTTTGGGAGACAGTGAACCAAAATCAGACTGTCAATCATGGTTTGAGAAAAATCTACAACAAAAAAGTCTTTTTATTTGGCAAGATAAAGTGCCAGTATCTATGGCAGCTTTTGGTGGTGCAACACCCAACGGTGTCAAAATTAATGCAGTTTATACTCCGCCAGAATTTAGAGGTATAGGTTACGCAACATCTTGCGTGGCTGCTTTGAGCCAACAACTACTTAATCAAGGCTATAAGTACTGCTTCTTATTTACTGACTTAGCTAACCCCACCTCAAACCATATCTACCAAAAAATTGGCTATCAGCCTGTATGCGAAATATCCAACTATAATTTTAAATATTCTTAGTAAAAAGCTTAGAGCTTAGAGCTAAAAACAGGTTCATTATTTTTCCTGATCAATAAAACAACAATAGCCAAAAAAATACCGCCAAGCTCAAAAATACTAGGCGGTTTTTAGCTTTAATTATGAAATTTTTCCAGGTGTTACTTGATGGTATAGAACTCTACATTGCAGAGCCAACACCAGCATAAGCACCGTAGAAAAAGATACCAACAACTGCGATGACACCCATGCCAGCTACTGTAGCGACAATCCACAAAGGAATTCTTCCATCTGCAAACATTGTTCTCAATCTCCTACTTGCTAATAATAATTAAATTGATCGGATATATCGGCTTGTTTAGTTAAAGAAATAACTGGAAAACAAGATACCTAGAACAGCAATCAAAAGTAACCCTAAGTAAAGGGAAGTACGATTTAGTTCTACGGGTTGTTTGTTAGGGTTAGTATTTCTGTCCATTGGTTGCTCCTATCTTTGGATGAACTGCATTGAGGCGATCGCGCCTAAGAAGAAAACAGTGGGTACTGCTAAAGTGTGAATAGCCAACCATCTAACAGTAAAGATGGGGTAAGAAATGGGTTGATTAGGGTTATTACCTGTCATATTTTTTTACCTTTTTCGTAAACAATTTTATTGATTAAATTCCTTGATTTGATCCTTAGCTTCATAGCGATCGCTTAAAATGGGCAGCTCAATTCGTTCTTGAGTAAAATACTCGTTAGGACGAGGAGTACCAAAAGCATCATAAGCTAAACCAGTACTAACAAAAAGCCATCCGGCAATAAACAGCATAGGAATAGTAATACTGTGAATTACCCAGTAGCGAATGCTAGTAATAATATCGGAAAAGGGACGTTCTCCTGTATCTCCTGCCATATCTTCTATTTCTCCTTATTAAAAGTTTTAAAGCTTAGTTTACATAATACGAAACAAGGGTCGCTGCCTACAACTAGAAACAGTTATTAAGTTGCAGCACCAGCCTCGGGAACATATTTTAGTAATGTTCCACGTTCACCCAGAATAAAGCCTTTTTGCGAGGACATGAAGACTACCTTGTAGAAGTTAGAAGGGGCATCTTCCACATCACGGTCTTTTGACCAAGTCTGACCGTTATCTGGGCTCACTAACAGATTAGCACTACCCCCTGCCAACCAGATCTCTTCTGGGGTACGATGACCTAGGTCTAAAAATCCCCAACTAGCGGAAAATTCTGGGGAAATTGGATCTTCCCAATCTTCATAGCCTTCTGAACCACTAAATTGAACCTGACCACCACGAGCCAATAACCACAGGCTACCATCTTCGTTGAAGCCCATATTTTGTAAACGACGAGAAGAAGTTCTCTGGTGAGGAGCCCATTCAGTGTCACCTGGTTCCCAAGTAGAATAAAAATTACCCTTAGCAGAAACTGCGACGTATCTGCCGTCATTGGAGCGATGAATATTGCGGGCTACTCCGACTGAGCCTTCTACTAGAGCTTTCCAATTTTTACCGCCATTGGTAGTCTTATAAATTGCTCCTAAGTTGGTTACCATCTCAGCAGTCGACTTACCTAGAGCAATAATATCAAGAGGAGCTCCCGGTAACTTGGCACTCAGAGGAATTCTTGTCCAACTTGTACCACCATCTTCGGTATGTAATAAAATTGATGGCTGACCTACAATCCAACCTTCGTCTCCATCAAAACTAACAGCTTCTAAAGAAACTTTTTCCTCACCGATATCAATCGATTTTTGTGACCAGGTTTCTCCGCCATCATTAGTTTCAAATAGGGTTGCCTGGGTTCCAGTTAACCAGCCGCGATCGGGATTACTAGTAAAAGCAATATCAGAAAAAAT
The DNA here is from genome assembly GCF_000332195.1 of Pleurocapsa sp. PCC 7319. Lineage (NCBI taxonomy): Bacteria > Bacillati > Cyanobacteriota > Cyanophyceae > Pleurocapsales > Pleurocapsaceae > Pleurocapsa > Pleurocapsa sp. PCC 7319. The sequence goes on from NZ_KB235922.1 coordinate 4,195,848, forward strand.
TGCTTCCGTAGGTAAAGTTAAAGTCTTCCAGGGGTTAGTGGTAGTGGAAGGTACCTGACTACAGCTAATACAGAATATACAAACTGCAAATAAAATAGCTACTTGCTTTAATTTTTGAATGTGGGGAATACGTCGTTTTACGGCACATATCCAACCACGTTGTTGAATCGATAAACTCATAAATGTTCTGGTGACTGATTAAGGCAGATAGAAGCGATGTTTGGTATTGCTTAAATGGCAGAGCCAGGAGAATGACAGTTTCAACTTTCAAACTATCTTTCTCCACACCGCAAGCATTCAGATAAAACTGCTAGTTTAAGCCATATAAGCTAAGGAAAAACAAGAAACCTAAACCCAATGCACCAAAAATCAAAATATTTTTCTGGGCAGGAGTTAGACGATTAACACCAAAACCATAATCTAAATTATCGGCAAAGCCTGAGGGGGCCCCCTGTGCGCCAATATTGGTAAATTGATTTGTACGAACTCCACAGACAGGACAACGCCAGTCACTCGGCAAATCGGTAAAAAGAGTTCCTGGGGGAATCTCTCCTTGATTGTCTCCCTTAGATGGTACGTAGACATAGCCGCAAGAGCGACACTCGTAGCTTGATGGTGCTTGTTCTGCAAGAGTTTTCTCTTTGGAGAGGGACTCCTCTGGGACTGACTGTTCTTCTTTAGCTGGCTCACTCATTGCTTTATATTAAGCAAATATTAAAATATCTTTCTTTTATGAATTATTGCACAAAAAAGCACGGGAGGATTAAAAGGATAAAGGCTAAGAGCAAAAGGATGACAAGAAATCCGCCACTATGCCCCATGCTGCCACTACTTAATTTCCCGTGCTAGTTATTTGTAGCTTTTGTAACTTTTTTTTAAATATCAGCAGTGTTAACTACCGGAAGGAATAATACGCTTTAGTCTTGCCCCTAAATTACTAAGTTTGGCTTCTAAATTCTCATAGCCCCGATCTAAGTGGTGTAAACCATGAACAGTAGTTTTACCCTCAGCAGCTAAACCAGCAAGCACCAAAGCAGCAGAAGCTCTCAAATCCGTTGCCATAACTGGCGCACCAGAGATAATTGGTACCCCCTGAACGATGGCATGATTGCCTTTGACCCTGATATTGGTTCCCATACGTTGTAATTCGGCTACATGACGCAAACGATTTTCAAATACAGTTTCACTGATCACGCTATTGCCCTTACTGATACTTAAGAGAGCAGTAAATTGCGCTTGCATATCTGTAGGAAAGCCAGGATAGGGCAAAGTTTCTATATCTGTACCATAAAGTTCTCCTGGGACAATGCGCAATCGTTGGGATTTGACATTTCCACCAAATATTTTCCCGTCATCTGATTCAGCTATCACCTGACAACCAATTTCATTGAGTTTAGCGATAACTGGAGCTAAATGTTCGGGAATGACTGAGGTTAAAGTGATTTCTGAGTGGGTAATTGCTCCTGCGACTAAAAATGTACCTGCTTCAATGCGATCGGGAATAACATGGTAGTCAACAGAATGTAATTCAGAAACTCCCTGAATAGTAATGGTATTTGTGCCAGCACCACTAACATTGGCTCCCATGGCGTTACAGAAGTTTGCTAGATCTACTATTTCTGGTTCTTGAGCCGCATTTTCAATTTTAGTCTCGCCTTCAGCTAAAGTTGCTGCCATTAAGATTGTTTCTGTTGCCCCAACACTAGGATAGTCTAGGTAAATGTTGGTTCCTTGTAAACGACCTTTATTCCCTACTAGGTTGGCGTGAACAATACCATCTTCGATAGAAACATTAGCTCCCATTGCCTGTAAACCTCGCACATGAAGATCTACTGGTCTGGCACCGATCGCACATCCTCCGGGAAGAGGAACACGAGCCGTTCCTAGTCTAGTGAGTAATGGTCCAATGACAAAAAAACTAGCTCTCAACTGAGAAACAACATCATAAGGTGCTTCTGTTGGGTTAATATTTTTGGCATCAATTTCCAGAACATCATCAGTTTGTTTGAGCATAACTCCCAACGATGTGAGAATTTGACCCATACGCTTGATATCAACCAAATTAGGAACATTGCGTAAGGTACATTTATCAGCACAAAGTATTGAGCCAGCCATCAAAACAAGAGCTGAATTTTTAGCACCGCTTATTTGGACTTCTCCTCGAAGAGAAGTACGTCCTAGTATTTCTAGAACTGGCTGGGGAGCTTCAGTGGTGATTGAAGATTGGTTTAAGTTAGAGATAGAGATAATGGCTTTTTCCTCTTGTTAATAAATAAATGAATTTAATTTGAGCGTTTACAGGGTAGTGGAGAATAAACTCCTGAAATTTAATCGAAAAAATAGTTTTGATTAATTCAACCAAAATAAATATTTGTTTTGGCGTTTGACATTAAATATAAAAGTCAACCATAATAGAAGTCTGTGTGTATTTTTCTTTGCGGAACTGGCGGAATTGGTAGACGCGCTAGATTCAGATTCTAGTGTTTGCTTAAAACATTCGGGTTCAAGTCCCGAGTTCCGCATATACAAGCAACCAAAGTATTACTTTGAATTATGCTATTCGTCAATAGCTAGTGAAAGATATAATTTTAACCAGTATAAAAAATCCTTTAATTAGACAGGCTCGTAAGCTGCATCGTGCCCAGGAAAGACATAAGCAAAATCTGTTGCTGTTAGAAGGAACAAATTTAGTTGAAGCAGCGTGTCAAGTCGATTATAAGTTAGATATTATTTTTTACACAGATCTCTGGCAAGCAAATCACCAGCCATTATGCCTAAAACTTGTGAAGAAAGGGCTAAAGTTACAGCGTGTTAGTTCAGAGGTCTTAGAGGCGATCGCTACAACAGTCAATCCAGATGGAGTAGTGGCGATCGCTCCTCGCCGTTCGGCTCAGGAACCAATCGTAGCTCAAACACAGTTGGGTATTGCCTTAGAAAAAATTCAAGACCCTGGCAACTTAGGCACAATTATTCGTACTGCGGTAGCTACAGGAGTAGATGGTCTCTGGTTAAGTTGCGATAGTGTGAATATTCATAACCCTAAAGTGCTACGAGCTTCCGTGGGGGAATGGTTTCGAGTGCCAATGGCAACAAATCAAGATCTATCCCAGTTAATTGCTCAACATCAACAACAGGGAATCCAGGTAATTGCTACCAATTCTCAAGCTAATCAAAGTTACTGGGCAATAGATTTTACTCGTCCTAGTCTAATTTTATTGGGAAATGAGGGAGCAGGATTATCGGAAAAACTAATTACAATGGCCGATCAGCAAGTTACAATTCCTTTAATGAACGGAGTAGAATCCCTAAATGTGGCAGTTGCCGCTGCACTAATTTTATATGAAGCTCGAAGACAATCTCATCATCATTAGGCAAAAGGAGTTTTTGATTTTTCCGGGCTTCAAATCGATTCTTAACCCTAAGTAACTAAATCGTAACCAATCCAAGTTTATAATCTCGACATAATTTTTGGATTTACATTTTTTGGATTTATCTATCGATGAATGATTCAATAAAGTACTACTTGTTTGCAATTTTAATCATTTGCGCATCTTATAGTCATCAAGAAATAGAACTGCATAATTCTATAGCGAGAAAAGCAGTGGCGGAAACAGTTATCTCAGAAAATGGATTAAAGACTAAATCTAGTCCTTATGACGTCAGCGAAACTGTTTACCGTCTAGAACAGATTATCAACGATAAAGGCTTAACTCTTTTTACTAATGTCGATCATAGTGTCAATGCTGAGAAAATTGGGGCAGAATTAAAACCAACACAATTACTGATTTTTGGTAATCCCAAAGTAGGGACACCGTTAATGGAATGTTCTCCGACAACAGCAATCGACTTACCCCAGAAAATTTTGGTTTGGCAGAATGAAGATGAACAAACTCAAATTACTTATAATCAGCCTCAATATTTAAAAAAAAGACATGGTATTCATGGCTGTGATGAAATGTTAGCTAAAGTTTCTGGAGTATTAAAAGATATTACTGCTCGAGCAATTGATGATACGCCCTAGTCATACGTCAAATAGCTAAGTTATGACTAAATTGTAGATTTTAGTCATTGGGTTTTGGGGAAGAATAACTAAGATACTATGCGAATTTTTATTAGTACTGGCGAAGTTTCGGGTGACTTGCAGGGAGCAATGTTAATTAAATCCTTATATCAGGTTGCTAGAGAAAAAAATATTAATTTAGAAATTGCTGGTTTGGGTGGCGATCGCATGAAAGCAACTGGAGCTAAGATTATTGCTAATACTGCGGTAATAGGCTCCATGGGGTTTATCGAGGCATTACCGTTTGTACTGCCAACTCTGAGAATTCAGAAGCTAACTAAAAAATATATTCAAGCAAATCCCCCTGACATTCTGATTTTAATTGACTATCCTGCCTCCAACTTGGCTTTAGCTAATTATATTAAAAAGTATCTGCCCCAAACACCCATAATTTACTATATTGCCCCTCAAGATTGGGCAGTACCAATGTTAAATAATGCTCCTAAAATTGCTCAAGTTGTCGATAAATTACTGGCTATTTTTCCAGCGGAAGCTGAGTATTTTAGGAGTAAAAATATCAACGTTACTTGGGTGGGGCATCCTTTGTTAGATAGGATGTCAACTGCCCCCACTAAAATTCAGGCAAGACTAAATTTAGAACTTAAACCGGAACAGCAGATTGTTACTCTTTTACCAGCTTCCAGGCAACAAGAAATAAAATATTTACTTCCTGTCATCTGCCAAGCTGCACAGCAAATTCATCAACACTTCCCGGAGATAACATTTTTAATTCCTGTATCTTTACCTAGTTATCGTCCTGCAATTAGCGCAGCAGTAGAACAATATCAATTACCCGCTCAGATTTTAGAAGGTAACACTCTAGATGCGATCGCTGCTGCCGATCTGGCAATTACCAAATCAGGGACAGTAAATCTCGAAATTGCCTTTCTGAATATTCCTCAGGTAGTTATCTACCGTATTCATCCCCTCACCGCTTGGATTGGTAGGAAAATTGGTTTTTCAGTACCTTTAATGTCGCCACCGAATTTAGTTGTCAATCGGAAAATAGTTCCCGAATTTCAACAAGAAGAAGTAACTGTCGACAATGTCACTAAAGAGGCAATCAAGCTGTTATCAGATAATAGCCTCAGACAACAAGTTAGCCAAGACTATCAACAAATGCGATCGCTTTTAGGCACTATCGGAGTTTGCGATCGCGCTGCTAGTGAAATTCTCAATACTATTAAAACAATTTAACTCGGCTAAAGTATATGAGAGACGCAGCAGTTGAGGCACGAGGTTTTATTGCAGGGTGTGATCGTCAGTTAATTTAATAAAGCGCGATCACATTTGTCATAGAGTAATCATCGTCTCATAGTCGTTTCAGTAATTCTGCTTTCTTCGACTGAAACTCTTCTTCTGTTAGGATACCTTGATCCCTAAGCTTACCTAGTTGTTCTAAAGATTGGTACATATTAGCAGCTTTATCTTTATTATCTTCTAGATCGGAAACATAAGATTTGCCCTTTTCGAAAGCAGAATCATAGGCATTTTTAAGTTGATCTTCTACAAAGTTACTGAGATCGCCAGAATTAGTAAAATGATTGATTGCTACTTGTCCCACTGCATATGTTGAAGCTCCAGAAGTTAAAGACATTGAAGCTCCACCAATGATTGTCCCTACTCCTGGTATTGCTTTAACCAAACTAGCACCTAATCTAGCAATAGTGGTTCCCGTTAAAGCTGAGACAAAAGCTTTTCCATTACTTTTAGAATAGTCAACTCCATAAAGTTCTGCTAGCTGCTGAAGCATCTCCAGTTGAATAGCAGTGACTGCTGCAAAGTCAACAAGAGGAATCGGAATCAAACCACCTCCCATAGACCACAAAACATGAGAACGAATAATTGCTTCAGCTTGATTTTTTTTACTATCAATATTCATACCTGGCTAGACTCTAATGTAAAATTTTTTTTTGAGCCTAACATATTGATTTTGCCTCTAATGTGATTTGGTTTTTAATAGTTGTTTGTGGCTACTATTTTCCTTTAAATGCAAAAAACCCCCCAAGGATAAAAGGCTTAGGAGGATCAATAATTCCTGTAAAACCTATAAAATGGGCGAAATTATACGCCTCTTTTCAAAGCGATTTCCACTTGTCTGAACTCCTGACTTAGGCGTTTTTTCAACTTTTCGGGTAAAGGACGATTGCCATATGAACTATAGTATCCAGCGAGCGCATTCAATGCAGTTTGCATAGTAGTGAAAGAGCGCAGACCAGCAGTTTTAGAGTTACGACGATAACGCGAAGCATAGTCGCTAATTTGTCTTCGTGCTAATGTAACTACTTCCTTTTTATCAGAAGCATCATCGGGTAGGTCAATCGCTGTCCTCAAATTTTCTAAGACTGCGACAGTGTCCTGACTGTAGTTACCTGATAATCCAGAGGGATTAGCACTACAACCCATTAAGCCAATAGCAACAACTAGGACTAAAGCTAGTATGCGAGATAAGTATTTTTTAGAAAACATAATTTTATGTAAACGCTCCCAGGTTCAACTTATCCTACCAAGAAATCGGTACAATCCAGATTTTCTAGGAGCAGTTGAAAGCGGAAATTATCCAAAGCGACCGCTTACATATTGTTGTGTTGCTTCCTCTTGAGGGTTTTGGAAAATTTGCTCTGTAGGAGCGAATTCGGCTAAATAACCTTGACGATTACCACCGTCGACTTCGGTAACATTGAAAAAACCAGTATAGTCTGCTACTCGCGAAGCTTGTTGCATATTGTGAGTGACAATGACAATCGTATAATTTTCTTTTAATTGATGAATTAATTCTTCAACTTTGAGAGTAGAGATCGGATCGAGAGCAGAACAAGGTTCATCCATCAAAACTACGTCAGGCTGTAGAGCAATGGTTCGGGCAATGCACAACCTCTGTTGTTGTCCACCACTGAGTGCTAAACCACTTTGCTTGAGCTTGTCCTTGACTTCGTCCCAGATCGCTGCCTGTCTGAGCGATCGCTCTACTAATTCATCCATATCGCCTTTAAAGCCATTAATTCTCGCTCCGAAGGCAATATTGTCGTAGATAGATTTTGGGAAAGGATTAGGTCTTTGGAAAACCATCCCAATCTTACGTCTAACTTGCACTGGATCAATATCTTTGCCGTACAAGTTTTGATTGTGATAAGTTACTAACCCTTCTAAACGAAAAATAGGAATTAAATCATTGAGGCGATTGTAACAGCGTAATAGAGTACTCTTTCCACAGCCAGATGGTCCAATAAAGGCAGTAACTCTATTTTTAGGGACATTTAGGTAAATACCTTTTACAGCTAAAAAATCACCGTAATATACATTGACATTTTCCGCCTGCAAAACTGTTTCGGTTTGAGTGGCAGTCTCTTGATCGTAAACCATAAAATTTACTGTGCTATTAAATTCAAATACTGATTTATTAATTACTTAATATCGAACCTGATCTTACTAGGAAAGGGTTATGACTATTTTAACTTCTCATTAAAGAAATCTATAATTATTTTCCATTTCCATTACTGAAGTGACTTATTAAGTGTAATTGCTCACTTACGATAATGTAATTTTCATTAACACACCAAGTTAACAAATATTTACAATAATAAGAGAGATGTATAGTAAATAGAAAGTGATTATGAAGCTTACCTATCTAGATAGTAATTCCTGGCTGATAGAACTTGATGGCAAAAGAATTTTGCTCGATCCTTGGTTGGTTGGAGAATTGATCTTTGGTAATCAGGCTTGGCTATTTAGGGGAAAGAAAAATAATCCCCAGCCTATTCCTGAAAATATCGACATAATTCTCTTGTCCCAAGGATTAGAAGATCATGCCCATCCTCCTACCCTGAAAAAGTTAAATAAAGATATTCCCGTTGTTGCATCTCCTAATGGAGCAAAAGTGGCGACAGAATTAGGCTACAATACCGTAACCTCCTTAGATCACATGGAAAGTTTTAAGTTGGGTGATCAAGTAGAAATTAAAGCTGTTCCTGGTTCACCAATAGGTCCCACACTGGTAGAAAATGGCTACATTATTAAAGGCTTAGAGTCAGGCAAAAATATTTATTATGAACCTCATGGCTATCATTCAGATAACCTCAAAGAAGCTACACCAATTGATGTGATTATCACGCCCCTTATTAATCTCAAATTACCTCTATTAGGAGCAGTAATTAAAGGTCAAAAAGCAGCTTTGGAAGTGTGTAAGTGGCTCAAACCTCAAGTAATAATCTCTACTGCCGCAGGAGGAGATATCGATTTTCAAGGTTTGATTATCTCGCTCCTCAAAGCAGATGGCACTGTAGCAGAATTTAATCATCTTTTGCAGGAAAATGATCTTTCTACCAAGGCAATAGATCCTCAATCTGGAGAGACAATTGAACTGGCTTTGGTTTAACTAATACTACTAGCCCAAAATATGGCGATCGCCGAGACTAAATGACTAATAAACGAATTGAAATTTCTTTAACTAATATTGTCCTGTTAGTTATTCTTCCCTTGCTATTAATTCTTTTATGGCAGTTGAGGAGTTTAATAGTGGTGCTGATGATTGCGGTGGTGATCTCTGCCACCTTAGTTCCCATAGTAAATACAACTCAAAAAGTGGGAATGCCCCGATTTTTAGCTGTTTTAATTGTTTATGCTGGTTTGATCGCCACCTTGACTGGCTTTGGACTGATTGTGGGACCAACAGTTGTGGAACAAATTCAAAGACTAATTAGAAAATTACCTGTTTACTTAGAGACATTGCAATCGCTTCTGTCCGATTTAATCCTGCGATTTGGTATGAGGGACACGGGGGCATCTAATATCATTAATCAACTGCTCGATGTGCAGGGATTAACTTCGTGGGCAATTCGTTCTAGTCAACAGTTAGTAGTTCGCTCATTTAGTGTTACCAAAGGCATTATTGGTAGTGTTTTGAGTGCTATCTTGGCACTGTTGCTTTCAGCATATATGGTATCGGCTTCTAAACAACTATTAGAAGATATCATTAATCTCTTTCCTGCTCCTTGGAATAAACGTTTAGCAGCACAAATTAAACCAGTAGGCAAAAGAATGGGAGGTTATATTCAGGGCAGAATTTTGGTTTCAGCAATTCTAGGGATCGTAATCAGTGTTAGCCTCAGATTTTTGGGTTTATCTGAGTTAGCTTTAGGTTTAGGGGTAATTGCAGGATTTACCAACCTAATTCCCTTTTTTGGGCCAGTTTTGGGGGCAATTCCCGCTTTAATCGTAGCTACTTCTCTGGGAGGATTGACCGTTGTTTGGGTGTTACTGTTATTTGTAATTGTCCAAAACTTAGAAACCTATTTACTAGATCCTCTGTTGGTCGGTAGTTCAGTTAAAGTTCCTCCTCTTTATCAGTTATTGGCGGTGCTAGGTGGCGCACAGGTATTAGGAATTATTGGAGCCTTAATTGTTCCGCCTTGGATAGCTGGCTTGGGGGTATTACTGGAAAATCTTTATGTCAAACCCAAGTTGATTGCCGAAGGACATCAAGATCTTGATAATCAACAATTGACAATCAACAATTAACAACAGCCGAAATTCAGGTAATCTAAAGACTAGAGAGTTGATTTGTTGATTAAATTTGATTTTATAGGTATGGATATAAAAAATGGTTTTGTCGCTACAGTTGGCAATACACCTCTAATTCGTCTCAACAGCTTTAGCGAAGAAACAGGGTGCGAAATTTTGGGTAAAGCAGAGTTTCTTAATCCAGGTGGTTCAGTTAAGGACCGTGCCGCCTTATTTATCATCGAAGATGCCGAAAAAAAAGGACTCTTAAAACCTGGTGGAACAGTAGTAGAAGGAACAGCAGGTAATACAGGCATTGGATTGGCTCATATTTGCAATGCCAAAGGTTATAAATGTCTCATTATTATCCCCGAAACCCAATCTCAAGAAAAAATCGACACTTTAAGAACTCTGGGGGCAGAAGTGCGGCTTGTTCCCGCAGTTCCCTATAAAAATCCTAATAACTATGTCAAGGTATCAGGTCGAGTCGCGGAAGAGATGGATAATGCTGTTTGGGCAAACCAGTTTGAAAATTTAGCCAACCGTCAAGCACATTATGCAACCACAGGCCATGAAATTTGGTCGCAAACGGATGGTAAAGTCGATGCTTGGGTGGCTTCTACTGGTACGGGAGGAACTTATGCTGGAGTATCGATGTTCCTTAAGGAGAAAAATCCTGATATTCGTTGTGTAGTTGCCGATCCGATGGGCAGTGGTCTCTACAGCTACGTCAAAACAGGAGAAATAAAAACTGAAGGAAATTCCATTACTGAGGGGATTGGCAATAGTCGCATCACTGGAAATATGGAAGGAGCGCCGATTGACGATGCGATTCAAATTGACGATCGCGAATGTATCCGCGTAATTTATCAACTATTAAATAAAGAAGGCTTGTTTATGGGTGGCTCTGTAGGGATTAATGTTGCTGCGGCATTAGTTTTAGCCAAGGAAATGGGTCCTGGTCATACTATAGTTACAGTTCTTTGTGACGGTGGAGCACGATATCAATCTCGTTTATATAATCAAGAATGGTTAGCTGAAAAAGGTCTTTTACCAAGCTAGGTATAACTTTGTCGAAGTAATAAGTAATGAGTAACGAGTAACGAGTAACGAGTAATTACATTAGTTTTTGAATAATTCTCAAATTTAAAATGTCGTACACTCAAAATAGGCTAGCAGTTAAGCAAAATTTACTTGAAGAGATTGAAAAGCTTAAAAATAGACGCCAAGCTCTTCCAGGTTCTCCGATTACAGATTTAGAAATTAGACCGCAAAAGGTTAGAGAGATAGAAGCATTAACTCAGAACTTGGAGAAGATGTCTTCTTTTCCCCGTCCCTTGTTATATAGTAGTCAGTTACTTGATGGTAGCTGGCTATTGCAATATTCAACTGCCAGAGAAATTCGTTCTTTGAGAAGTTTACCTTGGGGATTTTTGGTAGGCAAAATATATCAAATAATTGATATTAATACCGCTTCTTTTGAAAATAGAGCATGGGTAGAGCATAAGTCAGGTTTATTATCTGGATATGTTAGAGTAACAGCCGCTTTTGAACCAGCTTTAGAAACAGACGATCAGCTTCCCAATCAAAAAATTTATGTAGATTTCCAACAACGCTTTATTGCGATCACTAAAGTTTTAGGTGCTAAAACTAAGTTTTTAGATCCTGTAAAAGTGGTAAAAGCGCGTAATCCTCAAGATAGAAAAGCCAGTCTAGATATTACTTATATCGATGAGAGCATGAGAATTGGTCGTGGTGGCGATGGCAGTTTGTTTATTTTAACTAAAGCCGAAATTTAATTTCTGCAAATTTGAAGCTGGATTAGCGCGATTGGGCTCCGCCCACCGCCAAAGGTGATTACCCGCAGGGCTTGCACTCGAATGGGTGTACGCTGAGTCCTACGGACTTGCTTCGCAACCGCGATTGGGCTCCGCCCACCGCCAGAGGCGATCGCCAGTTAAATTAAATGAGCAAGTCAAATGACTTAACTATTGACCATTGCTTTATTGCACTTAAATCTAGACTTGAGGTTAAAAGCAAAAATGGAAACTAGGATGGTTAATACTCCCGTGATCCATAAAGGGGCAGTGTAATTCAAGCTGACAAGTAAGCCAGAAATTACAGGACCGATCGCATTAGACATACTCAAGTAAGAAGAGTTAATTCCTAGTATTTCTCCTTGTTCTTTATTATCGGAATTAAGAGATAACACAGTATCGATCAGCGGCATTGGAAACGAATTGACTAAACCAAATATAACCAAAATAATTACAAATGCACCATAAGTGGGAAAAGTGGGCATCAGCAAGAAAGTGATACCCCGCACAGCTAAGGAAACAGCAATTATATTAATCAAATTAAATCTTGTACTCAAAGGTTCAAGGGCAAATACTTGAGAGATAAAGCCCAAAATTCCTACCAAGGCAAACATAATTGCTAGTCCTTTAGCATCCTGATTTAAGACATTCAGGAAAAACGGCTGAAAGGCAAAGGTAAAAATGGTAAAGGTACTACCACTTAAAAAAGTTAGGACAAATAAATTTCCCAATCTCGGTCTAGTGGCAGACTTGGCAATCTTACCGAAGGCAAAATCATCCCAAGTTAATTTGAAATCTCCTGGTTGAGAAGCGGTTTCGGGTAAGAAAAATAAGGTCAACAAAGCAGCAAAAGCTGCGATCGCCGCACTGACTAAAAAACTCATCCCCAAAGACGAAATACCTGGTAAAGTAGGCATTTGTTGTGCCAAGTAACTTAGAACAGGTCCAATGACAAATCCTAAACGAAAAGTTGCACCAAAGATTCCAAAGGCTCTGGGACGTTGCTGGGGAGTGGTAATATCGCTAATTACTGCACTAGCAACCGAAGTATTTCCTCCAGTTAGACCATCTAACATTCGGGCTGCGTACAATAACCATGCTACCCCCGCAATACTGGCAAGTAAATTAGCTACTACTGTACCCGCCAAACTAAAGACTAAAATAGATTTACGCCCCAAACGATCTGAGAGTTTACCCAATATTGGCGTACCAAAAAACTGTGATAAGGCAAAAGCAGTAGTCAGCAAACTGGCTTGAAAATCACTTAAACCAAACTGTTTGGCATAGGGATAAAGCAGAGGAATGATAATAGTAAAGCTAATCGAGTTGATCAGAGCAATGAGAGCAATCAACCAAAATAGAGGTGGTAAATCAAATTGTTCTCGCCAGTTAAAACTTTTCATGTATTAAGTTTTGTCAAGTAAGTTTTCAGTATATCTTCATAAATTCTCAGGACAAAACTATCCACAGTATTGTACTATTTTTGTAGCCAAGTTAAAGATGTCATGCCACACGAACAATTAAACTTATCAACAGCAAAACCTGTTTTGTCTTGGGCAAATCATGAACTAGATAATCGAGAAGCTCAGATGGCGCAGAACGTCACATCTTTACCCTTTGTATTTAAGCATGTGGCGTTAATGCCCGACGTTCATTTAGGAAAAGGGGCTTTAGTTGGTTCCGTCATTGCCACCAAAGATGCGGTAATTCCTGCTGCTGTAGGGGTTGATATTGGTTGTTTTACTGGGGATACCGAAATTCCTTTAGTGGATGGCAAAAAGTATGCGATCGCTGAATTAGCTCAGCAACAGCGTTCGATCTATGTCTATGCCTGCACAGATAGCGGAAAGATCGTCAGTGCCAAAGCGATCGCCAGGAAAACTCGTCATAATGCTTCTTTGGTCAAAGTTGTTTTAGACAATGGTCGAGAAATTAGATGTACTCCAGAACATCAATTCATGCTCAGAGACGGAAGCTATCAAGAAGCTTGTAATCTTCAGCCTGATGATTCTCTGATGCCTTTTTACTCTAAAACAGATAAAGACGGATACACTTTGATCCAACAAAACTATTCTGGAAGATGGCAAAAAGCACATTGGATTGTTGCCCGTTCGGGAATTTTAGGTGAAATTCCTAAGTTTGAGAATCAAAGAACAATTATTCACCACAAGAATTTTAATCAAGCAGATAATCGACCAGAAAATCTAGAATTTATGGGAAACTGCGATCATTCTGCTTATCATCGTTCATTAGTAGATAGAAATACTCATTGGCAATCACCAGAATTTGAAGCTAGAAGACAAAAGGCTTTAGCTGCCAAAGCTAAAAGTAAAGAAGGATATAAATACTTTGCTCAAAGAGGAACAGCTAATATTCTCAGCTATATGCAGAATAATCCTGAGCATTTTCACCAATCTGTTGCTAGGAATGGTGAAAGAGGAAAACAGTATTTAGTAGCATACAACCAAAGTGATAAAGGAAGGGCTAAAAGTAAAGAAATTGCTAATCGCTTTTACACTTGTGAAACTTGTGGAGAAGAAATTAAAAGTCCGATTGGGCTTCATAATCATAGGAAATATGAGCATGGCTACAATCATAAAGTAGTTGCCATGATTTCTTTAGAAGAAAAAGAAGATGTTTATTGCTTAAGTGTTCCTAAATACAATAACTTTGCTCTTAGTGCAGGAGTATTTGTTCATAATTGTGGGATGGCTGCGGTTAAGATGCCCTTTACAGGCGATGGCTTGGAAGGAAAGTTGAAAAAAATACGTCATCAAATTGAGCGCTCTATTCCTGTTGGCAGATGGGGTAATAAACGAATTGAAAAAAACGTTACCAATTGGCAAGGTTGGCGAGATTTTAAAGAATTACATCCAGGGGTGCAAGACTTAGACAATAAAGCCTTGCAACAAATGGGTTCTCTTGGAGGTGGCAATCACTTCATTGAACTGTGCTTGGATACAGAAAACTATGTCTGGTTAATGTTGCATTCAGGTTCACGGCACATTGGCAATAAATTAGCTCAGTGTCATATTTCTACCGGAAAAAAACTGGCAGAATTAGCAAATATTAGCTTGCCCGATCCAGATTTAGCTTATTTTGTTGCAGGAACACCAGAATTTGCCGCATATTGGCGAGATTTGCAGTGGGCGCAAAATTACGCTCGTTTTAATCGAGATGTAATGATGGGACGTTTTAAAAAGATAGTTGAGGAATTTGTCACTGGCGGCAAAGAGATCAAACCTTTACTATCGGTAAATTGTCATCATAACTATGCTGAAAAAGAAGTTCACTTTGGTAAAGAAGTTTATGTTACACGTAAAGGAGCGGTAAGAGCCAAGTCAGAAGACTACGGAATTATTCCTGGTTCAATGGGAACTAAATCTTATATTGTTAAAGGAAAAGGAAACCACGATAGTTACTGTTCTTGCTCCCATGGGGCTGGACGGTTAATGTCCCGTACCAAAGCCAAAAAGGAGTTTACCGTCGAAGACGTAATCGAGCAAACTCAAGGAGTCGAGTGTCGTAAAGACAGCAAAATTATCGATGAAATTCCTGGAGCATATAAGCCGATTGAGCAGGTAATGGCACAGCAAAATGATTTAGTAGAAGTTGTAGCTACTTTAAAACAAGTTGTGTGTGTTAAAGGATAATTTGTATCAAAAGAGGTAAATTCGTGTTTACATCTAAACAATGAAGAGAATCAATCCTTTAAGTATATCCTTAGCTCTTAGCATATGTGTTTTGGGATGTGTAAACTCGAAAGATATTAATTGGGAAATTATTCCGATTACTGGTACTGTTTTGGGAACTGTCGAATATCCAAAACAGTACGGTCCATCAGAAATCAAGATTAGAGTTAAATTAGATTCGGAAGAAACAGTTTTAGTTAGCTCGACAACAAAAATGCCAATTGTCAAAGGTCAAGAAGTAAAACTTTATCAAGGAACTACAGATTCGGGAAGAAAATTCTACGTCTTTGCTCATCCATCTCAAGAAAAATAAAAATTGTGTGGCAAAACCTGAATATAGCATTACTTACCTAGGTTAGGACATTTTTGAAACTGATACTTGTTACTTGTTACTCTCCAGAAACTAAAATCAAGTAGAAGATGCCTCAACTACTTCTAAACCAAGGGATTTTGCTCTTTGCTTGAGATTTTTGATGAGTCTTTCTTGATATTTTTGTTCATAGTAATCAGCTCCACGATCGAGATAAGATTCTTTTTTTGTCCAGAGAGTATAGAATAGACGAGCAATTTTGTGTGCTGTAGCAGTAATGGCCTTGGGTGCGCCAGCACGGGAGCGAATGCGTCGATAAAATGCGCCCAAAGCTGAATGAGAACGACTAACAGCTTGAGCTGCCAATCGAAAAGCTGTTGCAGCTCGATTGTTAACTCGACGAGTCTGAGAACTTTTAACTTTGCCCCCTGTAATCCGACAACCAGGACATAATCCGAGCCAAGAGCTGAAATGTTTAGCACTCTTAAATTTAGTCGGGTCTAATCCTACTTCACTGAGGATGGTTTGCACTGTGACTACACTTAAACCATCAATGCTGGTAAAATCTACTCCCGCAATACGATAGAGATGAGAATGTAAGTCGAACCCTGATTTGATTGAGCGACGACACTTTTTCTGGCTATTTAGGGGCGGAGTCTCTTTTGTTTGGGAGGGCAATTTACTGAGACATTGTTCGATTTGTTCCTCTAATAATCCGATTTGTTGTTGATAAAATTGATAACAAGATAATTCTTGATGCAAAATAAAAACCATTTCTGGACGATAATTACCCGTTAGGGCATCTCTAATTTGTTGTGGACTACTTTTAATTCTTCGGTGTGCTAATTTGGCTAAGGTTTGTGGATTTCTTTCCCCAGCAATAATGGCCCTCAGAATATTTAATCCTGTCACCCCTGTAAGATCGCTAATGACTTTATGCAACTGCAAATTCATCTGTGTTAAAGCTTTTTGCATTCTTTGCACATGAGTCGAACTAGCTTGAATCAAATTTTCTCGTTGTCTTAAATAGCTTCTCAGTACAGTTATTTCTCCTTCGGGGATAAAGGAAGGTGCAAGTAAGCCATAACTATGCAGTTGTTGTAACCATTGACAATCTTGGACATCGCTTTTTCTTCCTGGTACTGTTTTTACATTGTGAGCATTGACTAAACAGACTTGGAAGTTATGCTGACTTAAGATGTTAAATAAAGGTATCCATTCTACTCCCGTCGATTCGAGGGCAATACTCGTCACACCGCATTCACTTAACCAATTTGCCAGAGCTAGTAAATCTGGTGTACTACACCCAAAACAACGAACATTAGATTCTGTTGCTGCTATAGGTACACAAACCCAATGCTCTCTTGAGCCAATATCAATTCCCGCCGAGTGCGGATTGATGACTTTTATTTCTGGCTCCTGTCTTTTGCTACTTTTTTTCTGGGATTTTTGGCTTCGACCAATTGGCTTCATTTTTTGCCCTCACTCTTGATAGGGAAATGTTTTCGATGAGGAATGGTTTTCTCTTGTCATTCTCTCCAACGGGATAAGGTTTTTTCTCCTTTCACCAATTTATTTGTCCACTTTCCTCTAACCAAGCTTATTCTCGGGCGTTCGTTGCACCATTGTAACTTCGGCTTTTTTGTGATGAAAACATTTCCACGTATCATGATACTTGGTCTACCAATTTGGTTTCTCATCTTTATTTTGGGGCGCAAAGCGTCCTTCAGGAGCTTATTACTTGCTACTTGTTACTTGCTACTTACGAACCAGTAACTTTGCTTGTCCTAACATAACTTTGTACGGCTATAGCAGTAGTTGGAGATACTGTCTAAAAACATACCTTAACGTTTCCGTCCTCAAGTCAGAAATCCTAACTAATAACCTAGACTAATTTGACCAGGAGCCAAAGCTATCTCGGTAGTTGCTCCTGGCGATCGCAATCTAACTTTTAATTTACCTTCGATAGTTACTCCCGTTACTTTTCCCGGGCAGTTATTAAACATTACCTGTTGTCCCAAACTACTGAGAATTGCTAAATAATCAATTAATAACTGTTCAATTCCTACTGATAGATAATACCGATATCCTAATAAGATTCCATAGGTAGTAATGGCTGCTAATTCTTCTAAAGATGTAATATTTTTTTGAGACTTATCTTGATAATACGATTGTAGGTTGATGCCAATTGCAGGAACAGGATTGCACCAATTAATTCCTACCCCCACAACAGCTTGGGTTATTTGATGTTGTGAATTGCGAGTTTCAATTTTGATCCCTCCTAGCTTACGTTGCTCTAGAATCAAATCATTTGACCATTTGATCGTTACTGGTAACTGATAATGCCTTAAAACTATGGCAATGCCCCAGGCTGTCGCCATCACTATATGTGAATGTTTATTTATAGCCAAATCAAGATCAAGACCAACAGAAAGATAGAGTCCACCATCTGATGAAACCCAACTCTTGCCCCACTGTCCTTTACCTGCAGTTTGTTTTAAAGCGATCGCCCCTACAGGAGTTTCGATGCCACTATCAATGAATTCCCAGAGTTTTGTATTAGTTGAAGAAATACTATCAAAAATGTGTAGAGGAATAGACGTAGCAATATCTGGTTGCTGAGTAACTATTTGACTATTATTAAGTCTCTGCCAAGTTTGTCGGTATAACTGTAGATTAAAAGCCAATTCTCTCAGGAAGATCGTTTTTCATAATTTGGGTTCATGGTAGCGTAACCTAATGAACTGTTAATGTGTTAAATTTCTCGTTGTTTAAGCCAACAATCATTCTTCCCCGAAGCGATACTAGCTACATCCGAGAATTATGACCGTGACTCCAAAGAATAAGCAAAAAGTTGCGCAACTTAGAGAACAACTCCAAAAAGCAGGATATGCATACTATGTATTAGATAATCCCATTATGGAAGATGGGGTCTATGACCAACTATATCGTCAGCTACAGGATTTAGAGCAAGAATATCCTGAATTAATAACTCCTGATAGTCCCACCCAAAGAGTGGGAGATAAGCCAGCATCCCAATTTACTTCTGTCAAACACAATATTCCTCTTTATAGTTTAGAAAATGCGTTTAATTCTGAAGAATTGGCTAAGTGGGAAACTCGATGGCAACGACAGTTAGAGGATATTCCCGAATTCGCCTACGTCTGCGAATTAAAAATAGACGGTAGCGCGATCGCTTTAACTTATGAGAATGGTATTTTGGTGAGAGGAGCAACTCGTGGTGATGGAGTTACGGGAGAAGAAATCACTCAAAATATTAAGACTATTCGCACTATTCCGCTGAAGTTAAGTATTGATCATCCTCCCTCAAGAGTAGAAGTTAGAGGTGAAGCATTTTTACCTCTGGATGTCTTTGAAGAGATTAATCAGGAACGAACAAGGCTAGGTGAGACTTTATTTGCTAATCCTCGTAATGCTGCTGCGGGTACACTGCGGCAACTTGATTCTAAAATTGTTGCTCAAAGGAAATTAAATTTCTTTGCTTATACTCTACATAGTGATGAAGGAGCAAATGAAGACATAAAATCCCAATGGCAGTCCCTAGAGCTATTACAGCAAATGGGATTTTTAGTTAATCCTAACCGTAAACTATGTCAGTCTCTTGTAGAAGTAGAAGCATATTTTCAAGAATGGGATACAGGCAGAAAAAACTTACCCTATATGACCGATGGTGTTGTAGTAAAACTTGATGATTATCAACTACAACAAAAATTAGGATTTACGCAAAAATTTCCGCGATGGGCGATCGCTTTAAAATATCCTGCGGAAGAGGCCCCTACTATAGTGCGGGATATTATCGTTAATGTAGGACGTACAGGTGCTGTTACACCAATGGCAGTAATGCAACCTGTGCAACTAGCTGGTACAACCGTACAAAGAGCAACTCTTCACAATAGCGATCGCGTTTCGGAATTAGATATTCGTGTGGGCGATACTGTAATCATCCGTAAAGCGGGAGAAATTATTCCAGAAGTTGTCAAGGTTTTAACTGAACTGCGTCCATCTGGAACTGTTACCTACCAAATGCCAACTATTTGTCCAGAATGCAATTCAATTTTGGTGCGTCCTAAAAATGAAGCAGTTACTCGATGTGTCAATAGTTCTTGCCCCGCAATCTTACGAGGTAGTATTATCCATTGGGCTTCCCGTAATGCTTTAGATATTCGTGGTTTGGGAGAAAGAGTAGCTATTTTGTTGATTGAAAATAATTTAGTTCAATCTGTTGACGATTTATATTCTTTGACTGTCAAACAAATTGCTAATTTAGAGCGCATGGGAACAAAATCAGCTGAGAATTTAGTTAGGGCGATCGCTGAATCTAAAAAGCAAACTTACGATAGGATTTTATATGGTTTAGGAATTCGTTTGGTTGGCAGTGTAAATGCTAATATACTAGCCAAAAGTTTTCCCTCCATCGAAGAATTATCTCAAGCATCTTTTGAATCAATTGAAGCAGTTTATGGCATTGGCGAAGAAATTGCCCAATCTGTTTTTGAATGGGTAAGAGTCCCAGAAAATATAGCATTGATTCAAAATCTACAAGCAGCAGGATTGGAGTTATCTTATTCAATGCCCGCCTCTAATACTAGTAACCAACCTAATCAAATATTAAGCGGAAAAACTTTTGTGATTACTGGAACTCTACCTAGTCTACAGCGTAATGAAGCTAAAAAAATAATTGAACAAGCTGGTGGAAAAGTAACAGGTTCAATTAGCAAAAAAACTGATTATTTACTACTGGGAGAAAATGCTGGTTCCAAATTAACTAAAGCCGAAAAATTAGGGATTCCTCAACTAAGTGAAACCGAATTACTAGATTTAATCGCAGAAAAGTAAGTAGCAGAAAAGTAAGTAAATGATTCAGATGACTACCACTACCGATTTTCAAAGATTAACATTAGTTTTAGCTAAACCATTCCACTTTTTCTTGAATAGGATCGCGGCGACTTTTAGTAGTTGGATTATCACTATATCCTAAATACAAATATCCCAGACATTTATCTTTCTCTCCTAAGCCGAGAAATTCTTTGAGTTCTTCAGTATAAGTAACCCCTCCAGAACCCCAAAAGCTACAAATACCATAAGCTGCAGCGGTCAATGTCATATTTTGTACGCTGCAAGCTACCGCTTCTATCTCTTCTATTTCCAAGATTTTCTCCAATTTCTGGCGCTGCATACAGATAACAATTACGTGAGACGACTTAAGTAAATTCGTCTTCATCCGTTCGTATTTTTCTGGTTTAAACTTTTCTTCCGGGGTAAGTTTCTGATATAAATCAGCTTGAAAATTAGCTAACTTTTCCAAACCCGTATCCGTAAAAATTTTATATCTCCAAGGTTGAGTTAAACCATGGTTAGGCGCCCAGTTAGCATTTTCTAGGATCTCCCAAATGATTTTATCGTCGATCCTATCGCCATTGAAGAGCCGTGGCTTTGTAGAACGACGTGAACGTATTACCTCACTAATCTGAGCAACTAAATCAACCATAATGGAAAAATGACTCGCTTGTCGTTGATAGAAGTCGTTAAATATTAATTTGCCTCAAGCAATTATAGCTGAGAGAACCCAAAATATTACCTCTCAGTAATTAATACTATTATTTTGATTTTCTTAAAGATCGGACATTTAAACAGTCAATAAAAACATTATTTGAAATATACGATCATCAACTTGTAAATCTAAGTTATGCTTCAAGGTATTTATTAGTAAAAGGGTGTCGAAAAACCAGATTGAGGTTAGATTATATATTGTGTATTTCTACAGTCGTGCCAGACGATAACACGTTGCTTATGTCTAGTTGAATTAACATATTCTTAAAATTATCCATCAGTAATCCCTCCGAGACTTATAAATTAATAGGGATGCTTACCTAAAAGTTCAATAAACCAACACTTAGCTTACAGTAAAGACTAAAGATTATTACCTATGAAAGACAATTCTCAGAAAGATAATAAAAAACTGCTTCTCATAGATGATGACCCAAACTTGATTTTATTGGTTAAAGATTACCTAGAATTCCGAGGCTACAACGTAGATACAGCCGAAAATGGTAGAGAGGCTTTAGAAATATTGGATAATAATGATGTTCCAGATATGATCATCTGTGATGTAATGATGCCAGAAATGGATGGTTATTCCCTAGTCAAACATATTCGCGGTGAGCCTACAACCAATCGAATCCCTGTCTTATTTCTTTCAGCGAAGGGTCAAAGTCAGGATCGAGTTAAAGGTCTCAATGAAGGGGCAGATGTATACATGGTTAAGCCTTTTGAACCAGAAGAACTAGTCGCTCAGGTTGAATCTTCATTAAATCAAATTAAACGCTGGGAACAAGGACGTCCCAAGGGGTTGGATGGTGGACCTACTATTCACGTACCCCATAACGTTGAACTCACCCCTACAGAACTAAAAGTAGTTCAGCTAGTAGCCAAAGGAATGGCTAATCGTGAGATTGCTACACAACTAAACGTTAGTCAAAGAACCATCGAAAGCCATGTTTCTAATATGCTCAATAAAACTAGTCTTAATAATCGCACAGAGCTAGCACGTTGGGCAATGGAAAGCAGTATGGCTTGACAGTCGCTAACATGAATAACAAAGTGTAGTTTTTAGTTAATACTGAAGTTTCTCAAATAAAGCAACTATTTCCGAAGAAATTAGCCAAAAAGCCTAGATATACAAGCTTTTTATTATTTTTTTCACAGCTTTTGAAAGTATCAGCATTAAATTTATTCAGCCTTTAAATAAACTTAAAAGACTTCTCATACACAAAAACCACTTAATAAATGGGACTGCTTCTTAAACTATTCTTTCGCACCAAACTCGATTACTGGTGTATTAAACCCACACAGGTTTGGTGTCCGAAAATCTTGCTCGGGTTTTCTAGGTGCAAATGCAAGCTTTGTTATGCTCTTCAACATTATTATACAGTCCCTAAACCCCTTGATGTATGAAGATTGTGTGTCTTAAATGTAAATTTTCAACCACTGAGTAAATTAATTTGCTTCATTCTTCTGACTGAGGTCTGAAGTATTATTGTTTGCGTTCTCGAATCAAGGTTGATTTAGTGTTATTCAGTAAATGTACAAAGGCTCAAAAAAATTGCTGAAATTGAAAATAATCTGCTATTATTATTTTTTAGTGCTGGCGTAGCTCAGTTGGTAGAGCAGCTGATTTGTAATCAGCCGGTCGCAGGTTCGAGTCCTGTTGCCAGCTTCTTTAAAAAGATAGTAGTAGTAACTTGCAGGCATAGTTGTACAATTGACAGTTGTATCTGCTACACAGACTGTGATTGAACGTTATACTCTGCCCGAAATGGGCGAAATTTGGACTGATAACTATAAACTTAAAACCTGGCTGCAAGTAGAAATAGCAGTCTGCGAGGCACAAGCAGAACTAGGTTACATTCCTCAGGAAGCTGTTGAGGAGATTAAAGCTAAAGCTAACTTTGATCCACAAAGAGTGCTAGAGATCGAAGCTGAAGTTCGTCACGATGTGATCGCTTTTCTAACTAATGTCAATGAGTATGTGGGCGACGCTGGAAGATACATACATTTGGGCTTGACCAGTTCTGATGTCTTAGATACCGGGATTGCATTACAGTTAGTTATTAGTCTTAACTTAATCCTCGAACGATTAGAAGAATTAGTTCAGGCTATTCGCTATCAAGCTCAGCAGCATCGTTTCACAGTTATGGTTGGTAGGTCGCACGGAATTCATGCTGAACCCATTACCTTTGGTTTTAAACTAGCTGGCTGGTTGGCGGAAGTTCTACGAAATCGCGATCGCCTGGTAAGATTGCGTAAAGAAATTGCCGTAGGCAAAATTTCGGGAGCGGTTGGTACCTATGCCAATGTTGACCCCAAAATAGAATCGATCGCCTGTCAGAAATTGGGATTAGAACCAGATACGGCATCAACTCAGGTAATTTCTCGCGATCGCCATGCAGATTATGTTCAGCAATTGGCTTTATTGACAGCCTCAATTGAACGTTTTGCTGTAGAAATTCGTAATCTACAACGTACAGATGTTTTAGAGGTAGAAGAATTTTTCTCGAAAAAGCAAAAGGGTTCTTCTGCAATGCCCCATAAACGCAATCCCATTCGTTCCGAAAGGTTAACTGGAATGGCGCGGATTGTTCGAGGTAACGCTGTGGCAGCACTTGAAAACGTTGCCCTCTGGCATGAAAGAGATATTTCTCATAGTTCGGTAGAACGAGTAATTCTACCCGATAGCTGTATTCTGACTCACTTTATGCTTAAAGAGATTACTAGCTTGGTGAAAAACTTGCTAGTATACCCCGAAAATATGAAGCGTAATATGAATGTCTATGGTGGAGTCATTTTTAGTCAGAGAGTTTTGCTGACCCTAGTTGAAAAAGGTATGAATCGGGAAGATGCCTACCGAGTGGTACAAGAATGTGCTCATTCAGCTTGGAATAAAACTGATGGAGATTTTCGCCAGCTTATTTCTCAAGATGAGACTGTTACTAAAACTCTATCTACTGAAGAAATTGATGCCTGTTTTGATCCTAATCATCATTTGAAAAACCTTGATGAGATTTATCAAAGACTGGGAATTTAAATTTTCAGGACATTCATAACCTTAATATTTATTAGTTTTTAGCTAAAAACTAAATGATCTGTAGGGGCGATTGACCAATCGCCCCTACGAGAATTACCTTTTCTAAACGAAGGGTGTATTTCTATTTTAATCGAAATAGTTGTTGACTTATCTAAGTTATTTCTATTATTCTAGAAATATGAAAAATAATATATCTTGCTATGCAGATTTATTTGCCGCTATGGGTTCAGAGCCACGGCTCAAAATCATGCAATTACTGTTTCGGTCTTATCCGACGGGAATGGTAGTCAATGAGATTAACAAAGAGCTGAAAATTCCCAATTCCACTCTTTCTCACCACTTGGAAAAGCTAAGGATAGAAAACTTGGTCAAGGTCGAAAAAGATAAACAGTTTCTTTGTTACACAGCCAATGCTGAGACGATGGAAGATCTACTGTCATTTCTCTATACAGGAAATTTTTCAAGCGATCGCCTCTGGCGGTGGGCGGAGACCAATCTCGCTTCTATCGAGTCAACGAAAATTCTACCAGAGGAGGAAAAGCCCATGTCCGAACAGTTGTTTAGACCAATTTGGGAAAAGCTATTCACTAGTCTAGGATTTCCCTTACCTTCAAGATTTACTCAGGAGGCAATCACTGCTGTAAAATTCGCCCAATGTGAATCTCTTCGCTTAAAGCACCGATATGTTGGCACCGAACAGATCCTTATCGGATTAATTAGCGAAAAAAGTGGTATCGCTTGGCAGTTTCTCAGCGAAGCAGGGTTAAATCTAGACCAGGTTCAAACTGAAGCTGAAAGATTGATTGGACGTGGCAAAAATAAATCAATGCCGATATTCATGCCTTTTACTCGCAGAGTTAAGGAAGCCATGGAAAATGCTCTGCAAGAATCTTTGAAATTAGACAAAAATCATATCGGTACAGAGCATGTATTACTTGGTATACTTGGGGATTCTAATAGCTTAGGGTTCAAGATTTTAGAAAATTTAGGGGTAGACCCTAGTAATTTAGAAAAAAAACTAAGATCTGCTCTAATTTAAAAATAAGATATTCTATTCTGCCCCTTCAATAGGAGCAAAACCCTGACGCTGAATGTTTTCTGTAACGACACGAGGATCTAAAAATTGGAGGAGATAATCTGGTCCCCCTGCCTTGGAGCCAACGCCAGAAAGCTTAAAGCCGCCAAAAGGTTGACGAGCAACAATCGCTCCTGTAATTGTACGATTGATATATAGGTTTCCTACTTCAAATTCCCGAGAGGCTTGTTCGATATGGCTAGGGGTACGGGAATATAAGCCACCAGTTAGGGCATAATCTGTGCCATTGGCAATCGATAATGCTTGCGCAAAATTATCTGCTTTCATTACTGCCAAGACAGGACCAAAGATTTCTTCTTGGGCGATCGTATCATCTGGATTAACTTCACTAAAAATTGTCGGTGAAACATAATAACCGCCTTCGGGAATAGACATTTCTAAAGCTAATTCGTTGGCTTCTTTACCTTGCGCAATATATTCTAAAATGCGCTTTCTTGCTTGAGGATCGATAACGGGACCCATCTGGATACTAGGATTATCGGCTGCACCGACATTGAGAGATTTGGTAGCTTCTATTAACCTGGCTAGAAAGGCATTGTAAATCGAGGAGGCAACAATTACCCGGGAACAAGCGGAACACTTTTGTCCGCTGTAGCCAAAAGCTGACTGGGCTACTCCTACTACTGCCTGATCTAAATCGGCACTTTCATCGACGATGATGGCATTTTTGCCACCCATTTCGGCAATAACTCGCTTGAGGTGTTTTTGACCAGGTTGTAATTTAGCTGCTTGGGCATAAATTCTACAACCCACTTCCCTGGAGCCAGTAAAGGCAATGACATGAGTATCTTTATGTTCTACCAGATACGTACCTACTTCTGAACCCTTACCAGGAACATATTGAAATACTCCAGAGGGTATACCTGCCTCAACTAAAATTTCTGTTAGTTTGGCAGCAATTACGGAAGAAGTAGCAGCGGGTTTGAGGAGAGTACAATTACCCGCAACCAGAGCAGCAACAGTCATCCCAGTAGCGATCGCAAAGGGAAAATTCCAGGGAGAGATTACTACGGCAATTCCCTTAGGCTGATAGAAATAGCGATTATTTTCCCCAGCTAGGTCATAGTTTTTGCCAGTAGCTAATCTTTCCATCTCCGAGGCATAGTAGCGACAAAAATCGATCGCCTCAGAAACCTCTCCGTCAGCCTGGGGAATAATTTTACCTACCTCCAGACAAATCCAAGCATTTAATTCGTGTCTTCGTTGTTCCATTAAGTCCGCAGCTCGGCGTAGTATTTCAGCTCTTTCACTAGCAGAGGTTGCCTTCCAGGACTTAAAAGCAGATTTGGCAGCATTCATAGCTTGTTCTGCCTGTTCTAAAGAAATTTGCCCTACTTGACCTACTAATTCTGTTTCTCTGGAGGGATTGCGAGAGTCAATATAGTTCGGTGTTTCCTGATATTCGCCGTCGATCAAGGGTAAATAAGTTTTTCCTAACTCTTTTTTTACCTGTGATAATGCTTCCTCTGCCTTAGTTCGCCTCTTGGTATCGGCATAATCAGTATCTGGGGCATTAAAGAATGGGATTGGGGGGTGGGTGCTAGGTTTTGAGGATGTAACAGAATCAGTATCGGTAGATTCGACAATGGGAGGAGCAATTAGTTCTTCAATTGGTTTATTTTCCTGATTTTGACGTAGGAAAGAACTATTTGCTGTATTTTCTAATAACCGACGAATGAGATATGCCATCCCTGGTAATAACTTACCGTAGGGAGAATAAACTCTTACCCGATGCCCTCGCTTAACTAAAGCCTGAGCTAATTTATCCCCCATACCATACAAAACCTGCATCTCAAACCGACGGGGAGGAATTTTAAGAGTTTCGGCGATCGCACAAGCCAATGCTTGGGAGCGTACATTATGACTACCAATGGCACCGCAGAGATATTCATGGTTTTCCAGCAGCAATTGCGTCATACGCTCATAATTATGATCAGTTGCTGCTTTTTGGTTGTATACAGGCTGCTGCCAATGATTTTGCTCAGAATTGATAGTTTCCTGATCCCAATACGCCCCTTTAACTAACCTTAGTGTCAGAGGATGACCTCGTTCTTTAGCCCAAGCAATTAAATCCTGCAAATCTTGATAGGAATCTCGTAGATAAGCCTGAAGAGTCATGCCTAAATCAGTACGGCTCCGGAATTCTGATTCCATTAGCAACTCTTTGAGAATTGCTAAGGTTAAATCTTTATAGCGATATTGCTCCATATCAAAATGGATTGCTGCCCCCAATTCTGCTGCTCTACGTAATAAAATTCTCAGGCGATCGCATACTTGAGCTTTACTGCCAACAGGATCTAGGGGATCAAACTGAGAATAAAAAGCCGTGAGTTTTACAGAGACTTGTACTTGAGGTAAGTCTTCTCCATCAGCCAGATCAATTCCTTCTACTCGTTTCCAAGTCTGAGCCTTTTGAGTAAGCTGCTCCATTAAATCCAGGTAGCGTTGTAAGTAATCTTGCGCTTCGTTTTCCGTAATTACTGCCTCTCCCAAGAGATCGATGGTGTAGGTCATCCCTTGTTTACGGAGGCGATCAATCGTTTTAATCACTTCAGCAATGTTTTCCCCCGCAATATATTTGTAAGCCAGAGTTTCTACTGCTTTGGTGATTGTAGCTGCAGCAGTTTGAGCCGGGAAAGAATCAGGATCGCTAAAGTTAAGAATCCCCTTGAGAGCATTGGGCAATTCAACTGCCTCCGCGCTCATATATTGCTGAAAGTGATGGGCAATTTCAGTTTTACTCTGGAGGGCAGGAATTGTATCGATAAAGCGAAACATTTGTACTCGCAGCCCAGGATTAGACATCGTCCAGTCCAAGATCTTATCGTCCCAGCGCATTTGCTCTCGCATCCGATTGAAAATATTGCTATTTTGTCTGGTACTTTTGATTAATTCTTGAGCAATATCTTGAGTTTTAGATTCGTAGCGACGATCTGTTTTATTTGTGTTTGTTTGAGATACCACCGTATAACAGACTCCTGATGACTAGACAAGTTAAAGGGCTTAGAGCTTAGAGCTTAGAGCTTAGAGCTTTTTTAGGTAAATTTTCAAGCTGTTACCTCAAGCATATCCAGAAACAAAATTTAGTTCTGTGTAAAAAAAACTAAATAATTGAGGAATTTAGGTTGTTTTTGCTTCTATCTTCAAGATAGGCCTAGTATTTTAGATTAGGAAGATTTAATTTACTTTTAAACTTGATTCAATAGTTTAGATAGTTATTGCCCTATGGTATTGATCGCCAAGGAAACCATTGAACAACAGGCAAATCGACTTTTAGAGGAGTCGATCATTTACTACAATAGCAGTCCTGTAGGAGCGGTAGCAGCTACAGATTCAGAACGGGAAGCACTCAATTACGATCAGTGTTTTATCCGAGATTTCATTCCCGCAGCTCTAGTGTTTATAATTCAGGGTAAAACCGAGATTGTTTATAACTTTCTAATTGAAACCGTTAGCTTACAGAAACAAAAAAGGCGGATTGATTGTTATCAGCCACCCACAGGCTTAATGCCAGCTAGTTTTAAAGTTGAATCTCAGGGAGATAATCAATACCTTCATGCTGACTTTGGTGACAAAGCTATTGGTCGAGTTACTCCGATTGATTCTTGTCTATGGTGGATTATCTTATTACGAGCTTATGTTAAAGCGACAAAAGACGAATCTCTGGCTAAAAGTGACAGTTTTCAAGAAGCTTTAACTTTTATTCTCGAAATTTGTTTAGGGCCACAATTTGAGATGACACCGACTCTACTAGTCCCTGATGGTGCCTGTATGATTGATCGTCCGATGGGACTGAGCGGTCATCCTCTGGAAATACAGTCTTTATTCTATTTTGCTCTGCGTGCTGCCCGTGAGATGCTGCAAAAAACCACTGACGGTCAAGTTTTGATTGAGAAGATTAATAATCGTTTGGGAAGTGTCGTATGTCATCTACGAGATTATTACTGGCTTGACCTCAAAAAGCTCAATCAAATTCATCGGTATCAAGTTGAACAATTTGGGGAATCGGTAGTTAATAAGTTTAATATCTATCCTGAATCTATTCCTTACTGGCTGACTGAATGGATGCCCGACCAGGGAGGTTATCTGGCTGGTAACTTAGGACCTGGAAAAATGGATTTTCGCTTTTTTGCCCTAGGTAATTTGGTATCAATCATGGGATCGCTAACCACCGACCAGCAATCTCAAAATATTCTGACCTTAATTGAAAATCGTTGGTCAAATTTAGTTAGTCAAATGCCGATGAAGCTTTGCTACCCTGCTATCGAAGGATTAACTTGGAAAATTATTACTGGTTGCGATCCCAAAAATACCCCCTGGTCTTATCACAATGGAGGTAGCTGGCCTGTACTGTTATGGATGATGATGGCTGCTTGTCAAAAAATGGGTCGGGAAGACCTAGCAGATCGCGCAATGACCATCGCTGAAATTCGCTTGATGAGTGACGAGTGGCCAGAATATTATGATGGTAAAAATGGGCGATTAATTGGTAAATCATCCCGTAAATTTCAAACTTGGACGATCGCTGGCTGGTTATTAGCAAAACTACTCAGGGAAAATCCTCACTGTTTAAACTATGTGTGTTTTGAGAAAGATACAGAAGCGATCGCTTGTACGATTTAACTATCATTAACATTCAAAAAAAACTATCTTTCTATGATTCCTTGATTAAATGTAATCGCTATAGGCTAGAACGTTAATACCACTTTTTTAGCTTGGATTGGATAGATTTATGTCAATGAGTTGACAATAAATTAATATTTTAACTTTTCATTTGCTTGAGTAGTTGGGTAATAATTTTTACCAGAGCAAATTAAATTGTGATACGTGTTTTTTTGTCCTAAACTGGAATGTATACGAAATATACCTAATTTAAATTTTATTCGGGTCTTCCCTTATATAAATTGACTTTTATTGTCCAATCTCTATTAACAAGGATTTGGGCATAGTTATTTTGGCGGGTCTATTCCTAAAAGTGTTATCAGGCAATAGCGATCGTGCTAATAATTTTGCCTTGTTAACTTTAATTTTTAAAAATATTTAGGCTTTTATAGGTAAGAATTATATGGAATCTCATAGAAATTACGTGAGAGATCGTCTATCCATATTCGTAGACGGCAACAATATGTTTTATGCTCAACAAAAAAATGGCTGGTTTTTTGATCCTAGAAGAGTACTTGAATATTTCACCAAAGATCCATCAATAGATTTGATTAACGCCTTTTGGTATACAGGACTGAAAGATGCTCAGGATCAAAGAGGTTTTAGAGATGCTCTAATTAGCTTAGGGTATACAGTCAGAACTAAAATTCTTAAAGAATATTACGATGATGCCTCAGGTCGCTATTCCCAGAAAGCTAATTTGGATATCGAAATTGTAGTTGATATGTTTAATACTGTCGAGCAATATGATCGAGTTATTCTTTTTAGTGGTGACGGTGATTTTGAACGAGCGATCGAATTATTGCGTTCCAAGAGTACCCATATTACCGTTGTCTCTACAGAAGGGATGATTGCCAGAGAGTTGCGTAATGCGACGGATCGCTATATAGATTTGAACGATGTTCGCTCTTATATCGAGAAAAGTGATTTTTAAAGGATTAATTCCTCTCTCTTTCCTCCTCATCCTTCATCCTTTTAGTAGGATGGATTATAATTCTTAATATTATAAATTCCCTTTAAGAAAACATTGGGTTATGGACAATTCAAAAGACCGCATCATTATTTTTGACACCACTTTAAGAGACGGAGAACAATCTCCAGGGGCTACTCTAAATGTTGAAGAAAAGCTGGAAATTGCTCATTCTCTATCAAGACTGGGAGTTGATGTAATTGAAGCTGGATTTGCTTTTGCTAGTCCTGGAGACTTTGAAGCTGTTCAAAAAGTAGCTGCCCAAGTAGGAACAGAAGACGGACCTATAATTTGTAGTTTGGCACGAGCTATTAAAGCCGATATTAAAGCAGCGGCAGAAGCTCTTCAGCCTGCTGCTAAAAGTCGAATTCATACATTTATTTCTACGTCCGATATTCACTTGGAATATCAGTTAAAGAAATCTCGCTCTGAGGTTTTAGACATTGCCCAGGAAATGGTAGCTTATGCCAAGTCCTTTATGGATGACGTGGAATTTTCACCGATGGACGCGGTGCGGACAGATTCAGAGTATCTTTATCAAGTATTAGAAGCCACCATCGCCGCAGGTGCTACCACTATCAATATTCCCGATACTGTTGGTTATACTACCCCGACTGAGTTTGGGGCTTTAATAAAAGGAATTTGTGACAACGTACCTAACATTGATCGGGCAGTAGTCTCTGTTCATGGTCATAACGATCTCGGTTTAGCAGTGGCTAACTTCCTAGAGGCTGTAAAAAATGGAGCCAGACAGTTAGAGTGCACGATTAATGGTATTGGGGAACGGGCAGGTAATGCTGCTCTAGAAGAATTAGTGATGGCACTTCATGTGCGCCGTCAGTATTTTAATCCCTTCTTAGGTAGACCAAAGGAATCCACCGAGCCACTCACTAATATTGATACTCAGCATATTTATAAAACTTCTCGGTTAGTATCCAACCGTACAGGAGTGATTGTACAACCCAATAAAGCGATCGTCGGCGCGAACGCTTTTGCCCATGAATCAGGAATCCATCAGGATGGAGTCCTCAAGAATAAGTTAACTTATGAAATCATGGATGCTCAGTCTATTGGGCTAACTGATAATCAGATTATTTTAGGTAAACATTCTGGTCGCAATGCTTTTCGCACTCGTCTCAGCGAATTGGGTTTTGAACTGTCCGAAACGGAGCTTAATAAAGCTTTTATTCGTTTTAAAGAAGTTGCTGACAAGAAAAAAGAAATCAGTGATTGGGATATTGAAGCAATTGTCAGTGATGAGATCAGACAACCGCCCGAAATGTTCCGTTTAGAATTAGTGCAAATTTCTTGTGGCGATCGCTCCCGCCCTACAGCTACAGTAACTATTCATACTCCTGACGGGGAAGAGCTGACTGATGCAGCTATTGGAACTGGTCCTGTTGATGCAATTTACAAAGCGATTAACCGAGTAACAAATATTCCTAATGAGCTAATTGAATTCTCTGTGCAGTCGGTAACAGCGGGAATTGATGCGATCGGGGAAGTGACAATTCGTTTACGTCATGATGACAAGGTATATTCAGGGCGTGCTGCCAATACTGATATCATCGTTGCCTCAGCTAGAGCATATATTAAAGCCCTAAATCGTCTCTATGCTGCTCTTCAAAATGAGCAAAAATTAGAATCTCAAGTAGGAGTCTAATCACCAGACAATGTAGTTAATTAATTATTGAGTATTGAGTACCAAGCGATCGCCCTTATGACTAAGTAGCGATCATTTTTGATATGCTTATCCTTAACCAGACTAGGAAATTATTCCCAGATGATAAAAAAACTCAAATCATCCTCATACTTATATCTAACCAGTGCGATCGGGTTATTGGTGCACTAGTGGATATGTAATCTACTCCAGTTTCCGCTACATTACGAATAGTTTTTAAGGTAATGTTACCTGACGCTTCAATTTTGACTCTAGAATTGGTGTCGCGAATTATCTTTACTGCTTGAGTCATTATTTCAGGAGCCATATTATCTAGCATAATAATATCTGCACCATGTTTTAGAGCAGCTTCTACTTCCTCTAAGTTGGTAGTCTCCACTTCGATGTTTAAAGGGTAAGGAATATTATTTCTGAGGAGAACGATCGCCTTTTCAATACCTCCTGCCGCTTGAATATGATTATCTTTAATCATTACTGCATCATCTAAACCCATTCGATGATTGATTGCTCCGCCTACCCTCGTAGCATATTTTTCTAAAACTCTTAATCCAGGGGTGGTTTTTCTAGTATCCACTAACCTAGTTGGTAAGTCACTAATCTTTTTCACGTAACTACGAGTTGAGGTGGCGATTCCACTTAAGCGCATTGCTAGATTTAATGCCACTCTCTCTCCAGTCAGCAAAGCTTCCCTGGTTCCTTCAATATCGGCAATCTTGGTTCCCGACAGACAAAAATTGCCTTCTTTTGCAGTGAGAGAGAATTTTACCTCTTTATCTAATAACTGAAAAACTCTAGCTGCGATCGGCAAACCTGCAACTATACCATCTTCTTTAACTACCCATATTGCATGACTGATTGTCAATTCTCCAGAAAATAATCCTTGAGTTGTGTTATCCCCTCTACCAAGATCTTCCAATAACCAATTTTGCAGCAGGCGATCGACAATTATCGCAGGAGGTAAACTTGCCATAAAAAAATATTCAACCCAAAAACAAACATTTAAGACCCTCTAACACTATACTTACTATTGATTTAAAGACAAGAGACGAATTGAAAACAAAAAAGTTTCGCCGAGGGGGTTGACTTATGAATTTAGAATGAGTATATTGGTAAATGCGCGGTTGAGAGAACAACACCTCCCAACAACGCCCAGAACCAAGACAAATCAATAGTTTGACGGTTTTTAAAACACAGTACTTTAGGAATTAAAAAAACTTAATTCAATCCCCAAGTAAAAGCAATTTTACTGAG
Organism: Pleurocapsa sp. PCC 7319; assembly: GCF_000332195.1. Lineage (NCBI taxonomy): Bacteria > Bacillati > Cyanobacteriota > Cyanophyceae > Pleurocapsales > Pleurocapsaceae > Pleurocapsa > Pleurocapsa sp. PCC 7319. Next base: position 4,229,491 of record NZ_KB235922.1, read on the forward strand.
GATAACAAAAAACGAAAAGAGTCAAAAAATCAACTGGATTGATGGATTTGATTCATCATGGAGAGTTTGATCCTGGCTCAGGATGAACGCTGGCGGTATGCCTAACACATGCAAGTCGAACGAAATCTTCGGATTTAGTGGCGGACGGGTGAGTAACGCGTGAGAATCTGCCTTCAGGATGGGGACAACAGGGAGAAATCGCTGCTAATACCCAATATGCCCTCGGGTGAAATATTTATAGCCTGGAGAGGAGCTCGCGTCCGATTAGTTAGTTGGTGGGGTAAAAGCCTACCAAGGCGGCGATCGGTAGCTGGTCTGAGAGGATGAGCAGCCACACTGGGACTGAGACACGGCCCAGACTCCTACGGGAGGCAGCAGTGGGGAATTTTCCGCAATGGGCGAAAGCCTGACGGAGCAATACCGCGTGAGGGAGGAAGGCTTTTGGGTTGTAAACCTCTTTTTTCAAGGAAGAAGAAAGTGACGGTACTTGAAGAATAAGCATCGGCTAACTCCGTGCCAGCAGCCGCGGTAATACGGAGGATGCAAGCGTTATCCGGAATCATTGGGCGTAAAGCGTCCGCAGGTGGCTGTACAAGTCTGCTGTTAAAGACAGAAGCTCAACTTCTGGCAAGCGGTGGAAACTGTTCAGCTAGAGTACGGTAGGGGTTGAGGGAATTCCCAGTGTAGCGGTGAAATGCGTAGATATTGGGAAGAACACCAGTGGCGAAGGCGCTCAACTGGGCCGTAACTGACACTCAGGGACGAAAGCTAGGGTAGCGAAAGGGATTAGATACCCCTGTAGTCTTAGCTGTAAACGATGAACACTAGGCGTTGCTTGTATCGACCCGAGCAGTGCCGTAGCCAACGCGTTAAGTGTTCCGCCTGGGGAGTACGCACGCAAGTGTGAAACTCAAAGGAATTGACGGGGGCCCGCACAAGCGGTGGAGTATGTGGTTTAATTCGATGCAACGCGAAGAACCTTACCAGGACTTGACATCTCGAGAAGGAGGCGTAATAGCTTCTGTGCCTTAGGGAACTCGAAGACAGGTGGTGCATGGCTGTCGTCAGCTCGTGTCGTGAGATGTTGGGTTAAGTCCCGCAACGAGCGCAACCCTCATTCTTAGTTGCCAGCATTAAGTTGGGCACTTTAGGAAGACTGCCGGTGACAAACCGGAGGAAGGTGGGGATGACGTCAAGTCAGCATGCCCCTTACGTTCTGGGCTACACACGTACTACAATGGTGGGGACAAAGGGCAGCAAGCGAGCGATCGTAAGCGAATCTCAGCAAACCCCGCCTCAGTTCAGATTGCAGGCTGCAACTCGCCTGCATGAAGGAGGAATCGCTAGTAATCGCAGGTCAGCATACTGCGGTGAATTCGTTCCCGGGCCTTGTACACACCGCCCGTCACACCATGGAAGTTGGCCACGCCCGAAGTCGTTACCCTAACCGCTTATGTGGAGGGGGATGCCGAAGGCAGGGCTGGTGACTAGGGTGAAGTCGTAACAAGGTAGCCGTACCGGAAGGTGTGGCTGGATCACCTCCTTATAGGGAGACCAAAGCCGTGAAGCGAAGACGATTATATAGGTCTCGTTATCACAGGTCAAACCAAAGGTCGATTCCTCAAGTAATTTGTGAAAAACTGTCAAACTGATTGTTCTGGTTCTAGCTCAAACTAGACCAAGACAAGGGCTATTAGCTCAGGTGGTTAGAGCGCACCCCTGATAAGGGTGAGGTCCCTGGTTCAAGTCCAGGATGGCCCACCACAAAATTAAATTCGGAGTTCGGAATTAGAAGTTCGGAGTTAAAAAGAGTTTGGGGGTATAGCTCAGTTGGTAGAGCGCCTGCTTTGCAAGCAGGATGTCAGCGGTTCAAGTCCGCTTACCTCCACCAGAGAAAAAAAGACCAAGAGTCTAAATAAAGAGATTAAAATTCAGCACTATCATGAATTGCCGAGGCAAGAAATGAGGATGCTGGACTTTAAAGAGTTCAGAGGTGAACCTTGAAAACTGCATAATATCTAGAAGAAGTAAGACTGAGAAATGTTGAAAAACATAGAAAAGGATTACTTGTGATAGAGCCAAAAAAGAACTAAGTAATTAGGTCAAAAAACTAAGACGGCAAGTTTTACTTGTCAGAAAAGTCCAAGGTGTAAAAACCTAGAAGTAGAGAAAAAAGAGTATCGAGCAGAAATGCTCAATACAAGGTCAAGCTACAAAGGGCTAACGGTGGATACCTAGGTACACAAAGGCGAAGAAGGACGTGGTGACCGACGAAATGCCTCGGGGAGCTGGAAACAAGCAATGAGCCGAGGGTGTCCGAATGGGGCAACCTGTATGAACGACCTGCTGAATATATAGGCAGGAGCGAGCGAACTCAGCCAACTGAAACATCTTAGTAGCTGAAGGAAGAGAAAGCAAAAGCGATTTCCTTAGTAGCGGCGAGCGAAGCGGAAACAGCCTAAACCATCGACTAAGGTCGGTGGGGTAGTGGGACAGTCAGACGGACTTACCAAAGTTAGACGAAGCAGTTGAAAGCTGCACCAGAGAAGGTGAAAGTCCTGTAGTCGAAAACGGAAGTAGCCAGACTGAATCCCGAGTAGCACGGAGCCCGTGGAATTCCGTGTGAATCAGCGAGGACCACCTCGTAAGGCTAAATACTAATGTGTAACCGATAGCGAAACAGTACCGCGAGGGAAAGGTGAAAAGAACCCCAGCGAGGGGAGTGAAATAGAACATGAAACCGTTAGCCTACAAGCAATTAGAGCACGATTGAACGTGTGATAGTGTGCCTGTTGAAGAATGAGCCGGCGACTTACAGGTAGTGGCAGGTTAAGGAGTAATATCCGAAGCCAAAGTGAAAGCGAGCCTGACAAGGGCGGTCTGAGTCACTATTTGTAGACCCGAACCCGGGTGATCTAACCATGTCCAGGATGAAGCTTGGGTAAAGCTAAGTGGAGGTCCGAACCGACTGGCGTTGAAAAGCCAGCGGATGAGGTGTGGTTAGGGGTGAAATGCCAATCGAACCCGGAGCTAGCTGGATCTCCTCGAAATGCGTTTAGGCGCAGCGGTAAGTGAACTCATTAGGGGGTAAAGCACTGTTTCGCTGCGGGCTGCGAGAGCGGTACCAAAGTGAGACAAACTCAGAATACCTAATGAAATTTTACCAGTGAGACGGTGGGGGATAAGCTTCATCGTCGAAAGGGAAACAGCCCAGACCACCAGCTAAGGTCCCCAAGTACACACTAAGTGAGAAAGGAGGTGGGAGTGCATAGACAACCAGGAGGTTTGCTTAGAAGCAGCAATCCTTGAAAGAGTGCGTAATAGCTCACTGGTCTAGCGCTCCTGCGCCGAAAATGAACGGGGCTAAGTGTGTCACCGAAGCTGTGGACTATAGAATTATCTGTAGTGGTAGAGGAGCGTTCTGTGTTGGGAGAAGCATTAGCGGCAAGCAGATGTGGACGACACAGAAGTGAGAATGTCGGCTTAAGTAGCGAAAATATATGTGAGAATCATATACCCCGAAAGCCCAAGGGTTTCTCCGGAAGGCTCGTCCGCGGAGAGTTAGTCGGGACCTAAGGCGAGGCCGAAAGGCGTAGTCGATGGACACAGGGTGAATATTCCCTGACTGCTAAATGGGAGCTTAGATAGGGACGCATGAAAAATAACCACACCCTGATTGGATTGGGAGGAGTCTAAGGACTCTGTGTGGTAAAGCTAGTGCCAAGAAAAGCTATTTAAGTGTTGAAGATTTAGTACCCGTACCCGAAACCGACACAGGTGGGCAGGTAGAGAATACTAAGGGGCGCGAGATAACTCTCTCTAAGGAACTCGGCAAAATGACCCCGTAACTTCGGGAGAAGGGGTGCCACCGAGAGGTGGTTGCAATAAAGAGGCCCAGGCGACTGTTTACCAAAAACATAGGTCTCTGCGAACTCGAAAGAGGATGTATAGGGGCTGACGCCTGCCCAGTGCCGGAAGGTTAAGGAAGTTGGTCAGTGTTTAGGCATGAAGCTAGCGACCGAAGCCCCGGTGAACGGCGGCCGTAACTATAACGGTCCTAAGGTAGCGAAATTCCTTGTCGGGTAAGTTCCGACCCGCACGAAAGGCGTAACGATCTGGGCGCTGTCTCGGAGAGAGGCTCGGCGAAATAGGATTGTCTGTGAAGATACGGACTACCTACACTTGGACAGAAAGACCCTATGAAGCTTTACTATAGCCTGGAATTGGGTTCGGGCTTTCCTTGCGCAGAATAGGTGGGAGGCGTTGAGAGCAGTCTTGTGGGATTGCAGGAGCCATCGGTGAGATACCACTCTAGGGAGGCTAGAATTCTAACTTGAGCCCGTCAACCGGGAGAAGAACAGTTTCAGGTGGGTAGTTTGACTGGGGCGGTCGCCTCCAAAAAGGTAACGGAGGCGCACAAAGGTTCCCTCAGGCTGGATGGAAATCAGCCAGAGAGTGTAAAGGCACAAGGGAGCTTGACTGCGAGAGAGACAACTCAAGCAGGGTGGAAACACGGTCTTAGTGATCCGACGGTGCTGCGTGGAAAGGCCGTCGCTCAACGGATAAAAGTTACTCTAGGGATAACAGGCTGATCTCCCCCAAGAGTTCACATCGACGGGGAGGTTTGGCACCTCGATGTCGGCTCATCGCAACCTGGGGCTGAAGTAGGTCCCAAGGGTTGGGCTGTTCGCCCATTAAAGCGGTACGTGAGCTGGGTTCAGAACGTCGTGAGACAGTTCGGTCCATATCCGGTGTAGGCGCAAGAGTATTGAGAGGAGTCTTCCTTAGTACGAGAGGACCGGGAAGAACGCACCGCTGGTGTACCAGTTATCGTGCCAACGGTAGACGCTGGGTAGCCAAGTGCGGAGAGGATAACCGCTGAAAGCATCTAAGTGGGAAGCCCACCTCAAGATGAGTACTCTCATGGCAATTGCCAGTAAGGTCACGGGAAGAACACCCGTTAATAGGCGTTAGGTGGAAGAGCAGCAATGTTTGCAGCCGAGGCGTGCTAACAGACCGAGGGCTTGACCAACTTCAACTCGACTAGACCATTAATAATTACTACTATTCTGATTTGGACTTGAATCATCTAGATTTATGCAGTCTTGAGGGTTGATCTACAGTAAAACCCAGACAGTATTCCTGGTGCTTTTAGCGCAGTGGAACCACTTCGACTCCATCCCGAACTCGACGGTGAAACTCTGTAGCGGCGAAGATACTCGGAGGGTAGCCTCCCGGAAAAATAGCTCAGTGCCGGGTTCTTCTTTTTAATTATATTGAATAACTTATAACCTATTTCTCGCCTTTAACTAATTACCCAAGGTGAGTTTTTGTTGTATAAATAACAATGAAGAAAAATCCATCACAGTAGAAAAAATAAGTCAGACTGTATCAAGTAAACTCTCGAATTTAATGTATGAGCATAGTAGTCTATATAAGAACAAGCTAAGAGCAACCGTAGACATAATTGTAAAAGTGATCTATGTTGTTGGCATTATAAGATTATGCACCGATAATTGTCTAAAAGACTGGATATCAGCCTTGCTTGCCCTCTTTTAGCAGAGTTCTCTTTAAAATTCTTAGTTCACTGGTTAAAATTATGCATACAGCCTCAGCTAAAATCTTAGTCGTAGATGATGATCCTGCAATTCGTAATTTAATATTTCGTTTTCTTAGTCAAAAAAACTACTTGTTGGAGTCTGCTGAAGATGGACAAACTGCGTTAAAAATTTTTGAACAGTTTAACCCAGACTTAGTCATACTTGATGTCAATCTTCCAGACTCTTTAGGGTATAATTTGTGCGAAGAAATGCAGAGTCATACGGACGTGTTTATTTTGATGCTTACAAGTCGCTCTGATGCTGCTGACAAAAAAGAAGGATTTTTAAAAGGAGCAGATGATTACCTAACGAAGCCTTTTGACCTGCAAGAGTTAGAATATCGTGTCAAAGCAATTTTAAAACGACAACGAACGGTTACAACGTCGGAAAAACAGCCGTTAGTATTTAGTAATCTAGTCATAGATCCAGTGCGTAGAGAAGTAAAAATCAATGATCAGCTAATTTTGCTGACAGCTCTGGAGTTTGATTTATTACATTTTTTGGCCACTCGACCAGGTCGAGTATGGCGGAGAGATGAATTGATTCAGAATGTTTGGGACTATGATTATGTGGGAGATCAAAGAGTCGTTGATGTTCACATAGGTCAAATTCGCAAAAAAATTGAAATAGACTCTTCTGAACCTTCATTTATTCAGACTGTGCGTGGTGTTGGTTATAAATTTGAAGTGGATACTGCTTCTAATGTTATTTAGATAAAAATGCCAAATTTTCGATAATATAATTTTTTTAATTGAAAAATTTAGCGATCGCTTTTTGAATTGCCTGCTGTTGCTCATCATCATAATTCCAACGTGTTACAAAGTCCTGATAATCTCCTTGTCCAGTGCTGATGGTCGCTTGTAATTTTTGTAATTCTGTTTGAATTAATTCCGACTTAACTTGTTCGATTAAATTGCTAGTGCGTCGACAAACTCTTTGTGAACCTTCGGCATTATTTTGGTCATTGTTTCGATTATGAGTAATAATCATAGCCGAAGACATCGCCCAATTTTTTATTAGTAGCTTACTGACCACTTCCGGAGAAGATTTTAAGCCATTAATAACCCCTATGGTTGGATTATCCGCTAAAGACATATCACTCGTAAGATAAGCAACAAAAAAACCCCTTCCGCCATTTTTAGTTTTTACTATAGAAGAAATTTCTTGTTCAATTTCAGCTTCACTAAGTTTATTAGTAATCATTTTGTCCATTAGGGATTGAGTTTTGGCGATCGCTTGAGAAAATGATAATGATTCTGATGGAGATGAATTAGTCATGGTTTTAGAGCCAGATATTTTCAGGCAAGATTAATGATAATATATTAGGAAATGTATTACAGAAGATTGTTGATTAACTTAGCCTAATATTGTATCTCTGCAAGGCAATCACTAGGGTTTAGTTGCTTAGTGTCATGACTATCAGGAGTTAACTTTGCTGGAAATTAGCCTTTTTTTAATCTTAGGTTTATTGGTGGGAATTATCAGTGGAGTAATTGGGATTGGAGGAGGAGTTTTGTTGACTCCTGCTCTAGTTTTCTTGTTTGGCTTTACTCAGCACAGTGCTCAGGGAACAACTATTGCCTTGCTTGTGCCACCAATTGGTCTTTTGGCAGCGTGGACTTACTATCAAGAAGGAGATGTTAATCTCAAGGTTGCAGCTTTAATTTGCATCGGCTTTTTTATTAGGGCGAACGCATCTTAAATTGAGTGAAAATGATAGATTAATTTGGTAGCAAAACTAAGGCATAACTGAGAGAAAATGAAGCTGAAGCCGAAGGTTACTCTGTTAGATCATTTTAGCAATTTGACCGACCCTAGAATAGACAGAACCAAAGATCATAAACTCATAGATATTATAGCCATTGCGATCTGTGGAATGCTGTGCGGTGCCGATAATTGGGTAGCTATGGAACAGTACGGGAACGCCAAACAAGAATGGTTACAGCAGTTCTTAGAACTACCTAATGGCATACCATCTCATGACACCATTTCTAGGGTGTTTGCCAGGATAGACCCAAAAGAATTTGAACAATGTTTTCGAGACTGGGTAAAAACAATATCGGAACTAATTCCTGGGGAGATAATTAGCATTGATGGCAAAACGGCTAAACATTCTGGCTCCAAGAGCAAAGGAAAAAAAGCGATTCATATCGTAAATGCTTGGGCAACAGAGCAAAGATTAGTTTTGGGTCAAGTCAAGGTCAAGAACAAATCAAATGAGATTACAGCAATCCCAGAATTAATCAAAGTTTTGGAACTATCTGGGTGTTTAGTAACCATAGATGCGATCGGGACTCAGACGAAGATAGCTCAGTTAATTCAAGATAACGGTGCTGATTATTGTCTAGCATTGAAAGAAAATCAGCCGAATCTTTTCCAACAGGTAGTTAATCTATTTGACCAAGCAGAAGAGATTGATTGGTCGGAAGTAGAACATGATTTCCATCGCACTATTAATAAGGGTCATGGTAGAACGGAAATACGTCGTCATTGGACGATGGCAGTGAGGAGATTGTTCTTTGATGAGTCGAAATGGGCGGGGCTTCAAAGTATTGGCTTAGTGGAATCTGTCAGAAAAATCGACGGCGAAACAACCACTAATAAACGTTATTATCTCAACAGTTTTAGAAGTAATGCTCAAGTACTAGCTAATGCTGTACGCAAGCATTGGGAAGTGGAAAATAATGTTCATTGGATTTTGGATGTGGCATTTAAAGAAGATGATTGTCCCGTTCACTCCGACCATGCTCCTGAGAATCTAGCTCAATTGAGAAAGATATCTTTGAATCTTTTATCAAGCGAGAAGACCGCCAAGGTTGGTGTAGCTAATAAACGACTCAAAGCTGCTTGGGATAATCAATATCTGGCTAAAGTTTTAGGTCTTCAATAACCTACAATCAGCTCTCACTCTTTCTTGGAAATGTTTGTTCTCTGAGTAACGAGAATCAAACAGAATTTTGAGCTGCCAAAATTTGCTTTATATACCTTTGTTTCTTTTATATCAAGGTTATTTTGGCTTGTTTCAACTTATCTGATAAGTTGATTTTAATAATTTCATCGTAACTCCTTTTTTCTCCAGATTTAGATGCGTTCGCCCTAGCTTTTTTATTGGTAGTTTAGTTGGTGCCAAGTTAGCAGTTAACCTTCCTGATTTGTGGCTAAGACGAATTTTTGGTTTAACTATGCTGGCTTTAGGAATGAAGATGATAGTTTCTCAATAAGTATTTAGGTATTACTAATTTTCTTATTTATCCTCTTCGTCAAGATCGATAACAGTCAATTTGGGATAAATCATAGAATTCAGTATTTTGATAGAATTCAAGAGAAAGAAGTTTGTCGCAAAACTTAATTTTTAATGCTGGAATTTTTACAAACACAATTATTTTTATTAGAGCGATTTGCTGATCGGCTAGTTTCGACACAATTAACTCATCTTAGCTTGGTTAGTTTAGGAGTAATCTTTCTTGCGGGACTGGTTACTAGTTTGACCCCCTGTATGCTTTCAATGTTACCGATTACCGTGGGCTATATCGGTGGTTATGAATCTCAGGGAAAATTACAGGCGGCAGTACAGTCTAGTTGGTTTGCTTTAGGATTAGCGACGACACTGGCTATCCTAGGTATTGTGGCGACCTCAATTGGTAAAGTTTATGGACAAATTGGTCTGGGTTTACCAATTATTGTCAGTCTGGTGGCGATCGCGATGGGACTAAACCTCTTGGAAATTATACCGCTGCGTTTTCCTTCTCTCGGTGCGACCGATTGGATTGGCGGAGATTTACCCCGTGGCTTACGTTCCTACTTATTAGGTTTGACTTTTGGATTAATTGCTTCTCCTTGCAGCACTCCAGTCCTAGCTACTCTTCTGGCTTGGGTGGCGACAACACAGGATTTAGTTTTGGGTGGCTGCTTATTGATTGCTTACGCCATAGGATATGTTACCCCTCTAGTTATTGCTGGAACTTTCACCGCCTCAATCAAAAAAATCTTAGAAATACGTCGTTGGTCTAGTTGGATCAATCCTGTCAGTGGAGCGTTATTGTTAGGTTTCGGTATTTTGTCTTTATTGTCTCGTTTACCTGCAATACAACTTTAATTAGCAATTAATAATTAAAAACTACAAACTAATTTTCAACTAATTTATTTAATGTCAGCTTCTAACTTCCTTGTCAAGCCAGGTTCGCTTTTTCGTCGTTTAGTGGGTATAGTAGCCAACTTAAAATTAGCAATTATCTTACTCTTGGTGATCGCCATAGTAAGTATTGCAGGGACAGTAATCGAACAAGCGGAAACCCTCTCTTTTTATCAACAAAATTATCCTGAAACTCCTGCATTATATGGCTTTTTGACCTGGAAAGTTATTCTATCTTGGGGTCTCAATCATGTTTATAGTACTTGGTGGTATCTTTCATTATTAATCCTGTTTGGTACTAGCTTGACTGCCTGTACTTTTACGCGGCAATTACCTGCTCTCAAGGCTGCCCGTAAATGGAAATATTATCAAAAGCCGAAACAGTTCGAAAAATTAGCCCTCAGTACAGAACTAAATCAGGGTTCAATTAAGTCTCTAGTTCCGTTGTTAGAACAACAAAACTATCAAGTTTGGCAACAGGATAATGCTCTTTATGCCCGCAAGGGAATTATTGGTCGTATTGGTCCTATCGTGGTCCATATTGGGATGTTAACTGTCTTATTAGGAGGAATGTGGGGCATTTTTACAGGATTTTTTGCCCAGGAAATGATTGCTAGTGGTAATACTTTTCAAGTTAAAAATATCATTGAATCAGGACCTTTGTCCGCTTCCCATATCCCGACAGATTGGGCAGTCAGGGTAAATCGCTTTTGGATTGACTATACCGAGAGTGGAGATATCGATCAATTCTATTCAGATCTATCGGTAATTGGCGATCGCGGCGAAGAGTTAAAGCGAGAAACTATTCACGTCAACAAGCCACTGCGATATGACGGTGTAACTCTGTATCAAACCAACTGGGGTATTGCCGCTGTCCAAGTCAAATTAAATAATAGTCCTATCTTTCAGCTACCAGTAGCGAAGTTAGATACTCTAAATACAGGAAATATTTGGGGAACCTGGATACCCACTAAACCTGATATGAGTGCTGGTGTTTCCCTTCTAATTAAAGATTTGCAGGGAACAGCCCTAATTTACAATCAACAAGGAGAACTAACGAGCGCAATGCGCATCGGTCAAAGTTTAGAAGTTAACGGGATAAATCTGAAGCTGATTGATATCATTGGCAGTACTGGGTTACAAATTAAAGCTGACCCTGGCGTGCCAATTGTTTACTCAGGTTTTGCTTTACTGATGATTGGTGTGGTGATGAGCTACTTTTCCCATTCTCAAATTTGGGCCTTAGAAAATGACAACAGCTTCTATTTTGGCGCTAAAACCAATCGGGCGCAGGTTAGTTTTGAACGAGAAATGTTAAGTGTAATTGATAACCTGACCCAGCGAACTAAGACAAATATCATATCCGAACCCAGTAAATCGATGGTTTAGTTGTAACTACTCAGCCATGCTAACGTGAGGGTCAAGAAAACAAGCTCAAGAAAAAAAGAAAACTAATAGAGAAAGACGAGCTTAGATACCTCTTGCTTCTTTTAATTGCCATTTTTCGTTTTCTTGTATTTCTAATACCAAACGATGGTAGTCCAATAAACTCGGACGATGACCCACACTGACAAAAGTAGTTTGAGTTTTCTTCAGATGTTGATACAGACTAGCTTCATTAGCAATATCTAAAGCACTAGTTGCCTCGTCAAGAATCACATAATGAGGTTTATTAATTAAAATCCTGGCGAATGCTAATCTTTGCTGTTCTCCCAAGGATAAAGTATCAGCCCAATCTTGTTCCACATCCAAACCTCCCGAACGATTGGCTAAATCAGGTAAGTTAACTGCATCTAGGGCATAATAAAGTTCGATATCAGAAATTTCTAAGTCATCGTGAGGATAAGTAAGTTGACTACGAAGAGTCCCTAGGATCATGTAGGGTTTTTGAGGTAGAAAGAGCATGTCTGATAAATCAGGGCGATAAATTGACCCCGTACCAGAATTCCACAAACCAGCGATCGCTCGTAAAAGGGAACTTTTCCCGCAACCGCTAGCTCCCATAATAAGTAAACCTTCCCCTGGGGGTAACTTAACCGATAAATCTTTGACCAAAGTTCTTTGATAGTTGGGCGTTTGTAAAGTGAGATGTTCCAATGCTAGACGGTTATGAGGAATTGTGGTTATAGTTGGCAAATTATCAGTCAATTGGCGTTGTTTTCTAGCAGTCTGGTCTAAATATTCTTTAAGTAAATAAAGCCGATCAATTCCAGCGACAAAAGCAGTCCAAAATTGGAAGCGAGAGACAATCACATTGATAGAAAAGAAAAACTGAGCAAAAGCAATCTGAGCTTCACGCACTTTCCCCACTTCCACATCTCCTGAAAGAACACTGGGGGCAACAACTACAGCGGGGAGAATATAGGGGATGTTTTCATAGGCACTAGTAAACAGAGTAAGTATTAAATCTTGCCAGAAAATCAATGAATTGTAGTTATCAAATACCTCTTGAAAGAATTTTTGTAGATTACGACCCTCTTGGGGTTCTCCACGATAAAAAGCGATTGATTCAGAGTTTTCTCGAATCCGAACTAACCCAAACCGAAAATTAGCTTCTTTTCTCAATTGTTGATAATTAATGGTAACTAGCTTGCGTCCAAAAATACCAATGGTCATCAAAGTACCAATTGCTGCATAAGCTAATAAAAAAATAATCAGTATTGAAGGAGCAATCTTAGTTATTTCGAGATTAAAAATTTTGAAGGGACTGGAAAACTCAAAAACGGTTACTTTGGGGGGAATGTTCCAGATTAATGCCGTATAACCAACAATTTGAAAGATAGAATTAAAAATAATTAGTAAGAAATTCAGAGATTCGGCAGTAAAAGACTTAATATCCTCAGCAATACGCTGGTCTGGGTTATCAACATCCGTATTAAAATTACCCAGTTCATAAAATGCGCGATTACCTAAGTAACGACCTAAAAAATCGTAAGTTAGCCATCTACGCCAAAAATTACTCAATCTATCTTGTAAATAACTAGAACTAGCAGCTAGTGGTGCGTAAATTGCTAAAACAGCTAAAAACATCCAAATTGTTCTTAAAAATCGCTCGCGATCGAGCTTGGTTAAAGCTGAAATCAGATCTCCTTGAAAACGAGTGATCGACAAAGAAATAAAAGTGTAGCTAAGGGTTAAGAGCAGCAACAATATAAGAATGGTAATCGCGCCCCATTTTTCATTGCCAAACCAGTATGGCTTGACTAGCCGCCAAAACCGCTTAAAGACTTTTAAGTTAAATCGATTCATTTCGTTTTTCTTTACTATATGAACAATGTCCGGTAATTAGCTTAAAAAGAATTTACGCTTGAGCTTGAAAAGCTTCTGAGCTAATTATGTAATCCAATAAACCCGCACAAGCATCCAATAGTAAATCAATTACATGATCAAAACCATCTTGACCACCATAATAGGGATCGGGAACTTCTTGGTCAGTTTTATGATTAGCAAAGTGACACATTAGAAATACTTTGTCCTCATACTTTCCTTCTCGATCAAAATACAAAATATCCTGGTAATTTTCTCGATCCATGGCTAAAATCAGGTCAAACCGTTGCAAATCTGAAGGAGTTAGTTTGCGAGATTTTCCTTTTAACTCAATTCCTCGTTTGCTGGCAGCAGAAGTCATACGACGGTCTGGTGCGGCGCCAATATGATATCCCGAAGTTCCTGCTGAATCACAGGTAATTTGGTCTTCCAAGCCAGCTTCTTGAATAAGATGATTCATAATATTTTCAGCTGATGGAGAACGACAAATATTACCCAAACAAACAAATAGTAATTTATAGGTCATGAATAACTAAAAATAAATTAGAAGTCTACTACGTAATTATAATTTTGCCGATTTTACTAAGTTACGATTACCACAATGTAATGTTGACACAATTAGCAACCAAAACTGATAAGAGCTCTCAAGCTATAGATAGATTAAGGATTTTAGTGTACCTGGTAATATTCATTACGTAAATGTACCACAGAGTATGCAGTACAAAATATCAAGGGGCTGGAGCACGGCATTAATTATTTGTAATTCTTATATATTTGTATTTATTTTTATCTTTTACTAATTAAAGATAGGGAAGTAGTTTTATGTTTAAGTCTAGAACGAGAGAACGTCGAATTTTTACTAATCGTCAACGAATACGTCGTCGGTCTTCGGGTCTATGGGTGCTTGTTTCCATCGCTCTTATTTTATTGGTATCGGAACTTCTAGTTCGCATTTTTATCGATCTTTCAGGAAATAAAAGAGAATTTTCTCAGGCTCAGACTGGCTCAGAGATAACCGATGCCTATAATTTAAAGTTTGTCACTGATAAATCTTCCTCGAACCAAGATCCTAAAAACCAAAGTCAACTTAAAGCTCAACCTAGTCTAGCAGTTGGATATCGACTATTAGGTAATCAAGAACATAAATATTGGCAAATCAACGAGCAAGGTTTCCGCGATCGCGATCCTGTTCCCGCAACTAAACCTAAAAACGAAATTAGAATCTTTTTGTTAGGTGGCTCAACGGCTTTTGGTTATGGTAGCTCTAGTAATGAAGCCACCATTAGTGAACAACTAGAAACTCGCTTCCAACAACGTCTTCAACAACAGAAAAGTTCGCCCCAACTCTACAAACCCGATCTACTCTCTTTTGAACCGCAAAAAAAACAAAAACAGTTGGCTAAACCATCAAAAATAAAGCCTGGTAATTATCGTGTAATTAATGCTGCCGTTCCTGGTTATACTTCGGGTAATGAATTAGCCCAAGTGGCTTTACAGCTCCTCAAATTCAAACCTGATTTGATGGTTGTGTTAGATGGTTATGGAGATTTAATGCTTCCTAGCACAGAAGAAGCAACTCAAGTTCCTTTAATTAAACAGTATCTCGATAATCAGCAGACTGATTTTGCTAGCTATGTATCCCAAATACTTAAACCTCTAGAACAGAAAAGCTATCTGGTCAAAATATTGCAAGATGGTTGGTTAAATGCCGATAAATCCGACAAAAAAGCTAATTTTTTCCTCAATGAACAAACTTCAAACCTAGTTCTCCATCTACCGCCAAATGAAACGGAATTACAAAAGCGAGTGGATCGTTATATCAGTCATCAAAAACAAATTCTTAATTTAAGTGCAGCTGCGCAAATTCCCTTAGTAGTGGCAATCCAACCAGAAATTACTGGACGTAATCCTAGCCAATTAACTGAGACTGAAGGCGAAATTGCCACCCAACTGGGTAGAACTTATATCCAACAGGTTAAAGCTAGCTATCCCGCTTTTACCCAAGCGAATCGGCAACTTGCTCAAGCTTTTCCTCAAAACATCAAAGCAGTTGATTTATATCAACTTACTGAGCAATATCCTTCTCCTACCTTTATCGATCCAATTCACCTGCAAGATGCAGCCAACCAAAAAGTTGCCGAACAACTTTACTATGCCATTGCTAGTTTCCCGAAAATGCAAGTTGTTCCTGCTCAGGCAGCACCACCAAAGCCGATAAACCCAACTCAGTATCTTAACTAAATTTAGTTAGAACATACTTTTCCGCAGTAGGGCGATCGCTTATTTTGCTATCAAGAGTAGCAGCTAAAACATCATCCAAAATTTGTTTGTACAACGGTCCTGGTGGAAAACCTAAAGTTTTTAAATTATTACCATCTAGTAAGGGTTTAACTTGAGAAAAGTTGGTAATATATTGCCAAACAAGACGGCGAGTATGTTTATCGCTTCTGGCTGCAAACAGAATTAATCCCCCAGGTTTGTAAGAACGTAAAAGCTGATAAATTTGACTAGGACATTGACACTGGGGTAACTTCGTTCTGATTTTTGTTTCTAATGTTTCTAGCTGTTGTAGTCTTTGTAGACTATCTTTTGGTAACTGAAGTTTCTGAGCGACTTCAATTCTGACTTGAGGTGCTAAGTGAGCAATTAGGGTCTCCAGTCTAATCAACCATCGTTGTTCATCGGGTTGAGCTTCGAGATAACGCAACCACCGAGAGACACAATGTATCTGCCATTCTAAAACTGGTGTCAGAATTAAATCTTGATGTAAACAACTTAGAGCATTTAACTTGGCTAGTAATTTTAAAGCAGGTTTCCAGTAATTAGCTTGCAAGATATATTTTAATTCCCCTCGTAATCTGGTAGTGAGAGCAGGAGCTTGGCGATCGCTAATGCGGAGTTGCTCGTAGACACCGCTTTTAATGGCATAGTGGATGAATTCTTCTGTCTGAGGTTCAATCATAAAACCTAAGCGTACGGCAAATCTCACTGCCCGAAAAATCCGGGTGGGATCTTCAATAAAACTATTGGCATGAAGCACCCGAATCTGACGAGAACGTAAATCTAATAAACCACCAAAAAAGTCTAATAAGTCTCCTTTACGGGAAAATTCTCCTCTTCGTGGTGGAGTCAAACGTACTGCTAAAGCATTGATCGTAAAATCTCGCCGATATAAATCCTGACGAATGGAACTAGCTTCTACCTGAGGGTTTGCCGCGGGATAGGGATAAAATTCTGTGCGAGCAGTGGCAATATCAATTAGAAGATTGCCTAATACTGAATCTTTATGCCAAGATAAGGCTGCTGTCTGAAACTCCCCGTGGATCGAAACGTTTACCTCAGGATGCATAGCTTGAATTGTCTCAGCTAATTCTACCCCTGCTCGCTCATCATGAGAATGATGATAGCCATCAACCACTAAATCAATATCCTGCAAGAGTAAGGGATCGCCGTCCTCAGTCAACAGAATATCTCTGACTCCTCCTCCCACAAGATAGAGATTCCAACCTCTTTGTTGCGCTGCGTTTGTAACTTCCTGCAACAGTTGCCAGATAATAGGTTCCAATCGGTTTTGTAGAGTAGGTAATAGCTGGGAAGTTAAAGTGATTTTGGCGGTCGTATCGGTTTGAACTTCGTGACGCTGATTATGTAGCTGACGTAAAACATCGGTACGAGTCACAATGCCAATTAATTCTCCCTTTTTTAAGACAGGCAATCTTCCTACGTCATAAGTCACCATTAAAGACTCTATTTCAGGTAAAGGTGTCTCAGGTGAAATAGTTTTGAGATTATGACTCATATAACCCTTGACGGGAGCATGAGCAAAGCCATGATGTAAGGCTAAGTCCAGATCGCGACGGGAAATAATTCCCACTAAACTGCCGCTCTCGTCAACAACAGATAATCCCGAATGACCATAGCGAAATAAAATTCTTTGTGCTTGTTCAATCGTTGTATCAGGGCGAATAGTTCTGACAGGAGAAGACATCAAGTCTCTGGCAGTTGGGGGATGGGGAATTTGTGACTCTAGCTGAGTTAATAACTGTTGAAATATCTGTTCGGGAATATCTGTTTGGAGAGACATTGAAGCTGCTTGAGCATGACCACCACCACCAAAAGGAGCAAATAGCTGATTAAGATTAGTCTCTGCCAAACGCGATCGCCCGATTACTACTAATTTAGGACTCTTGCTTTTTTGATACTGATGACCCAATAAAAACACATCACTTTCCGTGAGGTCAATTAATCTAGCTGCCAAAGCAGATAAACCGCTCACAAATTTCTCGGTCTTGAACAACACGGAAGCAACACTATAGCCTTGAACAGTAGTTCGTTCCAGGTTATCCAACGCTTCTTTGAGCAAATCTTGCAACTGAGTTGATAAACCTGGTTCAACATATTCGGCGATCATCGTCACATTTGCCCCCTGTTCCATCAACCAAGCAAGTGCTCTGGCATCACGAGAAGTAGTTTGGTCAAAAGTCAGCGAACCTGTATCCACATGAATTCCCAAAGCCATCGCAGTAGCTTCAAAAGCCGTTAAGGCAATATTTTTTTCCTGGAGCAATTCCGTGATGTAGGTTGTAATTGCTCCCAGTGCTTCAGTATAAAGTTTAGTTACGGGAATATCTGACTGGAGGTCTACATGATGATCGTAAACTTCAATTTGATTCACGTTGGGCAAATCCAACCAGTCCGCAGCTTGTCCCAGGCGATCGCTTTTTTGGGTATCCACAATATAAATACAGGCGATCGCCTCAGGGGTAATACTACGCATTTCGGCAAAGGCAAATTCGTCACGATATAACGCCAAAAAATTTTTTACCGCAGGATGTGCCCCTCCCGTTAAGACAATTTTTGTCCCTTTTTTGAGACGAGATAGACCAATCGCTGAACCCAAAGCATCAAAGTCTACGGTTTGGTGACAGAGAATTATATCCATTATTCAAATATAAATTTTATTTTAAATTCACGGAAAGCACTTTGAAGCATTAAACACAAATTAGCAAAATTTCCCTGTTGATTTTTGTAAATAAATACAATACAATCAAACTTCAATTGATAAATACCATTAATGAGCTTAGTTTAGAGGAAATTTCAAGTTGTCCTTGCTGTTTACTTGATAGGAATAATTTATAGTTCGAAGTTAGGGCAAATAGAGTAAATCAAGCAAAATAGATAACTCAGCATTGAGAAAAGTATCCGATTTTCACTTTAGGGACAGAGAAAGTAGGATAATTTATTTAAGAAAGAATAGACGATCTGATATAAGAGAATACGGCAGTATGCATTTAAGCGAAATAACTCATCCTAATCAGTTGCACGGCTTATCACTCCGACAACTCGAGGATATCGCCCGCCAAATAAGAGAAAAACATTTACAAACAGTTGCCACCAGTGGAGGTCATTTAGGTCCAGGATTAGGGGTAGTAGAATTAACTATTGCTTTGTATCAAACTCTAGATTTAGACCGCGATAAAGTTATTTGGGATGTGGGGCATCAAGCCTATCCCCATAAATTACTCACCGGTAGATATGGGAAGTTTGATACTTTACGGCAAAAAGATGGTGTCGCTGGCTATTTGAAAAGAAGTGAAAATAAGTTTGACCACTTTGGTGCCGGGCACGCCTCGACGAGTATTTCCGCCGCCTTAGGAATGGCATTAGGTAGAGATGCTAGGGGAGAAGATTTTAAATGTGTGGCTGTAATTGGGGATGGTGCTCTAACTGGAGGTATGGCACTAGAAGCAATTAATCATGCGGGACATTTACCAAATACGAACCTTCTCGTAGTATTAAACGATAATGAGATGTCTATATCTCCCAATGTGGGAGCAATTTCTCGCTATCTCAATAAGGTTCGTCTATCAGACCCCATACAGTTTATCTCCGATAACTTAGAAGAACAGTTTAAACAATTGCCTTTCTTAGGTGAATCTCTAACTCCAGAAATGGAACGAGTTAAAGAAGGAATGAAACGTCTGGCTGTTCCCAAGGTAGGTGCAGTAATTGAAGAATTAGGATTTAAATATTTTGGTCCAATTGACGGTCATAACCTCCAGGAATTGATCTCTACTTTTAAACAGGCGCACAAAGTTCCAGGTCCAGTACTAGTTCATGTGGCAACGGTTAAGGGTAAAGGGTACGCGATCGCCGAAAAAGACCAAGTAAGCTATCATGCTCAAAGTCCTTTTAATCTGGCTACGGGGAAAGGTATTCCTGCTACCAAACCCAAACCTCCCAAATACAGTAAGGTATTCGCCGATACCCTAACTACTTTGGCAGAAAACGATTCTAAAATAATCGGCATTACTGCCGCTATGGCAACAGGTACAGGTTTAAACATTTTACAGCGCAAACTACCCAAACAGTATATTGACGTTGGTATTGCTGAACAACACGCAGTTACTCTAGCAGCGGGTATGGCTTGCGAAGGGATGAAACCTGTAGCAGCAATCTATTCCACTTTCTTGCAACGGGCATACGACCAGATTATTCATGATATCTGTATCCAAAAACTTCCTGTTTTCTTCTGTTTAGATCGTGCAGGTATTGTGGGAGCTGATGGTCCAACCCACCAAGGAATGTATGATATCGCTTATTTACGCTGTATTCCCAATATTGTGGTCATGGCACCCAAAGACGAAGCCGAATTACAGCAGATGGTAGTTACAGGCATTAACTATCAAAATGGTGCGATCGCCATGCGTTATCCACGGGGGAATGGTGTTGGTGTTCCTCTAATGGAAGAAGGTTGGGAACCCATTGAAATTGGCAAAGGAGAAATACTGCGTCGTGGAGACGATCTGTTATTAGTCGGTTATGGTACTCAAGTATATCCAGCTTTACAGGTAGCAGAAATCCTAAATGAACACGGTGTCAATGCAACGGTAATCAATGCTCGCTTCGTTAAGCCCCTAGATACAGAATTAATCGTCCCCTTGGCGAAACGCATTGGTAAAGTCGTTACCGTTGAAGAAGGATGTCTGATGGGTGGTTTTGGTTCAGCAGTTCTAGAAGCTCTACAGGAGCATGATGTTCAGGTGCCAGTAAAACGTTTTGGTGTCCCAGACATTTTAGTTGACCATGCTACTCCAGCTCAATCAAAAGCTAGCTTGGGTTTAAATAGCTCTCAGATGGCAGAAAGTATTTTGAAAACATTTTTTGCTAGCCAAGATAGAGAACCCTCTGTAATTAAATAACTGAGGTTAATTTGATTCAGTCAGTAAAATATTATGACAATACATAAAGTGGCACTGGCAAAGATGCATCATCCTGTTGTTACCTCTATATTATTAATTGTGTGTGAGGAGTAAGTGTAAGAGAGAAAGGTTTTGGGGTCGAAACACGGCAAGACTCCCAAAACCTTTTTCATTTTTTAGCTTAGAATTTATCCAGCAATTGTTTTGCCATCCTTTTCAGTTCAACCTTTGACTATTCATATATTCATAATTTAGATTTCAACGAATGAAATAAAGAGTTACTGGCTTGAGGTCTTAAGATAGCAAGGCATATTTATTAACTATGGCAAATGATTTATCTCTCATAGATGCAAATCAACAATCCCGCATCCTGATTATTTCGGTGCGGGGATTTCGTTTTCAGGTAGCTAATTGTTGTATTTATGAGTTTGAAGATTTACTTTGTGGTCTAGAGCAAGCTAAATTATACGCTCCAACCAGTGATTTTGATTGGGCGAGAAAGATCTATCGGTTAGCTAAATATCCAAGTCATTCAGATCGTTTGGCTAGTTTAATTGCACCTTTTCCTCAAGAAATATCTTTAGACCATGAATACGATTTGATATTTGCCATTATGGATAATCCTTGGCAGATGCACTTACTGGAGTCGATCAAAGGTTGGCGAGACCAGTGTCGTCATAAGGCTTGTTTTATTGTGGAGGTTTGGCAGCCAGATTTGAGTAACTGGCGATTGCTAGAAGAACCTTTTAAAAACTTCGATCACATTTTTTTGGGAGTTAATCACTGTACGCAACAATTAGCCGAATTAGTCGATCGTCCCTGTACATATCTTCCTCTAGCAGTGGATACGCTTCGGTTTTGTCCTTATCCTGAGCCGATTCAACGTTCTATTGATGTCTGTAATATCGGTCGTCGTTCTGCCCAAATTCACGAGCCTTTATTCCAACGTAGTCGGGAACAAAACTTTTTTTACTATTACGATACGCTCAGAAAGCAAAAGTTAGAAATCGAGAATCATCTAGAACATCGTTGCTTGCTGGCTAGTTTATTGCAACGTAGTCGTTATACGATCAACTATTTCGCTAAATTCAATGCCCCAGAAGAAACAGGCGGTACCGAGGAAATTGGTTCTCGCTTTTTTGAAAGTGCGGCAGCGGGAACTGTCATGATTGGTATGCCTCCGAGGGGAGATATTTTTCCGAAGTATTTTGATTGGACAGATGCCATAGTTAAAGTCGATCTCAATCAAGAAAATATCATAGATGTGATCGACCAACTCGATTCTCAACCAGAAAGGTTAGCTCAAATAAGTCGCAACAATATTGCTAATTCTTTGCTTAAACACGATTGGGTTTATCGCTGGCGTGACATACTAGCTACCTTTAACCTGGAAGTAACTCCTGCCATTTTAGAGCGAGAACAAGTTTTACAACAGCTAGCTCAGAGTATTCAGACTGAAACTGCTATCCTCTAATGGTTATTTCTCTTTTTGACTAAGATATATCTTGCTATTGTTAGCTATCAGCTATCAGCTATCAGCTATAGCAATACGGACTTAGATTAGGATACTTATTACTCATTACTCATTACTCATTACTTATTACTTACGAGCAATCAAGTAAACTTGTCCTAATACAACTTTGTACGGCTATATCAGCTATTTCTATTAGAGACAACCTTGGCAGGAACGCCAACAGCAATAGAGTAAGGAGGTATATCCTTTGTTACCACTGCTCCTGCACCAATCACACTTCCTTTGGCGATTGTAACTCCATCTACTACTCTGACTCCACTACCTAGCCAGCAATCGTCCTCAATGGTAATGCCTTTAAAATTAACTCCTTGTTCTCTAATTTTTTTAGTGGTGTCTCCAATGTTATAGTTATGAGCGCAGATAGACGTATGAGAAGCAATTCGGCAATCTTGACCTATTTTTATTTTGCCGTGACAAACTAGGCTCGTATAAGGTCCGATGTAGGTGTGTTCTCCAATTTCTACTTGACCCCCATCGTGAGTTCTGATTATGATACCGCTGTCTAGACAAACTAAATTATCTAATTTAATCTTATTTCCCTGACCGGTAGAATTAATTTGCACATCTCGGAACAAACATACGCGATCGCCAATTTCGACTGTATTGCCATGATCGATATCTATTTCAACACCCTTATTAAAGACAGTCCCAAATCCGATTTCAATATATTGAGGATTTTTCAACCTAACATCTGGATAGATCCTGACAGAGCGTCCCATTTTGCGGAAGATAATCGGATAAAAGAGATATCGTAGTCCCAGCCCTGGTAGCAGAGGTATCCATCCTAATAATGCAGTCAATATCGTATTCTTCCACTGCAACCACCTCAAAACAAATTTATTTTGCTTATGAATATTCATCGGTCAAGATATTTCATATCTACATGAAGTTGTGGACTTGGCAAAATAATCATAACCCAACGTGAGTTCGGAATTCGGAGTTAGAAGTTAGGAGTTATGTTGTTCTTAACGAAACAATCAGGACTTTAGAGATTTAGAAATTAGAAAGTTGCGAAATATTTAAGTTTTTTCCACCTCGTCGAACTCACGTTAACCCAAGTTATTACAAGAAACAGATTATATTAAACGCTTTATTTTGCCATATGTAGATCGAGATCAAGATATATAGCATTACGCTTTAAGCTTAGGACATAACATATTGGTTCAAAGGGAACAGCGCGAAGTTGCGGTGGCGGGGGAACCCCGCTTGTCCCAAAGGGATACCGCAAGCATAAGCAAACTTCGTAAGAAGGGAACAGGGAACAGGGAGCAGAAAATGTCCTAATGTTTTCTGGTAGTGCTATACTTGCCCAACGCGAGTTATAGGTTATAGGTTATCGAATTGACGTTGCCCAGATCAACTCTGCTTTTTCAAAATATTAACTGAGACATTGGTTAATCAATTCTTTAACATCACTCACGGGAAAAATCGCTGTTGCTAATTGACGACTAACATTTGCAACCGTTAAGTCATCCAGAAATTTGGTATCGTCATGTTTCAGCATCAAAGAAGGTAATAAAATTCCATCACCTAAATTTTTGCCTGATAAACCTGTCAGTAAATCCTGTCCTGTGAGTAAGCCAGTGACTGTGATTTCTTGTCCCCAATACTGACTGTTTAAAGCAACTAAATTAATTTCTAATCCTGCAACTGCATTTAGTTGTTTCACTAAAGGCTGAAAAGCTTGTTCTACGGCATTTCCCACTACCCAGGTGAAACGACGAGGCTGATCGATAGCTTGAGGTAACATTTCCTTAGCTGTTGACTGAAATTGCTTGATAAATAGGCGAATTGAGCCGACACCATTACCAATTTGAGGATAGTCTTCGTAATGAGATTCTGGGGGAATGTCTTTTCTGGCAATTAGAAACCATTCATCGGCTAACCAAGCAAAATTACTACCAAACTGCTGTTTAAACTTGGTTTGTAACTCCTGTACCTGGTCAATTACTTCAATTGCTTTTTCTTGGCTAACAGGAATTAATTCGTCTTCGGTGGGGCGAAACTTGGTTAGACCGACAGGAACAACTGCTGCAGAGGCTACAGCAGGAATATCTCCTTGATGAAATGAAGCTAAGTCTAAAAGGGTTCGTTCTAGGTGGATGCCATCGTTAATTCCTGGGCAGACTACTACCTGAGCGTGGATTTGTAAGCGTCGTTCCTGAAACCACTTAAACTGAGACATAATTAACCCAGCACGGTTATTTTTGAGCAGACGGCTTCTGACTTCGGGTTCGGTGGCGTGTACTGAAACGTAAAGGGGAGAGAGACGCATCTGTTCAATTCTGCGCCATTCCTTGTCGGTAAAGTTAGTCAGGGTAAGATAACTACCGTAAAGAAAACTAAGACGGTAATCATCGTCTTTATAATAGAGACTGGCTCGTTTTCCAGGAGGCTGCTGATCGATAAAACAGAAAGGGCAATGATTATTACATTGAATCAAGCCATCAAATAAAGCGGTTTCAAATTCCAAACCCAAATCGTCATCATAATCTTTTTCAATTTCAATCTGATGAATTTCCCCCGCAGAGTCAATTACTTCTACCTCCAAAAATTCATCACTACAGAGAAACTTATAGTCAATTAGATCCCGTGGGGAAGTTTGATTAATAGAAACGATCGCATCACCGGGTTCAAATCCAATCTCTTCGGCGATCGAATCTGGCAATACACGACTAATTTTGGCTGGCTGAACAGTAGTTTGACTCATTTTCTAATTCCCAATCCCTATGCTTCATCCTTTAATTAATCCCAAAGCCAAGGCAACTAGGATAAAGACTCCAAATCCTAATCTATACCAAACAAATACCCAAGTGCTTCTTTTTTGGAGGAACTTAATTAACCAGGCGATCGCCAAATAAGAAAATATAGCAGAAGATATCAACGCTGCAATTAAAGAAACTAATCCAGCACTTGCTGCACCAGTATCAATTAAACCTTTTAACTCTACTAAACCTGATAAGGAAATAGCCGGAATACCCAACAAAAAAGAAAATCGAGCCGCAGTTGCTCGATCTAAATTATTAAACAAACCGGCAGTTATGGTCGATCCCGAACGAGATACCCCTGGTATGATTGCTAATGCTTGGGCGATACCAACTACGATGCCATCTTTGGCGGTTAAATCATCAAAATTGCGTTTCTGATTGCCTACATATTCTGCTAACGCTAATAAAAGAGCCATGACGATCGAAACAATAGCAATTGAAGGCATACTTCTGAGAGTATTTTCATAAAAATCTGGCTCAAAAACTTTTAACAGCAAACCAAAAGCTACAATTGGAATCGTACCTATTCCAATTCCTACTGCTAACCAAAAATCTTGGGAATCATAATCCGAGGTACGAATTGCCTTGAACATTCCCTGAGTAATTTGAGTTATGTCTGACCAATAATAAGATAAAACCGCTGCAATACTACCAAGCTGAATAACTGCCGTAAAGGAAACACCAGGGTCTCCCCAGCCTAAAAATACGGGAACTGCCTTGAGATGTGCCGTACTACTAATAGGGATAAATTCTGTTGCCCCTTGAACGAAACCTAAAACGATCGCCTGAAACAAATTTACTTGAGTTAGACCGCCAACATCGGTGGTATTCTCTTGGGCTAATAGATTAGTAGCGTTGGCTAATGCAAAATTATGATTTAGTCCAAATATAAGAATGCTCAATATAAGACCAAAGCTCAAGAAACAAATATAGCTGATATATTTTTTGGTCTGCCCAAACATAGTATATTAATTCCCAAATCTAGAACATTTACAGATCAAGTTTTCAGTTTATCTGGGAATCATACATCACCCAAGCATTTTAAATCAGTATATTAAATTTGGATATGATTAAAAAGTGAGTACACTTAAATAAAATTACTAATTAAGCAAAATATTAATTGGAAACCGGTATGAGTTATACAACCTCCTCGGCTAGGGCAGAAATCAATGAATTACGCCGTTTGAAAACTTTGCTGCCTCCAGAATTGCAAAGCTGGGTAATTGTTGAAGGCTCAACAGAAGTTAATCCTCCTCTAATACGCAGTGAAGAAATTGGCAAAGATGAAATCGAAATTCAGATCGATTTAGGCAAATGGGATAGTCTGGCGATCGATCAACGTAATTTACTTTTTTGGCATGAGGTTGCGAGGGTACAAAATGACACTATTCCCAAGGAAGGATGGGAAATGGCAGCCTTGGCAATTGGCTTAGGTGGAGCAGTTGGTGAATTGTGGGTACAAGACGGTTTATTACTTTTGTTGGCTTTGTCACTTTGTGGTATCTCCGGTTATCGTTTATGGCAAAAGAATAGTAGCGAGAAAACTATTGCCGAAGCAATTGAAGCCGATGAAAAAGCGATCGCCTTAGCAACTCGTTTTGGTTACTCTTTACCCAATGCATATAAAAGTCTGGGTAGTGCCTTAAAAACTTTAATTGAAATGACTCCGAGCCGTCGCAAAAGAAAAAAATATGAAGAGCGACTTCAAGCATTACGTCGTAGTGCAGCCAGAGATAAAGCCAGGACACAGGAAGGAAGAGAACCTATCGGTCGAAGAGGAAATCGCCTTTGAGTTAGATTTCATGACGGTACAATCTTAAATTAGTATGTCTGACTAAATAGCTATTCCTGTAACAATATGTTGGTACAGATCGAGTGTAAAATTAAATTAACAAAACTAAATAATTACTGAATAATTTCAGGATTGAAGTTAATTTAACAATTGCCTGTTGTCTGAGGATTCTCAGCAGTCTGAGCCTGTATTATCATTACTTGACTTTTGCTTACACATTTTCTAACCAGGTTTTTTCAGCCTAAAAAAACCAAAAATAGTGTACCTTCGCCAACCAAGAAGATTGAGGATTAATGATTGACGAGACACCGGAAATTCTGTTTCCCCTGTCCTTTTTTCAGGATAGCCCGACAGTAGAATTACCCGAACGATTAACAGTTTTAGAAGCGGTTATATTTAAACAAACTGTTAGTAATCTGTTGCAGCAAAATATTTCTCATCAACAGATAGTTCTTGACTTTGGTAAAACCCGATTCATTGATAGTAGTGGCATTGGTGCGTTGATTGCTAACTCTAAGTCTGCTCAGGAAAAAAATATTGAATTAATTTTAGAATCAGTACAACCTCCTGTAATGGCTACCCTGTCAATGACAGGATTAGTTGAAGTCTTAAATATTAGGTCTTCAGCTAAATGGTCTCGCAAAGAACCTCCAGAAACTCATCCTTCCGTAAGGTCTATAATCAAGCGTCTAATTGATATTATTGGCTCTATAATTGGCTTAACCATTACTGCCATTATCTTGCCTCCAATTGCGATCGCCATTAAAGTTAATAGTCCTGGTCCAATTTTCTTTCATCAAACTCGCTGTGGTTGGATGGGAAAGAAGTTTCAGATTTGGAAATTTCGTTCTATGTGTTCCAATGCAGAAGCACTGAAAAAACAAATTGAAAATCAAGCAAGTGGGGCTTTCTTTAAAAACGATAAAGATCCTCGTATTACGAAGATAGGCAATTTTTTACGACGTACAAGTTTAGACGAATTCCCTCAATTTTGGAATGTTCTCAAAGGCGATATGAGTTTAGTCGGCACTCGTCCTCCCACTCCCGAAGAGGTAGAGGTCTATCAAGTGCCTGAATGGCAACGTTTAGATGTTAAGCCAGGAATGACAGGAGAATGGCAGGTTAATGGTCGGTCTCAAGTACGTAACTTTGAAGATGTAATTAAATTAGATTTGCGTTATCAAAGAAATTGGAGTTTAGGTTATGATCTCAAGCTAATTTTCAAAACCCTGATCATTATTTTCAACAAAAATAGCGGCGCAATGTAACTTTTTAGTAAGTAGTTTTTTAATTGTTGTACCCTTGGATTTTAGCTTTTTACAAACAGATAGTAACTAGTATTAACGAGGTATATTGAAAGAACAAATCACTATAGCTATAGTCGGAGATGTCCATGATTTGTGGGACCGAGAGGACGAAATAGCATTGAAACACCTTGGCGTTGACTTGGTTTTATTTGTGGGAGATTTTGGTAATGAAGCTGTAGAAGTAGTACGTAAAATTGCCTCAGTTACCATCCCCAAGGCCTTGATTATGGGCAATCATGATGCTTGGTATAGTGCCACTTCTTGGGGGAGAAAAAAAGCTCCCTATAATCACTCCCAAGAAGATCGAGTTCAACAACAATTAGATTTACTCGGTGATAGTCATGTTGGTTTTTCTAAACTAAATTTTCCTCAATTTAATTTATCTGTGGTGGGCAGTCGTCCCTTTAGCTGGGGTGGCTCGAAATGGAGAAATAAAAAATTTTATAGCGATCGCTATAAAATTAATAATTTTGCCGAATCTACTTCCCGGATTGTTGCCGCAGCTAAAGATACAGCCTACGATACAATTATTTTTATTGGTCACAATGGTCCGACCGGATTAGGCGACCAACCAGAAGATACTTGTGGTAAAGATTGGCAACCCCTAGGCGGTGATTATGGCGATCCTGATTTTGCAGAAGCAATTAAACAAGTTCGTACTTTGGGTAAGTCTATTCCTCTAGTAACTTTTGGACATATGCATCATCGTCTCCGCCACCGAAAAGATTGCTTGAGAACAGCAATCAATAGATGTCCACAAGGAACTATTTATGTAAATTCTGCTTGTGTACCCCGCATCAAGAATGAAGCAGGAGAGTTGAAGCGTAACTTTTCTCTTGTTTCTCTTACTCAAGGTAAAGTGACACGAGTTTCTTTGATTTGGCTTCTACAAAATAGGGAAATCGCCTCAAACAAAATTTTGTATGACCAGCACAATTTTGATGCACCTTCTTGATCACCATAACTATTTCGTCTAGGTAAATTAGAAAAGCAAAAAATCGTTCCCAACACTATTCGCCATTACCCTAAGATTCAAACACTTACTAAATAAGGCTTACATGGGTTTTTGATTACTTACATTCTCTTTGAGTAGTAAGTAGTTACTAGGTTGTGAGCAAAATCTTGTCATAATCTAACTTTGCTACAGTCATAAATTTAGCTTTGTAGTTGATCCAGTTGATACTAATTAATATATATATTGATCTAAGAACCTATTGTGTATATTCACTAGAAATCATTGTGTATATTCACTGAATCTATTATGATTGAAACTATCTTAAATTTAATTGAGTTTGGCAAACTAGTAGTTTTACTACCTTAGTTATGTCGTCTTCACTGAATTTGGCTCACTGTTTTGTGAGTAAAAATATTTAGGTAATGATTCTATTGTATTTTTCCTTCTCCCAAAAAAAGCTAAATCAGTCAAATAAATTATGCGTTTGTTTACCAAAGTTGCTGGCTGACTATTTTTGATTTTCAAGTCTTATATTGTTCAGTTGTGTTCAGTTCAGTTTACTAAATTGTCATAATATGTGGTAGGATATGATCTTTTTTTGATTTGACTTAGGTAGTACATAGCTGGATTTGCTGTTTAAATTATTTTTTGAGATATCGCTGGTCATCGAAGAGAAATTTATGATAAATAATTCCCCAATAGCAAGAAGAAAATTACTCAAACTTGGTGCGGTTGCTCTGGGAACAGGAGTAGTAACCAAAGTAACAGTTTCTAAGGCTAATCCTGCTAGTCGCAAGGAAACAGTTATTGCTCTTGGCGAACTTGGCGAAGATGCTACCCCAGATGAAGTTTTAGAGGAATTGTTAGCAGGAAATAAAAGATTTATTGAAAATAAACCGGAAGCTCCAAATCAAACCTACGTGAGGTTAAAAGAAGTTTCAAGTGAACAAAAGCCCTTAGTATCTATTATGGGTTGTTCTGATTCCAGAGTTCCTCTTGCTGTTATTTTTGATCGAGGAATCGGAGATTTATTTGTTGTTCGTGATGCAGGTAATATTGCCACGCCTGAGGAAATTGGTAGCCTTGAATATGGTGCAGCAGTATTAAATACTCCATTGTTAATGGTTCTCGGTCACGAAAAATGTGGAGCAGTTAAGGCTGCATTAGAAAATAAACCTCTTCCAGGTCAAATAGGGAGTATTGTAGCCGCAATTCAGCCTGCGATCGACAGAGCCAATAAAAACGACTCGGAAGAATTCTATACCGAGACTATTAAAAATAATGTTAAGTTACAAATTGAAAAACTCAATGGATCTCCATTACTTCACGACCTAGTTGAGCAAGGAAAACTGAAGATTGTTGGCGCTTACTATAGTTTAAAAACTGGAGAAGTGAGCATTCTAACTTAAAACACAGATGCCAACTCTCAACTAACAAATTTAGCTGAGTTAATTTAATTATGCTTACAGGCGATCGCCGTTAATGAATCTAAGAACAATTTCATTTTCATTAAATTGCGATCATTTTATTGAAATAGGGTTAAGGATTTAGTAGCAGCTTAAACCAAATACAGATTCTTTGCTATTATAAATAAGCCACGCTTGGAGAGGTGGCAGAGTGGTCGAACGCGCTCGACTTGAAATCGAGTGAAGCGAGAGCTTCCGTGGGTTCGAATCCCACCCTCTCCGTATCTTATTGAAGTCAAATTAAACCTGGAAAAGTACAGATTTAGATTTTTAATTTTATTATGCAAGAAGTTTGTTTAGCCAAATTTTCTTCACAAGTTCCTCAAATTTTATTTATACAATGGCTTTTGATAGAGACATAATTTTCAAACTATAGTTTTGAGCAATATGAAGAGCAGACTTCATCTTTTTACTTTTAAAGTGAAGTCATCTCTTACTCTATTTAATAGCTAACTTGAGCAATCATCTTTTTACCCAAGCTAGCCAAGAAACTATTAGTTACAAGAAGATGATCATGAAAGCGATAAAATTACTTAGTCAATACAGACAAGGAAAATTAAATTTTCAAGGTGCTAGTCTACATTCTGCTCATCTAAAAGCTGCTGATCTCACCCGAATCAATCTCACTCGAGCCGATTTAAGTCATGCTGACTTGAGTAATACTGATTTAAGCGGTGCTTGTTTACAACAGGCTAATTTGACCAACTCTAATTTAAGTAATTCTAGTTTGGTAGGAGCAAACTTGTCTGAAGTTAATTTAATTGCTGCAGACTTGGAAAACGCCGATCTTAGAGGTGCAGATTTGAGTGGTGCAGATTTGCGTTGTGCTAACTTACATAAGGCAGATTTATGTAGCGCTAATCTAACTGATGTTGACTTCAGTGGTACAGATTTGACCAGCGCTGATTTGACCGATGCTAAATTAGCTGGTACCGATATTTCCGTAGCTGAGACTAAGGGAGCAAATCTGAGTGCAGCCAGCTGGGAGCAATGTGAAAGAAAACAAGAAAGTACTTCTCATCATTGGGTTACTTGGTCTGGAAGGTAATTATGTATGAATAGAATTATTTTGTTGATGTTGACTGCCTAGAGTAGTTGTAGTCATTCTAATTTGATTCCACATTGAGAGAGATCCTATCAAAACCAATATCCTCCCAGGAAGATATAAATATTTTGATGGCATCATCACCTCCAGAACCTGTTCTGGAGATTTTCTTTGAGACGATAAGCTTTGCCCCAGTTCAAGTAAGTTATGTAAAGCCTTGCGAGTAAGGGAATGGAGTTATAGACCAATTGTTTACTTGTTGTCTTAAGTCAAGTAGACTTGTCCGGAAATTCAACTCTCCCCCGCATGGAGTCCCACACCTACCGCGTAGTGGAGGTGCTGTGGAGGAAATGCGGACGAGATTAAGCAACACATAGTCCATTACTCCTTCTTAATAAATTTGTTTTTGAAATAGAAAACTGACCGTATCTTTTCCAGTTGTGGTCATAAATACTGACAACTTTGTTTACTTCTGAATAGCCACCAATATAGCCTTTTACTGTCTTTTTTCCTTTGGTAGCAACTACTAAATCACCACTTCTAAAGCCAAACAGGGTAACAGTTCCGCCTTTACGTTTTCTGTTTCCTCCTTTACTAGGATTCTCAAAGTGCAATTGTCTTCGATATAGTTGAGGACGAGCTATTACCTTGAATGGAGCATCAGTGAGCTGAATTGAACCGACCCAATGACGACCATGACTGTTAGCAGTGTGAAAAGCCTTGTACTGCATAAATCTACTAGCACATAAGGCAATGGCATCATTGGCATGAGTAGTTACGTCTTGAACTGACTTATCATCTTTATTCTTTTCTAGTCCTAATTGCTTCCTTAAAATGCTAGTTTTCCAGCCTTCTAGGTTATGAGTGGAGGCACCCTCGACAGTTCCTTTAACGGGGGGAACCCCCGCAACGGACTGTCTCGCAATATTAGATAGTTGCTCTAACATCCAAACCTGACCTACCATAACTGGACTAAAACCTTTGTTACCTTTAGCTTTGACGTATTCATAAACAATGCTGGTAACAGGAAAAAGTTTGACTAACTCTTTAACTACCCTAAGTTCTAGTTGACGATTGGCTCTAATACTTGGAGGTAATTTATTGCCTCTACGATTATTGAATCTCTTTTGATGGTGCGCCCTTTGAGCAAAAGGAATATTACGATTAATGCGTCTTCCTCTTCTTGCTCGACGAAGAAGCTTCTGAGCTTGCTTTCTGGCAATGACACGCTTAAATGGTAAAACCAAATGAGCAGTAAACAGTACAGCTTTTTTACTAGCTGCTGCTACTCCAGAAAATAGTTTTCCAGGATCGATAGATACTACAATTTCTTGAGTTTCAGTACCACTTGGTTCTACAAGTAGCTGAACGCAAAAAATATTTAGATCGTTCCAAACTGGTTTTGCTTTACCCGCAGTAATCCACTTTCTTGCTCGTGCTGAGGTTGTCGGCATAAGCTTTTTACCTAATGGTGATAGTACTGGTACTCGAATCGTTGGCTGTTTTTGCATTAGGTATAACCCTATATAGATTAGTATGTTTGTCTCTTCCTACACCTAAACCAAAATGTCTTGCCGTTACGCCCGACTACTCCCAGTAGTCTTGTAAATAATACAGCCGAGAGAAGAAGCTGTAAGTACGTATCAGGTTTAGGCTCTGTAGTAGTGCAATCCTTAGTTGTTAACTGGGTTTAACAAGCCCACACTTACCCGTCAGGGAAGCGATGGGTGATTGACATAAGTGTATTTAGCGTAATTTCATTATAGAGACGGCAATGCTCTTCATTTTCGTCATACTAACAACTACCCAAAGTATGCTCAAACGCCAATAGGTAAGGATCGCAACTTTCCATCGAGGACATTTAGTATCTAGAAGCTGACGACGTGCCAATAATATATCGTGTAACCAGTCTTGATATTCTGTCCATTCTGAGGATGTTTGGTTAGAAAATATTTGGGCAATCCAAACAGCTAGCTTAACCTCACCTTTTACTTTTCTTCTCATTGAGGATTTTGACTTATACCCATTGTCAATAACAATAACCAATGCAACCACAATGGATAACCCCAAAGCTAAAACAACAGCTATATACAAAGCAAGATTTTGAGACATTCCCCAGGATGCAAACACATAGGCTAATCCTAGGGTTATAATCCCTAAAGATATTTCAAATAAAAGTTCTTTAACCGCAAATCTAAAAAATTTCCCTATCTCTCTGATGACCGCTTTAAATAGAGATAAGCCTAGGCGAAATAATTTGAACAGTTTATTTTTATTCCTTCTGGAATCTCTTCGTCTCATCTGTTTAAAGGTCTCCTAGTGCTGGTGTGAAATGCTGTAAAGTGTTCAGAAATTCTTGCTTTTGATTTACTGCTGCAATCCCAGAGCCAGTAATTTTGTAGTAACGTCGTCGGGCACCAGTGTTTTCTTCGGGAGTTTCATCACCCCAACGGGAGGTCACAAATCCACGTTTTTCTAATTTACGTAAGTTCGGATAAAGGGAACTGAAGCCAATTTTTTTCTTGCCATTACTAGCTTGAGCGATCGCATTCATGATCTCTAAGCCATATCTTTCCCGAAATAATAAAGTATTGAGAATACTTTCTTCTGTCAAAGTTAAATTCAGCGGATCGTCTCTATTGCCTTGAGCCATATTAACTAAATAATCATTATCTAAATTGTACTAATATATTCAAAAGTTGTATATAGCTATGACGAAAGTTATCAAAAGTAAGAGTAAAATCATGAATATATAGCACTACGAGAAAACATTAGGACATTTTCTATTCCCTATTCCCTATTCCCTTTGAACCAATATGTTATGTCCTAAGCTTAAAGCGTAATGCTATGCATAAAAATCACTGAAAATATTCTTTGCTCGTTATCTAGACTTCTGGGGCTGATGCTAAAAGCTGATTAATAATAGTGAAAGTTTTGTCGTAAACGACGGCGATTCGCGATAGATTAAATCATGAAGCTGTAGCTAATTATACGATTGATTTAAGACTAAAAGATGAGCAAAACCGTCGCTGATATTATGACTACCGATCCAATTTCGGTATCTCCCGAAACATCGCTACAAGAAGCAATTCAAATTTTAGCAGACAAGAAAATAAGTGGATTACCCGTTGTTGATGAGCAGGGAAAATTAATCGGCATAATTTCTGAAACTGATTTAACCTGGCAAGCTACAGGCGTAGAACCCCCACCTTATATTATGTTTCTCGATAGTGTAATTTATCTCCAGAATCCAGCCAAACATAATCAAGAAGTACATAAAGCCCTGGGGCAAACTGTTGGTGAGGCTATGAGCGACCGCCCTATAAGCATTCAGAGCGATAAGCTAGTTCGAGAAGCTGCCAGAATTATGCATGAAAAGAAAGTACGTCGCTTACCAGTAGTAGATGCTCAATCTCAGCTAATCGGTATCATTACTCAGGGTGATGTAATACGGATGATGGCAGCAGAATAATCATTTCAGTTCTTGTTGAAATTGAAATTTAAAGCTAATTTAAACCCAATCAGTTGAACGATGAGTATTACACCAGAATCAATCAAAGAGTTACTAAATTCCGAAGACTTTGGAGAACGTATTAGGGGGTTAAATCAACTGCGTCAAATTGAACCAGAAACTGCGTTTACTATGGTGCAACCAATGATTACTGATAAAAATACTCGCGTGCGCTACGCAGCAGTCAGTCAGTTAGATACCTTGGGACAAGCTAATAAAACCGTTTCTCTAGAAATGTTACGCGATCGCTTATTTAACGATCCAGAACCTGATGTCCAAGCAGCGGCAGCAGACGCGATCGGTGGTTTAAAACTGGTTGAAGCTTTTGATGATTTAGCCAATATGTATCATGATAGTTCGGAGTGGCTGGTACAGTTTAGTATTATTGCGGCTTTGGGAGAATTAGGTGCGCCTCGGGGATTTGAACTATTAGAAGAAGCCCTCAATTCTGATAACAATCTATTGCAGACGGCAGCGATTGGCTCCATGGGTGAGTTGGGTGATACTCGCGCTATTCCTTTATTGGCTAACTTTGCCGATAATGATGATTGGCAAATACGTTACCGCTTGGTTCAGGCTCTTGGTAAATTAGGGGGTAATGAAGCTAAAGCAATAATTGCTAAGTTAGTAGAAGATGACTCTGAACAAGTAGCTCAAGAAGCGAAAAACAACCTCTAAGTAAAAGTCTGAATATCTTAGCTTTTAGCTGAGATTCATAATTTTAAGTTCACAATTATAATCAATTTGGTAATTAAATAAATTTAGAATTAAACCACTGTGCCGAAGTTGTTCTTAAACAATTCTGGGGTACAAAATTTATATCATATAGTTTATTTGTGTGTTATTTGAGGGCAAAATTCGGTTATTTATCCTGCGAATAATTTTTACAAGTCTGAGTCTGTAAAGTAGCTAATCGTCGGAAATGCTATGCTTTTTAAACTTTTGAACCTCGCATCGGTTAATTTGATCGCTTTAGTAATTTTTCTCATTCCCACATTAGCTAAGACAGAATCTTCTTTAGCGATCGCTCAGACTAATCAGTTAGAACTCAATAACCTGCTGCTCAAAGGAAAACAATATGTAGAAGAACAAAATTTTGACAAAGCTCTAGAAAATTATGAATATGCAGCAACGCTAGATCAAAACAATCCGCAAATTTTTTCTGGAATTGGCTATGTGCAAACCCTAAGAAAAGACTATAATGCGGCGGCGGCGGCTTATCAACAGGCGATCGCTTTAGCCCCAGATAATCCTAAGCTCTATTATGCTTTGGGTTACAGTTTGGGTAATGCGGGAAAAAACCTGCTAGCAGCTAAGGCTTATGAGAAAGCAATTGAGCTAGAACCAGATAATATTCAAAATCATCTTGGTTTGGGAGTAGTGCTACTGCGAGCCAAAAAGTTTGAGCCAGCAATTGATACTTATTATCGCATTCTGGCCTTAGCTCCCGATAATGTGCAAGCTCATAAGATTATTACTGGTATTTTAGTTGAACAACAGCGTTACACTGAAGCGATTAAGCTACTAAAATCAGCCATAGAAAAATATCCCCATTTAGCAGAGTTACAGCTACAATTAGCAAATGCTCTTCTATACCAGGGTAATGAGGCTGAAGCGATACAGATATTAGAATTAGCTAAAGAAAACGATCCTCAAAATCATTTAATTTATCTGCAAACTGCAGATATTTTATATCAAAAGAAAAATCTAGATGGAGCTTTGGCTGAATATCAACAAGCCACTAGGCTTAGATCAGATTCTGCCGTAGCAGTTGAAGGTATGGGCAAAATCCATTTAGCCAAACAAGATTATTTTCAAGCTATTCTCGCCTTTCGCCGTCTAACCGAAATATCTCCTAATAATCCTGCTGGATATCACAACTTAGGTATCGCTTTAAAAGCCAGAAATAGAAATCAAGAGGCAGTAACGGCTTTTAATCAAGCCCTAAAACTATATAAAAGGGCAGGAAATACGCAAAAAGCCAATAAAGTAGCTGTACTTATTGAAGAAGTCAATAATCAACTTTGACACTCCACTATCCGTTGTACAAAGGCTCAAGTCACCAATACAAAAGTTCTACCTTCCAGAATTAGCATAGATAGCTATCTGTGCGCGATTGCGGAGATTTAGCCGATTGAGGATATGGGTAACATGAGTTTTGACTGTTCCTTCAGCTATATATAGTTCATGGGCAATTTCACGGTTAGTACAACCAGTACCAATTAAATTTAAAACTTCTACTTCCCTGGGAGTTAATTCTGTTAGCTCAGGTTTGGCGGATTCAGTTTCGGTGGCGCTAGAGTCTAAAATGCCATCAAGCATTTTTTCCATTAATCCTGGTCCCATCTGTGTATATCCACGATAAACTAAACGAACTGCCTGTGCTAACTCTTCCACAGGCATATCCTTAAGTAAATATCCTTTGGCTCCTGCTTTTATTGATTGAGCAATATAGTCATCTTCATCAAAGGTGCTGACAACTAAAACTTTGGTCTCAGGAAACTTTTGGCAAATAATTCTGGTTGCCTCTCTTCCATCCATTATGGGCATCCTGATATCCATCAAGACTACTTCTGGTTTGAGAGTTTCTACTTTTTGAATAGCGGTTTGACCATTATTAGCAATTCCTACAACTTCTAAATCTGACTCCAGATTTAACATTGCCTGTAATCCCTGGCAAACTAATTCTTGATCGTCTACTAGTAAAAGGCGAATCATAACTATTAACTCCAGCTTTTGATCTAAAAAAACTTAACTATTAATAATCTTTCAATTTAGCGAAAAATTATTACAAATTAGATACAGTACAAGGGTTTTATAGCCGTACAAAGTTACATTAGGACAAGTTTATTTGATTGCTCGTAAGTAACGAGTAATGAGTAATGAGTAATGAGTAATGAGTAATGAGTGTCCTAATAAAAGTCCGTATTGCCAGATTTTAAAGGTTGATAATTGACAGAACTTATAAGTTGGTAGTTAATCTGGCTTTTCTCAGCAAAAATTGTAGTACAGTCTCTTCTTTAGTAATGATGTCGGTTTGTCCTTCCATGCCCAATTGAACGTTACATTGCTTATCCTCTTTACCTAAAGCAAGATTATTTGGCTCAATGGTAACTTCATAGAATGCAATACCAGTCTGCTGACTAGGAGTATTATTTGTCGAGGGATTATTACCTGTTTCAGGAAAAGCCGCATCAGGAGCAATAGCTGTAACTTTTCCTTCGAGAGTGCCGTAATCGGAGTAGGGGCAAGCTGATACTCGCATTTTGGCTATTTGACCTTTTTCCAGCTTACCTATATCTTTGGCGGGAACTGAAGCTTGGACAACTAGTTTGGTGTTACTTGGAGCTATTTGGGCGATTTCTTCCCCAGGGCGTACGGTCTGACCTGGATTACGCAGATTTAGCTTGGAAATGATACCGTCAGTTGTAGCAGTAATCTTAGTTTGTTTGAGATCGGTTTTAACTTGTTTTAGTTGCAGGGCATCTTGCTCTAACTGCTTATTTATTTCAATTTTTTGTTGGATCAGAGCTTCTCTTTCTTTCTTTAAATTAGCCAGACTAGTCTTACCGTTGGCTTGGGCTTCGGCAATTCGG
Organism: Pleurocapsa sp. PCC 7319; assembly: GCF_000332195.1. NCBI lineage: Bacteria > Bacillati > Cyanobacteriota > Cyanophyceae > Pleurocapsales > Pleurocapsaceae > Pleurocapsa > Pleurocapsa sp. PCC 7319. The sequence continues at coordinate 4,267,666 of NZ_KB235922.1, forward strand.
GAAGTGGCGATCGCTACTTCGGCATCACTGGGATTAAGAGCAGTTTGAGCGCGAGTTAAGGTAGCCTTGGCGGCAGCAACTGCCTGCTGTTGTTGGTGCACTGCTAGTTGTACTTCTTGTAATTGATCGCGAGAAATAGCTCCTTCTTTAGCTGCACTACGATAACGATTCAGTTTGGCTTGGGCGGCACTTAAAGCTGCTTCGGTTGCTTTTAAGTTTGATTCATTTTCTTGAACTTCGGCTTGAGTTGTAATTTGTTTATCTTGATATTCTCTTTGAATGCGATCGCTTTCGGCCATTGCAGCGTCTACATTCCCCTTAATGCGATCGCTTTCGGCTACAATTTGGCTATCGAGGGCTTTAATTTGGGCGTTAATTTGGACTAACTGTAATCTTAACTGTTGAATACTGTCCTGTAATTGACTTTTTTGGTTTTGTAACTGAGAATCATCGACAGTGGCAATCACATCACCTCGTTTAACAATTTGATTACCTTTAACTGCAATCTGCATTATTTGTCCTTCAGTAGCAGCTTGAGCTAGACGTAATTCGCCATCAGGACGAACAAGTGCTTGAGTTTTAACTGTTTCTCTATATTTAGTCACGGAAGCAACCGGAAACGCCAGAGCCACAACAGCAACGATAAATAGTCCCCCAAACCTGGTCCAACGACTAATAGGAGGTAAAAATTCGTCTTGTTGAATTGAGGGTAGAAATTTAGGATTAGAGTTAGTGTGCATGGTAAATCGGGTGAATAAGTAAGTAGTAGTCTGTTAATTTTGAAATGATGAATGCTAAAAAAGTTCGGAGTTCGGAGTTCGGAGTTCGGAGTTCGGAGTTCGGAGTTCGGAGTTTGGAGTTTGGAGTTCGGAGTTCGGAGTTCGGAGCTATAGGTTATAGGTTATAGGTTATAGGTTGGTTTGAAAGTCAATTTAGGGGTAAGGATTTATTTGATCACGCGTAAGCTTCTCTGAGAAGGAATAAAGCCGTCGAGAAAATCTAAATGATCGCCAGCTAAAGAGTGTAATTCTTCGGGAGTACCTTGAACTTTTAACTTTCCTTTCTCTAGCATGACAATCCAATCAGCACGGGCAATTACACGAGGGCGATGACTAATCAGAATAGTAGTATTGCCCTGACGAAAGGATAATAATTGTTCTAAAACTTTGGCTTCACTAACTGGATCGAGTGCGCCAGTAGATTCATCTAAAATTAGGATCGGTGGATCGGTGACAATAGCTCTAGCGATCGCCAGTCGTTGTTTTTGACCACCAGAGAGATTGGCTCCGAATTCTCCTAACACGGTTTGATATTTATCGGGTAATTCACTGATAAATTCGTCCGCACCAGCGATTTGACAGGCTTTAACAATTTGCTCAAAAGTGACGTGAGGATAACTGAAGCGGAAGTTATCAACAATGGAGCGACTCCAAAAGTGGGGTTCTTGAGGTACAAGTACAACTTGTTGACGCAAACATTCCAAAGAAAGGTCTTGTTGATTATAAATACCGTAACGAATATTGCCTGATTGAACTGAATACAAACCAGCAATTAACTTGGCAAGAGTGCTTTTTCCACAACCAGATTGACCGATTAAAGCTACACTTTGACCACCAGGAATAGTTAAGGAAAAGTCGTCGAGTAAATCTACTCTTCCTGCATGATGAAAGTTCAAACGATCGCAGATAATATCAGTATCTGAAGGGAGTTCTGCCCAAGGTTTTTTAAAGTCATTTTCATCTTCGGGGGTAGCATCAATTACTTCGGTTAAGCGTTGAATAACTACTTGTGCGGTAATAAATTCATCCACTAATCCAATGGCACTACCTAAAAATCCCAGAAAATTACCACTCATGCCGTTATAGGCGAGCAATTGACCAATACTAAGCTCGCCCTGAATAACCAGATAACTACCTAACCAGAGTAAACCAATGGAAGTGAAAGTAGATAACAGCTTGGTAATTGTGCCACTGTAAAGACCGAGTTTCATAGTACTCCAACCCAGATTAGCTAAGCGACCATAATTACCTTGGTACTCTTGCCAAGCTTGGGGTGTAGCTTGAGTAGTTTTGAGAATCTGTACCCCACGAAAGGTTTCCACCAGAAAGCCCTGGTTTTCCGTGCCTAAAACAATTTGATTACGAGTTTTTTGTCGTAAGGCAGGTAAAAATAATAAATTAACCAGAGTAACTATAATAAAAGCGGCAATGGAACCTAAACTAAGCTGCCAACTATAAGACAACATCACTGCCAAGGACACCACGGCGATAAAAAATTGACTAGGTAAACCCAAAACAATTTGGGATACTAATCGATTAATTGCACCGACATCAGCGATTCGACTGACTACTTCCCCACTGCGTCGACCTTCAAAATAAGATAGAGGTAAATGGAGCAGTTTTCGTCCATATTCTAAAATTAATCCTAATTGCAATTTTTGCCCAAAGTGACCAATAAGATGAGATTGAACTAAACTCACCACACTTCTAAAGACGTTCATCAGGATAACAGCGATCGCCACTGTCGCTAGAAGTTGAGTATCTCCTCTAACCAAAACATCATCTGTCAGCAATTGCATCATGATTGGCGATGCTAAAGAAAGCAAGCCGACAGCAAAATTAATCGCGATCGCCTGGGCTAAAATCCCGCGATAGGGTAATACTCGTTTGAGATAACGTCCAAAACCTCCTATCTTGTCATCTTCCTGTTCATAAAAGCGACTATCATCGGGAGTCAATAACAACATGACTCCATTACCCCAACCAACAGTTAATTCTCGTCGGGTTAGATGGCGAATACCAACGCCAGGGTCAGCAACAAGGTATTTTTTCCCTTTCTTACCGTATAAAACCACCCAATGATAGCCTTTCCAATGAATTACCGCTGGTAAAGGAACTTCAGATAAGCGATCCATAATCTCGGAGGTGGCTTTAACTTGACGAGCATTAAAACCAAAAGCTTCTGCACCTCGACTCAAACCCAATAGGGTAGTGCCTCTAGCACCCGTGCCAACTGCTTCTCTGATTCGACTGATAGCAAAGGTACGTCCATAATATTTAGCCACGGTCGCAAGGCATGCAGCCCCGCAGTCTTCCTCACTATGTTGTAATACAATTGGGTGTTTCATTTTCAGTAAAAAATTTATGAACTAGTGTTTTTGAGCTATTTGTATCGTAGAGATCGTCTTCAAAAAAATCGTCTGAAAAACGTCTTTAGTTGCACCTATACTTAATGGATATATTCTGTTCTGACTTTAGTCGACTAACTAAGTAAATTTCTCTATAACTAAAGTCGTAGTCCGTTCTGGGTTCGTGCCAATGATCTGCAAGTATTCAATAATCAGGCGATCTGCTCCAAGCCAGATAGCGATCGCCTGAATTAAATTCATTAACTTGTCAATGCCAATTCTGAATTTTTAGTAAATAGTGGTTGGTTTTGTTTAGTCATTGTTGGTTATCTGCTTAATCATTGGAATTGAATGTTAGTATTATGTCCTTTGTTTTTTCTCAGTACTAGGGGAAAAATTCAGGTGTTTTTTCAGGTAATTGGTGTTATAAATTGCCACTCAAAATTAAGATCATTCCTCAATGTCAAAACAAAAAGCGATCGCTGTTACCAGTACCACAGCGATCGCTTTGATTAAATTTGCTTATTAATGCAAATTTTTGATTTTTAGCATGTGTAAACTTCAAAAATTCGAATTTTTGTCGAGAAATATACCTCTATGGTAGGATCTCACCGCTCAAAGTATAAGAAGAAAACTCATTGCTAAAAATCGAGCTAAAGGTTCCAGTTCCTGAGTAAGTTCTTGTTTCGATAGGATCAGGAGCGCTAAAACCATCGTCATCATCTAAAATCTGAATGTCGAATGTGTCACCGACTGCAAACGATTGATCAATTGAAAAAATGTTATCTGCTGGATTGTTAGATATAATTATATCCCTAAAAGAAGCCACCGTGTTGCCATTTAGACGAATAATAGGATCGTCACCACCGATATCGTCCGATCCTGCTCGGTTAAGTCGCAGAGTGTCTAATCTCAACGTTGCTCCACCTTCAATAGCTGCTGCTTGTTCTGGAGTTAATTTAGTAAATAGTGCTTGATTTTGTTTAGTCATTGTTCATTTTTTCCTAATAATTTGAGTTAGTTATAGTTATTTACCTGGCAACATTAATAGTGAATATTAGTAATTAATTGATAAATCTTGCTCTGGTTTTAACTGTCTTAATAATAAAAAATTGCTAAAATAAAAACATCTGAAAAACGTCTTGGATTTAGTATCAACGAAATAGATATTTAGCTTCTAACTTTCGCTTAATAGTTGAATATTTTCCCAAGACTAAAGTTAGAGTCACAATTATTGTGCGTGTAAATCACTCCTCAATGTCAAAACAAAAAGCGATCGCTGTGGTACTGGTAACAGCGATCGCCTTAATTTAATTAGCTTGTTAGTTCAAAATTTGGTTCAACTAGCTTATGGCTTGTAAAGAAGAGATTTCCATTGCTAAATCGCCAGCACTTGTAGTCGTAAATGGTCCTACTTCAATGTAGTCTCCCTCAAAATTGGGATCTTCGTAGAATCTCCAAGTCTGACCATTTTCAACAGTAATAGATTGGGTCAAGTTGTCAAAATCGAAATCACTTAAATCTTCTATTTTTTCATTAGTTTTAAGGCTAACTCCTCCTCGACCTGGTTCAGAAAATAAAGTCACATCGGCAAGACCATTAACTGTACTTCCTCCAGAATAGGCTTCAGCAGCTTCAGAAGTAATATCTTGAAATAATTCGATGTTATGGAGAGATTTGGTCTGATTGTTGATTTTATGCATTGTTTTGCTCCTAATAATTTTGTAGTTGATTCTAGTTATTAACTCGGCAAAATTTAGAGAAATAACTATTTGTTTACTGATAAATTTTGCTTTGTTTTTTAACTATCTTGATCATAAAAAAAAGCTAGAAGAAAAACATCTGAAAAAAGTCTCAAATCTCCCCTCAACTAAATGCATATTAAGCCTCTAACTTTCGCTTATAAGTTGGAAATATTTCCCTAAGACTAAAGTCAGAGTCACAATTATTGTGCGTGTAAATCACTCCTCAATGTCAAAACAAAAAGCGATCGCTGTGGTACTGGTAACAGCGATCGCTTTGATTGAATTAGCTTGTTAAAGCAAATTGATGATTCTTAATTTTCTTAAGTCTTTAAATCGAAAATTTGCCGATAACCAAATCTTTATGCCAAAATTTCACCTTTTAAAATATAGGCAGAAACATCATTCTGAAAGAGTTTATTTATTATCCCAGGTCCCGTGAAAGTATTAATTCCTATCAAGTCATCATTCCCATTCAAAAAATCGTCATCATCACTCATCTCGATTCTTACTGTACCTACGTTACCTAAATCAATCGAGTTATTAATTTCTAAAATGTCATTTGCATTTACGTCTTTTTCACTAAACAGGGTACTACCATTGACTCTAACTAGAGGATCGTCGCCTGTAATCGTATCTGCTCCTGTTTGAATAACTTCCAAAGAGTATAATCTGACACGTAATCCACCTTCAATAACTGCTGCTTGTTCTGGAGTTAATTTAGTAAATAGTGCTTGATTTTGTTTAGTCATTGTTCATTTACTCCTAATAATTTGAGTTAGTTCTAGTTATTTACCTGACAAAATTAATAGTGACAATTAGTAATTAACTGATAAGTCTTGCTCTGGTTTTAACTGTCTTAATAATAAAAAATTGCTAAAATAAAAACATCTGAAAAACGTCTTGGATTTAGTATCAACGAAATAGATATTTAGCTTCTAACTTTCGCTTAATAGTTGAATATTTTCCCAAGACTAAAGTTAGAGTCACAATTATTGTGCGTGTAAATCACTCCTCAATGTCAAAACAAAAAGCGATCGCTGTGGTACTGGTAACAGCGATCGCCTTAATTGAATTGGAAAAGAGAGGTGATCGCTAGTGCGATCGCCTTAAAAGACAGTATGAAGAAATATGATTAACTTTTCTTGCTTCAAGAAACAGCTATTTTATTCTGTCTAAACCCTTTATTTTTGCTCTATTAAGCTATACGCTCAATAGAGGTAATCGCATCATCATTAGCACCAAGATTATAGCCTCCTGGTGCTAAAACACCTGTATCACCCTCTCCGACATTAGTATAGAACCGCCATGTACCCTCGTTAACTACGATTGATGAAACGGTATCGTTAAAAGTAGTTTCGTTACCATTGGAATCCAAACCAATATTAATCACCTCACCTATATCCGCACCACTTACACCCAATCTCTGTCCTGTTGCGTCAGGATCCTTGTATAACAATATTTCTCCTTCAGCAAGACTGTCAAAAGAAAAATTGGCACCACCACTATAATTAGCAGCAGTCTCAGGTGTAATATCTTGCACGAAGTTAATGTTATATAGTCGATTGGACTGATTGTTAATCTTAGACATTATTTTCTCCTAATAATTTGAGTTAGTTCTAGTTATTTACCTGGCAAAATTAATAGTGACAATTAGTAATTAACTGATAAATATTGCTCTGGTTTTAACTGTCTTAATAATAAAAAATTGCTAAAATAAAAACATCTGAAAAACGTCTTGGATTTAGTATCAACGAAATAGATATTCAGCTTCTAACTTTCGCTTAATAGTTGAATATTTTCCCAAGACTAAAGTTAGAGTCACAATTATTGTGCGTGTAAATCATTCCTCAATGTCAAAACAAAAAGCGATCGCTGTGGTACTGGTAACAGCGATCGCCTTAATTTAATTAGCTTGTTAGTTCAAAATTTGGTTCAACTAGCTTATGGCTTGTAAAGAAGAGATTTCCATTGCTAAATCGCCAGCACTTGTAGTCGTAAATGGTCCTACCTCAATGTAGTCTCCCTCAAAATTGGGATCTTCGTAGAATCTCCAAGTCTGACCATTTTCAACAGTAATAGATTGGGTCAAGTTGTCAAAATCGAAATCACTTAAATCTTCTATTTTTTCATTAGTTTTAAGGCTAACTCCTCCTCGACCTGGTTCAGAAAATAAAGTCACATCGGCAAGACCATTAACTGTACTTCCTCCAGAATAGGCTTCAGCAGCTTCAGAAGTAATATCTTGAAATAATTCGATGTTATGGAGAGATTTGGTCTGATTGTTGATTTTATGCATTGTTTTGCTCCTAATAATTTTTTAGTTGATTCTAGTTATTAACTCGGCAAAATTTAGAGAAATAACTATTTGTTTACTGATAAATTTTGCTTTGTTTTTAACTATCTTGATAATAAAAAAAAGCTAGAAGAAAAACATCTGAAAAAAGTCTCAAATCTCCCCTCAACTAAATGCATATTAAGCCTCTAACTTTCGCTTATAAGTTGGAAATATTTCCCTAAGACTAAAGTCAGAGTCACAATTATTGTGCGTGTAAATCACTCCTCAATGTCAAAACAAAAAGCGATCGCTGTGGTACTGGTAACAGCGATCGCCTTAATTTAATTAGCTTGTTAGTTCAAAATTTGGTTCAATTAGTTTATGGCTTGTAAAGAAGAGATTTGCATTGCTAAATCGCCAGCACTTGTAGTCGTAAATGGTCCTACTTCAATGTAGTCTCCCTGAAAATCGGGATCTTCGTAGAATCTCCAAGTCTGACCATTTTCAATAGTAATAGATTGGGTCAAGTTGTCAAATTTGATCGCGAGTATAAAAGAATAGATATTCTAGTCTTAAATTGAACTAAGGGAGAAAAAACACGGTGGCAAAACTATCTCACAATCAAAAGTCATTCAACTCTGATAACAAGTTATTCGATGAGCAGTGGATAACTTATCAGAAGCTTCTAGATAATAATTACATGGGACATCAAGAAATTTATAGAATTGTACATCAGTTTTTAGGCGATCGCTACAATAAGCCTTTTAATCTGCTCGATCTTGGCTGTGGAGATGCTAGTTTCGCTGCTAAAGCTTTATTAAATACTCCCATAAATTTTTACTTGGGCATAGATTTGTCTGAATCTGCTTTGGAAATTGCCCGCGACAACATGGCTAAACTCCCAGGTAAAAAACGTTTCAGCCAAGGAAATCTGTTTGAATCAATTTTTCAATTAGAGCAATCTCAAGACAATAGCTTTGATGTCATCCTTGCTTCTTTTTCCCTCCATCATCTAACTCTTTCACAAAAAGAACGTTTTATCGCTCAGCTTCCTCATCTTTTAAAAACTGATGGAATTTTTCTGCTGATAGATATAGTCAGACTTCCAGAGGAAAACAGGGAGGAATATATTAAACGTTATTTAAATAATGTCCGTCAAGATTGGACTTTACTGACTACTCAAGAATTTTTGAGAATAGAAAAGCATATAAAATCCAGCGATTTTCCTGAAACCCAAGAAACCTTATACTCTTTCGCTAGAAAATACGGCTTTGCTCGTATCGATCGACTTTATCAAGATCCGTTGGAGACAACTCAATGTTTATGTTTTTATCGATAATATTCTCGAATTTATTCTTTTTCTCTCAGTAAATATTTTTGGACTTTACCAGTAGCCGTCTTAGGTAAATCTCTAAATTCTACAGCTTTAGGACATTTGAACTGAGCTAAGTTTTGACGGCAAAAAGAGATGATTTCAGCTTCAGTAACTGGGGTATCTGGCTTAGGGGTAACAAAAGCTTTAGGTACTTCTCCCCTTATAGCATCAGGAATAGCAATCACTGCTACCTCTAGCACTGCGGAATGTTGATAAATTACTCGTTCAATTTCAATAGTGGAGATATTAACCCCACTACTAATAATAATATCCTTAGCGCGATCGCGCAATTCAATATAACCGTCAGGATAAACAACTGCCAAATCACCACTATGAAACCAACCACCACGAAAAGCAAATTCTGTAGCTTCGGGGTCATTAAAATAGCCTTTCATGACGTTATTACCCCGCATTACTACTTCTCCCATAGTTTCCCTATCGGCAGGTACATCTTGCATCTGTGAATCTACTACGCGCATTTCGGTGGCGTGGATATAGGGAACTCCTTGTCTAGCTTTGAGTAGAGCCTTTTCTGTACTTGGTAGATTATCCCAAGATTGTTGCCACTCACAGACGCTATGAGGACCATAGGTTTCGGTTAAACCATAGACATGGATAATCTCTACGCCTAATTCTTCGCTGGCTTGAATAATAGTGGGTGAAGGGGGTGCGCCTGCGGTGGCGACTCTCAAAGTCTGAGTAAGTTTTAGTTGCTTAATTGCAGGATCGTTAACCAGCATAATCAAAATTGTCGGCGAACCACAAAAATGAGTAACTTTTTCCTGCATCAATAAAGAAATAACAGTTTTAGGATAAAACTTGCGGAGCAAAACCTGAGTTCCTCCCGCTGCCACCACCGCCCAAGTAAAACACCATCCATTACAATGAAACATGGGTAGCGTCCATAAATAAACACTGCGGTTGTCCATGCCCACTGTTAATACTTCACCCAAAGCATTGAGATAAGCTCCACGATGAGTATACATCACTCCTTTGGGTTGACCGCTAGTCCCGCTAGTGTAGTTAATAGAAATTAGCTCATTTTCGTCTGCTAATTTGAGTTCTACTGTTTCAGTTGTACCTGTAGCTAAGAAACTTTCATAGCCAGATGATAATTCAGAATTATCTGTAGAACTATCGACAATCTCAATAATCTCCTCTACAGTTGTTAGCTGCTCTTTTACTTCTGTTATTAAATGAGTCAATTCCTTATCGACAAAGACAATACGCACTCCAGCATCATTAAGGATATAACAAATATCCTGAGCAGATAGTCGAATATTAATCGCCACTAAGACACCACCCGCAAGGGGAACACCAAAATGAGCTTCTGCCATCGGTGGTATGTTGGGACATAAAAAAGCTACGCGATCGCCTGATTGTAAACCCCATTTTTGTAAAGCACTAGCGAGTTGATTAACCCGTGCTGCAAATTGGGCATAAGTCCAGCGTTGCTGACGATAAACTAGAGCATCTTTGTCAGGAAAAACTTGGGCAGTTCGGACTAAAAAACTTAGAGGAGTAAGATGGCTGTAATTAATTTGATTTGTAGACATAAGCTTTATTGTTTTCTAATCTACTGTTTTTCTTTATCCTTTTGATGATTTCTAGCTTTCTAGCTGCCAGGAAACCTGCCAGGAATATAAATACTTTGACCTGGAAAAATTAGCTGGGGATTAATTCTAGGATTGGCTGCTACTAAAAGATCTACACTCACCCCATATTTTTGGGCAATGAGCCATAAGGTTTCACCTGGTTGAACAACATGATACCTTCCGTTATTAGATGACATTGTTTTTCTCCTTTGATGGTACGTAATTAAAATTGATAGTTTCTGTGCATGGGAGCTCGCTTTTAAAACCTGACTTGGCAAAAAACAAGAAAATTAGCAGGAAAACCTAATCGTAAGCCTATCCTCGTATGAAAAATAGTTACAATGTTTCAATTTGAGGTCGCTACGAATGTTCGACCATCGCTGGTGCGCTCCGCGCAATCGCTGACTCGATTGAGCTAGACCACAAAATCCGTTAGAACCAGGGATAGTTTAGATATATTTCCTGAAGACTTAAGTTGGGGTTCGATGTATGGTGATGAAATTATTCCTCAATATCAGACAAAAAGGCGATCTCTACCAGATCACAAGCGATCGCCTTAATCAAATTTACTTGAATGAGGTGAGAAAGGCTATACGATTGGCTGTGCGAGACCGTCAGCCTCACTACGATAAGATGTGATTTCATCGTTGAAACCTGTCGGAAGAAGATCTTGAATGAACTCTCCAGGTTCCAAAGTGAAACGTTCGCCGGTATAATCAGCACCTGTATAGAAAGCCCATCGTACATCAGTGTCATTATAAACTGCGGAAATCTGATCGTTAAACAATACCCCGTCCTGTTGATCGCTTACACTTAGGTTTTGAGAACCATCAAATTTTGCTTGTCCAGCGAAATTGGCTCCAGTGGTAACAACAATACCACCAGAAATAGTGGCAGCAGTTTCTGGGGTAATATCTTGGAACAATTCGATACTGGAAAGAGAAAGAGACTGATGATTAATTTTAGACATTGTTTTACTCCTAATGATTTTTGAGTTGATTCTAGTTATTTACTCGGCAAAATTCAGAGAAATAACTATTTATTTACTAATTGATTTTGCTTTGTTTTTTAACTATCTTGATAATAAAAAATGGCCAGGAGAAAAACATCTGAAAAAAGTCTCGAATCTTCCTTCAACTAAATGCATATTAAGCCTCTAACTTTCGCTTATTAATTGGAGATATTTTCCTAAGACTAAAGTTAGAGTCTCGTATATAAGCAAGTTGTAAGTTGAATATTTGTATTATGTCTTTCGTATGTTCTCCGCACCAGGGGAAAACTTCAGGTATTTTTTCAGGTGTGTGGTACGTCAATCAGGGTGAACGAAAAAAGGTGTGGAGTTAAATAATAGAGACGCTTTAAGTAACGAGTAAAAAGTAACGAGTAACGGCAATTAAAATTTTGGCCACCGTAAATTTCGCTCACCCCGCCAATCACTTTTCAATGAAACATAAAAAAGCGATCGCTGTTGAAATGGCAAGAGCGATCGCCTTAATTCGAGTTTAATATTAGTATTTTCGTAATACTTAGGAGAAATTCGGCCACATTTTGTAGTATTTTAATTCTGAGAGGCATTTTGTAGACAATTCACAAATTACCTCCTGGCTTCCCTTCATTCTTCTTCGTGAACATAAGATAAATGAGGTGAAAAAGTTACATCAGTTGCTGTTAGGGAGCTAACGGTTCACTCCGATAAGATGTGATTGTATTGTCGTAGATTGTCCCGTGAAGATTGACAGCTTGCCCAGGTTGCACCATCAAACTCTGACCAGTATAATTAGCCTCTGCATAGAAAGCCCATGGTTGTTCGGTACCGTTATAAATTACGGAAGTCTGATCGTCAATTGACATCCCTTCCTGTTGATCGCTGACCGCTAAATCAGCAACACCATCACCCATTCTTACTTGCCCAGTGAGATTAGGTTCAGTGAAAAGGTATACTCCAGCAGGAAGAGCACCACCAGAATAGGTTTCAGCAGTTTCTGGGGTAATGTCTTGAATAAATTCGATACTGGAAAGAGATTGGGGCTGATTATTAATTTTAGACATTGTTTTACTCCTAATGATTTTTGAGTTGATTCTAGTTATTTACTCGGCAAAATTCAGAGAAATAACTATTTATTTACTAATTGATTTTGCTTTGTTTTTTAACTATCTTGATAATAAAAAATGGCCAGGAGAAAAACATCTGAAAAAAGTCTCGAATCTTCCTTCAACTAAATGCATATTAAGCCTCTAACTTTCGCTTATTAATTGGAGATATTTTCCTAAGACTAAAGTTAGAGTCTCGTATATAAGCAAGTTGTAAGTTGAATATTTGTATTATGTCTTTCGTATGTTCTTCGCACCAGGGGAAAACTTCAGGTATTTTTTCAGGTGTGTGGTACGTCAATCAGGGTGAACGAAAAAAGGTGTGGAGTTAAATAATAGAGACGCTTTAAGTAACGAGTAAAAAGTAACGAGTAACGGCAATTAAAATTTTGGCCACCGTAAATTTCGCTCACCCCGCCAATCGCTTTTCAATGAAACACAAAAAAGCGATCGCTGTTGAAATGGCAAGAGCGATCGCCTTAATTCGAGTTTAATATTAGTATTTTCGTAATACTTAGGAGAAATTCGGCCACTTTTTGTAGTTATCAAAAAGCTTTAAGCTCTAAGCTTTAGGCTCTAAGCTCTTAAATTGACTACCTGCGTAGCAACTTTAAACTTGTAGCTTGTGGGTTCAAGACCCCTTCCAAACGCAGTTTGGTGGTCTACAATCAGGCGAGGTCTAAAACCTTGTCTGATTGGCTTATAGCTTATGGCTTACAGCTTATAGCTGGGGCGAAGCCCTTTTATTTTAATTCTGAGAGGCATTTTGTAGACAATTCACAAATTACCTCCTGGCTTCCCTTCATTCTTCTTCGTGAACATAAGATAAATGAGGTGAAAAAGTTACATCAGTTGCTGTTAGGGAGCTAACGGTTCACTCCGATAAGATGTGATTGTATTGTCGTAGATTGTCCCGTGAAGATTGACAGCTTGCCCAGGTTGCACCATCAAACTCTGACCAGTATAATTAGCCTCTGCATAGAAAGCCCATGGTTGTTCGGTACCGTTATAAATTACGGAAGTCTGATCGTCAATTGACATCCCTTCCTGTTGATCGCTGACCGCTAAATCAGCAACACCATCACCCATTCTTACTTGCCCAGTGAGATTAGGTTCAGTGAAAAGGTATACTCCAGCAGGAAGAGCACCACCAGAATAGGTTTCAGCAGTTTCTGGGGTAATGTCTTGAATAAATTCGATACTGGAAAGAGATTGGGGCTGATTATTAATTTTAGACATTGTTTTACTCCTAATGATTTTTGAGTTGATTCTAGTTATTTACTCGGCAAAATTCAGAGAAATAACTATTTATTTACTAATTGATTTTGCTTTGTTTTTTAACTATCTTGATAATAAAAAACGGCCAGGAGAAAAACATCTGAAAAAAGTCTCGAATCTTCCTTCAACTAAATGCATATTAAGCCTCTAACTTTCGCTTATTAATTGGAGATATTTTCCTAAGACTAAAGTTAGAGTCTCGTATATAAGCAAGTTGTAAGTTGAATATTTGTATTATGTCTTTCGTATGTTCTTCGCACCAGGGGAAAACTTCAGGTATTTTTTCAGGTGTATAGCACGTCAATCACTTTTCAATGAAACACAAAAAAGCGATCGCTGTTGAAATGGCAAGAGCGATCGCCTTAATTTAAAAGGAAAGGATGCTAAAAATCACTTTCCTTGTAAGAATTAACTATTCATTTTGCAGATTAACGTGAGTTCGACGAAGTGGAAAAAGCTTAAATATTTCGCAACTTTCTAATTTCTAGATCTCTAAAGTCCTGATTATTTCGTTAAGAACAACATAACTCCGAATTCCGAATTCCGAACTCACGTAGATTATCTAATTTTGCCCCTTTACGTTGAAACAAGAGCAGATATACTTATTTCCCAGATACTTTTTCAGCTCGATAAATAATCTTCTACCTTCCATGTAAAAAATTTTCTCCAATTCTCGGTCTGGAAACCCAGAAGAACTTGGATCTTCTAAGTTTAGGGTATTGTTATATGAGTCTGACCATGAATGAAGAGCGATTTTCAACTCATTAGGTATATCAAGCTCGTCTGGATCGATATTTTTTAGACCTTTTTCATCCATTATCCACAACGGATAGCATTCGTAGTCAGGCATCAATTTCAAAACTTTTTTCATCTGAAATTATTAGAGATCGTTTCATTGATGAAAAGGAAGATTTAGACATTTAAAATCATGAGCTTTCCTCACAATTACATCCTCCGAAAAGAAAACAAAATTGAGTAACTTAATGCCGCTTATATTTTGTAATCTTAATCATTCCTCAACACCTTTAGAATCTCTTCCTCCTTATAATTTTCTAAATTTACTTATTGAGTTAGGTTGCAAAGTATTATTGGTAGATTCCATCAACAACACTATCTTGTATTCCTTAGTTTGATTTATTTCTTCTAAATCAAATTCATTTAAGTTAATCTTAAAGATTCAACTAAGGAAAAACATCTGAAAAACGTCTTGTATTTAGCATCAACTAAATAGATATTAATCTTATAACTTTCGTTTATTAGTTGAAGATATTTCCCTAAGACTAAAGTTAGAGTCACAATTATTGTGTGTGTATATCACTCCTCAATATCCAAACTGAAAAGAGAACGCTAAAAAATAATTATTCTGAAAGTTGTGAGTTTAATATTAGTATTATGTCTTTCGTTTGTTCTCTACACCAGGGGAAAAATTAAGGTATTTTTTCAGGTGTATGTTACGCCAATCGCTTTTCAAGGCAAAACAAAAAGGCGATCGCTGTTGGAATGGAAAGAGCGATCGCCTTAACTAAATTAGCTGGTTAGTTTTGCCCATTTTCTCAACTTTAACTGGTTTTAAAAATGAGCAATTAGAGCCAAAACTATCGGTTCAAACCTGAATTTACGACCAATTGCTATGATTTTGGAATCCAGACAGAAACTGAACCTGCTTGACAACGAAAATCTGCCCAACCTTCATCATTAGTAGTAATTGGTTCAGTGATATGTTCTGTTAGATCGATATAAGTTTGGTTGGGTTGACCTACTTCCATCTATTTAGTTCCATCTCCGCCATTACTTAAAACTATTGCCATTCCTCCTGAATGCTCTTCATTACCCAGTCTTGTCCAACCAATAGTGGAAATAAATTATATTTCACGGTTAAATGAAAAAAATCACTTATATTAATGTGATTCTATGATTTCATCTATCAGATTCTTACGTAATCCATTTCGCTTCTTACTAATTACCGAATGGGTAATGCTTGCCAGTTGTGGCTTTTTGGTATTGGTAGAGGTTTGGCAGGGTCATACAATTCCCGAAGAACCTATCTCAGTTTTATTTCTTCTGGAACATATCTCAGTTTTATTTCTTCTAGGTTTGATGGGTTTAGCTTTACCCAGTGGAAACCAATTCATTAAAGTTATTTATACAGCGATCGAAATTAGCTTGATTTTTTACGGGACAGTATTTGGCTATCTCCATATCTTGCCAACGATATATCTGATTGTGGTTATGCGCAGCTGTTTCCTGTTTAAATCCTTAGGACGCTCGATAGTTGCTGGATTAGTATTTATTTTGTTTCTTGGCGATCAGTATAAATATTTTGTAGAATTCATGCCAGATGTTCCAGTCAAACAAGTTCACTTTGGAATGCATATTGTGGCTGAAACCCTCGTATTTGGTTTAGGAGTCTTTTTTGTCTTGCAGTTAACCAACAAAGTGCTAACCGAACGCCAGATGAAACAGAAGCTGGGTCAGGCTAATGAACAATTGAGGGCATATGCTCAAAAAGTTGAAGAATTAACAACTGTGCAAGAAAGAAACCGTATTGCTCGCGACATTCACGATTCTTTAGGTCATGCTTTAATTAGTTTGAATATTCAAATGCAAACAGCTGTTAAGCTGTGGAAAAAAGAACCCGTAGAGGCTTATTCTTTTCTAACTCAGGCTCAATCGTTAGGTAAAACGGCGATGCAAGAGGTACGAAAATCTATTAGCACTCTAAGGGAAGATATTAGAGAAGAACGACCTCTAGAAGCCAGGATCGAGAGTTTGGTAGATGATTATAGTAAGGGAACTGGATTATCGATCTGTACTAACATTTGTCGCTGCGATTCTGTTCCCGAAGCAGTAGCTAAAGCAATTTATCGCATCGTTCAAGAATCTCTAACTAATATCTTTAAATATGCCGAAGCCACAAAAGTACACATCCAGCTAAAAACCACCCCGGAAGAATTTAACTTAAGCGTAGAAGACAATGGCAAAGGTTTCAACCCTAGGCAAAACTCCTCTGGTTTTGGACTTCGAGGTATGCAAGAGCGTGTAACGGCGGTAAGCGGAGAATTGCAGGTTATCACCTCCCCTGGAAATGGCTGTCGCATCGAGGTCAAAATTCCTAATGCAAAGTCTTCTCCACCTATTACTCTAACAAGTTTGAATTGAGGGGTAAATTTTTGGACTCCGAATTAACCTATAACCTATAACTCCGAATGTTGAATTAGGTGCATTTACTTGGTCATTACAGAGATTGAATAAGAGTGATCGCTTTTACTGAGCTTATTTTGGCTTTCATAGGTGCAATCTCGATCAGGAGATTATGATAAAGAGAGAAAAATCAAGCAAATATAGATTATCTAGGCTTGATTGTCGTCAAAAGTAAGAAGTACAAATTAACTTTTAGGCTGGGAAGTCCCACGCTATACTCCCAAGAATGCAGGAGTTAGCGTTGGGATAAAAAGCCTGTAAGCCTTGCGAACAAATAGTCTATCATTTGCTACTAGTTATGATAAACTATCTAAATGATTCTAAACTATCGTTATCGCATATACCCAGATACACAGCAAATCGAACTACTCAATGAGTGGTTAGAAACGCTGCGCGTCAGCTATAACTATGCGTTGCGAGAGCTAAAAGACTGGATTGCTTCTAGAAAGTGTCAGATCGATAGATGTAGTTTGGAATCACAATACATTATGGCTGCGGATTATCCGTTCCCTAGTTACCATCAACAGCAAAACAACTTACCCAAGGCAAAAAAGAAATTTCCTCGGCTAAAAGCTGTGCAATCTCAAGCTTTACAAACTAACTTGAAACGGCTGCATGATAGCTGGGATTCTTTCAGAAAGAGGGGATATGGTTTTCCGAGATTCAAAAAGTACGGACAAATGAAGTCCATGCTGTTTCCTCAATTCAAGACTAATCCATTGAGTGATTGGCAAATTCAACTGCCCAAAATAGGAAAAGTCAGAATCAACTTGCATCGACCGATACCTGAAGGATTTGTAATCAAGCAAATCAGAGTAGTCAAAAAAGCAGTAGGTTGGTTTGCGGTGATAGCTATTCAATCGGATTTGAAGCTTCCTAGTCCAGTGCCTCATGGTCATGCAATAGGTGTAGATGTCGGTTTGCTCTCTTATGTAGCAACATCGGACGGATACACAGAGGATAGACCTAAGTTTTTCAAGACAGCCTACAGTCGGCTGAAAGTGCTACAAAAGCGTCTGTCAAGAAAGATGAAGCGAGGCAAGAATTACGAGAAAGCAAGAATCAGGGTAGCCAAACAACATAATCACATAGCGTTCAAGCGTACAGACTATCAATTCAAATTAGCCCACAAACTTTGTGATCTGGCAGATACAATCTATGTTGAAGATTGCGACTTCCGCATCATGGCAAAAGGAATGTTGGGCAAACATACTATCGATGCTAGCTTTGGAAAGCAACGAGACATACTAGAATACGTAGCTCGAAAGCGAGATGTGTTTGTAGGAAGGGTTGACCATCGTGGGACAAGTCAAATTTGCCCTAACTGTCGTTCAAAAGTAAGAAAAGATTTGAGCGTTAGGATAAGCGACTGTCAAGAATGTGGTTATGTTGTAGATAGAGATATAGCCTCTGGGCAAGAGATTTGTAACAGAGGACAAGAAACGTATCGGGGGACTCCCGAAAAGCAAGAAATTGGCTCTCAAGTCGTACTGTCGGAGAACTTTGTTCTAAATAAGTGGCGCAACTCAACTTCGGTTGTTAGGGGAGCAAGATCCATTAGCGATAATGGAAGCCCACACTGTAATAATTTTAAAGCCAAAGCGATCAAATAATTCAGTGTTGGGAGGATGTCACTCAATCAGCGAGTAGTCGGTGAAATTAACGCCGTGTGTGGTCAATGTCATTTCTGTCGAACTGAACAATCTACTCATTGCAGCGAACGTACAGTTTTAGGTATCGTAAACCGCAATGGTGCGTTAGCAGAATATTTATCCTTGCCAGTTGCTAACTTACATCCTGTACCAGATAACATTACTACTGATGCTGCTACTTTTACCGAACCCTTAGCAGCAGCATTAGAAATTCAAGAACAAATTGCGATCGCTCCTGAGCATCGAGTACTAGTGGTGGGAGATGGCAAACTAGGGCAATTAGTGGCGCAAACCATGGCTTTGACTGGTTGCGATTTACTAGTCGTCGGTCGTCATGCCGAAAAATTAGAGAAGTTAGAAACCAGAGGAATTAAAGTAGGTTTCGCTGATTTGGTAACATCGAGTAGTTTCGATATAGCGGTTGAATGTACGGGAAATCCTGAGGGTTTTAATCTGGCTTTACAGGGTTTACGCCCCAGAGGCACTTTAGTTTTAAAAAGCACTTATGCAGGTAAACTCAGTCTAGATGCTTCTGCTTTGGTGGTGAATGAAATTACAGTTATTGGTTCTCGTTGTGGTCCTTTTGCTAAAGCCATAGATATATTGGCTCAAGACAAAGTAGATGTAACCTCTTTGATTGAAACTACTTATCCCTTAGAGCAAGGATTAGATGCCTTTGAACATGCTCAACAGCGAGGAGTACTCAAAGTTTTATTAAAGATGGATTAGTAGTAGCACCCATAATATGCAACAACAATTAAGTTTAAATTTGTCTGATACCAAGAAAACTAATCAAAAAGATTTTAAAACTTTAACTTTACCTTCGGGGGAAGCTATGCCTGATGGAGAAGTGATTATTTATCAAAATTTTTTTGAGGAGTTAGAAAGCGATCGATTCTTTTCAGCCTTATTAAACACGATAAATTGGCGACAAAATAAAATCAAAATTTTTGGAAGGGAAGTTGATGTACCTAGATTAGAAGCTTGGTATGGAGATGAAGGAAAATCTTATATGTACTCAGGTATTAAGATGAATCCTGATGCTTGGACACCAGCCTTAGTTGCAATCAAAGAAAAAGTTGAAACAGTAGCCAAACTGAAATTCAACAGTGTTTTAATCAACTTATACCGAAATGGACGAGATTCTGTTTCTTGGCATAGTGATGATGAGCCAGAATTAGGAACTAATCCTACTATTGCTTCAGTAAGTTTTGGTGCTACTAGACGTTTTCAATTAAGACATAAATCAAATAAAAATCTAGAGAAACCAGAAGTTGCTTTAAATCACGGCAGTTTACTACTCATGAAAGGAGTGACACAGCACTTCTGGAAGCATCAAGTACCAAAAACTTCTAGAGTATTATCCGAAAGAATCAATTTGACCTTTAGAGTAATCAATTAAAAATAAAAATTTTCTACATTGCAACCCGCTCAATGAGAGAATCTAGTTTTGAAGGATAAATTACTTACAAAATAGTTCATAATTAATCATTATTAATCCACATCAAGCGGATCATTTCAATTAATCGGTTTAACGGCAGTAGTCAACTGAGAAATCCAGCCAACAGATTGAGTGGCAATCTTAATAAATCCTGTAGACTTTAGCCAAGCATCAACGCTCCCAGCGGCATAAACTTTTGAATAAGGTTCGCGAAAGAGTTTAATTAGCCAATTAGTATGACGTAATCGTTGCTGATTTCCATCAATAATAATAATTTGCCCTCCAGGCTTGAGTAGCCGTTGACATTCTTGCAGAATTGCCTGGGAAATTTGAACCGGGGTTTCATGAAATAGAAAGGCAATTGAGATTAAATCAAATTCACTATCGACAAAGTTACTTGCCTCCGCTAGTCCCTGTTGCCAGGTAATCGCTAAACCTGCTTGTTTTCCTTTATATTCCGCTACGGTTAACATATGGGGAGATAAATCCAGCCCAATTACGTTTGCTTGAGGAAAAGCTTGCTTCAGCATTAAAGTCGAACTTCCCGTACCACAACCCAAATCGAGAATAGACTGAGGTTTTCCTTTAATCTTGGCGATCGCTTGCTGACGTAGTTTTGTTTCGTTAGGAGGAGCTGCAAAGCGTGCTACGGCATCATAGGTAACAGGGGCAATCGCATTTAAATAACCGCCTTTGATACCATGAAAATCTTTACTGCTATAGTATTCAGGATAGTTATAATCCCGAGCAACAAAGCGATCGCTTGCTTGTTGCCAATCAACGGTATTGTATAGTCTAAGATTATCTTGACCAATAAAAACACCCACCAGTAATCTGAAAAAAGGTAAAAAGATTGGATTTTCTAAAATCGCCACAATAAAACTAAATGAAACAACAAATATTTCTTCTAATTAAAATAACCTCTACTATTCTGATAACTAGTGCTTTAGGACTAGAATTATGGAATGTTTATCTAAATCTACAACATGCTTCTCTGCCAACTAATCTGAATACTGTTTTCTGGCTCGGAAGTATTGCTCTAATCGCTCATGGCATCGAAGGATTAATCGCTGCCTTGAACGCCAATTCCCGTAATAAAAATCCTCTCACTTATGGTATCTATACCTTTTTTGTTGGCTTTGTGGGACTACAAGAGTTATTTGAGAATTAATTGAATCTCTGCCGAGTCATTTGTTTTGAGAATCAATTACCGAACTCCAATCATCATTTTTAACTGCCGCTTCTAATTTTTGATGACGCTGAAGATCGGCTTCACTATTGTTGCCTTGAGCTATCATTTCATCAGTCAGAGTAGCATCTGCCATTGCCTTACGTAGTTTGAGTTTTTTCTCTTCATAAGCATTGCGTTCTGCATCGCTCATGGCAGCTTTGGCTGCTTCGCCAATGGTACGCGCCCATGTTCCTTGCTCACCTGTATTACCCAAAGGAATATAATCTAACTCTGCTATCCATTTATTTTGCAGTGCTTCCATTGCCTGACGCTTAGGAAACTTAAAAGTTTTGACTCGAATAAAAGCGCAGACTTGTTCGCCGTTCTGGGCAATGTGTCCTTTAAGCGATCGCAATACATCCCGAGAATAACCAATATACTGATAAATGCGATCGCTATTTAAAACAGCATAAACTCCAGCAACCCTAGAATTTTCAACTTGTTGTTGCCATTCCGATACTAAAACTATAGCTGTTCCGTCCGATTCTAAAGCAACTGAAGAAGTATCAACATTATGTTCATCATCAGAACTATACAAAAAACTATGTAACCCTTGGTGAGCAGTGGGAACGTTTTGATGCTCGATGGGAGTATTATTTTCAGATTCCACAAAATTAGCCTATGTAAGCGTCACACTTAATCCTAGGGTATATTTATCTAATTAAATCAGATCTGGATAAGAATTTTAATTTAAACTGACCAGCTCAAAGCTAGATACATGAAAGACTGAAATACTCTAGTAACCTCAGTGGACTTCAAATAAAAACTATGTCGTAATTATTTTATGACTAACAACTTGAACTTTTTCCGTCTGTTGTTTGAGCCATTCGGTAAATAAATCAAACATAATTTTCTGCTGTAACTTATGATCTAATTCTGGTTTAACAATCTCTTCAACCAAAACCAGATATATGCCATCGGCAGTAACAATTGGTTTCAAAATTGCAGGAGGATTAGCAGCAAAAACCGCTGCCGAAACTTCTGGTTTCATTTCAGTACGGTTTACTTTGCCACGATAGCCTCCCTTACGACGTAATTCCCGATCTTGAATATATTCTTTGGCAGCTTCTGAAAAACTGATTTCACCTTCTTGAATTTCATAAAAAAGCTCGATCGCTTCATCTTCATCATCAAGAACAATTTCGTAGATAATCGCACCAGCATAATCTAATTGATGTTCGTAGAAATAAGGCTCAACTTTATCTTTAAATAGGTGCTTAGTTAGTTTTTGAGAGAGTAAAGTAATATAGACAATTTCTTCAAAATCATCGAGAGAAAGACCATATTTTTTTAACCAGGCCCAGGTAGCTTGAGCATCTTTCAGTTTACTCATCGCTCTCATTTGGTTGGCGGCTTTTTGTAATTCTTCGGTTGTTACTTCGATCCCTGCTTCTTCTATTGCTGCGCTGATAACTTTGCGGGTAACAATTTGCTCAACTATCTCAGGAATTTGACAAGATAGCTTGATCTGATGCAGGATATCTTCCTTGGTAATCGTAATAGTTTGGTTGGAATTGATTAGAGTTTGTGACATCATAATTTTCCTGTATGTATGTAATTAAAAATGAAAACTTTTTCTCCCCTACCACCTCTACTTCCCCTGCCTACATCAAAGTTCCAAACCTCCTTGTTGTAACTTCTTAAAGGGATCGAGAATAAAATCTATAATGCGTCGCTGGCGGACAACAACTTCTGCCGTTGCGGTATCTCCAGGGCGTAAAGCAATGCATTTACTAGCAGCAGGCAGGCAATCGCGGTCAAGTTTAATTTCTAGATTGTAGTTAGCTACTTGCCCTTGTTCTGTATCTATCAGTTCAGAGGTAGGAGATATGTCAGCTAACTCCCCGGTGACAATCCCGTAGTCTTGGAATGGATAGGCATCAAACTTGAGCTTGACGGGCATTCCTTTGGTTAAAGAACCACTTTCAGCCGTTGCCATCTGCGCCATAACTACCAAAGGGGAATCTTCTGGGGCAATTTCGGCGATCGCCTCTCCTGGTTGAACTACCTCCCCAGCTTTAGCGATCGCCAGGTTAAATACTGTCCCTTTTACGGGTGCTTTCAGGACTCGCTGTTTTAACTGATACTGAATAGAGGCAATCTGACTTTCGCTTTGGGCAATTTCGGCGATCAGGGTGGCAATTTCGGTTTCAATATTATTGAGTTGCTCTTGACTCCTCAAGATGGCTAGCTTACCAGTATGAGTCAAAGTGCGATCGCTTTTTTCTTGTTCTTGTAGTTGTAATTGAGCTTGTTCGATATCAGATTCAGCCTGACGAACCACTTGAGCATAACTATTTTCCTGTTCAGCTAAACGGAGTTGAGCCTGTTGAAAATCAGATTGAGCTTGATCGAAGGCTTGTTGTCTTTCGGCGATGATATCTTCTTGCTCGACTACTTGAACTTCGGCAATAATTCCTTGTTTCAAAGCTTGGCGATAGCGATCAATTTCTGTTTGAGCTTTGGTTAAAATGGCTTGAGCAGAATTTAAAGCAGTTTGACTATAGACAACATTTTGTTTTGCCTGATTAACTTGGGCTAATTTTTCTTCTTGTTGTGAATTATAGGATTTTTGATAAAACTGAAGTTGTTGTCGCGCCTGAGCTATCTGAGCCTGTTTTTCGAGCTTTTGTGCCTGACTTTCTTGTTCTTGAGTATTAACCGTTACCAAAAGCTGTTTTTTGAGTAATTCCAACTGATTAAGTTTATTTTGTTGACCGGTTAACTGAGTTTGTAGCTGCTGTAGTTCGGCACTAACCAGATCGGATTCCAATTCTAGTAAACTCTGTCCTGCTTCTACTGGTTCACCTGCTTTGATATTAATAGCTGCTACAGTGCCAGCTACAGGAGCATCTAAGATAAAAGTTTTACCACTTGGTTCTAATCTGCCCCTGGCAGTACCAGTTTCATCGACTTGGGAGAGCATTGCCCAAGGAAGGGCGATCGCTGTAAATACTGCCAGAAAATATAATAGTCCCCGTGTCCAAACTTTAGGTAAATTGTCGATCAGTTCTTTTGTTTGACTCGACCAATCATGCAGTTGGATCTGAGTAGAGTGTGCTAAGACTATTTCCGAACTACTGGGAGTAACTGATGGAGTTTGAGCAGTGCTAACAGGTTGGGATTGGGAAGCAGATGGTTTAGACTCAGTCAGGCTCGTAGATGAGGAAGTAGCTCCTTGACGAGTAGGAAGGATCACTGTTTCAACTGATTCCAGCTTTTCAAATAAACCTGGAGAAAAGTGCAGATAACCTTGATTGACAAATCTGATGCCATAAATTAATTCTTCTGCTGAAGTAGTTTTAAGTAAATAGCCTTTAGCTCCCGCATGAAGAGCTTTTTTAAGGTGTAATTCTGTTGCCGAATCACTTAAAACAATTGTTTTACTCTGAGGAAAATCTTGAGCGATCGCCGTGGTGGCTTCTAATCCCTGTATTCCAGGTATTTCCAAATCCATCAAGACAATATTGGGGTTTAAATTTTCTACTTGTTTTAGAGCAGCACCAGCATCAATAACACTTCCGACTATGGCAAAATCTGGCTGGTGTACTAAATAGTTGCGTAGTGTTTCTCCAAATGAATTACTATCACCTACCAGCAAAATTTTTATCTTTGACCCGGTAATTCGCTTCTTAACTGGCAAAATAGCCGTATCCTTGGAGTTGGCTGGAAATTTTCCATTAACCATGTCATTTGGTATTTCCGTAAAGCTAAGATTAAATGAGATATGTTTTTCGCTTAACCAACAACAGCTAGTTGTTGTTGATTGAGATAAAAATAGTGACCGCGTTTAGCCATCAATTTTTCGTGAGTGCCGCTTTCAACTACAATTCCTCGATCCAGTACCAGAATTACATCTGCCTTACGCACAGTAGAAAGACGGTGGGCAATCACTAAAGTAGTACGATTGTGAAGAAATTGCTCGAGGTTATTTTGGATAATTCTTTCTGACTCGGCATCAAGACTACTGGTAGCCTCATCGAGAATCAGTAATGGCGGGTTGCCTAACAAAGCCCGAGCGATCGCTAGTCGCTGTCTTTGACCCCCAGAAAGCATACCTCCCCCCTCCCCAATTTGGGTTTCGTAAGCCATGGGAAAGTCTTTAATAAACTCGTGTGCGCCTGCCTGTTGCGCAGCAGTGATAATTGCTTCTAAGTCGGCATGGGGCTTGGAGACGCTGATATTTTCGCGAATCGTCCCCCCAAAAAGAAAAGTATCTTGATCGACAACACCCACCTGTTCTCTAAGGGAGCGCAAAGAGATATTAGCCAGATCGTAGCCATCAATATAAATCTTTCCTTCTGTAGGAGGATAAAGACCCAAAAGTAATTTGGAGATGGTGGTTTTCCCTGAACCACTGCGCCCTACCAGTGCCACTGTTTGTCCTGGCTCTACTGTAAAGGAAAGATTTTCTAAAGTATTGCGATCGCTTTCGGGATGGTAGCGAAATGTCACATTATCAAACCGAATTTGACCGCGAAGCGGTGGCAATGAAGAACAACTAGAATTTTGTAAATTTTCTTCTAATTCCGTATCAATGACATCATTAATTCGTTCTATGGCAATGACTACTTCTTGTAATTCATTCCAGAGGACAATTAACCGTTGAAAAGGTTTAATCACGTTAACTAACAGCATATTAAACGCCACCAACTGTCCGATAGTTAGCTCGTTGCTAATTACTAACCAGGCACCGAACCAAAGTAATGCGGTGCGGACGGTAGTTTCTATAGTCGCGCTTAATATTTGTAGTCTGTTACCAATTACCTGTCCAGAAAAGTTCTTTTTAATTGCCTTACCGAATAAGTCTTCCCAATTCCACTGTACCGACTGTTCCACCGCCATCGATTTAACTGTGCTAATACCAGTCAAAGATTGAATTAGATATCCTGTTTCTTCCGCATGAGCAAAAAAAATCTCACGCGAAACTCGTTTTAAGAAGGGAGTGGCGACTAATGCCAAGATGACAAACGGTGGCACAATGACCAAAGTTAACAATGCCATCTTCCAGCTATACCAAAACATCAGTCCGACATAAATGAACACGGTTAATAAGTCGAGAATGATGGCTAAAGCTTCCCCGGTCAAGAATCGCTGAATCTTACGATTTTCTTGGACACGAGCAATAATGTCCCCTACGTAACGAGATTCAAAAAAGCCTAGAGGTAAGCGGAAAGTATGATTGATAAAGCCGACAATTAAAGAGAGATCGACTCGGTTAGCCGTATGATCTAGTAGATACTGTCGCAGTCCAGTCATCGCAACTTGAAACCAGCCAAAAATTAGTAATCCCAAACCCACGGCGGTTAAAGTTAGATTACTTTGCTGCACCACTACTCGGTCTAAAAGTAACTGAGTAAATAGAGGTGTAATTAAGCCAAAAACTTGAATTAAGATCGAGGCAATAAATATTTCTAGTAAAACTATTCCATGGGGTTTGACTAATTCAAAAAACTGCCAGAAAGGAGTACTGGCTTCAGGAGCGTCTTTGAGAAATGCTGTCGGCTGCAACAACAGTGTATAGTTAGTCCAACGCTCCTTAAATTCGCCATGGGAAAAGTTGCGCTGTCCAATGGCTGGATCGCAGACAATCACAGAATCTTTGGTTATTCGGTAGACGACGATGTAGTGTTTGCCTTCCCAATGGATGATCGCAGGTAAACTTTGTTTAGCTAATTGATCTAAACTGGCTTTAACTGGGCGAGTAGTAAAGCCAATACTTTCCGCTGCTGCGGCTAATCCTCTTAAAGAAGCACCATTGCGATCGACATTGGCAATATCTCGCAGGCGACTCACACTAAATTTTTTACCCCAGTAACGACCAATCATGACCAAACAAGCTGCACCACAATCTGAGTCACTTTGTTGAGCGTAGAAAGGATAACGACGACTAACTTTTTGCCATAAATGACCTATTTTAAGACTGGGGTTAGGAAAATAAGCTTTATTTACTTTTTTAACTCTCTTTAGCTCGGTATTAGTTGATGAAACTTCTACTGGTTTGGCTTGAGGGATAATCTGAGCCACAGCTTGATTAGAATTAGTAACCAGAGAATTAAACTCTTGAGCCTGATGATAAAGATGTTCTTGGATCTGGGGATGTCGTTGAACTAATGTTAATAGCAATTCTGGTGGCAAATAACAAAGTTCTAAATTACGAGCAGCTCTTGCCGAGTATGGTTCGAAAGCACGATCGGGAAAAAAGGTAGCCTCTCCGAAAGATTCTCCAGCTTTGAGGTTAGTAATTAACTCTCCAGCATGATCGATTAGCCGTACTTTTCCCGCAACAATCAGATATACTCCAGCTTCGGCTCCTGTAGTCTCCCAAAACTTACCGACTTTTGGTTTGATTGTTTTGAGCTGTTGGAGACAGTTAGAAAACTCTGATTCAGAAAAAGTATGTCCCAAAATATCATTAATCTGCTGACGGGAAACCTTCGATATATTTTGAACCATGATTTTAATTACTGGCGAGGGGATTAAAGTTCCAAATTTCTGAAGTGTCAAACATAGAAACCGTATCTAAATTGTCGATTTGGATACCTTTACTAGAGCGATCTCCTTCTGCTTCAACTACCGGTTTTGGTCGAGTAGATAACCCCATCTGTTTTAATAATCTGTTTAGATGTTGAGGAGTTACCTTAATCCCTAATTCTTTATGGAGATGCTGGCTGAGTTTTTGAGCAGTCCAACGTTTAAAAGGATATTGATAGTCTTGATTGGGAACATTAACCTCTTGAGGACTTTTAGTTACTAACTGTTTCAAACGCTGTAGATACTCCTCATGTACTAATGTTGGACGACCAATAGGATTTGATTTCCAATGATGGGCTTGATTAGTTCTTGCCATAGTGATCCAATGTCTAGCTGTAGCCTGACAGCAGCCTAATTCTTGGCATATTTGAGCTTGAGTTTTACCCTCATCAGCTAGAAGCATTATTTGTATTCGTTGACGTTGTTTATCTGTCAGTTCGGGTTGCAAACTTTTTTGCAGCAACTTGCGCTGAAAAGATGTTAAATATTTACCCACAGCTTGGCATTCATCGTCTTTAGGGGTTTGGAAGTGTTTTTGTGACATAACCTAACTAAGCAATAATTAAAATTTATTCTCAATATTTGTTGATTCTCAATATTTTCTGGACACATAATTGATTTAAATTTATGATTTCTGTCAATAAAAATCACCTAATTGGCATTAGCAACAGATTAGGTACTTAATTAGGTATTATTTGGTAACTACCACAGCAGGGCAGAAACGGTGGCAAGTTTATTATCAGAACTATCAATCGGATAAAAATGCTTGTAAACCAAAGTTAGAAAAGAATTCGGTTTCAGAAGGAATTAAACAAAAAGCGATCACATTTGGAGTTTCACTACCCTTTATCGCTTTTGTTTTTGGAATTACAGCAGAGAAAAGCCCACGAGCGAAGCGAGCTTTAGCCGTGGGATGAAAAAACCGCTCACGCTGTATATGCAATTAGGGGCATTGTTCAAACGAGGGTTACAGTTGGAGGAAAAATTCCTCTCAAAAGCTATTTTCGCGCCTGCTATTCTAGTTTCTACTTACGCCAAGAAAAACTAAAAGTAGTACCTTTACCGACTTGAGATTCTAACTCAATTGTTCCTCCTTGACTCTCAACTATTTTTTTGACAATCGATAAACCGATGCCTGAACTTTCATTATGATCGCGACTAGATAAGGTCTGAAATATGCCAAAGATGCGCTCTTGATGTTCTAGAGCAATACCATCACCATCATCGGTAACTGCAAAATAATAGAATTGGGGAGTTTCTGTAGCAGAGATTTCAATTTTTCCTGCTTGACTGTGGTGATGTTTGATCCCATTACTAATTAAATTGCTAAAAACCTGTTCTAAAGCAATTTTTTGTGTGTTCAAAGTGGGCATCGATTCGTCAATAGCGATCGCAAATTTTGGTGGTGGTGCTATAGAATCAATAATATCCATTAATAAATCTTTAACTGCAACTATTTCCGTTGGGCTTTGTTCTCGTCCTACCCGTGAATACTTAAGTAAAGACTGGATAAACATTTGCATTCTACCAACCCGACTTTTTAATAATTTCAGGTTTTGTCTGATATCGTCGTCGAGTTTATCTTCTAAGTCTTCTTCAATCCATTCTGAAAGATTGCGAATTGCTCGCAAAGGTGCTTTAAGATCGTGAGAGACTATATAAGTAAATTCGTCTAGTTCTCGATTACGTTTTTTTAATAAAGAAGTTGTCTGTTCTAAATCTTGGTTAATACTGATTAATCGCTCTTTTTGCTCCTTGGATAGAGCTTCTGCTCGTTTTCGCTCGCTAATGTCAATAATCGTGCCAAAATAACCAATACGCTCTCCACGATCGCCATACATAATTACTGCTTTTCCTGATACCCAAGTTATTGTGCCATCAGGAGACTGAAAACGATATTCCGAGGTAAACTCTGTTCCCAATTGAGCAGTTTCGTACCATTGCTGATAAACCCTGGCTTTATCTTCAGGATGCAAAGCATTACTCCAGCCTTGTCCCAATGCTTCTGCTTGGGAAAGTCCCGTAATTTCCAGCCAGCGAGGATTAACATATACACAGTCTCCTTGGCAGTTTGTTTGGAAAATACCCACAGGGGCTTGAGTTACTAAAACTCGAAACCTAGCTTCACTTTGCTGTAGAGCTTTTTCAATTTGTTTGCGTTCGGTAATGTTGCGCCACACGGCAATAAAACCATCCTCTAGTCGATCAATTCTAATCTCAAAGACTTTAGCTTGATTTTCTGGCTCCTGAGATTTTAAAAAAAATTCTCTCGAGACAGCTTTTCCAGTTTCTATAACCTCACAGCACAAAGAAAATAGTTCACCTTGGAAATCAAAAATGTTTAGGAGGCAAGTATTTGATTCTTTTTGCCTTTGCCAATCGAACAAATTATTTTTACAAGCAGATTCATTAAGATAATCGGGACGAAAACCAATAATCTGAAAATTTTCATCGCGAATGCTGGTATAGATCCCAAAACAGTCCAGCATATTCTCAACAGAAACACGAAATTTGTGTTCGTTGCGTTGAGCTAACTGATGTAAGCGAACCTGTTCTAGTACAGAGCGAATCGTGAAACGGAGACTATTAGCATTAGTGTTACCTTTGGTTAAATAATCTTTAACCCCTGCCTTCATTACTTTAACTGCGATCTCCTCGTTTCCTTCACCAGTTAACACTATTATTGGAGGTAGGCGATCTGGAAGAGATCCGCGAAGCTGTGCGTAACTTTCTTTCAATTTTGCTACAAACTCTAATCCATCTAAGTCTGGCAAATTAAAATCGAGCAAGATCAGATCGGGGTGATGGCGGAAAAAACGCTCTAGTCCTTCTTCTCCCGTCTCGGCTTCGATAATATTATAGGTACAGATAGGATCTTGTTTGAGATAGCGATGGTAAGTATGACGATCCTCTAAATTATCATCAACAATTAATATCGTTTTTTGAGAAGATGTCATTGTCTAGATTGACACATATAAAGCAGCACAATAATTTTAACAATATTTTAATACTACACAACTCTACTAAGGATTGATAAGTGAAATTATTAACTCAAAAGCATTAAACCAATATTCCCAAAAGTTTTGTACTAATTAATTTATACGATTGGTTGTCGCATCTCAAATGCAAACATCTTTTGCAAATCTTCGATATCACACTTAATACTTTTGAAAACATGATTTTTTAGAACATAGATGATGAAAATTTTAGAAGTGCCATCACATTGGTTTGATTGTAAATAAAATAATGTTTTTTTCCCAACTTGGAGCCTAAACTAAATTCTATCGTTACTATTGAATAAACGGTTTATTAAAACAGTTACTTTGGTGATGGCTGAATTTAAACGTAGTTTGGCGGTGGTAATTGGGATTAACGAATATCACAACGGAATTGCTCGCCTCAAAACTGCAGTTCCTGATGCGATCGCGATCGCCGAAATCCTTAAAGATCATTATCAATATCAATTAGTTCATCCTAATTTTAAGACAGGAGTAATCGTCAATCACTATGCTACTAAAGATCGCCTCAAAAGCCTCTTTACAGATATTCTGCCTAATAAAATAAGGCCTACCCAGAGCGATCGCCTAGTACTCTACTTTGCTGGACATGGTATTGCTCGTAGTAGCGATACTGGTCCAGAAGGCTATCTCGTCCCCCAAGATGGGAATGTCAATGAGCCTAATTCTTTGTTGCGGATGGGGGATTTACATGACTGGTTGTCCTATCTCGAATGCAGACATCTATTAGTAATTCTCGATTGTTGCTTTGCAGGGACATTTCGTTGGGCAAGTACTCGTAAACTGATTCCCATTCCAGAGAAAATTCATTGGGAGCATTACTATCGTTTTATTAAATATTCTGCATGGCAAGTAATTACCTCTGCGGCACATAACCAAGAAGCCTTAGACTTTCTCAATAATCGCGATCTCGACACTAGTCAACAACATTCTCCCTTTGCCGAAGGATTGATTAAAGCTTTGGGCGATCGCCAAGCAGATTTAATTGCTGATGGTGTAATTACTACTCCCGAACTATATCTCTATCTTCGAGATTATGTAGAGTTAAACTCCCAAGAAAAACAGACTCCAGGATTTTTCCCTTTAACCAAACACGATCGCGGAGAATATATTTTCAAACTCCCCGATCTTGAACCACAATTAGAACCTGCACCCAAACTAGAAAAAGACAATAATCCCTATCGAGGCTTAGAATCCTTTGAAGAAAGACATTCACGTCTCTTTTTTGGCAGACAAGAAGTTATTCAGGACTTATTTGAGAAAGTTACTCAACCTCATCAGCAGTTAACCGTAGTTTTGGGTATATCTGGTTCGGGAAAATCTAGTTTAGTCAAGGCAGGTTTAATTCCCTATTTACGGGAAAAGGAGCCTCAAAAATGGCAGATACTCGAACCGATCCGACCTGGAAATAAACCTTTTAGTTCTCTTGCTAGAGTTTTATCTGCCCTTAATAACCAAGACCAAACCAACTTTGAGGATCAAGTAGTTTTATTCGATCATAATCCCCCTACTGAAGCTAGTCGTAGTCTAGCTGGAGACACTACTATCCTCGGTCAAAAGCTGCAACAAAATCCTCATCAGTCAATTAATTCAATTCAAACTTGGTCTCGGGAACATTCTCAGACTAAGTTGCTATTAGTCATCGATCAATTTGAAGAGTTGATTACTCTAGCACAAGCCACAGTTACTACAACCGAGGAGCAAAAATCAACTTGGTGGAATAAACTTCAAACAAAACTTTTTTCAGCTACTAGAGGGAAAACTGACCCAGTTGAAACTCAAAAAAGAGAAGAATGCCATGATTTTATCGATCTGCTAGCTCAAATCTTAGAGCAATGTCCCCAGGTTAGTTTAATTATTACTTTGCGCTCTGATTTTGAACCAAGATTTCTAACTTCAGCCTTACAGTCAGATTGGGCAATTTCCCGTTTTGTAGTCCGTGCTATGCGATCAGATGAATTAAGAGATGTAGTGGAAAAACCCGCTACCGAGATGGCATTGTATTTTGAACCGGCTAATTTAGTAGATCGTCTGGTGGATGAAGTAGCTCAGATGCCAGGAGCTTTACCATTGCTATCTTTTACTCTCAGTGAGATGTATATCAATTTACATCGTGCCTGGATTGAAGAAGGAAAGGAAGATCGAGCCTTGACCGTAGATGCGGACTTTGAAAGAGAAGGTGGAGTAGCTGGTGCTCTAACTAGGAGAGCTAATCAAGAATATGACAATCTACCCAATCAAGCTCATCAATTAACGATGCGCCAAGTAATGTTACGGATGGTAGAAATTGATGGAGGTGAAGCTGTTAAGCGCAGGGTATTAAAGCCAGAGCTAATCTATCCTAGCCAGTCAGAGAATCAGCGAGTTGAAAGGGTATTGAATAGTTTAGTCGATACCCGCCTGATTGTTACGGGCAAAGATACTGAATCAGACAGCATTTATTACGAGCCTGCCCACGATTTCTTAGTCCGAGGTTGGGATAAATTGCAGGATTGGCTACAAAAAGGTCAATTACAAGATAATTTATTCTTACAGCGTCTTCTAACTCCTGCGGCATTTGAATGGCAAGAAAAGAAAAAACCGCGAGATTATCTCTGGAATGCGAATCCAAGATTAGGCATACTTAAGCAAATACTTGGGTCTGAGAATAATTGGTTTAATCAAGTAGAAAAGGAATTTGTTAAAGATAGTATAGACCAGAAAAAATTAAACGTTACCATGCGTTGGAGTGGTGCGATCGCCGTAATTACGATTTTAAGTACATTGTTAATTGCAGCTTTGTTAGCACGCATGCAAGCCAAGATTGGTCAAAGCAATGCCTCCAAACAATCTGCCAGACTTAATCTGACCTCCAATCAGTCTTTAGATTCAATGCTTGATAACCTAAGAGCAGCAACAGCTCTACAAGATTATCTTTTGAAGCTATCAGGACTTAATGAGCAATTAAAACAGCCAGTAGCAAAAACATTACAATGGTCGGTTTATCAAGTTAAAGAACTTAATCGGATGCAAGGGAATGTAGAAGATACTGTACCAGTTAGAAGTATTTTTAACCCTCAAGGTGATTTACTGGCTAGTGCCGAAGAAAATGGCATCATTCGTTTGTGGAATCTACAAGGAGAAGAGTTAAGAAGCTGGCAAGCTGATCGGCACAGAGTCTGGACGGTATCCTTTAGTTCCGCTCAAGATTACCAAAATAACTTAGTTAGTGGTTCAGAAAGCGGGATGATTCGCCTCTGGAATTTAGAAGGAGAAGAATTAGCTGCCTGGAAAGCTCATCAAGGGCAAGTTAGAGATTTTGACTTTAGTCAGGACGGTCAATTAATGGTTAGTGCTGGATGGAACGACGGCACCGTAGCTTTGTGGAACTTGCAGGGAAAACTATTAAGACGATGGCAAGCAGATTCAGACATGGTTAAAAGTGTTAGTTTTAGCCCCGACGAGCAATTAATCGCCACTGCTGGCAGAGATCAAACCATTCGTCTTTGGAATTTTCAGGGTAAATTATTGCAAAAATTTCCTGTCCATTCTTGGAAAGTAATCTTTAGCCCTAATGGTCAGTTATTTGCCAGTGCTGGAGATGATGGAGTAGTCAAAGTTTGGAATCGAAAATATCAGCTAGTAGGATCTTGGCAAGCTGATAGGCAACGCCTTTGGAACATCGCCTTTAGTTCCGATGGTCAAGCGATCGCCAGTGCGGGGGAGGATGGTAATGCTAGGGTATGGAACTTACATGGCAAGCAGTTATCAGAATTTAGAGGACATAATGGTCCTGTAAGGAGTGTTAGTTTTAGTCAAGATGGCAAACTTCTAGCTAGTTCGGGAGATGATGGCACTACTCGTTTATGGACTCTGGAGAATCAAGAGTTAGCCAAATGGCAGGGAGATAGAAACTGGATTCAGGACTTAGTCTTTAGTATTGATGGCAAATTTTTAGCCAGTACTGGAGAAGATGGCAAGATACGCCTTTGGGATCTTGAGGGCAAACTGTTATCAGAATTTTTAGGACATTATTCATTGATCGGTAGGATTAGTTTAAGTCCTGATGGACAATTACTAGCTGGTGTTAGTAAAAATGGGACTGTTCATCTTTGGAATTTGCAGGGTGAATTATTACAAACATTGCCAACTCAGATCCGTTCTCCAGAAACCATTAGATTCAGCCGTGATGGTCAGTTACTAGCTATTGCCGGTGCGAACGGGATAATCAAACTGTGGAACCTACAAGGTGAATTAGTAGCTGAATTGTCAGAACATGAGGGTCTAGTTAATAGTCTCAGTTTTAGTCCCGATGGTAAATTACTAGCCAGTGCTAGTGAAGACGGCACTGTGATCGTCTGGGATTGGGAATCAGAACAAGTAATCAATCAATTTCAGGATCACATTGGGGAGGTTTACGCCGTGGCTTTTAGTCCTGATGGTAAGTGGCTAGCTAGTGGTGGTCAAGACAGCACAATTCGTCGCTGGAATATTGAAAATAATTCCACTAAGTTTCCTTTGCATATTTACCAAGCAAGAGTGAATTCAGTAATCTATAGTCCTGATGGAAAAACAATTTTCAGCAGTGATGATCGTGGTTCGGTTCGACTATGGGATTTTGATAGTGGAGAGTCTCTGGCAACTTGGACAGCTCATCAATCTGGCATTAAACGCCTTAGTTTAAATCCAGAGGGAAATTTACTTGCTACAACAGGAGAAGGAGGAGAGATTAAATTATGGCGGATTGATTCTTTTGAACAGTTAATTGGTCAAGTTTGCTCATTAATGGAGAATTATCTGCAAAATAACTCTGCTGTCGCTCAGAGCGATCGCTTTCTCTGTAATAATACACCATAAACCCATTAACCTAAGCGGGCGGCGGGAATCGAACCCGCGTCATTAGCTTGGAAGGCTAAGGTCTTACCATTACACAACGCCCGCAAAACAGCAATTTTTTTATTGCCTTAGCTATCGTAGCATAATTATTTCAAATTATGTCAATCTGACTGATGCATCTTCAGTGAGAAATTAGAAGTACAAAGGATCTCAAAAACTACTCAATATCGGCTCCTGCTTCCTCTTCCTAAACTAATTGTCCAACTTGATTTTGGGAAAATTCTCTGCATTTCTTTCCCTAAATAATAGCTATTGTGAACAATTCTGTTAAAAAGCTAAAACATTTTCAGGTGAAGTCTTAGTGTAGTAAGCTTAGGAATCATGATTAATTTAAACTGAAAGTTTTAATTGCAACTTTTATGCTCTATTTTGTGACCAAAACAGATA
This sequence comes from Pleurocapsa sp. PCC 7319, assembly GCF_000332195.1. Taxonomy (NCBI): domain Bacteria; kingdom Bacillati; phylum Cyanobacteriota; class Cyanophyceae; order Pleurocapsales; family Pleurocapsaceae; genus Pleurocapsa; species Pleurocapsa sp. PCC 7319. The sequence continues at coordinate 4,303,490 of NZ_KB235922.1, forward strand.
TTGAGTTCTTACTGATGTTTAATTCACATGACAAAGTATTAAGGAAATCAAAGGTCAAAAGCATTAATTTTGGCTAAACATGATTTTTTTTGACTAATTTTTTTCGGAAACAAGGATTTTTTATTATATTGTGACTGCATGCTTACAAAAAGACATGAATAATCATCAGTTTAAATCGTTCAAACGAATCAATTTAATGCTCTTACCAGTAGCTATGCTAACTATGGCTACTGAAACTTCTGCTCAGGAAAAGGGTAAGACAGACATTGATCGTGTCGATCAGATTTTGTACTTGGCTCAAACTCCAGAATTGCCTCCAGGTGTTAATACGGATAATTTACCTCGTTCTCCCCTTCCAGATACTCAGCAGAAACCGAGGATTGTTCCACTGCCACCGATTGAAGACTTTTTAGAATCTCCGCCAAACCAGTTGCCAGAAGGAGAAGCTCCAGAACTAGAAGTTGAATTCGAAGTTAATAAATTTAAGTTAGAAGGCAATACAGTTTTGAAAGAAGAAGAATTAGAAGCTGTATTCAAAAAATATCGCGATCGCCCTTTAACTTTTGCCGATTTATTAGAGTTAGAAACTAAACTAACTAAACTCTACACTAGCAACGGTTATATAAATTCAGGGGTAGTGATTCCCCAGCAAAATGTCAGTCAAGGGGTAGTCACAATTCAAGCGATCGAGGGTAGAGTTGAAGAAATTAACGTCAACGTTGATGGTCGTTTAAAAGAAAGCTATATTCGTTCTCGTCTCAGCAGAGGAACGAAATCCCCATTAAATATTGAAGAACTGCAGGAAGCATTACAACTACTACAGCTTAATCCTTTAGTCGAGAGTCTCAATGCGGAACTATCTGTAGGCTTAAGTCGCGATCGCTGGGCATTAGATGTGGATGTCAATCAAGGAAATGCTTTTGACCCCGTATTATTTGTCAACAATAGTCGTACCCCCAGTGTAGGCAGTGTACAACGGGGTTTAGAGCTGAATCATAACAATGTTTTAGGTTATGCCGATCGCTTTAGTTTTGTCTTTAAAAATACTGACGGCAGTAACGATTTTGATACCAACTATACTATTCCCGTTAACTCCCTTGATGGAACTGTAGGGTTGCGTTATCGCTATGTAGACAGCGATATTATTGAAGGAGATTTTGACGATTTAGATATCGAATCTCAGACTGATGAACTAGAGTTCACCCTGAGGCAACCGGTCTTTTTGAGTGCCAATTCTGAATCGACTCAGGAACTAGCTTTAGGTTTAGAATTTTCCCGTCAAACCAATGAAGTTTCTTTGCGAGATGAACCTTTTCCTGACCTCTCTCCTGGAGCAGATGAAGATGGCGAGACCAAGATTTCTGCCCTGCGTTTTTTCCAAGATTGGACAAGACGTACTCGTAAAGATGTATTGGCAGCGCGATCGCAATTTAGCTTAGGGCTAGATATTTTTGATGCGACAGTTAATGAAGGTGCGCCAGATGGTAAATTTGTCTCTTGGCGGGGACAAGTACAGTGGTTGAGGCAATTAGCGTCCAGCTCCAATATCAATTTACTTCTACGTTCTGATATTCAGCTTTCTGGTGACGATTTAGTACCTCTGGAGAGGTTTAGCTTGGGTGGAGTAGACAGCGTTCGCGGTTATCGTCAGGATGCCCTACTAGGAGATAGTGGCTTATTTATCTCCGCTGAAGTTAGAATTCCTTTCTATCGTTGGAGTCGGCGACAAAGTAGTCTTTCAGCAATTCCCTTTATCGATTTTGGGACTAGCTGGAGTAATTCCGATAACGTTAATCAAGATGAAGATACGGTGGTATCGTTTGGAGTCGGGTTACAGTTAGATCTAAGCGATATGCTCCGTGCCCGTTTAGATTATGGTATTCCCCTAGTAGATGTGGAAGACAGTGGCGATACTCTACAAGAAGATGGTTTGTATTTTTCTCTGGAATATTTTCCTTTTTAAATCTTTTTTATCCCTAAAAAATACTATATTGAGTTCCTGACAAAACGATGAATCTAAAATTAATCTTGAGATGGCTAGGACAAGGCGTAAACTGGCTAATGAGCCAATTAAGTCAGCTTTATTTTCCTTTCAGATGGAGTAAAACTGCTGTTGGCTTTATGGTCTTAGTTACCGTTGGCATAATCACTGCCATTACCTTGCCAGCAATGTCTCAAGATGTCAATCAAGTACAGCCCCAAAAATTAGCTCAAAAAGGCAAAGAATATTACGAAGCAGGAAAATTAGCTCGAGCAATTAAAACCTGGCAAAAAGCTACAGTAGCTTATCAAGATCAAGGCAACCTTGATGGTAGTAGAGAAAGCTATCTCAATACTGCCACGGCGCAACAAGCTTTGGGTCTTTATCCCCAATCCTGCGATAGCCTATTAGGAGCATTTGACCTCACTAATAAAACTAGTTGTAGCAACATCATCGAGCAAGCTCAAACTATAGAACCGCAGTTAGAGGGAATCGTTCCTATGACTGAAGAAGCGGAAGCTAAATTTTTACCCGATGTCTCTGATATCGAGCAATATCCCGATTCTGTAGATAAAGTTACCGGTTTACTTCGTTTTGGTGATTATCTTCGTGAAAGTGGCTACCCCAGAGTAGCAAGCAAAGCCTTAGAAATGGGTTTGGAGACAACAAACAGACTTGACGATCCTCTCCAGCAAACTGCCACCTTGCTGAGTTTGGGCAATACGGCTAGAGCGATCGCTATAGAAAAACAGAATCAGTTTCCTCCACAAACTGTGGTTTTAGATACAATTGCCAACTCTGGTGGTTCAGCAGAATCTGCCTTAACACCCTATCAACCAGCTTTATCTTATTATGAGCAGGCAGCCCAGACTTCTCCCAATCAATTAGATGGATTAAAAGCAGAACTAAATGGTCTTAGTCTGTTGCTAGATATCAAAGATTTTTGGCAGGATGCGATCGTCGAGCTGAATCAAAATATTAATCTCCTAGAAATTAGCGATCCTGAGTTTCTTAGTCAGATTACAGATGGCTCAGAACGACTGAATCGAGAATTAAATCAACAGCTAAACCCGCAAATTACAGCGGCAATTAGTAAAATTGAACCTGAAGTAGATAGTTTTCCCTCCACTCGAGCGGGTATTTATGGCAAGATCAATTTTGCTCAAAGCCTAATTCGTCAGGGTAGAACTGACCAAGATACTGCGGAAATTCTGGCTACAGCAATACAGCAATCCCGTGAAATCAATAACGTAATTGCTGAAGCAGAGGCAATGGGCTATCTGGGCTATCTTTATGAACAACAAGGACAATATGCTGAAGCTAGTCGCTTAACCGAAGGTTCATTACAACTAGCTCCTACCGCAGAGTATCCTGAAGTCGCTTATCGTTGGAACTCCCAGCTAGGAAGAATCTTAGCCGCCCAAGGGAAACGTGATAACGCTCTTAACGCTTACGAGGCATCCTTTAACACCATTAAAGCTTTGCGGAGTGATTTAGCAACTACTCCGGTTGAACCAATCTTTCGAGATTATATAAGCTTACTACTAGAAGAAGAACCAACTCTTCCCCAATTAAATCAAGCTCGTGATGTCCTAGAATCTTTGCAGATTGTTAAATTAGACAACTTCTTCCGCGATCCTTGTTCCCAAGTAGCAGAAGAACCAGTGGCGATCGATGATGTAGATTCAGAAGCAGCAGTAATTTATCCGATACTGCTTCAAGACCGTTTAGAAGTAATTTTGACACTTCCTGGACAACCCCTCCGCCATTATGAGACTAAAAATCTGACTCAAAAACAAGTCGATAACACTATTAAAAAACTGCGTCGTCGCTCCCTAACTAATCCTGGTTTTGCCGAGGCTATTCGTGGTGCAAGAGGTACCGATGAACCAGAAGCAGAAATTGCCAAAATTAAACGCTCTCAAGAAGAATCCCTTCAGGAAGATATCTTACCCCTGGCGTCAGAAATCTACAGTTGGTTGATTGAACCAGCAGAAGAAGACCTTAAAGCCAGTGGTGTTAAGACCCTCGTATTTGTTCTAGATGGTTCATTGCGTAACATTCCTATGTCTTTGCTTTACGATCAAAAAGAACAACAATATCTAATTGAGAAAGATTATAATATTGCTCTTAGCTCTGGTTTACAGCTAACTAATCCTCAACCACTCAAAAGACAGCAGATTAGAGTATTAGCAGCAGGAGTTACCAACGAATTTCCAGCATATCGTTTTCCACCAATTCCTAAAGTAGAAGACGAGTTAAAAGAAATCAAACGAATTTTCAATAAATCAGAAATTCTTCTCAATCAAGATTTTACAGAAGCTAGCCTTCAAGAAAAATTACAGGAATCAGATTTTCCTGTAGTTCATCTGGCAACTCACGGTCAATTTGGCTCAACATCTGACCAAACTTTTATTCTCAGTGGTGCTAAAGAAGGAAACCCCCTGATTAACGTTAACCGATTTGATAATTTACTCCGGGCTGGGAATTTAAAACGTTCTCAACCGATTGAATTATTAGTTCTCAGTGCTTGTAATACTGCCGAAGGAGATAGCCAGGCTATTCTTGGTTTAGCAGGGGTCGCAGTGCGTGCCGGCGCTCGTAGTACCCTCGCAACGTTATGGGGAGCTAATGACGAGGCTACTGCCAATCTGATGGGTAAGTTTTACAATAATTTGGCGAATGATGTTCAAATTAGTAAAGCTAGAGCCTTGCGCCAAGCACAATTAGATTTATTGGCAGAAGAAGACTCTCAGTATCGTCATCCTTACTATTGGGCTCCCTTTGTATTAGTGGGTAATTGGTTATAAGTATGATTTACTAAACGACTAAGATTTGTGATCATGCTCAGATTAAGAAGCTGATAGAGAATTGCTATCAGCTATCAGCATCAAAAACGATACTAATAAAAAGCGATCACTCTCTTATGTAAAGGCGATCGCTTTTTTTTCTAATCTAATTACTAAATATTTAAGAATTACATCACGACTTTCTTCGCTAGTCCTAAACTGCGTAATACTTGGATTGCCCACCAGGTCACATCAATTTCCCACCAACGTTGACCAGCTTTAGCAACACGAGGTCTGAAGTGATGGTTGTTGTGCCAGCCTTCGCCATAAGCTAGAATGCCGACCCACCAGAGGTTGAGAGAACCATCTTCACATTCAAAGTTTTTGTAACCCCAGAAATGTGTAGCAGAGTTGACAAACCAGGTGCAGTGCCATAGAGTTACTGCTCTAACAAAGATACCGTAGATAACAAAAGACCAACCACCTAAAGCGTATAAGGCAAGACCTAAAGCAATTTGAACCAAGATAAAGTTGTTGTTTAACCAACGATAGTAGGGATCTCTATCAGTACGGGGGGCATATCTTTTATATTGATCGTAATCGAAGTATTTATCCTGTTTAAACATTAACCAACCCATATGACTCCACCAAAAACCGCGTTTAGCAGAATAAGGATCTTTGTCATTGTCTTCAGTGTGGGCGTGGTGTAAGCTGTGTCCTGCTACCCAGAAAATAGGACCACCTTGTAATGCTAGTGCACCGCAGGTTACTAGAATACGTTCTAACCATTTGGGTACTTCCAAACTGCGATGAGTCAAGATACGATGATATGCCAAGCAAATACCAATACTGCCACACAACCAGTGGAAGAAAATTGCTACCCCCAAGGCAGACCAGGAGAAAAACCAGGGTGCTGATAAGGCTATGATGTGAAAAGCAGCAAAAAAGATTATGTTAACCCAGCATAATTGGAGCTTTTCCTCTGCTGGTTGAACCGCTGACGATGACTGAATCTTGGGGGCAATCAATTGTTGTGTCATTAATACTTGTCCTAAAGATACTTTAAGGTTAAGAGCTGAAGAGCCTGTTTATACTAGGTTTTAGCAAATACACCCTTAATACTCTTAGCTTCTGTGACGCTTGCTAGTCTGATATTTAAGATTACTTAAATATGTTTTGCAAGTGTCGCTTACATATCGCAGTCTAACAGCTATTAATTTTTAATGCAAGTGAGACTTACATTGTTTTCTGGAAACTGCTACTCTAGGCGTTGTCATTATTGATTTAAATAAAATAGAAACAGACATTTGAGCTTATTACCAATGGACAATTGATAAGTGATACTTGACAATTAATTAGGTTTAAAGCTGAGAGAGTTGTCTATTGTCTGTTATTGAATATTTAGCTTTGCCGAGTTTGCTGAGATATCGATTGAATATTTTATGTCTAGCCCACGAAAATCCACCAAAGCCCGTCTAATTGAAGCAGCCCTAGACTTATTTGCTGAGAGAGGAGTTACAGAAACTACTACTAAAGCTGTTGCCGAGCGCGCTCAAGTAAACGAAGTTACCTTATTTCGTAATTTTGGCAACAAGTACCGTTTGCTTTTGGCAGTGATTCAAGATTCGGCAGTGTTTGCTAAATTGGTTCATGCGTTAGTAGAACAGGCAAATGCTAAGGATAGTGTGGCAGATTTTCTCCAGGAGTACGCTCAAGAAAGTTTAAATACCCTAGACAAAGCACCTGATTTGGTACGTTCTATTGTCGGAGAGTCGGGTAATTATCCTATTGAAAATCGTCTAGCGTTGGGAAAGGGTCTCGATGAAGCCAGTCGCTACGTGGCAGGGTATTTAGAAGAAGCGATCGCTAAAGAAAATTTAACTAGTAATTTGACATCAGAGCAAATAGTCAACCTACTCAACTTTATGCTGATCGGTTATTTCACCATACAGTCTAGCTGCGAAGGTTATACTCTTTGGGAAGATCAGAATGATTTTTTAGACAGTTTAGTAACCTTATTTTTACAAGGTTCTTTTGCTGGCTCTGACTTTACAAGTGCCGTTACTGAAACCAGTATTGTTAAAGTAAAGCCAAAAGAAGTAGCCGATTTACCAGCCAGTTTAGTGCGATCGCTATTTCGTAATGCCAAAAAAATGGGGAAACAAGAATATGCCTTAGTTTATGTCTTGTTTGGGGCAGGTTTATCGGTTTCAGAAATTATACATTTAGAGCGATCGCATTCTGTAGTTGAACCTCAGCAACACATCTTACAAATTAATTATGGTATTGAGCGACAAGTTCCTCTCAATCAATGGGTGATGGGTTTTCGCTATGGTTCAACATCTACTAATCCCCTAACTTATTGGTTAAAAAGTCGTAAGGATGAGCAACCAGCAATTTTTATTAATGATGCAAGTAACGCTATCTCTGAGCCAGAACTACAAACTATTTGGCAAGAGTTAACTGCTGATTTATTAACTCCTCAAGGTCAACCTCCCATGATTGAACAAGCTAGACAAACTTGGTGTATAGAAATGTTGATGAAGGGGATGGAATTAGAAGATTTGAGTATTTTGAGTGGCATGGAAATTAAGCAGCTACAGAAATATGCCCTTAGAGCCAGAAACAAAGCAGCACTTGAAGCAGCGGCTAAGCTAGATCAGAAGAAATCTTGAGTGACTTTCTCCCGGGTGAACGAAAAAAGGTGTGGAGTTAAATAATAGAGACGCTTTAAGTAACGAGTAAAAAGTAACGAGTAACGGCAATTAAAATTTTGGCCACCGTAAATTTCGCTCACCTCTTTGACCTCTAATGAAGATATTTTTGTTATGATATCTTTACATATCTTAATAAAGTATTAAATTGAGAAATAATCATGAGTATTAAAGCAGTATTTGTCAGTATTACTTGCACCTTATTGTTTAGCTTGTTGTCGATCCAGAATGCGATCGCTGCTAATTTAGTTTCTCATGCTCCTGTTGAGGCGCAAGTATACATTATTGAACCTACAGATGGAGCAACTTTACCTGAAACGTTTACCGTTCAATTTGGTTTATCAGGAATGGATCTAGTGCCTGCTGGAGTTGAGCAAGAAAATGCTGGACATCACCATTTATTAATCGATCAACCAGAATTATCTGATTGGACTTCATCATTGCCCGCCACAGAACAAATTCGTCACTTTGGAAAAGCTCAAACCGAAACAGAACTTACCCTCTCTCCTGGAGAACATACTCTACAATTGGTTTTAGGTAACTATGCTCACGTTCCCCATGACAACCCCGTAATCTCTGATACTATTACAGTGAACGTTAAATAGGTTAAATTTGAGCTGTTAGGGCGATCGCTAATAGTTAATGATTTAGCAGACTAGAGTTAACTTTTCTTTCGGTTGTGAACAAATCTTCAGATAATATAAATCTCTACCTTTAATTGATTTAAATTTGAATTTAAACCTACCAGGGAAATTTTAGCAATGTTGTTTGTTATTAGGTATTTTCTACTATGCTCGTTTACTAGATTGCATAATAGAAAACCTCTATTGAAGCATATTATTTACTTCAATATTGCTTACTTAATAGTAATAGCGTTTTGCTTTCACTCCAATAAGGTTAGCTCTCAAATATTACCTGATGATAGTTTAAATACTCAAGTTAACCAAAATAACAATATTGTAGAAATTACAGGAGGGCAAACTAGAGGAAGTAACTTATTTCACAGTTTCCAACAGTTTTCTCTTCTATCTGACAATGAAGCCGTTTTCGACAATGGCAATAATATTGCTAATATTTTCTCTAGAGTAACTGGCGGTAATTTATCTAATATTGATGGTTTAATTAAGGCTAATGGTGGTGCCAATTTATACTTGATTAATCCCGCAGGTATTATATTTGGGAAAAATGCCAGATTAAATATTGGTGGCTCGTTTCTCGCCAGTACCGCAGACAGTATTCTATTTCCTGATGGGGTAGAGTTCAGTGCAAGCGATCCTCAAGCAAAACCCCTATTAACTATCAATGCTCCTATTGGTCTCAACTTGGGGGATAATCCTGGGCAGATTATTAATCGTTCTGTGGCAGGCGGCTTTGTGGAAAATTTGGAATTTGTCCGCCCCAAATTTACCATCGAGCAAACTCCTGTTGGTTTACAAGTAAAACCGGGAAAAAATCTTTCTCTTATTGGTGGAGAGGTCAAGTTAGACAATGGCAACATTTATGCTCCCGGTGGCAAAGTGGAATTAGGAGGGTTAGAAGAAGCAGGAATTGTTTCAATCTCTGAGAATGGAAGCCTAAATTTTCCAAACGATAAAGTTAGAAGTAATGTATCACTTACTAATCTCCAGCAACTAGAATTTGGAAGTATTGTTAATGTTGCTGGCGAAGATGGAGGCTCAATTAAAGTTCACGGGCGCAACTTAGAACTAAGTGGTAAAAGTTTTTTCTTTGCGGGAATAAAAGAAGCCTCCAGTACTTCAAATGCTCAAGCCGGAAATGTTGAGATTGATGTTACTGAGAATATTGTCTTAGATAGGAGCAGAATAAGTAATATTGTATCTTCTGAGGTTGAGGGCAATAGTGGCAACATTAATATTCAAACCAAAAACCTTTCAATTTTCACATCAAGAGAGTCTGATTCTAATCAAGATATTGGTAACATTAGTACTAATATTTTAGGTACAGGTGATGCAGGAGAAATCACAATCAATGCCTCTGATAAAATTTCTCTGGAAGCGGGAAACAAACGTTTTGGTAGTATTCAAAGTACTATAGAACCAAGTGGTATCGGCAATGCAGGAGATATTAAGATTACGACTGGTTCTTTATCATTAAAAGGACGAAATTCTGTTAGATCCAATACCTTAGGTCAAGGAGATGCGGGAAACGTTACCATCAAAGCCTCAGAGCAAATTTCTCTTGAGGGGCAATTTATCAGTGAAGATTCTAGATTTTCAACGGGAATAGCAAGTCAAGAAAGACCTGGTGCTGAGGGGAATGGCGGAAATATAGTGATTAATACTCCTTTCTTATCTCTAAGTGACTATTCTCAAATTACTGCTTCAGCACAAAGCGGTCAAGGGGGCAATATCAGGATAACAGTTGAAGATCTTTTTCTCCGAAATACCAGTAGGATATCGGTAGGTACAGGAAACATTGCTGATGGCGGAAATCTGTTTATTGATGCTCGATTTATAGTTGCCTTTCCTGAGCAAAGTACAAATCTTCCCAACTTTGCCAATGTTGGTATTTTAGCCAATGCGAATCGAGGCAATGGAGGAAACATTGATATCACATCAACAGGAATCTTTGGTATAGAAGAGAGAGCAGAAGAAGCAGGGGTAAATTTTATTACTGCTAGTTCTAACTTAGGTATAGATGGTGTTGTCGAAATTAATACTCCAGAAATTGACTCCACTCAAGGATTAAAAGAATTGCCGATTGCTTTTACTATTCCTCAACCTGCTGAAGGTTGCCAAGCCAATCGAGATGAAGATAGCAGCAGTTTTATGAACACTGGTCGTGGAGGATTACCTCCTAATCCCTACGATCCCTTAGATAGCAGTGATATGTTCGTTGATGTTCAATTACCTACTGAATGGATTAATGAGTTGACTACTAATTCTTCTGCTTCATTACCAAATTCATTATCAGCAGCCGAGCCAATTATAGAAGCAAATAAATGGGTTCTGAATGAAAAAGGCAATGTAGAACTAGTTTCTGATACATCTAATATTGTTGCGACGTGTGGCGATTACACCCCTTCGAGTGCAAGCCCTTCGGGTAGGCTTCGCGATTGGGCTCCGCCCACCGCCAGAGGCGATTGAACTCCGTCCAGGCTTCGCGATTGGGCTCCGCCCAGCGCCAGAGGCGATTGGACTCCGTCCAGGCTTCGCGATCGCGATGAAATAGACAATAGATATTAGAATTTTATAGTTTATTATGGGTATCTACTTGAGATTAGTAAGTTATTTAGCTCTAAGTATAGCTTCCGTGTACCAGTACGCTAGAGAGCGAAAAAAGTGGAGGATATTTCAGTAACGACAAATTTTCCACAGGCGATCACTTTGATATTCTATAGTTTCTTATCACAATCCAACAGAGAAAAATCAAGCAGATGCAAGCTTTTGTTTCTCGGCAAGTTTGTCGGCGATCGCTTTTCTTAAATAATCATTACGCTCTTTAGCAGGTAATGACATCCAAGCATCATATTGACTAGCAGGAACTCTCACCTGAACTGGTTTTTGCGCTGAACCTTCAGGTGCAATTTTCGGAATTTTCTTTAACCCAGAAGTATTAGGCTTAGGATTTGCCATACTTTTGTTTCGTTGTATACACTGATATGATACGATTAACTAAAAGGGAAGATTGAAGTTTGGACGCTCTAATCTTCCCTACAAACTTAAAGCCAAAATTTTGGCTTTTTATCACTGTATACCCTGTTAAAAGTAAAACAATGAATAATATTAGTATACACGAGACAAAAGTAAGTCCGATTGCTGAAACTTGTCAAGATACTAGTGTAGAGCGATCGCCTTCAACATACATAAATATAAAACTCTACTCAGCGGGCTTCTTTGACGGATTAACAGGACTAAACGCCGAACTTCCTCACCTAAAAGACTACTGGGAAGGCTACGCATTAGGTTATCGAGAATACTGCTGTGGTTTATTAGGGCTTGAAATACCTCCTGGTGAAATACCTATTGAAAGGTTTAGAACTTTGATGGTTGCATAATTTCGGGAATCTTGAACCTTTAAAACTTTCAAACCTAATTACCCAGATTACTTAAAGTCTGAGTAAAACCAACTTTTCTCTATCCCTTCAAACCATGACCAAGAAATATCTCGCTAACCCCTTCAATGCCCTCTATTTCTATCAAGATGATATTACTATAAGTACTCTCCCAGAAATACAAGAAATAGACCAATATGCCAGAGATTTAGAAGATCGCATCGAAGGAGACTTCAATCTCGACTACATCGTCTTTGAGTTTGCTTACAACCGCCTAGCCTATGTCCGCAATGGTCTATTACTGGCTAAGTTAAAGTTCCTCAAACTATACAAAAACTTCGGTGACGGTACTTTCGCCACCTTCTGTCGAGAGCAGTTAAAAATTACTCGCTGGCAAGTCAATGACAACATTAAAGCTGCCAGAGTTTGTCTGGAACTGATTTACGCAGGTTTTGAAATCTTGCCGACTAACATCTCTCAAGCGATCGCCTTAGCTAGTTTGGCAGGAGATGAATTAATTCACGCTTGGCGCAGCGTCATTGAAAGTATCGAACCAGATAAAATTACTCACAAGAGTATCAAGAGTTTTCTGTTTCCGCCAACTGAATCAGATTTACCCACAACTACAATTAAAGTACCACCAAGCCTTCACGAGAACATCCACGCAGAAGCAGCAGCAAGGGGAATGTCAATTGTAGACTTGATTAGAACTATGTTCGAGTTCTTCATTAGTGGTGGAAATTCCCACCTTTTGAAGAGCGACATAGATCATATAGATTACGCTGAAAAAGAGCGTATTTGGCGGAAAGATTTGGCTTCCTTAGCAGCAGAAGATGGATCTACCTCAGTTCGACGAGGTTAAAAACTTAGCAATGCACTAAATTAAAAGTAGCGTTTTAGGGAATTTTTGAGCGTTTATAGCGAACAATAACCATTAAACTACACCCCGAAATTATTAAAGCTAATGCTGATGGAACCAAAGGTAGCCAACCTCCTAAGATAAAGATGCTCCAACAAACACCATATAGAGCGATCGCTACTATACTAGTAATGACGATTCTGTTTAAAGGTTGGGCAAAACGCCAAATTACCAATCCACCCACAAATGACCAAAACAATAATAAACTGGTATCTCCCCATAAAGGCAGCCACCAGATGAGAGGTCTTCGATCTTCTACTGCACTAAGAATTTGACTGACGGCGTGGGCGTGAATGTATGTACCCCTGAGTTCACCATAGGGAGTATCGTGAAAGTCTTGAACGCTTGGGGCAGTGGCACAAATCAAAACTACTCGATCCTTAATTAAAGTTGGCTCAAAATTTCCCTTTTGATTGAGAATATCTCCTAAGCTAATTTCTGGGGCAATTTGTTCGGGATTTGGAGTATTGCGATAATTTATGAGTAGTTGGTTTCCTTGGGCATCCAAATTTTGATATCCGCCGCTACGTTCTTGTAATCGTTTAGTAATTAAAGAACCAAATTGCCAATTATCTTTGATGGTCTTGATCGCTATTCCCCGATCCTCTAGATAAAGATAAATCATTTGCCAAGCAAAAGAATAAGGAGCTTGGCATATTTCTGACTGATTATTACCACTACGAGATAACAGATAACGACGAACAGTATCATCTTGAGAGTTCAAATCTCGATCATCGTATAAATCTACAAACCCAAGTTGCTCAAGAGGGCTTGCTGGAGGAGGAGCAATATTAGTATCAAAAGTACAGACTGAAATTAAATTGTCGCTATTCTGGAAATGAGTGCTGAGTGCTTGATGACCTTGTGGGTCTGCTGTAGGCACAGGAATATCCCGGACAATATCTAAACCGATCGCCCGAGGTTGATATTGTTGCAATTTATCTAATAATTGAGCTAAAACTTGATCGGGTAAAGGATAACCATAGGTATTAAGATCTTGTTCGGTTGCGCCGATGATTAAGAGGCGGGAATCTTTGGTTTCTAGAGGACGGGTTCGCATCAGCAAATCGAAGGTTGCTAACTCCCAACCTTGAAATAGAGACAGCGATCGCAGACCCATAATCAGTAGGGCGATCGCTAAACTCGTAAAGGAAACCAATCCCAGAGAAATTGTGGCTGAGGTATCCAAAGCTAAAAGCTGTTTTTTAACCCAGTGGTGATTAAAAACTGACTGATAAACTGGATTAAAAACTTTAAAATATTTTCCTTGTTTGACTACTAAACCCGATAATTGCAACTCACGATATTCAGAAGATTTCTTGACTTTGATCTTGCCCCGCTGCAAAATCTGCTGATATAGCAAAAGGAGCTTTTTACTGGACTTGGGACTATAGAGAATCCGACTGCGAATCGTTTTTAAATGAGGGGGTTCATCTTGAGTTTCCCAATTCTGAAGCAATTTTTGCTGAATTAATCGTTTAAGCCATAGTGCTTCTTTTCCTGGAGGGATGACGTTGTTAGTTCTAGCTGCCAACCAACAGAGTTTTTGCGTCAAAAAAGGTTGTCCCCCAGTCCAGGTTAAAATCTCTTGTAATAGCTTCTGGGGTTTGTCTGTTAGATGTTTTAATCCCTCTGCCAGAGGGGAACTTTCTGAGAGTTTAAATCCTTCTAGAGCGATCGCTATACCAATGTTAAACGGCGTAGCATGAGAGTCCTCAATTAAATCAGATGGGGTGGCTACTCCTAACAATGCCCAAGTGAGCCTTTGATAAGCGGGTTTGGAGCCGCGAAGATTGTAACAGCCTCGTATAACTGCAAAAAAATCGTCTAAAGAAAAATTCTGACTTAAAACGCGATCAATTTCATCGACAAAAATAACAATTTTCTGTTTGACTTCTACTAAAAGAATTTCTTCAATAAATATCTGTAATCTTTGTACAGGAGACAATAAATCTCGTTGTTCCCGCCACCACTTGCGCCAATTGAATTGTGCTGGTGATAGACAACTCATAGTTATATCTCTAACGATGCCTGCATACCACTGTTCTGGAGAAACTCCCTCTTTGCCAAATCCAGTTAAATCGATAAAGGCACATAGTATCCCCTCTGCTTGAAGTCGAGCCATCGTTCTGACTCGTAAGCTCGACTTTCCCATCTGTCGAGAATTGAGTACATAGCAAAATTCTCCAGCCTTCAAACCATTAAAAAATTCACGATCTGCTTGACGCACTATGTAGGTAGGATCTTCAGTATTGAGACTTCCACCACTGTAACGATAGGCTAAAGGTTGCTCGCTCATTTTTAAGACGTTCCAGGAATATGAAACAGAGTGGAATAGTTAATTTAAAGAACTCTACGAAAATAGTCTCGATATAAATTACATCGAGGAGCTACTCGATTATCTTTTAACTGCACTAAACCGATACTCTGTAATTGATATATTTGCATCGGATTTAATTCTATTGGCTCTTCGGAAGTGACAACCTGTTGGAAAGACTCTGCCAAAGATGGTTTCTGTTGTAGCATTTCTAAGTGTCGCCGTAAATGATGGCTATAAATCCCAGCTTCTTGGGCAGCATTTTCTAATAGTGTTTCCAAATCAACTTGACCGCAACTAAGATAATACATTGCTAAGCGAATTAAGTAAGGATGTCCTCCTAACTTATCCATCAATCGAGTGATTTCTATTTCGCTCCAATCAAGTTGATGTAGAGTGGCTAAATTCTCGATCTGTTCAGCATTTAACTCGAACAATTCTATAGGCACTCCTGCATTGAAAGGGGATTGATTTAAATCCAAAGGGATATAAACTTCTGTAGAATGGGCCATTATTAAACGCAGATTTTGCCAGATAGTAGAAATCTTACCTTTTTCATGCCAACCACGGAGCATACCGAAAAAGTCTTCAATTACTGTAGTGTAAGGAAATAGACGATCTACATCATCTAATCCTAAAACCACGGGGCAATTTAATCGCGGTAATAAATATTCTTCAAAATATGCCGTGCAGTTACCATTACTACCCAAAATTTCTGTATCCCAATAATCATTGAGTTGATTTTCGATTCCTACTTGTTTGCCTACCATCACACAGAGCCAACGCAGAAATTTATCTAAATCGGTAACAATACTTCGATCTACATTACCTAAATCTAAATAAACTGTTTTGTAATGCTGCGATTGAGCTTCAGCCAACACCTTCATCATCAAAGAAGTCTTGCCCATCAACTTTGGAGCTTTAATCCGAATCAAAGAGGCTGGTTTGATAATAGTCTCGTAACAAATAGACTCGATATTATCTCTTAATTGATATAGAGCAGAGTCAGGTGGCACTACTCCTTCTGGAAAAGGTAGACTCTCTAGTCTTGATAAGTTTAATTTGCTTTTAACAGCTACAGTAGCTGTAGTTGACACGTAAGTTAGCTCTGTTTCTGAAGTTAAGGTAGGGGGGGTACTGTGCCTAGTTTTTACCGACGCAGAAATAGTATGATCCAGATTTGCAATATCTTTCCAATTCAAACCTAACGTATCGCAGATATCCACAAAAGTGCTGTAATCTACTGGTTTCCCTGTACAAAATCGACTAACTGTTGATAATGCCAATCCTAAATCAAGAGCTAGAGATCTTTGAGACGGAAAACTATTACGCAATAAGGCAAATTTAACTTTTTTGAGATATTCTCTGTCTACTTTTAGCGATCGCGACATGGTCTTAAAAGTAAATTTAAATTTTGTTGAATATAAAGGGGCTTTGCCCCAGCTATTAGCTATTAGCTGTTAGCTTTTTAATAAAACCCTATTTATTACTACGGTCGATCAGCAATAAACTATGCAATAATTCTACTTTTTGTAACAATTATTTGTAATTTTCTGATCGTATAAATAATAACCTTATTCAAATTAGGAACAGCGATCGCATGATCAAATTAATTTAGAGCTAAAGGCTAAAAGCCAATAGCTTTAAAGATAACCCTCATGGCATGGCTAAGTTCTACAGACTTACTTCACAATTGCTACGTTTTTTTGATTGATGGCAGATGAGCGAACTATAACTCAATACAAAGTCAGTTATTTGTCAGTCATTCTCAGTTTAGAACTCAGTATGCAGTCTGTAATCCTATAGCTATTCATAAAAATTGAGAGTTCATAAATAGCAGATAACAAAGTAGCAAGTAGCAAATTTTACCCTGGCTGCCTGACATTAGAGCTTATAGCTTTTTGATAAGTTTCAGAAATAATATGAAAGTTATTTACTTTATTCAAAGTCATAAAAATCCGGATCAAGTCTATCGATTAGTTAAAGCAATTAAAAAGTCTAGTTGTCATGCTCTAGTTTTAATTAGTCATAACTTTAGTTGTTCAATCTTAGACATCAACAAGCTGAAACAATACTCAGGACTTGAAGTCATTAAAAGAAATCAATCAGCAAGACGAGGTGATTGCTCTATCTTAGAAATTTATCTTGAGGCAATTGATTGGGTATTGGAGCATAATTATGACTTTGACTGGCTGGTTTGTCTATCGGGTCAAGATTATCCAGTTCGTCCAATTCCTGAGATTGAAGCTTTTCTAGCAACAACTGAATATGATGGCTTTATTAAGTACTGGGATCTACTTTCAGAAGATAATCCTTGGGGCAAAGAAGGAGGTGAAAAGCGTTATTTTGCAAAGTATATTCGCCTTCCAGATTGGAGTAAATGGTGGCTCAGAAAATTAACAAGAATTGAACCTTTAATTCCTCTTTTAAACATTCAATGGCGTTACGCTCTAATTGGATTAAGAATGAAAGTAACTCCCTTCAATAAAGACTTTAAATGTTATGGAGGATGGTATTGGAATACGCTCTCAAAAAAATGTATAGAATTCTTGAGCAATTATTTAAAAGAGTATCCTGAATTATTGAAATTTTATCGAAGAACTTTAGCTCCTGAAGAATCGATCATTCCAACTGTATTAGTCAATAGTAATCAGTTTAATCTTTATAATGATTGTCTTCGTTATTTAAGTTTTCCTCCAGAGCTTTTTGGCTATGCTCAATGTCTCACTATTAATGACTATGACAAAATTACCAGTGGCTACTTTCACTTTGCCAGAAAATTTGATTCAAAAACAGATAATAAAATTATAGATTTACTCGATCAATTACTCTAAGTTTAAACTGCAAACAGTCCTAAATTTTTATAAGATCCTCATTATAGAGTGCGATCGCTTTTCGAATGGATCGTGCCCTTGTCAAAATTTAAGTATTAGCTTTGATCTAGATGATCTTAGATTAGAGCGATCGCATTATTGAATTCAAAAGTGCGATCGCTTTTTTATATATGCAAGATTCAACACAACAACTCAATACAAAGTCAATAATATCTCAGTCATTCTCAGTTTAGAACTCAGTAAATGGACTGTAATCCTGTAGTTGTTAATCAAGCTTGAGAGGTAATCATGGATGAAATTCTAGGCGGTACTGGCAATGACTTTTTGGAAGGTACTAACGCAGATGACTTAATCAAAGGATTTTCTGGTATCGATAATTTATTTGGTTTAGGTGGTGACGATTCTATAGAAGGGGGGACTGGTACTGACTTGATTGAGGGTGGTGCTGGTGATGATACCCTCGAAGGACAAATAGGCAATGATATTGTCATGGGTGGCAATGGCAACGATGATATCCGAGAACCAAGAGGTATTTTAGGAGCTCTTGGCCGTGATGATTTTCTTGATGGCGGAGCAGGGAACGATACTATAACTGGAGAACGGGGTGAAGATACACTCGACGGTGGTGATGGCGATGACGAACTTGATGGAGGCAATCAAAATGACACCGTGGTTGGGGGGAATGGCAACGATGTTCTCCAAGGAGGTCGCCAAAACGATATCTTATTAGGTGGTAGAGGTACCGACGATCTTGAAGGAGGAGAGGGCGATGACACTCTCGATGGTGGTCTAGGGACAGACACTTTCGATGGTGGAACGGGCAATGATACCGCAACCTATGAATATTCCTTTACTCCCGATGGAATTGAAGGAGATTTAGGCTCTGGACAAGTAACCTTTAGCAGTGGGATAACCGAAACTCTTATCAGTATCGAAAATCTAATTGGTTCTCAGAATGATGATGACATTAACGGAAGTGATGGTGATAATGTTCTCGACGGTAGTAACGGCGATGACCTTATAAATGGAAATTTAGGGAGTGATACCGTTATTGGTGGTAACGGGGATGATACTCTCGACGGTGGTCTAGATGAAATGACCGCAGACACCTTAGATGGTGGCGCGGGTAACGATACCGCAACCTATGAACATTTTGATACTGATACTATTGATGCACTTGAGGTATTTCTAGGACAAGACAATGACAATGAAGGCATAGCACAATTCACCTTCTTAGAGGTAGAAGATTCACTCCTGAGCATAGAAAATTTCGTTGGTAGTCAGGTTGGTGACGAAATAACCGGAAATAATGATGATAATATTCTCGACGGTAGTGGCGGTTTTGACTTGATATTTGGAGGGTTGGGAAATGATACGCTTATTGGTGGTAATGATAATGTTGGTAACGAGCTTTATGGTAATGAAGGTGATGATAGTCTTGAAGGCAGTAATGGTGATGACTTTGAAATAAGTGGCGGGGCAGGTAACGATAATCTCACAGGAGGTTCAGGTAACGATAATTTAACAGGAGATTCAGGTAGCGATCACTTCATTTTTCATCCTTCTTCTGGTAGTGATATTGATATTATTACGGATTTTGAACCAGGCGTGGATCGAATTGAAATAAATAATGACGGCGATTTTACTTTTTCAGATCTGGAGTTTAATGTCGATGGAGTCCTAGATGCTGGTGATGTTGGTGCTGGAGTAGTCAGCATTAGTGATTCTAATTTGATCCTTGATTTCTCAATCTTTCCATCTATTGATAATGCCGAAATTACGCTCCAAAACATTACATCGCTAGATAGTACCGACATTGTATTTGTGTAGTTTTTAGTAAACACCATCAGAACTAAATTAACTACAAAAAGAAGATGAATTCTAAATCAATTTATTCTTCAGATTTTAAGGCGATCGCTTATATTTTTCCTCTAGCTTCAGAGCGATCGCTTTCCCTAAAAAAGTTTCAAGACAAGAAAATGAGTAAAAGATCGATATGTTTAAAAAACAATAATTCTCATCGAAAAGTATCTTATTTTCCACTTTCCAAATCACTCAAAATTTCTAGTAGTATTTGTGCTGTAATTGGCGGGGTAATGTTGGCGGCAAAACTGGGTATAAGTAGTTATGGTTTTGTATTTTTAGCTTTAAGTTCTAGTCAACTATTAGTTGCTAGTATTCAAAATAAAGACTATTTAACTACAATTTATGCTGGCTCTATTTTTATTTTTGTTGATTGTTTAGGAGTCTATAGATGGCTACTAACTTAAATTGGTATAATCAAGAAATTGCAGATCTAACTCTACAAGAAGTGTACCAAAAAGCAAATTTAGATCGGCCAGGAGATATTCCTAGAATCATCAGATTATTTGAAAATCCTCAAAGTCCCATTGCATTACCAGGAAAAATTAGTCTTCATAACCATGATTGTCTCCATATCCTTTTAGGTAGAGGTGTCACATCCCAGGATGAGGCTTTTGTAATTGGTTTTACTATGGGGAATGATAGTAAAACAAAACTCTGGCATATCAAAATATTTAAGTTTTTATCTCGGTTTATTTATCCTTCAAAATATCGATTTACTCTACAGGAAATGAAGATATTTGATTTGGGTTTTAAGTCTGGTCGTAATTTACCAATACGAAATATTAATCAAGTTAATTTTACTACTTTTTATGATTGCAAAATTAACTATTTGCGCTCATTATTTAGTATTGATATAACTACCGCATTATGAGAATAATTAGATTTTTTTGAGTAGATTTTATACTAATTCCCAAATCTTAGCTAAATCCAATACAAAACCCGATAAAACTCGATACAATGTCAAAATATTGGCAGTAATTCTCATTTCCATACTCAGTCAAAAGTCAGCGAATATAAAGATATCAAAAATATCACAGAAAAAAGATTGGCTGAAATATTTGTTTTCAGATATTCTAAAATGCTTTAAAAAAAGTTAGTAGGTATTAAAAAGACATCAGGCGATCGCTCTAATTTTGGAGGGAAAAACCAATGTGTTGGCTCAAAAATAAATCGATTACAAAAGTACTAATTTGGTTGACAACAGAAATTTTATTTAACTTCGTGGGCATCGATGACTTAGCTGATTACAGCGAGTTCGTTTTTGAAAACAATTCTGACAAGAACGCAGCTAAACTTACTATCGTTATTCAAACATAAAAACTAGAGATGATGAATTGCTCAGTACCATTATTTCTCAAGTTAATAACTTTAAAGAATTAATAAGAGTGATCGTATTTGGCGATCAGTCGGCTACTTGGAGTGCGATCGCTCTTTTTTCTCAAACTCAGTTATAAGTCAATACAAACTCGGTCGAGATCTCAGTCATCTCTTTGTCATAGTTTACCTATTCAGCAGTTTTACTTGGCAACGTATCCACATAATCACTGAATATACAGATATCAATTGAAGTATCTTCAATCAATAAAGAGACAAAAATCATGGAAACGACCTGTAGATACTGTTCTTTAGAAAAGGCACTAAAGTATCAAAATGAAAATGTGATTAATCGATTCACTAAACTTTATGAGCTTAGTTTTGAGGAAGCAAATGATATCTTCTACGAAACTAAGAAATGGCTTTGGCTGATTGCTCAACCTGATTTACCAAAAATGTGGATCATTTATCCCCTCAAGATTATTGACGAGATGTGGCATAACTTTATTCTCTTCACTGATGACTATACTCGCTATTGTCTCGATTACTTTGGTCATTATATCCATCATTCACCAACAACAAAAAGTGAGAGAATTGCCGTTCTAAAAGAGCTTCAAGAAGATTTTTCCGATACTACAAAAAAACAAATCGAAAGAGTTTATCAACAATGTATATCTATTTATAATCAGCTAGGATTAGATACCTTATTTAAATGGTACATTGAGTATCCCGAACAATATGGCGCAGATTTTTTCAAACATCGCCGTAAAGATGATTTTTTAGTTAGAAAACCAACTCCAGAGCTTATAACCTTAGTCAGACAGGTTAAAGCTGGTCGAATTGCTATTACCAAAACTAAGTATTGGACTTTGGACAAATAGCATAATTGTTATTATTCGCGAATGGCGATCATGTTAATAACAATTCAATACAAAGTCGGCATTTTTTCCATCATTCTCAGTCTCAAACTCGGTAATTACTCTGTATCGAACAACAAATAGGATATCTCAATCTATCCTCTGAGCGTCGGTTGAAATTTCAGGATATTAAAAGTGTCTTTTGGCGGAATTTTGGCGGTGTGGGGATTCCCGATTTACAAGATGTTAATCAACAAAAGATAGCTTTTAACGATTCTATGAGTTTGTTGCGATCGCTAATGAAAGTTTGTTCTGCACGGTGGGTTAATTCTTGGCAAGCTTATCAGTTTCATAAAGAAAAACCATTACAATTGCTTCAAGTCAAGTATTTAGGCATTAAGATACCTGCAACTTTGGTAACAAACAATCCTGAGCAAGTCCAAGAATTTACTCAATCTCATCAACAAGTTATTTCTAAACCTGTCTATGGGGGTGCTTATGCTAGAAGCGTAACTAAACCTCAGTTGGACTTTGAGCGAATAAGCTCAGCTCTTCGTCTTGCACCTGTTACCCTCCAAGAGTATATCCCAGGGACTAATATTCGCACCTATGCGATCGCTTTTTTTCCTCTAGCTCCAAAGCGATCGCATTTTCTACATTGAGCTTAATGGTGATTTGTTCGTAATCGTTCGTAGGATTTAATACTTCTTGCTTAATTGCTCAGAACTTTTACTCATGAAATATCAGTGAATTTAGCTTCATTGTTCAAAGTTAATCTCCGTTAAACGAGAAGTATTGACTCGACAGGTTCAAACTCGGTCATAAGTCATACAAAACTCGGTCACGATCTCAGGCATGCCTTTGGCACAGTGGAACTATCACGATCGCACAAGATAATCCTCTATTGGATATAACCATGGTTAAAACTATTAAAGTTTGCTCCTTACCAAAAGCACTTAGCTACCAAAACGATAATGTTGTCTATCGTTTTACCCAGCTCTATAACATAAGTTTTGAGGATGCTAATGATATCTTTGGGGAGACGAAAAAATGGCTGTGGCTGACAGCTCAAGCAAGGGTTCAGGGCATCACGACTCAGCTGTCGATTAAAGATGCCCTCTTTATAGTGGATGAAATGTGGCATAACTTCATTCTATTTACGGATGATTATTCGCGCTACTGTTTCGATCATTTTGGTTATTTTTTGCATCATAAACCTGCGAAGCAAAGTGCGCGCTCGCACTATCAGAAATCATACTACCCAGAAAAGTTAAACTCCGACTCTGGGCAATTCACTCAAAAACAAATAAGCAGCCTGAAACAGCAGTGCAAATTCATTTGCGAACAACTAGGGTCAGATACTCTGCTTAAATGGTTCGTCGAGTTTCCTCAACGATATGATGCAGATTTTTTCAATCATCAGCGTCATCAGATGTCCTTAGGGTGGATTCCTACAAAAGAGCTCCAGATTTTAGCAGCACATATCAAAACCAGAAAAGTTGTTATCACAACGCGAAGATTGCCCACTCAACGATCATAAGAGAGATAAATCTAGATAGGAGATGCAAAGATGCCTGACGAAACCAGATCCTCGCAAGAACAGCTTGACCAAATATTAGCCGTAATCAGCACCCAGTCAACCCCATATGTTGAACTCTCTGATGAAGCTATTGCTAACATCATTGGCGGGCTTTATTTGCAAGCTATGGAAACCAAGCAGCGCAAGAATAAAGATGACACCGATGTCCCTGACTGTCTTATTTGGGATATCGACACGCCCAACTAGGGTTTCGCTTACAAGTCAATAACTTACAGGTGTTATTAGCCATGAATAATGACACAGAACAATCCCAGAGTCCTAAAGAGAAGATCAAAATCAACTATCAGGAGATTGACAGAAGAGTAAGCGATCTCTTTTTTTCCTCTAGCTCCAAAGTGATCGCTTTTTATTTATCTACAAAATTTGTCATATAAAACTCAAAACGAAGTCAAATACTTGTCAATATTTATAAAATTGATTTTGTATATTTTATCAAGCGATCGCTTTTTCTTCTAGCTTCAAAGTAATCGCTCTTATTTCTAAAACTCAAATATAAGTCAATACAAACTCAGTCAAGTTTTCAGTCATCTCTTTGTCATAGTTTATTTATTCGACAAATCCTGGAATTGTTCGTACTGAAGTATCTATTTCAATAAGAATTCAAAAAAGCGATCGCATTTATAATTATTGTCAGAGCGATCGCTTTTTTCGTTTCAGAACGGAGATCGCCTCTTGGCAGTAATTCTGATCGCGAAAAGTCAATACTGTCTTTACTATTTAAAGGTTTTAACAAAGCGATCATTAAATACAAACTAAATTGAAATCAAGTTAGTGACAACTCAATACAAAGTCAGCAACTTGTCAGTTGTTCTCAGTCTTAAACTCGGTAATCATTCTGTAACTATGTAATTGCTGACTGCCTGACACAAGTACCTCAAACTACCTTTCTGTAAGGATTATGGTTTTTTCAGTAAAAAGGTGTTTTTTGACAAAGCGATCACATCAAAACATTGAAATAGCGTACTGACAAAATCCAATTTCTACGGAAAATATAGGATTGACATAGATGTGTCAGGCAGTCAGATGTAATTGTTCAAGAAATTGAACATTTAAATAAGTAAAAAACACAAAGGAGAAATAGATGGATTATCTTAAGCATGAGACATTATTAACAGAATTAAATACCGAAGAATTACAAAAAATAAAAGGTGGTTGTAATTCAAGTATAGAGGAAAAACCTGCACCAGATGGTGGAACTTATTCAGTACTTACTGACTGTGAAGGTGTACTCGTTTGGTACAATCCTCCTGAAAAAGGTGAGCTTGGTAGCTTAAAAGTTAATTAATTTGTCTAGGTTAATAAGTTAATAAAATAGCCCAAGAGCACTTGGGGGAAGCTCCAAAACCTTTCCCCCAAGGAGCTTAGTTAAAAAGTAAAAAAAATTAGTTTCGTAAGTTGTTCGTGTTGTTTTTTTTTTTTGATTTTCATCTTGATTTTAATAATTTGTTCTCAAGTAATATATCAATAATAGTTACAATCAAGTAAAATCAAAATCCATTTTTAAATACTGCTTTTATTGATAAATATCAAGATAAATTAGAACGAAGAAGCTTGATAATTTTAAATTTATTATTTTGATTATCATATTTTTATTTAAGAAAAAAATAATTTAGATTGAACATATTTTATGAGATATAAACTTGTCAAACAGCATAGTGAAGAAGATTGTGGTGCTGCTAGTCTTGCTTCTATTTGTAATTATTATGGTAAAACTTTTACTATAAGTCGCTGTCGCGAAGTAGTAGGAACAAGACAGCAGGGGACTAGTCTTTTGGGTATAAAACAAGGTGCAGAAACTCTTGGTTTTAATACTAGAGCTATTAAAGCTTCTTTGGAAATAGTCAATAAAGAAGTTTTACCTTTGCCAGCAATTATTCATTGGAAGGGCTATCATTGGGTAGTTTTATATGGCAAAAAAGGCAATAAATATGTTGTTGCCGATCCTGGTTTAGGAGTTAGGTTTTTAGATCAGAAATCATTTTTAGAGGGTTGGACAGATGGAGTAATGTTATTACTCGAACCCGATCCAGTGAGGTTTGATGAGCAAGAAGATGATCGCGATCAGATTGGTGGATTTAGTCATTTCCTCAAGCGAATTTTGCCCTACAAAGGAATCTTAGGGCAGACTTTATTAATTAACTGTGTATTGGGATTACTGTCTTTAGCTTCTCCCTTTTTATTGCAGATATTAACTGATGATGTCTTAGTTAGAGGAGATACTCAGCTACTTACTAGAGTTGCGATCGCTGTAACTATAATGCATTTAGTTAAAAGTAGTTTGCGCCTAGTACAATCCAATTTAATTGCGCACTTTGCTCAACGGATTAAGTTGGGGTTAGTCTTTGAATTTGGTCGGCAAATTTTACGTTTACCCCTCACTTATTATGAAACCCGTCGTAGTGGTGAAATTGTTAGTCGGCTTGAAGATATTCGAGAAATCAATCAATTAATTGCTCAAGCGGTAGTGCGTTTACCCAGTCAGTTTTTTGTGGCTCTTATTTCCTTAGGAATAATGTTTTTCTACAGCCCTAAGTTAAGTCTGATTGCCTTAATCATAGCGGGACTGATGACTCTATCGACAATTGTATTTATGCCCACGCTGCAACAAAAAGTGCGTCAGACAATGGCTCTCTCGGCAGAGAATCAGGGCATACTCGTGGAAACTTTCAAAGGTGCGATTACAGTTAAAACTACTACAGCAGCACCTCAATTTTGGTCGGAATTTCAAACTCGCTATAGTCGTCTAGCTAACTTTACTTTTAAGACTATACAGATTAGTTATATTAACGGTATTTTTTCTAACTTATTTTCTAGTGTTGGCAGTATCACTCTACTGTGGTTTGGCAGTAATTTAGTTATCGAACAATATCTAAGTATTGGGATGTTGTTGGCATTTAATAGTATGAACAGCAACTTTAATTCTTTTGTTAATACCACTGTTGATTTTGTCGATGAATTTGCTCGCGCTAAAACTGCTACTCGACGTTTAACTGAAGTAATTCAAGCCACGCCAGAAAATACAGCAGAGCTAGATAAACCCTGGGCAAAAATCAACGGTAAGGCAGATATTATTTGTGCCGATCTGAATTTTCACCATACAGGAAGAGTCGATTTACTAGAAAATTTTAATTTAACTATTCCTGGAGGTAAAGTTACCGCCTTAATTGGTAAATCTGGTTGCGGTAAAAGTAGTTTGGCGAAATTAATTGCTGGTTTGTATCAACCCCAGTCAGGAAATATTTGTTTTGGTATTTATAATCAACAAGATTTAGCTTTAGATTGTTTTAGACAACAAGTAGCATTAGTTCCCCAAGAAGCACACTTTTGGAGTCGCTCAATTATTGAAAATTTTCGTTTAGGTAATCCCGATATCTCCTTTGAACAAATTGTTAGAGCTTGTCAGATTACTGGAGCAGATAAATTTATTAGTAAACTACCCGATAAATATCTCACTATTCTGGGGGAATTTGGTTCCAATCTTTCCGGTGGACAAAGACAAAGATTAGCATTGGCGAGAGCTATAGTTAATCGTCCTCCCGTATTGATTTTAGATGAATCTACTGGCGCACTCGATCCTATAAGCGAGACAGAAGTTTTACAAAATCTTTTAACTGAACGCAGTTATCAAACCACAATTATCATCAGTCATCGTCCTCCAGCAGGGCTATTTCATTCTAGGTGATATTGTAATTGTGGTAGTGTAAATAAACTAGAAAAGTGAGTGAAATAGCGATAATAGAAGCATTCTCTCGAATGCCAGATCGTAGAAGAAAACAGGGAACAAGGCATTCATTACAATTATGTTTGGCTCTGTTTACACTGGGGGTGACAGCAGGCAACCAAGGCTTTCTTGCGCTCGGAGATTGGCTAAAATCGTACAGTGAAGAATTAAAAGAGTTATTTGAAGTCAGAAGAATCCCTTCTTACAGCACAATTAGGAGAGCATTATTAAATTTGGATTACGAGGAGTATTCAGCTAGATTAGCAAGTTTTTTTGAAATCAAACCGTTAGCAGGTGAGACTTTGGCATTGGACGGAAAAGTGTTAAAAGGCTCATACTTACTTTCGTCAGACAACCCTCATTGTGAGCCACACAAGGCAATCACATTAGTTACGGCTTACCTAGTTGAAAGAGGACTAATCCTAAGACCAGAAAAAGTTAAAAACAAGAGTAATGAAATTACCGCAATACCCAAATTTATTGAGGCTTTAGCCGTTGAAGGGGTAGTTTTTGCATTTGATGCAATCAATACACAAAAAAACTATTGAAACAATTATCAATAGCGGAAATCACTATCTTGCTGCTGTCAAAGGAAATCAACCCAAACTAGATCAAGCTGTAAAAACGAAATTTGTCGAACATGACAGTTTTTACAATATTTTTAAAGGTCACGGAAGAATCGAAAAACGCAGAGTTAGTACTGCTTACTTAGATTTGAAGTTGCCTAAATGGTCGAGTATTAAAACGCTCATTAAAGTAGAATCAGAACGCCAACTCAAGTATAAAACGGAGTTTAGTACCAGATACTATATCTCTGATTTGACCGAATCAGCCTTCGAGTTTTATCAAAGAATTCGTGGTTATTGGGGTGTAGAAAATAAAGTTCACTATGTTCGCGATGTTACTCAAGGAGAAGACAAATCTAGAATTCGTACCTTACCATTACCTCAGATTTTAGCGATCGCACGTAACTTAGCTCTCAATTTATATCGAGATTCTGGATTTGACAATATGGCTCAGGCACAACGTAAATGCCAATTCAGTTTAAAACAGATTGCTTCTCTTTTTAGAATGAAATAGCCCTGGTCCTCCAGTAATTAGTAAGGCAGATTGGATTGTCATGTTGGAAGAAGGACAGGTAAAACTACAGGGCGATCGCCGAGAGTTAAATTACCAAGCTGGAGAACATCAACATTTTTTGGTGGTCTGAATCATGAATAATAATCAAGAAATAACCATCAATAACTACCGCCAACTATTTATCGAAGCTAATAAAAAGCGTAATCTGAGAAAAATTTATAATTGCATTGAAGCCATTAAACTGGAAAAAGAGCAAGCACTACTCAGCGAACTAGAGGAAGTATGTTTGCGCGGCTTACTTTGTGGTTACTCTCCCCATAAAATTGCTCAAAAACTAATGGGAGATTTAGATCTTTTCCTGATTCAAGTCGCATTTTGGAATCTGTTTCGCTACATCCAAACAATGGCGGAACGAAAAGAAGAAAAGATTATTGATTATCAAGATATTGTTAATGGCTTGGTAGCCCTGGGAGACAGTGCGAACAATGCTGATACCTTACTGCTAAGTAGTAATTTGCCATCAAACTCCACCTTTTCTCTGCCGTCAAGTACAGAAAACTATGTGCAACCCAAATTTATTAGAGAGGACAAGTCCGATACTCCAATAGTTTCTGAAGATAAAGCAGATAGTCTAATCCATCAACCGAGAACTAATGTCTTAACCTCAGTTGATGAAAATGATTTTATGCCTGCAATCAGTCCTTGGACGAGACTGGGGGGATTATTTTTGGTCGGATCGGTAGGTATTGCGATCGCAATTTCAGCATTTACACCCTATAACATGACAGTAAAAGCCGAAGCTAAAGTTCGTCCTGCGGGAGAATTAAGAATCGTCGAAGCAAAAACTGAGGGAACGGTTGTTGCTATTAATGTTACAGAAAATCAGCAGATTCAACAAGGAGAGATTATTGCAACTATCGATAATTCCCGCCTAGAAACCCAGACTAGTCAGGTAAAAAGCCAAATTCAACAGTCTCGACTACAGTTAGGACAAATCAATGCTCAAATTCACACTCTTGAACGTCAAATCAAAGCAGAACAAGAGCATACTCAAAGAGCAATTGAAGTAGCTACAGTAGAACTTAGTCGTAGTCAAAGAGAATATCAGGATCGACAGATTACCAGCACTGCTGAGGTAGCAGAAGCAGAAGCTAATGTGAGATTGGCTGAAGAAGAATGGCATCAAGCTCAGGCACAATTTACTTCAGCCCAAGCTAACTTGAAGTCTAATCAAGCTGCCCTTGCTTCTGCTAGATCGAGACGTAACCGTTATCAAGACATTGCGATCACAGGAGCTTTATCGCAAAATCAATTGGAAGAAGCCCAACTAGAAGTTGAGCAGTTAGAACAGCAAGTAGCAGCACAACAAGCCACTGTTGAAGAGCAAAAGCGGGGTATAGCCAGACAACAACAGGCAGTCGTAGCTGCTCAAGCAAGATTAAATAATGTCCGCGCCGCTCTAAATCCTAACAATGGGGAAGTAGCGATTGCGCGAAGCGCACTGGCAGAGCCAATCGCCAGTGAAAGAATTGCTCAAGAACGAGCTAGTGGTGATGCGGCAGCAGAAGCTTTAAAACGAGAACTAGAAGCCATGATTCAACAACGAATTGAATTAGAACAACAATTAGCGCGAGATTCTAGCGAGTTACAGCAATTAGGTCGAGATATAGAGCAAACTGTCATCAAAGCTCCTGAAAGTGGTGTCTTATTTCAATTATCTTTACGGAATCCTAGTCAGACAGTTCAGCCAGGCAGTGAAATTGCTCAAATCGCCCCTAAACAGACCTCTTTAGCACTGGAAGCTTTAGTCTCATCTAGTGATATTGGTAAGGTTCAAATTGGTCAAGAGGCACAGGTTAGAATATCTGCCTGTCCCTATCCAGATTATGGCACTCTCCCAGGAATAGTTAAGAAGATTTCTCCTGATGCCATTCCTGTAGTCAGCAATCCTAATTCGCCTAACAATCAGAATGCCAGTCCCACAAATACTGCTTCTTTTTATAGGGTTAAGCTGCAACCCGATTATCTAACATTAAGTCAAGGTATAAATAAGTGTAGGATTCAATTGGGTATGGAAGGCAGAGCCGATATAGTTACCACAGAAGAAACTTTACTTAAATTTCTCCTCCGAAAAGCGAAACTCCTTACAGACTTATAGCTGTACAAAATTATCTTAGGACACTAAAGTTTCGGAAGTAACGAGTAACGAGTAACAAGTAACGAGTAGCAAGTAACGAGTAATGAGTAATGGGTAATAATTTTTTGATTGATACCAAGACACAATTGATAATAATCGACTTATCTAAGGGTTTGATTCAAAAAATATTAACTACTGCTTTATTCATGGCGATTGCGGGTTATCCTTTGATAGCTGAGGCAAAAAGACCAAAGGCTCCTCAGACAGGAACTCCTTCAGGACACACGACCCCAGGAACCACACGACCTGAAGCAAATTGTCCCGACACTCCCAAACCTCTTACTGGTTTATTCGCTAATCGAGGACAGGATTTTACCCTGTCGGAATTCCCAACTTTTTTATTTTATGTTCCCTATGGAGCAAAAGACATCAGTTTAATGGAGTTTTTACTGCTTGATGAAACTCAAACAAAAACGATTTATCATACTTCAGTTCAGCTAAATCAACAGCCAGGAATTATCAAAATTCAACTGCCTCAAGAAGCACGTTATGCTCTGGTGGAGAATCAAACCTATCATTGGCGATTCAATCTGGACTGTCAATCAAATCAAGCAATTGTTCCTGATTTATTTTTGCAAGGTTGGATTCGACGCATTCCTATCACCTCAGAAATTAAAAATCAATTACAGTCTGCTCAATCTTCAGAGTATTTGGTTTATCGCGATCAGGGAATTTGGTATGATGCGATCGCCAATTTAGCGGAATTACATTTTGCTACTCCAGCAAATGAACAGTTAACGAAAGATTGGAATGATATCTTAAGGTCAATCAAACTAGACTGGATTATTGCCGAGCCTTTAGTGGATTCAAAAAAATATCTTGAGTAATTCCTCATTTTTTTGATGCACTACCCAGAACCAACTAATTCATGGTGAATCGATAAGATGATTGTCATCTTCATTTCTTAGATTTAGTTGCCACAAATAGTATACCCTCACCCAATAAGCAATACTACAAATATCCTCTAGTTTTTGTAATACGCTTGATGTGGATTAATAATGCTTAATTCTGAACTATCTTGTTGTTAATTTATCCTTCAAAACTGTATTTATCTCTGGGGGAACTTTCCCCCATATGCGAAGCGGTATCCTTTTAGGAGACCCCCCATTGGGGAAGTGACGGCTTCCCCAAGCCCCTTCGTAACTAAAGTTTAGTTAAGATATCTGCTTTGCTAGCTAATTTTTACTTGAAATTACGAGTTTAATTCATATGAGACTTACTTTATTTCAGCCAATATGAAATGCTAAAAATAGTCACAATTGGTGAGCATGGAGAAATAATTTTACCCAAAGATCTAAGACGTAAATATAATCTTAAAAATGGTGGAAAGATTGTCATAGAAGATACTGAAGTAGGATTACTACTTCGCCCTGGTGTTACATTTTCGGTAGAAGTTTATAGCAGCGATCGCCTTAAAGAATTTGAAGAGCATAACGAAGCCGATCTTAAGGAATTCGACTTCTACTAGCCGAAGAAGAGGTAATTAAAGGATTATTAAAAAAAAATTAAAATACTCTCGAACTTTAAATCTTGATGATTTTGTATCTGCTATTTTCCTCCAAACTACAATTAACACACTACTTTCTTGATCTCCGAACTCCGAACTCCGAACTCCGAACTCCGAACTCCGAACTCCGAATTACGAACTCCGAATTACGAACTCCAAACTCACTTTTGCTTAGATAAGCTATCCACCTTCTGGCGTATTTCAGGATTATATAACCGCAAATAATTCCAATAATTGCCAAACACGCCCTCGACATAATCTTTTGTTTCGGCAAAGGGTATTTGTTCTACAAAGCGATCTTGGTCATTAATGCCATACCTTTCTAACCAGTTACTAACGTTACCTGTACCAGCATTGTAGCTAGCTACTGCGAGTAAGGAACTGTCATTGTAACGGTGATGATTGTGGGATAGATACCAAGTGCCAATTTTGATGTTGTCTTCAGGATTGGTAAGGGAATAATCTGGCAGTTTTATTTGATCGGCAACCCATTCAGCGGTAGGGGGGACAATTTGCATTAAACCGATTGCACCTACAACCGAGTCGATTTCTGGATTGAAAGTAGATTCTTTCCGCATGACGGAAATGACCAGCAAGGGATTGATCTTTTCTTGTTTAGAGTATTTGAGGATTTTATCTTGGTATGGAAAAGGAAATAAACCATGCCAGTAGGCTGTAGTTTGGCGCAAAGTTTTCCATTGCTGTTTTTCTTGAGGGGTTTCTCGTTCGGATAAATCCCAGATTTGCTGCATACCCTCACTATATTGACCTAGGTGTAACTTCAGGATACCTTCAGTAAATTGTTCTTTAACTGTAAGCTGCTGATGTTGACTTATTTCAGATTGTAAAAGTAGCTGCGCATCCTGATATTGCCCCAGAAAATATAATTCTTGTAGAGCTTCTGAACCCATTGGTAGCGGATTGTACGTTTCTGATAAATCCAGGGCGGGAGTTAACGGGCGTACTTGATTAAAATCACCTACGTCCCAACCTAACTTCACAGCCGAGCGCCATGCCCAATAGGATTGAGGATAATGTCTAATCGTCTGAGTAAAAGCAGTTTGGGCTGCATCCTGTTTGCCGATTTCTGTGGCCCATTTTCCCGTCCAGTAGAGAGCCTTAGGAGCAAAATCTAGGTCTAGATAGGATTTAGACTTAACTAAGGGCTGCATCCATTGCCAAGCATCTTCTTTATTGCCGTTAGCAGCTAGTTTCTGGGCTGTTTTCCAGCGATATTCAACAGCAGTAGAGGAGTTGCTGTGTTGAGTTAATAATTTTTCTCGGGCTTGATTAGCTGCTTGATGCTTGCTAAATCGTTCATGGACGATCGCCTTAGAAAGATAAGCTTGGGGTGCAACAGTGGGAAATTTAGCAATCGCCTTTTCTAAATATACGACCGCCTCATCACCACTAGAAATACTAGCTAAGTGAACCAACGCTTGTCCTGCTTCCCTGGCATCATGATATTCATTCAACAATCTTTGATAAGCTCGTCGGGCGGAGTCAATATTACCATTACGATGAAACTCTCTCGCAGCGCGGAAGAGATTACGCGGTGTCGGAGCAGCATAAGAATAGGCATCGGCAGCTTTACGATGTTCTTCATCTCGCCAATAACCGTCGGCGATCGCTTCCCAATCTTCCGAACTTAATTCTCCCGGATATTCCAATACTAGGCGATCGCGAATTTGGTTCAAGTCTGACTCTCGACTATATTTAGCTAATAAAAGTAAGAGATCAAACTGGTCAGGATTTTGACTCAAACGTTGACGGGCAATGGCCTGGGTCAGAGGATGATCGGGAAATTCTTCAATTAACTTGGCTTCATGCTGAGATTTGTCACCATCTAACATCAAGAGAGCATTGGCAGCCAGGGGAGAATTAGGATAGGTTTCGATTAAATCTTGTAAAGTTTTCTGAGCAGCTTGGTCTTGTTGGTCTTGTTGATAAGCTTGGGCGGTCTTGAGCAGAATTTGTGGGCTTAGCAGAGCATAGTCTTGAGCCAATTCTTGCAGGTATTTTAAAGCCAGTTTTCCCTGTTGTTGCTGTAGCAGATCTGAGGCTAAGAGATAACGAGCCCGGTATTGGTCACGGAGGGTAATTGATGCCTGATTAGGAGCTAATTTCGTTCCAGTGGCGATCGCTTTTAGTTGCTCTGCTCTTGCTTTAGGAGCAAGGGAACGTACAGCTAACAAAGGAGATGTTGTTTTTGTCCGCTCCTGTTGTAATACCGATGGAAAAAACCAATGATGTTTTTTACTTTGCAGAGTTAATAAGCCTAAACTACCGACTAACACTAGCAATATTAATCGCTTGTTTGACCAAAGTGAGGTTTTAGTGGGAGGTCTTTTGTCTTGTTTGGGTCGCAATTGGGATTCTAGCATGGTTATTTTGCCTGACTTATACCTTAAACTCTTGTTTGACGGCAAACAGTTAAGTATTGGAACTATGCTCCGTAGCTCTGCGTCAATTGGACATAATTAATCCTAAAAAAAAATATTTTTGCCTAGTTATGTTTAACGCAAAATACTCTAAAATCTCCACCTCTATTTTCATGACTCTCACTGTTTCCACAGCGATGATAGCAAGCCTTGCTAATATAACCCCTGTCAAAGCACAACTGTTTCCCGATCAAAGACCAACTAGAGAAAGAGAATATGAGCCCCCTAGAGAACCTACTTACGATAATTACGAACGATCTATTAGTTCTAATACCGTTCCTAGAGGCTTTGTCATTCCCGTAGAATTTGAACAGGAAAAGATTTTAGTCACTCCAGAAGAAACTGTTCCCACGACCTTGCTTGTTGCTGCTAATATTCGCGATAATAGACGTAATACTCTCATTCCCTATGGCAGCGAGATTATCGGGCAAATTGAACCTAGCGAAGATGGTTCCGGTTCTTTCTTTAACGCTCAAGAAATAGTCTTTCCCGATGGTACAACTCAGGATCTTGATGCTATCTCAGACGTGGTTACTCGTAGAGAAACTGTCAAAAAAGGAGCAAATGCCGGGGATATCCTCAAGGGTGCTGCCATTGGAGGCGCTGCAGCAACTGTATTAGCAGAAATATTTGGGGATATTGATGCTCTTGAAGTTCTTGGAGGTGCTGGTGCTGGTGCTGTAGCTGGACTACTGCTGGGAGGAAACGAAGTCGAACTTGTTTCCATTGACCCCAACAATGATTTAGACCTTACTCTGCAGGATGATTTATTTATACGTTGAATCTTAAGAAACTTTTTATTGTCTCTTAACATTTTGCAATATCATTTGGCGATTAGGCTTTGCCCGCCACCAAGAGTGATTGGCTTTGCCACTTAGCCACGTACGACTAAGCAAAACTCGCCACCAAAGGCGATGGTACTTTGTCTAGGGTGAGCGAAATTTACGGTGGCAAAAATTTTTAATTGCCGTTACACGTTACTTTTTACTTGTTACTTAAAGCGTCTCTATTATTTAACTCCCACGCCTTTTTTCGTTCACCCCTTTGTCCAGGCTCCGCAATCGCCGTTTAATTGAGTTGAAAAATGAACGTTACTAAATCACCTTTTCCTAGAGCAATGCGATCTCCGGGTCTTAGTCGATGACGATTGCCCCTCAGTAAAGGAGCATGATTAATATAAGTTCCGTTAGAACTACCTACATCTTCAATGTAATAAGCATCTCCCTCAATTCTAATATCAGCATGAACCCGAGATACAATTTCTGAGTCTGGAAAACCTGCTACATCAATATCTGGAGGGATTTGACCATTGGGTTTACCAATATGAACTACATCTAAATTAGGAGCTATTTCGATAGTCGTATTCGTTTGTAAATGAAGCAAGTTAGCTCTTTGGATCTGTAGTTGAGTAGCTCCAGACATAGTATTGACCGGGGCAAAAGTAGGTTCGGGTACTGGTGAACTGGAAGTTTCGGTCTGTACTGGGGCGGAATCTGCTGAAGAGGAAAGCGGCTCAATTTCAACTTCTGGTTCTAGAGCTACGCCCGCTGGTTTGGATTCATCTAAATCTGGAGAATCTAATTCCCAGGGCATATTAGTATTAGGTTGAGATTCGTTGACAGACTCGCTGTGAGACTTGTCAGAATTATCTAAGTCTGGAATCGATGAGGCAAAATTTATAACTTCCGTTGACTCTATCTCCGGAACCTCATTGTCAACAAACTGGGTTTGCCCAATAGTCATGCCTTCTTCCTCATCGTCATCCCAAGGACTTTGGATGGGAGATGACATGGCAGTTTCAGGTAAGATATCAGGCTGTGCTTCAGATAAAGATATTTCTTCTGAAACAGATATTTCTTCTAAAGATTCTAAAGATACGTCTATATCTGGTAATGAGCCAACTACAGTCTCTTCGAGTGATGTAGTAGTTAAGGGATTTTCTGCTTGCAGATTAAAACCACATTGACCACAAAAAGTAGCATCGGTTTGTACAGATGCTCCACAATTGGGGCAGCTAATAGTAGCTGGCAGGGGAGTATAACAATTTTCGCATTGCAATGAACCTTCTGGATTTTGATGATTGCAACTAGGGCAAGTAATCATAGGTATTTTTTAAACTAGCTATTATACTGCTACCTACATAGGTATTTTTTTACCTAACTATTTTACTGTTAGGCTTCTGGTTGTCAAAAATTAGTCGCTACGGAAATAATGCGAGCATATTTTCTGGCGTTTTTATAATTCTGCTCCTGCCGCTCGATCTAACAACCAAAATAGTTCTCCCTGGGATTGAATCAAACGAGAAGGATAGTTCATTGCGTCGGCTTGTTCGGCAAATACTTGTTTTAGAGCCGGACGTTTGTTCGCTCCTGCGACAACAAATAGAACGCAACGAGCCTGATTAATTAAAGGAACAGTAAAAGTGAGTCGAGGTTGACCATCCTTATTCCCCACAGTAACTAAGCGATCGCTTACTGTCAAAGCATCAGTGTGAGGAAACAAGGAGGCAGTATGTCCATCATCTCCCATACCTAGTAAAATTAAATCAAATACCGGTATTTCCCCCGTCTTGGTTTGGAAAAACTTTTGCAACTCAGCTTCATGTTTTTGGGCATCTTGAGCCGGATTTGCTGAGTTAGTATGCATAGGATGGATATTCTCGTCAGGAATCTCAATTTTATCTAGCCAAGCTTGTCGTGCCATTAATTGATTGCTGTCTTGATGGGTAGCAGGAACATAACGTTCATCTCCCCAAAAAATATGTATTTTAGACCAGGGCAAAGCTTGACTGGAAAGGGCTTCATAAAGAGGTCTGGGGGTACTTCCACCCGATAGGGCAATAGTGAATCGATCTCTAGATTCAATCGCAGCTTGTAAACGGGATAAGATAATTTCTTGCGATCGTTCGATCAAAGCAACCTTATCGGCTACAACTTCAACAATTCTGTTCATAATAGTTGGCTTGTTGTCTTTCAAATCAATAGAAGCATAATTTAACTCAATCCTAAAGCTCTAGGTTAGAAAAATTTCTAAAACTTAAGTATATTTAGGGATTATGCTTATTTCAAGCCGAGTTATCTTTGTAGGAATCTTTAGTCCGGATGAGATCTACAGTTTAGATCGGAACACAGTAAAAGTGTAGAATGTGAGATCACTATCGCTCTATAGTATAAATAACGCTTTATCCTAAAGCTTCATCCTACTTTTATACTTACTGGGCAAATGTCAATACTTGCAACAATTCTTTATAAGTCTTAAAACTTATATAGGAGCAAAATTATTACAAATTCAGTTGTAAGGAGAGTAATCGCTCTGTGCTGCAACGTTTAAAACAAGATTTAAAAAGCGACTTAATAGCTGGCTTATTGGTAGTAATTCCTTTAGCTACGACTATTTGGCTGTCCATTTCCATCGCCAAGTGGGCAATTGATTTGTTTACCCGTATACCCAAACAAATCAATCCTTTTGATGGCTTAAATCCGCTTTTGACCACTATACTCAATTTTTCCGTGGGATTAGCGGTTCCCCTGCTCAGTATTTTGCTCATCGGTTTGATGGCGCGGAATATCGTGGGGCGATGGTTACTGGATTTTGGAGAACAATTTCTGCAGGCTATCCCTTTGGCTGGTTCAGTGTATAAAACACTAAAACAGATCTTAGAGACTCTACTGGGCGATTCTAAAACCAAATTTAGACGTGTGGTCATAGTGGAGTATCCTCGCAAAGGAATATGGACTATGGGTTTTGTTACGGGAAAAGTCAGCCCTCCGCTACAGTCCCATTTAGTTGAAGAGATGATCAGTGTCTTTATTCCTACAACCCCCAATCCAACTTCGGGATGGTATGCCATAGTTCCTCAAGAAGAGGCGATTGATATTGATATTTCTATTGAAGATGCCTTTAAAGTACTAATTTCTGGGGGAATTGTTAGTCCGGAAACTCCGAATGTTAAACCTCCACTATCCAACCCTAAACCACGCAAGAAAATATCGATTGAAAATGCATTTACAGCCGAAAAATCGGGATTAATTCCCATCGAAGAAGAAAGTTAGGGGTCAACGAAAGGATGAGGGATAAGGAGTCTTTTGCTACATGTATTTATCACTTATCCAATAAGGACGAAAGCCCTGGTAAATGTAGTGTAGGGGAAATAGGAAAAATCCGATACCTAAAAAATACCTAATACGTATTTCAGATCAAATAACTTTTTAACCCATATCAAACAGAACATGGCTCTCCGCAAACAACCCCGAAGCATTGCCCGAGAATTAGCGCTTTTAAGCATTAGTCAAATTAAAAATAAGAGGAAAAAACTCTCTGAAGAAGATTTAAATAGTCTTATTTTGACAGCTATTCGCACTTTGACGAGTGAAGTTCAAGATAATTTGGAAGCTGCTTCGGCAGAGATTAAGCGAGGTCAAGAACGTCTTTTGAGTAGTGAAACCCGTGCTAGTGATTTAAACAGCGCGAAAGTAATGGTTCAAGATGCTCTGTCAGTTTCGCAAACAGCTGTTAATCGTTTGGGAATGGCTCTGGAATTTCCTGAATTTTTGCAACTTACCAACAAAGAACAGGTGAGGCAATATGCCACAGAGTTGATCGCTACAGTGTATGAGCATCGCCAAGAAATTGAACAATTGATTGAGGATGTGCTAGTAGCTTGGCAATTAAATCGTTTACCCCAAATTGATCGGGATATTTTACGAATTGCCGTAGCTGAAATAGTTTATCTAGATATTCCTCAAAAAGTTGCTATCAACGAGTCGGTGGAGTTGGCAAAACGTTACTCCGATGAAGATGGATTTAGATTTATTAATGGAGTTTTACGACGATTAAGCGATCGCCTTAAAGAGCAAGAAGGTCAGAAAAACAAATCGATAGTTGATAATTGATGTGAGTTCGGAATTCGAAGTTAGGAGTTAGGAGTTATGTTTTTCTTAACGAAATAACTAATACTTTAGAGATCTAGAAATTAGAAAGTTTTAAATTTTCTTCCTTGTCTGCCTAATCTTCTGTCTCTCATTTCTATCTATCATTTCCAAGTTGACGACTAGTAGTTGCATTATGAATAGCACTTTCCTAAATCTACAAGAAAGTATCAATACTCCGATGAGTATTGCACCGATGATGGATCGGACAGATCGTCATTATCGCTACTTTATGCGGCAGATTACTCGCCATACTTTGCTCTATACCGAGATGATTACTAGCAAGGCGATAATTCACGGCGATCGCCACAAGCTGTTAGATTTTTCTCCGGAAGAGAAACCCTTAGTTCTGCAAATAGGAGGGGATAATCCAGAGCGATTAGCAGAATGTGCCAAAATTGGCGAAGATTGGGGTTATGATGCCATTAACTTAAATATCGGTTGTCCTAGTCCTCGGGTACAAAGCGGTAACTTTGGTGCTTGTTTAATGACGCAACCAAAATTAGTGGCGGCAGCGGTTTCGGCAATGAGCAAGGTTGTAAAGATTCCCGTAACGGTAAAACATCGCATTGGAGTTGATGAGAGCGATCGCTATGAGGACATGAGCAATTTTGTGCGGATTGTTTCTGAAGCTGGTTGTAGCAATTTTACTGTCCATGCTCGTAAAGCTTGGTTGCAGGGTTTAAGTCCTAAAGAAAATCGTAATATTCCTCCCTTGCGTTACGAAGATGTCTATCGGCTAAAACAAGAATTTCCTGATTTATTTATCGAAATTAATGGGGGCATTACAACTCTAGAACAGAGCCAAACTCATCTTCAGTATGTTGATGCAGTAATGATTGGACGTGCTGCTTATGATCGTCCCTATATCTTTGCTGCAGTAGACAGGGATATTTACGGCGATGATGCGATCGTGCCCACTCGCCATCAGATTGTTGAAGCAATGCTACCGTACATTGACTATTGGGTTGCCAGGGGAACCAAACTCCATGCCATCAGCCGACATATGTTGCAGTTATTTGCCCAGAGACCTGGAACCAAAGCTTGGAAACGTTATATTAGTAGCCATGCCTGCCAATCTGATGCAGATTCGCTCACTATTAGTAATGCTCTGGCCAAGGTTGGGAAATAGGCAATAAAGCGATCTACAATAATCTATCAATCTATGATAGATAAACAATGGTAGATTTAAATCCCAGTGCCAGTTTTAGCTTAAGAATCGAATTAGAAATACCCAATCGTCCTGGTGCATTGGCTTCAATTATGAGTACAATCGCTTCAGTGGGTGGTAACTTGGGCGATATTGTACTTCTGCAACGCAACCTGAAATACACTCAGCGAGAACTGATGGTCGATGCTGCCAGTAGTGAACAGGGCGATAAAATAATCGAAGCAATTAAAAGCCTACCCAGCGTCAAAGTAATTAGTTATAGCGATCGCACTTTTGCCATTCATGAGGGAGGCAAAATTTGTGTTGAAAGCAAACTACCTCTCCACTCCCAGTCAGACTTAGCCATGGCATACACCCCAGGAGTTGGTCGAATTTGCAGAGCGATCGCTGAAAAACCGGAGCAAGTTTATAATCTCACCATTAAAAGTAATACTGTTGCCGTGATCACCGATGGAAGTGCGGTCTTGGGTCTGGGTAACTTAGGTGCAGAAGCATCTTTACCCGTTATGGAAGGAAAAGCTTTGTTATTTAAAGAATTTGCCGGAATTGATGCTTTTCCAATTGCTCTTAATACTCAGAATACGGAAGAAATTATTAAGACTGTCAAACAGATTGCTCCTGTATTTGGAGGCGTAAACCTTGAAGATATCGCGGCTCCTCGTTGTTTTGAAATTGAGCAAAGATTAAGGAAAGAACTTGATATCCCAGTATTTCATGACGATCAGCATGGTACAGCCATTGTAGTTTTAGGGGCTCTGTATAATGCGCTTAAATTAGTCGGAAAAACTTTAAGTGAGGTTAAAATTGTGATTAATGGCGCGGGAGCAGCAGGAATTGCGATTGCTTCCCTTTTAAGTCAAGCAGGAGCCCATAATATAGTGATTTGTGATTCACAAGGGATTATTTCCCGTCAACGAAAAAATCTAAATCCTGAAAAACAAAGATTTGCTGTGGAAGCTCAGGGAACTTTAGCTGATGCCATGCAAAATGCTGATATCTTCCTTGGAGTTAGCGCGCCAGGGGTAGTGACACCAGAAATGGTACATTCTATGGCACAACAGCCAATATTATTTGCAATGGCAAATCCCATCCCAGAAATTCAGCCCGAACTAGTCTATGACGACGTAGCTGTAATGGCAACGGGGCGTAGTGACTATCCCAATCAGATAAATAATGTGTTAGCTTTTCCAGGAGTTTTTCGCGGTGCGTTAGATTGTCGAGCCTCAGCTATTACTACCAATATGTATTTAGAAGCAGCAAAATCCATTGCCGCCCTGGTAAACGATGAAGATCTAGATCGAGAACATATTATTCCTTCGGTATTTGATCCTAGAATTGCAACAGCAGTTGCAGCAGCAGTATGTTTAGCGGCTGAAAAAGATAATGTTGCCCGGAAAAAGCATCCAGTAAACAAATAATCTAGTTGTTGACTGACTATGGACGAAATCGAAATTCCAGAAGCTATAAG
Organism: Pleurocapsa sp. PCC 7319; assembly: GCF_000332195.1. Taxonomy (NCBI): domain Bacteria; kingdom Bacillati; phylum Cyanobacteriota; class Cyanophyceae; order Pleurocapsales; family Pleurocapsaceae; genus Pleurocapsa; species Pleurocapsa sp. PCC 7319. The sequence continues at coordinate 4,345,209 of NZ_KB235922.1, forward strand.
AGATAATGTCGAACTACCGAAACAATCAAAATCCTGGTTATCTTTACCCCTAATTGTTGGTAGTAGTGCACTGTGCATAGGGGTGGTTGGATCGGTTTTATGGTTCTTATTTTTCTCTCCCAGCCAATTTTCTGAAAACACAGTTCCTAAATCTCTCCCAAAAATAGAAGCAGACAATTCGTCAGCTAAACCTGACATTTCCAATAGTCAAACTTCTACTAAAACTATACAAAAATCTATTCCAGAAACTAATAAAGAAACTACTGCAATACAACAAAATACTATTCAAGATAGTAATAAAGATACTGCTCGAACTCAACCAAATTCAGGAGAACTTCTGGGACACTTATCTTACGACGTTGCCCCTGAATCAGAATTAGATAACATTACGGCTGATGGACAGCTCCAGCTACGCTCTAATGCTGCCGATAAGTTTAGACAAATGCAAGCAGCGGCTCAAGCTGAGGGCATAAGTTTAATTCCTATTTCTGCTTTTCGTAGTATGGAAGATCAGGATCGGCTATTTTTTGGGATCAAAGAACAACGAGTTCAAAATGCTACCAAGCGAGCTAAAGTCAGTGCTCCACCTGGATATAGTGAACATCATACTGGTTATGCAGTCGATCTTGGCGATGGGAATGCCCCCGCAACCCATTTAGAACCTACGTTTGCCAATACTGCTGCATTTCGTTGGTTAGAGCAAAATGCCCCCAGATATAGCTTTGAGCTATCTTTTCCACCAAATAATGAACAGGGTGTTAGCTATGAACCCTGGCATTGGCGTTTTGTTGGCGATCGCCATAGTCTGGAAACGTTTTACAAGGTTAGAAACTAAGTAATGAGTAATGAGTAATGAGTAATCAGTATTAGTTGGAAAAACTTTTTGCTTGAGACACTGAACACTACTTTTACCAAGTGGATTTAGTAATCAGTAATCAGTAATCAGTAATCAGTAATCAATAATCGAATATTATAAAAATAAATCAAGCAGAATGAACCTTAAAGCTTAGAGCTTAGAGCTTAGAGCTTAGAGCTAAAAAAAATGACAAACTTTCAAGTAGAAAAACGCGAATGGTGGGTAGAAAGATGGTTAGAATTACTCAACTCCTATCGGTTTAAGAAACGTCTTGAGAGAGGACGTAACTACGCTAGAGAAGGCAATGTTTTGAATATAGATTTTGCTGACTCCAAAGCGAAAGCAGTTGTTCAAGGAAGCGAAACAGAGCCTTATCGAGTATCTTTATTCTTAGAATCATTTAGTGATGAAGATTGGGATTATGCGATCGCCAAGCTAGCAGAAAAGGCTATTTTTTCGGCTCAACTATTGGCTGGAGAAATGCCCGAAACCATTGAGGCTGTTTTTACTGCTAGTGGCTTAAGTCTATTTCCCTTTGCCCTAACCGAAGTTCGTTCTCGCTGTAGTTGTCCTGATAAAGCTAATCCCTGTAAGCATATCGCTGCGGTTTACTATCAGTTAGGCGATCGCTTTAGTGAAGATCCTTTTATTATTTTTCAGTTACGAGGACGTACCAAAAATCAGATCATTGAGCGTCTAAGGCAAATCCGTAGTCAAACAGCGGCAGAACTAGAAGCTGTTCCCTTGAAAGAATCATTGAAGATGGTTGATTCTGCTGTAGAGTCAGAACCAATCGTCAAATCAGACAACAAAAGTTTTTGGCAATATGATGAACCCTTAGAATCTAGCTTAGTGGCAATTGTGCCCCCGATAAACAACAAAACTGTTCTCGATATCTTGGGTAATATTCCCCTCCCCGCTGCTGATGCTGATGCCGTTCAACAATACTTAACTCAGGTATATCAAACAGCAGGACAACAAGCACTTATGTCAGCATTAAATCGCGAGCAATAAGCTTGTAATCAACAATAGAAGCAGAGTATAATTGTAAATTGTGTTTAATTATCTCTAGTCCATGCCTAAGCTAAAAACCAAAAAATCTGCTGCCAAGCGTTTTCGAGTCACTGGTAGTGGGAAGAAGATTATGCGTCGCAAGGCGTTTAAAAACCATTTATTAGAACGTAAAAGTAAAGAGCGTACTCGTCGTCGTCTATCTAATATGGCTCTGGTACATGAGACTGACGAAAAAGCAGTACGCACCATGATGCCCTACAGCTAATTTTGGCTGCGATTTTTTTTACTACCTGAAAGTTACTACTAATACTACTAAATTTAGTTGCTAACAATAATTACATTCAACATCCATAATCATTAACTATGAGTAGAGTCAAACGGGGTAATGTTGCCCGCAAACGCCGCAAGAAAATCCTTAAACTAGCTAAAGGTTTTCGTGGTTCTCATTCCAAACTATTTCGTATTGCTAACCAGCAAGTAATGAAGGCATTACGCAATGCCTATCGCGATCGCCGTAAGCGCAAACGTGATTTTCGTCGCCTGTGGATTACTCGTATCAACGCAGCTGCTAGAATGCACGGTTTGAGCTACAGCAAATTCACTCACCAGCTTAAAAAAGCAGAAGTGGGTCTAAACCGCAAGATGTTAGCACAGTTGGCAATGGTAGATCCTCAAGCCTTTGAGAAAGTTGTTGAAGTAGCTAAATCAGCAAAGTAAATCTAAGTCATAGATTTAGCAAATTAGTTATTCAGCGAATAGACACTTAAATTGAATGGCTATAAATCGTAAAAGACTCGGTTTTAATCGTTAAGCCGAGTTTTACACTTTTTTATAGTAAGTTTTTCTGTTGAGATTCTCAATTAGTAGTTTTCAAAATCAGTTAAAAATGGCGGAGCAATAGTTCACTATCAAAACAGTGATTTGACAATGAAAGAGATTGACATTCGTTTGGCAACCAAGCAAGATTTACCAATTCTCAATCATTAATTCTATGAATCTCTCGGTTTTAAGCAGCATGGTTGGAGTTTTAGCTATCACATAGCTACCAAACAAAATGGTCAATGCTAAAGTAACTTCTAGATATTGATTGTTAGTTACTGTCTTCAAAAGATAGCAATATGCAGCGCGTGGCGATTATTGGTTCTTGTGGTGCTGGTAAATCTACTCTGGCGAAAGCTTTAGGCGGCAAGCTAAATTTGCCAGTGATTCACCTAGATGCTTATTATTGGCAACCTGGATGGCAAGAATCCAACCAAGATCGATGGTTAGAAACACATCAAAAATTAGTCAAAGGCGATCGCTGGATTATTGACGGTAACTACGGTGGCACGATGGATATTCGTTTAACAGCAGCAGATACTATTATTTGGCTGGATTTCAATCGTTATTTGTGTTTATGGCGTGTTATCAAACGATATTTAGAGTATCCTGGCAAAGTCCGACCTGATATGGCTGCTGAATGTCCCGAAAGATTAAACTGGGAATTTTTGCAATATGTCTGGAACTTTCCTACATTGCATCGTCACAGAATTATCGATAAATTAAGCAAATATCGAGCTAATAAACAAATTGTTGTTCTGCAAAATCCCCATCAAATATTAAGTTTACTTGACCAAGCAAATGATCGATAAAGCGTTGTGGGATTCTAAGTTTCTTTTCCATAACCGCTTAATTAAAAAGATAAAATATTTTAAATAAAATTTATTGCCGATATGTTTACAGCAATTTTTCCCTAGTTATTCTCGATTAAGTCTCTAGTTGTTCTCGGTTGATATTTAGATTGAAAATAATCTCAAAAAAATCAACCATAAAACAACATGAACACCCAAACAAGTGAAAATATAAACGATTTAATTCTCGGAACTGATGAAAATGACACCCTTGATGGTGGTGTAGGTGATGATACGATTATCGGCAACAAAGGGGACGATCTCAAAATTGGCGGAAAAGGAGACGATCGCTTTATTTGGAATGATGGCGACGCTAGTGACATCATGGAAGGTGGCGAGGGTTACGATGTCACTGAGTTCAATGGCTCCCTAGAGTCGGGAGACGAGTTACTGTTACAAGCCAATGGTGAAAGAGCATCCTTTGACCGACTGAATTTAGTTCCCATTAATCTCGATGTTGATGATGTCGAGCAGTTTGAGATTAACGGTCTTGGTGGAGACGATAGCTTAACCGTCAAAGACTTAACGGGTACTGACGTACAATCAGTCATCTTTAATGGCGGTGATGGTAATGATTACCTCGATGCTAGTGAAACTGCTGTTCCGATCACAGCTGATGGTGGTGCTGGTCATGATACTCTTATCGGTAGCCAGGTCAACGATCTGCTCAGAGGTGGCGATGACGACGACATCCTCGAAGGGGGTTATGGCGACGATACCCTCATTGGTGATAAAGGCAGCGATTTATTTAAAGGCGGGAAAGGAGATGATCGCTTAATTTGGAATGATGGTGACGGAAGCGACATCATGGAAGGTGGCGAGGGTTACGATGTCACTGAGTTCAATGGCTCCCTAGAGTCGGGAGACGAGTTACTGTTACAAGCTAATGGTGAAAGAGCATCCTTTGACCGACTAAATTTAGTTCCCATTAATCTCGATGTTGATGATGTCGAGCAGTTTGAGATTAACGGTCTTGGTGGAGACGATAGCTTAACCGTCAAAGACTTAACGGGTACTGACGTACAATCAGTCGTCTTTAATGGCGGTGATGGTAATGATTACCTCGATGCTAGTGAAACTGCTGTTCCGATCACAGCTGATGGTGGTGCTGGTCATGATACTCTTATCGGTAGCCAGGTCAACGATCTGCTCAGAGGTGGCGATGACGACGACATCCTCGAAGGGGGTTATGGCGACGATACCCTCATTGGTGATAAAGGCAGCGATTTATTTAAAGGCGGGAAAGGAGATGATCGCTTAATTTGGAATGATGGTGACGGAAGCGACATCATGGAAGGTGGTGAAGGTTACGATGTCACTGAGTTCAATGGCTCCCTGGAGTCGGGCGACGAGTTATTGTTACAAGCTAATGGTGAAAGAGCATCCTTTGACCGACTGAATTTAGTTCCCATTAATCTCGATGTTGATGATGTCGAGCAATTTGAAATTAATGGTCTTGGTGGAGACGATAGTTTAACCGTTAAAGACTTAACTGGTACTGACGTACAATCAGTCATCTTTAATGGCGGTGATGGCAATGATTACTTAGATGCAAGCCAAACCTTTACAGATATCATCGCTTCAGGTGGTGCTGGAAATGATAATTTAATTGCTGGTTACGGGAATGATTTATTGTCCGGTGAAGACGGTGACGATACTCTAACTGGAGGTGCTGGTGCCGACACTTTTGTTCTCGGTTTTGAAGGCATAGATGCTATTACAGACTTTAATTTCTCAGAAGGCGATATAATTCAATTCTCAAGTATTGAATTGGGAATATCTTCCCTCGAATCTCTAACCTACAACACTAATGACCATACATTCTATATGGGCGAAACTGGATTAGCGACATTGGAAAATGTAGAACCAGGATTGAATGCAATAGAATATAGTGAGCTAATCTAAGGTTAACGTTTAAGGAAACTAGAGATTTAACTTGATCGCAGGGGAAAGCAAAGACAATATAGCTTTCTCCTGCGAATTAATTATGTCAACTACCCTTTTTACTACGCTTTTCAGTTAAATAGACCACACAAACAAGTAAATTTCTATTCCCTGTTCCCTGTTCCCTGTTCCCTGTTCCCTGTTCCCTGAATAGATCAATGTGGTCTACCCAATCGAAAACTGCTGTAAGATACAAATTAATTATCGAAACTCGAACTGTGGGTTGGTTAACTAAGTTTCAATTAAGTCGTACAGATGAAACAACAGTATACTTGGCTCCATCAGAAGTCAATTGTGAACTGACAAAAGCAACCGATGTAATCGGCTCAACTAGTTGCAATATTGCTGGATCAATCTTTTCCTGCTGCCAACGGCGCGCTCGTGCCACAGTGATGTGAGGATGAAATGAGCGTTGGTCGACAGCTATTCCCAAGTCGCTGAAGCCTCGATTGAAAAATTGAAAAATATATCCTAGTTCTGACGATCGCTCGATTTCAGCAGCCAATACTCTGGGCTGGCGACGAGAAGGAAAAAGTATAAATTGTCTTATTTGTAGTGATGCCGAGGGCAGATTTCCTCTTGCTTTGAGAAAAGTTTTGGTCAAGTCACTTAACTGAGTTTCATCGACATTACCAATAAATTTTACGGTTAGATGTAATGCTTTCGGTGCTAAAAGCCGTACTTGAGTTTGAAGGCTTTGAGACAAGTTTGTTGCTTTTTTGTAGAGTTGTTCTTGAGTAGATGGGCTGGGAAAAATTCCCACAAAAAGGCGTAATAGTTTGCTCATATCATGTTGATTATTGCTTAAAAATTAATTATTCTGCAAAATACTCATTAGATGTTAAATTTGCTTAAGCCAACAAATGTACTAACAGAATGAAATCAAGGCTTCTGAATTTTCTGATAGCGATCGCTCTATGGACAGCTACGTCGCAATTAACTATTGCTGAGGAATGGTCAGAAATTAAATCTCGGGGAAAATTAAAAGTTGCCGTCAAAGACAATCTCCGACCCCTCGGTTTTAAAGATGAGCAGGAAAATTTAGTGGGCTTAGAAATCGATCTTGCCCGCAAGTTAGCTGAAGAATTATTAGGAGATGCTGAAGCTGTAAAGTTTTTACCCGTTACCAATACAGAAAGATTGCAAGTAGTTTTGGATGATAAAGTCGATCTAGCGATCTCCAGAGTATCTGTAACTACTCCTCGCGCCAGAATAGTCGATTTTAGTCCCTATTATTATTTAGATGGTACAAGCATAGTTACTAAAAATTCTGAAATTAAAAGTATTCGCGGTTTAACCCGCAGTAAGATAGCTGTACTGAAAAATTCCGTAACTATTGCTGTACTTCGCAACAAGCTACCTCAGGCGAAATTAGTCGGCGTAGACTCCTATCAGGAAGCATTACAACTTATCGAAACCAAACAAGTTGAAGCTTTTGCAGGCGATCGCACTATCCTGACTGGTTGGCAACAAGAATATCCAGCATATAAATTACTACCAGAGAGACTTTCAGGTGCAGCTTTAGCTATTGTGATGCCTAAAGGTTTACAGTATCAAGAACTGCGTTCCCAAGTTAATCAGGCGATCAATCGCTGGAGAGAATCTGGTTGGCTGGAGGAAAGAATTGAATATTGGGGACTGTGAAAAGGATGAGGGATGAAAACAAAGCTAGAGATGTTCTTTAGCGATCGCTGTATGTTCTGGATTAGTGTTGCCGATTCACAGTAGATTTGCGATCGTGGGGTTCAAGCAATTCAATCTGCTAGTTTCAATTTTTCTAATAGCCGCTATCTTCTTAATTTCCCTCGTTCAAATGGTTTTGACTATTTACTCTAAACTTTTGACTTTCATAATTCAGCTATAGCTGTTTACATCCTCTTGTAACCAAGCTTCTACAGGTTTGCCATCTTTACGGCGTAGCTCAATTTCTCGCATGATAATCAATCCCGATCCTGGTGGGGCAGGTTTTTCATGAAAAGAAATTTCGTAATCATCAGGATTTTCATTACGTTCTCTCAGCCAATCTTGTACCTTAATCGCACAGAAGAAGGACTGTCCTTGCTCAAACATACGGCTAATTTGCATTGAGAGGCTATGAATATTTATACGAGGCATGAGCTTATAATTTTTGGATTTGTAGACATATTTAGAATATTAGCAACTAGCCATTAGCCATTAGCCATTAGCAACTAGCCATTAGCTATTAGCCATTAGCCATTAGCCATTAGCAACTAGCCATTAGCTATTAGCCATTAGCCATTAGCCATCACCCTAATACCTAATTCTCGGATCGATATAAGCATTGATAATATCGATCGCGATACTGGCAATCACTACAATAATGCCAAAAAATACCATCACCCCCTGCACAGTAGGGTAATCTCTCAGGGAAATGGCTTCGTATAGTCTATTACCTAATCCTGGCCAAGAGAAGGTTACTTCGGTTAATACCGCACCGCCGAGTAGTGCAGCAAAGGTTAAACCCAATACTGTAATTACCGGAATTAAGGCATTTTTCATGGCGTGGGAAACTAAAATTGTTCTCTCAGGAATTCCTCTGGCTCTGGCTGCTTCGACATAATCAGCTTGAAGAGTTTGTTTGAGGTTAACCCTGACGATACGTTCAAAAATACCACTTAATAATAAACCAAGGGTAATACTGGGCAATGCAAGATAGTGTATCGTATTGAGCAACATTCCCAGATCCCCTGCTAACAAACTATCAATTAGATATAAACCCGTCACATGAGGTGGAGTAGGAGCACTAATCGGGAAACGAGTACCCAAGGGGAACCAGCCTAAATTCACGGCAAAAATCAACTGCAATACCATTCCCACCCAAAACAAAGGCAGAGAGTAGGTAACTATACCAAATAACCGTCCTCCAGCATCCAGAAATTTATTCGATGAAGAAGCAGAAATCATTCCTACCAGCACACCGACAATCACTGCCACGAGCATGCTGCAAAAGGATAGTTCAACAGTAGCGGGAAAATACTCTTTAATTACTGACCAAACCGATAAACCACGACTGGTGAGAGAGCTACCTAAATCAAAACTGAGTAGATCTCTAAGATAATCAAAATACTGCTGCCATAGAGGATTTGTTAAACCTAATTGCGATCGCAATGCTTCTTTAGCTGCTTCTGGAGCGCGAGTACCCAAAATAGCGTCAGCTGGGTCGCCAGGAGTTGCCCTCAAAAGTAAAAATACAATAGTGGCGATCGTCAGCAACATCAAAGGAGCAAGGAGCAAACGAACTAAAATATAAGATTGTAGAGCTTTAGAGCGAGACATATTGAGCCATAATTTATAACCTTATTAGTTATAACAGCCAACCTAGAGACTAGAAATATAACTTGATCTATGATTTATCGTAGTTATTCTGACCAATCCCTAACTCTTTTTTACTTCGTTTGAGTTCTTTCCACAAAGATTTAATTTTTTTGTATGCTTTATCTGGAGGCAATTTTCCACCAGTTTCTAAATTACAGATATAGCTAATCTTTTGGGCAAATTCTTGCAAATTAGAATTAAAGACTATATTTTCCGGTTTCACCTTCCCATGATAGGGATAACGCGGATAGATAAATTCGTCAGTTTTTTTATTATTTGTCATAACAATAACTATTTTTTCTAGACCAATTTGTAACAAAATTGTATTTATTCTGGTTCTAGGTTAACAATTTTTTACACTTAAATTATATTTGAGAGTGTTAGACACAAATGATCCTTGATAGCGGTACTATAAACAGGGTTTTATTTTAAATCTTAACAAGATATTGAGGTTTTATTAACCTTCCCTTAATCTAAATTTTCATCCCAATCTTCCTTGACCAACGGTCACAGCAGCGCGAAAAGCCGTTGTGGGGGTTCCCCCCATTAAGGCTATTGAGCAAGAAGGCTATGTCGTTCCACGGCAAAGTAATCTGTGACTATTGAACTTTCAATCAAGACTAATAAAAATTTAAAGATGATGCCACAGAGAGAAAAACTTTACGAAGGCAAAGCTAAAATTCTTTATTCCACAGAAAATCCAGATATCCTACTAACAGTTTACAAAGATGATGCCACAGCTTTTAATGCCCAAAAGCGGGGACAAATTCCAGGCAAAGGAGAAATAAACTGCCAGATTACCGCAGCTTTATTTGAGTGGTTAGCCTCAGAAGGAATACCTACTCATTATCTTGATTGCCCTCAACCCAATCAGATGAGAGTCAAGGCTGTTTCCATAGTGCCGTTAGAAGTCGTAGTCAGAAATATTGCAGCAGGAAGCCTTTGTCGCCAAACAGGATTACCAGAAGGCAAAGTATTATCTTCTCCGTTGGTAGATTATTACTATAAAAGTGATGAATTAGGAGATCCTTTGTTAACTCGTAAGCGAATATTTCTACTAAATATTATTACACCGGATAAACTCGAAGAAATCGAGAGTATGGCTCTCAAAATCAATGAAAAACTAAGCTACTTTTTTACTCAGTGTGATATCACCTTAGTAGATTTCAAGCTAGAATTTGGTATTGATAGCCAACAAAATATACTTCTAGCAGATGAAATTAGTCCTGATACTTGTCGTCTCTGGGATAATAAGCAAACTGATTCTACAGCGAGAATAATGGATAAAGACCGCTTTAGAAAGGATTTAGGACAAGTAGAATTTGCATATCAACAAGTTCAGCAGCGAGTTTTAACTCAATTAAACAAGTAACTATATTTGTTATTTTCCTTACTCAAAATTTAACTTAAATATTTCACTCTAATGAAGATAATTAATGAACAATCAAATCTATTAATGAAACGAATTGATTAGTTTAAGATTGGGAACATTAAGTGGAATTTATAGTCTATAGTTTTCAGCTGTTCAACTAAAATGTAATCACAATTGTATGGTAACTTTTTGATTAAATTAAAGCTTTAATTAGGTAAAATCAATCAAATGAGTTATGTAATAAGTAAAAAAGCATTAGCAAAAACAGGGATCAAAATGTTAACTTGTTGATTGCTCTATTTGGTGTGTAGAAGTGTTAATCGAATCAAAAAACGTGCGTCTATCTCCTACCTTAATCAAAATTTTGGCTACAACCCTGACTCTAGGACTATCAATGTCCGTTAGAGCAGAAAGTACCACTCCTAATTCTCAATCAAACAGAGTAAGGATTACTGATGGTGCAGCATTACTGAGAAATATTCAGCCTACCTACATCTCTCAAGATTCTGGGACTCAACCACAATTACCATCGCAACCTAATTCTGATCCGCAAGTGGATCCAAACATAAAATTACCTGAGTTTCAGCCACCTCCACCAGGACAAACACCCGAAAATACTGAACAACCTGAGCAACCTGAGCAAACTTCAAACGATCCCCGCGTGCTGGTAGCAGAGGTACTTGTAGAAGGAGCAAATGAAGAACTGAAGGATATTGTCTACGCCACGATTAGTACCGAACCAGGTAGAACTACGACTAGGACTCAGCTACAAGAAGATGTCAACGCTGTTTACGCTACAGGATTTTTTCAAAACGTAGAAGTAACTCCCGGAGATACACCTTTAGGAGTAAGGATTACCTTTGTGGTTGAAGCCAATCCTATTTTAAACGAGGTTGTCATCGAGACTGTACCAGAGGGAAAAGCCAGCCAAGTTTTACCAGCAAAAAAAGTCGATGAGTTTTTTGGTCAAAACTATGGTCAAATTCTCAATTTGAGAGAATTACAAGACGGTATTATCAAAATAAACGAATGGTATAGCAATAATGGATATGAACTAGCTCAAGTTGTTGGTTCCCCTGAAGTCAGCCCCGATGGAATAGTCACCTTGGTTGTAGCGGAAGGGGTAATTGAGGATATTAAAGTTAGATATTTTGATGAGGACGATGAACCTAAAGAAGGTAAAACCCGCGAATTTATCGTTACGCGAGAAGTAGAATTACAGCCAGGGGATGTTTTTAAACGAGATACAGCTCAAAGAGATTTACAACGTGTTTTTGGCTTAGGTATTTTTGAAGATGCTCGTTTTTCATTTAGCCCAGGAACCGATCCCAGTCAGGTAATAGTTAATATTGATGTCGTAGAGGGGAGTAGTGGCTCAATTGCTGCTGGAGCTGGCTTTAGTTCTGATAGTGGGTTGTTTGGTACGGTAAGTTATCGTCAACAAAACTTGGGCGGTAATAATCAAACTCTGGGGACAGAATTACAGATTGGAGATGATAGTTTTTTATTCGATGTTAGTTTTACAGATCCTTGGATTGCTACCAGCAAAAGTCGCACTTCTTATACCGTTAATGCTTTTCGTCGTCGTTCCATATCATTAGTGTTTAACGGGGATGACGATATACAAACGGCTGATGGTAGTGATTCTCCCCGAATTGTCCGCACAGGAGGCGGGATTAACTTTGCTCGTCCATTAACTAGCGATCCTTTTAAGCGTCGAGAATGGACACTATCTACAGGTTTTCAGTATCAACGGGTCGATGTAAAAAATAGTGATGGGGACATTTCTCCTATATCCAGAGTCGAGGATGGTAGTGAAAATTTGGCCTTTAGCGATGATGGTACAGATGATTTGTTTACCCTCCGTTTTGGAGCTACTCGCGATCGCCGTAATAATGCCTTACAACCTACTAAGGGTTCAGTATTGAGATTGAGTACAGAGCAAACTGTACCTATTGGTTCAGGTAGCATCTTGTTTAATCGTATCCGAGCCAACTACAGTCGATTTTTTCCCATTAATATTATTCGCTTTAATGATGGACCAGAAACGCTAGCTTTCAACATTCAAGGAGGGACAGTACTGGGAGACTTACCTCCCTACGAAGCTTTTATCTTAGGTGGTAGTAATTCTGTTCGTGGTTTTGGTGATGGTGAAGTCGGTAGCGGTAAGAGCTATTTCCAGGCTACTGCAGAATATCGGTTCCCAATTTTCAGAATTATTGGTGGCGCAGTCTTTTTTGACTACGGTACAACTCTAGGTACTCAGGGTGACGTACCTGGTGCGCCTGGAGATGTTAGGGACTTACCTGGTAGTGGTTATGGTTATGGTATTGGGGTTCGGGTACAGTCTCCATTAGGACCCATTAGGGTTGACTATGGAATTAATGATGATGATGGTAACGAGATTCAATTTGGTATTGGCGAGAAATTCTGATGTTGATTACTGATTACTGATTACTGATTACTGATTACTGATTACTGATTACTGATTACTGATTACTGATTACTGATTATCTCGATCTTGCGAAGACTGGATTGATTGCGTTTATTACAAATATGGGAAGTACGGTTAAGAGAGAATTTGAATTGTCGGGAGTGGGGTTGCACTTGGGTACAAATACCACCGTAAAGGTGATGCCTGCTAATCCTGGAGATGGTCGCTATTTTGTGCGTACAGACCTACCTGAAAAGCCGATTATTCCTGCCCAAGTTGGTGCGGTGGGACAAACTACTCTGTCTACAGAATTAGTGGCAGGAGAAGCCAAAGTACGTACCGTAGAACATCTTTTAGCTTCTTTGTCGGCTAATGGTATAGATGATGCCCACATTGAAATTAATGGAGAAGAAGTTCCCTTACTAGATGGTTCGGCTAAAAACTGGTGTGAGGCGATCGCCAAGGTGGGGATTATTAACCATTCGGCTGAATCCCCAGTTAACCATCCAACCTTCCTACTCCAAGAACCAATTTGGATTAGGGACCAAGACTCATTTGTTGCTGCTTTACCAGCGTCAGAAACTCGTTTTACCTATGGTATCGATTTTCCTTACGAGGTCATTGGCAATCAATGGCATAGTTGGAATCCTAGTCAGGATAATTTTGCTACCGAAATTGCTCCTGCCCGTACTTTTGGTTTTGCCGAACAAATCGAGCAGCTACAAAAAGCGGGGTTAATTCAAGGAGGGAGTTTGGAAAATGCCTTGGTTTGTAGTCATTCTGGTTGGGTCAATCCCCCTTTAAGATTTACGAATGAACCAGCCCGTCATAAACTATTAGATTTAGTAGGGGATATTAGTTTATTGGGACAAATACCGAGCGTTCACTTTATTGCTTATAAAGCGAGTCATAAGCTGCATATTCAGTTGGCAACTAAAATAGCTGAAATTATTTAATCTGAGATTTAATAAAATATTCCTAGCCTTCCCAACCTTAAATCAAGGTAAGTTTATTAATTAAATAAATATAGAAATACTATCAATCTCCCATGTCAACCGTTCAAGATTCTGTTTTAGCAACTCCAGATACTGACCTTAAAACAACTTTTAGTGTTCAAGAAATTCATCAACTATTACCTCATCGCGCCCCTTTTGCTCTAGTAGATCGCATTATTGATTATGTCCCTGGGGAGAAAGCTGTAGGAATTAAAAATGTTACCTTTAATGAGCCCTTTTTTCCCGGACATATTCCTGATTTTCCCTTAATGCCTGGAGTATTAATGGTCGAAGCAATGGCTCAGGTGGGAGGAATTGTCTTAGTTCAGCTACCAGACATGGCTGGTAAGTTTTTTGCCTTTGCCGGAATCGATAAAGTTCGTTTTCGTCGTCCTGTAGTTCCAGGCGATCGCTTGACGATGACAGTAGAACTTTTATCATTAAAACAAAATCGCATTGCCAAAATGCAGGGTAAAGGGGAAGTAGATGGCGAACTTGCGGTTAAAGGGGAAATGATGTTTTCCTTGATCGATAAGTGACCTTCTTAAATTATTCTCAATTTTGTCAAATTGTGAGACGAGCTATTGCCCTTGGGAGAATTGATCTTGAGCACCTTAATTCATCCGACTGCTGTTATAAATAATCACGCCCAACTGCATCCGACGGTAAGAGTTGAACCATACGCGGTAATCGGTAGTCAGGTTACTATTGGTGCGAATACAGTAGTAGGAAGCCATGCCATCATTGATGGACTAACGGAAATTGGTGCTGATAATCAAATTTTTCCTGGTGCGGCGATTGGTTTAGAACCTCAAGATTTAAAGTATAAAGGGGCAAATAGTCGAGTAATCATTGGCGATCGCAATCGTATCCGAGAGTATGTAACGATTAATCGTGCTACCGAAGAAGGGGAAGCCACTGTACTGGGTAACGATAATTTATTGATGGCCTATAGTCATGTGGGGCATAATTGTCTCATTGGCAATGAAGTGGTAATTGCTAATAGTGTAGCGATCGCTGGTCATGTTCATATAGAATCAATGGCAATTATTAGTGGTGTTTTAGGTATTCATCAGTTTGTCCATATCGGTCGTCTGGCAATGGTAGGCGGAATGAGCCGTATTAGCCGTGATGTGCCCCCTTATATGATGGTAGAGGGTAATCCTGCCCGAGTACGTTCACTTAACCTCACAGGGCTAAAAAGGCGGGGTTTTTCTCATGATGAAATTCGCGAACTTAAAAAAGCTTTTAGTTGTTTGTATTTAAAAAAGCTCTCCTTGAATGAGGCGATCGCTAAATTAGAGATGTTATCTGACAATCAATATATTCAGCATCTACGAAATTTCGTGCATCAATCAAGCTCTCCAGGTAGACGAGGGCTGATTTTCAGCAAGAATTGAAGTACCAAATTTTATCATTAGAAACTCTTAGCTTCTTGATAAAGTTGCTCATGGGGGTTTTATCCACGAGCAACTTTTGTATCAAAGGACTTGTCCGCAAGTACTGTCGTTCGCGAAGCGCCTCTGTAGGAGATACCCGAAGGGCTAACTCCTAACTCCGAATTCCGAATTCCGAACTAACGTTTTTTAAGGTTCTTTCAGGTTTTCAATACCATCAATCACCTTCGCCGAGATAATTTTGTCCCCTGCGGTTAATTCTTCGAGGACTTCTTTCCCTTTGACCAGATAACCAAAGACCGAATAACGTCCATCCATTAGGTTGTAACCAGGAGGGGTAATTTCTGTATCAAATTTAAAGAAGAAAAATTGCGAAGAACCACCATTAGGATCATCAGCAGGACGAGCCAAAGCGATCGCGCCATAAGCATTAAAAGGAATTGCTGGCTGGTCTAAATAGCGACCCAATTCCTCTAAGGTCTCACCATAAACAGGTAATTCATCCCCGGGAACAAGTACCTCTAAAGGAATAGCACGGTATTGATTAGTTTGAGGATCGATAAAACCAACTTCTTTTCCTGGGGGATCGCCTGCTTGGAGAATATAGAAATCTTCGGCACGATTGAAGTCTAAACCGTCATAAAATCCCCGTTTCACCAAATCGACAAAATTTCCACCATTGACTGGTGCACTATAACCATCAATGACAATTTCTAGATCGCCTTTATTAGTTTCCATGGCTACAGTAGCCCGACCCAAAAGCTGGGGTAAGTTGTTGTATTCCTCTGGAATTTCAAAAGGAAATCCAACTACCATCAATTGTTCTAAATCACCAACTAAGCCCAGTAATTCTTGCCTTTTAACATAAGTTGCTTCGCGATCTTTAGCTGCGACGATCTCTTTTAACTCTTCAGTACCAGCAGCTAGCTGTTCAATTAAAGATTCTGCTTGAGTTTTACGTTCATTAGGGACTGTTGCCAAGAGTTTCTCTCGACGAGAAGATAAAACAAAACTAGCATTTTTCAGATCGCGGTTAATATTCTGCCAACGCTTACCACGAAGTTGATTGGAAATATCTTCCAAATTTCCCTGAAGTTTTCTCACAAAATCGTTATCTATGGGTAAAGAATATCTAAGAATAGCTCGAGGATCGGTAACTGCATCTCCTTGGGCAAGAATTGCCGATGCTGGAGTTGGCCAACTAAACAAACCAGCAATAAAGATTACCAAAGTCAGGACAACATTCAACACTTGATTGGTTAACCAAGGCTGGAACCATTTAAAAAGAATTTTTTTTTCTGAGTTCATAAATTTAATCTTGATTGGAGCGCGGATAATTAGGGCGTGTCATCAATTAGAAAAAAAGTACTTTTTTCGCTATTTTAACGACCTACTGCGTCGAAAAATAACCTCCGTAGCTCTGCTATGCAGAACATTTTTCTTCTTGTATCTCGCTAAAATACCTTCAAAAGTATCTTTCCCCCAAATGATGGCACGCCCTGGACTAACCAAATCTACTAAGGTGTATGTTCTTAGTTATTGAACTCTCTTGTCAACATTTCTTTACTTGTTTGCTACCTAACTAACGGTCAGAGATTACTCTACGGTATGAGCGGGAAATAATCTCTGGCTCCCTTTCTCCATACTTTTGTCTGTATTCCTTCATCATGTACAATTAAATGTCGATCTCTAAGCAAGTATTTTTAGCTTCATGATTTCTAGTAATGACTTTCGCACAGGAGTTACTGTCGAGCTAGATGGCTCTGTCTGGCGGGTAGTAGAATTCCTCCACGTCAAACCAGGCAAGGGTTCGGCTTTTGTCAGAACTAAGCTCAAAAATGTGCAGTCGGGAAATACAGTCGAAAAAACTTTTCGCGCCGGTGAAACCGTTCCTCAGGCTAATTTAGAAAAACGTACGATGCAGCATACCTATAAAGATGGCGATGAATTTGTCTTTATGGATATGGAAACTTACGAAGAGACTCGTTTAAATAGCGAAAGCTTGGGCGATCGCATGAATTTTCTCAAAGAAGAAATGGAAGTTAATGTCATCTTTTGGAATGACAAAGTGCTAGAGATAGAATTACCAACCTCAGTAGTTTTAGAAATTACCGATACTGATCCTGGAGTAAAAGGAGATACGGCGACAGGAGGGACTAAACCCGCTACTGTAGAAACAGGAGCCCAGGTAATGGTACCTTTGTTTATCTCCATTGGCGAAAAAATTAAAGTTGATACTCGTGATGGTTCTTATTTGGGTCGAGAAAATTAACTACTTCTCTAAAGCCGAATGATGAGCTGCTTAATCTCTTAGATAGGTCCTACTACACAGCTATCTTCGAGAGTTTACAAAATTACTAGAATAACGGTTGTATAGTTTGTGTCTATAAATTTTCAAGAACTCCGCGACTTACTAGGAGCGATCTCTAAAACCGACATTTCGGAGTTGATTCTTAAGAATGATGACTTTGAATTAACTGTGCGTAAGGAAGCAAAATTAATTTCTGTTCCCCAAGTTACAGCTGTCTCCACCCCAGTAGTCGAAACAATCAACACTCCAGCTACCCCACCCCCCCCGGTAGCCACTGTGACTATGACAGAGGCTACTCCCGAAGCACCATCTGCTTCTGCAGTTGATGATAAAAAATGGGTGGATATTACCTCTCCTATGGTCGGAACCTTTTACTCTGCTCCCGCACCAGATGAAGATCCATTTGTGTCTGTAGGCGATCGCATTAATAAAGGCGATACCGTATGCATTATTGAAGCGATGAAATTAATGAATGAAATTGAAGGAGAAGTATCTGGGCAAATTATGGAAATTTCGGTCGAAAATGGTGAACCAGTAGAGTTTGGACAAGTATTGATGAGAGTTAATCCGGGCTAAAATTCATTTAAAATTTACCATTGAGCAAAATGTTAAATGTTAAGTTCTCATCGTTCAATGATTTTTGTTGCTAATGGAAGTTCTAACGATTGTCTTGTCAGGATTATTGTCTCTAGTATCTAGTGGTGGCATAATTCTTGATTCTGTCGCTGCTAATCGAATTCGCTCTCAGTTAATCAGCATCGAGGAACAAGATATTCGGGTAGATAATAGTCCTAGCTATGGAATTGCCCAAGGAAAACTGCAACAAGTCAGAATTGCCACCAGAGGAGTAACAATCAAACCCGATCTGAGAATAGCAGTTTTAGAATTGGAAACAGATCGGGTTCATTTTAATCGTGACAAATTAGACTTTAATAGTATAGATGGCTTGAGAGAATCTCTGGAGCAACCATTGCAGGGTGCCGCCAAATTAATTGTGACGGAGGACGATCTTAATCAAGCTTTAAAATCTCCTGAAGTGGTGGCTCAAATGCAACAGGTTCTTAACCGCCTCATAATTCGTAAAGCTGGTTCTACTAATATCTCCTATCAGTTGATTGCTCCCCAAGTAGAATTAAACTCAGCAAATCGCTTCGGAGTAAAATTTAACTTAAGCAGACCGAGCACGAATTCTGAAATAAATCGTAATGCTATTGCGCCATCTTCAACTGACAGTAGTCTGACCAGAGAGTTAGCTATTGATTTAGAATTTAAAATTTTAGTCTTAAAAGGGAAGACAATTCGGATTGCAGAACCGCAAGGTACAGTTAATGGTCGCCCAATGTCATCTAGATTACTAACAGGCTTTGCTGAAGGCATTAGCGATCGCCTTAATTTGAGTTTCTTAGAAAGCAACGGAATTTTAGCCCGTATCTTACAATTAGAAATTGATGAAGATAAATTAAAGTTAGTTGGTTTTGCGAAAGTGGAAACAAAAACGACTCAATTGTCTTCAAATAGATAAAAGTAATTCCCTAATCTGACGAGGGATTTGTATAACATAACCCTTTTATCTTTTGACCAATTTCTCTTAAGCAGGAGCATCAACCATGCAGGATCGTAACAAAAACCGTTTTTCTCTTCCTGTGGTGGCAGCAATTACAGGAATTATTTTAGCGGCGGGAGGAGGTGCTGCTTGGTGGGCAAAGACCGCCCTGGAACGAGAAGCTCAAGTTTCTCCGCCAATCCCTTCTCCAATAGTTAAAGAGGAAGTTCCAGCTGTACCAGAACCAATTACACAAGAAAAAGTTGTTGAAGTTTGTTGGTTGAATCCAACCGATCAAAGTATTCAATTAGTTTCTAACACGATGACTTTTCAAAAGTCAGTTAAATCTGAGCGAGTCTTAGAAACTGCTTTGGAAACTTTATTTTCTAGTCCACCTCAAGGTTCGACCTATACTACGGCTATTCCTGAAGGGACCAAATTACTCAATTTAACTATGGACAAAGAGGGGATTCATCTCAATCTATCTCAAGAGTTTGTCTCTGGTGGCGGGAGTGCCTCAATGAGTAGTAGGTTGGCACAGGTTATTTATACTGCTACTAGTTCCAACCCTGGGGAACGTGTTTGGCTCAATGTGGAAGGAAAACCGCTCAACAATTTAGGGCAAGAAGGAATTATGGTTAACCAACCGATGACCAGACAAGATTTTAAAGATAACTTTACTTTATAAATATAGACTGAGCTTTTTCTTATTTATTAACTATTCATTATTCATTTTCTTAACGATACGGTCAAAATACCAGTTTAACAAAGGAGCAAGCAAGCTATGAAAGCGATTTAAAATTGTGAGTTCTGTACCAGGAGTAACCACAAATCGCCCGAGGGCAACTCCCTGAATAATTTGCTGCGCAACTGCTTCGGCTGTCCAGGTTTTGGCAGTTGCCGTAATTGTTTTGGTTTCGATAGGCTTAATTTTATTTTCTGCTGCTAGTTGAGGAGTATCGGTATCAGGTGGATACACAACTGTTAACCCAATTCCCTTGGGCTTAAGTTCCCCTCGCAAAGATTCTGCTAACCCTCTAAGGGCAAATTTAGAAGGGCAATAGGCGGTATAACCATAAATGCCGATTAAAGCTGCGCCAGAAGAAATTATGACTATATTCCCTTGCTCTCGCTGTTCCATGGCTGGTAGCGCAGCTCTAATGCTGTATAGAGTACCAAAATAGTTCACTGTCATGGTGTCCTCGAAAACTTTTAAGGACAGTTCAGCAAAATAACCAGGGTAAGCTATTCCTGCGGAGGTAATTAGTAGTTCTGGTGAGCCTAATTGGGCGATCGCTGTTTGAATTGCTGTTTGGATTGCTGGTTGTTGGGCTACATCGGCTGTGAAAATTAAGATCTTTTGCTCTAAATTTACAGTTGCTGCTACTATTTCTTGCTGGGCAATTTCCAATTTAGGGCGATCGCGAGCAATCAGGGAAATATTTGCTCCTTGTTGGGCTAATAACTTGGCAGTGGCTTTACCAATCCCACTAGATCCCCCCGTTATGATTGCATGCTGATTTAAATATTTCATTATTTCAATAGTTGCTGAGTAAAAAATAGAAAGGGTTTAGCAATGCTAAACCCTTTTTTGTTAAATGAATTCTTAGATTATCGTTAACCAATAATATTTACTTACTGCTAACAACTTCGATTTCCGGAGCAGTTAAAGGCATCATCGAATAGAGATTAGATGGGGCTTTTGCTTGCTGTAATAGCCTGGGGACAGAATTACGCAATCTAGCAGTTAGTTGACTAGTACTAGAGTCATAAATCTGGGTAACTAGTTTGGGATATAAACCAATACCGATAATCGGAATCAAGAGACAAGCAATGATGAATACTTCTCTGGGTTCAGCATCTATCAGATTAGTGTGGTCAACCAGTTCTTTATTTTCAGGACCATAGAGTATTTCCCGTAACATCGATAGTAAATAGATGGGAGTTAAAATGACCCCAACCGCAGCCAGGAAGAGGATAATTACTTTAAAAGTAGAACTATAGGCATCACTGGTCGCGAAACCCACGAAAACCATTAATTCAGCTACAAAACCACTCATTCCTGGTAATGCCATCGAAGCAAAAGAACAAGTAGTCCACATGGCAAAGATTTTTTTCATCTTGCCACCAATACCACCCATCTCATCTAGCATCAGGGTGTGGGTACGGTCATAGGTAGCCCCCACCATAAAGAAGAGGCTGGCACCAATCAGACCATGAGAAATCATCTGTAGCATGGCGCCACTTGTACCTAAATCGGTAAAGGAGGCAATCCCAATCAAGACAAAGCCCATGTGGGAAATCGAAGAATAGGCAATTTTGCGCTTGAGATTGCGTTGAGCAAAAGAAGTTAATGCTGCGTAAATAATATTAACTACTCCCAAAATAACTAACATCGGAGCAAAGAAGGCATGGGCATCAGGCAGCATTCCTGCATTCATTCGTAAGAGGGCATATCCTCCCATTTTCAAAAGAATACCCGCTAGTAACATATGGGCAGGAGCTGTTGCCTCTCCATGAGCATCCGGTAGCCAGGTATGCAGGGGAAATATTGGTAGCTTGACACCATAGGCAATTAAAAAACCAGCATATAAAAATAATTGCAGGTTAAAGGCATAATCTTTGGCAGCGATCGCACTCATTTCAAAGGTTACGGTATCGCCATAAAATGCCATAGTCAAGGCAGCAACTAAAATAAATAGGGAACCTCCTGCGGTATAGAGGATAAACTTGGTCGCCGCATAAAGACGTTTTTTTCCGCCCCAAATGGACAAGATGAGATATACCGGAACTAGCTCTAATTCCCAAACCAAGAAAAACAGCAGCATATCCTGTACGGCGAAGACGGCAATTTGTCCGCCATACATTGCCAACATCAAAAAATAAAATAGCTTGGGCTTATAAGTTACAGGCCAAGCCGCCATAATTGCTAAGGTGGTAATAAAACCGGTCAGCAAAATCAACGGCATTGATAGCCCATCAGCTCCAACCGACCAATTGAGGTCTAATTCAGGTATCCAGGAATAGCTTTCGACTAACTGTAAATCAGCGTTACTAAAGTCATAGTCTTGGTAAAAACCATAGACCATAACTGCGAAATCAATTAAGCCAATGATTAGGGCATACCAACGCACTGTTTTGCCTTCTTTGTCCGGGATTATCGGCACAAATAAAGCAGCGACGATGGGCAATAGAATGCATGTAGTTAACCAGGGAAAGTGTGTCATATATTCCTAGAGCGAAAATCTTATTAGATAGTTTTACTTATAAATCTCCTTTCTTGTTATATATGTTCCAAGGAATTTAGTGAAACTCCAGGCATTCTTAACAAATTGTTTATCAAATAGCTATTTGCCTTTGGCTTTTGGCTTTTAGCTTTTTTAGGGATTGTTATTTCTGTTTCTCTTAAGCAGACTAACTTATTGCCAAGTAATCACCACGAATTAGGCGAATCTGTGCCAGAGTAAAAACTATCGGAATAACTCGACTGTAGTTTGTGGCGATCGCCTTCCAGCCTAGATCGGCCACAAAATAGCCCCAGACTATTGGTCCCAAGAGACTAAATACACCTCTAGTTGCCCCATAGCGGGCAGCATTAATTGCCATTCCTCTCTTGGCTGCTTGTAGTGCCAATTGATTTCCTAAACCAGCTACAGCCGTTGTTCCACTTTTAATCAAAGCTGTTTTAGCTGCCTGATAAGTAGCCAAGTGAATCGCAAACTGTTTGGCGATGTGCCTGAGTAACCAGGACTTCAAAATAGTACTTACAACTACAATTCCACTACCTTTTAAGAGTATTTTTAGAGAACTATGTTGCAACCGCACAGGCAGAGGTTCAGGAGGATGTGCCTTGGCTAAAGAAGCATTAATTTGAGTTTGGAGCCAGTTTTGCTCTTGAGTAGGCAGTTGATTCCAGG
Organism: Pleurocapsa sp. PCC 7319; assembly: GCF_000332195.1. Taxonomy (NCBI): domain Bacteria; kingdom Bacillati; phylum Cyanobacteriota; class Cyanophyceae; order Pleurocapsales; family Pleurocapsaceae; genus Pleurocapsa; species Pleurocapsa sp. PCC 7319. Next base: position 4,367,998 of record NZ_KB235922.1, read on the forward strand.
CCTTACTCACTAAGTGCAAAAAAATCTCGGCTTCAATATCGGTAGTATTCATGTTCCCGGAATAGGGAATCTTCAAATAGTGACAAACCTTGATTAAGATCTCTCGATAGGATATTTCCTGAGTTCGACCCTTCAATACGGTGATGCCATCTGCTGCTAAATAACGAAACCTTTGGTCTACAGCATCAATCCACACATTCCAATCTTGACTTTGAATGGCAAGTGGCTCGGGGGTTTGCCAATAATCTAGAGGATTAAAGCGACGACGAAAAAGAATTTGAGTAATCTGTTGCAATTCTTCTTCTGTGGCTAAAGTTAACCCTGCCTTGAGTTCATCCAATGTCGTCTCCTCCACAACATCGTTTATCGTGAGACTATTTTATCCGAATTATTCTACTGTGGATTATAACGGAGAGTTAATAGAAATCAAGAACTTTATGAATCTTGAACTAATTAAATTAATTTTAATCCTAAAGTTATTCCCGAAGCGATCGCCATCAATAGAGTAGCAAACCTTAACTGGAAACTTTTTGTTCTCCAAGCAGGGATTTGTAACCAACAATAAGAGACAGTAATTATCTCAGCTACGATGATCCCCGAAGTGACACCTACAGCTTCCCCCATGCCCCAGAGTAAACCACTGGCAGATACTAACAACACTGGGATCAATATTGTCAGAGCAAAACCCTCTAATTTTTCCTGTTGGTCTGCTTGGACAATTTGTACTGCCCCTAATTGAGTAATGGTAATCACCATCGCTGCGATAATAGCGATCGCCATGTTGATAAATGTATGCTCAATGCGGCTATCAGCAAACAAAATGGCTTTCACGGCTATAGTGCTTAAACCAGAAATCGACAAGATGCCGAACATAATCTTTGGTTTAATTAGCATTGTCAATTGAGGAACATTAGTCTGAGTCATCTTGCCCTGCAATTCTGGAACAACAGTAATTGAGAGTAAAGCATTTTTAGCCGTCAAAGCGTCTGGGAAACGTTTGCTAGCCTTAGAATAGGTCATCTTGCTTAACCAATGCCTAAATTGTCGATCTAACTTCGGCAACAAAGACTTTAAATCAAGTTGATAAGGATCGTCTTTTGAGGCTAAATTACGAATTTCCGTAATATCTTTATTGGTCAATAAGCAGACAATAGTAATCCCTAAACTATAAATATCTGAAGCGAGAGTAGGTTTAATTATCTGTTCTGGAGCCATAAAGCCTGGAGTTCCCTGAAAGACACTACTACCGCTAACCTCTCGGCTACCAAGACTAGCGAAACCAAAATCAACTAAATATACATTGAGCTGTTGATCGAGCAGAATATTTTCTGGTTTGAGATCCCGATGCAATATGGGAGGGTTTTGCTGTTGTAAATAGATTAAAATGTCGAGCAATTCTAAAGCAATTTGTTTAATCTCAAGTAAAGTAAGCTGACGGAAGTTTTTTAAATTGGAAGCGGGTTTATATTCTTGGATTAAACAAAAACCATCTTCTGTTTCTATACTCTCTAAATATCTCGGAATACGAGGATGGTTTAGCTTTTCTAATACTTGAATTTCTTGTTCGTAAGCTTTATATCCTGACCAGCTTGAGTCAGTGGTGGCAAAACAAAACTGCTTCACAATAACTGTTTGTTGATTAGTTAAATTAATTCCTTGCCAAGTTATTCTTCCTCCCTCCCGATTACGTCCCAATTCGGTATTGATTTCATATCCATGATTAGTTAAATTGGGAGATTTATACATTTCTCGCTTTTGTTTTTAATAGCTAAGTAGATGGGTGTAATTAAATATATAAAATGCCTACAGTAAGGGAATAGGGAATAGGGAATAGCTTAATAGTATGGTTTTATAAATTATTCTGCCTATCTACTTATGGGAATATTTAATCAGTTTGTAAGTTTTACTCACAATCTTTAATTTCATAATTCTTGATCGTTTTTTAAAGTTTTAACCTAACTTTAGATTGATTAAGTTAGCAGTGCATAACATAGAATCTGATTAATTATCTAGGTTCTAAAAGTACATATAGCAAATAACCTAATATTCATGATCAACCAAAATTCATCGTAAATATACACTTTTGACAAACTTTACGACAACCAATCAAATTCTTCAAGTGATACTTATGATATATTCTTGATGTGATGTTAAATAGACAATAGCATCAGTAAATTAAGATGACCAAAATTAGTTCTAATTATAATTAAGCGCTGTTAAGGCATATTGCATTTTGCTCCTAATTAAATATTATCAATATTCACCAAAGGTTGCACCGCTGTTAGAATTTTATCCCGCCTGGGGGAACTCCAATAGTTTAGGAGCTTGGTCTACGATGCTTCCTAAGCATCTTGTAGAATCAAGACGTCGATGTTAATCGGGATGGTGAAGTAATCTGCAACTATTAGTCAGCCTCGCTTGTCAATACAGTTGACTGCGATCAGTATCGATAACATTTATGTCAATCAAAAATATATTATTAGTAGAGGATAATCCTGATGATCGCGAGTTAATGAGGCTGGCTTTCTCTCAAGGCACAATTCCTCACAATTTGATCATTTTTTCCAATGGTTTAGAAGCTTTAAATTATTTATTGGGACAGGGCAACATTGATGAAACATCTCCATCGCCGACGGAGCAAAATTTAACTTCAATGCCAGCACTGATTATACTAGATTTAAATTTACCCCAAATTAATGGCATCGAGGTTTTACGCCGCATTCGTTCTTATCCTCAAACTAAACTACTACCTGTCGTCATAATTAGCTCTTCTAATGAACCACGAGATCTGATTGACAGTTATATTAATGGTTGCAACAGTTACATCCAGAAACCGATACACTTTAATCAATTACAAAATTTTGTTAGAGAAATAAGTACGTATTGGTTGACTGTTAACCAGCTTCCACCTGTTTTTGGAGTTCTAAATGAGTAAACTTCTGCGAGTCTTAATCATTGAAGATTCAGAAGATGATGCCGAATTATTAGCCATAGAACTAGAGCGTGGCGGTTACGAAATAATACATCGACGAGTGGATACTAAGGCAGATATGAAGGCGGCTCTCAGTGAGTCTCCGCCTTGGGATATTGTTTTGGCGGATTATTCGATGCCTCAGTTTAGTGCGATCGCCGCTCTCGAACTCCTTAAGGAATGGGAGTTGGATTTACCCTTCGTCATTGTTTCCGGTAAAATTGGCGAAGATACGGCAGTAGCGGCGATGAAAGCTGGAGCTCATGACTACTTAGTCAAAGGCAAGTTAGCCCGTCTAATTCCTGCGGTAGAGAGGGAATTAAGAGAAGCAGTGCTCAGAGAAGAATATCGTACTGCCCAAAATCGATTAAGATATCTAGCTTTTTACGATCAACTAACTAGCTTACCGAATCGGACCCTTTTCCTGGAGCATTTGAGCCGCGAAATCTCTCTTTATCAAGAATTCAATGCTCACTGTCATCAAAATATCGAAGGCGATTGCGATCCACGCACCAGCAAAGCTGATCCCCAGCAGAAGAAAGATCCGTCGCAGAAGGATCGTCAGCAGAAGTTATTTGCTGTTTTATTACTCAGCATTGATCGTTTTAGTATTATTAAACATAGCTTAGGCTATTTAATTAGCGAACAATTGTTGATTGCGTTGGCTCGTCGCTTGGAAACATACGTCAGCAATAGTCCCAATATTGTGGCCCGAATTAGTGAAGATGAATTTGCCTTATTAATTACCAATATTCAAAATACTCAGGATATTCTAGAGCAAGCTGACTATCTCTATCATCATTTAATCAAGCCTTTTGAAATAAAAAACAGTACAGTTTGTTCTACGGTTAGTATTGGTATTGCTTTAAATCGGGGTAATTATCAAAAGCCAGAAAAACTATTGCAATCGGCAGATATGGCCATGCAGTATGCCAAAGTCAATTTTGTCAAAAGTTCAGTCTTATTTGATGAAAAAATGCAGAGTAAGGCCGTAGAGAAACTACGCCTCGAAAACGATTTACAGCAAGCGATCAATAATCAAAAATTATATTTAAATTATCAGCCAATAGTCTCTCTCAGCACAGGACAAATTAATTGTTTAGAAGCTCTAGTTAGATGGAAACATGATTCTTTAGGCTCCATCCCCCCCGATAAATTTATTCCCATCTCTGAAGAAACAGGGCAAATTATTGCCCTAGGTCAATGGGTACTCTCAGAAGCCTGTTATCAGCTAGTAGCTTGGCAAAAATACTTTACTAATAAAAGCTCTCCGTTAACGATGAGCATTAATTTATCGCGAATTCAGATTTATCATCCTGAATTAATTCCCCAGATAGATCGTCTATTACAGTCTCTCAATTTAGAGGGGAAACATCTAAAGTTAGAGATTACTGAAAGTACTCTCATGGAAAATACTTCTGCGGTGACAAAAGTTTTAGAGCAGTTGAAAGAGCGAGATATCAAGCTGTGTTTGGATGATTTTGGTACTGGATATTCTTCGTTGAGTTACTTGCGCTATTTACCCGTTGATACAGTAAAAATAGATCGCTCATTTATTGGGCCAGAAATTAATAATACTAATTACGATATTATTAAAGCGATTATTAATCTCGCCCACAGCCTAGGTTTAGATGTAATTGCTGAGGGAATTGAGACAGAAGCGCAGCTAGAAATCTTACGTTGCTTGGGTTGTGAATACGGACAAGGCTACCTTTTTGCTTACCCCCTGAATAGTAGAGACGTTTTAAGCCTAGTACAGCAATAAATTTATCAAAAAGCTTTTAGCCTTTAGCTTCTTGGCGCATTCGCTCTTTGCTGGGAACCAACAACAAAGGCGTATAGTTCGCCGCATGTGCGCGATGCGCCGCTTTTAGCTCTTAGCTTTGGTTAAACTGTCTATAGCGTAATTGGGTATAAGACTCCACCGCCTTGGCGGTGTCTACAATCAGGTAGCGCGACAAAGCGTTGCGAGGGTACATGCGGCTTAAGCCTTTGTCCTCGTTAAAGCTATTGTCGTAAGACGAGTTCAAGACTCTATTTGATTGAAGCTAATAGCTAACGGCTAATAGCTAATAGCTATTTATTTATTAAAACCGATATCTGTACCTGTTCCAGCATGAACTTGTGCCAGTTTTTCATAGTTACGGGCGTGTTCTAAAAGTTCTGTGGCTTGTTCATCGCTAATCTGCTTAATTCTACGAGCGGGAACCCCGACAACGAGCGATCGCTGGGAAATATCTTTGGTGACAACACTACCAGCACCGATTATGCTTCCCTCACCCACTCTCACTCCATCCAGAATGACAGCACCAATGCCAATCAAGCAGCCAGTTTCAATATGAGCAGAATGAATTACTGCCCGATGACCAACAGTGACATAATCTTCGAGGATTGTCGGTTTACCGGGATCGCCATGCAAAATTGCTCCATCTTGAATGTTGGTATATTTACCAATGACAATTTTTTCGATATCCCCCCTGACTATTGCCCCATACCAGATGCTAGAACCTTCAGCTAAAGTTACTTTACCTATTACCGTAGCATTAGCAGCAACAAAGGCAGCTTGGGATAAGTCGGGAGCAGACCAGTAAGAACTATCAGGGTGAGTCATAATTGGCAATAATCTATTTGACGATATTGAGACAATCAAGCGCAACAAGAGTGAGCCGTGTTATAAGGTAAGAGAAAAAGTTGTTGATATATGAATTTAGCATTACAATACCCTGTTTTTGGTCCCGAAATTGTTTGTCCTCACTGCCGACAGACAATTCCTGCTCTTACTCTGACGGACACCTATCTCTGTAGTCGTCATGGTGCTTTTGAAGCTGACCCTAAAATCAAAGAATTAATTCATCTCCCCTCAGGTAGACGTTGGCGACGTTGGGAAAATCAATGGTATCGTCAACATACCCATCCTGATGGGATTCGGTTTGAGATTCATGAAGCTCTTGATGGACTTTATGCTGAAGGCTATCGAGCTACCAGGGTCATTATTGCTAATCGCTATCGCGATTTGGTAAGTTCTTATCTGGGACGTAGTCACCCTTGGCGAGAAACTCCAGAATTCAAGTCTCCTAAGCTTTATGGACTACCTATCAGATTTAGCTCTAAAGATAGCACCGATCCCTGTTGGGAAATTATCAATTTTATCCTCGAAAAAGAACCTGGAGTACCTCGTCAATATCCTTATCGCTTTCTATTTGAATAAACTGATTGTTAAATTTGAATTAAATTAATTTTGAAAACTGTGTCATGATGCATCATGCCTCGATTCGTACAGCAAACATTCATCGGGCGATCGCTTTTTATGAACAGCTAGACTTTACTGTCCAAGAGCGTTTTACCACTGGATATACCCTAGCTTGCTGGATGACTGGGCTAGGAGGCAGAATTGAATTAATCCAAATTCCGGAACCGAAACCTGCTCCCGATGCCTTTAATGATGAACATTATGTCGGTTATTATCATCTTTCTTTTGACCTAACCAATCTAACTTCTGATTTACCGAGTTGGTTGGAAAATTTAACTCAAAAAATAGCGATCGCCAGTCAAGCTAACTCCGAACTAATTCAACCTCTTAAAGTCTTACTTAAACCAGAACAACAAATGATTGGTGACTGTGTTTACGAAGTTGCTTTCATCGCTGATACTGATGGCTTGCCCCTAGAATTTATTCGTTTGCTACACCAGAGATCTTGAAATAGCTTTTCTAAAGATAAATTGATGATTTAGCAACTAAGTCAATTAACTTGTCTAGACTGAAAGCTGATGCCATAAATTTTTAAACCAGCTAGATTAACAGTACGAAAGTCAAGTTGATTGGATATTAAGGAGTTTTTATGTTAGAGCTATATCAGTTTGAGTTATCTCAATATTCAGAGAAAGTTCGCCTCATTCTGGATTACAAACAGCTAGAATACCGTAAAATTGAAGTTACCCCTGGGGTAGGTCAAATCGAATTAATGCAGAAATCTGGCAGTCGCCAAGTTCCAGTACTTAAAGACGGCAGTACCTACGTTGCTGACTCTACAGAAATCGCTTTGTACTTAGAACGCAAATATCCTGAACGTCCGATTATTCCCACTGAGCCTCTCACAAAAGGGCAATGCTTGTTAATGGAAGAATGGGCGGATGTCTCTATCGGTCTCAAGGGGCGTAAGGCTTTTATTGGTGCTTTAAATCAAAATCAAAATTTTCGGACTTCTGTCTTGCCAGCCAACACCCCAGATTTTGTCAAAACTGTTGTGAGAGCAATTCCTGGAGAAGTTTTAGATGTTTTGGGCACAGGGGTAGGTTTTGGCGGAGATGCAGTCAAGGATGCCAAGAAAAGTCTCACTCAAGATTTAGAAGCGTTATGCCTAATTTTGCAAAATCAGCCCTACCTAACTGGAGATCAACCAACTTTAGCTGACCTAGCCGTAGCAGGGTTGAGCATTTTGTTAAAGTTTCCGGCTGGTTCTTATTTAGATATACCCGATCCCCTCAAAGGTAAAGGTATTCCAGGATTAGCTGACAACATTACTTTTGAACCATTTTTTGCTTGGCGCGATCGTCTCTATGAAGATTTTCGCCAAGGCTCTAGCACCAGCAATTTTGGCAACACTTCCTCTCCAACTTCGATCAATATTGAGTAAACTCTAAAACTTAAGGCTTAGAGCTTACAGATTTTTTGGGAAAGTAAGAAATTATAAACAAATAAAATTAGAGGAGTATTTTCTTTGATACTCCTCTATAAAGGCTATTGGATAAATCTGAGAAATTATATTTAAAGCTCGTATCATAGAGTCATCAGTTTTATTTTTTATATTTCCAAGCAATTATGAGAGTAGGGATACAATCTTATCTCAGTGATACTAATATTGATGCTCAATTAACCAGCAGTCAGCGCCAGCTATCTTTAGCTATCTCAGCCATTGCCGATAGTTCAGGGGGAGATTTACCACTGAATTTATGTCTAGTGTTAGATCGGAGTGGCTCAATGTTCGAGAAGCCTTTGGAGATGGTTAAGGATGCTGCTATCGGTATCATCGAAAAACTCAAGCCAGGCGATCGCATTAGTATTGTCGCTTTTGCTCATCGGGCAAAAGTAATTGTTCCCAACCAGTTAGTTAACAACATTGAAAAAATCAAGCAAGAAATTAGGCTGATGGTTGCCGATGGTGGAACTGCTATTGATGAAGGAATGCGCCTAGGAATCAAAGAAGTCGCAGCTAGCAATCAAAACTGCGTGTCTCGGATCTTTTTACTCACTGATGGCGAAAATGAACATGGTGATAATAATCGCTGTCTTAAATTAGCGGAATTAGCAGCAGAGTACAATGTCACCATTGACACTTTAGGTTTTGGAGAACATTGGAATCAAGATGTTTTAGAGCAAATCTCTGATTCCGCTCAGGGAACTATAGTTTATATCGAACAGCCAGATCAAGCGATTATTGAGTTTGAGCGGTTGTTTGCCCGCGCTCAAGCTGTAGGTCTAACAAATAGTCATCTTACTGTTGAGTTAATGCCCAAAGTACGATTAGCAGAACTTAAGCCCTTGGCACAGGTAGCTCCCGAAACTATAGAATTACCCGTCAAAATGGAAGGTAATTATTTTTCTGTGCGCTTGGGAGATCTAATGATCGATCAACCACGAGTTATCCTAATCAACTTTTATATTAATCAACTTCCTTTAGGAAAAAATAAAATAGCAGCAGTACAGATTCGTTATGACGATCCTGGAGCTAATCAAGAGAATTTGCATTCAGATATTTTGGCGATTGAAATAGACGCTCAAAATCCTTATCAACCGCAACCCAGTGACATTGTTCAAAACAATATTTTGACTTTAGCTAAATATCGTCAAACTCAGATTGCTGAAACTAAATTACAGCAAGGCGATAATATTGGAGCCGCCACTATGCTACAAACTGCTGCCAAAACTGCCTTACAACTAGGAGATAAAGAAGGCGCGACCATACTTCAAACTAATGCTACCCGTTTACAAATCGGCAAAGATTTATCTGAGGGCGATCGCAAGAAAACTCGCCTAGTCTCTAAAACTATTTTGCGTGAATAAATGAGTAAAGCTCCTAGCTAATTGCCAGAAGCTTAAAATAACTGATATTTTAAGTCGATGAGCCATCAATTATATTTGCCTAGTTCATTCTTGTCTTACAAGTTAAACCCCGTCCATATTGAAAACTGGAGTTTTGCTGGTTAAATAAAGTTTGAGTTAGAAGAATCAAGAACAACTTGTTACTTGCTACTTGTTACTTGTTACTTTCTCGAACAGTTACATTAAAAACTACAGGTTTCAACAGCGTGGTTGGATATACTGAACTAAATTCAGCATCCCCCACGCTCAAACTAGATGCGGTTCATAACTGACCAACAGTCATGGAGATTAATAAAATTACTCCAATGCTAGCGATCGCTAACAGTAGAGCAAAAGCAAAAGATTGTCCTAAGTGAGAAGCAGCTTTCATGATATTTATTTCCTAATAGTCAAAACATTTGTTTCACGGTTAAAACCCAAGTTGGAAACTAAAACCACTAATGAAAACTGTTGGGGATCAATTAATAAGCAACAATTCTAGCTTCTAAAGGGGTTATAAACTCTATATTTATTAATAATATCCAAAACTATTTCTAATCAAGTCATTATTGCAACTCTTGTTTATATAACTTCTTGAAACTAAACAATAAGTAAGTTGGATGTAGTCGAAACTATTAATTTAATTGTTGTTTGTCATTAATTGAATCATGGTAGAGGTTGTTCCAATGCTGCCGCAACCACTCGATAATGTTCGTCTTGTTGCAATTTTGCCAGTAGTTCTTTGGCTTTAATATCCTGTGAGGCTGTTAAAGCGATCGCCGTTCGCCATCTTGTCCGCCAGTAGGTATCTTCAGCCAAGATACTAAATAACTGTAAAGCTTCTTGTTTAAGGGGAGAATTTAAAAGTCGACTTAAAGCCAAAATACCAGTCTCTTTAGTTGTTTGATCTTCATCGGATAAAGCTTCGTTAGCTACTTGAAGTAAAACCTGAGAATTATCGCTATCTACTAAGATCGAGATTACTGTCTGACGTACCAACCAATTATCAGAAGTAGTAAATAAATTTTGAAGTGGTGGAATTGCGCGATCGCCAAATTCAAAGATGGAATTAGCAGCCTCAGCTAAGACGTTAGCATCTTGTTCAGTTTCTAAAATATTTTTAAGTATCTGGAAAGATTCCTCAGTGAGATGATTACCAAAACCCATCACGGCAATTTTACGTAAGGCAAAATCATGATCTTGAGCGAGTTGTTTTAATACTGGTAACGCTTTATTAGAAGGCATCTTTGCTAGTTCATCTAATGCAGCTTTACGTATATTGATCGCATTGTCACGTAAGTTCAGTTTGATTTGCTCCAGGCGATCATTATTCATGTAAGTTTTAGGTTTTAGTGTTTACTGAGCTTTATTAAACATTTTAAAAAGTGAGATCGTTCTACTAAGTACACTAGCAAAATTAAGAATTGCCAGTTAGCAATTTAATTTAATATTCTCTGGAAATTATCCCTTCTAAGATCATAAGTATTAAGGGAAGAAAAATTGAGAGGAGAAACATCATGAAATATATTTGCTCAGTTTGTGGTTACGAATATGACCCAGAAGTAGGCGATCCTGATAGTGGAATTAAACCAGGAACTGCTTTTGAGGATTTACCAGAGGATTGGGTATGTCCTGTCTGCGGGGCGGATAAATCAGATTTTGAACCACCAGAGTAGCGTCTTTTAGTTATTTGGCTTACTCGTAAAAACTATTATAAACTTTTATCAAGAAGGCTATTGACTATTGGTTAACGTCTTCTCATAGAGCAATGATTGATATTGGACTGACTCACATCGCCCTTCCTGTCTCAAATGTTGAGCGAAGTATCGAATTCTATTCCACCTATGCAGCAATGCAAGTTATTCATCGGCGTATTGATGCAGAGGAAGGTATTTCTGTAGTTTTGCTTTCCGACCATACTCGTCCCTTTGCCATTGTTCTCTTGGGGTCTGAGGAGGTTCATCCAGTTCTCTCTCCATTGGCGCATCTCGGTGTTGGTTGCCCAAGTCGCGAACATATGGATACTTTATGTAACAGAGCGCGTATTGAGGGCGTTCTGATTAAAGAACCGCATGACTCTGGACATCCTGTAGGCTATTGGGCTTTTTTGCGCGATCCTGATGGTCATACGCTAGAACTTTCTTATGGACAGGAAGTTGGTTTGACAGTCGAGAAAACTATGTGACTTCTCCCGACATTGATACTATGCATACAAAGCGGTCTTCTTAAAACCTCTTAAGGTTCAGTAGATCGAAAAATTATTTTTAATTAAGCGATCGCGAGCTTCAAAAAAACAAAACCGTTTTAATTATCTTAAACCTAATTACTATCTTGAATCCTAGCTATTATTTAGTTCTTATGAACTACAAATCATGCCTTTAATCCCTTTTTCGATCTACTGAATTTATCGATTTTTTATGCTCAAAATCTAACTAACTTTATTATTCCTTCGATAGATGAATTGCGTACAAGATAGTGTGATTATAAACAGTGTTAATTAAGCTTTATAGCTCTTTCAGTTGGTTTTACACAACTTATAACCAAGAGACCGCTATAAACTTCTATAAAATAAAATATACAAATATGAACAACTCCTTTTACAAACGTGCTGCTGGTCTATTCTACAGTCGAGATGAGGCAGAAGCAGCAGTCCGCGCTCTCAAGGATGTATAGGTACTGTTCCTGGGGATAAAGAATACTCAACTATTGAGCCTTTAGCACAGGAAATTACGGGTGTTAATAGCGTCAACATCGAGCAGGTAGAAGTTGTTCCTGCTGCTGAATCATAAATTCAACTATCGATTGATCGATTTAATTAAAACTCGTTAAATGAATAGAACCTGATCGACTAAAAGTGTAGATGTAAGTTTGGTGTACTAAAGTTTACAACTGCATTGATTGAGAAAGCACTAGGTTTAATGGTTCTACCTGTGTAGCGAGTTTTCTCATTTCTACTTACTCGGAAAAAACTATTATGTTTAGTAATCTCAATCCATTTTTAGAAACTATAATTACAGGGATTATTGCTTATGTAGCAATCATTCTGGTGTTACGCTTATCAGGTAAACGAACTCTAGCAAAGTGGAATTCTTTCGATTTTGTAGTTACTATCGCTCTTGGTTCGGTTTTCGCCAGTGTACTACTATCTACTAAAGATGCATTTGGCAAAGGGATTCTCGGTTTTGCCCTATTGGTATTGCTTCAGTACATTATTACCTGGATCTCTGTCCGCACTTCGGTTATTCAGAAGCTAATAAAATCTGAACCCGCACTACTGCTTTATCGAGGCGAAATGCAGCATGACGTGATGAAAAAAGAACGTATTGCCGAGGGGGAAGTCTTGGCTGCATTGCGTACTAGTGGCGTGTCAGCGGTTGAAGATGCGGATGCGGTGATTTTAGAAACCGACGGTAGCTTTAGCGTGATTAAAAACATCGATGATAGTTCCGCTTCAGCACTCAAAGATGTAAGGGAGTTTGATCGCACTAAAATGGCTCGTGCCAATTAAAAATCACTAACCACAACAATCAATTCAATGAAACTCTGGCTTTATTATCTTTGTGCCTTTTTTGGCATCATTTTCCTGCGCTATTTTTTAGTAGCGGGAGGAACTTACTGGCTGTTTTATTCGGATGACCATAAGCTGATAAAACAACCTCATAATATTAAATCTCCTAGTCGCCAAGCGATCGAGCGAGATATTGCTCTATCAGTTTTTACGACATTGGCTCTATCTATATGTGCAGCACTGGTAATGTGTATCTACGATTCTGGGGCTACTCGCTTGTATAAGTCAATTGATGATCTCGGAATTATTTATTTAGTTGCTAGTTTTCTAGGCGTAATCTTTCTCCAGGATGCTGTTTTTTATTTCTTGCATCGTGGCTTCCATCATCCCCTAGTTTATAACTGGCTGCATCGGGGACATCATCGTTCTAAAAATCCGACACCCTGGACATCATTTGCCCTTGATTTTCCCGAAGCATTAATTCAAGGACTGTTTATGGTTGCAGTCGTGTTTGTAATTCCCCTGCATATTTACGTTCTGACTCTATTGCTAATCACTATGACTGTCTGGGCATTAGTCAACCATCTTGGTTTTGAACTATTTCCTGGCTTTCCCCATCACTGGTTGGGAAAATGGTTCATTAGTTGGGATCATCACTCTCTACACCATCGTCAATACACTCGGCATTACGGACTATATTTCACCTTCTGGGATCGACTACTGGGAACTAACTAAATAATCGATCCAACCTGGTGGGCGATTAGAGTATTGCAAACGTTAGATTTGGCTAAAAAAGTCATCATGCTACCAGCAACAGAATAGTTACCGATAAATTTATTAAATTACTTCTTTTTGAAAAAACAGTGAAAAACATACCTTTAGACAATCAGCAGTCGATATATTTGTAATTCGTGAGCTATCCCGCCTCTCGTGCAAGCTCGAAACGGGGGCTTTTTGACAATAAAACTAAAAATTAAGTAAAAAAATTATTTGAGATGAATGAAAAAACTGAACTATCGGGTTCTCCACTTTTAAAAATTTGTGGCGTTATCGGCATAATTGGCTGCATAGCTGCGATCGCTACAGACATAATCGGTATTATTGTAGTCAAAGACCACAATCCGATTAGCGAAACTATTAGCTCTTTGGCAATTGAAAAGTCTGCCTGGATTCAGGACATGGGCTTGGATTTTTATGCAGCAGGGATGATTGCCTGTGGAATTGGACTCTACGTTTTGAATCTAAACGGATTGAGGTGGAAAATTGGCTCTGTTTTGCTAGGACTGCTTGGTATTGATGTCATTCTAATTGCCGAGCATAACCAATATGCAGGTAGAGAAGGAGTTGGGGCTTCGATTCATATTCAGTGCGTGTACGCCTTGGCAGTACTGTTTGCAGCTATAACCTTGCTTCTCAGCTTTGGCTTGCGTCGAATTGGTCGCAACTGGTATCGCTATAGTCTTGGTACGGCAATTGTTTGGACGGTTTTAGCTCCTATCTTCTTTTTTGTTCCGACCAATATAGATGGTGCATACGAACGTTTTATTTCCTTAATTACAATCTCGTGGGTAGCTGCGATGTCGTGGCTATTAATTAAAAGAGGTCAGGGAAAATTATCTTTCACTTCTTGATAAAGAAGACCTTCGGCGCACACAGCGAAGCTGACAAATGACTTGTCCGCATGTAGTTGTCGAAGACGACACAGGCTGCGAAGCAGGCAAGATGCGATTAGCATCGCATTGGGCGTACGCCCTGTTGTACGTACGCGCTGCCCGACAGGATGAATTTTGAACTTTACAATTTTGATGCCAAATCTTCATCTGTCGAGAGCCTGAGTCGTTGTAAACTGATTACACTTGGTGAACTTTAGTACTACGCTTGGAGAGTGAGTCATAAGTGGGCATCTAAATAACAAGTGATATTTTATGTGGAACGCACCGTCTCCGACGGCGGGAGCGTCAATAAACCTTTTATAAGCTATGAAAAATACAGCTCAAAAACTTAAATATACTGCTCTTGGATTGGGAGGTATTATTACTCTATTAATCATTTGGAGCTTTATCGAACCTCGTACACTTAATACCGAAACAGAAACCGCAAACATTCCCAATCTTCCTGCTGACTGGGAAGGTAAGCAAGTCGCGCAAATTACAGATTTTCAAATTGGATTGTGGGGTGACAATCGCGGTACTGCTCATCGTAGCGTGGCGAAAATAGTTGAAGCTAAACCTGCATTAGCCTTGATTAGCGGAGATTTTCTTTACCATCCAGGTGAAAACATCAAGCCAGAAATCGAAACAGCAGTAGATATTGTTCGTCCTCTAGTAGAAGCTGGCATCCCTACCTATGCAGTACTAGGGAATCATGACTATGGGATGAGTAGTAAGAAAGCGCAGCCAAAAACGGGAGAAGCCGAACGCTTAGAAACCGCTTTAGAAGCTGCTGGAATCGAAGTCTTAGAAAACGAGGCAGTCGAACTGCGATCGCCTGATAATAACGAATCATTGTATTTGGTAGGAGTTGGTTCCCTGTGGGCAAACCGAGATAATGTGGATAAAGCCTTAAGCGAAGTACCAGATAGCAGTCCTCGAATCGTCATGATGCACAACCCAGACACCTTCGAGCAGTTTCCTGCCAATACAGCACCACTTTCAGTAGCAGGTCATACTCATGGGGGACAAGTTCGCATACCAGGCACACCACAATGGTCTTGGTTGCGTTTTACACAGAAAGACAAGGTCTATGCTGATGGCTGGGCGAGAGGCTATGGCGAACCCAGTAATCGGCTTTATGTTAATCCTGGCATTGGCATGAGTATTGTTCCAATACGTTTATTCTGTCCCCCCGAACTGACCTTTTTTACGCTTCAATCAGGAGCAGTCAACTAATGAATTTTTAAGAGAATACTTTTTCAACATAACTATATCTTTTGACTGGCAAGACATGAGTCTCAAGATATACAGGCAAAGTTTGCTCATAGGATAGACTTGCCTGTACGCAAATTATCGTTTCATAACAAAGTTACTACCTACTACCAAATATCATAGAAAACAATGCTAAAACTTAAATCATTAATCGGCACTAGTTCAATCTCATTATTAGCTTTTGCCTTGGTATTTACTGCTGCTGAATACAAAGGACTACAGGCACAAGAAACAGACGGTAACACCACAATCGAAGAAATAGCTGAAGACGAAGACAATGCTTTGGGAGAGGAAGTAACCGTCAGAGGTGAAGTTAAGGAAGTAGAGCCTGGAATATCTTTTGTTTTAGAAGAAGAGGGTTTTCTTGAAGGGGATGAAGTTCTGGTAATTAATGTTTCCGAGCAAGTTGTTCCAGAAGATGCTGAAGACCTGAAGCTACAGATTACAGGAGAATTAGGCACTTTGGTTTTGGCAGATGTCGAGCGCGATTATGGACTCGAACTCGACCCAGAACTTTATGTAGAATATGAAACTAAGCCTGTCATCCTAGCCACGTATATGGTTCTATCTCCAGACTTAGAGGAGGTTTCCGAAGATCCTGAAGGTTACTACGATTTAGAGATTGCAGTTGAGGGTGAAGTAGATGAAATTAGAAACGATTACGCCTTTACTCTCAAAGAAGACCAGCTAATTGGCGGTGACGATCTATTGATTATCAACGCTAGTGGCGAACCGATTCCCGAAGCAGATGAAAAAGTAGTCGTTACAGGTATAGTGCGCCCCTACATTAAAGCTGATTTTGAAAGAGATTATGACTTAACTTGGGACTTAGATGTGCAGGAAGAAATCGAGGCTGAATATACCGAAAAACCCGTTTTAGTTGTAGACATTATCTATCCTTCGGCTGAAGACGAAGGGCTTCTAGAATAATTTTAATTTTTAGTTTATAGGTATTATAGCGATCGCTTTAATCTAAATATGATTAATCGGCGATCGCAACCGTTGTATAAATTAAATTAATTTCAGTATGGTTAGTTATAAAAATCCAGCAGACACAACAAATAATAAAACAAGTAATAAGAAGAAACTTTGGTGAGTAAACTAATTATTTGCTTTCAATAACAACTAAAAATTAATGATATTTCTGTCAAAATTGCAGTTGCAATTATTCATGGTATCTGCGTGGGGAATGAATTTGATAAAGAAAAAAGCTCTAAATATTTCGGATCGCATTTAGCTATTCTGCTCAAATATTTAGTATTAGGAATTGCTGCATCTATTGATAGAGGTTTATATTTTTAATTATCTTATTATTAATAGTAGATAAGTATAAAAACTATATCTAAATTAAATTCAACAAACTTTGAAGCCAAATAATAATGCAATATCAAACAACCGCAGGATGGTCGCTAATTACTTCAGGTATAACTACACTATTACTTAAAGTGCTTCCAGGTGATTCTCTTTGGTGGGGAATTGCTCTATTAATTATTGGTGGAGTGGTACTTTTTATTAGAAAAAGTGATTAGCAAATTCTTAAATAATTAATTTAAAAAGTCTCAAAGCAAACACAAATATTATCACATAGCTCGGTTATTACCAACGCAAATGTAGAAGAAGTTACAGAAGAAGCAATTCAAGGTGCAGTTGACCAAGTTTTAGATATACTCCAAGTCGCTGGTAAAAGAGTACGAAAAAAAGAAATTGATGGTGAAAGAGTAACTCTAGAAGTCGGTGTTGGTGTAGTGAATGTGGCTCATCTAAAAATTACTACCGATGTCCCAGGAAAGGGAAATAAAGAAGCGATAGAAAATGTAAATGTTGAACTGAATGAATAGTTATTTTAGTTAGTTTATTGTCTTGCCAAGAAGTTAGCAGATTAGGGATCTTTTTTGGTAACGATCGCCTATTTAGTGCTATTTCGATTTGATATTTATTCCAGGTAAATTATCCAACTGTTCGTTAGGCTGGACTTCTTCTTCTACAGGAACAAAAACGTTTAAACTTTCAGAAATACATCTGACTTCAATCGGCGTTTTACCAACAATTTCTCCATCCAAAACTACTTTTTGAGGTGGATCGGTAGTTACCTTAACCCAGCTAGAACGTAAATAGCCTACACCTTCTCTTTCCACTGTTTGTTCGTTGCCACCACTTTGTAGTAATTGAATTGATGTTACGATCGCGCCTGTTTTGGTCTGAGGAGCGAGAATTGTAACATCGAGCAAACCATCGTCAAAAATAACCCCTGCCGTTCCCTGTGCCAGTACAGAAGAAGGAGGTGCAGCGTTAGCAATAGTAACTGCACTAGCATCTATCGTAATTACCTTGTCTTCAGTTTCAATCTCGGCGGTAAATTTTTCAAACTCTTGCAACTGCTTTAAACCAGACAGCACATAAGCTAGTATTCCCAAACGATCTTTAGCTTCGCGATCGGCATCTTGGACTGTTTCAGCTTCAAAGCCAATTCCCGCCAGCAGAATCATCGGCTTGTCGTTACACATTGCTGCATCAACTTTTTTAACCGCACCCGCTAAGATATTTTTGCAGGCTGCTTCTATTGTGTCGGGAATACCTAAAGCATTAGCAAAGGCATTAGCTGTACCTCTAGCTATTACCCCCAAGATAATATCTGTTTCGATTAACACCTCTGTGACCGCAGAAACCGTGCCGTCACCACCAGAAGCAATTATTATTTTCGTACCATTTTCTAAAGCTTGACGAGCTAATTTTCCTCCATCAACTTCTTCAGTAGTAAATTGAATATCGAGAGTAAACTCTGGTTCTAAATGTCTTTTAATTGTGGCTAGGTCTTGTTCGGAATCCCCTTGACCAGCAACAGGATTAAAAATTAGACAGGCTTTGCGACTCATGATGATAAGTTTAATTATTACAAGTTAACTATTAAAATATTACGTTAATTGTTAGGCGGTTCTAGTACGTTAACATTGACTAAAGGAGTAGCTTTGAAATTCTTTTGTATTAAGTGGTTTTGAATTTCACTAGTCAAACGATCGCTGATTTCTCGATCTGAGGCAATAACATTGTCGGGACGCTGGACATAAATCAAACACAGCAGGGTATTTTGGTCTTCAACATCTGCCCTCGTAAAACTGACGCTAGATTTAACTAATTTAGCCATAGCGTTGCCAGAAAATAAGTCAAAAAATTTAGCATTTATCATTGATTTAAAAGTAGGCTTGAATCCTTGCGTCATACTTGTTCTTAGCTACTGGAGAGGCTTGAAGACCAAAATATTCATTGTTCATTGTTCAATGAGTGGTCAGTTATCAATCTTGCTAGAAATAGTAACTTTAAATGTAGTGCCTGTTTCTAGTTCGCTTTCAACAGAAATTACCCCTTGATGTAATTCAACATATTGTTTGACGATCGCCAGTCCCAAACCCGTACCCTGAATTCCCTCTGAGTTACTGGCGCGGTAAAAGGGGTCAAATAAATTGGGGATATCTTTGGCTGGAATACCCATACCGCGATCGCGGATCGTGAAAACTAGCTCATTTGTAGGCTCAAAGTCAACCTCAAAATCGATCGTGCTATCTTGGGGAGAGTATTTGCAAGCATTGGCTAGTAGGTTAGTCAAAATATGATGCAGTAGCTTGCGATCTAGAGCGAATTGTTTTGCAGGTATTTCTGGATAGACAAAGTTGACTGATTGTTTGTAGTTATAAATTGTTTGAATTTCACTAATCAATCCGCGACAAAAAGACTCCAAATCTAGAGGTGCTGGATTAAATTGCAGTTTTCCCACATCTTTACGACTAATAATCAGCACATCATCCAATAGTTCGGTCATTTTGGTCACATTACACTTTAGCTGCTGAAAAACTTCTGTTTTCTTGTCTGGAGTAAGTTTATCGCCATAAGCTTCCAGAATTTGTGCCATACCTGAAATGCTATTGAGAGGGTTACGAAATTCATGAGAGACAATGGAGACAAAGCGCGATTTAAGCTGGTTGAGTTCTTTTTCTTGAGCCAGAGCTTGGTTTAATTCTGCTTGGGCTGCCTGAAGCTGTAGTGAATAGGAACGCGATCGCAACAGTACCCTTAACTTAGTTCGTAACTCAGCTTTTTTGGCTGGTAGATAGATAATATCGTCGATTAATGGTTCTAGATGGTCTGTAGAAAGCCCAACATCTTGCAGAGAAGTAAGAAAAACAAATGGTAAAAATAGGGGAATCTCTCGATCGCGTCTGGCAAGCATTTGCTGTCTTAGTTGATGAATCGTGCTAAAGTCAATAAAACAAAGATCGAACTCTGACTCTAGAAGTTGCACTCCTTCAACTAAAAAATTGTTTTCGGTTTGAGGAGACAAGATTTGGTACTGTCCTTCGAGATATTGAGAGAGTAAATGACGATTTTTGTCGTGTCCTACCAGTACGAGAATACGTTTCATCCTGAATTGTCTACTAAGCTATCGATTAGTAAAAGTAAATTTTGAATTACCAGAGGTTTTATTACGATGCTACTGGCACCATGAACTAAACTATCCCTCTCAATTATAGGATTGTATTTAGGGGTAAAAGTTAGAAACGGAATATTCTCCGATTGTAATTGTTCGCAATATTCCCAAATCTGGCGATCGCATCCAGCCAAATCGATTAGTCCCAAATCTATGCCTTTATAATCGGCTAAAGCTGTTGCCAACTCGCTGTAGTTATTGGTAGCAATAGTATGATAGTTGGCTTGTTCTAATACTTGAGTCAAGAGTTCTAGATTGCGTTGATTGTGGCTCAAGATTAATAGAGTTATTTTATTGTTTATCATTTATCTGTGCCATCGACCCATTCTGGTACACCAGTTAAAATTCCTCGTAACTGCGTCAGTGGTTCTCCTACTTTGATACCGTATTTAGTAATCGTAAACTCCCGTAGCGATCGCTCGAAATTCGATACTCTCTTTTTAAGCACCCCAATCGCTTTGCGTAACTGTCCTCCTAATTCTAGATAACGCAAAAAGATCAAATTATCCGACAGATACGAAAGTCCAATTTCTGTAACGCTAAATTCCCCTCCAGCAATGCTGTGAACTTCGTTGACCAAAATCACAGTCACCCCCATATTCTTGAGATACTGGCACAATGCGTGTAGCTGTCTAATCAGATCTTCTCCCTGCATCGATAGTTTATAGCCAGAGGTACTATCAATCATCACTATGCGAGCATTGTGTTCTTCTACTTCGCTACGTACCAAATGTACAAATTGATTGGGGGTATATTTAAGCGGTTCTACCTTCACCACCGATAGAGTACCCCGTTCGATCATTACATGAGCGGGGATATTAATCGCCTCGCAACGCTCTAACAAAGTTTCTATACCTTCTTCAAAAGCATAGATTACCGAACGCTCGCCCCTACCCGCAGCTTCTTTCATAAACTGCATCCCTAAAGTAGATTTACCAACCCCCGATGGACCACTGATAACTGTCGTCGTACCTCGTTCGATTCCCCCAGCCAGAAGTTCGTCAATTTCGGGTATACCTGAAGAAATCATTTCTAACTTGAACTTACGCTCGTAGGCTTCGGGAATTAAGGTAGGAAAGACTGACATTCCCGCTTCATCTAAAGATAAATCGTGATCGCCACTAATAAACCCCGAACCGCGAAATTTTGCCACCCGAATATTGCGTCTTTTAGCAGTCATCTGTAGCTGAATTACGCCATCGCTCATAAACTGAAGATCGTCATCGGGATGGCGATCGCTCCCCTCGGAGGTAAACAGCAAGGTTATTTCGCGATCGACGATGAAGCGTAATAAAGATTGTACCTGCTTGCGAAATTGAAACGGATCTGATGCTAGAAAGCGAAATTGAGTTATGGCATCCAAAAATATTCTCTGGGGTTGGAGGCGATCGATAGCCTCAATAATACTTTGAGTAACAGGGGCTTGTTCGACTTCAGCAGGAGAAAAAATATCATAAGTTTGGTCGCTAGCAAAAAAATCCGCCGTAGGGCTAAGATCGAGAAATTCTACCTCATCTAAGTTAAGTCCTATCCCCGCAGCATTGCGACGCAGCCTCGTTTCTGACTCGCTAAAACTGATAAATAAGGCTGTTTCTCCTTCAATTATCCCCGCATTGAGAAAATGAAATCCCAGAGTTGTTTTACCGCTTCCTGGTTGACCTTTGATTAGATACGCCTGAGAAGAAATTAAACCTCCCGATAAGATGTTATCTAGACCAATAACTCCAGTAGAAACGCGATTCGCCGTCATAAAATTTGCTGCTTTTTTGATTTCCCCTAAATTACAGCTAAGTAAATAAAATCAAACAGATTATTGTCTTATTTTAAGATTTGTCAGAAAAGTTAATTTATGTGGTTACAATTTTAGAAGCCTGCTCCTTAAGTAAAAAAACAAATTAAATTATTAATATAATTAAAATTCTCATAGTTTTGCTCTTAGATAGTCTGTCTATAAATATAGAGAGAAAATATAAGGTAATGGGCAGAAAAACTTAATACTTTAGTAGTAGTAAAACATAAGGTATTAAATTAATTTATAAACCTAAAGAGTGATTGATTACTATAAATAAAACCCTAAGCTGATCTTGGTAGTAAAAAAAATCTACCTTAGCAAAATTAAGAGCAAACTATAATGAATTTAGCTAGAATTTATCAGCTTTCAGGTACAGGATTATTGGCAATTAGTTTGACACTCTTGTCATTAACTAGTTCTGTCAAAGCTCAGACAGATGTACAACCTGATGTAGAGCCTAATATTGCAGTGATAGAAGAAGAAGATGGCTTTGACTGGGGTTTACTAGGATTACTAGGTTTATTAGGATTAGGTGGATTAGCAGGTAAAAATAATAGCGATCGCCACGAAGTTAGAAATATTGAATCCTTCCCAGAAGCACCCAAACGTACCCGCTAAAGATTACACCCCTTTACGATGGTTAGTAAATAATTAATAATTGCAAGTTAAATATTTTTTAAGGATAAAATTATTGATTATTTTTTATCTATAGATATTTTATAGATCGTTGCAAATTAAAAAACACAGTTAGCTATATGTAGTTAGACATACACAAGTAATTACGACCCGAGAATGATTCGTTGACAGATTTAAATCTGTTTTAATTGAAATAGAAAATAGATCGATAAATCCCGATTACTTATTCTTAGAGATCGCTATTTTCAACTAATAAAAATCTTACTCCTCAAATATCATGACAACTTTGCCAGGAAAACCAAAGTCTTTTTGGTTGGATTCTACGGAGACAACATCTTTTCCCCAAATGGAAAACGTAACGGTAGATGTTGCAATTATCGGCGCGGGCATTACAGGAATTACCGCAGCCTATTTACTCAAAAAAGCAGGCAAAACTGTAGCCTTAATTGAAGCACAGCAAATCGCTGCTAGTGCTAGTGGTCACACCACCGCGAAAGTAACATCTTTACATCAACTTATCTATGCAACTTTAATCGATCGCCACGGGGAAGACGCAGCCAGACTTTACGGTGAATCAAACCAAGCGGGGGTCGAATTTATCGCAGCTACCGTAGAAAAAGAGGGGATCGACTGTGATTTTCAACGCAACGATACCTATAGCTTTGCTGAAGATAAAAAGAATTTAGACAAAATTCAGAAAGAATACGATGCAGCCGTAAAATTAGGACTTCCTGCTGAATTTGTCACTGAAACTACTCTACCCTTTGATATTGCAGGTGCGATAAAGTTTACCAATCAAGCGCAGTTTCACGTTCGTAAATATCTCTTACATCTTGCCAATACTATTCCTGGTAACGGTAGCTATATTTTTGAAGATAGTCGTGTTCAGACTGTAGATGAAGGAACACCTTGCAAAGTCCACGCTAACGGCATTACTTTACAGGCTACAGATGTTTTACTAACAACTCATCTGCCAATCGTCGATACGGGATTATTCTTTGCCAAAACCTACCCCCAACGTTCCTATATTATTGGGGCAAAGATTAGCGAAGAGAAAGCACCAGCAGGAATGTATATCGGCGTAGGAAACAACTATCATTCCATTCGCACCACTCCCGCAGAAGATGGCGGTTTGTTACTTTTAATTGGTGGTGGTGGTCACAAGGTTGGAGAAAAAAGCGAAACCGAAGAATCCTATCAAGAACTAGCTCGCTACATCCATTCCCATTTTGGCATCGATAAGATTGACTATCGCTGGTCGAGTCAGGATTACGAGTCTTTCGATAAATTACCTTATATCGGCAAGCTTACCCCTGCTAATGAACATATTTACGTCGCTACGGGATTTAATCTCTGGGGTATGAGTAAAGGGACAATGGCGGGAATGCTTCTAGCAGATTTAGTTCAAGGCAAAACTAATCCTTGGGCAGATTTATACGACTCCTTGCGCGCAACTCCTTTTGTCACCCAAGAATCGATTAAAAATAACCTTGATGTGGGTAAACACTGGGTAATGGACAGACTCAAAGGTATTCAAGATTGGTCTACTGATGATGTCAAACCAGGAGAAGGTAAAATCATTACTCTCAAAGGTGAGAAAGTCGGAGTGTACAAAGATGAAGCAGGTAAAGTTACGGCAGTAAATGCTACCTGTCCTCATTTAGCCTGTATCGTCAACTGGAATAGTGCCGAAAAAAGTTGGGACTGTCCCTGTCATGGAGGACGTTTTACTTGCGATGGCAAAGTAATTCAAGGTCCTGCGGTCAAAGACTTAGAACAAAAAGTAGTCTAGGTGTCTAGACAAATAGGACAAGCGACGTTAGGAGCTAAGTTGTGGGAGTGTCAATTTAGGTACAAACTACTAATTTTTCAAAGTCAGTCCTTAGTTGTATCTTTTGCGATCGACTACTCGCTTAAATGTAATCAGGTCAGTTTTTTAAAAGGATAATACATCGTGAAATCAGCAGGTGCAGGCGAACAAGCAATTAATAATATTGCTAAAGCAGGAATCGAAGCAACATTAGACAATGCAGAATCTTTAGAAGTAGATCTACACAGCAACCCTTTAGATTTGATGCAGGGAGAAATTGATTCTGTCAGTGTTAAAGGTGAAGGTTTAGTAATGCAGAAAGAATTACGAGCCGACAAACTAAGGATAGAAACCAATGACATTTCAATTAATTCTATCAAGGCAGCAATGGGCAATATTGAATTAAGTAAGCCTACTGACGCTAGAATGCTCGTGGTTTTAAAAGAAACAGATCTGCAAAATGCGTTTAATTGCGAGTATGTCAGAGATAAATTACAAAATTTAAAAATAGATTTAGACGGAGAACAGGTTACAGCTAAAATCGAACAGGTCAATTTTCTTTTACCAGATATAGGCAAGGTTAAGTTAGAAGCCAACGTTCATTTGGTAGAAACAGACCAGAATGAAAAGATAAGCTTGACTGCTATACCTGAAATAGATAATGAAGGTAACTGTATCAATTTAAAATCAATTGAATATCTTCAAGATACTAAATACAATACAGCCGTAGCTAAAGCAATTATCGATAGCGCAGAAGAGATATTAGATCTACGCAACTTTGAGCTGGACACGATGTCTTTGAGAGTCAGAAAGTTAGATGTTAATCTGGGCAAGCTAACTATTGAAGCCGACGCTGAAATTACCGATTTTCCTAATGCTTAATAGTTAAAAATCATGGATTAATCATAGTCTTAATCTTAATAATTGATGTTATGCAGTACGCAGTAAAAAACAGATTAATTGCTGCGTAACATTCGCTTATAATCAATCGAGGTGGATGAGTACTCGACCATAGCAGTTCTAAAAAATGATTTTTCGATCTACTGAATGTGGCTCATCTAAAAATTACTACCGATGTCCTAGGAAAGGGAAATACGTGAGTTCGGAATTCGGAGTTAGAAGTTAGGAGTTATGTTGTTCTTAACGAAACAATCAGGACTTTAGAGATTTAGAAATTAGAAAGTTGCGAAATATTTAAGTTTTTTCCACCTCGTCTAACTCCTAGGAAACAAATTGTTTCTCTCAGACATAACGAATTCTTTTCGTTGGATGCTCACGTGGAAATAAAAAAGCGATAGAAAATGTAAATGTTGAACTGAATGAATAGTTAGTTTATTATCTTGGCAAGAAGTCAGCAGCTTAAGGATATTTTTTGATGTTGAGTAAGAATACGCTGCTTGAACGAACTCCATATTATCAGTTTCAATTAACAGTATTATTGATACTTTTGTTTCAACTATTGAAGTAAGATTAAGAAACGATTTGTTTCTATTATTTTTTGGGAGATCGATATTATTCTACTAATGAAGCCCAGACATATCGATCTCCCATGAGTCAAGATCTTGGCAAATCTTTACTGGCAAAAACTGACGTTATCATTGAGAGTTGGATCGCAGCTATTCGTGAAGATGTCGATGTCGAGAGTTCTAAAGACTTGGCATATAAATCTGTCCGTAACAGTATTCCTCTGGTTATGGAAGCCCTTGCTACTATACTCTCTCAATCGATAAGCGATCGCCATCAGAAGTTGGAAGATAACGGTTGGGAACACGGTATTGTTAGAGCCGAACAAGGATACGATGTGGCAGAAATTGTACGGGAGTACAGTTTGTTACGCACAATTATTTTTGATGTGCTTACGCCTGAATTGATAGCTAATTCTGGGACTGAAATAATAGAAAAAGTTAAAACGATTGATTCTACGTTAGATCGTGTGATTACCTTATCCTTAGAAAGTTATTTGGCAACCAGACTTAAAGAGTTGGAACAGGTGCGGAGTCAATTAATCTTGACCAATCAAGAGCTAACCCGTTTGGTAGCAACCCAAAAAGAAGATGTGTCTCACATGGCGCATGAGTTAAAATCTCCCCTCAATGCAATCATGGGTTTCTCTAGCTTGCTCTTACAACAGCAAAAGCAAGCGGTGAAAGGTAATGAAACATCTTTGAGTCTGCAAATGACGGAAAAAGTAGTCTCTAACGGCAGACAGTTGTTGCGTCTAATTAATGACATCTTAGAAGTTTCTCGTTATGAAACTGGGAAAATACCTTTAAACATAGAACCATGTAATGTGCGTTCTTTAATTCAAATTGTCGTCGAAACTCTGACAATTTCGGCAAATCAGAAAGATTTAGAAATTATCTTCAACTGCGATATTCCCCCAGAAAAAGTACAAACTGATTCTCTAAGACTACAGCAAATCGTAACTAATTTAGTCAGTAACGCCATTCGCTATACCGAGTCGGGAACTATTACCGTAACCTGTTCGGTTGAATCTGGCGATCGCTGGTCTTTAACGGTAGCAGATACAGGAATTGGTCTAAATCCAGAAGCTCAGGCTCAAATCTTTGAACCTTACTATCGGGTTGGCTCAAAAAAAGGCTATTCAGAAGGTAGTACTGGTTTGGGATTGACGATTGTGGACAAGCTGGTCAAACTACTCCAGGGAACAATTAATCTCGACTCAGAACTGGGAAAAGGTTCAACTTTTAAAGTAATCTTTCCCCTTTAATATAATATTTATGGGCTTTGGTAAATGCGTAATGCTATCAGTATGATTTTTATCTTTGAAAAGCTTATAGCTTAGAGCTTAAAGCTGATAGCTACAAGCAGTAATTTTATGTAAGACATTACTTAATGACCAACGCCTATTTATGAATTACTTAAGTAAGCGAGAGAATTCCTGATAAATTAACTGATAGCATTCACAAGTAGCAGCCTCTAACCTTTGAGAAGAAACAATGCGAATAAAACCACGTTTATACTGGATGATGCCTGCTTTTTGAAATTTAGCAGCTATTTCTGATACCCCAGTACGGCGTACTCCTAACATTTGGGAGATAAATTCTTGGGTCAATTGAAATTCATCTTGTTGTATATCATCTCGTACCGTTAATAGCCACCTAGCGAATCTTTGCTCGACAGTATGATAGCGATTACAGGCAGCGGTTTGACCGAGCTGAATAAACCGAGCTTGAACATAACGCATCAGTAGACGCTTTAATGCACCCTGGCGGTTTAACTCTTCTTGTAGTTGTTTAGCAGCAATTTTGTAGCCATTGCCACCTACCTGAACTATCGCCGTAGAATTTGTATAGCCAGTATCTAAAATAATTGGCAATCCTACCATACCTTCACTGCCAATGATTCCAATCTCTGTAGTCGAGCCGTTTTCCATAATCGCTACGGTAGAAACAATTGAGTGGGAAGGAAAGTATGCATAGTCATAGTCTTCACCAGCATGGTAAAGAATTTTATACTGAGGAAGTTCTACTGGTTGCAGGTGAGGATAAAGACGTTGATAATCTTCGCCTGGTAAAGCAGCCAGCAGCCGATTGATTGGCTTGTTTAAATTAGAAGCAAACAAAATTACTTAAATTTTGAATTTAACTACAGTCAGCTAAAAATTTCACTATTAGCTTCTTAATTAAAGACTCTAAACAAGTTGCTTTTTGGACGTGATTTAAAGCTTAACTAAACTGCACTTAATAAGCTACTAATAATTGTAGTCAAACAATGTCCGCTTACGGACACATGTGTTGGTAAGTTTTCGTAATCCGAGTTTGAAACAAAAATACAGATTAAACCCTGACAAGCTGATAACATTGACATGCTTGAGCTTCAAGGGCTTGGCGATCGAGGATCGTGATTAGACCTCGCTGATAGTTAATCATTCCCTGCTGCTTGAAATCGTTAGCTATTTCCGATACTCCCGTGCGACGCACTCCCAACATTTGCGAGAGTAACTGCTGAGTCATTGACAATTTATTCTCACTACGGTCATCGAGCATTAATAGCCAGCGAGCCGTTCGCTGTTTGACGGTGTGGTGATTGTTACAGGCAGCACCTTGGCTAACCTGATTAAATAATTTCAAAGCATAGCCCAGCAGTAGTTTTTGCAGTATCTCGCTGCGGTCAAATTCAACTCGTAGCACCTCTGACTCGATCCGCATTGCCGTCCCTTTAACCTGAACCATAGTACGGCTGTTGAGAATGCCATTTCCCAAAAATTGCAGCGTTCCCACCATTCCTTCTTTACCAATCAAACCAATTTCAGTAGTCGCGCCATCATCCAAAACTGAGACTAAAGACACGATTCCTTGAGTGGGGAAATAAAGTAATTCGCTTTTTTGCGCTGCCTCTAAAAGAATTTCATTGAAAGTAAGATCGACTGGTTCGAGTAGTTTAATTAAGTGTTGGTATTCTGTGCTAGGCAGTGTTGATAGTATGCGATTGTTTTTAGGATCGTTCAATGTGTAGGAAACTGTTTTTCCGACTGAATTTGACTAAGCTATTGCACTCTATCAGATTAATGCTGGGGAACAAAAAGCTGAAAGAGCCAGATTAGATGCTGAAGTTAAGAATAGCAAACATATCATAGTTGCTGTGTTCGTTAACGGTCAGACATATAGATATAAGTTATGACAGACTAAAGCTAGTGTCGGCAAAACAAGTCTGTATGTTGAGCAATTTTGATTGACGAAGTAAATATCATTGTCACTTGGGAGTCAAAAAAAGATGACGAACTCAATCAGTATCGCCTACGCATTTATTTGCTCAGTTGGATTAAAGCTATAGTTGTTGCTTCCGATATTACTCATTTCCCCCATAGAAAAATAGCTGATATCACGCCACAAATAATCCGCATGGTCGGCGATTACTTCGATCTGTGTCCCCGTAATATCATGTTAGTCGAGCATTATCCGAGCGACAATTCGCAAGATAAAGATATTTATCTCCACATACTGCTTAAAGGCGATGAAATTATGAGGTACGAAATAGAAAAAGACAAATTAACACGATTGATTTACTATTTGATATAGTACTGTTTGTTGGCGTTGCTGGATCGAGGTATGATTTTAGACTTTAATGACCGACTCTAAAATTGTAGATATAAATTCCCGATCGCAGTTGCTTTAATTCAAGAACTTCCCGCCCATATAATTTTCACTACAATTGACTGGCAAATGAATACCGTTCGTATAGATCGATTATTTGTTCCTGCAACAAGACAATACTCATGGGCTTGGTAATTACTTCTACATCTGCGTTAACTTCTAACTGAACCGCCTTCTCTATCCCAATCATAGCCGTTAAAAAAATAGTGGGAATAGAGCGAGTCGCCTGATTGGATTTGAGTATTTTATATACAGCTATTCCATCCAGGTGGGGCATCGCCACATCAAGCAAAATTAAATCTGGCTGCAATTTCTGTGCCTTAACAATTCCCTCTCTGCCATCTAAAGCCGTAAAAATTTTCCAGTCCGTATCAAGTTCCAAAGACAACTTAACCAACGTAATAAAATCATCGTTGTCGTCAATTACCAACAGACTTCTAGAACTCACTTGCAGTTTGATTTGCTTACTCGATCTTACTTTGGATCTTTTAGGAAAAATTATTTATTTAACGTCAGTTCGACAAAGTAGAAAAAAGTTAAAAACTGTACAACTTTCTAATTTCCAGATCTCTAAAATCCCTATTTTTTCGTTTAAACAAATATAACTCCTAACTCCGAATTCCAAACTTCGAACTCACGTTTATTTAAGGTTAGCCTGCTTATATTCCCATACAATTTATGACCAAGTCTGTCCGCTAGCGGATACTGCAATAATTAGAGTTATAGCGATCGCCAAAAAGGATATTTGGGTAGCAATTCTCGAAAATATTCTCTATTTTCAATGCTGATAGGAACGAAAAATATAGCCTATTGCCTGTTGCCTATTCCCGATTCCCTACTTCTTACCATTAAATTTTGTACTCATCGAATTCACGTTAAATAATAGAGACACTTTAAGTAACGAGTAAAAAGTAACGAGTAACGGCAATTAAAATTTTTGCCACCGTAAATTTCGCCCACCCGCGTTGGGCAATTTCAACCAACAAATTTGATCTTGACCAGCTTACCAATCATCCTCTTCCGTTTGTCTTTCTAACAGAGAAATAGCCAGAGCGATCGCCTTTTTGACTCCTTCATCGGCTTCTGTTTTTAGAGCATCTTGTAACGGCTCAATAGAATTGCGATCGCCGATTTTCATTAAAGACAGGGCTGCCGATTTTCGGGTTTCTCCTTCAGAATGACTCAGTAATTTCCTAAGATTGGGAATAGCTGGCTGATATTTTAAGTTACCGAGTACTGCTGCGGCTTCACTTCGTACATTGGCTGCGGAATCATTTAGGGAGTTAACCAACAAATTCAATGCTTTAGTATCATCACGATTTTCTTCGGCCACCTTGGCGATCGCACCTACTACTGCGGCTCTAACTTCAGGAGATTGAGAGCCATAAGCTTCGTATAGTTGATCTTTGGCTTGAGAGCCAATAAATGCCAATGCCCAAGCAGCATGACCTTTGTTGCTTTCAGTAGAATCTGGCGAAGATAATACTTTTAATAGGGGAGTTACTGATGCTTCTCCTGTCCGAGCTAATGCACCAATCGCGGAAGCTTGCACTACTGTATCTTGGTCATTGAGTAATGCATAGATGAGATGGGGGACAGCTTGAGGATCTTCAATTAGAGTTAAAGTCTTTCCTGCTGCTCTTCTAACAACTACATTGGAGTGATGCAATAAAGCATCAATTAAAGGATTAACCGCAGGTTTTCCAACTTTCCCCAATGCTTCTGCATAATACATTCTGACTAAACCCCGTGTATCGCCCAAACATTCAACCATTTGCTTGATCAGATGCTGGTCGTGGTGGTTAAAAGTTTCCTCAGCAATTTGCTGATTAACTTTGGCTAGGAGTTCATCTGTTTCAGAATGAGAAAGGATGAATGTTTCGCCATTCTTATCAGGATTGGGCGTATTAGTCATTTAATTACTAGCTGTCAAATTAGCCTCTTGTTCACGGAGTCGTTGCAGTTTGGCATCAATATCTGCAAGTTGTGGTTCTAATTTTTCCATAGTTGCTTTTTTAGATAACTTGGCTTTTTTAGCCGCGATCATAGTTTCGTTCACTAGACGCTCGCGGTATTTTTCAAATTCAACAATTAGTTCTGCCAATTCCTCTGCTGTAACTGGAGTGTCAGACATACTTTTAATTTCCTATACGAAGATATTATCTTGTTTAATTTTAAATGTTGACCCTAATTTTCTCAGATTGTCAGCTAACATTCAAGAAATGACATTAGACAGGCTCACATATCTCCTTCACATATTCAGATCGCGATAGCTACATTTAGAGAGAACAAGATCTAAAATGTCATTGAGTCATTAAGCGCAGCAGTTCATCAGTAGATATTTTACCGCTCATTTCCGTTCCTTCGAGTAAACTATCGGCTAAATCTCTTTTGTGCTGATGTAAATCCACAATCTTTTCTTCAATCGTTCCCTTAGTTACCAGACGGTAGATCGTTACAGGGCGTTGTTGTCCAATGCGATGAGCGCGATCGCTTGCCTGATCCTCAACAGCAGGATTCCACCAAGGATCCATATGAATCACATAATCGGCAGCCGTGAGATTAAGTCCTGTTCCTCCCGCTTTGAGAGAAATTAAGAAGACATCTCCCTCACCCCCTTGGAACTTATCTACTCTTGATTTTCTTTGTTTGGCTGGGGTACTACCATCGAGATATTGATAGGAAATATTATTCCTCATTAAATAATCGCGGATGATGTGCAGATGGTCAACGAATTGACTGAATACTAAGGCTTTGTGTCGATTTTCTAACAACTCTTCTAAGATTTCGCCAAACAATTCTAGTTTAGCACTGGGTAAATTACTGTCAGACATTACCAAACGAGTGTTACAACAGGCGCGACGTAGTTTCATAATTTCTACTAACACTTGTAGATGCCTGGTTCCACCAGTAGCATCACTTTCAGATAAATTAGCGATCGCATTTAATCTGAGAGCTTCATAAAATGCCCTTTCTGGTCGAGACATTTCTACATGGAGAGTAAAGCGGCAAAGCCGCAGCTATAAGCTATAAGCCAATTAGAAGGGGCTTTAACCCCTCCTAATTGAAGACCACCAAACTTTGTTTGCTGGGGGCATTAAACCCAATAGCTATAAGCCCTTCGGGTACTCTTCGAGAAGGCTCCGCCAACGACAGTTTCTTCTTGATGAAGTTGTTCATGGGGGAAACCCCCGCCCTTATGCGAAGCGGTATCCTTTAGGGCGACAGTTCCTTCAAGCGGGACAAAGGCCAGGCGTATGGCCGCATCGTACCCCGCCAACGGACTGTCTCGCAAGACCACACTTCATCGCTTTAAGCGGGACAAAGGCCAGGCGTATGGCCGCATCGTACCCCCTAAAGGGTTCAGCAGTGGCTTCAAGCGGGGGAACCCCGCCAACGCCCTGCTTCACCGCCAACGAACTGTCTCACTGTTAGCCGTTTACAAAGCGTAAACTTTAGAGCTTAGAGCTATTGGCTTAGAGCTTATAGCTTTTTGGTAAACTCTCTAAAATCAACACAAGTAGAAGGCTATAAACTATTTATTGATAGTAAATAAGAATATTAAGACTTTTAGAAATGGATAATAGATTTTCTAATATATTTAATTTAACTGAAGATCAGGCGATCGCACTTTTGAAAAAGCCTTTAAATTCAGAAGATGGCACATCAGAGCGTTATGTTGGTGCAGCACACTTAATTAACTTTCCCACTGAAAGATCGATCAATGCCCTTATCGAAGCGATTGCGGACCGAGATCCAGCATTGGAAAATAGGATAGCCCGACGCAAAGCAGTAGAGAGTTTAGGTCGTTTAAAAGCTGTTCAGGCATTACCAACATTAAAATCCTGCCTCGCTGATGAAGATGCTTTGACGGTAGAAAATGCAGTTTGGTCAATCGGGGAAATTGGCACAGAAGATGAATCTATTCTAGAAGCGATCGCTGAATTGCTAACCAAGCCCAATCAAACTTACCGCGTTATTATTCATACCTTAGCTAACTTTAATTACAAGCCAGCCATAGACAGAATCAAGCCTTTTACTAGTAACGATGATGAGCCTACTGCTAGTGCGGCGATTACTAGTTTGGCTCGTTTAACTGGCGATTATGGTCAGATGGATCAGGTAGTTGAACTTCTCCAGCATAGTAATGTTAATGCTAGACGCGCCTGTATTCAAGATTTAATTGATGCCGCATATTATCCAGCTATTCCAGCGATCGCCAAAGCTCCAATTTCTGTGGCTTTTCGGTTGCGGGGTATCAGACTCTTGGCTGCTAAAGGTATCGATGCTGGGAAAATCACCTTTGCTGATGTTGAATCAAGCTTAGATCAAATAATTCGCGATCGCCCTCAAGATATTGAAATGGTACACGAATACGATCAGCCACCATCTTTAGAATTTTTAATTAGAGAACTGTATCATACCGATTTTGGACGGTGTTATCTGGCAGGAAAAACTCTTCTGGAAACATATCCTGAACAAGCACCTGATGCTCTTCTGGAAACTTACAAAGAGGAAGCTCATAATGACTATGGGGCACATTTCCATGTAATTAAGTTACTAGGTTTACTCAATTACCAAGCTGGCTACGATTTAATTCTAGAAGCTTTACATAATACTTCCCCGCAGTTTCAAAAATCGCGTGCAGCAGCAGCGATCGCTTTAAGTAATATCAACGCTACTCAAGCAATTCCGATCTTGAAAGAAACTATCAATACACCAATCTTTGATCTCAAGTATGCTTGTTTATTAGCATTAGAACAATTAGGCGAGAACTGTTGGTCAATCGTAGCTGAAGACAAAAACCTGTTAATCAAAGCCAAAGCTAATCATAAACTTAGTTAATCAAGAATCTAAAAAATCTCAAATTTATGAATTCACGCCAGTTCATTACCAATGGAGAAGGTTTACCGCAGTGGAATGCTCCTATTAGTCATGCCGTTGTGGTTAACAATACTTGTTATGTAAGTGGTCAGCTTTCGGTAGATGTTTCAGGCAAATATGTACCTGGCTCAATTTTAGAAGAGGCAAAACTCGCTTTTAGTAATTTTTTTGCTGTACTTAAAGCTGCTGGTTTCACTTCTGAAGAAGTTGTATTTGTCGATCTTGCTTTCATTGATTTACAGGATGTACCTGTAGTCAATGAACTATTTACCAGTTACTTTTCACCAGGGTATAGACCAGCCAGAACTATATATCAAGCTGCTGCATTACCTTATGGAGGCAAAATCAAAGTAACTGGAACTGCTGTTAAAGATATGCCTGAACATGAATAATAGTAGTCATTGGAAAACAATTTGGCAAAATCCTGAACAACTACCAATACTAGATAAGAATCAAGTTCATGTGTGGCGTGCCAATTTAGAGTTATCAAAAACTGAAATTGAGCAATTAGCTACTTGTTTATCTACCGATGAAATATCCAGGGCGAATAAATTTCGTTTCCCCATTCATAAAAGACGGTTTATTGTTGCCAGAGGAATTTTACGCCAGTTATTAGGCAATTATCTACAACTCAGCCCCGACCGCATAAAATTTGAGTATGGCGATCGCGGTAAACCAAGACTAGCGGCATCAGTAGTAGATGGTTTTTTACAATTTAATGTTTCTCATTCTGAAGAGTATGCTCTGTATGGGTTTACGCATCATCACCTTATAGGAGTAGATCTAGAATATCTAAGAGACATGAAAGATGCAGTTAAGCTAGCTGAACGTTTTTTTTCTCCTAGAGAATTTGAATTGCTCGCCGCCATAGATAGTGAGCAACAACGAAAAGTATTCTTCAAACTCTGGACGGCCAAAGAAGCCTATTTAAAGGCGATCGGTACAGGGCTGACCAATTCATTAGCTAGTATAGATATATCTTTCGATCAAACTGGAAATCCTAAGTTATTGGCTATAGAAGGAGATCTTGAAGCAACAGCTAATTGGTCTATGTATCCCTGTGTTCCAGAAATTAACTACGTAGCAACCGTAGCAATCAAAACACCAACAAACAGTCAGCAAATTTATTTCTGGAATTGGCATCAAAATTCGTTCCCACCTAAAATCTGACTTCTGACTAACAAAATCAGTTTATTGAACACAATAAATATTAAAATCGCGGTATGATCTCTTAGGATTTCTTAATATTATAGTAAGCAGGATTTAACAAGAGAGAATTTCTATGACTATTACCTTTGTTAAGGAAGATAAAGAAGTAATCACTGCCATGGGGTCTAATTTACGAGAGAAAGCTCTTCAAAATCAAGTTGATATTTATACTCTTGGGGGTAAGCTTAGAAACTGTGGTGGTTACGGGCAATGTGCTACTTGTATTGTCGAAGTCGCTGAAGGCATGGAGAATTTATCCCCTAAAACAGATTTTGAACTACGCAGGTTAAAGAAAAAGCCTGACAACTACCGTCTAGCTTGTCAAACTTTGGTCAACGGTTCCGTCAAGATTATCACGAAACCCAAGCCTTCTAAGAAATAAGAAGAATCCATGCAGCTATTAGCCTAAGTAATGATATTCTAGATAAGAATGTTATTTTAGTAATCGCTTACTTAGGAGCTGCTATTTTATGGAAGTTAATGAACTGGGGTTTGTAGCTACTATTCTGTTTGTTTTAGTTCCTACGGTCTTTCTGCTCATTCTCTTTATCCAAACCGATAAAGATCAAAGAGAAGGTTAATATAATCAAGAAAATAAAATTATTTGATTTTTGTAATCGAGTCAAAATGCGATCGTTAAGCGTAGGTTAAGCCAAAGCGCTTTAGAAACTCTCATTAGAATACAGATTAATTGAGATTTATTCTAGTTTCTGTATTCCTACCAGTAATATTAGAGTTTTCTCATACGTTCCAAATTGGCTCTATTTTTATTTTTATATTTTGAAAATTATGAGATTGCATTGCACTTCATAAACTTAATAATATTGATAAAATCTTGTTGAATATTATCAATGTTATTAGGTGTAAGTATAGGAATATGTACAAAAATACAGTTTATATTTAGCTCAAAAATCTGAATATAATGTAAGACCTGATAATATAACTCTTCGCAAACAAATCTGCCGGCATTATTACTAATTTTAGTATTTGTTAAGCAAGTAACTAATGCGTCTAAGTTTACATTGGTAAATATGCATTTTTCTTTACATACAGCGTTAGACTCTACAGTAAGAACATCTCTTGATTCAGCCATTCCACAGCAAATCACACCTTGTGGTTTTATTTTTTCTATAGTTTCAATGGCTTTTTGGGCAGCCAACACTTTATTTACAGGAAGTTTTCGCAAAAAAAATAAAGAATCTAAATATAATTGCTGTTTTTGGATGATTTCAAGTAAGTCATCAGAGGAATTTGACTTCTGATGAGGTAGCCAGATCTGAAAAGAAGTTAAAAGAAGTTGAGTAGACATTCATTCATTTACAATATTGTTTCTTTTTTTCTTGAAAAAATAAATAGTGTTTGATAATTAAAGATCTTATTTTTAAAAAATGGAAATACAATTTAGAGAATTTAACCCTTTCGATCTATGGATTTGGTTAGAATTTCCGACAGTTCCTTCTCGTATGGAACAACAATATATTGAAGAGTTATTAGATTCTTGGTTTTATCTCGGTAAATTAGGTGGCTTCAATGCCGAAAATTTACGAGTGCAAGATACTGGTGTCGAAATCAGCTACATGGAATATGATAATTCAGAGCTAGATCACGCTTTAATGGCTCCTATGCATAATATGGGAGAAATCGAATATTTGGGTGTTTGGGGACGATGTTGGTTTGATCTGGGTACTAGCGATTTAATCGCGATCGACATTTTAATCAATGCAATGAATCAACTAAGTAATGAATTTGTACAAATTAATAAACTAATAATAGGTGGTCAAAATGAAGATTGGCCTGTAAATGAGAATAATTCAGCATTTTATAGTCACTAGCAAATTCTTTACATTACAAAACCCCCTACGGACTAATTCGAGTAGGAGGTTTTGTGGTTAGAAGAATGAACCTGGCACTGAGCTATTTTTCCGGGAGGCTACCCTCCGAGTATCTTCGCCGCTACAGAGTTTCACCGTCGAGTTCGGGATGGAGTCGAAGTGGTTCCACTGCGCTAAAAGCACCAGGAATACTGTCTGGGTTTTACTGTAGATCAACCCTCAAGACTGCATAAATCTAGATGATTCAAGTCCAAATCAGAATAGTAGTAATTATTAATGGTCTAGTCGAGTTGAAGTTGGTCAAGCCCTCGGTCTGTTAGCACGCCTCGGCTGCAAACATTGCTGCTCTTCCACCTAACGCCTATTAACGGGTGTTCTTCCCGTGACCTTACTGGCAATTGCCATGAGAGTACTCATCTTGAGGTGGGCTTCCCACTTAGATGCTTTCAGCGGTTATCCTCTCCGCACTTGGCTACCCAGCGTCTACCGTTGGCACGATAACTGGTACACCAGCGGTGCGTTCTTCCCGGTCCTCTCGTACTAAGGAAGACTCCTCTCAATACTCTTGCGCCTACACCGGATATGGACCGAACTGTCTCACGACGTTCTGAACCCAGCTCACGTACCGCTTTAATGGGCGAACAGCCCAACCCTTGGGACCTACTTCAGCCCCAGGTTGCGATGAGCCGACATCGAGGTGCCAAACCTCCCCGTCGATGTGAACTCTTGGGGGAGATCAGCCTGTTATCCCTAGAGTAACTTTTATCCGTTGAGCGACGGCCTTTCCACGCAGCACCGTCGGATCACTAAGACCGTGTTTCCACCCTGCTTGAGTTGTCTCTCTCGCAGTCAAGCTCCCTTGTGCCTTTACACTCTCTGGCTGATTTCCATCCAGCCTGAGGGAACCTTTGTGCGCCTCCGTTACCTTTTTGGAGGCGACCGCCCCAGTCAAACTACCCACCTGAAACTGTTCTTCTCCCGGTTGACGGGCTCAAGTTAGAATTCTAGCCTCCCTAGAGTGGTATCTCACCGATGGCTCCTGCAATCCCACAAGACTGCTCTCAACGCCTCCCACCTATTCTGCGCAAGGAAAGCCCGAACCCAATTCCAGGCTATAGTAAAGCTTCATAGGGTCTTTCTGTCCAAGTGTAGGTAGTCCGTATCTTCACAGACAATCCTATTTCGCCGAGCCTCTCTCCGAGACAGCGCCCAGATCGTTACGCCTTTCGTGCGGGTCGGAACTTACCCGACAAGGAATTTCGCTACCTTAGGACCGTTATAGTTACGGCCGCCGTTCACCGGGGCTTCGGTCGCTAGCTTCATGCCTAAACACTGACCAACTTCCTTAACCTTCCGGCACTGGGCAGGCGTCAGCCCCTATACATCCTCTTTCGAGTTCGCAGAGACCTATGTTTTTGGTAAACAGTCGCCTGGGCCTCTTTATTGCAACCACCTCTCGGTGGCACCCCTTCTCCCGAAGTTACGGGGTCATTTTGCCGAGTTCCTTAGAGAGAGTTATCTCGCGCCCCTTAGTATTCTCTACCTGCCCACCTGTGTCGGTTTCGGGTACGGGTACTAAATCTTCAACACTTAAATAGCTTTTCTTGGCACTAGCTTTACCACACAGAGTCCTTAGACTCCTCCCAATCCAATCAGGGTGTGGTTATTTTTCATGCGTCCCTATCTAAGCTCCCATTTAGCAGTCAGGGAATATTCACCCTGTGTCCATCGACTACGCCTTTCGGCCTCGCCTTAGGTCCCGACTAACTCTCCGCGGACGAGCCTTCCGGAGAAACCCTTGGGCTTTCGGGGTATATGATTCTCACATATATTTTCGCTACTTAAGCCGACATTCTCACTTCTGTGTCGTCCACATCTGCTTGCCGCTAATGCTTCTCCCAACACAGAACGCTCCTCTACCACTACAGATAATTCTATAGTCCACAGCTTCGGTGACACACTTAGCCCCGTTCATTTTCGGCGCAGGAGCGCTAGACCAGTGAGCTATTACGCACTCTTTCAAGGATTGCTGCTTCTAAGCAAACCTCCTGGTTGTCTATGCACTCCCACCTCCTTTCTCACTTAGTGTGTACTTGGGGACCTTAGCTGGTGGTCTGGGCTGTTTCCCTTTCGACGATGAAGCTTATCCCCCACCGTCTCACTGGTAAAATTTCATTAGGTATTCTGAGTTTGTCTCACTTTGGTACCGCTCTCGCAGCCCGCAGCGAAACAGTGCTTTACCCCCTAATGAGTTCACTTACCGCTGCGCCTAAACGCATTTCGAGGAGATCCAGCTAGCTCCGGGTTCGATTGGCATTTCACCCCTAACCACACCTCATCCGCTGGCTTTTCAACGCCAGTCGGTTCGGACCTCCACTTAGCTTTACCCAAGCTTCATCCTGGACATGGTTAGATCACCCGGGTTCGGGTCTACAAATAGTGACTCAGACCGCCCTTGTCAGGCTCGCTTTCACTTTGGCTTCGGATATTACTCCTTAACCTGCCACTACCTGTAAGTCGCCGGCTCATTCTTCAACAGGCACACTATCACACGTTCAATCGTGCTCTAATTGCTTGTAGGCTAACGGTTTCATGTTCTATTTCACTCCCCTCGCTGGGGTTCTTTTCACCTTTCCCTCGCGGTACTGTTTCGCTATCGGTTACACATTAGTATTTAGCCTTACGAGGTGGTCCTCGCTGATTCACACGGAATTCCACGGGCTCCGTGCTACTCGGGATTCAGTCTGGCTACTTCCGTTTTCGACTACAGGACTTTCACCTTCTCTGGTGCAGCTTTCAACTGCTTCGTCTAACTTTGGTAAGTCCGTCTGACTGTCCCACTACCCCACCGACCTTAGTCGATGGTTTAGGCTGTTTCCGCTTCGCTCGCCGCTACTAAGGAAATCGCTTTTGCTTTCTCTTCCTTCAGCTACTAAGATGTTTCAGTTGGCTGAGTTCGCTCGCTCCTGCCTATATATTCAGCAGGTCGTTCATACAGGTTGCCCCATTCGGACACCCTCGGCTCATTGCTTGTTTCCAGCTCCCCGAGGCATTTCGTCGGTCACCACGTCCTTCTTCGCCTTTGTGTACCTAGGTATCCACCGTTAGCCCTTTGTAGCTTGACCTTGTATTGAGCATTTCTGCTCGATACTCTTTTTTCTCTACTTCTAGGTTTTTACACCTTGGACTTTTCTGACAAGTAAAACTTGCCGTCTTAGTTTTTTGACCTAATTACTTAGTTCTTTTTTGGCTCTATCACAAGTAATCCTTTTCTATGTTTTTCAACATTTCTCAGTCTTACTTCTTCTAGATATTATGCAGTTTTCAAGGTTCACCTCTGAACTCTTTAAAGTCCAGCATCCTCATTTCTTGCCTCGGCAATTCATGATAGTGCTGAATTTTAATCTCTTTATTTAGACTCTTGGTCTTTTTTTCTCTGGTGGAGGTAAGCGGACTTGAACCGCTGACATCCTGCTTGCAAAGCAGGCGCTCTACCAACTGAGCTATACCCCCAAACTCTTTTTAACTCCGAACTTCTAATTCCGAACTCCGAATTTAATTTTGTGGTGGGCCATCCTGGACTTGAACCAGGGACCTCACCCTTATCAGGGGTGCGCTCTAACCACCTGAGCTAATAGCCCTTGTCTTGGTCTAGTTTGAGCTAGAACCAGAACAATCAGTTTGACAGTTTTTCACAAATTACTTGAGGAATCGACCTTTGGTTTGACCTGTGATAACGAGACCTATATAATCGTCTTCGCTTCACGGCTTTGGTCTCCCTATAAGGAGGTGATCCAGCCACACCTTCCGGTACGGCTACCTTGTTACGACTTCACCCTAGTCACCAGCCCTGCCTTCGGCATCCCCCTCCACATAAGCGGTTAGGGTAACGACTTCGGGCGTGGCCAACTTCCATGGTGTGACGGGCGGTGTGTACAAGGCCCGGGAACGAATTCACCGCAGTATGCTGACCTGCGATTACTAGCGATTCCTCCTTCATGCAGGCGAGTTGCAGCCTGCAATCTGAACTGAGGCGGGGTTTGCTGAGATTCGCTTACGATCGCTCGCTTGCTGCCCTTTGTCCCCACCATTGTAGTACGTGTGTAGCCCAGAACGTAAGGGGCATGCTGACTTGACGTCATCCCCACCTTCCTCCGGTTTGTCACCGGCAGTCTTCCTAAAGTGCCCAACTTAATGCTGGCAACTAAGAATGAGGGTTGCGCTCGTTGCGGGACTTAACCCAACATCTCACGACACGAGCTGACGACAGCCATGCACCACCTGTCTTCGAGTTCCCTAAGGCACAGAAGCTATTACGCCTCCTTCTCGAGATGTCAAGTCCTGGTAAGGTTCTTCGCGTTGCATCGAATTAAACCACATACTCCACCGCTTGTCGCGGGCCCCCGTCAATTCCTTTGAGTTTCACACTTGCGTGCGTACTCCCCAGGCGGAACACTTAACGCGTTGGCTACGGCACTGCTCGGGTCGATACAAGCAACGCCTAGTGTTCATCGTTTACAGCTAAGACTACAGGGGTATCTAATCCCTTTCGCTACCCTAGCTTTCGTCCCTGAGTGTCAGTTACGGCCCAGTTGAGCGCCTTCGCCACTGGTGTTCTTCCCAATATCTACGCATTTCACCGCTACACTGGGAATTCCCTCAACCCCTACCGTACTCTAGCTGAACAGTTTCCACCGCTTGCCAGAAGTTGAGCTTCTGTCTTTAACAGCAGACTTGTACAGCCACCTGCGGACGCTTTACGCCCAATGATTCCGGATAACGCTTGCATCCTCCGTATTACCGCGGCTGCTGGCACGGAGTTAGCCGATGCTTATTCTTCAAGTACCGTCACTTTCTTCTTCCTTGAAAAAAGAGGTTTACAACCCAAAAGCCTTCCTCCCTCACGCGGTATTGCTCCGTCAGGCTTTCGCCCATTGCGGAAAATTCCCCACTGCTGCCTCCCGTAGGAGTCTGGGCCGTGTCTCAGTCCCAGTGTGGCTGCTCATCCTCTCAGACCAGCTACCGATCGCCGCCTTGGTAGGCTTTTACCCCACCAACTAACTAATCGGACGCGAGCTCTTCTCCAGGCTATAAATATTTCACCCGAGGGCATATTGGGTATTAGCAGCGATTTCTCCCTGTTGTCCCCATCCTGAAGGCAGATTCTCACGCGTTACTCACCCGTCCGCCACTAAATCCGAAGATTTCGTTCGACTTGCATGTGTTAGGCATACCGCCAGCGTTCATCCTGAGCCAGGATCAAACTCTCCATGATGAATCAAATCCATCAATTCAGTTGATTTTTTGACTCTTTTCGTTTTTTGTTATCCTCAGTAAAATTGCTTTTACTTGGGGATTGAATTAAGTTTTTTTAATTCCTAAAGTACTGTGTTTTAAAAACCGTCAAACTATTGATTTGTCTTGGTTCTGGGCGTTGCTGGGAGGTGTTGTTCTCTCAACCGCGCATTTACCAATATACTCATTCCATTTGAGAAAGTCAACCCCCTCGGCTGAAATAAAATTTAGGGAGAGAAAAAAATAGTTTTTTTTACATTAGACTAATTTCTCAAAACCCTCCATGCTATTGTGTTTGGGCAGATATTTAATTGGTAGATTTTTTATGTCTTTATCATTTCAAGAACTGATTGCTACCCTCAATAATTTTTGGAGCGATCGCGGTTGCATCATCACTCAGCCTTATGACACTGAAAAAGGGGCTGGAACCAAAAATCCGAGTACCTTTCTCAGGGCAATTGGTCCAGAACCTTGGGCTGTTGCCTATGTTGAGCCTTGCAGGAGACCCTCTGACGGAAGATATGGTGAAAATCCCAATCGTTTCCAGCAATACTATCAATATCAAGTGCTGATTAAACCTTCGCCAGACAATATCCAGGAAATTTATCTAGATTCTCTAAGGGCATTGGGCATTAATCCAGAAGATCATGATGTTCGTTTTGTTGAAGATAATTGGGAAGATGCTGCAGTCGGTGCTTGGGGTGCTGGTTGGGAAGTATGGTTAGACGGAATGGAAGTAACGCAATTTACTTATTTTCAGCAATGTGGCGGAATTGACTGTAATCCTGTGTCGATTGAAATTACCTATGGTTTGGAAAGACTGGCAATGTATTTACAAGATGTAGATGCCTTTACCAAAATCAGATGGAATGATCAGCTGTCTTACGGAGATATTTTCCTCCAGGCAGAAATAGAGCAGTGTACTTATAATTTTGAAGCGTCTGACCCCGACTTATTATTTAATCTTTTTAGTCTTTACGAGAAGGAAGCTAAGCAGCTAATTGA
This sequence comes from Pleurocapsa sp. PCC 7319, assembly GCF_000332195.1. Taxonomy (NCBI): domain Bacteria; kingdom Bacillati; phylum Cyanobacteriota; class Cyanophyceae; order Pleurocapsales; family Pleurocapsaceae; genus Pleurocapsa; species Pleurocapsa sp. PCC 7319. The sequence continues at coordinate 4,411,540 of NZ_KB235922.1, forward strand.
TCGAGGTTTAGTCATTCCCAGCTTAGATTATGTTTTGAAATGTTCCCATACTTTTAACTTGTTAGATGCCAGGGGAGTTATCGCTGTGACGGAAAGGACTAGGTATATTGGCAGAATTCGTAGTATGGCTCGGCAAGTAGCTCAATTATATTTAGAACAAAGAGAAAGTTTGGGATTTCCTTTGCAAAAAATTGCTTAGAATTTCAGTCTTGGCTTGGGGGTTTATGTAGCCTGGAATTCAGGCTACATAATTTTTTATTTCACTGACATCTTATACCAGTACAAAATAACTCAAAAATTAAGATAAAGGAATCAATTTATTCTCCTTCTTGCCCCGTCCCTATGTCGGAGGAAACCTCTGACGGGGCGGTGCGCTTTTCCCTTTAACCTCTACCCCTTTTCCCAATAGCATAGGTAGATTACGCAGTAGGTGCAAGATCTGAGCCTTTAACTAGCGGTGCTTCAGAGCCTCTCTTGCTTGTTCGCGATCGTCAAAATGAATTTTTTCTGTACCCAAAATCTGATAATCTTCATGTCCTTTGCCAGCAATTAGAACTCCGTCTCCTGGTTGTGCATCTTGAATGGCAGTTGCGATCGCCTTCGCCCGGTCGCCGATGACAATTGGCTCAACAGTATCAGGAATTCCCGCCACCACATCTTTTAAGATCTGTTCTGGATTTTCTGTACGGGGGTTGTCGGAAGTTACTACTGCAACATCTGCCAGCTCTGCGGCAATTTTACCCATCAAGGGACGTTTAGTGCGATCGCGATCGCCTCCGCAACCAAAGACACAAATCATTTTGCCACTAATGAAAGGTCGAGCAGCTTGCAACAAATTTTTAAGGCTATCAGGAGTATGGGCATAATCGACAATAACGCTAATATCTTGATTGGGATTAATTTGCACCCGTTCCATCCTCCCTGGGACGCCAGAAAAGTGGGGAAGGCTGTCTGTAAGAATTTTCAAATCTACTCCCAAATGTAAAGCTGTACCGACTGCTGCGAGTAGATTGGCTAAATTAAATTGACCAACCAAAGGGGAATTAAAAGCTACTTTTCCTGCCGGAGTGTGCAACTTCCCACTAACTCCTGTAGGCTGATAATCTAAATCGCTAGTGTATAAATCAGCAGACTGGTTATTAACGCTGTAAGTCCAAACTTGACTACTATCTAGCTGTTTAATTAAACGTTGACCATAAGGATCGTCTAAATTAATGATTGCTTTACCATTTAAATATTCAGGGCTAAACAATAGAGACTTGGCTAGAAAATAGTCCTCCATGTCTTGATGATAGTCAAGATGATCCTGAGTCAAGTTAGTAAAGACTCCTACCTCAAATCCACAACCTTTGACCCTGCCCTGAGCTAAAGCGTGAGAACTAACTTCCATGACAGCATATTCATTGCCGGCTTTTACCGCCTCAGATAATTGAGATTGCAATTCCACTGCAAAAGGAGTTGTATGAGTTGCAATTTGGCTATATCCTTGCCAACGAGTGTACAAAGTCCCCAGCAGTGCGGTGGGATGTTTTGCTCGACATAAAAAATACTCAATTAGATGACTAGTTGTTGTTTTACCGTTTGTTCCTGTTACACCGACAGTGTTGAGCTTGCTTGTAGGATAATTATAAAAAGCGGCAGCGATCGCACTACAGGTAGAAATCATATCTTCAGCTTTAATTACACAGACATCTGCTGTAGGAGGCTGTTTGTCGGCAGCTTGAGGTGTTACCACTGCCGCGATCGCCCCTTGCCCCATTGCACTTTGCCAAAATTCTCCTCCATCAACTCTTGTACCAGGCATGCCAATAAACAAATCACCCTTTTGGCACGCATGAGAATTAGTGCATACTCGGTTGACTTCCAAATCTAGGGCAAAGTGTTCTGGTTGCTGAAGATTTACTTTGGCTAATAATTCGCGCAGCTTCATCATGATTATCTTGGGTAAAATGCGATTCAACTACTACATTTTGGACACTTTTTTACTCTGATATTATTAAATTTTTCTGTAACATTTGCTCCAATTTGGCTACAGAGGCACGGGGAGATAAGCGGGGTAAGATTTTTTCCCCTTCAGGCAACTTTTGACAAAGTACTGGTATTTCGTATTCGTAAGCGGCAAACCAGTCTTCGCGGGTGTTAATATCTCTTATTTCTAGGTCAAATTGGACATTGCTAACTTGCGCAAGTTTCTCTTGCAATCCTGCACATAAATGACAACCAGGTTTACTGTAGAGGATCAGATACATTGAGTAGTTTAATTATTATTCTTATTTAGAATAGCAATGTATGCGAGTTAATAAAAAGCCCAGCTCTGGCAAATTATGGAAAATACACAGTAATAAATAACATCAATTAGTATTTTCAAACTACAATAAGTAATTAAATTCACTTGATAAGACTTTAGAGTTCTAAGCTAGCAATAATTCAACAGTTTTTGCACATTTTTATTAAGCTTTTATCTATTTTTCAACACGTTTTCAACATATTTTCAACAATATTTTTTTGCAAGATAATATTATTTTGATAGTTCATTATCAAGTTGCATTGATTGTTGCACAATGCAACAATCAATTATTTGCTAAATATTGCGAATAAAATCAAACTAGAGACAAATATAATGATAGTAAAACTATTTACTATAAGATCCCAGTCATTTTGAATATTGACAAAAATTGAAAAATTAGCGAATATTCATATAGACATCAAAAGATATTTACTTGTGATTTATTTCTCTAGTATTAATTATTATTAATTGAACAGCAACACTTAACTTTTATTGATGTATTTAAATGGGTCGTAAAAAGCAATAATTCTCTTGATAGTAATCAAATAAAGCTAGTGAAATAAATATTCTGCTTGTAGATATTTAGACTAATTTATTATTTTTCTAAACAAGCAAATGAATCAAACATCTTGCATCAGCGTAGAAGCAGAAATTAACAGTGAGCTACATAAATCTCTGCTCAAGTATCTAGACTGTCATCCCTACTGGGATTTAAATCGAGTGCTTAATGCCTCTTTATCCCTATTTATGATGCAGAACTGGAGTCAAGAAAATGGCTTAAAACAGCAGGATTATGATACTTGTAGTCGTGTTTACCTTGATAGTATTTTTTATGAACACCATACTCATAGGCGTTATGAACAGAACAATTAATGCCTAAATCGTGATGCTAAATTACTCAATTAAGTTGGGATAAATCAAAATCTTGTAGGGTGAAGCTACAGGAAAGTGTCAAGAAACTGAATTTAGCTTAGCAAGCATTTTGGCATCATAAAGACCTTCCGACCAGTTTTTTGAGTCCTTAATCTGTTCTACAGTCAGGTTTTCTACGCCGAAAAACTTGGTTTTGTGTAAGTTGGCATCAGTCAGTAGGCACCCATTAAAATTAACGTCGCCGAAGTAAGCTTGAGCTAAATTAGCACGTACAAAATTGGCACCAACAATATTGGCACCGACAAAATCTACATCTTGTAGTTCTGCTTCTATAAAATTGCTATGGGTGAGATTTGCTCCGGTGAGATTACAGTTATTAAGTTTAGTATTAATTAGTTTGGTTTCTACTAAATTGGCATGGCTTAAATTGGCGTTACTCAGATTGGCGTTACTTAAATCTGCTCCTGATAAATAGGCATTACTTAAATCTGCTCCCGCTAAGTTAATTCCCCTTAAGTCAGCTTCGGGAGCATTAAAACCGCTAAGAGAAACTCGATCATCGTTTAGGTCTTGTAGAGCTTGCAATCGCGCGTAGCTATTTCTCAAACCATTAGCCGAGTCAATAGTTTTCCAGGCTTCGTAGTGAGCTTGTTTGTCTCTTTCTGGAGCTTCGAGAAAAAATAGCCAAACTGCGACCAAAATACTAAATCCTTCAACAATACTCAACAACACCGACTCTCTAATCTGACAGAAAAGCCATGATTCAGTGTTTTGACAAGCCTTTTCCGCCCCAAAAACAGTTTCAATTACCAGGATTAAGGCAATCAAAATGGTAGTTCCTCCCACAGCTAAGAGAATTCGATAAAAAGAACGTTGAAGTTTTTTATTGCCAATTTTCATGGTTACTAGTTCTCCTGTTGAGGGCAAATAGTAGAAGCCTAAATATTACTTCTACTATTTGTAATTTATGCTGTTAATTGTTTCATTTCTCTAGGTACACTGTCTTTAACCAAAGAGCGAGAATTGCCACCAGTTTTGATTGTGTCACCAACCATAGCAAACATGGCATCAATTTTACGTTTTCGCCACTCGGCAACGATTTGATCGATCTCTCTAGAAGATAAACGTCTTTCCATTGCTTCATAGAGATATGCTGCGTGTCTAGTTTCGTCTCGTGCCACACTTAAAATACTCTGTTGCAGATTACGACTTCGGGGTTCGTGAGCAGGTAATGCTCTTGACATCCGAGCAAAATCTTTACTAGCATCAAGTTCTAAAATATAAGTGCTAGCCATAAATACCAGCCAATCAATATTTTCTGCCTTCAGCGATTCTAGGTCGTAACCCCGATAATATTTAGCCATAAAAGGACTAGAATTTTTAGCTTTTGACTCCGACTGTTTTAGTTGCTTCATTTCGGCAGCACTTTTAACCTGTTTCCCTAGCTGCTTTAATCCGTGGGCAAATATTTGACCGTGTCGTTTTTCGTCCGCAGCATGGATGGTTAGTTTTTCTGCTAGCCATATATCTCCCTCGGTTTTAGCTCTCGCCCCCAAGGTTTTCAAAAAAGGAACTGCACCAGATTCAGCTAATTGGAATCCGGCTAAAGTATTGGGACGTGTTTGCGGATCGCGCAATCTACTTGCCAAAATATATGCCGTTGCCCCTGAACCAATGATATTGAGGATATTGTTAAAAAAATTCATTGCAATTTGATGATCTATAAATATGGCTGATTCGTCTTATTTTATTCAAAATAAAGTTTGTTGCTGCTATTCTCCAAGTCGAAATCTGAGCAGAAAGTTTTGTCAATAATTACTTGAATTTTCACAGTTGCGATGATTATCGAATTGCTTAAGATATTTTTACTCATTGCAGTTCATATTGAACCTACAATAACAGCAGTACCAAGACAGTCAATTAAAATTAACTCAGGAGTAGGCGTTATGGCTTATCAGGTAACTCTCAATGGTACTCAACAACTGACAATTAGCAATCAGGGTAAACAAACTCAAATTACTTTGATTGCCAGTAGTCCAGGGCAACAACAAAGTTAGAATAACAGCTTTACTACTGGGAAATGGGTTAAACCACCGCAGCTATTTAGCACTAACCAAGGTTTTTTGCTCTCAGTGTGGGGCAGAAGCAAAGCCAGGCGATCGCTTTTGTCGCAGTTGTGGTCAAGATTTAAGTCAGTAATCTTTGACTGCTCACCGCCAATAGCCTTTTTCAAACTGAGAGTTACTTTCAATGTTTATAACGATAATCAAGGGATAGAAAAAATATTTCCTTTTGATATTATTCCTCGTATTATTGATAGTAATGAATGGAAAAAATTAGAGCAAGGATTAAAACAAAGAATTCAAACTTTAAATTTATTTCTTAACGATCTTTATGGTTCTCAAAAAATCATCAAAGACGGGAAAATTCCTGCTGAAATAATTTATGCGGCTTCAGGTTTTCTCAAACCATGTTTAGGTATCAACCCCCCCCGTAGGAGTTAGGGCTGTTTCATTCTGGTAAAAGATAGATGAGGGATTAGGGAATTGGGGAATTGGGGATATTTTGAGACAAATATGCCGATTTTTCACGCATATTAATGGAAGCATAGTTGTTGTTAATCAACGAAATTTTTGCTCATTTAAGTCGAGCTACCAGAATAATTATCCAGAAAATTAAGACTAAATTAAGGCAAAAATCAGCTAACTTAAGTTTATTGCCCCATTTCCCTAAGTCCCAACTTCCCTAACATTTAAAATCGTTAACTTATTTGACTTTGAAATAGCCCTACCTCAAGTTGGGGGACTTTTTAGGGATTAGAAAACTAGATTAGGCAAAATATAGGATTTAAACTAAAGCCGCCGCTGCCGCTTTAACACCCGCCTTAGCATCAAAATCATGACCCAGCTCTAATAGAGTCGCTTCTAAACAAGAGATCGTCATCATCACGTCGCGATCGCTAATAAAGCCTAAGTGACCAATGCGGAATATTTTACCCTTGAGGTGGTCTTGACCACCTGCCAGAGCGATATCATATTTTTGTCGCATTATAGATCTAATATCTTCAGCACGATCGGTGGCGATCGCCGTAACCGCAGTACTAGCTGCATCATCGGGAGCGAGAAGGTCTAATCCCAATGCCTTGGCAGCAGCACGAGTGGCATTAGTTAAGCGTAGATGACGAGCAAAGATATTCTCTAATCCTTCTCTCTGCATTATCTGAAGGGCAGTTTGTAAGCCAAACATTAAATTGATTGGCGGCGTGAAAGGAGTACTATTTTTAGCGTTGGCTTTTTTGTATTTACCCAAATCCATATAAAAACGAGGAAACTTACTAGTTTCATAAGCCTGCCACGCCTTATCGTTCACGGAGATGAAACCTAATCCAGGGGGAATCATATAACCCTTTTGTGAGCCAGATGCGACCACATCTAAATCCCACTCATCAATGGGTAGATTGTATGCACCCAGACTAGTTACTGCATCGACAATGATTAGAGCTTTACCATGAGCTTTGACGTATTTGTTAATGGTTTCTAAGTCGTTAAGTACTCCCGCTGAAGTTTCCGAGTGAGTAATGACAACCGCTTTTATTTCCTTGTTGGTATCCGCTTCTAACTTGGTGCGAAATTCTTCTGTGTCGAGAGGTATTCCCCATTCAGCAGTAATTCGCTCAGTTTGCATCCCAAAAACCTCGCAAATTTGTGCCCAGCGATCGCCAAATTTACCATTTACGCCAACTAAAACGCGATCGCCTGGACTGAGAAAGTTGATCATCCCTGCTTCCATTGCCCCCGTACCTGATACGTTGAGGGATAGGACTTCGTTCTTAGTTTGATGTAGCCATTGCAAATTTTGATTGATCTCAGAGATGATCTTACTAAAATCACCGCTACGGTGTCCGATAGGATGTTTGCCTAATGCGCTTAATACTTTTTCTGGAACTGGGGTAGGCCCAGGAATCATTAATATGTGCTTATCTTCCATTAGTCTTCCTAATATTCAGCTGGTAGAATCGTTCATTTTATCTTATGTAGATGGTGTCATAACATTTACTAAAAAACTTAGTAGAAGTTTACTTTACTTACGAATTAAAACTGTTATCAAGAAGAATTAAGAAGAAGATCTAACAACTAACATTTCATGTCATGATAGTAAACTGCTTTTCTGAAACGAATCGAGGTTTAAATAATAATGGCTCATCTTAGATTAGGCGATACTGTCCCTGATTTTACTCAAGCTTCCAATATGGGGGATATTTCCTTCTATGAGTGGGCTGGAGACAGTTGGGTAGTTCTTTTCTCTCATCCTGCTGATTACACTCCTGTCTGCACTACAGAGTTAGGCGAAGTTGCCAAACTCAGAGCAGAATTTGACAAGCGTAACGTTAAAACGATTGCCTTAAGTGTTGATGATGTAGAGTCTCACAAAGGTTGGATTGGCGATATTGACGAAACACAAAGTACAAAAGTTGACTATCCTATTTTGGCGGATGCAGATAAAAAGGTTTCTGACCTCTATGACATGATTCATCCCAATGCCAATGCCAAAGTCACTGTGCGTTCAGTATTCATTATTGATCCTAACAAAAAATTACGTCTAACTCTAACTTATCCTCCTAGTACAGGTCGTAATTTCCCCGAAATTCTTAGAGTAATTGATTCTTTACAATTAACAGACAACTATCAAGTTGCCACTCCTGTTAATTGGAAAGATGGTGAAGATGTTGTGGTTTCTCCAGCAATTCCCACTGATGAAGCTAAACAAAAATTCCCCAAAGGAGTCGAAGAAATCAAACCTTACTTGCGGATGACTCCTCAGCCTAACAAGTAAAGTTAAAATGTTTGTCTTATATAGCTTTAGAATCTATTTTGAGGGTGGGTCTTACCTACCCTTTATTTATTTGTAAAAAGATTTTAATCAACTAATCGATTTAAATCCGAGATTGGAGCTTATGCTCGTTCTAAATTTATGAGATGATTAAGAGTTATTAATCGATTGTTTAGATATAGGAGTTAGAGTGTGGCAGAAATTCAATTTTCTAGAGGTATAAAAGAAGAGATAGTCCCTGATATAAAAGTTACTCGTTCTAAAACTGGAAACACTGGTACAGCTACTTTTTATTTTGAAGATCCCAAAATTTTGAGTAAAGATAGTACTGACGAGATTACAGGAATGTATCTGGTCGACGACGAAGGAGAAATCGTTAGTCGAGAAGTAAAAGGGAAATTTGTTAATGGTGAAGCTAGAGCAATTGAAGCTGTACTGATTATGAAATCAACAGATGAGTGGGAACGTTTTATTCGGTTTATGAATCAATATGCTGAAGAAAACGGTTTAGGATTAGATAAATCTTAATCTCCTAGATATTTTAGATAAAAAAATCAAGATAATTTCTAAGTACCGGGAGATTTCGTTTAGTACGAAATTTCCCGATTGTTAACTATTCTTTTGTTAATGTATGAACATAAATGCTAATAAATAAGCATCATTATATTTTGTCTATTTTTAGGTATTTTTATTAACCAAAAATATATAGACATTTATAAACGTTGTGTTTAAATATGCTTAGAGAATTGGTATTTGAATTGGTATTCTAATGCTTTTTTCTCTTGTGTAGATGCAAACAAAGTTAGTTAATTATGATTCATAAATTACTGGCTACTTCAAAATGTATTGGAGTGTTGGCAATAACATTTGTAACGGCAAATCCCGTTTTAGCTAATTCCACGGAATATGTCTTCAGTGCCCCTCCAGAAGTTGATAACGAGTTAACAGACATTCCCCAGAGCGAAACAGATTATCCCCTTTATGAATGTAATACTGAACAAATCCCGGCGGAAGAGAAAGCACAAGCTGAAGAGACTGAACAAGTTGAAGAAAATGTAATTGATTCTCATAATTGCGATTGTATAGACTGTGAGAATGCTACTCAAAATAATTTAGAACAAAATTGACTATGACCAGTCAATTAATAGATGGGATTAAAATATCTTTAGATTTATTTAACCAAAGTAGTACGCGTATTATTTGGAACTTATTTCTAGCTTTTATTCCTCTTCTACTTAGTTTTTATCTATTTCGTCCCTCAGCTTTACGTAATTTTTTTTGGTGGACTATTTTTATAGTTTTTATCGTATTTTTACCCAACGCACCTTATATTTTGACAGATTCAATTCATATTATTGAATTAAGTCAGCAAAGTTATCCCACTTGGTCAATTATCTCGATCTTGATCCCACAGTATTTGGTTTTTATTGTTGCTGGGTTTGAAGCTTATGTGATTTCATTAACTCAGCTAGATAATTATTTGCTTAATCAAATATCTCGAAGCAATTTAGTTTTGATTAATGCGATCGCTCATGGTTTATGTGTCGTTGGCATTTATCTGGGCAGATTTGAAAGATTTAATAGTTGGGACTTGATAACTAAACCAGGAGAAGTTTTCCTCACAACTTGGCAAGATTTATTTGATAGCTGGAAACTTTTTACTTTGGCGATCGCTTTTTTATTAATTTGGCTACTTTCGGAATTAACTAAGTTAGTTAATAAGAAGATCCAACTATTTCTTAATTACTAATTATTAATTGAGGATTAATTGTCAATTGCAGACTGAGAAGTTTGAATCAAAATCTGTTCAACAATTGCATCTGGTTCCAGAGAAACATCAATTACTATAGTATTTTCATTTTGAGGTTCTTCAAGGGTATCGAATTGACTGCGTAATAAATCTGCATTCATAAAATGTCCTTGACGCTGTTTGATTCTGGCTTGAATGCAGTCATAGTCTCCTTGAAGGTAAATAAAAACGACGTTAGGATTATTTTGACCGAGAATTTTGCGATAATCTGACTTAAGAGCAGAACAGGCTAAAATTCCCTGGTGATTTTCTTGTAAATTATGGTCAATCAAATGCTGAAGCTCTTCTAGCCAAGACTGGCGATCGCCATCTGTCAAAGGAATTCCCCGATTCATTTTGTCGATATTAGCCTGAGGATGAAAGTCGTCCGCATCATAAAATTTCCAGCCAGTGTGATCGCTTAATAATTTGCCGATAGTCGATTTACCAGCACCAGAGACACCCATAATGATATAAAACATACAAGAACTAAATCAGGGATTAACGATAGACTATAATATCTGTTCCGAGCAAAACATAAGTTTAAATATTTTTAATAACATTCACATTTTATGAGTGCGACTGCAACAATTTCTCCGACTACTAATTATGACGTAGTAGTTATTGGTTCAGGTATTGGTGGTTTAGTGACAGCGACACAACTAGCAGCCAAGGGAGCGAAAGTATTAGTTTTAGAACGCTATCTAATTCCAGGCGGTAGTGGTGGCTATTTTGAAAGAGAAGGATATCGCTTTGATGTTGGAGCCTCGATGATTTTTGGCTTTGGCGATAAAGGAACAACCAATCTAATGACTCGCGCATTAGACGCGGTAGATATGAAAATTGAAACCATCGCCGACCCCGTTCAAATTCACTATCATTTGCCAGATGAGCTAGAGCTAAAAGTTCATCGCGATTACGAAGCATTCTTACAAGAATTGATTGCTCTTTTTCCCCACGAAGAAAAGGGTATTCGTCGCTTTTATGGTGAATGTTGGGATGTATTTAACTGTCTGAACTCGATGGAGTTGCTTTCTTTAGAAGAACCTCGTTATCTAATGCGAGTATTTTTCCAAAAACCTTTATCTTGTCTGGGTTTAGCTAGGTATTTACCTGTAAATGCGGGAGATGTAGCTCGTAAGTATATCAGCGATCCGAAGTTACTCAAATTTATCGATATGGAGTGCTATTGCTGGTCTGTTGTTCCCGCTGCCAAAACTCCTATGATCAATGCGGGAATGGTATTTAGCGATCGCCATTACGGAGGGATCAATTATCCGAAAGGTGGTGTCGGACAAATTGCTCAGAAGTTAGCCGACGGTTTAACCCAGGCTGGGGGAGAAATTAAATATAAAGCTAGAGTAACCAACATCCTGATTGAGAATGGTAAGGCAGTAGGAGTTAAACTAGCTGATGGTGCAGAATATCGAGCCCAAAGAATCGTTTCTAATGCGACTCGCTGGGATACCTTCGGTAAACTCCTTCCCTCAGAATATACTCCCAATAAAGAAAAAAGATGGCGAGAAAGATATAAAAAGTCTCCTAGTTTTCTTAGCCTCCACTTAGGGGTAGATTCCAGTGTTCTACCTGAAGGTACAGAGTGTCATCATATTCTGCTAGAAAATTGGGACAAGATGGAAAATAGTGAAGGAACAATATTTGTTTCGATTCCAACTCTTCTCGATCCTAGCTTAGCTCCTGAAGGACACCAGATCATACATACCTTCACCCCTAGTTGGATCGAAGATTGGCGAGGGTTATCTCCCCAAGAGTATCAGCAAAAAAAAGAGGCTGCTGCTGAGAATTTAATTCATCGCCTAGAAGCAATTTTTCCTGGACTATCCGCAGGATTAGATTATCAAGAAGTTGGCACCCCACGCACTCATCGTCGTTTTTTGGGCAGAGAAGACGGTACCTATGGTCCAATTCCGCGGCGTAAGTTAGCTGGTTTATTGGGTATGCCTTTTAATCGCACTAGTATTCCTGGGTTATATTGCGTCGGTGATAGTACTTTTCCCGGTCAGGGATTAAATGCCGTTGCCTTTTCGGGGATGAGTTGTGGTCATCGGGTAGCTGTAGATTTAGGATTGTAAGCTACTGGTCATCAATCAGTAATAGATAAGTTTCTTTAAATTGGATAAGTTTGCTCTAAGAGACTGTTCGTGAATTATTATTAAGATGACTGCGAGCTTTGCTGTTAGATGGTTTCAATCACTTTAGTTTAAATGAACTAAAAATATCTAAAATATATATAAATCAATTACTTTACATTAGTTTACGAACAGTCTCTAAGCTAGAAGGGTCAATAGTTGGCAATTTTGGCATGGTTCAGGATTCTGTATCTAAAGTGCATAAAATTAAAATTTTGCTCATAAATCTAAATAAATCCAAATCAACTGAAGATTTAAGTGAGCAAAGTTATTTGCTGCCAATATTAGCAGCAATAAGACTATTTTGGCTCTCTATTTTTTGTTGCCAATATAACAGCAATAAGACTATTTTGGCTCTCTATTTTCAGTAATTCAATCTGAACAATTGAAGGAGAACAACGCCATGAGCACATCTTTTACTCCCTCTTTGGAGCTAGACTCAGAAACTCAACTAGTTACTGTTGACGATCCGACACCTACTGTTTCCGTGTTGTGGGATCGGGCAGTACAACAAGCAGTTATCAATACCAGTCCTGGACCAACTGTTGCCTCCCGCGCTTATGCCATAGTACACACGGCGATGTTTGATGCTTGGGCTGCCTATGATCCACAGGCGATATCCACTCAACTAGAAGATGATTTACAGCGTCCAACAGCAGAAATTACCGACGCTAATAAGAGCGAGGCGATGAGTTATTCAGCTTACCGCGTCCTGACTACATTATTTCCTGACCAAGTTGCCATTTTTGATGAGTTGATGCAGGAATTGGGCTTAGATCCTAATAACACGACAACCGATACTACTACTGCGGCTGGGATTGGTAACGTTTCTGCTACAGCCTTACTAGAATTTCGGACTCAAGATGGCTCTAATCAGCTCGGTAACGACCCGAATGGCACTCTTGGTGTACCTTATTCTGACATTAGTGGCTATCAGCCTATAAATCAACTTGGTGAAACCATTAATATTGAACATTGGACACCAGAAAGAGTCCCTATTGATTCTCAACCAGGGGAAGAAGAGAGTATTCAAGAATTTCTGACTCCTCAATGGGGGGAAGTTATTCCATTTGGTTTAGAATCTGGCGATCAGTTGCGACCAGAGGCTCCCGAACCTTTCCTCTTAGTCGATGGGGAAGTAGATTTAGAAGCGCAAACTATTACTCTCCCAAATGGTTCAGTATTACCGATTAGTAAAGATCTTATTGGTACGGTTATTAATCCCGAATTTATTGCTCAAGCGGAGCAAGTTGTTAATACTAGTGCCAATCTGACCGATGAACAAAAGCTGATAGCTGAGTTTTGGGAAGATGGTGGTGGGACTGCTTTCCCTCCAGGTACTTGGATGACCTTTGGACAATTTGTCTCTGCTAGGGACGAGCACAGTCTCGATGATGATGCCAAGCTGTTCTTTAGTCTTGGTAACGCAGTCTTTGATGCAGGTATTGCTACCTGGGAGGCGAAGAAATTTTATGATTATACTCGTCCTGTACGGTTAATTCGAGACTTGGGTGAGCTGGGACTTATAGGCGAATTTAATGAGGAACTCGGTGGTTATGCCATTGAAGCTTGGAGTGGTCCAGGAGAAGGAACTAAAACTATCCTAGCTACTGATTTTTTGACATACCAAACTCCTGGAAGCCATCCTTCCCCACCCTTTGCTGAGTATACTTCTGGACACAGTAGTTTCAGTGCAGCAGGAGCAGGAATTCTAGAGTTGTTTACCGGTAGAGATGATTTTGGCGCGACTGTTACTTTTGAACCTGGAGAATCTCGCTTTGAACCGCAGGTTACTCCCCAACAGGATGTTACTTTAGCCTGGGAAACTTTTACAGCAGCAGCAGATGAAGCTGGTATTTCGCGTATCTATGGCGGTATTCACTTTGAAGATGGGGATCTTAATGGTCGGACTTTAGGGCAAGAAGTTGCTCACGAAGTTTGGGAAGAAGCCCAATTCTACATTCAAGGCGGCGAAGTATTACCATTGGAATCGGACGCTCTTTTATTAGGAGTAAAAGATCGGGTTCTAGTTGGTAGTGATGATGAGGATATTTTCTTAGCTGATCAAGCCGGGAATAATGCCTTTGTTGGCCAAGGTGGTAACGATGTTTTTTGGGTGGCTCATCAAGAAGTTCCTCAGACGGCTCATCAAGTACTCGACTTCGAACTCAGTCAAGATGTGATTGGTATTAGCGGTCTAACGGATGTTTTCTCGATTGACGATTTGAGTTTTGCTCAAGCAGGGGATAGTACTCTTGTTGCTGCTGGCGATCACGACTTAGTACTTGTTCAAGGAGTTGATCCTAATGACCTTCACTCTACTGATAATTTTACTTTTCTTTAACGAGACTTAGACAAAAAAACACAAAATAACAGCCTCAAACCAAGACAGAGCAAGGGATATACCCCAAGCACCAAAAAATAGCTCAAACCCAAGTATCGCAGTACGTTAATCGGTTAGGACAAGTTTAGTTAACTGCTCGTAAGTAATGAGTAATGAGTAACGAGTAATGAGTGTCCTAATACAAGTGCGTATTGCTATATATCAAAAAAAACATCAAATAGAAGTAAAACTATTACAGTATATAGGTTTAAGGCTGTTTTAAATTATAAATGTCTAAGTTTTGTTAAGCCATTCATAGCAATTATCAATTAGCAATTAGCAAAAGTGGAGTGAAGCAAATGCTAAGTCAAATCTCAGAAAGCAAGATGCATTGCTTGAGATGGATGCTAGTCATTGGTTGGTTAATCTTAATTCTTTCGTTATTTTACGATCCCATCTCTGTTCATCTTACTAATCCCGAACATATCTGGAGTCCTTTGAGCGATCGCATTGTCAGTTTAGCAGATGATCCTAATACATGTATCAGGATACAGGACGAATGTTTGCCAGAGCAGCCTTATCCTATAGGAGCTAGAATTTTTTGGGGGATGATTGTTCCCAGTGCCATTATGCTCGTCTTTGTCTTCGGTCATGAAACTTGGCGACGAATTTGTCCTCTCTACTTTCTCTCTCAGATTCCTCGCGCCTTAGGATTACAATCCAAGTTGAAGATTGAAAATAATCAATGGTTACAACGCAACCATCTCTACTTACAATTTAGTCTTTTATTTATTGGCTTAAATTGTCGCATTCTGTTGATTAATTCTGCTCGTTCTGTCTTCGGTTTATTTCTGATTCTAACCATCATCTCAGCAATGGCAGTAGTTTATCTTTATGGGGGCAGAAGTTGGTGCCACTATGTATGTCCTTTTGGCATAGTGCAAATGGTTTTTACTGGACCAAGGGGATTGTTAGGCAGTGAAGCACATAAATCTCCTCCTGGCAGTATTACTCAATCTATGTGCAGAATAGTTGAGCCAACTACAGGTGAAGTGAAAGCAGCTTGTATTAGTTGCAAATCCCCTTGTTTTGATATAGATGCAGAAAAAGCTTATTGGGAACAACTGACTAAACCAGGACGCAAGTTAGTGCAATATGGTTATCTGGGATTGGTATGGGGATACTTTATTTACTACTGGTTATATGCAGGTAACTTCAACTATTACTTCTCTGGTGCCTGGACTCATGAAGAAAATCAGTTGGCTACTTTATTTAAGCCTGGTTTTTATTTATTTAATCGGGGGATTGCTATTCCTAAATTGATTGCTACTCCTTTAACTCTAGGATTTTGTATAGTTATCAGTTGCCTCCTTTGTAGCCAATTAGAACAAACTTATAGAAACCAGAGCCAAAAGTACCAGCTCGCCGTTGCTCAAGAACAGGTATTACATCGAGTCTTTTCAGTTTGTACCTTTGTGGCGTTCAATTCCTTTTTTATCTATGGTGGTCGTCCAGAAATCTTACGCTTACCTTTGATCGTACAACTAATGTTTAACGCTTTGGTGGTTCTTGTAAGTAGCTTCTGGCTATATCGAACTTGGGTTCGTAGCTTACAGCAATATAAACGAGAAAGTATTGCCGATAAGCTCCGCCGTCAATTGAAAAAGCTACCTCTAGATTTTAGACAAATTCTTGGTCATAGTTCCCTTGATCGACTTAAACCAGAGCAACTAGAGGTTTTAGCTCAGGCTCTGCCTCAGGCTACTCAACAAGATCGTGTACGAGTTTATCAGGGTGTTCTTCAGGAAACCTTAGCCAGTGGCAATATTCAACCTGCTAATAGTCTGCTATTTTTGCAGCAGTTGCGCCAACAATTAAAGATTTCCGAAGCAGAACACTATCAGATTTTGGGGGAATTAGGTCTGGAAACTTCTAGTTTACTAGATTCTCATCAAAATTTTACTCCAGAAAATTATCTGAGAATCGAGAGTTATCGTCTTGAATTAGCATCTCTGTTTTCGGTATTGGTTGAAAGTGGCAAGCCTTTCCCAGAGGCATTAGAACAGCAGCGTCAACAACTTCTGATCCTGCAAAAACGATATCAGATTAGCAAAGCTGAAAATCGCCAAATTTTGGTAGACATGTGGGAACAACTGCATGCCATTGCCGAATCTCTACTAGCTTCATTGCAACTAGAATCTTCTCACTATCAAATTCTGAGTAATCATATATCTCAACCGCAAGCACCAGTATTTGCAGTTTTACGCTCGCTAATTCAACAAAAACAACAGCTGCTTACGATCCAAATCCTTGATTTACTAATACTCATGGGAGAAGAGCAGGCTACGCTTCAGTTAGCCAAACGCACTGGTATCTTATCCCACAAGATACTACCAAAATTGCTCTATTCAAAATCAGAGCAATGGCAGAAGCGTTTAAGTCCTTCTCTTTTCCAACAACTGCAACCAGACCAAGGATTAACATCTCAATCAGCGACTATTCAACCGCATCAAGATTTATCTAAGTCTGATACTCAAATCATTAGCAAAATATCTGTGGATTCAGAAAGTGCAGAAATATTAACTGATTTACTCCTGCAACTTCTACAAGATACCAATCCTGTAATTCAAGCTGCTAGTCTCTATGCTCTAGTTCAGCTTAATTATCAACAAGGTAGCGAACAGGCCAAACGTCTAATTGCTAGGTCAAAACTAGATGATTTAGTTAGAGAAACTGCCACGGTACTACTCGATCAATCTCAATCATCTGTCTCTATATTAAATAAGATTATCAGTTTATCTCAATCAGGAGTCAATCACTTGGCTCCCAGTCAAAAGTCAAAAGTCAAAAGTCAAAAGTTAGGAGTTCAGGAGTTCAGGAGTCAAGGGTTAAAAAAATGACAGAAATCTTATTAGTTAACTCTAAACAACCCCATCAAACTCAAACTATTAATTTAGAGCCGAAAAAGATGTTTAATGGAGAGTGCTTAATCGGGAGAGATAAACGTTGTTGCGTAGTGCTCAAAGATCCTCTCGTCAGTAGAATTCACGGCAAAATTGTCTATAAAGATGATAATTACTATTATGTAGATCTTGGTAGTTGCAATAGTTCTAACTTGAATAATCAAGCAATCAAGGTTAACCAAAATTATTGCTTAAAACCTTCTGATTCTATTGAAATTAGTCCTTACATTCTTTGGATTAAATCCTTGCCAACATTAAAGCCCAACCTGAGTAATACCTCCACTAGTTTGTCTCCTCGTCAGTATATGCCTCTAGGAGTAATCGAACCTCAGAAAATTTCTCGTTGGTCTGAAGGGGAACTAACTGTTTACTGTCAGCAAATTATTGATGAGACTGAAGATGTTAAAACTTTTAGCTTGATCGCCGATCCACCTAGATTATTTACCTACAAACCAGGACAATTTGTCACTCTGGATCTATCCATCAATGGTCACAAAGTTAGACGTTCTTATTCACTCTCTTCTAGTCCTTCTCGTCCCCATACTTTACAAATTACTGTCAAAAAAGTTCCACCATCTTCAGGTTATCCCCCAGGTTTGGTGAGCAATTGGTTACACGAGCATTTACAAGTGGGAACTCAGCTGAAATTAAGAGGACCAATGGGAGATTTTACTTGTTTTGAGCATCCTGCTCCCAAATTCTTATTTATCTCTGCTGGCAGTGGTATTACACCAATGATGTCTATGTCTCGCTGGCTTTGTGACACTCTTTCAAAGGTGAATATTGTGTTTATTCACAGTGCTCGCACTGCCGATGATATTATTTTTCGGCAAGAGTTAGAGTTGATGGCAGCTAGGCATCCTAATTTTAAACTAGCAATTACGACTACTCGCTCAGAAGCAGGACAAGCTTGGCTTGGTTATACTGGTAAGCTCAATAAGTCTATGTTAACAGCGATCACCCCTGATTTTGGCGATCGCCATATATATGTTTGTGGTCCTTGTTCTTTCATGGAAGCAGTCAAATCTATCTGCGAAGATTTAAAGTTTCCCATGAAGAATTACTATCAAGAAAGCTTTGGCTTACCAAAAACAAAAAACCAACCCACCCAGTTACAAAATGTCCCCCCAACATTACTAAAAAAAGATGTAGTATTTAATAGCAATGTTTCTGTTAATTTCCGCTTGCTGGAACTACTCAATAAATTTCCCGTCCGACCTGACTCTGCCCAACCAGTGAGCACAAACCCTCAGTACCAACAATCCTGGTCCGAGACAGACACGAGACATACTAGCGAGAAAGGTAAGGGGAACGACTGTGTTTTATCTCAATCTACCCCAACAGCTGTAGTCTTCTCTAAGTCGGGACAGGAGTTAGTTTGCGATGGGGAAGAAACTATTCTAGATGTGGCACAAGAACAGGGAATCAAGCTTCCTTATGGTTGTGGGATGGGTGTTTGTGGCAAATGTCAAATTCGCAAATTATCGGGGGAAGTTGCTTATGAACAGGAACCAAAATGTGAGCCTGGAAATATCTTGACTTGTATTGCTAAACCTGTAGGACGAGTTGTAGTTGAAGCTTAAGCTCGGCTTGCTTGAGATGCGGTCAAAAGTATTTGGTTATCAATCAGGATTACTTTTGACTACAAATTAATTTCTTATAATCGCTCAAAACGCCGGAGTGTCAAAAAAGATGGAGTTCACTACAAAAGCCGAATGATATACTAATAGATCCTCCGCAAGTCCAGAAGCAAAAACATACATAATGGCTGACCAGAAATCAGGGATCAAGATAATTAGTGATAATCGTCAGGCTCGCTATCTATACGAAATACTAGAAACTTACGAAGCAGGAATTGAATTAGTTGGCACAGAAGTCAAATCAATTAGAGCAGGAAAAGTAAACCTGAGAGATGGCTATGCATTTATTCGTAATGGTGAAGCCTGGTTAAGCAATGTTCATATCTCTCCCTATCAAGCAGGAGGAAGCTACTTTAACCACGAAGCGCGTCGTGTTCGTAAATTACTGCTCCACAAAAAGGAGATTAATAAGCTCATTGGACAAACAGAGCAAAAGGGGCTAACTCTCGTTCCTCTAAAAATGTATTTTAAAAAAGGAAGAGTCAAAATTGCTATCGGCTTAGGTAGAGGTAAAAAGCTTCATGACAAGCGAGAAACTGTGAAAAAACGCGACGATCAAAGAGCTATGGCAAGAGCTATGAAACGAGATTAGTCAATATAAAATTGATACTAAATCTGTTTCATAGTAGGTTACTTAAGTAATGAGTAATGAGTAATGAGTATTAGTTGAAGAAAGTTTGCTAGAGAAACTAAACGCTACTTTCACTTAGCCGATTTAGTGTGACAACGGACAGTAAACAATTACAACCAATCTCGAACAAGTTAGACCCAAAATTTTCCCAACTCCTAATTCCGAACTCCGAACTCCGAACTCACTTAAAATTTTATAGTCTAAAACTAGGTAACATTTCACTCTTAATATCGTCGTAGAAGCTGGCAATAATCGCTAATACTAGCCACCAAATAGTGTTGATTTGGGGACGATACCAAACTGTATCAACAAAGCCATGAAAAGCTAAGGCAGCAGTAGCAGCGATCGCACCCAGGAGATAAAACCCCCGTTTACTTTTACTTTGGCGTAATCGAGCAAGCTGACGCATACCATGATTGAAAGTCACGGCTATTAGCCAGAGAAAGCAACCAAAGCCAATATATCCCATTTCCACTATGTGTTCTAAATATACTGAATATGCGCTTAGGGCAGGATAGCGTGAGTTCATGTAGCGGGGATAAATTTGATTGAAGGCATCATTACCAGGTCCAATGCCAATAAGGGGATAATCTTTGATGATCTTGAAACAGGCTTCCCAGACATTGATCCGAAAGTTATTACTACTGTCTTCCCGACCTGCAAAAATACTCATCAATCTTAGGCGTAGAGGTTCTAAAGAGATAAACGCCACTAATAAGAGTCCTGCTAAACTACCGAATACTAAAGGTAAAAGCCAAACCCGCCAAAAGCGAGGTAAATATTCACGCCACCAATAATATAAAAGTAAAAGCAACACTCCCACTAACACTGCCATGGCTAACCAAGCCCCACGACTATCAGTAAAGTACAAACAGGCAGAATTCATCATCACCATAATTGCTGCCAAGGTTTTTTGAATCCAACCACGCCAGACAAAAACTGCTGCTACGCTTAAAGCGATCGCTGGTAATAGGTAGCCTCCTAATAAATTAGGATTCCCTAAATAACTATAGACTCTCGTATCGTTTGCCAAAGCAGAATTGGGGTCGTTCCAAGTAGCTAACTGTTGTACCCCAAAAAACTCTTGACGAACACCATAAGAGCTAACTATTAAAGCCACCATTAAAAAACTAGTAATAATCCAATTACACAACTTTGGCGATCGCATGATCTTGGCAGCCAAAGCGAATAAAACTAGATACAAAGTTAAAGTTATCCAACCATTTAAGGCAGCAGATTTAACTGGAGAAAATGCTGTGGCGATCGTGGCAACACACCAATACAAAAAAACTAAAATATGAATGGGAGTTATGGCTAATCTTTCTGAAGCTGAAATGATAGTTAAGAACCAGAATGCTGTTATGGCAATCAGCAATACACCAATCAAGGCTGTAGAAACAAAAGGTGCCAGCAAAAAAACCAAGCTAATTAGACAAGCTCCAATTACCTCGGACCATTGAAATAACCAACTTGCCTGTTGCCAGTTAGATAACCAACCAACTAATCGATAAAAAAAGCTACTTTTCGGCCACTGCTTTAATTGTGGCTCTGAGAGCATGATAGTTGACCAAACTGATTTCATGGATGGGATGACATGTGCTTAATTAATCACTACTATCCTATATCCTATTCTTCTTCCGAATGAGCTTTTGGCAATTGCAGTACATAACGATAGCTAGAATTTGGAGAACCTTGAACTACTACTTGACCTTCATGTAGTTCGGTTAAATGACAACAAAAAAGTAATCCCAAAATGTCACGGGGAATTTTATTTGTCTCTTTATCTAGAGTGTCTCCTTGATCGATGAGCATCATCAAAGAAGAGGAAGTTAACACCTGATGATTACTCAGAGAAATATCGCTCATTCCGGCATTAAAACTATTGTGATGGTGACTATTGGAATCAGCTTGACTCAAGGTTAAGGCTTTAGTAATTGCCTGGGAATGAAGATTTACTTCAGCAAAACCTTCTCCTAACCAAGGGTGAGAAACCCCGACCGCAATATTCAAAGCTTTATTTCGTCTTGAAACATGAACCTTTATTTCACCTCCAGCTTCCGACATCTCCAAAACGCTAGTAATTAGATAATAAAGAGCTTGCTTAACTTTTTCTTTATCCAAAGACCAAATTCGATTTCCTGGCTCAATCGAAAGATGCAATATCTGCTGATGCTGTTTAGCAGTATCCATCAAGCTATTAATTACCTGCTGGCAAAGCATTTCAATATCTACAGAAGCATAATGAACTGTCGTATCCTGTTCATTTAAAACTCCTAAGCTAACAATTTCGTCAACTAACGAAATTAAATTTTGACCACTATCGTGAATAATTTCTAGATATTCTCTTTGTTTGAGAGTTAATGGACCATAAACTTCTCTATGTAATACACTAGCCATGCCAATTACAGAAGTAAGAGGTGTTCTCAACTCTTGAGTCAATTGTGACAGTAACTTAATTTTAATCGGATTAGCAGTAGCAATGGTGTAATCTGAATTTTGCTCAATCGTTCTCTGTGTACTAGTCTGTTCAATTAGTGTTGATTTAGATCCATTGTCTGCGGCTAATCTCGGTAAGCTAGAACTCAGGTCTCTATTTAAAATCAGACTATTAGTATTTTGCCACTCGGGCTTTTTAGAATTTGCTGTAGATATTTCTGGTAGGGTTTTGAGCATTTGATTGCGTTCAAATTCTCCTAGGCACCAACGAGCTAGCAAAGCCAAATGCTCTACATCACGATCGTGAAATTGTCTCGTTTCCCAATCCATGACTTCCAAAGTTCCAATACACAACCCGGCAGAAGTGATTAAGGGAACTCCTAAATAGGCTCTAATGCCATAATGCTGGGTTAAAACACTATTGGCAAAAACAGCATCACTTAAAGTATTGTCAATAACCAGTGGCTGTTCACTATCGATTACGTAATTACTAAAAGACTCGTTCAAAGTAATTGTTCTCTGAGCCGCTAGCTGGTTCATTAAACCGGTCGTTGATAGACCCACTGCTGACTTAAACCACAGCTCATCTTCCACAACTAAGCCCAAAATACATATTGGCGCGCCAGAAAAAGACGCGGCTTTTTGAGTCGCCTCTTCAAAAATGGGAACTGCTTCAGATACTAATAAACCTAGTTTACAAAGAGCTGATAACCTTGCTTGCTCCCTCGCTGAAGGAGTAAGACCGTCCAAACGGCAAAAAAGTCTGTTTTTTGGTTTAGTCATATTGTTGACTCGTAACCCTAAATCTACTGATTGCACTTGTATTACTGAATTTTAATAAGAGTTATTGTATGTGGCTTTTCAAATCATTCGGTTCCAATATCTCTGAAGAGACTTCGACCAGAATTAAGCCTGATAAGTTTTAGCCAGCTGTCTGGCAGATCAATTTTGATCTGCATTACCAGATTAAAATTTTGAACCTTATATATTCAGGATTAATTTAGGTATGGAATATACTGCTCCATCATGGGGAAAAACTCAATAAATTTGAAAATTCGCTCATATTTTGATAGCAGAATGACAAAAAGCATTAATATTAGATTGCTAATTATGTCTCATAAATCATTTTTTCTGGCGACAGAAATACAATTTAAGCACTTCTTAGCTGACTATTTTTAAAGTTCCCGAAAAACTCTCTGAACGAACATTTTAAGCAGAAATTCCGAAAATAATGATATTTGAATACCAAAAACCTCTTTGATTCATTTGATGTTCAAGCCAGCAGATAGAATCAGACCTTGCTATGTTTAGATTTTGAAGTCTCAATTCCTATTCAGATTACTAGTAAATATTAAAGAGCTTTCAATTTGTTTGTGACCAAGCCGGATGAGCAAAAATGGCATCGATAACTCTTACCCCCCGTAACTGATTAGATAAGGGAAGATGACCCTTAGGAGCCGTTAAATCCCAGGTAAACTCTTTCGGATAACGAGTCCAAGAATTTCCAGCTTTCCAACCGATCTTAGTCCACAGTTTGGAGAAATCTTTACCTACAGATAGCCAAATTCGCCTTTGTACCGAAAAGCCAAATTTTCCTTCTGAATGCATTAGCCACAGCTTATCTAAGGTAAGAAGATCTTCAATGGGAAAACTTTCTACCTCAGTAAAATAAATCCACTTTCGTTCAATTGCCGCTGAACCCGCCAATTCACAAAGTTTCTGTAAAGTCACAATATCTGCTCTCTGAAAATCTTGCTGAGCAAGTAGCTCTTGTAAAGGTCGATAATCAACATTATGCTCTGATTTTAGGGATACGACACCATGAGGAAAATTGCTGGCTAAGAACTCCTGAGTTCTCCTATTTTTGTCGAGATAAAGGGTTTGATATGCCTGACCTAAAGCCAGATTATCAGATTCTTTTCCTAAAGAAATCATCCAATCCATTAGTGTTTCCAAACCAGCTTCCCCTTCTTTTAACAACTGGGGAATTAGTTTTGATTGGTTTTTTTCGGATTCGGAATATATGGGGTGATTTAGACCGCTAATATCTTTCATAAAAATTCTTTCCTCTAGCGGTTAGTCTGCCACTATAAAAAATCTAGGGGTGCAGAGTAAGCCTTATACAAAAACTTTTTCGTTTTATTTTTGAGTGTTTATACTCAGTTGATCCTAAGCAAATAATATCATGGTTTGGCTCTTGCCACAGTCTAAAGTTATTGTCGAATCACTATTCATTGTGCTTACTTGCTTAACTTTGTTCATTTTGCAGCTAGTTAGCGAAGAGTTTATTTAGATTCTACTTTTTCATAACCCTGCTCATAAGCGAAACGAACTAACTGGGTGCGATTACTTAAATTAAGTTTATTCAAAATATTACTGAGATGTGTTTGAACAGTACGAGGACTAATAAACAAACGCTCACTAATCTGCTTATTGGTAAATCCTTGAATGGTTTCCCAAAAGACTCTTTCTTCTGCTGGAGTTAAAGGTAAAGGTTCTGGTGCAGTCGATTGCTCAGTATTTGATGTTTTTTCTCTAGTATTATCTTGTGGCTCGAAGTTATCTTTAACAGTGTTGAGAATATTGGTGGATTGAGCACTTACTAATTGTTCAATTAAATGGACAATCTCTGCATGCACTCGACGAGAACGCTCGATCAATGCCTCAATATTAGCCAGTAATTCCTTCATTTCAAAAGGTTTGACTAGATAATTATCTGCACCAATGGAATGCCCTTGAATTCGGTAATCTAGCTCATCTTTAGCTGACAGAAAAATGAAAGGAATCAGTTTTCCCGAAGGTTGCGATCGCAATTGGCGACAAAATTCAAAGCCATTCATTTCCGGCATGGAAACATCAGACACAATGATATCTGGTACATCTTGACTGAATTTTTTTAACGCCTCTTTGGCTGAGCTGACCGAAATTACTTGATATCCTCTTTGCTCTAAGGAATTTTGCAATACCTTTCGCAAAATGAGGTCATCGTCTACTACCAATATTTTCTTCATACTTTGTATTATTTAAGTAGGAAATTAAGTCGTGTATTCTTTATTTATATATACTGAATTACTGCCACTTGTCTTTATTTTGTTAGCGTAATCTATTATTCAGCTTTGACAGGAGAATAAAAAATTTGACATATTTTTGGCAAATTTCTAAAAACCAGTATAATCAGTAGCTTTTAAAAAGTTGCACTAGGAGTTAACATTTACAGTTTTAAGGGTTATTTAAGATAGTCTTTTTATTTTATGGTTATTTATTGAAGAATACAAAATAGATAATCTTGCTACTGTCAATTGAGGGGGATTTAATTGTACTGTAGCTATATTCTATTTTTTCTGGATCCAAATTATATATTTTATGTACGAAAAACTCACCCCGCCAACCGCCGGCTCTAAAATAACTTTTCAAGATGGTAAGCCTATTGTTCCCCACGATCCAATTATTCCCTTTATTCGTGGAGACGGTACGGGGGTTGATATTTGGCCTGCCACCGAAACCGTTATTAATGCTGCGGTAAAAGCTGCTTACGGCGAACAGCGTAAAATTCATTGGTTCAAAGTATATGCGGGAGATGAAGCCTGCGATCAATACGGTACTTATCAGTATCTTCCACAGGATACTTTAGATGCGATTAAAGAATATGGAATAGCAATCAAAGGACCTCTAACTACTCCGGTGGGTGGGGGAATTCGCTCTCTGAATGTGGCTTTGCGCCAAATATTTCAACTTTATGCTTGTGTACGTCCTTGTCGTTATTATCAAGGAACCCCATCTCCTCACAAATATCCTGAAAAGCTGGAAGTAATTATCTATCGCGAAAATACTGAAGATATTTATTTGGGAATTGAATGGAAACAGGGAGATGAAATTGGCGGTAAGTTAATTAATTTACTCAATCAAGAGTTAATTCCCAGTACTCCTGAACATGGCAATAAACAAATTCCTTTAGATGCAGGAATTGGGATTAAGCCTATTAGTAAAACGGGATCTCAACGCTTAATTAGAAGAGCAATTCAGCATGCCTTGCGACTTCCCTCAAACAAACAGCAAGTCACCTTGGTACACAAAGGAAATATAATGAAATACACCGAAGGTGCTTTTCGTGATTGGGGTTATGAATTGGCTACTACAGAATTTCGTAGTGATTGTATTACCGAACGAGAATCTTGGATTTTAAGTAATAAAGAAGCTAATCCCCAAATTACTTTAGAAGAAAATGCTCGTCAGCTAGAACCTGGATATGATGCTTTAACCTCGGAAAAACAGCAAAAAATATGTCAGGAAGTTCAAGCGGTGCTAGACGAAATTTGGGAGACTCATGGCGAGGGTAAATGGAAAAATAAGGTAATGATCAACGATCGCATTGCGGATAGTATTTTTCAGCAAATTCAAACTCGCCCTAATGAATATTCCATTCTTGCTACGATGAACTTAAACGGTGACTATATTTCTGATGCTGCCGCAGCAATTGTAGGTGGTTTAGGCATGAGTCCTGGAGCTAACATTGGTGATAATTGCGCTATATTTGAGGCTACTCACGGTACTGCTCCGAAACACGCGGGTTTAGATCGGATTAATCCTGGCTCGGTTATTCTCTCTGGCGTAATGATGTTAGAGTTTATGGGATGGCAGGAGGCTGCTG
Organism: Pleurocapsa sp. PCC 7319; assembly: GCF_000332195.1. Classification (NCBI taxonomy): domain Bacteria; kingdom Bacillati; phylum Cyanobacteriota; class Cyanophyceae; order Pleurocapsales; family Pleurocapsaceae; genus Pleurocapsa; species Pleurocapsa sp. PCC 7319. The sequence goes on from NZ_KB235922.1 coordinate 4,438,110, forward strand.
ATTTAATTCAAACTGGCTTGGCTAAGGCGATCGCTAACCGCGAAGTAACCTATGATTTAGCCAGATTAATGGATCCTCCCGTAGATCCCCCACTCAAATGCTCTGAGTTTGCTCAAGCAATTATTAAACACTTTGCTTGAAAAAGTCCAGCATTTATAGCGGTTAATACTCTACTAACAGAGTTGTTTTCAGTATTGTATTAACCAAATTTAAAAGTTATTCAAGATCGAGAAGCTTAATTGTTAATCATGTTTTATGCAAAATGTTTTATGCAAAATCCTTTGATATAGTCTTGTATATCGGTTATCAATAAGTAGAATCAAACTATTATATTGTTAATAATTTCCCATTTCTTCGCCCAGTTAAACTTATTCAATTGCCCAATCTTATGTCTGATGAGCTAATAGGCGGACGCTACCGAGTTATCGATTGTCTGAGAACTACAGGCTTTTGTGAAACTTATGTAGCAGAGGACACCCATCTTCCTGGAGATCCTCACCCCCGTTGTGTAGTCAAAAAACTACAACCTCAATCCAACGAAGATTTTGTTTTGGAAACTGCTAGAAGACTATTTGACAGTGAGGCTAAAGTACTTTACAAGCTTAACGATCACCGGCAAATTCCTCGTCTGTTAGCGCATTTGGAAGTAAACGAAGAATTTTATTTGGTACAAGAATATATTGAGGGCAAAGATCTGAGCCAAACCGAAATTGTTCCTGGCAATCGTTGGTCAGAACATCGAGTACGGGATTTTTTAATTGAAGTATTAGAAATACTATCCTTTGTCCATCAAAATAATGTAATTCATCGAGATATTAAGCCTTCTAATTTAATTCGTCGTGCTGCTGATGGCAAGATTTTTTTAATTGATTTTGGTGCGGTTAAAGAAATTACTAATATGACTCTCACCGAAGGTCAGGGGAATGTGTTGACCGTGGCTATTGGTACTCCTGGTTATATGGCTAGTGAACAACAAAGAGGAGACCCACGCTTTAATAGTGATATTTATGCTTTGGGCGTAACTGCTATCCAGGCTCTGACTGGGTTCCATCCTGACCAACTACCCCGCGATCGCGATACTGGGGAAATTAGATGGCGTGAACACGTTCCTGAATGTAGTGAGGAATTAGCTCGCATCCTCGATAAAATGGTACGGAATGATTTTCTCCAGCGTTATAAAAATGCTAGTGAAGCTCTAGATGATATTCGCAAACCAATAGACATAGGTAATAACCGATATCCAGCACCAACGGAAAAAAACCCTGTCGGCACACCTGCGAACACTCCCGTCAAGTCCTCAGGTACTAAACGACTATTGTTTTTTGTAGTACTACCATTGACTCTAGGCTTGCTATTTCTCAGTCCTGTAGTCTGGAGAAAATTACAAGCCTTGAAATATTACAATGAGGGCAACTCGCTGATTGAAGCGGGAGAATTCGAGCAGGCAATATCAGCCTTTGACAATGCAGTAACTAATTATAGTAAATTTGCTCCAGCTTGGACCAATAAAGGATACGCTCAGGGAAAACTAGGCAAACATTTGGAAAAGTTTTCATCTTGTGTTCAAGCTACTAATGTTGACCCTGAATTTCCTGAAGCTTGGAATTGTAGGGGTCTAGCGCGATTTGATCTGAAACAATATGAAAGGGCATTACAAGAATATAATCAAGCGATCGCCGTAGATGCCGAATATTATCGTGGTTGGCTGAATAAAGGAGAAGTGCTGTTGAAATTAGGTCAACCTAGGGAAGCGATTGATGCTACTAGGCAAGTACTTAAAACCAAACCGGATTACTTTTTAGCCTGGACTCAGCTATGTCAAGCTTTATATGAGTTGGAGCAATACCAAGATGCGAAAGCTCACTGCGAAGAATCCCTAAAACTCAAGCCAGATTACTCCCCTACATCTACTCTATTACAAAAAGTAGAGCAAAAACTGCAGTAATAAAAATAGCTTAAAATTTACACGGATATATCTTCGCAGTTCAATGTGCTGAAACAGCATTACTTACCAAAAAACTTAGTGTTTAAGCCTAGCAATTGCCAAAAATTTACTTGATAAGAGGTTGATTGTACTCCTCTATCTTGGTAAACTTCTTTGTCTGTTTGTAGGCTTTGATCGAGAATAGCGGTGACAACGTCATTGGCAACAATTGCCGGTTGTTCAGCTGCTCCCAAGGTAAGCAAGACTTTACTACATTCTGGTCCACCTGCTGTATTGGCACAAATGACAGGCAATCCAGCTTGCTCAGTACCAATAAAACTGATTTGGCTTAGGTCATAACCTTGGGCAGAGTAGTCTTCCAACTTCTCCGAAACACTATTACACAGTTGTTGCGGACTAGAAGATGACTTCAACGATAGTGCTTCATCATTCCAATGAAAGATCGGTAGTTTCTCTTCGCTTCCTACAGGTTGTGCCACGGTGGTAGGAACACCTTCGGTAACTTGACAAGAAAAATTAAGTTGAGGAGTATCGGAGGAATCCGCCATCGCAGGAGATGTTCCTAAAGTGATCGCTCCTGTTACCAACAGTGCCGATAAATACTTTGTTTTCATAATAAAGATTAAGTCTCCCAAATGTAAAAAAACGTCAGCTATTATTAAACAATACTGATATCTTTTTAATACATACGCCTCAATCTTAAAACATAAGCAATCGTCTCTTGATTAGTTAGATATCTAAGTTAATCTAAATAAATTGTTGTTTAAGATTCAGATTCATTGCCCAATAGGGGTTTTGAGTTCACAAGCGCACTACTAGTAGTATAGAAAATATACTTTACAAAATCAAATAGTTAAGTTATGGATTAGGTTAAGTTTACAGAATATTTATACTTACTGTACTGAATTAGCTTGGGAAAACCTTTTCTATTGATAGTATATTTCTTTTAAGTTCCTCTGTTTATGCTTGAATACAACCTATGACGACAAATCTTCTAGAAGTTAAAGATGTCCATGCAGGCTATATTAAAGACCTCAACATACTACAGGGAATTAACTTTCGCATCGCTCCTGGAGAATTGGTAGCGGTAATTGGTCCTAATGGAGCCGGCAAATCTACCTTAGCCAAAACTATTTTTGGTTTACTGACTCCTCAAAAGGGAGAAATTATTTTTAAAGGCAAAAATATTACTAGACTCAAGCCGGACAAAATTGTCAGACAAGGGATGTGTTATGTTCCTCAGATAACTAATGTTTTTGCTTCTTTATCTGTGGAAGAAAACCTAGAAATGGGAGCGTTCATTCGTACTGGATCGCTTAAGTCTCTTAAAAACACCATCTATAATATGTTTCCCAGACTAGGTTCTCGTCGCAGCCAAAAAGCAGGAACTTTATCAGGGGGAGAGCGACAAATGTTGGCAATGGGAAAAGCTTTGATGCTAGAACCAGATTTATTGCTATTAGATGAACCCTCAGCAGCTTTATCTCCAATTTTAGTCACCTCTGTATTAGAGCAGGTAAAAACAATAAATAAGACAGGAACAGCAATCGTACTGGTAGAGCAGAATGCTAAAAAAGCCCTAGCAATGGCAGATCGAGGATATGTCCTCGAAAATGGTCAGGAGCGTTTTGAAGGAACAGGAGCAGATTTGCTCAACGATCCCAAAGTGGGAGAATTATATCTGGGGGCTGCTTTCAAATCAAATTAGATATGAGCAGTTTTCTGCATCAGGATTTACCATAATTAATATATAGTTCGGCAGCAATTGACCAGACTGTGTTGCTTCTTTTAATCTTGTTTATATAGCGCAATAAAAGTTTATATATTTTTGTATCTTTGCTGAGAAATAGCAGATAGTTCCCAGGTATTATAGATTGTGGCTCGCAAGATTTAGCAGCATTTTTATAGATTTTGTTTTGGTAAACTCTAGGAGAAGACATGGATTTTGTAACAAACATTTTCAGCGGTTTAGGCAATATAGATTTTAATGTAATTTTTCAACTACTTTGTGTGGCTTTGATTATGATTTCTGGTCCGGTGGTGATCTTTTTGCTAGCTTTACGCGGTGGCGATCTCTAAAAGTAGCTGTTATTTTATATTTTGAATTTTCAATTTCTACCCTTCTTGCTCAATTGAGGGGTAGGTTTGTCATGTTGCGAAAACAAACGATTGCCTAACTAAACATCAGTATTCTTTACTCTAATCTTACCTGACTTTAATTCTCAAATCTATCTGACCCATGAAGGACAGACCTCAGTTTACCGCTAAAACTAGACAAGAATGGCGTAACTGGCTGAAAGATAATCATGCTAAATCAGAGGGGATTTGGTTAGTTACCTACAAGAAGAATAGTGGAATATCTTATTTACCCTATAACGATATTGTTGAAGAAGCTCTGTGTTTTGGGTGGATCGATAGTTTACCGCGCAAACTTGATGAGCAGCGGACTATGCTTTATGTCTCTCCTAGAAAGGATCAAAGTAATTGGTCTAAAGCAAATAAAGATCGCGTAGCAAAATTACTAAAACAAGGTTTAATGACTCCTCCGGGGATAGAAAAAGTAAACATGGCCAAAGTAGATGGCTCTTGGTCTTTTTTAGATGATGTAGAAGCTCTGATTCTACCTGACGATTTACTCCAGGCGTTAGCTCAAAACCCCATAGCAGAGAAATACTTTACAGCTTTTCCGCCATCAGTTAAAAGAGGTATTTTGGAGTGGATTAAAAACGCTAAACGATTTCCTACCAGGGAAAAAAGAATCTCTAAAACTGTAGAATTAGCAGCCAAAAATGTTCGAGCTAATTTTTAAAATGCGATCGCTTTTTTGAAGCTCACAACATCTGTTTGATCGATAAAATATGAAAGCATTGTCATAAATCAAAAAATATTAGATATGGAAGCGACCAAGGTTCGTACTTCTAAGAATTTCAAGAGACTTCAGGCACGGTTACGGGGATTAGTGGGAAAAGCGATCGCCGATTACCAGATGATCGAAGATGGCGATCGCGTGATGGTTTGCCTGTCGGGAGGAAAAGACTCTTACACAATGCTGGATATGCTGCTCAGTTTACAACGCAAAGCACCAGTAAAATTTGAGCTATTAGCAGTTAATTTAGATCAAAAACAACCAGGTTTTCCAGAACATATCTTACCTGAGTATTTATCCTCTTTAAACGTTCCTTATCGAATAGTGGAACAAGATACATATAGTACAGTTACGAGAGTCATTCCAGAAGGAAAAACCATGTGCGGCTTATGCTCTCGTTTGCGTCGGGGTATTCTCTATCGAGTTGCGGGAGAAGAGAGGATTAATAAGATTGCTTTAGGACATCATCGGGATGATATTGTCGAGACTTTATTTCTCAATATGTTCTATGGTGGACAGCTAAAAGCCATGCCCCCTAAACTTTTGAGCAATGATGAGAAAAATATTGTTATTCGTCCACTAGCATATTGTTCTGAAATCGAAATCCAGAAATATGCCAAAGTACGCAATTTTCCGATTATTCCCTGCAATTTGTGTGGCAGTCAAGAAAACCTACAACGAGTACAAATAAAACAAATGCTTCAAACATGGGAAAGAGAATCTCCTGGCAGAATAAATAGTCTTTTCCATAGTCTGCAAAATGTATCTCCTTCTCACCTAGCAGATTTAGAACTTTTTGATTTCGCTGGTTTGGGTAAAACAATCAATACTTAGGATTCGCTGGAAAGTTTATTGAGCTGGTCTAAATTTTTGATGTACTCAAAGATTTTGGTTGACCCATTTTTTGAGAGCTTTAATTGCTTTATTTCTGCCTTCAGCTTGAGCTTGTTTGACATGGAATTCAATAAGCTCAACGATAGGAATATTCGGAAAATTAGGACTCATTTGTGATTCTAGATAATGGTTTTCCGCTAACAAATTAATTTGAAAACCTTTTCTGGTATAACGCCACAATTCTGAAACTCCTAACAATAAATAATTGTCTAATTTTGTCCTATTGGTTATATCTATTTCTATTGCCAAATCTGGCGGAGGGTCGATACTTAAATCTAATTTATCCTTGCCAATAACAGCTTGATAATTTTTGATATAAAAACAAGCATCAGGTTCGACGGCCTGAGTCATTTGTTCGTTTTTAAATGTTGTCGAACCTAATGGTTCAAAATCAATTTCTAATTTATCTAGTAAAATCCTGACTATTTCCCCTATTATCTCTTTATCTTTTTCATGCTCTGGTAAGGGAACCATTATTTCTAAAACTCCATTGCTGTATGAGATTCTGGAACTACGTTGTTCTCCTAAGTCTGCCAAAATCTCTTCAAAGTCTGGCCAGCTAATATTTTGTAATAATAATTGCTGACCTGGTTTGACAACAATTTTTTCTAGGGCTATTTGCATTACTTGTTAAACATTAATTTCTTACTTAACTAACAGCTTGACATTCACTGTCTAGTAGTTGCCATAATTGTTCGTTATTAAAATCCTTAATAGTCATACTGGCACCTGCATCAATTAGATATTCTGAAGAATGACTGGAAGTCACACCAATAGTATAAATACCTGCACCAACTGCGGAGCGAATACCAGCAGCCGAATCTTCAAAAGCGATCGCATTTTGACTAGCTACCCTTAAGCGACTCAAAGCTAATTCATAAGGCGCAGGATCGGGTTTTCCTGGTGGTGCGTCTTTAGCCATAATTACAGTGGGGAAGGTACCCTGTAAACGCAATATTTTGAGCATATAAGTGGCGTTATCTTCGGGTGCATTGGTGACAACGGCTTTTTTAATCGATGTATTTTCTATGAGACAAATTAACCGATCTAAACCAGGAGTTGGTCGTAAGGAATTAGCAACACGCCGAAAAGTTTCTTCCTTTTCTGTAGCTAGCTTCCAAGCCTCTTCTAGGGATAGCTGAGGAATAATATCTTTAATTATCTTAGAGTTGGTTCTACCAGAAATTCTCTGTTGATAGAAAGCGCGATCAATATCCAGCTCGAATCTAACTAATATGTCCTGCCAAACAGCAAAGTGAATAGAGTCTGTATCGGCAAGAGTGCCATCTAAATCAAATAATATTGCTTCTAACATTAAGCCCACACCAAGTTTTTGTCCTTAATTACTCTTAACATTTATTAGATAACATTTCTATATATTTGTTAGCTATATTTCGGTATTATGACTGATGGGTTGTGGAGTAGAATCTCGACAAACTCTAACTGCTAATGTTTGCTACTCTAAAAAAAAGGAGCAATTACCCCAAGCAAGAGTTGAATAATCATGAGTTTTTCAGAGCGTGATTTAAAAAGTAAGCTAGAAGAAATGGAAGCAGAAATAAATCAGAAAACTACTGCTGATTCTCAAGAGTCTAGCACGAAGACAGTTTTTCCCCAGGTTGAAATTAATCCTTCACCTCAGATGCAAAGCTGGATTGAGTCTGGTAAGGCTTGGTTTAAAAGTTTACCTAAAATCGGCAAGGCTACAGTAGCTATCGGTGGCGTATGGCTAACATTTTCCATTTTAGGTGCCGTGCTGCATGTCGTTAGCAGCATACTCAGTATTGGGGTTATTGGCTTTATCTTATATGTAGGCTATCGCCTATTTAATAGTAGTTCTGAGTCTAATTAAAAGCTAATTCTGATTCGAGATAGTGGTAATCGCTGTAGTTGGTATTGGATTAGATGGTGCAGAAGGATTAACTGCATCTGCGAGAAAAATAGTAGAACAGGCGACTGTTTTGGCGGGAAGCGATCGCCATCTAGATTATTTTTCTGACCACCCAGCAGCCAAAATAGCTCTATCTAATTTCAAGACGGGGATAGATCGGATCGCACGACTCGCTGATGCTAATCATTCGATTGTCATTCTAGCTAGTGGTGATCCACTTTTTTTTGGTTTGGGACGTTTGTTATTAGCTAACTTTCCGGCGGCAGAAATACAGTTTTATCCCCACTTTAGTTCAGTACAGCTAGCTTTTAGCCGCTTAAAAATCCCTTGGCAAGATGTACACTTATGCAGTGCGCATGGACGCAGTACCGATGAGTTAGTTAAACTCTTGAAGCAGGGACAAGCAAAGATTGCCGTATTAACCGATAGCCTCAATCATCCAGCTGCGATCGCTCGTTTATTATTAGCTTTAGATTTACCTGTTAGCTATTCTTTTAATATTTGTGAAAACTTAGGAGATTCAACAGAGCAAATCAGCCATTTTCCTCCTGAGCAAGTTCCTCAATTAAGTAATTTAGATCGAGATAACTTTGCCGCATTAAACGTTTTAGTTCTCTTACGTCAGGAGCAAACTAATCATCTAGAACTGAACAACTTACCTCTAATCGGAATACCCGATAGTAGTTTTTTGAGTTTTAGCGATCGCCCCAGTTTAATTACCAAGAAGGAAATTCGGCTGGCTATCTTGGGAGAGTTATCACTGCAATCTAACCAAACAGTTTGGGATATTGGGGCGGGAACAGGCTCGGTATCAATAGAAATGGCTCGGCTTTGTCCCAGTTCTCAGATCCTGGCGATCGAAAAAACTAGTATGGGTTCAACTTTAATTACTCAGAACTGTCAACGGTTTGAGGTGAATAACATCACCAATATTTATGGCAAAGCTCCAGAAGCACTAATCAATTTACCCCATCCCGATCGCATATTTATTGGGGGAAGTGGTGGTAATTTAGTTGATATTCTAAACGTCTGTGAGCAAAAACTTGTAGATCAGGGGGTCATAGTAATGTCTTTTGCTACCATCGAACATAGTTATCAAGCCCTGGGTTGGTTGACTAGTAATTCTTGGCAGTATCGCTTATTGCAACTACAAATAGCCCGTTCCACACCAGTACAACATCTAACTCGTTTTACTCCCCTCAACCCAGTTACAATCATCACCGCTACGAGAAATAATTCTCAATGATTGTCGGCTAACTCAGTCAATTCCATAATCTCATCATATTCAAAATTATTGAGCATTCTAGTTAGTTCTTGTGCTAGATAAATATTACTGGAGTCAATTTGTTCGATCAGTTGCTCAATCATATCTGCATCAACTTCAATCGCAGCTTGCCGCAAATTTGCGAGCCATTCTGCTGGCATACTTGCCAAAACAGATATATCGATTGCTGGCGGTAAATATTTTTGTGAAGCTACATTTTGCTCTTGGTCTTGTTTCAGGAAAAGTGAATCGATTTTATCGATTAACTCTTGAGCAGTAGAATTCGTTTCCAACTGACTACGATCGACTACTTTAATGGGAATTTGAAACTCAAATTTTGCTCCTTGCCCGACAGTACTACTAACGTTAATTTCTCCTCCTAACAGGCGGACAAAATTCTGACTAATAGCCAACCCCAATCCAGTTCCTTCTTGAGCAATAGCTTGTTTAGTTTGGGTAAAAGGAGCAAAAATTGATTCTAGTTCTGATGCTAAGATTCCATCACCAGTGTCTTCGACTGTAAAGACGAGCTTACTTATATTGGGGGTCGGGTTTTTCGGAGGCATATTAGCAGAACTCATTCCTCTGAAGCTAGATTTAGCCATGGGTTGTCCGCTCGCCGAAGAGCGATCGATTATTGGTTCTACTTTAAGAGTTACTCTTCCTTTCTCGGTATATTTAATGCCATTCTCAATCAGACTGCTCAGAATTTGGTGTAGTTTAACCGGATCAGTTTGAATATACTGAGGCAAATTAGAAGCTAAATCGAAAATCAGCTCTAGACTTGTATTCTGCGATCGCCTCTGGCGGTGGGCGGAGCCCAATCGCGGAGCCTGGACGGAGTCCAATCGCCTCTGGCGGTGGGCGGAGCCCAATCGCGGAGCCTGGACGGAGTCCAATCGCGAATCGTACCCTGCGGGTAATCGCCCTCTACGAGGAGGCGCATCCAATCGCAACTTAAACATTTTGGCTAAATTTTCCAATAAAAGATGTAGATCAAACGGTTTTTCTGTGACTGAAACCGCACCTGATTCTATTTTGGACATCTCTAAAATGTTGTTGATTAAAACCAGTAAATGTTCTCCACTACGTTTAACAGTTGCCAGGTTTTCTTTCTGTTGTGGGTTAAGTTGGGAATCTTGTAAAAATACTTGAGTGAAACCCAAAATAGCATGAAGAGGTGTTCGCAGTTCATGGCTCATATTGGCTAAAAATTCGCTCTTGGCACGGTTTGCCGCATCAGCAGCCTCTTTGGCGATTTTCAAGGCTTCCGTCCTTTGTTTAACCCGATTTTCTAGTTTTTCATTGGTATTTTCTAAATCTTTAAATGCTGCTTTGAGCTGGAGCACCATCTCGTTAAAAGACTGTGCCAAAAGTTTTAATTCTCGGATACTTTTGGCTTGAACTACAGGATAAAAATCAGTCCCTGCTTTTCTGGCTTGGGCACTCTGAGCGACCAGATTAGTTACCTGACTTAAATGAGCAATTGGTTGAGCAATTCTACGAGAGGTGTAAATACCAAAAAGAGTCGCTATGACTAAAGCCAGTAAACATAACAAAATAGTGTTACGAGTATTAGCATTAATTTCTGCCATAAAGTCGGCTTCTGGAATGACCACTACAATTAACCAATCTAAGCCCAGCTCATCTTGATAGGGTAAAACTTGAACTAACTGGCGATCGCCTCTGGTGCTGAGCGTCGTAATTGAGCCCAGCTTATCCTGCGGGGAATCGCTTTTTAATCTGAAATCTAGCTGTTCGGGACGATCTATGTTGTATAAACTGCGAAAATGCTGGGTTATATATTCAGATGTAGCTTTAATCAATAAATTTTGACTATCAATAGCTCGTAAACGTTTTTCTTTTCTCTCCACTGAATCGTAGATAAAAGGTTTTTCATTGCTAGAAGTAGCTACTAAATAACCATTCCGCTCCAAAATAAAAATTTGACCATTTTCACTAATTTCTATTTTTTGGAGAAAATTGCCAATCCCACTCAAAATTAGATCGACACCAACTATTCCTTGGGTATCACCCTGACTATCTCGTAAAAAACCGGCAGCGGTAATACCTAATTCGCCACCAGTAAAAGTATAAATTTTGCTCCAATTATTCTCCTGAGTCAGTTGTGTATTGATATACCAAGGACGTTGTCTGAGGTCAAATTCATCAACTTCTAATAATTTCTGTTTTTGACCTAAACGATCCAGACTGTAAGTTTTGCGTTCAGGAACTTTAGTTACTTCTTTAGTGTAAAATTTACCGTCTTCTTGCTTAAGATAAATAAATTTTCCCGCCTGATTTCCCATATAAATTGCCCGTACAGAATCAAACAACTGAATAGTTGACCAAAAATCCTGTTGTGCATCAGAAAAATCAGCAATAGATATTTTTTTTAGTTTGATAGCATTTTGTTTTAGTCGAACAATTATGTGAGGTATCGCTAAATAATTTTCCAGATGCTTTTCTACACCAGCCGTGACTTCACTCCTAAGTTTACGGGTAACATTGTTGACTGCTTGTTCTCCATTTCTCCAAGACAGATAACCTACCAATCCTACAGTCAGAAATATGTGTAGCAGAAAAGGAATGGTAATAATATTTTGTAGAGAAAGGTTGCGATAAGACTTGCCTATCTTACGCCCAAGCGTCTTAAATGGCATAGTGAAAGATTTTAACAGATGTTAGTATGCATAGTTCTCTATCTGGTTTTTATCTGAGACTGAGACTCTGGAATATTAGTAAGATGAATATCAGTTTGATTTTGACATAATCGATTATTATCCTGCAACAGAGCGTTCTGATTGTACTATAACTTTTGGCATTAATAAAAATTCGCTATAGTCGGCTAAATCATCTATGCCTATAAAGTTGAAAACAACTTCTACTGATATCCAAAGTAAAACTTTAAAAACTAGTTTGTGCCACTGAATTTTCATTTTATTCACCTTGATAACTAGTTACATTAACTACTAATTGCTACAAAATCGAATTAATATTTAGCTACCCAAACCTTAAATTTTCTGGTTATGTGTTTTGATAAATACAGTTTTGCTCTAACTAACTATTAAACTAAAATCAAATCGAGAATAACTGGGGATGAATTTTGGGAGTAGGGGTGATGCTAGGAAAATTTCCCTAGTTCTTCCCTAGTTCTTCCCTAGTTAATTTCATGATATTAGTCGAGTAAGTAGTCTAAAGAAGGGCGATCGCACGATGCGGATTTTAGTAGTTGACGATGACGAAATTTTAGTAGCAGTACTCAAACGTTCCCTTAGCAGTCAGCGACACATAGTAGATATAGCCGAAGACGGTCAATTAGGTTGGGAATATGTCCAAAGTGGAGAATACGAATTAATCCTGCTAGATGTCAATTTACCAGGATTAGATGGGGTCAGTCTGTGTGAAAAAATGCGTTCTGAAGGCTGTGCTACGCCTATTCTCTTAATGACAGCCCAAAATGCTACTCAAGACCGGATTCTGGGATTAGATGCCGGAGCAGATGATTATTTAACCAAACCTCTGGATTTGGATGAATTAAATGCGCGAGTCAGAGCTCTATCTCGCCGTGGAGAAGTTATTCCCACTGCTGTTCTGGATGTCCATGGATTAACTTTAGATCCTAGTAGTTGCGAAGTTTGCTATCAGCAACAGCCAATTAAACTCACCGCTAAAGAATATAGTCTTTTAGAATTATTTTTGCGTAATCCAGCACGAGTATTTAGCCGCTCACAAATCTTAGATAAAATTTGGACCTATGACGATCCGCCACTAGAAGAAAGCGTCAAAGCACATATTAAAGGATTACGGAAAAAGTTAAAAAAAGCCGGAGTAGTCAATTGGATTGAGAACGTTTATGGTATCGGTTATCGGCTTAATCCCCAAGTTTCTGAATCCCGCAACACTAAACAAACCGCTCATTTAAATCAAAACCAGTCTCATTCTAGTTCCATTAAGCAAGAATTTAATCAGAAGATGGAACAGATGTGGCTTAAATATCAAGATAAAATGGCGGCAAGAATGAATATTTTGCAAACAACTGCATCTAAGTTGGAAAAAGGGGAATTAACACCTGATTTATCCCACAAGGCTCAACAAGCTGCCCATAAATTGGCGGGAGTTTTAGGGATGTTTGACCGAGATGCCGGAACAGAGATCTCCCGTGAAATAGAAACTTTACTTCGAGATAATCAAGCATTAGATGCTCTGCAACAAGAAAAATTGCTCTCTTTAGTAGCAGATTTAAATAGCTTGTTAGCATTAGATGAAACTTTAATTGAAAGCTCTTCAATCGAGATACCAAAATTATTATTAATCTCTACTGACAATCAATTGAGTTCAGAACTACAACAGTTAGGAAAAGCTCAAAGTATGGGTTGGCATCAGGTAGATAACATGGCACTAGCTAGGAGATGGTTGCAAACAAATTCTCCCTATCTAGTCGCCATTGATACGGAAACAGTGCCTCAACAACCTGAATATTTATCCTTAATTACCGAATTAACTGCCCGCACTCCAGCTATTCCCACCTTGGTTCTCTCTATTGCCGATAATTTAGCCAATCGAGTTAAAGTTGCTAGTGCTGGGGCGAGCGGCTTTTTAGTCAAACCAACTACTTCTGCTTTAGTCTGGCAAACTACGAACCAATTATTAGAACGTAGTCAATCGGCGATCGCATCTATTTTAATTGTGGATGATGATCTAGTTTTTCTGGCAGCGCTCAGTTCAATTTTAGAGCCTTGGGGCATGAAGATTTCCACCTTAGCTGAGCCGATACGCTTCTGGGAAGTTTTACAATCAACTCATCCAGATCTATTAATCCTTGATATCGAAATGCCTGAAATCAATGGCATCGAATTATGTCAAGCTCTTCGTAGCGACCCAGATTGGCAGGAATTACCCACCCTATTTCTGACTGCACGCCAGGATCCTAAGACGATCCAGCAGGTATTTGAAGTAGGTGGAGATGACTATATATCTAAGCCAGTTGTTGGTGCTGAGTTAATCGCCAGGATTAATAACCGTTTGGATCGTAGCCGACTATTACATAAATTAGCCACTCAAGATAGGTTAACAGGATTAAAAAATCGTCCTCAAAGTAGTCGTGAAATCGAAATATTGTTACAACAAGCTGGAGAGATTAGCCAACCGTTTTGTTTAGTCGTATTAAAGATAACTGAATTAAGGGAAATTAATCTTCAATATGGTCATCAAATAGGCGATCGCGTGTTAGCCCAATGGGGAAAAGTTATTCAAGCTGCTTTTCGTAATCAAGAGGTAACTAGCTATTGGGGAAATGGTGATTTTATTATCGGTATTCCCAATCTCAACAAAAATCAAGGAGCTGAAAACTTGACAGAAATTTTAACTATTTTAAGAAAGCAAATCTTTACTTCCCTGGAGGGAGAACGTTTTCAAGTCTCCTGCAACTATGCGGTAGCTGAATTTCCCACAGATGGTAAAACTTTGCCTGCTTTATATCAGGCCTGCGAGCAGAATTAGTTGCTGAGAATTTAACACTCAACAAAAGCAACCTTATCAACCATAGGCTCTAATAAGGTTATTTGGTTACTCTAGCTATGAAAAAAGACTCGATAGCCATTTCATCTGGACCAATCAACAACACTCTTCTAAGTTTAGTCAGTTCACTGGTTTCCTGAAATGATAAAAAATTAACGTCTTTTTATCCATTTAAAAGTGGATTGAATAGAACGACCTTGTTCATCAATTTTATATTCTAAAACCCAGCCATCATCATAATATCTTCTGATCGTATGCCTATCGATAAATTCTTCGCGAAATTGATAGTTATTTTCGTGTCCATACCATTCAAAATCTTGCTGTGCATACGCAGCTGACAAGGAAAAGAAACGAGGTATCTTCGGCATGTCCAGAATCTTTCCTCTCTGAGCAATAATATTCCCCAGAGGTACTGTACTGTAATTATTATTAATTCTACGAACTTCTAACAGGGCACGATCCTCAGGGTCATGAAGGAATTCGGGCTCCCCCTTCAAAAGATAAACTTTTGTCAACTCTAAACTAGAATTGTCTCTCAGTTCATCTAAACTGTCTCGATCTAGATTGAGATACATTTCAAATGGTTTGCGTAAAGTGATTGCCGTGGTTTGTTTTTGGAGTAGACAACCTAATTGAAATAGAGCAACCGAATATGCCAAGAAAATACCTGTCAGATATAACAAAGCATTAATTTTAATCCTAGAAAAACTATTAATAAGCTGACTAAAAGTTATTTCTCTAGGGTCTTTAGCTGGATATTCATCTTTACTTTTCATAGCACTATCTTCCTAGGAGACTGATTAAGTTAATTCTCCTGATTAATCGACCTAATTCTCGATTTGGACTGTCACATTGAATTGCTGGATAATTGAGCGATCGCCTGCCCAAGATCGCTGTTGCTTAAGTTCTAGTCTTGCTCTTCCTGTAGCCTCAGTTTTTAAAATAATTGATCAACATGAAGAACAACCTAACTTCCTAAACTGAAATACCATAAGCTTCATCTAAGGCTGCTTCGGCATAATCATAAGACGCATAAGCATATCCTTGATCTCCCCAAGAAGTTCCCCAACTGTTGCGGATAATGAATCTGTCGGCACTATATCCCACAATGGCGATCGCGTGTCCTCCCCTAACAGTTTCTAATGGCTTCAGCTCAGTAAGCCTCAAATTCTCCAGTAACCTCTGTTACCACCGATATCCCCTCCAATTCACTCGGAACATGGGGGCGGACAGCCTCATCTCGGAGATAAACCCAAATTACTTCGTCGCCAAGCTCATTTTGCTGAATACCGACGCCCATAACCCCATTAATCTCAAGTAACTGAGATTCGTAGGCTTGTTTAACGCGCAAAACATTTGAATCGGTCACTGCTTGCTCCTCCTCACCGCTGTAGGGCACCGATGCTTCTTCCATCATGTCAGCAGGCAAATCTGAAGATGGCGGACTCTCAAAATTATCAAGGGTATCAGGTGAGTTACTCATAGTTACCTCAGCACAGCCATTGAGTAATAGACACAACACAATCACAGGCGGTCATAATATCCATAATAGGGAAATCTGCATGATTTTACAAGACAGCTTGTCTACTCCTGTCTTCGGATCTAATACTCAGATCTTACACCTAATCTGTAACCGATTTGTGTTGTCAGGGAAAGAGGTTATAGGTATAGTTTGCTTAAGGTTAGTTGTGAGCTGACTTTACAGCTCACAACTAACTTGCTATTATTCTCAGGTAAGCTTTTAGTTATGCCAGAGAATAAGTTATACACTATGTGTACAGATTGATGTCAAGTGTTCTCACAACTCGAGTCATCTTGTTAGCGAATGTCAATCCACCGCCACCAGCAAACAGTAAGCCAACTGGGTTGCGCCGACGGTCCCAAGTCCAAATTACGGAACCAGAATCACCACCATCACTGAATTTGCCTCCAATACCACGAATAGTTATTTGGTCTCTAAATAGAGCCACTCTTGGGCGATAGTTGACGCGGATAGTTGCATTACAATCGATAATTCGCCCTCGAGTTAGACCAGTGGTACGACCAGACTTACCAACTACCTGGTTCTTACGACATCTAACCAAACGCCTACTAATGCGATAGAGGAAATTACGTCCACCTTTTTCATAAAGCTCTTCTTTACGAACTCGACTAGGCCAACACCATCCTGTAGCTGCATCAACGTAGTTAGCCCCACCACTAAAGTTAATTTTGCGATAGTTCTCTAAGATGGCGACCCGATCACGAGGAGAACGGCCACCGTCAGCTCGACCTGGTTGGATGATCGAATCGCCAATTCTGGCATTATTTGAGTTAGCCAGGACGTGGTTATTGCTAAGCATTAAGAGGCGTTTGTCCCTAGGAGAACGCCGTCCACGAGCTAAGCAGCCGATGGTTCCTGCAGTAATCCTGTAATGCCCAACCGAGACACCGCAGGGAGTGGGTCGATATTTACGACGATGGTTCTGTGCTTCAATCACACCTGTGACGATTACGTTCACAGGAATGTCGTCGCTGCTGGCGGATGAAACCCCCATGGAATCAACCAGAAGCGATTTAACTTCTTCAACAGAAATAGCCTCGGCTACATAGATATTTAGGGCAGGAACACCAGGGGCTAGACCAGGAGAGAAATCGTCTTCTGCTACACCCAAACCTACACCGACAATGTTGTTAGCCCCTTCAGTTGCTGCTTCGGCATCAACAGCTTCAGCGGTTTCTTCTTCAGAGGTGAGTTGGGCTAAACAAGTCTCAATGTCTCCCTTCATCTGAAGTATGCTATCATCGAAACCAAAATATAAATCTTCAGATTCAAGGTCAGCATCAGCATCTTCTTCTTCAAAGGTTTCTTCCCCTTCAGCCATTATCTCTTCTTCAAATTCAAATTCGTCTTCTATCTCCTGTTGTGCGACTTCAGGAGGAGATTCGAAAGAATCGTATTCATCTCGTCCGTTACTCATTTTGCACCTCGCAAATTAGTTTAACTCATAAAATTTTTTGGTAACCAGAGGATAAATTTCTGCTAAGATTAATCCTCATAAGTCGATTATGTACATAATCATCTATCTATATAATCCTCAACATAAATGTTGAAAACAATACGACGATCTGCGTATAGGATTATGTAGAAATTGCAACAAACAGCCCATTTAGCAGTCCCAACTTTTTCAGGGCGACCATCACAGCAGCTGTGCGAGTTTGTACATCCAGTTTCCTGTGAATATGCTCCAGATGTTTTCGCACCGTTCCTTTACTGCAACCCAACACTTTGGCGATCGCGGCATTACTTTTATCCTTAGCAACCCAAAAAAGGACCTCTGCCTCACGTTTAGTTAGTCCTAGTAATTGCAAAGAAGAAATTGAGAAAGGTTCAAGTTCTTGTTCTTCTAGTAGCACGAGATATTCTTCACCGACTAACTGGGAAATAATGTGAACACTTAACCGCTTTCCTGCTTGCTCAATGTACAAGGGAGAGCGGGGGCATAGAACATCATTGTGGGAAATGAGTAGTGAAATCTGATGCTTGAACCAAGATTGTAATAGTTCTGGCAATGAATGTGGATCGTAAAGAGAAAAATACCGACTCAGCAGTTGTTCTCCTCGTTGAGTCATAAACTGCACCTGCCCATCGGGTGTCACAATAATCGCACCAAGTTGATCGAACACTTGCTTGAGTTGTGTCAGCCCTTGTCGCTCTTCGTTAAATTTAGAAGTATTTTCATCTGTCTGCATTAAATATTGACGGACTAAATTTAGGATACAGCGATCGCATTTGTTCCAATTATGGTGATAAGCCTGACGGCATGGCTTCGCTACGCAACTCAATGACATCCTTTGTTTTGCTAACATTAGGTTTCTCCGCTATTCAAAATTCACCAACAGTCACAGCAGGTCTCGTTGTTTTAGGGTGGGGTAATCTGTGACAAATTCTGTTTCAGGAGATGGATCTAAAACGTTTTCTCATCTCACGTCTCAACATTCATCGCCAAAAATGCTTTCTCTGGAAGGAGTCATTAGCACTCTCTCCGTCGAAACACGACTCACTTTCTTAAAACTTTTACCAGAAAAAGACACTCTGTACGTGATTCAAAATGATATCTAGAATCACGTTCGGATTTATATTTTTTGTTCTTATTTAACTGCTTCTTTTAAACTAAACAAAAAACGTGAGGAACTTGTGTGCAAACTTAAATGTTACAAAGGTTGATTATGAACAGTATCAGCGATTCAATTGCTAATTAACGACTTTGATGTGGATAAAATTGAGATTAGACTAAGATTTAAATCTAAAAAGTTAAAAAATAAGCACAATCTTCGGGATAAGCGGTCATCAACACTTAGATTAGAAGAATACTGAGCGACAGACTTAGGAGATAGAAATGCAAAACTTAGGCAACTCAACAGTTCCTTCTTTACTATCTGATGCGAGTAAAAGATTAGAACAGGCTTTAAAACACGTAACTATTTCTGAAGACGCGATCGCTCGTCTACAGCATCCGAAAACAAGTCTTAGTGTATCTATTCCCGTACGGATGGATGATGGTAGATTAAAAGTATTTTCTGGCTATCGTGTTCGTTATGACGATACTAGAGGTGCGGGTAAAGGGGGAGTTCGTTATCATCCTAATGTCAGTTTAGATGAGGTACAGTCATTAGCTTTTTGGATGACTTTTAAATGTGCCTTATTAGATTTACCCTTCGGTGGTGCCAAGGGAGGCATTACCGTTAATCCTAAAGAATTATCCAAGGCGGAGTTAGAACGACTAAGTCGCGGTTACATAGACGCGATCGCCGATGCTATAGGTGTTGATACAGATATTCTGGCTCCTGATGTCTACACTAATGCAACTATAATGGGTTGGATGATGGATCAATATAGCACTATTCAGCGTCAACTATGTCGGGGCGTGGTAACAGGAAAACCTCTCTCTTTAGGGGGTAGTAATGGTAGAGATACAGCTACGGCAATGGGGGCATTTATCGTCATTCAAACTATGTTACCCAAATTTCAGTTAAATCCCCAAGAAACTACCGTTGCCATTCAAGGTTTTGGTAATGCAGGTTCAGCGTTAGCCGGTTTTCTGGCTGAGGCAGGATACAAAATAGTTGCTGTCAGTGATTCCAAAGGCGGAATTTATGCACCTCAGGGTCTAGATATTGCTAGCGTAAGAGAACATAAAAACCAGAGTCGAGAAATGAAAGCAGTATATTGCCAAGGCAGTGTATGCAGCATCGTGGAACATCAAGTTATTTCTAATCAAGAATTGCTCGCTTTAGATGTGGATGTCTTAATCCCGGCAGCATTAGAAAATCAAATCACAGCAAATAATGCAGACGATATCAAAGCTAAATATA
This sequence comes from Pleurocapsa sp. PCC 7319, assembly GCF_000332195.1. Classification (NCBI taxonomy): domain Bacteria; kingdom Bacillati; phylum Cyanobacteriota; class Cyanophyceae; order Pleurocapsales; family Pleurocapsaceae; genus Pleurocapsa; species Pleurocapsa sp. PCC 7319. The sequence continues at coordinate 4,457,845 of NZ_KB235922.1, forward strand.
TCTTTGAAGTAGCCAATGGTCCAATTAGCTCTGATGCGGATAAAATTCTCGGAAAAAAGGGAATATATGTATTTCCTGATATTTTGGTTAACGCGGGGGGAGTTACGGTTAGTTATTTTGAATGGGTACAAAACCGTAGCGGTTGGTATTGGACTTTAGAAGAAGTTAATCAACGCCTCAAAGCAAAGATGGAGGCGGAAGCGGAAAATACTTGGACTATTGCCAAGGATTTAATAATCGATGCTCGAACTGCGGCTTATGTGAATGCTCTTAACCGCTTGGGAACAGCCTTAGATGCCAAGGGAACAAGAAACTATTTTGTTAAAACTGATAAGTAGTTAAGTCAGAAATAAGCTACTAATCTTCACCTAATTTATCTGTTCTCGATGACGGAGATACCTCACGTTCAAGAAACTAGAAGAAGATTTGATGATTTATCTTCTATTAGAATATTATGCAATTTTAATATATGCCAGCTTCACTTCATTAAGGTGTGACAATACTGCCAAATACAAATATTAAGGCAAAAGAATTTAATAATGTTAAGACAAAAAATAAGCTAAATAAATAAAAATTAATCGTACCAAATCTGGGGATTCGCTTGATCCACTCTTCAGTTTTACCGTTTCTAACTGCCTCTTGCATTCTCACAGTAGTATTTAACCCGTCAATACGCAACATAGATTCAAATTTAGCTTTTTGAAGAATAATTCTTCGACGATATTCAATACCTTTGAGTAAAGTTTGTAATCCTATAAATGAAGTTAATATACCCAAAAAAAATAAATAAGAAACAAAATATTGAATAACCTTAAACTCAACTACTCCTAATAAAAAACAAGCAAAAAAAATAATCGTTAAATTTACTATGATGAAGAATTTGTTACGATTCCAATTCAGATTAACCTGAAAATGATATTCATTTACAATGAGTTCATATAGTTTTTCTTGCTGCATAGTTCCCGTATTCATTAATCAATAACAGTAATCAGAAACATTTTTGTATAATCTATTTACTGCTTAAAGATTATTTTAACCGCTTATATTATTCTTGATTAATTTGTTTGATCTTCCAGAGTTCGCTAATCAAGTTAACGAAGGGATAAAGGACAAAGGATAAAGAAATAGCCTTTGGAAACCAGGCTTTTACTTCTTGTTACGACAGCATACGGCTAACTATGTACTTTGGCGCTCATGGGACTCATGGGACTAAGATATTCTTTTGCCGCATATATTTATAATTCACCCCTTAATGGCTAAAGCCCTGGCAAAAATCTATAGCCCAATCCTGTAAATCTCATTGGGTGGGTTGAAACGTAGAAAATTTTTGGGAACGCATAACCCGCTCAATCAAAGGTTTGACTTAAACTAAATCGCTTTTTCCAGAAAATTTCAACTCTATTTAATTTACATTGAAACAATTAATAATTTAAATTTGGCTTTTCTGATGAACAACATAAAATCGAACCTTCACAAAGCTACTTTTGGAGCGGGGTGTTTTTGGAAAACAGAAAATGAGTTCCTTCAAGTAACAGGAGTAATCAAAACCTCTGTGGGATATATGGGGGGAGATTTTCCTAATCCTTCTTATTTAGATGTAGTAGCACGCATTACGGGACATGCTGAAGTTGCTCAAATTGAATACGATCCAGAAGTAGTTAGCTATGAAGAATTACTAAATATATTCTGGCGAATTCATGACCCTACAAGTCTTAATCGTCAGGGTGCAGATCGGGGAGAGCAATATCGCTCAGTAATTTTTTATCACACCGCCGAACAGGAACAAATTGCTCGTAAATCTAAATTGCAGCTACAGCGAGCAGGTAAATATGACCAAGATATTGTCACACAAATCAAACCTGCTAGTGATTATTATTTAGCTACAGAAGAACATCAGCAATATTTAGCTAGAAAAAATAGTTCAGTTAAAAAATAAACAGAAGGATACCAATACTATCCTCATTAATATTTGACATTTAAGCAAACACTTAATTATTATAAATTTAGTTAAGCAAATACTTAACTATTGTGTTTATATGAGTAGAACTGCTAGTAGTGCTGATGTATTTGCAGCGATCGCCGATCCGACTCGACGGGCAATCCTAGATCTTTTACGTCAGGGAGAACAACCAGTTAAGCAAATTGCCCAACCATTTGCCATGTCTCTTCCTGCTATTTCTCAACATCTAAGTGTGTTGTGTGAAGTAGGACTTATTACCCAAAGAAGAGAAGGAAGGCAGAGATTTTATCGCTTAAATCCAGAACCTTTAAGACAGGTATCTGATTGGGTAAATCATTACCAACAATTCTGGCAAGAAAAACTAGATGTCCTGTGTGACTATTTGGAGGATAATCCATGACAGATCGAGTAAAGCTAAGTGTTTTTTATCCCTATCCACCAGAAAAAGTTTGGCAAGCTCTAACTGACTGTCGTGCTTTGAATATCTGGATGATGAACAATGACTTTGAACCGCGCTTAGGGCATAAATTCAAGTTTGAAAGCAATTCTTTACCAGGCATAACAACCATTATTCACTGTGAAGTGGTGGAATTAAATGAGCCGAAACGTCTTGTCTATACTTGGCAAGATGAGGTGAAGAGCGAACCGTCACTGGTAATTTGGATATTAACTCCAGTTGAAGGAGGAACGCAACTGCAATTAAGGCATCAGCCCACTGGGTATGCGACAACAGTTGTTTCTGGTAAAAGTTTCAATTTTGGACGGATTGGGACTCGCGCCGACCTATTATTCTACGAGCAACCAGTTCCCAACTTCAATAAGCAGATGCCAGATCTGAGTTGGCCTCAATTAGCGACAAAAGATGAACTAAATTCTTTAGTTAGTTATAGAGACTCTAAAGAAGAATGGGATTATCGTCTCAATTACAAGTTACCACAAGCATTACAGCATGACTGCTAATCGGTCATTAATACTCAAAATAAAGCTATGAATCAAGCAAGTCAGTATCTTTTGGCATTAGCAAAACGAAATATACAAGCCTATATTGCCAATCCAGAAGCGAAAGCAGCAATGGTTACAGGCTCTACTGCTACAGGACAAGCAGATATTTATTCCGATGTAGAGATGTTTATTTACTATGATGAGTTACCTAATCTTGACAAGCTACAATCTGCCCGTCAGCAAAATCAAGGTTCAGAACCTATCCGCATTTTGAATGGATACAACGAGGGATTCTTTGGAGAGTTTTATTTTATCGATGGGGTACAATTTCAGATCGGTAATGTAACTATAGCCTTTTGGGAACAGGACATAGCAACGATACTAGAAAAACTTAAAGTAACTTCGACCCTACAAAAAGCTCTTTCGGGAATGCTTGACTGTATTCCTCTATACGGCGAGATGTTAATTCAAGAATGGAAAAGACAGATTGCTAACTATCCAGATGCTCTAGCACGAGCGATGGTAGACAAACATTTAGATTTTTTCCCAATCTGGGCTTTACAAGAACACTTGGCGACAAGAGATACCACACTTTTCCAGCATCAAATACGTTTACAAGTAGGACAAAATATCCTTGGTGTTCTGGCGGGATTAAATCGTTTGTATTACTCAACTTTTCAGTTCAAACGCATGAAACAGTTCATCGAACAGATGAATATTGCTCCCGAAAACTTATATATGCGTCTGGAAAGTCTCTATCATCAAGAACCTCTATCTGTTGCTGACCAACTAAAAGAACTAGTAGCCGAAACTGTAGAGTTGGTTGAATTGTATATGCCAGACATAGATACATCCCAAGTTAGGAAATCGCTCGCTCGTCAAGGGTACATCTGGAAACCAGTAAGCGAGGAAAATAAATAAAAATGTCCAAACAAAAATTTGTTGATACTAATATTCAATCCTGGCAGTACTTAGAGCAATTTCCAGGTACACAAATTCTACCCTTGGCTGAACCAGTACCAGAGGGTTCAATTCATCAGTTGCGGATGAAAAAAGATACTGTTATTCCAGTTCACTATCATCCTTGCGATGAATATGTATACGTTATTGAGGGGATTATTGAGACAGGTGGAAAAGAATGCAAAGCAGGAACTTTTTGGTTTACTCCTGCTAACACTAAAAACGGTTCTCACAAAGCTATTACCGATGTAGAACTTATAACAATTCGCCTTGGTGCAATGGGAGTATTTGAAGGGGAAAGAAAATCTTAGTCATTGGCGATGAAATAGAAAAAATAATGCTACATACAAAAAAGGAGAAAAATGAATGTGGAAATAGATGAGCGGAATTCTCAAGATAGAAATATCAGAAACAGTAGTAGTTTATGGTGATAATTATGAGTTCAAATCAACAATTTCTGCAAAATTTATACGATGCTTTTAATAACCGTGAAATTGAAACAATTATCTCGTTTATGCGCCCGGATGTGAAATGGGCGAACGGAGTGGAAGGCGGTTTTGTTTACGGACGCGACGCAGTGCGCGAATACTGGACTAATCAATTCAAGAATAATGAACTACAGCTATCCGCTTCGCTGAGATAGCTGTTTCCGTCGTTTCAATGCCCCAAGTTGTCTCATGTTTCCACACGAGATAGAGCTTGGCGACTCGGCGACTGTAGAGGCAAGTTCCTTACCCCTGGCGTAATTAAGCATAATCTGGGCTGCTGCTACATCTCTGTCTAATGGCTGTTGGATACCACAATCGCAAACGTGAAATCTTTCGCTTAAATCTTTTTTGCGTTTAATTCCACAACCAGGACAAGTTTGAGATGGAGCAACTTTACGAGTTGGTATCTCAACATAAATACCTCCTGCCTCGGTTACTTTGTACTTAATTAAGTCTTTTAAATTACCTATTCCTACGTCTAAAAGGCTACGATTAAGCCCAGTCTTTTGTTTCTTACGCTTACTACCTTTCTTGGCTTTTTTAGTTAGGTTTTTAAGGTTTAATTTCTCAGTAGCAACGAAGCTATTACCGCTTACTATTTCTGAAGCCACCTTATGTTGCCAATCTTGACGCTGACGAGCCACTTTAGACTGTATTTTAGATACAGTCTTATTAGCCTTTTTCCAACGACGAGACGGCTTAATCCGTTTTTTATAATTGGGTGCGCGTTTTCTCCTACTCTGTTTAGCCAGATGATTAATTTTTCCCTGAGACTGCTTGATAAACCGAGGATTATCAATGATTGTGCCATCGCTGAATGATACTGCGTGGTGAGTTCCAAAGTCTAAACCTACCGCCCCAGTATTCGTTACTGTTCTACTTGGTATACAATCAACCGTAATCGACGCATACCATTTGTCTTGTTTAAACAAGATAGTACAAGTTTTAGGAGTACCCCAATCTTTAGCTTGACCACGCATCTGAATGTTTCCTAAGTTAGATAACTTAAGATAGCCATTCTTACCAGACGTATAAGCCTTCCATCCAGCTTTACAGGGATAAGTCCAGCCTTTATAGCGTCGAGAAGATTTAAATTGCGGATAGCCAGATTTGAGCTTAAAAAAACGTTGAAAGGCATAATCGACGCGCTTAACCGTCGCTTGTAATGCATGACTACCTAATTCTTGATACTCTATCCAGCACTCTTTAAACTTAGGCAAACAATTCTGTTGGTCAAAATAATTTATCGATCTATCAAATTGTTTGTACTGAGTTTTTCTGTGGCTAACGCAAGCGTTATACAAATCCTTGTGCAACCTGCGCCAATAGTGCAACTTCTGGTTTTGAGAAGCTGATGGATAAAGTCTAAAAGCAATTCTTTTAGTAGCCATATTCTTCGACCGCAGACTGGTATTATTAGAGAGTATCAGTTACACCTGTACCCTGTCAATATGCTTATCAGAAAAGGTTCTCATAGTATTTTTAGTGTGAAACTACACTTTGTTTTTGTAACTCACTACCGCAAAAAAGTTTTAACCAAAGCAATGATTACACGATTGGAGCAAATGATTAATCAAGTTGCTAATAAAATGTCTTGTTTGGTTATTTCTTTTGATGGGGAAAGCGACCATATCCATATTTTGCTGGACTTCCATCCAAAAAACTCAATTTCTGCTGTAGTAGGGTCTTTAAAAAGCAGTACAGCCAGAATGTTGAAAAAAGAATTTCCCGACGAAGTAAGAAAACATTATTGGGGAAAAGCTTCTTTTTGGTCGAATTCTTATTACGTGGCATCAACAGGGGGTGCGCCAATAGAGGTTTTAAAGGAATACATTGCAAATCAGAAAACTCCAGAGAAGTAACAAATTTTCGGGGTATTGAACCCCTCAATTTGTGCGCTATCCTTCCCTAATCCACTTCGCTGAGATTAGGGACTGACGCGCTTAATGTTCAACCAGAGCTTGAGACGCTAAAATTTGAGACAGACGAAAATAATCGAAACGTTGTTACCGTTCATCAGGTCATCAAAGATTTACAAGGCAATTTACTTGCGGATGCAACAGTTCAGCAAATCTTTACCATTGAGGATGGTTTGATTAGCCTTTACGAAATTGGCGAAACTGAAACTATCCAAGAAATGATTCAAAAGGCGAGAACCTCTGATAAACAATAGTAATGCTTCGATTATCAGTTTGTGAACCAAGCTGACAACTAACCGATTTCACTCTCAAAAACTGACTTCTAGAACCAAGTTAGAATAAAACTTTTAGCCTTATACAGAGAGCAAATATCAACAAATTATGGCTACTAAAGTAACAATTATCGGTGCTGGTCCTTGTGGAATTCTTCTCGCACATTACCTGTTACGCCGTGGCAATTATCAAATTGATATTTACGATCGCCGCAGCGATCCTAGACTCGTTTCTTTTTCTACCTATAGAACCTATCCTCTAGCTTTGTGCGAAAGAGGTTTGTCTGCTTTAAGAAATATTCCAGGACTAGAAGAAGCAATTAAAGCAGAGGCCATCGCAGTTACAGGACGTGTTGCTCACTTAAATAATGGCAAAAGCCGTTACCTGCCAAGAAGCAAACCTGTATACACCATTGATCGAACTACCTTAGCGATCGCCTTGTTGAATAAGTTGACAGAACAATACGATGATAGCCAGGTCAAGATTAATTTTGACTGTCAATGTACTCGCCTCGATCTTCAAACTAAGACGGCATACTTTGAAAACAAGAGCCAAACAGCATCTAATTTAAAATTTACTGTTGGTTACAATCTGTTAGTTGGTGCCGACGGAGTGCGATCGATAGTCAGAAATTCTCTACTTAATACTAAGCTATTTGAATTAGAGCAAAAATATTTAACTAATGGCTATAAAACCCTTTATCTTCAACCTGATGCTGATAAAGGATACAATTTTCAAGCAGGTCAGCTTTATGCCTGGTCGTTAAAAGATGGCACAAGGTTCTTAGCAGTACCACAACTCAATAAAACCGTTAGTTGTATCCTACAGTTTCCCAAACCTGAAAATTTTCTTACTTCTTTCTCCAGCGTGCAAGAAGTGCTGGCTTTTTTCCAAGAAAACTTTCCCGATATTAGGCAAAATCTATCCGAAGAAGAAGCAAAAGCTTTTTTAGAGAAACCAATTTCTCGGATAATGACAATTCGCTGTAACCCTTACCATTATGATGATAGCGTTTTAATCTTGGGAGATGCTGCTCATGCTGTCTCTCCAAGTCTCGGTCAAGGTTGTAATTCTGCTATGGAAGATGTAGTAATTTTAGAGCGACTTTTGGATAAATATGAAGATAATTGGACAGAAGTTCTGGCTCAGTTTAGTTTATGTCGAATACCAGATGCTCATGCTTTAAGCGAACTTTCTGATTATGCTTTTCCTTTGTCCAAAAGTCTAGTCATAGAATGGCTGTTGCGGCGAAACATTAGTAGAGTAATGCACAAACTATTTCCAGAGTATTTTCCTCTTTACTTTTCCGAACGTGCTGCGGATACAATGGATTCCTATTTAGAAATACTTAATTCAGCACAAGGTTGGATTTCTAAAGTTAAAAGAGAAAACAAAAAGTTTTACGAAAGATTGTAGTTATTGAGTGCTGCAATAAATTATAAACCCAAAACTTATCAAAAACTATAAATTTGATTCGCAGCCGTGAAACTTTACTTCAAGAAAGTAAGACGATCGCTCAAGCTTGGTAAGGTTCTCAATTAATTGTGACCGAAGGACTCGGACACCAAATGATTCTTAGGGACAAACAAGTTATTCAACAAACTGTGAAATTTATCAAAGAACAAAATATCTAAATTACTCATACTTAAACCGCCATGAATCTTCCCGAACCAGGCAAAATACCCTTTATATTCCCATCATCAGATAATACAGAACCAGCAGATAATACAGAACCAGCCTTCAATATTTATTCTCACTTACTGGTAAAAAGAATTATTTTTTTGCGAGACGAACTAACAGAAGAAAAAACTAACGAGATTATTACCAAACCCCCTGCATGATTTTGACTCTTTTGAGTTTATTCAATATTTAGTCAAAAAATAATTATGAAAATTTTAGTCATTGGCGGTACTAATTTTATTGGTCCTTACGTTATTCGCCAATTAATAGAAATGGGACATGAAGTAACAGTATTTAATCGCGGAGAAACAGGAACAAATTTACCAACAGAAGTTAAACGGATAAAAGGCGATCGCCACAAATTATCAGACTTCAAATCGGAATTTGAAAAGTTTGCACCTCAGGTAGTGTTAGACATGATTCCCTACACTACTAAAGATGCTCAGGATGTAGTAGATACTTTCAAAGATATTGCTCAACGAGTTGTAGCTATTAGCTCTGGGGATGTTTATCGTGCCCGTGATATTATCTGGCAAAAAGAGACAGGTATTATCGACTCTACACCTTTAACTGAAGACTCTCCTTTGCGCTCTCAACTTTATCCTTATCGTGGTCTTTCTGACGATCCTTTTGCTCATGATTATGACAAAATTCCCGTCGAGCAAGTGTTGATGAGTACTAGTAATCTACCAGCAACAATTCTCAGACTACCGATGGTTTATGGTGCTGGAGATTATCAACATCGCCTATATCCCTATCTCAAACGCATGGATGATAAGCGTCCGGCCATTGTGTTAGAGGAAAAAATAGCTCATTGGCAAGGTTGTTACGGCTATGTAGAAAACGTAGCATATGCGATCGCCTTAGCTGTCAATGAGGAAAAAGCCCAAGGGCGTATATATAATGTGGCAGAGTTACCAGGTTCAACTGTGGCAGATTTAGTTAAAGCGATCGCCGAAATTGTTGGCTGGCAGGGTGAAGTAGTTATCGTTCCTAAAACCCAGATGCCAAACAGTTGGAAATCTAAGTCAAATTTTGACCAACATTGGATTACAGATTCAACTCGCATTCGTACTGAATTAGGCTATACAGAAATTGTTAGTAGGGACGAAGCACTGAAGCGTACTATTACTTGGGAACGAGAGCATCCCCCCGAAGTGGCTTTAGAAAAAGGACATTCCAAACTATTAGATTACAAAGACGAAAATGTAATTTTGGCTAGCTTAAAGTCATGAATTATTTTCTTCTTCTGTAGGGGTAGTCTAACTATCAAGAACAGTAACTTAGTTCGAAGTAGGCCCACTCCTTTCACGCCACATTTTTGTCCTCTTAAACTTTTAGCATTGTACGTAATAATAGGGCTTTACGAGATTAATAAGTTTTTTGCTGGGATTAAACAAATAAATTAGCTTTTATCTCAAAATAACTTTTATTTGCTAATTCATATTAGACGTAACATATAAAAGTAAACTGCTCTTATAGAAAATAGATTGAACGTTGTCTAATTCATTATTAATTAACTTATCTGTTTTATTTGATAAGCCTACAGGTATTGCTACTTATGCAAAAAACGTTATTCAGAGCTTAATTAGTCTTAATCCAACTTTATTATCGGCTTGGAAACATGAGGCATTTGAGTGCTATTCTATTCCCGACAATATGACCCCTGCTCAGGGAAGTAAAGGACACCTGAAGCGTTTGCTGTGGACACAATTCCAGCTTCCTCAAATATATAAGCATTTAGAAACAGATTTGATTTATGCCCCAATACCAGAAGCACCACTATATAGCAACTGCCGCTATATAGTAATGTGTCACGATTTAATTCCCTTACGTTTTCCCAGTTGGACTTCTCCTCTGACAAACTATTTTCGTTATGTTGTCCCGTTAGTCTTAAAACAAGCAGAACACATTATCTGTAATTCGGAAGCAACAGCCAAAGATATTGTCGATTTTTATGGTATTACTGCCAAAAAGATCACACCGATTTTGTTAGGGTATGATGCTGATAATTTTTATCCCAGAAAAATATCTACCCCTGCTTCTAAAAAGCCTTATTTTTTATATCTTGGTCGTCAAGATCCTTACAAAAATGTGGCAGGATTAATTGGTGCCTTCGCCGCCATACCAAATCAAGATTATCATTTGGCGATCGCCGGCTCTACTGACTCACGTTTTACCCCTAAGTTACAACATCTGGCGCGGGAATTAGGAGTTGCCAAACGGATTCAGTGGTTGAATTATCTTGATTATCAAAAATTACCCTTAATTATCAGCGAGGCGATTGCTCTAGTATTTCCGACTCTTTGGGAAGGTTTTGGACTACCTGTCTTAGAAGCTATGGCTTGCGGTACTCCTGTAATCGCTTCTAATCTAGCTTCTTTACCTGAGATAACGGGCGATGCAGCAATTTTGATCGATCCTTATAATACAGATGCAATTACTAGGGCTATGATAGACATAGCCAAAAATCAAGCAATGCGATCGCAATTAAGTCAATTAAGTATTCAACAGGCACAAAAGTTTAGTTGGGCAAAAACAGGTGCAGCCACTAAACAAGTTTTGAAACAATATCTTTAGTAGCTGTCAGCTAATAGCTATCAGCTATTAGCTATTAGCTATTAGCTTTGATGAATTCCCTGATTCATCTCGATTCATTTTTAGTATTTTGGTAGAATACAAGCATTATACAAGTGATCATAGTTTAAGTTTATTTAGTTAAAAAGTTTGCTATAGGAAGACAGATTCATTGTCTTGGCAACACCAGCTTCACCGACCTCATAATTCATAGTTCATCACCTTATGTATAGTTATGACTGAGCAAGAAAACCGCAAGGCGAGTAATCATTGGCGATCTTCAATCGGCTTTATTGCTGCTGCTGCTGGTTCGGCAGTGGGGCTAGGGAATATTTGGAAATTTCCCTATATTACTGGTCAAAATGGTGGTGGTACTTTTGTTCTATTTTATCTACTGTGTATTGTCATTTTAGGGTTGCCGATTATGGTGGCAGAAGTCATGATCGGTCGCACAACTCAGAGTTCACCAGTGCGAGCTTTTCAGCGATTAAGCGCACCCAACTCTGGATGGCAGGTCGTTGGTATGCTAGGGGTGTTCGCTGGAATTTTAATTTTATCTTTCTACAGTATTGTTGCAGGTTGGGGACTACACTATTTATTTCTCTCTATTGTGGGAGGATTTCCTCAAGGTAATAATCCTCAAGCCTATACCGATTTATTTGACTCTTTGGTGCAATCAGTGAGGTTAAATATCTGGTGGCATAGTCTCTTTATGGGCATAACCATTGTGGTAGTTTTGCGCGGAATTAGAGGTGGTATTGAGAAGTTTGCTAATTGGGGAATGTTAGCCCTATTGATATTACTTGGAGGACTAGCTGTTTACGGTGCTACCCTGCCTGGATTTTTGCCTGCTGTAAAATTTCTCTTTGCTTTTAGCGACAATTTTACTTGGAAATCAGCCTTAGAAGCTTTAGGACACGCTTTCTTCTCATTGTCCCTTGGTATTGGAGTAATGTTAACCTATGGTAGCTATTTGCAGCGTCACGATGATGTTGTTGGTACTTCAATTGCCATTGCGATCGCTGATACTATCGTAGCTATTGGAGCTTGTCTAGTTCTATTCCCCATTGCTTTTAGCGTCGGACTTGAACCTTCTGCGGGACCAGGGTTGATTTTTATTAATATTCCCCTTGCTCTGCTTCAGCTCCCTTGGGGACGAATCGGATTATTGGTATTTTTTGTGTTGCTATTGCTCGCTGCTCTTACCTCTGCGGTATCACTTTTGGAAATGGCAGTATCTTTTTTAATCGATTCATTAGGTTGGTCCAGAACCTTAGCAGCTTCGACAATGGGCGGCTTTATATACTTGCTAGGTATTCCCTCTGCTCTTAGTGGTGGGTCGGGATTTTTTGGTGCAGGTTTAAAGCAGTTGATTGGTATGAGCTGGTTTGATGCGGCAGATTATCTTTCGAGCAACTGGTTACTACCCTTAGGAGGGATTGGTATTAGTCTTTTTATAGGGTGGAGACTGAATCCTCAGCTCAGGACTTTGGAGTTTCAAGATGGTTCCAGATTGGGTTCTAAGTCGGGACTTTATTCAGGGTGGCTTTTAGTTGTGCGTTGGCTATCTCCGATAGTAATTGTTTTGGTAATGCTTTACAATTTAGGGTTTTTTTGAAAACACTCCTATTATTTTTTAGCCACAAGTTCATCAAGATACAGCGATATGCAGAGAAAAGAGAGATTTTACAGTTCTGATCTAGGGGCAATCATAGACTCTATGTCTGTCAACATTGGTCCCCCGCTTAGATCTGGAGCCGCAATATCCAAAACATCAGAAGGACTACCGGGATCGGAACTAATAACTGAATCTATAAATTCAGTTCCATCTTGAACTGCATCGTCATATACTACGGGAAAGTGATCGGAGGGAAAAGCTTGTGTATTAGCATTAGGTAATTGATTTAGTACGGTTCCTCCTTGAGTAATTAAGTCCGCTTCAGTAAACAGATAGTCTAAAGTGGCTACGGGATTTTCTCTGGCATTAAAAGTGAAGTCATCGGGGGGTATGAGATCTTGATCCCATTGATTTAAGTCTTGTCCAGGTCTACTGGGAAATGCTCCCACAATATTGCCAGTTGCCTCATTACCGTTGGCGATATCTCTGTTGAAGTCGCCTAAAACAAATACGTTGTCTAAGTTTTGGGAAAAATCTAAAATGTCATTAAGCGAATCTACTGCATTATTTCCTGTATTAGTACTACTGCCTGACGAAGCATGAACAGAAATGTAAGTACCTTCAGGTGTAGAAACACCAATAAAACCACGCTGATTCGTATTAATCGCGTTATTAGTATTGGCAAAAAGCAAAGGAGTTGTGTTTTCTGACGATGGTGGATCTCTCAAAACTATCGCAGTGCCTAGATCCTCAGAGCCACTAGTGTCATTATAAAATAGTCGATAATTAATACCGTTTCGCTGAAAGTCAAACTGTCTGCCTTCTAAGATAAAGTTATCATTATTGATAGCTGGCTGTTGAAAACTTTCCACTTCCAGAGTTCCTGGTTCCGCTATTTCACCTAAAGCACCTTGTAAGGTGAATCGACTAACTTCTTGAAGTGCCATAACTTCAATTGGTTGTAGACCTTGATCTGGATTCTCCATGATATTAAACACTTCTGCCAAAGTGTTGCTACCACTATTCGTATTGCCATTTATATTCCAAGTTGCAATAGGTCGGAACTCCACCTCTGTTTCTTGCCCATTGACAAGAATTGTATGAGAATCGTTTTGATAAACTAAATCGGAGAAAATATTATTTCCTTTAGCTCCTTGGCTAAATCTCTCAGCATAAGCTGTACCCTCATCAAAAGGTTGGCCATCGAGGGTGGTGGTGTCCTCAGTTCCGTTTAACTGTACATCCCACCAATGCCCAATCTCCTGTTCGATACTACTTTCAATACCTGCTGCATCTAAATCTTCTGAAAGTAAAATTGTCTGACTCTTTTGATCAAAAGCAGCACCATGAGTAATTCCTTGGGCATCGATCAATACCTCAGATGAGACAAATTTTACTTCGGGACGCAATGTCCCATCGGCAAACTTGTTTTGTAGATTGACTAATTTATCCGACGAGCCAAGATTATTCCCAAACACATCAACGAAAAGATCTTGAAATTCTTCGAATGTTGTGAATTCGGTTTCAAGATTTTTGGCGTGGGTATCTAAAACTTCTCGAGCAATTCTAGTACGTTCTTCAAGCTGTATCATAGTTTAAGATCTCCTTTGCTTTAATTTAATCGTAGAGATTCAACATTTGAAAAACATCTGAAAAACGTCTTGAATCGTACCTCAACTAAAGAGATAAATACCCTTCAACTTTCGCTGATAACTAAGTATATTTGCTTTATACCAAAGTCTTGGAATCAAATCGATAATAACTAGTAGACAGTAGTGCACCAAGCAAGTATATAAAATACTACGATTACTTAGGAAAACTAATTAACCTGAACTCAGGTTAATTAGTTTGTTACACAGCTTAGTTTTTTCTGGTCTATCTACTCAGCTGAAGTAAAGTTTTGCGAATTTAGCGATAAGTTACAAACTTAGTTTCCGATAAGACTTTTCTTGTAGACTTAATCGTTAAGTTGAGCTTTAAATTAAATATCTTAGTTTTATGTCAGGTAGCGTAGAAAGATATTCTTCAAGCGATCGAGAAGAGGACAGAGAAATTAGGGAACAAAGACTTCGGGCTTACTGGCGGGCAAATACTGCTCTAATCCGAAACTTATTAATTGTTTGGGCTTTTGTTTCACTTGGTTGCAGTATTTTATTTGTGCCACTACTCAACCATATTAATCTGGGTGCTGTGCCTCTTGGTTTCTGGATGGCACAACAGGGGTCAATTTTTACTTTTGTAATTCTTATTTTTATCTATGCGATCAAGATGGATAAACTCGATCGCAAGTATCGAAAATGAGTTCGGAGTTCGGAGTTAGTAGTTAGTAGTTACAAACAACTATTAGCCATTAGCCATTAGCCATTAGCCATCAGCTATCAACCACTAATCATTATTAACAAACATCATGTCTGTTGAAGCCTGGACTACAACTTTTGTCATTATTTCTTTTATTCTCTATTTATATATAGGTTGGCGATCGCGAGTAAAGGATAGTAAGGGATTTTTTGTTGCCGATCGGGGTGTTCCCGCGATCGCTAATGGAGCTGCAACGGCTGCTGATTGGATGTCGGCAGCTTCTTTTATTTCGATGGCGGGGATTATCTCTTTTTTGGGCTATGATGGCTCGATGTATTTGATGGGTTGGACTGGCGGTTTTGTTCTCCTGGCTTTGTTACTAGCCCCTTATCTACGTAAGTTTGGGAAATATACTGTTCCCGATTTTGTGGGCGATCGCTATTATTCTGTTTGGGCAAGATTAGTGGCAGTAGTAGCGGCTATTTTTGTCTCTCTTACCTATGTAGCGGGTCAAATGCGTGGAGTAGGCATTGTCTTTAGCCGTTTTTTACAAGTCGATATTAGTACCGGTGTGATCATCGGCATGGTAATTGTGGCATTTTTTGCTGTGCTGGGAGGAATGAAAGGGATTACTTGGACACAAGTAGCCCAATACACTGTTTTGATTTTTGCCTATCTAATTCCCGCTATTGCGATCGCTTTGATTTTGACAGGAAATCCTCTTCCTCAGTTGGCATTTGGTTTTAGCGATATTATTGATAAACTCAATCAGGTTCAATTAGATTTGGGTTTTGCTGAATATACTCAGCCCTTTGTGAATAAATCCATGTTGGATGTCCTGTTTATTACCATTGCCTTGATGGTGGGAACTGCGGGACTTCCTCATGTAATTGTCCGCTTTTATACTGTGCCGACAACCCGTGCTGCGCGTTATTCGGCTGGTTGGGCATTACTATTTATTGCGATTCTTTATACTACAGCCCCTGCGGTATCTGCTTTTGCCCGTTACAACTTAATCGATAGTTTGCATAATAAAACGATTGCCGAAGTTCAACAACTAGATTGGGCAAGCAAATGGGAAAATACAGGTTTATTAGGATTTGAAGATAAAAATGGTGACGGTAGAATCGCCCTAACTCCAGAAGAGTCAACCAGCGAAATTACGATCGACCGCGATATCATTGTTCTTTCTACCCCAGAAGTAGCGAACCTGGCACCTTGGGTAATTGCCTTAGTGGCTGCGGGGGGGTTAGCTGCGGCTTTATCTACTGCCTCAGGTTTATTGCTAGTAATCTCCAGTTCTATCGCCCATGATGTTTACTATCGGATTATTAATCCCCAAGCTTCCGAATCTCAAAGGGTGATGGTCGGTAGAATTATGGTCGGATTTGCGATCGCGATCGCTGGTTATTTTGGTATTAATCCTCCTGGTTTCGTGGCAGAGGTGGTTGCTTTTGCTTTTGGATTAGCTGCTGCTAGTTTCTTTCCCGTTATTATTTTGGGTATTTTTGATAAACGTACCAATCGGGAAGGGGCAATTTCAGGAATGGTAGTTGGTTTGGCTTTTACCACCTTTTACATTATCGGTGTCAAATTTTATGGTATGTCTACTTGGTTTTTAGGCATATCTCCTGAAGGTATTGGCACATTGGGAATGGTAATTAACTTTATCGTGACCTATACTGTCTCTCGCCTTACTCCACCACCGCCTCTAGCCGTTCAAGAAATGGTGGAACACTTGCGATCGCCAGAACTAGATGGACCTCCACTTTCCGATCTGGGAGAAGAACAGTTGGATTAATTAGAGTTAGCTGAAAAAGCCTAAATATATTCGGCTTTCCCAGAATTTTGGGAGATAAATAGGTGAGTTTATCTAAACTGAAAGTTACGGAAAAAGCTGAACTTTGGTAGACTCCACTATGTATTTCTGCTGGATAACTTGCGGTAGTAATCTGAGTAGAAGTTCCATGCTGTAACTAGATATGTCAATGCAAAAAGTAGAAGAAACACAACTATTTTTCCTGCCATGATGCTTTCCTTGGGAAACGTTAGGAAGTTCAGAATTAAGTTTGAAGTGAGATAAAAAGTTAAGGTTTTTGAACCAATAAGAATAATCGCCTTCTTAGTTAAAATGGAATTGGCTATTTTCAGAGACAATAAACGCCTCATAAAAATCAAAGATAAAAATATAAATATGGATGTAGTCAATAGATCTATTGGTTCTAAGTTCATCGTAGCCTTATATGTGTCAGATGATGCAACAAATAATGCATGTAAAACTAAAATTGGAAGCGATGCCCAAGATAAGATACGTGATTGAGAAGTATTTGAAATCAACTGCTGCTCAATAGATGATATATAAAAACCAATAAAGTAGATAATTATAGCTGGCAGAATCGGATAGGAAATCTGCTTATTACCCAGACCCCAAAAAGTTCCGACAATCTCGCTATGAATTATTGTTTCTGGACTTGGTACGTAAAGCAAAACACAGTAAATACTAAATATCAAAGAAATCAACAGAAAACATAACTGTTTTGACTTCCAATACAAAGCAATAATAACAGGCGAAACTATATAAATAGCGGAAAATGTAACAAGTACCTTAGTGTAAAACTCGTGTCCATAAATAAAATCATATAAGTCAGTAGGTATTGAAGCACCTGTAGACAATCGTAGAAATGTTACATATCCTATGTATACAAGTAATATTTCTAAGCCCTTTCGTAATAATTTTATTGTTGTTTTAACAGCATTATTTTGAAATCTAACTAAATAGATTTTATAAGCCATGTAACCAGCAGTAAAAAAGAAAAAAGAACCAACATTAAATATCTGTTTTTGAACAAAACGAGAAGGAAACTCTAAGATACCTAAATCAAATCGATTACTGAAATGAAGAATAATAGCACTAATAATAATTAAAGCTCTAAGCACGTCAAACTCTTCTTTTCTTCTATTATTCATGTGAAAATATTCTAGCTATATTGTGTTGTGTTATATTCCTCTATTGTGTCTGTTCTAATACTCATGTAATGTATTCTATTGGCTTTCAGGATGCTACTCAGTGACATCAAAGATATTATGTTCTCTATGGAGAGTAAGTCATATTTACCTGATCATCGTGACATATAATATCTCTCGCCTTACTCCACCATCGCCTCTAGCCGTTCAAGAAATGGTGGAACACTTGCGATCGCCAGAACTAGATGGACCTCCACTTTCCGATCCGGGAGAAGAACAGTTGGATTAATTTATCAAAAAGCTAATAGCTAATAGCTAATGGCTAATGGCTAATGGCTAATAGCTGGGGCAAAGCCCCCTTATGGATAAGTAAAAAGTTTACGTGTTTTTAACCTCTGGATGTTGATGAGAAAAACTCGTGACCAAGCTGGCTCATAGATATTTGATTTTACATAAAATTGTGAAAAAACCTGATAAATGGGAACTATATTGATTAAGTGACCCACAAATGAGGAGGTATAAAGTGTCAGGGAGCTGGATAAAATCATTTATATCAGTATATTTGGGTATATTGGTCTGGGAGTTTTCAGGGTTATCGGCTAAAGCAGTTTCTCCCCCTACCATAGACCGAACCGAAGAATGTGAATTATTAGTAATTGGTGGCGGTTTATCAGGAGTGGCTGCTAGTTACGAGGCATTGCTAGCTGGAAAAACAGTCTGTATGACCGAAATTACTGACTGGGTAGGAGGACAGATTTCTGCTCAAGGTACTTCAGCATTAGATGAAAGAACTACACAACGCTCTCGTCTTTTCTTTCCTCGAGGTTATCTAGAATTTAGAGAACGGATCGCCAAATATTACGATCAACTTAATCCTGGTGATTGTTGGGTAAGTGAGTCCTGTTTTTTACCCAAAGATGCAAACGAGCTGATGTGGCAACAGCTTAAAGATGCTGAAGCTAAAGGACAGGGGACTTTGAAATGGTTTCCCACCACTGTAGTTAAAGATTTAGAAGTCCAAACTATTCCCGGTGAAGGAACAGGTAAACAAATTACTAGTGTCGTAGCGATTCAACATAGTCCTCAGAATGAAAACTTACCTCTAAATACCTTACCGTTATCTAGCACAATTGAAGATGCTTATACTTACGAAGACTCCAAAGTATTTAGTAAAGAAACAATTCAGTTTGTTCCTCAAGCAAAGTCAGATAAGACTGCGGACTGGTATGTGATCGAAGCTACTGAAACAGGAGAAATAGTTGGTCTAGCAGATGTTCCTTATCGTCTGGGAGTCGATCCTCGTTCCGCCTTTGAACCTTCTTCTTCTAGCCTGACAGGAGATCCTTATTGTACCCAAGGGTTTACCTATACCTTTGCTATGGAGGCAACTGAAGAAGCCCAAGAGCATCAGTTGCCTGATTTTTATAGTCAACACCAAAACTATTACAGTTATGAACTCGAAAGATTAGCCGATTTCGGCTTAGTCTTCACCTACCGTCGTATTTGGAGTCCTAAAAGAGGAGAATTAGAAAAATTTGGCGGAATCGAGTTTACAGCACCTACTCCTGGGGATATCTCGATGCAGAATTGGACTTGGGGCAATGATTATCGTCCAGGAACAGCCCAAGACAATTTAATTTATACTCGCGAACAACTAGAAGAATTAGGTCAACTTAACCCTGGGGGTTGGCTAGGGGGATTACGCACCGAAACTTTAAGTAAAGGCGAAGATCATGCTCTAGGTTATTTTTATTGGCTAGTCAAGGGCACAACGGATTCTCAGTTAGGAGATGACGTTAAAAAACCCCATCCCAATCACCGTTTATTAACAGGATTAGATTCTCCGATGGGTACAGCCCATGGTTTATCTAAATATCCTTATATTAGAGAGGGCAGGAGAATTATTGGCAGGGTTTACCCTGGCTATTCTCAGGGATTCACAGTAACTGAAATTGATATTTCTCGTGCTGACTATCGAGATGAGCATTATAGCGAAAGTCTTAGCCCGACTACCTATCGTCAATTATGGAAAGTGGTAGATGGGATAGATGCTATAAGTAATAAAAATATGAATCTTGAAGAGATTAAAAGACGAACTCGTTCTACTATTTATCCTGATTCTGTAGGAATTGGTCATTACGCGATCGATTTTCATCCCTGTATGAATGAAAGCCCTCCAGAGAAAGCAGGTAATACTGAACGAGAAGGAGAAAGACAGGGCGGAGGACAAGCTTATCCTTTTCAAATTCCTCTAAGGGCAATGATTCCTCAAGACCTTGATAATTTAATAGTGACGGGTAAAAGTATTGCTACTAGTCATATTGCTGCTGCTGCTTATCGAGTACATTCTTTTGAGTGGTCTTCGGGTGCTGCTGCTGGTGTTGCGGCAAGCTTCAGTTTAGATGAAGAAATTATGCCCTACCAGTTAATAGACGAATCATTTTTGAAAGAGACAAAGTTGCAATTATTGAAAAAAAAGCTGGATCAAAGTGGCAATCCCACAGCATTTCCTAATACTTCAATTTTTAATCAGGATTGGGAGGATTGGCAATAAAATTTTGTTAGCCGATTAACTTTATTAGCGATCGCCATTTATCAAAAAGTTTTTAGCTTTTAGCTTCTTGGCGCATTCGCTCGCGGCACGGGAACCAACAAGACCGCGATGTCAACAATGTTGTGGAATAAATACTGCTTGGTATATCTATCAGTGGTGTGTGCGGGGAGAGCAATCCCTTTGATGTGGATGGGATTGGAACACAAAAGTGCTTCAGTTGCTTTTGAGAAATATCAACCACTACTCGAAAGAGCCAAAGAGAAACTCAAAGAGTTTCCTGATGTGATGTTGTTAGTGGGACTTAGACAAAAAATGATGGCAAAAAGGGGGGAAAGCCTTATATATCAATATTTTTAGGTCAAAAATACCTAAACCCTGAATATAACTAGGTTTGAGGCGAGTTTACCTCGTTCGAGGTAAACTCGTTGTCTGGCAAGGCTTTCCTCCCTTTTTAGCCCGAAAAAATGTCTAAGTCCCGTTAGCAGACAGAGGATTTGCCAATCACGATCTGGTGAGGTGGCTAAAGCAGAGTCCTTGGCACTGGGGCGTTCGCCTTCCGTCAGATACAACAATTTATGGAGTGCGTCGTCGGGGTTTTGGTTACGGAATCCGTGAGCTTTATCCTGCCAAAGGAGAAGCCAGGTTTTACCACCATGTCAGACTTTGGTCAGATGGCAAACTTGAGTGCCATCTAGCATTAGCATCCGTGCATGGTCTTCAAGAACAGTGGGGGATTATTACCGACGAACCTCCCACTCTAGAAACCTTTTGGCAGTATGGTTTACGTTTTCGCATTGAGCAACTATTCCTCGATAGTATAGTCATTCTAAATAATTTCCGTATGATTTAACGATGTCATCCAAGGAAGTACCAGGAGCGGAATAAATACGTCTTTTTTTGAGGATGCCCTAAAGGATTAGCTTCGCGTCGCAAAGTCTTGTTCGATACGATTAAAATCAGGTGAATAGGGTGGTAAAAACAAAACTTTGTGACCCGCTTGTTCGGCAATGCGAAACACATCATCCTTGCGATGAAATGCCGCATTATCAAGAATTAGAGTGGAGTTTGGTTTCAATTCGGGAATTAGATGCTCTTCGAGCCATTGATTAAACCATAAAGCACCATTTACTTCCTTTAAAAAGAACTGGTGCTAACAACTCTTTGCCTCTTTTGCCAGCTATCAGACTTGTTCTTGTTCCTCTTTTACCATTGCGATTGGCGAAGCCACTGCCCTTCGGGCAATCGCCGTAAGTTTTTTGTCCTCGTTTTGACCAGCCATAAGGACGATAGACATATTCTTCAAAGCCTGATTCATCCAAGTAAACTAAATTGCTTGATCCGTCAAGAATGACAATTTTACGTAAATTTCTCAGAAAGCTGATTCGCTCACTATGCTTACGTTCAGTGTATTTCAGCGTTTTTTTTACGAGTTAACTTCATTTGCTTCTGGGCATACCCAATAGCACTCGTATGCACTCCAAAATATTGCGCCCTTTCTCTTAACAAAGCATCTGGATTTTCTTGAATATGTTGGGCAATTGCTAGAGAGTCTAGTTTTCGCTTTCTTCCAAGTTGTGGTGCTGGAGTCAAATTCTTTCTTCGACACCAATCATTCACACACCATAGACTTACCTCATATCTTCTTGATGCTTCGGCTTTGGAGCCTCCAGCCGCTACAAAGTCCACTACCCGCTTTCGCAAATCTACACTATAAGTCATCTAACCTGATTGATTTCTCATCTAGCTTATATTATTTCATATGTTTCCTATTTAGAATGACTATAAATCGGGGGTTTTCGATTTAGCTGACTTTTCACGGCATCTTTTGGAGGAAATATAAGTTGTGTAACAATATTCGCTAACAATTACTCATTTAGAGAAATCTGCGCTCTCGATAGAGCAAAATAATTGAGCCGATTGTAAGTTATGAATGAATCAGACCAAAAATTCAATAACGGAAAAATGCGACTTTGGAGATCAACGTTTAACCAAAAGGGCGATGTTCATCGAATCAAGATTATCGTTAAAATATGGCAAGCCACTCTCAGAGATTTTTGAGAGAGCAAGTGACCTGAAAAGAGCTTATGAATTCTTTGCCAATCCGAAAACTAGCTTAAGCAGTGTGTGCCAACCCTATCATCTTCAAACAGCAGCTCAGATTAAAGCACTCCCCATCGTATTAGCAGTGGGAGATACAACCTATCTCGATTACAAAAAAATCCTCGACAAAAGAGCCGAATATGGACCGATTGGCAATGGGGGAAATGGACTAATTCTACATAGCACCTTAGCCCTTGATGCCGACAATGGACAACCAATAGGATTACTAACAGAAAAACTGTGGCATCGAGAGCATGAAGAAAAAGGGGAAAATCTAACGAAGAAACAGAGGAAGAAAAAACAAGCAGAAGCCAGAAAACGCCCAATTGAAGAGAAAGAATCTTATAAATGGATAGAAGCTCTCAAAGAAGTCGAAAAACTCTTAAAAATCTCCGTTCCAGAGCCTACAAGGCCCAAAATTATCCATGTATTTGACCGAGAAGGGGACATTGCGGAAGTCTTTGCTCAAGTCAGTAAAACCTCAAATACAGGGTTAGTAGTAAGAGCAGCACATAATCGAGCACTTGAGGGAGAAAACAGTTATCTATGGTCATGGCTACCATCCCAACCGATCAAGATGGAAGTAGCGATAGAACTAGCCAAAACCAAACAGAGGACAGAGCGAATCGCAGTTTTGGCAATTAGATATGCACCTATTAAACTTCGTAGTCCCGCCAGAATTAAAGAACCAGAATCTTTTGAAGTTTATGGGGTTTATGCCGTAGAAATTGACCCCCCAGAGGGCTGTGAACGCGTAGAATGGATGATCTTGACTACAGAACCCGTTACAAATGAGGAACAGGCACAAACCATTTTACGGTGGTACACTTACCGTTGGCGAATTGAAGAATATCATAAAATTCTCAAGTCAGGATGTAAGGCGGAAAGCTATCGTCTATCTGGAAATAGTATGCAGGTATTATTAGGATTTTTAACAAATATTGCGGCACAATTGTTAAAAATGACTTATTTAAATCGAACCGAACCAGAAGCACCGGCATCTTCGGTTTTAAATGAGGTACAACTTGAGGTTTTAGCTGCCAAAGGAAGAAAATCAGTCCCCGTAGTAGATTTGACGGTAGCCTGGGCGATGCAAGCTGTAGCTCGTTTGGGCGGTTACTTGAGTCATCGAAAGAAAAGTAATATTGGTATTACCGTTTTATGGCGCGGATTTTTAGAATTGCAATCTTTGTGTGAAGGATGGCAATTACGCTCCCATTTTAAAGTTTAGGAGGGAGTTGATTGCTACGAGGTGCGGGAGTAGGATAAGGATTTGGTTAGCGAACTTTATTACATAATGAATTAGGACTTTTTCTGGTCTTAACTATGCCCAATGCCCGTCAACAGAAGGATGTAGCCAGTCGTCTAGATGAACTTAAACATCTTCTCAAACAACTCCAACAAGATATTGAAGACATCCGCTCTGAAGGAGAAATTGCTCCGTCTGGTTGTTGGATTGTCCGTTACCAAGCCAAAGGACAAAAGGGGGGTCGTTATTGGTATTACAAATGGATGTCCCATGAACCGATTTTTGTCACCAAAAATGGGACTCCATCTCGTCATCGATATTTAGGCAAAGCTGGAAGTAAAGATTATTTGAACGCGGTTGAAGCTCTATCTCGTCGTGGCCGAATTGAAGCATTGGAGCGAGGGATGAGTACACTTTCAATGGGGTTGGAGGATTTGGTAGAGGAAGCATCAAGATTCAGCAAAGGTTAGCGAACATTGTTACCTAACTTATACTCTTTTCCAAAGATGCCGTGAAAAGTCAGTTCGATTTAGAAGGGTCACGGGTGCGTGATGTTCAAGGTCTTGAGCATTTATATTTGGCAGTGGCTATTGCTATCCTTTTTGCTACTCTCACTGGCATGGCGGTACAAAAGGCGGGTTTTCGCCGTCAAGTTGACGCTCATTGGAAACGGGGCTTGATTTTTTAAAAATGGGCTTGCGCTGGCTTAAAGGCTCTATTCATAAAGCTCGTCCTTTTTTGAGACTCGATTCTTTGCTCTATCACGATCCAACTCCTTGCTTTGCTTCGGCTAAAGCTCGTGATACTTTCTATCGGCAGTTTCCTTTTTCTTCTGTTCAAGACTTCTACTGCTCTTTCTGAACTCCTTCTGAAGATGTGTCAGTCAGTCAGGCTCGATCCTGCTACCAAGTCAGCTTCCATCTCAACAGCAATTTCCGCCAACTCCCGCCCCTGTTGACGATTTTTGACTCTTTGTTTTATAACTCAATAGGCGGATTCCACGGTTCTGGTCGCATGGGCAGATTCTGGTTCTGTTGATGGAAAGCTTATTTTACTGCTCATTTTAACCGCTCCCAAAATTTGTGGTGTCGAACAATAATTCGCAAGCAACAATCGCGAATTGTCTTCAGTCTTTTTACAAGTTATTTAAGTTGCTCAACAGTAAACCAGCCTTAGTTTTTGATTACTGAATCGGTGTTCTAGCCAAAAAGAAACTGCTTTCCCCGGTAATTTAGTCATGATATTTGAAGAGTAAAATCTTTCAGTATTGATATTGTTAATTTAAACAATTTGTCAAATCAAAACCTATCTATTATAAGATTTATTTTCTGATTTTTTTGCAATAAAAATATTGTTTTTTTAGTACAAATACTTATGATAATTATTCACTTTGATTGAAATATTTTCGAATTTTAAACTAATCTATCTTGAGAGAGAAAGTCAACTATTTTTCTTAAATAAAACTTACTTATGTTAAGAATAATATTAATATCATTTCCGATCTCTGAAATAATTATTTAGTACAATTTAGCTAATAAAACACTATTGTAAATTGAATCAAGTTTTGGCTCTTTCGTACCAAATCATTAAAGGAGCGGCAGTCACACCATGAACGACGATTGATAACACCACTACTGTAAAAGTAATCCAAGAGAGCTGTTCAGCTGTTTCTCCTGTTATTCCTTTACCTAAAGCATAAGTTAGATAGTAGATCGAACCTAAGCCTTTAATACCAAACCATCCCATTAAACTGCGACGTTTTTTAATTAAATTCATTCCTAATGTCGCTAACCAAACTCCTACAGGACGAATTACCAGGAATAATAGTACTGCAACTAACAAGGACTGTCCCGCATATTTGAGCATCGGCTCAATTAATAAAATTGTACCTAGAATAATTATCGCCGTTATTTCTAAGAGCTTCTCAATCTGTTCGACAAATTCTAATTGTGCTAATCTTTTATCCTGTTGGCGATAACTACGCTGTACTACTAAGCCCGCGATAAATACTGCTAAAAAACCATAACCATTGACCAGTTCTGTTAGAGCGTAAGTTAACAAAATAATACTCAATGCTACAAAATCTTCCATCAAATCGTCTGCCGAACGACGTTTCTGTAAAGTGCGATCAATCCAGGCTATAGTTTTGGCCACGACAATACCCATAACAATAGCCGACGCGATCGCCCAAATTAAATCGATGCCGACCCACTGCTTAAACCAGTTATCCCAGTTCGGATCTTTAAAAGCATAAATACCAAAATAGACAAAAGGAAAAGCTAGAGAATCATTAAGACCACCTTCAGAAGTCAAAGCAAAACGTAACTCGTCTTCATCTTCTACGTGAGTAAGCTGTACTGCTGAAGCTAAAACGGGGTCTGTAGGGGCAAGAATCGCACCCAATAGCACTGCTGCCCCCCAACCCATACCTAAAAGATAATGGGAGATCGCTGCTAAAGCAAAAATAGATATGGGCATCAATAAGCCAATCAGTCTAATTGTAGATTGCCATTCCCCAACTCTGAGAGGACGGTTAATTTGTAGTCCGCAACCAAATACAGAAACGATAACCACAAATTCAGTCAATTTTTCTAAGAATTGGGTGTCTGGTCTAATGCTAATCAAGCCCAAACCATTAGAACCAACTAAAATTCCAACTACTAAATAAATTAGGGCATAAGAAAGAGGTAGACGATTAATCCATCCCGAACCTAAAGTTACTCCCAATAACAATAGGCCAATTAATAACAGATTTATAATATACGTATCCATTAAGTTATTAAATAAAACTGTCTTAATTTATCGCTATCTTAAAAGAAATCAAATCATTCAAAAGTTATACTTCTGACGAGATCAAATAACCTCAGCATTAAAGTTTAAATTATGAGGAATTTATTAGAAACTAAAATCATAATTTTATTCATTTAGATTCCCTAATTTGCAACTGTAATTTGATTTTAAAAATAATACGTTTGATGTCAATTATAAATGCCGCGGGGAACCCACGGCTACAGTCCCTCCGGAGGACAGAAGTTAATTTCACGAATGATTTAGATTGTTATATTAAACACATAATTTAAGTTGACTCAAATAATTTATTGCCACACTTAATACAAAATTTGCCATTTATAGGATTATCATGATTACAAATGCTACAAATATTCTGATTTTCGACTGTATTTGAAAGTTGAGCTACATTCTGCTCAATATTTTCAGAATCATCCTGGATTCTTGTGTTAATCTGAGCGAATGATTGTGGAGTTTGTCTGAAAGTTAAGGAAGCGGTTTCACTAGATACTTGGTTTTTGTGGGCAAGATGTTCCTTCAACATGTGGTGATAAAAAATGTAGCCACTACCAACCTTTTTCAATATTTGACGCTCAGCAGCATAATCGAGGAAACGAGCGTAATTCCAAGGCATACGATCTTGATGGTAAAGAATTAAGCGCAGGTTAAAGTGTTGGATGCAACTAACTCCACCGACGAGCAACCCAACAAGACCTCCAAGACTGAAACCTTCTTTCAACCCAAAACTGAGACCTTCCCTCAAGCCAAAACTCATCCCAAAAATCAGTCCGATAATCAGCCCGACAATCAGCCCAAAAATAATGGCATTCTTGGCAGAATTCCAAATTCCCTGATTAGGAATAGTTTTTTGTTCGACTTCTTCACTACCCAATCCACTTCTGAGTCCAAATATTAGTCCGCAAATTAATCCGCAAATTAATCCAAATATTAATCCCTCTTTAATACCAAAAAAAAGTCCAAAACTCAGCCCGTCGCTAAGTCCAAAAATTAAGCCAAAAAATAGCCCAAAAATTAAGCCAAAGGATACTTCATCCATAATCCTAGACTGAGCTCTTTGCCATGACCAACTCATTTGCTCAAAAAAGGTGATTTTTGTCGATAATCCGGTAATTACGCCGCCAAAAATTCCGAGAATTAACCCCGGTATCCAGCCGAAACTTAAGCTAAGACACAGAGTAAAACATAGCCATCCCAATAGAAAATTACTAATTTGATAGCTTAATTTTTCATCTTGACTTTGAAGCAAGCTAGGTTGCATTTTCTCGATTAAAAATACTGTTTGTGATTGATGGACCATTGTTTGGGCTAACCAACTAAGCCACTGTATTACTTTGTTCTGAGGATATTTTGCCGAATCAGAATGCCATAATCTTCCCGATCTAATGAGTAGCATTCGCTTGATATAAGTATCAAATAAATGTTGTTGGCGATTTTTGGTTGAACGCAACTGCTTAATTAAATCTTTTGCTGACCAATCTTGATAAGCCCTAGTCATTAAATTGAGGTTTAGAGGAAGTTGGGCAAATTTTTCCAGTTCTTGATCCTCTGGCAAGAGTTTCTTTAAGCCTGTCAGTGAAGTACCTGCTGTGGTAACAACATCAGAAACTTGTTGCTTTGAAAGGGTCTGAATACTAATAGCACTACTAAGTCGTAAGCGTTCAGTCAGGGCTTCATAGTCTTTAAACCGACTAGAAATGACGATTTCGGTATTATTATAAGTTGCGATAAATTTATTCAAATCCCGAACACAAGCATTGCGCAGTTCTTTGGTTTGTTTTTCATCATCTAATCCTGTCCCTATTTCATCTAACCCATCCAGCAGTAAAATCAATTGCTCCTGTTCCATCCAAGATTTACTCAAGGTCTTGGGAACTTGATATATTTCTTTTAGTTTTTCGATTAACCATTGTTCCATCGATTGTTCCTTTTGCCCCCAAGAAGATATGTTGAAGATTACAGGAATTGGCTTGGTTAAATCTTGTTCCGTCTGGTAGACCAAACGTTTGGCTAATTCTAATAGAGTAAAAGTTTTGCCCGAACCTAATTCTCCCAAAATTAAGAGAATTTTGCCTTGAGCTGTTTGATTCAAGATATCTGTTGATTGTAGTTCTTCAAAAGACTTGTCCAGTTCTGCCGGTATTTCTCCAATCCCATCAAAGTTAGAAAGTACTGCATAGGAACTAGTTTTCCAATCGAAGTCTACAGCAGAATTAGCTAATGAAGCAGACGGAAAAAAATTTTCGATCCAGAATTGTCGGACTTTATTTAATAGAATTTTACGCTGACTACGTTCTTCCTCGGTTATAGCTTCGCGAATAACATTAGCTTGTCCAAAATTATCCCAAGTTCCCCTGACTTTGGCTCGATATCGCTTATAACGATTTTCTTTTTTAAGTGCTTCGATCAGCTTCGAGGGAAAATTGGACTGTGTGGATGAGTCTGGAGCGTCATTGCCAACAGTCGAGGTCAATTCCTCTGGGAAGAGATTAAGATTTTGATTCTGCTTCAGAACTGGTTTTAAATGGTTGGGAATGAAAACTTGCTCAATGGCATCTAAAGCCTCAAAATTACGGCTGACTCCAGAACGACGTGTACGTGAAGTATTGGCCTTGGCAATCTGAATTTGAATCGCATTGCGACCGAACATGTAAGACTCCTCAATTGATTTTCCCCAGCCTAAAGCTCGATAAAATCCGATCGCAAAATCGAGAGCTGCATTATCTCTAATCTCCTGACTAATACCGATCACATATTTGATATGTTGAGCGATCGCATTAGCTATAACTTCGTTATAACAACCATCTAGTAAAACGCACTCAACCTTCTTCTCAAGAGAATCAAATAAATTAGATAAAGTATCTGGATTAACGACTTGTTCCTCGCCAGAACTATTCTGGAGTATCAAATCATGCTCCTCGGTTCCCAATCCGCAAAAGTGAACAATTCTGGGTTCATGCTCTAGAAATACATCGTGTAACTCTTCTGGAGGTACAGCCAACCCAAACTGGGTCTCGAATTGCGACCGGTTTATAGAGCGTTTGATGACATTAATCAAGTCTTTGGTTTCTCGGTTTAACTTAAGATCATGCCTGGGATTTGTGGTTAAAATCAAAATTTGCTTCATTTAGATACTTGACTTCTCGACTAAAATTTGTATTTCTTGAGTAGCCCACTTTGCTTCAGGATCGGATTCATAAAACATAGCACGAGTCATCATAAGGAAAATTATCTTCAAAGGTTTTATACGGGAGCATCCCACTTTTTCTATTAGGTAATTATACTTATTGTCAAAACGACCTTATTATTTCAGAAAATTATTTGCAAAAAATAAACTTGGAAAATGATGATATTTTGACTCAATAATATCTCTGAAGAAATAGCCCTCCCAAAATATTTAAAATTTAAAGAAGGACTAATCTAAAAACTAACGTTTAACAGTTAGTCGTATCTCTTGGGTTGCCCAATCAGCATTAGGATTTGGTTTTGTTTTGGCTTTTCTAGTTATTACTGGAGGCTCGTCAATATCAGCTCCGATAGTAGATAAAAGATCGTTGAGAGGATTAATAGTTATTGTTTCACCTCTTGTTCTCATTTGCTCTGCTTGTTGTTCGAGTTCTCTATTAAGATTGCCTTTTGACTGCATATCTTTATCCAAAGAAGGAAGAAGCAACCATTGAAAATTGGCAACTCCTTTAGTGGCAAAAACCTTCAGAGTTTCCTTGGCTTCTTCGTAACCTACTCTTTCTGGTAATTCAAATTCAAGTTCAATATCAGGGATTTGTTGATCGCGATCCAGTTGGAAAAAAGAAGCTTCAATATTTTGAATTGGAAGTTGGGAAATTTCCCAAGTTGGCTCTAAATCTAAGATAGCAACATTAAGAGCTTGAGGAAAAGTATTTCTCAGTCGTAAAAATACTGTTTCTCCTTGTTTCAGTTCAATGTTATTCGGATCGGCAAAAGCTTGCTTGTTGCGATCTAAAAGCTCAAATTCTAAATACTCAGTTATTTTCGAGGCAGAATTCTCCAAAGCTTGCACGGATTGGTATTTAGCCAAATGAACTAAGCGATCGCACACTTTTTGCGGAGCGTCTGGATCTTCTATGCTTAAAGCTGGACGTAAGTTTTCGAGGGGCATTCCTATACAAATTTCATACGTGCTATCTCTGGCAACAGCCACCTGAAAGTGTCCTTCTTCTCCATCCTTGACTTCCACTACCCAACCATTACCTTTTAAGGCTTGACGTACTTTTTCTAAGGCTACTGTTTGTTTATCTACTAAATTTGTGGGTAAATCTTGTTCTTTATCTCCTGCCTGTTTGTTAGCAAATAAACGCACTTTCCGAATCAAATCTACAGGTGCAGCAACCATTACTGCTGAAGCACCAGGTTCGATTTTACCTTTAACCTCAATTCCTCCTGCTGCGGCATCTAAAATTTTGGCGGATGACTTATCCGCTTCAATATCGTCCGTCAGTTCGGCGATCGCAATTTGTTGGGTTTTATCAGAAAAGTCGCTCACATCAACGGGATAAATCGCAAAGCGAGTACCACTACTTAAACCTGCTACCAAGCCTGCATCCAGGGTAATTTCTTGACTATCTTGAGCCACCTTAATTACTGTTACGGTATAGGGTTTATATTCTCGTCGATCTCCAAATACCAGGCGATCACCATCCCCAATCAACATGGGTAATTGTTGAGGAAACTTACTCTGAATCATGCCCTTAATCCTACTGTAGAGCGATTTATAGGTTAAGACAGAAGTACTGCTAGTTAGGGTATCCATCATCCAATAAGTCAATGCACCATTGCGTTGTCCGCCATTCACTGCATACTCATAGGCATATTCTGTAGGACGACAGGCAGCTATGAATATATAATCCTTATTTGGTAGCCAGCCACCAGAGAGATCGGGATCGACTTGAGTTAGAATGCGCCAGTTATCCAATAACTCTTGTCGTTCGGCAACCAAACTATCTTGGTTTCTAGCTGTACTGTCTACCAAATTATTTTCATTACCTCGAATGGCACAATCACCTCTGGTAGCTCCCCCAGAATGACAACTGTCAAAAATCACCGTCACAATACATCCTTTATCATTGAGACGTTTGAGCAAAGTAGCCATCTCTACATCTCGCAGGTAGCGACCATCGGCATTGCCAATATCCATCGGCACAATCCCTTCGTCTTGTCGATGTTTCCCCTCTAGTTCGGGATAAATAGTTACTGCACGTCCACCATGTCCAGAGTAGTGAATGTATACTTGCTCTCCAGGATTAGCAACCGCAGTTATTTCTGCAAAAGCATTAACAATATTGGCATAGGTAGGGAGTATATTTCCTTGAGCAGCTCTAAATGCCGATAACTCATTGCTTTCTTCAACCGGAGCCGTAAGTTTCCAGATCTGTTCGGAAGGAACTCCCAGGGTATCCCGAAGATAGCTATCTACAAGATCTATATCCCGTACACATCCCCCCAAATTTTTATATAGTTGAGGGTAAGTCTGGATCGACTCGTAGTAGTTAATTCCAATTAGCAAAGCATAAAGTTTGGATTCATTTATGTTTGTCATGATGTGAATCTATTATTGTTTATCAAAATAAACTATTAGCAAATAACTTCTTAGATGGCTAATGGCTAATGGCTAATGGCTAATGGCTAATGGCTAATGGCTAATGGCTAATGGCTAATGGCTTTTTGATCTATTTGAACTTGAAAGGTTAAGAGCCTATAGCTAAGAGTCAAGCTTTTGATCTAGCTATTAATATCGGCAACTTCAAACAGATCGTGAACTGGGTTGGGCGAATTTTCTCCTGTCTTTTCTGTAGTTACCTTCAGGCGATATAGACCAGGTTCAAGATTCAGAATCTCTGAATTAATTGACCATTCATTACTTTGATTGACAAAATCTAGATTGATATCAGGACGGCGCTCAGAAACACAAACTAGATGACCTTTCAACGCCCCAAAATCTTCATCCCCATTAATCTTAGCTTTAATCAAAATTGGTTCATTTTGGAGATAAAGATCGTCTAGCAAGAGACTAATACCTTTTTTTCCAGCTCGAATACTTCTGCCTTGTTTGCCACGTCTACCTCTGATATCCTCCAATGTCTCACCAGTATCTTGGGACACTTGCATTTTGTTGAGTAAATTTAACAAAATATTTGGCTGATTTTGTAGAGAGCCGTGAGCTTCCGCTATGAAACTGGGAATTTCCAACACATCGCGATCGCTAAATTCGATTGGAAAAGCAGAAATCTGAGGCACTGTACCATCGCCATCAGCTAGACTTGCCAAATTTCTATTTTTCATGATTAACGGTAACTCTCTGCCAACTGTGATTTTTCCATTAGTAAATTCAGCAGATTGTAAAGTCGGTTGTTGTATACCGACAAAGGGAACTGTGGCATAGGAATCTGAATGAGTCTTAACTGCGGCTTCAATTTCCCTATGAAAAGCTAAAGCCTGATTAGCTTTTTCTTGGTCAATATTCGGTAGGTTGGCAACTTCGGCAACTCTTTTACTGGCTCCGTCAACTTGCAAAACAGGATAGATAGGCAACAACTGATAGATGGAAGTCAATGAATTAATAATCTCTCTCATGCCCAAAAGCTTCAGGAGATCGATTCCTTGCTTCCTAAATCCATTGGCAAGTACATCGATCGCATTTACCGAGCCACGGTAAGGAGTACCAAAAGTAAACAATGCTCTGGCATCTTTCCAACCCCCTAACACTTCTAAGTAATAGCGAGAGATTAATCCTCCCATGCTATGAGCCAAAAGAATTACCTTGGCATCACTATTGCCGCTAGATTCCCGCCATGTTTTTAATCTTTTATCTAATAAACGTTTCAGGATATTAGCATTAGCACGATTATCCCGGCGCCAATCGTAGGGGAAATAATAAAAGTTAGCTACTTGGTCCTCAGGATCTTGGTAGATATCCCCTTTGATTACCTTGAAGTTATCAGTAATCAGCTTCGAAGTTTTGTCATAGCCATCTATTTTCCATAATCCAGGAATTAGATGAGTATCTTGAATCAAGCCAGTTGGTATGACACCATCATCAAGGTTCCCACCTTCTGGATCATCTCCTTCTAATTTTAAATCACCCAAGCGATCGCCCAAACTTCTTACTACTTGCCAGATTGCTTGACCGGAAACATTCCACAGGTCTTTACCATCCTTTTGTAAGATGCTACCCATAATTCCGGGAAGAATTACCACCATATCTTTCATTTCAGTTGGCACTAATCATCTCCTGTTACAAAAATAGAATTCGATTCTGAAACTAAATAAATGAATATATAAATAGAAGACTTGATAGCTAATTAACCCTGATATTTCAAGTCTTCTTCCAGCCAAGCATTTTATAAACCAAGTATTTTAAGCAAAAAGTTTAGCGAGAGTATTCGCTCCAACTACACCATCTACATTAATACCAGAATTTTCTTGAAACTGTTTAACAACCGTGGCTGTTCCCTTGCCATAATAACCGTCAGGTACAATGCTATATCCATGATCTTGTAATGCTTTTTGAACTTTGAAGACATCAGAACCTTCCGTCATTGGAGTAGTGAGCTTAAGCAGTCTCGGTTTTTCGTCCCAGGGAGCAATTTTAAATCCATAAGCAGGTGATTCATTCAAACTACGTTCCGTATTGGGTCCCCATACTCCATCTACGGTAAGTGTTTGACCGGGATTATTGTTATTCCATAATTGTTGGAAAGCTTTCATGGTTGCTTGGCGAATATCTTGGGCACCAGTGCTAACATAATCAAAATGAGGCTTGTCCCGGGGACCAAACCATCTCCAGCTATGTTTTTTGAGGTAAGGTTGCCAACCAGTATGATCGTTAATATCAAGAGCTAACCCGCTTTGATGGTTGCTTCTTCCAGGTCTGGCAACAATCGGATAGCCACAACTTCTGCCCCAGTTAAATAATAGTAATTGCTGGGCAATTGTTCTATATCCAGAGTTAACTGTCATTGTTCTACCCCGCTCCTGAATCGCTTTAGCCAGAGCTGTTTTGGCCGGGGCTTGAAGATAGGGAAAGGCAGCCTTATTAAGATTTACATTCAGCTCTTCAAAACTAACCAATATATTAGGAAACATTACATTCATCTGATGAATCAACTGCTGGGACAAAGCATTACAAGCAGAAGTTGAACAGCCAGGAGTATTTTTAATTAGACCCGAATATGATTTAGCTTGGTCATCAAATGCCTCATCCTCACGATTATGAACTTCACCACAAAGTTCTGATTCATAGTCATACCAGTCTGGTAGTTTTAATTCGATATCTTTCATACTACTTCTCCGAACAAAATAACCTGGTAATAAAAAATGAGGTGTAAAGATCAAACTAAGCCAAGTTTGATCTTGGTATCAACTCTTACCAAGTAGCTAACGGCTAAAAGCCCTTATTTTGCTTAGACAATATTTCTTTGGTTCATAGATTTTAAAGCAGAAAATAACTCTTTTTTATTTAGTTTACGCTTATTTTTATGTCTAACTTTATTGGGCGATCGCACACTTTGAATTTTTTTTTTCGAGTACTTCTATATTATTGGTCATTAATGAGCTTAATTTTTACGCAAAACAGCGAATATTTGTAATATCAATTTACATAATTTGAGGAAACCTCAAAGGCTCGTACGCCCCGCCCCAATACTTCTCGTTTAAGACTTTCCACTTTGAAAAATGGGATATTAGTTGAATTTACGCATGAAAAATACCTTCTTGCGCGGTTAATATAATTGACACGAAGTATCTATCATTGCTTATTTGCATATTAATCTCTTAACGCGATCGCCACGGCTAGGGTGATCGCTTTCCTTGCTTGGCTAATTAACTCACGGTTCGCTTAATTAATCATTTTTAATGTCCTAACATAATTGTGTACGGCTATAGCTTCTCGGCTGGAGCATTTCTGACCAAAGTCGGGGAAACTGTCCACTAAACGCTTTAAAAGACAAGAATTACTAGATTGTGAGAATGTTCTCACGTTACTTTCAAAATACATTCATCCAGACAAGTTTAACTAAAAATTAAGAGGAGATTAATAGGTCTTAGATATTTGTAGCCAGATACATTAAAACTACCTATTTTGAAACTCGCCAAGCGGTTAAGCCGCAGGAGGTGAAATGACTTTAAATATTTTAATCGCTCCATCTGGTTTTAAAGAAAGTCTCGATGCCGAACAAGTTGCTGATTGTATTGCAGCAGGCATCAAGAGAGTCTTACCCGATGCTCGAACAATTAAAGCCCCATTAGTAGATGGAGGAGAAGGTTTTACTAAAGCATTGGTTGAAGCTACAGGAGGTACTTTACACCCTGTTCAAGTAACTGGACCAGTAGGACAAAAAATCAATACATACTATGGTTTACTAGGAAACACTTATTATAAAACCGCGGTTGTGGAAATGGCAGCAGCAGCGGGTTTGCGTCATGTTCCAACTGAATTGCGCGATCCTCTAATAACCACTACTTACGGTGTTGGAGAATTAATTAGAGCCGCTTTAGACGCTGGAGTTGAGCGCATCTTAGTTGGCTGCGGAGATTCTGGTACTAATGACGGCGGTGCTGGTATGGCACAGGCTTTAGGTGTCAAGTTACTGGACTCAGAAGGAAAACAGTTGGGTTTTGGCGGAGGGGAACTGATCAAACTAAAGCAAATTGATTTATCAGAACGAGATCTGCGTCTCGATTGGGTACAAATTGATGTGGCTTGTAACTGGCATAATGTGCTGTGTGGCTCTCAAGGGGTAGCCAGAGTATTTGGTCCGCAAAAAGGAGCATCTTCTGAAACTGTTGAAGAAATGGCTCTGGCTCTAGAACACTATGCCACAGTTATTAAAGCAGATCTAGGTATTCAAGTGGGGCAACTGCCTGGTAGTGGTGCTTCTGGTGGTTTAGGAACAGGTTTACTAGCTCTATTAGATGCGAAATTATATCCTCGCTATGAAATCGTTATGCAGTACCTAGAAATAGATCGCTTACTGCCACAAGTAGATTTAGTAATTACTGCCGAAGGATGTCTCGATTCCCAAACTCCTAGGGGTAAAATTCCTTCTGAGGTTGCCCGACGAGCCAAACGTTACAATTTACCAGTCATAGCTTTAGCTGGCACGATCGGTCAGGATGCTGAGGTCAACTGGCAACACGGAATTGACTATTTTGCCAGTATTTTGACCTATCCTTGTCAACTACAAGAAGCGATCGCCGAAGCTTCAACTTTATTAACTAACGCGTCCGAAGGCATAGGAAGATTGCTGCTAGTGGGTCGACAAGTTAGACATTGCACCTTGAGCGGATGGTAAATGAAAGTTAATTCTTCGGTTTCGATTTTCAGAATTTGAAGTTTTCAGAAGTATATTTTCAGGAGAAGAATAATGAAAAATACATTATGGTCAAAAACCAACGAGACATATATGTCTTGGATGAATAATGAAGATTGGTTTAATTTGGGAAAAGCTGATGCCTGGTCAGATAAACCAAAACGCCCTCCAGAAGATGCTCAAGCTGCCAGTATGTATGACCTTGGTTATAGCGAAGGGGGGATTAAACATTCGCCGATGATTAATAATCACAGATAACTGAAAAATTGACATGAACCCCAATGAAGATTTTTGTGACTTTTCTGTCAAAAAATGGCAAGGAATACAAGCACTCGCTAAAAAGATGCAAACACTAAGCAGCTTACTGGATGTTTTTGACAGTAACGAAATTAAAGCTCAACCACTAGCTAATGACTGTCAATCTCTAGCAGATAGTTTAAAAGCTGACTTGAAGAACGCCATTGAAACTTTAGTAGAGCTAATCGAAGTTGAAAATGTGGTTGAATAGCCTAGCTAGAATTCTTGCGGAGCGGAAAAAAGGGAAGTAGGGCAAAAGACGGAGGAGACATACAGCAATTGATTGCTTCTAAGAAAGTACCTAAGACTTATAAATATCAAGAAAACTTGCCAGTATCCCATCCCAGACCTTTACGCTGGGTAGTTGATGCAGCTTTCCCACTAGCGTTAACTCTCACCGCTGGCATTAGTGTTTTATTGCCGACTTCCCTCCCTACAGAAGGACGTTTATCACTGTTTGCTTTTATCGTAGCTGCTATATTATGGTCAACAACCTCAATCAACGCTGCTTACGTTGCTTTGGGAACCGTCATGCTATTGGTTTTGACTGGTGGTACATCTCAAGAACAACTTTTTGCCGCCTTGTCTTCTGATGTCATCTGGTTGATGATTGGAGCTTTTATCTTAGGAGGTGCAGTTCAAAAAACTGGACTAGCAGCAAGGTTAACTCAAATTGTAGTGGCGCGAGCTAATACAGTCCGCAGTCTTTTTTGGCTGTTAACTAGCGTTTTGATTCCTCTATCTTTCATAATTCCTTCTACTTCTGGTCGAGCGGCGGTTACGATCCCCGTCTTTCGTAGTATTACTGCTGCTACTAATGACAAGCGGATAACTCGCGCGATCGCCTTATTAATGCCAACTGTTATCTTAGTTTCAACTATAGGTGCAATAGTTGGTGCTGGTTCTCACTTGATCGCCAATGACTTACTATATCAAATTACTCAGCAAAGAATTTCCTTTACTCAATGGGCGATTTATGGATTACCGTTTGCCATTGCTGCTAGCTACGCTTCTTGTTGGGTAATTATGAGACTATTTTTAAATAAGTCTCGACTTGATCGCCCATTACCACCGCAGAAACTAAAACAACAACCTCTTTCGACCAAGGAAATTAAAACTCTTATTATTGTCCTAATGATGGTGTTACTGTGGTTGACTGAAAATTGGCATGGCTATGAAATTGCCACTATCTCTGTGGCAGGGGCTTTAATATTGACATTGCCTAATTTAGGTATTTTGAGCTGGCAAGAAGGCATCAAAGCAGTTTCTTGGAATTTGATTATTTTTGTTGGTGCAGCTTTAGTCTTAGGGCGATCGCTAATTGATTCTGATGCAGCGCAGTGGATCATCAGTAAAATTTTCCAGATTAGTACTATTTCTCAAAGCAACTCACATTTATTTATATTGCTACTACTGGCGTTAATTTCCCTCACATCTCACCTCTATATGACTTCCCATACAGCAAGGGCAGCAGCCTTAGTACCTCCAATGTTGTACTTAGCGAATAGTTTGCAACTTAATCCAGTAGCCGTTTTATTCTTAAGTACCTTGGGTATGGACTATTGTCTAACCTTTCCTGTTAGTTCTAAGGCACTATTAATCTTCTGCGAACTAGACGATCAAACTTATCAGCCAACTGATTTACTCCGTCTCAGTTCTGTTCTGCTTTTAGTTCATTTGGGATTAATTATCTTATTTTATTTTGGTTACTGGCGCTGGATTGGCCTGGCATTATGAAACTACAGCAAAAACTCTTATCTACTTTTGGTGGTTTAGTTGTATTGGCCTTACTCAATGCAGGGGTAACGGGGTGGGCAATCTATAATTGGCAAACCAGCAATCGAGAACTCAACAATCATTATCAACGTAGTTTACTAATCAAAGAATTAAAAACGCGAGTTATTAATGCGACTCAAACAATTCGAGATGTGATCGCTACAGGTGAACCTAATGCAAGAAGTCAATTTGAAACAGATATTGCTCCTGTTCAGCAGTATTTTCGGAATTGGTCACAATTGGCACACAATGGTGCAGAGAAAAAGCAAATACAAGAACTCAAAAACGCCTATTTATTATTGCTTAGAGATTGCGAAGAAATTTTACAATTATTGGCAGAGGATCGTAAATTCGAAGCTTTAGAGATAAGAAGAAATAAGCTTCAAAACACCAGTATTCCAATGTTTAAAAAACTTGGTGAACGAGCAGTTGATTCCGATCAACAAGACCGTCAGGCAATTCTGAGACGAGTCAAACAGAGTCAAGAAACAGCAGAATTGGTTCTGATCTTGGCCGCTTTTGGGACAATCTCCTTGAGCTTGCTGCTGATAGCTTATCTCAACTCCGATCTGTTTACCCCCCTCAAGGAAGTGAAGCAAGCTCTTGATAATCTTAGTCAAGGCGGTCGCCAAATTTATTTGGATGCGGAAAGAGGCGATGAAATT
This sequence comes from Pleurocapsa sp. PCC 7319, assembly GCF_000332195.1. Taxonomy (NCBI): domain Bacteria; kingdom Bacillati; phylum Cyanobacteriota; class Cyanophyceae; order Pleurocapsales; family Pleurocapsaceae; genus Pleurocapsa; species Pleurocapsa sp. PCC 7319. The sequence goes on from NZ_KB235922.1 coordinate 4,497,316, forward strand.
GGTTCGGTCAATCGCGCCTTCAATCGGCTGGTCGAGTCATTGCAAAAACGAGAAAAACTTCTAGAGCTGGCAGCTTTGGAAACAGTTAATGGGACAGCAGCAGGGAATAGCTCTTCGATCAAGAACGCACCTTCCCGGCTACTTGTACACCAGCTCTTAAATCAAATGGAAGTACAACTAGCTCAATTGGATTACAAGAACGGGAACGGGAACGTTAAAACGGCTAGGAAGCAGGTAATTATTAATCAAGTTACTCAACTATTAAGTACAGTCACTCATCTAACCGAGTTTGGCTTTCCTCTGGATCTTAATCTTACAGAAATTGATATTCGAGCGTTGCTGTATGAGATCGTAATTAGTTTTCAGGAAGAATTGGTAACTCGTAGCATTAGTATTGAATTAGAGATCGCACCAGAAGTAAAACGAGCAGTTGTAGATCGGCTAAAATTGCGAGAAGCAATTAAGCAGTTGATAGAAAATGCCTTGGAAGCACTTCCAGAAACTGGTGGTCGAATTGGTATTTTTACTAACGTGGTAAGTGATAATGAGTTACTGATTGATGTAACTGATAATGGCACGGGAATCAAAAAGTCCTTGATCGATGGATTCTTTAATAGTGCAGAAATACTGTCAGGAACTCAGCAAAGTCGATCGCCGATGGGACTCAAACTTACCAAGGAGATCGTCGAACAGCATGGCGGAGAGTTGACACTTAATAGTGAGTTGAATCAAGGCACACAGGTACAAATTAAGTTACCGATACTGACTAAAAAGTTGCGATCGCCATCTTTGAAGCTTTCCCAACAAGTTTGATGTCTCAGTTCTGGGTAGACCAAGGTTAAGGATTTTATTCCTAAAGATGAAGTTCACTCTGCTTTTCAGAGATTCATTGATATTCACTTTTCTTGGATTACTCTTAGAGACTAAGAAATATGTTTTACAATTCCTGCATAAAATATCAAGCTGAACGTATTTATAACTTAATCAATGAAGTTATAAATACCGCCGGTAAAACAACTTATAAAACTGCCGGTAAATAAAATTTACCAATGATCGAGAGGAGATAAGCTGATGTCTTATGATATCAGCTTGTTTCTATTGGAGTTCGGTTGAGGCGAGATACAATGGTCATCATAGCTGGGATTAGATTCATAATAATATACTTTTGAAGTTTACTGCTCAGCTTTTTTCTCTACTTACTTACCGTCTAACTCACGTGTTATTTGGTTTAAAGTTATGAAACGTCTTTATCAACCATTATCGGTCTCAATTGTAGTTATTATAGGCTTATGGGGTATTTTTGAGATTTTTTCACGTTGGTTTGCGGAAATACTCTGGTTTAAAGAAGTTGACTATCTCTCAGCATTCTTAATTCGACGGGGAAGTGAGTGTACTTTATGGTTATTAATCTGTATTATTACGAGCTTATTTCTGGGGTGGAATTTGTGGTTAGCAAGTCGCTGGCAATGGCATTGGCGATCTAAAGAGGAATGGTATGATGCCGGAGTTTTCTATACTTCCTTGCCAAAACAATTTGTTACTCAAAATTCTCATAAAATTACTTTGGGAAAACAATTATCCATTAGACCCGATTCTGAGCAAAAAACTTCTTCTCCCCGCTTAAAATTACCTTTATTACTTTTGGCTGCGATCGCAGCTGCTGCCGCTCTTACCTATATACTTCTTCATAGTACCCAAATCGCACTATCTGTTTGGGAAACAAGCTATCGCTTACCCAAAATTGCTTCTCGTTTAAAACCCCCGCTAGATATCTTTGACCTAGATAATCTGACTAACTTCATTTTGAGCTATCTCCGTCAGTTGGGAATTGTGGTGGTTATTGTGCCGTTACTTTTATGGAAACCTAAGATTAGTTTAAAAGTAAGCGTCATTTTAGTGGGTATTATTTTTGGGTTTATCTGGGCAGGAAATTGGGCAATTGTACTCCGCTTTTTAAATCCTTCTAGCTTTAATTTAGTAGATCCGCAATTTCAAAAAGACATTGGTTTTTATATCTTCCGTTTGCCTCTTTGGCAGCTATTTGAATTTTGGTTAGTTGAAGTGTATTGCTATGCATTAATATCTTGCACCTTATTTTACTTATTATCAGGGAATAGTCTTTCAGAGGGTCGTTTTCCAGGTTTTTCTCGCCCTCAACTTCGCCACCTTTCTATTTTGGGCTCAGGAGTAATGTTGAGTTTAGCTAACCAACATTGGTTGAATCGTTTTGAGCTACTTTATAACTCTAGTGGAGTAGTTTATGGTGCAGGTTATACCAGTATTAAAGTTCAGTTAACTATAGAAATATTTTTAACTATAGTAGCGGTACTTAGTGCAATTTGGTTGATATACAAAGGATTTACTGGATATCAAAATCTACAGCTCAAGAAACGTAAAATAAAGCGCATTATTTGGTTGATTTTGCCCTTTATGATCTATTTGTTCGTCTTTTCCCTGAGTAATTTTTCTAGTGCCACAATTCAACATCTATTGGTACAACCCAACGAACTAGTAAAAGAAAAACCATATATCGAGCGTAATATTGCGATGACTCGCAGAGCCTTTAACCTGGATAATATTGAGGCAGAAACTTTTAATCCCCAGGGGGCATTAACGGCTGAAGATCTAAAGAATAACAATTTAACGATCAAAAATATTCGGTTGTGGGATACTCGCCCAATTCTAGAAACTAACCGTCAACTACAGCAAATCCGTCCCTATTATCAGTTTGCCGATGCCGATATTGATCGCTACGTCCTTGGTAAGGATGCTAATACAGCTAAAGGCGATAAACAACAGGTGATCATTGCAGCTCGGGAATTAGATTATGGACAAGTCCCAGAAATTGCCCAAACCTGGGTAAATAGACATCTTATTTATACTCATGGTTATGGTTTTACTCTCTCTCCAGTAAATCAAGTCGCCCAAGGGGGATTACCTTTCTACTACGTTAAGGATATTGGTACAGGAAGCCAAGATTCTGGAACGCTTAGAGCATCTGATGATTTAATTCGTCAGAGTATTCTCCTTGATAAACCCCGTATTTATTACGGAGAGTTAACCAACACCTATATTATGACTGCTACTAAGTTAAGGGAGTTGGATTTTCCTAGTGGAGAAGAAAACGTTTATAACACCTACGATGGCAATGGTGGAATTAAAATTGGTAATTACTGGCGACGAATATTGTTTGCCGAATATCTTAAAGATTGGCAAATGCTATTTGCACAAAATTTTACTGATGATACTAAGTTACTGTTTCGACGTAATATCAAACAGCGTGTTGAAGAAATAGCCCCCTTTCTTAGTTATGATCGAGATCCTTATTTAATAGCCGCGAAAATTCGTCAGGATGAGAATCACGAAAATCTTTATTGGATTATTGATGCCTATACTACTAGCGATCGCTATCCTTATTCCGATCCAGGAGAAAATAAATTTAACTATCTTCGTAACTCAGTCAAAGTAGCGGTGGATGCCTATAATGGCAAAGTGGATTTTTACATTTCAGACCCAGAAGATCCAATAATTCAAACCTGGGACAAAGTTTTTCCCCATCTATTTAAACCACTCTCAGCTATGCCATCAGAATTACGTCGCCATATTCGCTACCCTGAGGACTTATTTCGGATCCAGTCAGAAAGATTACTTACTTACCACATGACAGATCCTCAGGTATTTTACAATCGTGAAGATCAGTGGCAAATCCCCAAAGAAATTTATGGCACAGAGTCGCAGCAGGTAGCGCCTTACTACCTTATCATGAAGCTCCCCACTGCTACCCAAGAAGAATTTATTTTGTTGCATCCTTATACTCCTAGGAGTCGGTCTAACTTAATCGCTTGGTTAGCAGCCCGTTCCGATGGTGCAGAATATGGCAAATTGCTGTTATATAAATTCCCTAAACAAAAACTGATTTATGGACCGAATCAAATAGAAGCTTTAATCAATCAAGATCCTGTGATTTCTCAACAGATTTCTCTTTGGAATCGTGAGGGGTCACGGGCAATACAAGGTAATCTATTAATTATTCCGATTGAGCAATCGTTGCTGTATGTTGAACCTTTGTATATTGAAGCGGAAGAAAACAGCTTACCTGCTTTAACCAAAGTAATTGTTATTTTTCAAAATCAGATTGTCATGGCAGATACATTGGATCAGGGCATTGATGCAATTTTTAAATCGCAAGATAATCCTCAAATCATAATTCGTCCAGTAGAAGACATATAGTCATTCTAAATAATTTCCGTATGATTTCACAATGTCATCTAAAGAAATACCTGAGGCAGAATAAAAAGCAAAAAACTAGAGTCATTGGACTTTGGATAAACAGGAAAATAATTCGCGATGGGCATTCGCGAACAAAGTCCAACAAGGAAAACACGTATTATTATATGAAAAATAGATAACAATAAAATAACCGTATATTCACGTATATTTAATTTGTTGTTTTTGACTGATGGGAAGACATGTTATTAAATTATGAGCAAGAAAAGTTTGGGGTTAGATAGTCAAGTTTATAATTACTTACTATCTGTATCCTTGCGAGAGGAAGAGATCTTAACTAAGCTACGAGCAGAAACTGACCAACATCGAGGCAGTATCATGCAGATATCTCCTGATCAAGGGCAGTTTATGGCAATGCTGATTAAATTAATAGGAGCAAAGAAAGCCATTGATATTGGGGTATTTACAGGCTATAGTTCTTTGGCGGTAGCTTTAGCCTTACCCGAAGATGGTAAGGTTATCGCTTGCGACTGCGATCCGGAGTCTACGGCGATCGCCCGTCGTTTTTGGCAAGAGGCGGGAGTAGAACACAAAATTGATTTTCAGCTTGCACCAGCCCTGGATACTTTGGATCGGTTAATAGCTGAAGGGCAATCTGGAAGTTTTGATTTTGTTTTTATTGATGCAGATAAACGAAATTATCTCAACTATTATGAACGGGCATTAACTCTACTAAGAACTGGTGGTTTAATAGCTGTAGATAATGTGCTTTGGTTTGGGAGAGTTGTTGACCCAGAAGATACTGATAAAAGAACACTCGCTATTCGGGAATTTAATCAAAAAATGCACCAAGATGAAAGAGTTTTTATTAGTATGCTCCCGATCGCCGATGGTTTAACCTTGGCATTGAAGCGTTGACTCTTCCTCCGGTTAAAAGGCTATATGTAATGACAGCTGAAAATCCATTCTTTACCCTACATCCACAAGAAGGATTTAAGATAGAACTATTAACTGTAATCATCCATACATTATATGAACACACCTGTAACAGACGCTAAAGACCGTAGTTTTGCAGCTTTAATCTATTTATTCCCCCTTGTATACTCCTTGCCTTTTGGTATACTACTATTATCACAATTTCCTTGGTTGTACCAATTTTTCTCACCTCTAATTGCAATTTATGGGATTACAAATAGCCTGCCTTTTGCAAGTTTGATCATTTTCTTTGGTTTATGGTTTGCAGTAATCAGAAATGATAATGTCAGCTATTTTGTTCGTTTTAGTGCTATGCAAGCGATTTTAATGAATATAATCCAGATTTTATTTAGCCTGATTATGAGCATTTTGATACCTGCTTTTGGCGCTCAAGGTCTTCTCACTGAAACTCTTTCAAACACAATTTTTATGGGTAGTGTTGTTGCTTGTTTCTATGGTATTTTTCGCTCTATTCAAGGAGAATATGCCGAACTTCCCGTTCTTTCTGATGCAGCTTCCTCCCAAATTCGTTAATTGATCAACGGTCACAGACTTCAATATTATTCTTTCATTAGCGATCGCTTTTTTATAATTGCGATCGCTTTAGTTTTTTATTTAGAACAAAAAATGGTTCCCATTTTTGAAAAATACAGCAACTTTTTGCTGCTCATGCTTCTGGAGATTGAGTATTTTAAAAAATCCAACAATCTAAAGAAATATGACTAAATTAAACGTTTAGAATCAAAATCAGATTATCTTTGGAAGAGGAAGTATCGAGAAGTATCAAGCAATATTCTTGATATCCATTCAATAATGAAGGGTATCAGGAATATTTCTTAACATTATTCTGCAACAGGTTAATTGACAGGAAAATTTTCGCTATTACGATCTATAAGATGAAACTCAAAAAAGTTTCTCTCTAGTGAATAGTTGAGAATTCTCGTCTATTGACCAATACTTCTGCTGCATTCTTTTCATCTCGATTGAATGTTATTTAGAGTTGTATTCAGGAGTATTAGAGCATGAGCATCATTGAGATTTTCACTAAACGCTACAGCGAAAAAACTTATACTCATACAAGTATGGTGAGCCACAAGGGCAAAGTTGTTGCCTTTGCTATCAATAGTGAGCGTAAAATTGATTATGCTGTCCTAAATTTTGATCGAGATAATTCCGAACAATCAGAAAATTCAAGCGAACTCGATGTTAATTACTGGCCTAACAGCCCTAGTGAATTGGAGTTTCCGGAAGAAATTGAGGAAGTTGGAGTTGCGGTTGCCGCTCCTAAGAAGATGTCTGAAGATGAAAACGGTACTGAAGTTACTGATAAAGATGACACAGATCGATTCTGTTCTACAACGGCTCGATTGACGGCAAATCAACCTTTTCAAGTTTTATCTGATAATCGATATATTTATTTATTTCGCCAGTCCATTGCTGCCGATGACGACTATATCGTACAAGTCAATGAAGTCCCAATTGTAAATAATAGCCTTCTCTGCGATCGCTTTATCCTGATTGAGGACACCTTAGTTCGTAAACAGGAAGTACGTTACCAGCGCAGCCGCAATAAAACTCGTCCTCAAAGTACCAAAGACACCTTGGCTGCCAATGACATGGAAGGGAACCCTTTCTACGAACCCACTCAAGAATTAGCATTTGTCAACAACTTAGAGCAGGGAAAATTTACAGTTTTATTGCTACCTACGGTCAGTGCCGATGTGCAGCGTTGGCAGATTTTTGCTCATAATAGTTTGACTGGTTTCATTGATTCATTTAACCTTGAGCGCTCGTCGGACGGTTTATTTAACACACAAGGAACGCAATTTTATACTAGTCCCGATCCAGAGTATCAAAATACAGTATTTGAGCGATCGCCAGGAACCGACCCATTTACAGGTGAGGATTTAATTCCGATTAAGACTCAATCTCTATATGCAGAGTCAGGCTTAGCTTTTGATGGAGTAGCCGACGAGCGGGTTTATGTCAATTTACCAGATAAATCATTGATCGATCCGATTCAAGGCACTATCGAGCTATGGTTTAAGCCCTCTACAGTATCTGGTCGTCATCATGTATTTTATGCTGGGCAAGCATCAGGTAATGGTTTCGGAAGCGAACATGAATTTCACATCAACTCAAGAGGTAAACAAATTCAATTTTTCTACGGCACAAGGGTTGATGGACAACAACAAACAGTTTGGGATATTCAGAGTGGTGATGATGCCAATGCCATCCACATCCAGGTCAATACATGGAACCATGTAGCAGCAACTTGGAATGAAGACACTCAAAAGTGCGGGTTATATTTAAATGGAGAATTAGTAGCTGAATCCCAATATACTGAACCCATCGATTCATCTTTATGGAGCAACGATCTATATATAGGGAGACACCAGAGTGATAGTTACCCAGAACGCGCCTTTTTCGGCTGGATTGATGAAGTTCGTATTTGGAATATTGCCCGAGATAAAAACAGTATTGCGGATAATCGATTCTATCGTCTCAATGGTTATGAACCTGGTCTATCTGGGTATTGGCGATTTGATGAAGGAACAGGGGCTATTGTTCATGACCAAACAAATAATGCCAATCATGGTTCTATTCATGGAGCAACTTGGATCGTATCTGACGCTCCTATTGGCGATCGGCCAGGTATCAGTCGCAACAGCTTTAGGTTTAGCGGTCGGCAGGTTTTCTCGGATATAACAGCGAAACTGTATTACCAACAAGGGAATATTGCTTCTGGCTATGACCAGACAAACAAGCCTATTAAGCAAAATGCCAGGGTGATGCTGGCAGTTGCTTCGATAGAGGAGCCTGGTGCTGAGGATGATAAACCTTACATTGCGACCCTAGATATTTCGGTTTCTCGTGAAGGTAAGTTGGCTCAACTTCCAGAGATTTTACCGATAGGAAAAATATTGTCTAATAATGATAACAATATAAACCTTGATAGGCTAAGCGAATTATATGAGCAAAGAGCTGAAATTCAAGAAGAGATAAATTTTCCAACATTGGAAAATACAGAGAATTATCTGCTAAGCTCATCTTCTGATGATCGTTCCGGTTTTGGAAGTTCTATATCATTAAGTGGAAATTGGTGTATCGTTGGTGCTCCTTTTGATGGAAGTGATGGGGCAGCATATCTGTTTTATTTAGAGAATGAGCAATGGACATATACAGATAAGAGACTCCAGGCAGAAAGTGATATAAATGCACGCCAGTCAAATAGTGAATTTGGTCATTGTGTTGCCATTGATGAAGAATGGGCTGTTGTTGGTGCTCCTGATCTCAGCAGTGACTTTGGAGACTATGGAGGAGTATACATATATCAATACCTTAGCCAAAACACGACTCAAGTTAATGAAATTAGAGGTGATGGAGGGAAATTTGGAAATGCTGTTGACATCAGTGGAGATTGGATAATTGTTGGTGCTCCTGAATCTAGAGGAGATTCTAGAGGGAAAGCTTATCTATATCAAAAAACAGGTACTCGCTGGAGTCAATTTCGTTCAGAAATTTACGGTCAAACAACTAAACAATCTCATGAAGGAGATGATCAGTTCGGTTGTTCAGTTTCCATTAATGGGGATTGGATGGTTATTGGTGCGAAGAGGGAGGAACTGACATCAGATGAGTTCGGCTATGTTGATAATGTAGGAGCAGCGTATTTATATCATTATGCAGATAATGAATGGAATCTATTTAGAAAGTTTCGTCCGACTCCAATAGACGAACAACTAAGCAGTTATTTTGGAAGTTTTGTCGCCCTTAGCTCTGATTGGTTAATTATTGGTACTAATAACGAATGCTATTCTTACCTCTACTCAGATGGTGAATGGTTAGAAAAGGATAGATTGCATCCAGATGATTTTAATTTAGAATCTATTACGATTCACAATAACAGGGTTCTGATTGGAGGTCTCCAGAGAAATTGTAAAGCTATTCACTTGTTCCAATTTGATGGTAGTGTTTGGAGGAAAAACAGTGAGTTTTTCTCTCCCAAAAATCTAGCCTCAGGAACTTCAGGAGTTGTAAGAAGAAATTATTTTGGTGCTTCGCTTGCGTTGTCAGATAACGGAGCAATTATTGGATCTCCCACAGAAAATAAATGCTACCTATCTGATTTCAGAATTTCTGATCTGAATACTCAGCTAGAAAATATCAATAGCAACATTCAAGAAATTGAGGGGGTTATTGAGCTAGGAACAATTTCTCTCAAGCTGTTGTATGTAGATTCAATGGGTTTGACTGTATCTGGGGGGCTTTTAGGATTTGCATACAGTGAACATGCGCCTTATTTATTTGAAAGTGCAAATGGAAAATTAGGGCTTTATTTTCGAGGTAATGAAGATCAATTTTTTGCAGCCTATTTTAATCTCCTGAATATTAAATCGCAATTCGAGCTAGGATTAGCTAATTCCAGTGAGAGACTACTGCTGGAGAGCCGTGCAGCAGAAAGCGATGTCAATGGTGATACGACCATTGAGGTTAGCTCTGGCAACTACGATAAAACCTGCCATGTCACTATTACAAACCCCAGTACAGCTATTACAGAACTTTGGCAAGATGTCCCTCGAGCTGGAAACCGCTTTGCCGCAGTACTCAACGGTCAAGCTGGTGATCTGGTATATATCGGTTCCCTGAGCGAAACTCTATCTGGAAGGGTTGATTCATTACCCATTCAAGGAAAGCCGGCTAGAGTTTTAACTGCCGGAGATAAGTTACAGATTGGTAACAATATTGTCACGGTCAGCAGTGATGTAACAGCTTCTAGCCAGACAACAGCGATCGCAATTGAAACGGTCGATACTGAAACCTTATCAGAAAAAGAAAAAGATACGGCAGTTTATTATGTACCTTATGCCTACAACCGCCTAGCCATAGTGGAAAAGAATGGGGAATCTGATGCCTCGTACACACTACGGTATGGCTCACTCCACTTCCATGCTGCTGCTGGCAATGCAACATCATGGGTTCAAGATGGCGAAGCAAGTCGTACTCGTACTGCCCTCCCTTGCCAGTGGGTTGCTGACGCACCAGGTCAAGCACTCTCCTTTGATGGTCATCAGAACTTCATCGGCGCTAGCCTCAGTCAGGTAGAAGCATTTACAACAGAAGGAGATCTCACGTTGGAGGCTTGGATATTACCCAAAAACGTTTACAGCATGACCCGAGTTCTGCATAAAACAAGCTCTGCCAACAAATATACATCCAAATATACGTTAGGTTTGCAAAAAGCAAATCATCAAAGTGCCTTGTATTTTGATGGTACTAATGATTACATCTCCCTTGGTTCAGCACAAGAATTGGGCTTAACCAATCAGAGCTTCACTGTTGAAGCGTGGGTTAAAGGCGACGACTTTCAACAGACCTGGCAACCAATTTTAGGGATGGATATCCCCTCTGGTGAAGAAAAGAACAAGGTCTTGCAATTGATAGTGCTGACAAATGGAAAAGTCCGCATGGGCTTCTTTGATAATGATACGGAGACTAAGAGAACACTAAATAAGAAGAATCGTTGGTATCATCTAGCCTGGCGTTATGACATTGATTCCATGACCCAAACCATATTCATTGATGGCCAAGAAGAGGAATCTACTTTATATTTAGTCGTGGATGGTGAAAGAGTTGCAGTTACTTCTAATTCTACCTCTGAGCCATTTATTGGCACTGGAACCGTCTACATTGGGAAGTACTGGGCTGGTACATTCAAAGGAGCGATCGATGAGGTACGCATTTGGAATTATCCTCGTACCCAAGAACAAATCAATGCCGATCGCAATCATCGGTTAAAAGGTGATGAAGAAGGTTTAACAGCTTACTGGCAATTCCTGAATGGAGAAGCGCTCGATCGCAGTGGTCACGGACATAATGGAGCCATTAACGGTAGCCCGTCTCAGGTTACATCGCCTCAGATCGACTATGCCGTATTTACTGGGGTCGGCAATCAGTTTGCGCGATCGACTGATGCCTTCTTGACGAATCAGTGGGCACACCTGAGCGTTCTTTATTCCCAATCCTATGGCCTGCAATTCCCTGGTGAAACAGATACTTATCTCCAAACTGGGGAGAGTAGTAGCCTTGACCTTAACGGTGAGCTGACTATTGAGATTTTCTTTGAAGTGGAGAATCTTTCGACAGAGCGAGGATTACTGTCAAAAGGTGTCTTAGAAGACAGTGATGATCGGTATGTTCCTTATGCTTTGTATATCAATAAAGAAGGTCAGATTGTCTTTGCCTTTGAAGATCGAGATGGTGAACTGCATGAACATAAGTTTGACGATCTGACTATTCAAGAATCGTCTTTCTTCCGCTTGGCTCTGGTACGACAGAGCCAAACCATTTCCTTAACCCGACAACGTAATGAGGATGGAAACTATACGGATCAGTATGAACGGCTTGATAATGGTGACGTTGTTACAATCAAGGGTACAGCTCAGCGATCGCTGCAAATCAAGCAATACACTATCTCTTGTTATCTCAAAGAAGATACTGATGAATATCTTGAGAGTAGCAACCCTAAAACCTTCAATGACTTTGCAGATGAACTAGAGTTTAGCAATCTCATTGAGACTGGGAGCAGCGACGAGGTGCTAGAGATTGGGCGAGTTTCTAAAGGCGATCAGATCATTCCTTTCCAAGGCGTTATTAGTGAAGTCCGTCTCTGGAATCAAGCTCTCGATCTTAATCAAATCAAGCGGTTTAAAGATATTCCAGATATTCAGTCGGGTTTGGTTGCCCATTGGCAACTGAATAAGAATGAAGGAGATATCGCCTATGAGGCTCGAGCAACATCTGAAGATGCTGACACCCATGCTCACTTCTATGGATCTTCAATCAACTGGGTCAATAATCCCGATCCTAATGTGGCTAGCTTGACACTCTATGTCAATGGCAACAAAGTATCAACTGAAAGTATGACATCATCTCCGGTATGGGGAATAGACCAATTCACGCTGGGAGGTCGTCAGGATGATTCGGTTGTGCAGGAAGCTTTCCAAGGCGTTTTGGAAGAAGTCCGAATTTGGAAAGTCAAGCGCACAGAGGAGCAGATTTTAGACAACCTCTTTACGCGTCTCAGGGGCGAAAAAGGTAAGCTGATCGCCTACTACCGCTTCGATCATTTAGATGATGAAGCTTCTGAGCTGGTTGATGATGGATTGCAGAGCTTGAATTTGCCTTTAGGGACAGGAGAACAGAAACCCAGTACTATTTTGTCGGATGCACCAATTAGTGAAGATATTGCTCTAGTCCGCTCTGCTCTTGCCGGCATTAAAACCTCTTTCCACGGCACGATTTCTAGTACTCCAGCGGTGCAGGAATATGGCGACACTCAAACTGACGAAACAAGTCAACTCTCGGGTGTGATGAAGCGATGCTATTCTTTCACTAAAGATGGACAGTGGAATCTGGTAACAGGCTACAAAATTGGTAACTTGAAGCTGGAATGGGTAGGACAAATCCAATACGATCCGCAAATCATTGGCTACGTAGAAGGAGCACCCCCTATACCTAGCGAGAACCTGACAGCAGGACCGATCGATCCAGCGATTTATGATTATGTTGGGGCTAGCGAGTTAGAAGTGGCAGAGGCAGAGAGTGTTGAATATAGTTTCTCCACATCCAGCGAAAGCAGTTTTGATAGTGGCTTTGAACTGGCTTTCCAGAATGCAGTTGAGACAGAGCTTCAGATCGTAACAGCGCCTCTTGGGATTGGAATTGCCAGCAATATGACTGGAGCAAAGTTTTATCTGGGAGGTGGAACGAAGACCAGCCTAAACACTCAAGGAACATGGGGATCGGAAGAATCGGTTAGCTATGGGACTCAGGTCACAAAAAGCTTAACCGTGACATTAGGTGGAAATTGGGAAGATCCAACCCAAAAACTTAACAATTCTATGACCCGGCGCTTTCAACCTGCCAATGTGGGGTTTGCTGTCGTCGAGTCTGACACTGCCGATGTATTTGCTTTGCGGTTAGAGCACAACAATGCATTGGTTTCGTTCCAAATGCACCCTAACCCAGATATTCCAAAAGATCGAAATTTAATTCCATTCCCAATTAACCCACGCTACACCAAGCAAGGGACGCTGGATGGTGTAGTTGGCTATGATGGCAAAGGTAAAGTCAGCGATTCTGATTATCAGAATACGCAGAGTTATGGTGAATATAGCTATTTCAAGCCAACCGAAGCCTATAAGCTCAAGCAACAAATCCAGCGGGAGGAAGAAGCGCTCCGAAATTACTACAAAAATTTTGATACTAGTTTCTTAGATAGTGGTTTAGGTGCAATTATTGGAGGATCAAGTTTAGGTACAGCTAGTCTTCTTGCAAATATCGCAACGTACAATCTAGCTGGTGGTGCAGCTTCATTTCCTTTAGTGGCCTTTGGAGCTAGTGTAGGAACAACAATCGGCAATCTTATTCAAGGAAGTGTTGAAAGTCGAGATCTATCAAATCAATTTTCAAAGCGCAATTTGGTCAACACCTACTTTTGGACAGCCGATGGTGGTTTCTTTGAAGAATCCACACAAGTAACTTCTGTGCGTCAAGAAACTAAGAGTGGCTCCTTTAATTGGACATTCTCAGTTGACACCTCTTTTCGTGCTTGGGCTGAAGCTGGGGGAATTACAGTTAGCGACATCGAACTCAATGGCATGATGGGAGGAGGCATGAGCCTGACTAAGAGCAAAAGTCAAGAATCTTCCAACTCCTTTAGTATTGAGATGATGGTCGATCCTCCTGGTGATTTACAGGCATACAATGAAGTAGGCTTGACTCGCCAATACGATGTTGATGGAAATGCCGTTATTGTGCCAGGTAAAGTTGATGCTTACCGCTTTATGACTTTCTATCTCTCCGCAGATGAAGATAATGGTCAAGACCTGTTTAATAAAGTCATTGACCCAATTTGGCTAGCCCAAAGCGATCATGCCAATGCAATTGCCATGCGACAAGCACAAGGAGCCAATAATACACCTCCTTGTTGGCGCGTATTCCATCGAGTTACTTTCGTAAGTCGAATTTTGCCAGAGTTGGCCGATCCGACAGCCCCGCCACAGAATTTGGCGCAAGCTTTATCCCAGGCGGAAATTCAGAGTAACTGGCTATTACTACAAAGGCTCAGGCCCTTTGTTCAAAACAAAACCGATCATTGGCCAGATTTTCGGGATGCAGTGTATTTAACAATAGATACCTATATGCCTGAATTGTCAGAATTTAAACGTGAAATTGTCACTCTAGCCGCAAATTACTTCGGAGTTCTAGAATTAATTGATTAACCTTTAACAGCAAACACTTAGTTGAGGCTGAGCGATCGCTATAAGAGAAAAGCGATCGCTTTATTATTAATTTGCTTGATTATGGCAAGTATGATTGTGGTTTAATTTTCAGTTTTTAATTGTTTATTGCTTGGGGATGATTTGGGATTTAGGCTTTGAAAATAAGCTGTGCCGATAATTGCTAAAAATGAAATATAGGCCAAAATTTGTCCTAAATAGAGAGTCTGACGATAACCAAAAAGAGCTTTTAAAATTATCCCTGGAAATTGTTTTTCGGGTAATAGATTTGAGCCGTCCCATACTTGTGTCCCCAAGATGCAGGATGAGCCATCCGAAATACACCAATTATTAAGTGATAATTGCGAGAATAAAGCTAGAGCAGCATCAAAATGTTTGAGTGCACCCATAACTAAACCGCCAACAATCAATAAAAGTAAAATTCCCATCACTTGAAAAAACAAGCGGATATTAATTTTCACTCCCAAAGAGAATAATGCTACCCCCATCAAGGCTGCCAGAGCTAAGCCCGTAACTGCACCTACCGCAGGCAGAGTCCATTCTTGCTGAAATTTTGCCAAGATGAATAAAACAGTTTCAAAGCCTTCTCGTAAGACAGCAATAAAAATTAAGAGAAATACTGCTTTTTCGGCATTATTCTGATTTAACGCCGAATTAATCGCTCCTTCCACTTCTCCTTTGAGGGATTTTGCCTGTTTAGTCATCCAGAGCAACATCCAACTCAACATGGCGATCGCCACTACACCAAAAATCCCTTCTAAGAGTTGTTTGACTACTGGAGTGTAGATTCCTCCTCTACTCTCTACTCCTGTGAGAGTCCCCGCTAAGAGAAACCCGACGGCGACACTAGCAATAATGCCCCCCAAGACACCAAGGTATACCCAGCGATATAGTTGAGGCTGCTTAGCTTTTTGAAGACAGGCCATAACAATACCAACTACTAGGGTAGCTTCAAATCCTTCTCGTAAAGTAACAACAAACGTGGGTAGTATCGCCGATAAATCCATAATTAGGTTTGCTATTGAGCTAGAGTGAAGTTAAGTATAAATATTTATTTTAGTAGAAGCTATGTGATTAAATTATTTTGCTAATTCATGCTGAACATAAATGCCTGAAAATCCTGATCGAGTCCTTTAAGCCTGAAACTTTGAGCCTGACCCAAATTCAGATTACCCAGACAATTAGCTACTGCCGACGAAATTAAAATACTATTGGGTTCGGCAACACTTTGCAAACGAGCAGCAATATTAACCACTTTGCCTACGGCAGTATAATCCTTCCTTTGCCCTCCACCAAACATTCCCACCACAGCTTTTCCTTGATGGATTCCGCAACGCATTTTTAAAGTAGGAATATTACTGTTCATTTTGAGGGCTTTGGCTTGCCATCGTTCGTTTAATTTTTCTAGATAATAGTGCATGGTTGTCGCAGTAGCGATCGCTCTCTGGGCTTGTTCTGGACAAGATAAATCTTCTGGTGCGCCAAACATAGCCATTACTCCATCGCCAATAAACTTATCTACTGTACCGCCACGATCAAAGACTGCTTTACTCATTGCTTCGAGATATTCATTGAGTATTTCAGCCAACAAAACCACATCTAACTGACTGGATAAATTAGTAAAACCAACCAAATCGCAAAATAAGAGGGTCACTCGACGAGGTTCAGGAGTTAAATCTAGAGATAATTTGCCTGTT
This sequence comes from Pleurocapsa sp. PCC 7319, assembly GCF_000332195.1. NCBI lineage: Bacteria > Bacillati > Cyanobacteriota > Cyanophyceae > Pleurocapsales > Pleurocapsaceae > Pleurocapsa > Pleurocapsa sp. PCC 7319. The sequence continues at coordinate 4,513,520 of NZ_KB235922.1, forward strand.
GCTGCTTTATTGACAATTGCTGCTGGTAAAAATCGTTTTAAAACCGATTCTGTCAGATAAGTATTTAGTTGCCTAACTTTTTCTTCTTTGAGCTCTAGTAATTCGGTCTGTTGTTTGGTAGTTTCATATAATTTTGCCTGTTGTACGGCGATCGCTGCTTGAGAAGCAACTGTTTCGGCCAAATCAATTTCTGACTGACTCCAACTGCGGGAGCTACTTGATTGTCTGAGGGTAATGCTACCAATAATTTCATCTTCGACAATCAAAGGCACTATTAGTAAGGCTCTAGCCTTAAAGTGCCAAGGAAGTTCATAGCGAGCCATTTTTTGTTGCTGTTCTAATTCTGTAGAGCAAACAGGTTTTTTGGTAAATATGAGAGCCTGTAAAATAGGGTTTTTGGCAATCGGGACAGTCGAAGTTGTAGCCTGCTGCCAATCAGGAGAATCTTGAATAATTTTTTGCGGTTCATGGGGATTATACAAACCGACACACTTAACAAATTGATCGTTTTTCGTCCACAGAGAAAGACTGCAGCCATCTACTTTAAGAGCTTCTCCCAGTTCTTTGGTGATTGCCGCAAACATTACTGGTGGTTCTAAACTGGAACGAATAGTGGCAGTAATACGATTAACAGTAGTTTCTTTTTGGGCTAATTCCTTAATCTGTTGGTGGGTTAAAACCTGAGAAATAGTGACCGCAGCTTGAGAAGCTACCGCTTCGGCTAAATCAATGTCTGATTCACTCCAACTACGTATAGATTCAGATTGCCTGAGGGTAATGCTGCCAATAACTTCAGCTTCGACCATTAGAGGAACAATTAGTAAGGCTCTAGCTTTTGCATGCCAGGGAAGCTCATAACGAGCCAGTTTTTTTTGACTTTCCAAGTCGGCAATACAGACTGGCTTTTTAGTATATAAAAGTGCTTGTAAAAGTGGATTTTCGGCAATGGGGATAGCAGAGAATATATCGCTCGAATTTATCTCGCTCGTCCTTGATGTCGGTGAATTGATAATTTGTTGCCAATCAAGGGAATCTTGAATAATTTTTTGTGGTTCTAAAGGATTGTATAAACCGACGCATTGAACAAAGCGATCGCTCTTGGTCCACAGGGATAGAGTACAACCATCAACTTTGAGAGCCTCTCCCAGTTCTTTGGTGATTGCCGCAAACATTACTGGCGGCTCCAAACTAGAACGAATGGTAGCTGTAATGCGATTAATCGTAGTTTCCTTGTGAGCTAATTCCTTGATTTTTTGGTGGGTTAAAACCTGAGAAATAGCGATCGCAGCTTGGGAGGCGACTGCTTCAGCTAAATCAATGTCTGCCTGGCTCCAATACCTTGGAGTATCAGATTGCCGGAGGGTAATGTTGCCAATAATTTCCCGATCCATAATTAAAGGAACAATTAAAAAAGCTCTAGCCTTAGCATTGCAGGGAAGCTCATAGTCAGCCAGATCTTTTTGCTTTTCCAAATCAGCAACATACACTGGCTTTTTCGTAGCTAAAAGTTCTTGTAAAATAGGATTTTCGGCAATAGGTACAATAGAACATTTTTCAGTTGCACCTACTGGACTTGCTTGAGATTTCCCAGAACTCAAGATTTGTAGGCAGTCATCAATATCTTGAGTAATTTGCGGCGGTTGATTAGAGTGATAGAAACTCGTACATTTGACAAAACGATCATTTTTAGTCCAGAGGGATAAACTACAGCCATCAACCTGGAGGACTTCTGCTAACTCTCTGGCGATCGTGGCAAACATAACAGGCGGTTCCAAACTAGAGTGGATCGTGGCAATTATGCGATTAATAGTCGTTTTTCTTTGTGCCAGCTCCTTCAATTTTTCCCCTAATAGCATTTGAGAAATGGTTAAAGTTGCCTGAGTTGCCATCATGTTGGCTGTTTCTATCTCTTGCTCTTGCCAACCACCCAACTTTCGGCAGCGATGTATAGTTAAAGAAGCAACTAAATGAGGTTGAGAAAATAACAAAAATGAAATGGTAGAACTAATATTGGCCTTGAGACAAGCCCAATTGCTGATAGATTGAGTCTTAGTTTCTAATTCTTCGTATTTATGAACAATCAAATTTTCATCAATCAATAATTCTGAGGGGGGTTTGACTGTCAACTTCAACAAACTTTGATTAACTTTAGGAAACTCTGTATTAGGTTGTTGATAAAAAAAGTATTGCTCATTATTTAACTGTAGTTTACTAAGATATAAGATAGCAATGTCTACGTGAGCCAATTGTCCTACAGTGGTAACAATAGTTTGACCTACTTTTTCCCAAGACAAATTAGTTAGTAGCTGATTATATTCATATTGAAGCATTAATTTAGGCTTTGGTTCGGAGTGAAAAGTAATTAATTTAAATCAGCACTAATAAAGAAGCTGAAAACTTATGAAAAAAGAAAATGATTTTCTAAGAGGTAAATTAATTTGACTGTCTAATAGTCAAAGGCATAATATGATTATTCCCAAACAAGTTGAGAAATAATTCATTCCGCAAGATAAGCAATTACAATAGCTAAAAAAATCAACTCTATTTCTTAATTGATGGTTTTCAAATCAGTTGATAGTAATGCCAACAACAATTTGCAATTGACTATTGATCCTGCTGACTTAGCAGATACCAGGGCAATCAGCTCAATCTTGGCGCAAAGTTTTTATAATTTACCCGAATTCGCTCATTGGGTTTATCCATTTATACAAGTTACTATTAACGAAGATTTACGCTATCGTTTACGTTCTCGTTCGCCACTTTACTGTTGCCTGGTAGCTAAATTAGCTAATCATAATCAAGAAGGGATAGCAAATGAATATAATTCTGATTCTAATCTTCAAATTGCTGGAACTGTAGAGATAGCTCTTCGCTCTGCTTCTTTTTGGTCTAATGAACGTCACTATCCTTATATTTCTAATTTAGCAGTTAACATCAACTATCGTCGTTTAGGTATTGGTAGTCAGCTTTTAGCTAAATGCGAACAAATAGCTGCCGACTGGGGATATCAGGAAACTAGACTTCACGTTTTAGACAGCAATCAATCTGCCAAACAGCTCTATCGTTATAATGGGTACCAAATATTACAAATAGAAGCTAGTTGGGGAAAATTTTGGTTAGATTATTCACCTCGCTTACTATTAAAAAAACAAATTTAACCGCCTAAAAATATTGGTGTTTATTTTAAGATTATGATGCTAATGTTAAAATGATCCGCTCAAAGAAATAGCTTGGACAGAGAACTCTGAGAGTGAACCAGCAAAACATAGACCATAATTTACAAATCAGTCAACTTCTATCAAAGTTAAAAGCAGGAAAATTATTGATAGTTAATCCTCGTCGCAAAAATGGTTTGGTAGTGTATAAAAAGTATCATGCTGAATTTGCTGGACCGGGTGCGATTGTTGGAGGTCAATTCGATCTTGATGTAATTAATATTATCGCTGTCGGCAATATGTCTTTGGTGTCTCCCAAAACCTCTCAAGATAGAAAGCAAGCCTATAAAATGCGACGACAGTGGGTTAGATTAACTAAACAAATTATTGATAATCCTGAACCAACCCAAAGAGCGCAAGTCATTTTAAATCAATTTGAACACTGGTTTGATCGCGATACAGTATCTAATTTACCTGACGAAGCTTTTGCCCTACTAGTAGGCGTATTACCTCAAACAATACGTAAGGTTAGAAATATCGAACTACTTTAAATAATATCATTAGAGTATTTTGTCAAGTTTTAATTGCTTCTGCAATATCACCTCGAAAATCATTAGATTTATTCAAGAATTTTTACTCTTGTGTATGATTATCGGCGAAAAATAAGTTATTCAGGTACAGTAATAAAAGTTTGATCGCAATCATCGCGGACTTTGATGAGCAATAACTTATATCAAGATATTCGAGAATTTTATGATGCTTCTAGTGGACTTTGGGAGCAAATTTGGGGTGAGCATATGCACCACGGTTACTATGGCAAGGGAGGTACCTATAAGCTAGATCGCCGTCAGGCACAAATAGAATTAATTGAAGAGTTGTTAGTTTGGGCTGGTTACGATCGCCATAATGTCCCGCAAAATATAATTGATGTTGGCTGTGGTATTGGCGGCAGTACTTTATATTTGGCTCAGAAATTTGGTAGCCAAGCTACAGGTATAACCTTGTCTCCTGTACAAGTATCGCGAGCTCAAGAAAGAGCGAGGGAAGCAGGTTTAGATGAGCGGGTGAGATTTGAAGTAGCTAATGCCTTAGAAATGCCTTTTGCCGATCATACTTTTGATCTAGTTTGGTCATTAGAAAGTGGCGAACATATGCCCGATAAGACTAAATTTTTGGCAGAATGTTATCGAGTGTTAAAGCCGGGTGGCAAGATGATTTTAGCTACTTGGTGTCACCGTGAGACAAATTCTTTGGCTGGTGAGTTAACTCCCGATGAAATTGCTCATCTTAAGGAAATTTATCGCGTTTACTGTTTGCCTTACGTTATAGCTTTATCTGAGTATAGGGCGATCGCCCAAGAATGTGGATTTAAAGACATAAGAGCTGATGATTGGTCAATGGCAGTCGCACCTTTCTGGGATGTCGTGATTGATTCAGCGATCGCACCTCAAGCAATTGTGGGTTTATTTCGAGCAGGTTGGCAAACTATTCAAGGAGCATTATCCCTAAACCTGATGAGCCGAGGTTATGCCAGAGGGTTGATTCGCTTCGGCTTGATTTGTGCTACCAAATAAATAGGCTTAACTGGATACGCCAGTAAATAACTTATCAAGATCGATCATGTTCATTTCTACACCAAGCAAAAAAAATTAAAACTACGGAACAATTAGTGATTAACTAATAACTTAATTTAAATTTATTGTCCAATAGGGGTTAGAGGTACGTCCCGATTTTGTTACATTTGCTGTTTTATTATCAGCTTATGTACTCAATTTCAATGAATTCTTGGAGGTTCAATAATGCGTTACCGCCTGCTCATCTCTACTATGCTGGGAATCTTACTACTAGGACAACCTGTTGCCTTGGCACAGAATATAACAGCAGATTCACAACAAAATTCAAGCAATATCTCAATAGCTCAAAATAGTGGTGATGATCGGGAACAACAGTCTAATATTTTTGAGTGGCAAGAACAGATCCATCAACTACAAGTCGCTACTTCTGAACTCTTAGAACCAGTTGTTGCTACTAATCCTATTAATAATCTTAAAAGTGATTTTCAATCTAAGCTTGCGGATTTATCATCTACAGTTAATCTAAATAACTTGCAAGAAGATATAACTTCTAACATCAGCACTAGTCTCGATAATGCTCAAGAATGGGGTAAAAATCTGACTACGAATACTTTAGATTTCCAAGAATGGGCGACAGGATTATCTTCTAACCTCAGCGATAATATCAAGAATCTTCAAGATTGGGGTCAAGGTTTAGTCGCCAACGTCGGTGATAATTTGTTTTCTTTATCGGAAGAATTGAACGAGCTTGAGGGTGAAGTTGAGATAAGCACCACTCCCCAAGAGATGACTGAAATTCAAAAAGCCGAGCAGATGGCAGCCGCTCTATCAGAAGAACTGGCTTTAATTCAACAAGATGTAGATCTCGAAGCAACTCCTCAGGAATTGGCTGAAATTCAGAAAGCTGAACAAATGGCGGCTATCTTATCGACAGAACTAACTCAAATTCAACAGGATGTAGAGGTAGAGGCGACTCCTCAAGAACTAGCTGGAATTCAAAAAGCGGAAAAAATGACAGCTAACCTATCCGAGGAACTGAATGAAATGCAGAAGGCTGCGGAAACAACAGCTAGCCTATCCGAGGAACTGAAAGAGCTGGAAGAGGTTGAAGAAGTAGTCGAAGCAGAATCTATCGAATTTACAGAAGAGGTGGCAGATGCAGTTGCAGTTGTGGAAACTGAGATTGAAGAAGTAATTAAAGCTGAAGCTATCGAAGTCACCGAAGAAGTAGCTGAAACATTAGCGATTGCGAAGCCTGGAAGGAGTCCAATCGCCGAAACTGAACCTCAAGAAATTGAAGAAGTAACTGAAACAGAATCTGTCGCAGTTACCGAAGAAGCTACAGATACGGTAGAGATCGCCGAAACTGAACCGCAAGTAATTGATGTAGCAACTGAAGCAGAATCCGTTGAAGAAACCGAAAAAGTATTTAATACTGTTGCAGTCGTAGAAACTGAGCCTCAAACTATTTCATCTGAAGAACTGGCTACATCCGAACCAATTGCCGAAATGAGCGAAAATTCTCTAGATAGCAGCTTGCAATCATAATCTTGTTGACCTTCAAGTGAGGAAAAGATTTGAAACTACATATGTCAGTATAAATTCTAATTTACTAATACCTTGAGCATATTTAGGCAGAATTTAAGTATTTTCAATCAAATGTTCCGACAATTAGCCATTAACAAAGTTAACAGGGTTTTGGTCGTATCGGTGTCTAATCGGGATAGGTTCAGGTTGGCGATCGCCAGCTAAGGTTGCTGTTTTTTCTAATGATTCTCGTAATCGTTTAGCAGCATAAATAGACATATCCCTGGGGACACTGATTCTATCTCTTAAGTACCGCAGAGCGACATCTGAACCTGGTGGTGGAGTACATGTTTCCTCAGTCATCATATTAGTCAGAGCGCACCGCAGAGCTTCGTCAAATAATTGGTTATCTGCCGGATTGACTTTAATAATATTTTCGCGGTGTTTAATAACTCGTTGTAGAGCTTCAGTACGAGAATTTTCTGGTTCGGGATAGGTAACATCGGGTAGACTAAACCACGAACCACGGTCAACTTTTTCCTGGTTGAGTAAAGTCTGAGATTCTCCGTTAGAATAGCACCCTCCCATTTGCGGCGGTAAGTCATGAACATGGGTATGAAAGTCGCTTTGAGTACCCCGATAAGTAGCTCTACTTTCCATGGCATCAAACCAGGCAGACAAATGAGGATTTTCTTCTCGTAAAGAATAGCCTTTGTAATAGAAAAGGCTAGCATTCATCCTTTCTACATAAGGGGTAAAGATAACATCAGCAGTACTAAATTCTTCCAAGAAGTATGCTCCCGGAGTGCTATCTAGTGCTTGTTCTACCATTGCTACTGTTTCTATAAACTGTTGGCGATTACCTTTTTCTTGCCCAGGAAATATCGCTCGATAGCACAGCCAACTACACCAAGCTCTGAATAGCAATCTTTCAAGTTGTCGTAAAGGTAATACCTTGGGATCTTGCATCCCCAGATACAATGAACTATAAACTCCTTCCAGAGCAATCAAAATATCATCACTTTCGGTAATAATTTGCCCGTCCAACTCAATAGCAGGCAACATTCCCGAGGGAACTTTACGCTTATACCAACTTTCTTTTTTGCCATAGCAGAACATCGTCACCTTTCGAACACGGTAAGGAATCTGCTTCTCTTCTAGCCAGAGCCAAATCTTTTGACAATAAGGACACCAAGCATGGTTATCCCGAAATAAAGTTACTCTTATGTCTGCTTCTGTCTTCCCAAATAGACGCAGGGTAGCCTGAGAGTTGGTAGAACCATTGATGATATCTATCTCGAAATCAGTTAGATCTTCTAATTGTTGCCAAGTTAGAGGGTCAGTAGTCATGAAGGTATTTTGTTAAATCTCAAATTAAATTATTATCTCTAGATAATTATCTATTGAACAGCAAATAGATGTCTTAAAGAAATTATTAGATTCATATTAGCTAGCGATCGCTAATAGTGCAGTTTTCCTTTTATTAATGAGCTAAAAAATCTCTTGAAGTATTTTTACCGATTAATATAAGCTATTTTGAGCTGACAGATAATTCATATTTACTGTTTGGCTTTTTGAGATGTTGAAAAAATAACTGTAAATACCCACAAAAAAGATTATTATAGATCCTAATTTTGCTAATAGCATAGGAATGTTTTTATGGTTCAAATATGAGCCATACAGGGAATTCAATCTCTCGCTATCTCGAATTTTTAACAAATTGTCTTTGACGTTCGAGTCTTTAGTTTACTTGGTGGTTTACTAAGATTCATCTGAAAAAATCAAAATTTTGATTTTTGGTTTTGATTTTTGGCTGAACTTAGCGTTTCTAAAAACTATACAAAATTCAAGACTAGTATTGTCATGATTAATGTTCTCATAGCTGACGATCAAAATTTTGTTCGTAAAACTTTAGAATCATACTTAGAATCAGAATCAGACCTTAATATAATTGGTTTTGCTGAAAATGGAAAAGCAGCAATCGATCAAGTTGAAAGTCTCCGACCCGATGTAGTTTTAATGGACATTGAAATGCCTGTGATGGATGGTCTGGCTGCTACTAAAACCATTGTCGAAAAATTCACTGAAACTAAAGTTTTAATGCTAACTATCCATGACCGAGAGCAGGATATCGCTAGTGCCATCAAGCTAGGAGCTAAGGGCTATTGGCTGAAAAATACAACGGCCAAAGAATTAGCTGATGCCATTCGCTATGTTCACAAAGGTTATTTCCAGTTGACTTTAGAATTGGTAGAAAAACACTTTAGTAAAGCTTCCATGCCAAATATTTTATTACAAGAAGATTTGGAATTAACTATTAATAAACTCAACATTGTCGACACAGTTTTAGCCAAAATAGAACACAAAATTGGTCCTATTAAAGAATTGAATCCCCAGAAATTAAACGAAACTATTGAAGATATTGTTAAACAAGAAGTCGAACAAAAAATTACTGTTGTTAAAGAATTATCACCCCTGAAATTAAATGAAACTATCAAAAATATTGTCAAACAAGAAATGATTATCCAAAAAGAGAGAGAGGCCAATTTTCAATTCAGGTTAGATCGCATGAAACATCAGTTAAATTCCCTGGAGAAGAGTACTAATTTTGTGGTCAAATTACAATTTGTTTTTAATCTCGTTTTATTCATTACTATTCTTATTTTCGGCTACTTTCTGTTCCTCAACTGATTTGGCGATTGTCCGAAGGGCAGTGGCAAAGCCAATCGCATGATTGCCGTGCGCGACGCGGAGCTAGTCCTTTAGGGCAGAGCCCAATCGCCGATTATTGCTAAACACAAGTTCGACGAAACCAAAATAATCGCGAACACCAGAAGTTAGGAGTCAGGAGTTAAGTAAAAAGTAACGAGTAACAAACTCGCATCTTATGGGTTATAGGTTAAATTTCCTCGATTACTCCTTCTGCTTGATTAGCGATCGCTTTTAATTCGGCAATCATTTGTTGACTGACGTTTTGCCATAATCCCCGTTGATGAGCCTCTAGTAGTCTTTCCGACATATCCCGCAATGCCCAAGGATTTTTCGTTTGGACAAATTGCTGTACTTGTTCGTCAAAGATATAGGCTTGGGCAACTCCTTCATACATATGATCGGCGACGCAATTTGCCGTAGCATCGTAGGCGAATAAGTAATCTACTGTTGCAGCCATTTCAAATGCACCTTTATAACCATGACGCATAACACCTTTAATCCACTTGGGATTAATGACTCGCGATCGATATACTCTCGCTATTTCTTCCGTTAGCTTTCGTACTTTAGGATTACTTGGTTGAGAATTATCTCCAAAATAAACTTCAGGGTTTTTTCCTGTTAGGCTACGTACTGCAGCAGTCATACCACCTTGGAATTGGTAGTAATCGTCAGAGTCGAGTAAGTCATGTTCGCGGTTATCTTGATTGTGCAGTACTATCTGCAACTGTCTTAAGCGACGTTGAAAAGATTCAGGGACAGCATAACCTTGACCTGTACCATCATAAGCATAGGAACTCCAATTAAGATATGCTCTTGCTAAATCCTCATCACTCTGCCAATTTTGAGCTTCAATCAAACCTTGCATTCCTGCACCATATGCACCAGGTTTAGATCCAAACACTCGATAACTGGCTCTTTGTTGCGCTGTTTCTCGATCTAATCCTCGCTTTTCCCATAACTGCTGTTCTCTTTGCACTTCCGCAGCTAAAGGATTAACTTCGGAAGTTTCTGGCAAGCTGGCAACTGTTTGAGTTATTTTATTTAACAAATTAATGATGTTGAGAAAAGAGTCTCGGAAAAAGCCTGATATCCTCACTGTTACATCTACACGGGGGCGATTCAATAAAGAGATCGGTAACACTTCAAAGTCAACTACCCTACGGGACATTCCATCCCACACTGGTCTTGCTCCCATTAACGCCATCACTTGAGCAATATCATCACCACCAGTACGCATGGTTGATGTTCCCCAAATAGAAATAGCTAAAGATTGAGGATACTCACCGTTTTCTTGAGTATAACGTTCAATTAAAGTTTCTGCTGCCTTACTACCCACTTCCCAAGCGGTTTCTGTGGGAATACCTCTAATATCTACTGAATAAAAGTTACGTCCTGTGGGCAATACTTCTGGTCTACCTCTAGTTGGTGCGCCTGATGCCCCACTGGGTATATATTTACCGTCTAAAGCCTGGAGTAAATTAGTAATTTCGCGATCGCTTTTGATTAAATTTGGTAGTAGGGTTTCTTCGATCCACTGGAGTTGTATTTGGGTTAATGGTAAATGATTGATGGTAGATGGTTGATTGCTGAGGAGATTATCTACCAATTTCATCGCAATTTCTTCGAGGATGGCAATTGCATCTCCTTTATTTCTGGCTTGCTTAAATTGCTGTACATAATTATTTTTCCAACTTTTCAGATCCAGAAAGGGCTGTTCGCGTTCGCGTAGCGTCTCCGAAGGAGATACAGCCCCTACCTCAAATTCGCCGTCTGCACCTAATAATGGATCAAAATCTAAATCAAAATCTTTAGCCAAAGCCTGGGTCAGACCAATACGACCATAACTGGGCGATCGCGCGATCGCAATTATTAAATCTCGCAGTTGTTCTCCTTGGGGACATTGACCAAAGATATGTAAACCATCGCGTATTTGGGCTTCTTTGAGTTCGCAAAGATAACCATCGGCAACGGAAAGGAATTGAGCCAATGTTTGAGTATCCGTGGGATTGATACCCAGATCCCGATCTAACTTTTCTTGCTGAACTAATTTGGTAATGCGATCGCTAATAATATCCAGTCGAGTCGGATCTAAACTTTGGGCTTCGTAATATTCATCAATCAAGGCTTCTAATTTTTCTAAACCGCCATACAATTCTGCACGGGTTAGAGGTGGAGTGAGATGATCGATAATTACGGCTTGCGATCGCCTTTTTGCCTGAGAACCTTCCCCAGGATCGTTAACAATAAAAGGATAGATATTGGGAATAGTTTGTAGCGCAACTTCAGGATAACAATTAGCTGATAAAGCCAAACTCTTGCCTGGGAGCCATTCTAAATTGCCGTGCTTTCCGACATGGACGATCGCCTGTACCTGGAAACAACTTCTCAGCCAATGGTAATAGGCTAAATATTCATGGGTCGGTTCTAGATCGGGTGCATGATAATTTAAACTCGGATCGCGATCATATCCTCGTGATGGCTGAATCCCAACAAAGACATTACCTAACTGAATACCTGGAATCTGTATGGATATTTGGTTGAATACCGCTAATCCCTGTAAGGGCGAATCGCGATTCGCCCCTACCCCCCATCTTTCAGTTATTTCTTGTTGAATTGTTTCAGGTAATGTCTGCCAATACTTTTGATATTCATCTAAAGGTAAACTTTGATAACTGGGACGAGTATTGCAACTTTCAGGATCATTGGTAATTCCTGTAGTCAGCCGTTGAATTAATTCATCTCCTGTAGTGGGAATATCAGTAACTGTATATCCTGACTGCTGTAAAGCTTGAAGAATTTTGATACAGCTTGCGGGAGTATCTAAACCAACTCCATTGGCAATTCTGCCGTCTTTATTGGGGTAGTTAGCTAAAATTAAGGCTACTTTACGATCTTCTGGAGGTGTATTTGCTAAGTTAATCCAATTAGCTGCGGAGTCGGCGACAAAATCTAGGCGATCGCTTTGGGGCTGATAAACAACTACATTGGTTTCTAGCTTTTCATTCCAAGTTTGTACCGATTTAAAGGAAATAGCACGAGTAATAATTCTGCCATCTACTTCGGGCAAAGCTACATTCATTGCTACATCTCTGGGCATTAATCCTTGTAGACTAGATTCCCATTGTTCTTGAGTACTACTACTCAAAATCACCTGTAAGACGGGAATATTTAATTGTTGCCAAAACTTAAGCTGAGATGATTCGCCAATTTTTGCTAGAGAAAAACTGGTGGTATTGAGCAGTACTCTAATCGAGTTTTTTTGAAGTAAAGCTAACAGTTGTTGCTGTATTTCTATATTTCTTAATGAAGAGATAAATATCGGTAGTGGTTGGAGATTCTTGGCTACTATGGTTTGGCATAAAAGATCAATTGGTCGAGTATTACCCGCTAAATAATGAGAACGATAAAAAAGTATTCCACAACAGTTTTCAATTGGAGACGTAAATGTATAATTGTGATTAATATTTTTCTCCCTACTATCCAAATTAGTACGAATACTATTTGCTTCTGAATCTTGCCATTGATAAACATCTATTTCTAGAATAGATTTTGGGGCGGCTGGTTGGTATTTTGTTTGTAAACAAGTATCACTAATAAAGCGAAAAGCATTAGCAAAGTTTTCGCTTCCTCCTTCAATCAAATAACGCCATAATTGGTTGACTGCTGCCAAAGAAACTGTTGAGTGACTAATTAGATCTAGATCGGGAGCAGTGTCTCCTGGTAATACAAATAAAGCCGCACCATTCGACTCAATAGTTTCTTTAATTCTTTCTAAGCCATAAGACCAATAGGCACTTCCTCCCAGCAAACGTAACACAATTATTTGTGCTTTAGACAACACTGTTTCTAGGTATGTATCTATACTTAATTGTTGTTGTAGATTCAATAAGTTGACTACTCTAATCTCAGGAAAATTATTGCCCAAAAGTAGTTGTGCAGCGGCAATAGTTTGAATATCTGTATCAGCATAGGTTAAAAAAACAATCGGAGCAGGAGACTGTTCAATAAAAATTACTCCTTCTGTATTTGGATTCCAACCTCCAGGCAATGCAGCTAATTTATGCATAGTTAGATCTATCTAATCTTGAGAAATAATTACGGTTTAGATTAAGTTCAGAAAAATAAGTCAAGCTGGTTAAAGAGGAAAAAGCTGTATTTTTTTGCTGTTTTTAAATTGTGCGAAACTCTTCGACTTCTTTAGTTTTAAGAAGAATTGTTAATCATCAAGTTTGGCTAAACCTAGTTGAACTTTGGTTGGCAATGGCTAAAACAGAAGATAAAACTCTGTTAGCTACTGAGGATACACTATTAAAGCTGACAAATAATGACAACAATATTCATCTAAATAAACAATTAGAAACAGACAAGTTTTTTTTATTAATAACATCAAAACTTAATGCATTGTTACGCAGGGAAAAAACAGTAGAATCCCAAAAATATCAGATCACGATCGCTTTTGATCGCCTAAGTATAGTCGAAGAGCTAATTCAGCTAAGTTATCAAAATAAATGGGAAGTTAATGTTCTTAAATACTTGCAGACCGAGTTCCTGGCTAAATTATCCTCAGATCTCGATGATTCCTCGGAATTTATCGTCAAAGTAGTTGAATTGCTAATAAATGAAGCAGATCAAACAGAACACCATTACAACTATTACCCTAGTCCACCGATGGATAAAATACTACACTATCAAGTGGAACAAGAACGCATCTTTGATCGAATCAAAATTCAAATTAGCCAAAATTTAAATTTATCGGAAATTATTCAAACAGCTATTAATCATGGCTGTAGATTCTTAGAATTAGACCGATTGCTAATTTATCAATTAGATGTTCCTCTTCAGTCTCATATTTATGATTCAGAGAAATCTCAACTGATAGATACAGTAACTTTCGAGGCTAAAAAGAATGAGAATATTGTCTCTACTCTGGATTTTCAAGATGAAATTTGTCAGCACCAATTTTCTAAGTGTAAAAATAAATATCAACAAAAATTCAGTTTAGTTATTAATGATGTAGAAGTAGCTTCTAATCTTAACCCTTGTTTACAATCCTTAATGCGAAAATTGGAAGTCAAAGCTAAAGCAGTTATCCCAATTAATGTAGAGGATAAATTATGGGGATTGATAATTGCTCATCAGTGTCATAAACCGAGACAATGGCATCATCAAGATATTCAGTTTTTACGCCAGATAGCTGAATATTTAGCGATCGCAATTCATCACAATCAATCTTATCAGCAACTACAACAGCAAAAATTACTCCTGGAAAAACAAGTTAAAACTCAAGCGCAACAAATCAAAGATGCACTAATAGCGGCGGAAGCTGCTAGTAAGTCTAAACATGAGTTTTTGGGAAGTATGAGCCATGAACTACGCACCCCCTTGACTTGTGTAATTGGTTTATCTAGTACTTTACTCCAATGGTCGTCTACTAAGGAGAGAGTAACTTTATCTCCAGAAAAGCAACAGCAATATCTCCACTTAATTCAACAAAGTGGAAAGCATCTATTAGCATTAATCAACAATATTCTTGAGTTTTCGGAAGTAGAATCTGGCAAACATTTATTAAATATCAAGCAAATATCTTTGACTGAGGTAACTAAACAATCATTACAAATACTACAAGAAACAGCAATAGCTAAGCAAATTATACTCAGTTCTGAAATTAGACTAGAAAACGAACAAGACTTCTTTTATGCAGATCAGATACGTTTAAAAGAAATTTTATTTAATTTGTTAAGTAATGGCATTAAGTTTACTCCCGAGCAAGGAACAGTCATTCTCCGAGTATGGCGTGAAAAACGTCAGGTGGTTTTCCAAGTTGAAGACACAGGTATTGGAATTGCCCCAGCCGAAATACCACTATTATTTGAGAAATTTAAACAACTAGAAAATTTTCGTCAGCGTACCCATGGTGGTACTGGTCTAGGGCTAGCTTTAACTAAAAAGTTGGTCGAATTACATGGTGGCATGATTGAAGTAGAATCAGCTTTAGGACAAGGAACAATATTTACGGTTTATTTCCCGGAAAAAACTCCCTTTAAGGCTAGTGCAACCAGAAAATTGCCTGCTTATCCTCAAGTTCCCTTGGGTTCTAAAACAATTATGCTAATTACAGAAGATGAAGAACACGCTACCTTTATCTGCCAGTTATTAACTACGATTGAATACCAAGTGATTTGGCTAATGGATGCTGCTATGGCAGTTAATCAAATTGAACTCTTACAGCCTAGTGCGATCATCATTGATCGGGACTGTTCAGAAATTGAAGTCAAAACTGTTGCTAAAGCAATTAACCATAAACATCTCCTGAATAATACTAGTTTAGTTTTATTGAGTGACTCTCTTAACAATCATGAATGGCAGAGGTTCTCTAGATATGGAGTTAATGACTATCTATTAAAGTCGATGAACCCGACTCAAATAATTAATAAAATGAACAATCTCATTAAAACTGAAAGTAGTTACATAGAATATCAAGATAATCAGGGTTAATTTGGTTTTGATTAACTACAGTTAGCAGAAATGTGAGGTGTACGAGTATCAATATTATCTGTAGGATAGGCAGTTAAAATTACCTCACCTGATTCTGTTACCATAACCCCTCTGGCGGGAGTAATATCTCCAATGCCAGTAGAAATAGGCTTGATATCTAGATACTGAGTTTGTTCGTTTTGAGTACCAGTTTGCCCATTTACCAATATAGAGTCGGCAATAAACGGCTCTATTGGTTCGGCAGGAACACCACCCTGGCCTTTAATCGTTAAACCACCAGACTGTCCGGCAACGCGATCGCTCCGACAGGCTTGAGCAGTTGTTTGTTCCGGTTGCACTATATTTTGCGGAGTTTCTACGAATTACGGCTTATCCCAGACTACTGAGTAACGCCAAAACAAGTGTCTCCTTATTTTTGGAGTCTTCAAGGAATTTGTATAAATCTTTTTTACTTGTGAAAAGTTAAGATATTCGTCAGTGCGAAGATGTTCTCTCATCGCCTCTACTGCTTCTGGAGAAGGTTGGATATGTTGATTTTTAGTTGCTAAAAACCACCAGTTTTGGGGAATAGCAATCAGATCGATTAATGTATCTTGAATATTGTGATGTTTTAATAAGTCTAAAATAATTAGTACACCTCCAGGTTTAAGAGAAGCCTTTAATTTAGGAAGTAAATCTTCTAAAGTCAGATGGTGTACTGTAGCTATTGAGGCGATCGCATCGAAATGAGCTGGAGGAAATTGCCACTGAGAAATATCCGCAACTTGGAAGTCAATGTTAGTGAAACCTGTCGATCTTTGTTCGGCGACCTCAATACTTTTGGGAGATAAATCGATAGCCACAACTTCATCGGTATATCGGGCAAGAAGCCTTGAAAATTTACCAACACCACAACCGAGGTCAAGCACTGTATGACATTCACCAGGTAACTGTTTAATTAAAAACTGATGGTAGTGATTATTGTGATCCCATTCATTTTGATCGTACAAAGCAAGACGATCAAAATCATCCTGAATTTTTTGAGTGAGATTTTTATTCAATTTTTTAATAAAACGTTACTTTTCTTATAAAAAATACGTTAAATTCTAATATATGGCTTCAAAATTTTCTCAGTTTACTGTTAAATTTGAGCGGCTTTACTATCCTTTAATTTTTTTAGTCTATAGGATATGAAAGCTTTAAATTGGTTGCCATCATGTTCTCATATTCTTTATATTTCGTAATTTTTTAACCTCTTTACCACTATGTCAATGAATTCAATTTTAACCAAAGTTTTTCGTCCTAATGTGACGCCTAATTTTTGGAATCAAACTTCCTGGGCAATACTTAGAGCTGTTGTCGGAATTATGATGATTCATAATGGTCTTGACAAACTATCTAATATTGAAAGTTTTGCACAAGCTTACGTTGCTTATATGGGGCTACCATTTCCCATCTTTTTGAGTTATGTTGCTGCTTTTACTGAGCTTATTGGAGCACCACTATTAATTATTGGTCTGATCACAAGACCTGCTGCTTTAGGATTATTTGCTACGATGTGCGTAGCTATGTACCATCATGTATTGGTTGCTGGGTTTAGTATTCCTTATCTGGAATTATCTGCCATATATGCCGCGTGTTTTTTGTTCTTTTTAATTAATGGTGCTGGTTTATTTTCTAGTGATGCTTTGATTACAAATTGGCTGGATAAATCTGCTCTGTCTGCCCAAGCAAAGAAAATTATGCTGTTGGAAAAAAGTTTCAATTCTGCGGAAGCACCCAAAACTGTAAAAAAATAATAGCCAAATTTATTTTGATTATTCAATTTATATCTAATGAACTATCAAATTATATATTTACCTAAAGTTGTTGATAGTTAATTTAGAGTT
Source organism: Pleurocapsa sp. PCC 7319 (assembly GCF_000332195.1). Classification (NCBI taxonomy): domain Bacteria; kingdom Bacillati; phylum Cyanobacteriota; class Cyanophyceae; order Pleurocapsales; family Pleurocapsaceae; genus Pleurocapsa; species Pleurocapsa sp. PCC 7319. The sequence continues at coordinate 4,530,851 of NZ_KB235922.1, forward strand.
CAGCTTAATACTAGTGATCGTCATATTTGATTAAGACGGTCATTTTTTTTGTAATGAAGCAAGAAACTCAAGTTCGCTCTGCTAATCCAGATGATGTATCTTTAATTTATTCATTTATTAAAAAAAAGTCGGAGTTTGATCGTAGTGTCGGAGCTTATTCAGGAACAATTCAAGTTACTGAAGCGAAAATACAGCAAACTCTTTTTTGTTCCAATCCTTTTGCTTATGTTCTCTTTGCAGAAAGTTCTCAAGGTGCTATTGGTTTGGCTTTGTATGGATTTAGATATTCTTCTTTTGCTGGGCAACCGAGTATTTGGCTTGACGATTTATACGTAGATGAAACTATGAGAAGTAAAGGTGCAGGAGCTTTGTTGATGAATCAATTACAGCACATTGCTCTAGAGAATAATTGCACTCATCTTGCCTGGACTGCGGATGCCCGAAATACACGCGGACTAAAATTTTATCGTCGTTTAGGTGCAGAAATTATTGACCAAAAAGGCGATCGCTGTTTTTTCCAATGGACTCCACAGGTAATCAATCATGAATAATCAACAATCTGCAATTAAGCAAAAACTGGCTTTAATGCAATTATCTGACTCGTTCTTTCCTTCTGGCTCTTATACTCTCTCACATGGGTTAGAATCGTTTGTCCAACAGCATAAAATACAACAGACTGAAGATTTAATAGCGTTTTTACAAATACTCCTGCACAATAAAATTGCTACTTGCGATTTGGTAGCCTTGATTCATGCCTATCGTGCAAGTGCAGCAAATGACCTGGAAATGGTCAAGCAAGTTGATGCTCAATTATTTACTCAAACTTTGATTGCCACTACTCGCAAAACCCAACGTCAAAGTGGACGAGCATTATTGATGGTAGCGCAGTCTACTTGGCATCATCAACAATTGGAACTTTTGGAGTATGACCGTCTCGTAAATCAATTTTATTGTTTACATCCCGTTGTCTTTGGAGTGGTGGGAAACATCGCTGGTTTAAACGAAATAGATACATCGTTGGCTTTTTTACATGGTTTTGTTAGCGGTTTGATGGGTGCCGCAATTCGCCTAGGGATTTTAGGACACCTGCAAGCACAGCAAATATTACTCCAACTAGCACCAGATATTGAAGCAGCTTATTATACTGCATTTAACATGAGATTAGATGAGATGTGGTCTTGTACACCGGCGATCGATTTAGCACAGATGCGCCATCCGAGATTAATGAGTCGTTTGTTTGCTAGTTGACCCATACTTCTTGAATAAGTGTCTTTAACAATTACTTAAGTAGGTGGAAAGCGCGAAATATACCTGTGGATTTTCCGGAATTTAATTTAAAACAACCAAATGTAAAAATCTAGTTAGTTATTTTTTCCAAAAATGTATTCTATTTAACTATTGTCATACTGTTAATTTAACTAAAAAAATAGTTCCAAGAATTTTGTACATTTAAGCAGATTAATGGCGATCGCAAATCATAATAAGATCTTCTAAACTAAATAATCTCGATACAGTAAAGAATAATCTATAACTCTTTGATGATAATCGATTGAGACTATAAATGCCTGAAGAATACTAACCATAGTAATTTAACTATGAAAGCTGAGTTGTTAGATGTTTAATCTTATTTTTTAACACTAAAATCTTTATATTTTATGAGATAAACATGAGTATTTATACCCTAGTCTTCTATTTTTTGACAGTAAGATCTAGGTTTTTTTAAAGTTTTGTAAATACAATTTATGACCATAATTTTGTTACTAGAATGTCACTTTTTCTTGTTTATACTGTTACCAAGATAAGTTAAGAAAAAGACATCCTATGAATATCAATAAGCGTTTTCACAGATTGACCATTGTTGATAAGCGTTATAAAATACGCCAGCTTTTTGAAGTTAAAACTGATAACTCTACTGTAAAATTTTCTAAAAAAGCTGACCGTTTAAAAGTTTTTGACGAGAAACAAGATCAAGCAGCTTAATCGTCTCTAAATCAAACCTTCTTCAACAACACTTTCCTGCTAATTCCCTTAACTGGAGTTTAAACTTATTAAATAAAGAATAAATTTATTTCTTTGTTTATTTCAAGTTTGGACTCCATTGTTTGTTTGAAATATTTGGTTCTAAACTAAAGTATATTAATTAACGCGAGAAACGCTATAAATCTGACTATTACTAATTATTCAAACTTTGATTACCATTTCAGGAATTTTGTACATTTCAGCAGATTAATGGCGATCGCAAATCAAGATAATTTCTAATAAACTGAACGACCTGAATGAAGAGAAAACAATCTAAAACTCTTTGATGACAATCGATTGAGACTATAAATACCTAAAAATTATTGACGACAACAATTTAAATACGAAAGCTGAGTTTTTAAATGCTAAATCTTACTTCTTAACAATAAAATCTTGGTAATCAATGAGATGCAAATGAGTATTTATACCCGAATATTCTATTTTTTAAAAATAATATTTGGTTATCTTTAAAGTTTTGTAAATACAATTTATAACTATAATTTTGTCACTAGAATGTCACTTTTTTTTGTTTATACTGTTACCAAGATAAGTTAAGGAAAAGACATCCTATGAATATCAATAAGCGTTTCCACAGATTGACTATTGTTGATAAGCGTTACAAAATACGCCAGCTTTTTGAAGTCAAAACTGATAACTCTACTGTAAAATTTTCTAAAAAAGCTGACCGTTTAAAAGTTTTTGATGAGAAACAAGATCAAGCAGCTTGATCATCTCTAAATCCAACCTTCTTCAACAACACTTTCCTGCTAATTCCCTTAACTGGAGTTTAAGCTTATTAAATAAAGAATGAATTTATTTCTTTGTTTATTTCAAGTTTAGACTCCTTTATTTGTTTGAGGTATTAGGTTTTAAACCAAAGTTTATCTAATACTAAATTCTATTGATATAGGTAACTTTAAAAAATTAAGTAATGAGTAATGAGTAATGAGTTCTACACAGCATGAAAAGCGAGGCAAGGCGGTCATAGGGGTTGTGAGCATCTCATTTTACAAGAAACATGATGTAGAGTGAGCGAAATTTACGGTGGCAAAAATTTATTTTCACGTTCTTTAAGTAACGAGTAACGAGTAACGAGTAACGAGTAACGAGTAACGAGTAACGATTATTTATTTTTAAGCTTTTTGATAGTACTGATTAGTATCCGGATTATTTATTTATTTCATCAATCATCGAGCTAAATTTCTTTTCTGATATAGTTTCAGATTGAATCGTTATATCAATCCAATAGCGTGTTTCACTGGCTTCTTTTAAGGCTATAGAAACTTATTACTTATTACCTTAAAAAGCTTTAAGCTCTAAGCCTTAAGCTTTAAGCTCTAAAGTTTACGCTTTGTAAACGGCTAACAGTGAGACAGTTCGTTGGCGGTGAAGCAGGGCGTTGGCGGGGTTCCCCCGCTTGAAGCCACTGCTGAACCCTTTAGGGGGTACGATGCGGCCATACGCCTGGCCTTTGTCCCGCTTAAAGAAACTGTCGAACCCGAAGGGCTTATAGCTATCGGGTTTAATGCCCCCAGCAAACGAAGTTTGGTGGTCTACAATTAGGAGAGGTTAAAGCCTCTTCTAATTGGCTTACAGCTTACAGCTTACAGCTTATAGCTGCGGCTCTGCCGCTTTACTTATTACTCTCCAGAAACTAAAATCAAGTAGAAGATGCCTCAACTACTTCTAAACCAAGGGATTTTGCTCTTTGCTTGAGATTTTTGATGAGTCTTTCTTGATATTTTTGTTCATAGTAATCAGCTCCACGATCGAGATAAGATTCTTTTTTTGTCCAGAGAGTATAGAATAGACGAGCAATTTTGTGTGCTGTAGCAGTAATGGCCTTGGGTGCGCCAGCACGGGAGCGAATGCGTCGATAAAATGCGCCCAAAGCTGAATGAGAACGACTAACAGCTTGAGCTGCCAATCGAAAAGCTGTTGCAGCTCGATTGTTAACTCGACGAGTCTGAGAACTTTTAACTTTGCCCCCTGTAATCCGACAACCAGGACATAATCCGAGCCAAGAGCTGAAATGTTTAGCACTCTTAAATTTAGTCGGGTCTAATCCTACTTCACTGAGGATGGTTTGCACTGTGACTACACTTAAACCATCAATGCTGGTAAAATCTACTCCCGCAATACGATAGAGATGAGAATGTAAGTCGAACCCTGATTTGATTGAGCGACGACACTTTTTCTGGCTATTTAGGGGCGGAGTCTCTTTTGTTTGGGAGGGCAATTTACTGAGACATTGTTCGATTTGTTCCTCTAATAATCCGATTTGTTGTTGATAAAATTGATAACAAGATAATTCTTGATGCAAAATAAAAACCATTTCTGGACGATAATTACCCGTTAGGGCATCTCTAATTTGTTGTGGACTACTTTTAATTCTTCGGTGTGCTAATTTGGCTAAGGTTTGTGGATTTCTTTCCCCAGCAATAATGGCCCTCAGAATATTTAATCCTGTCACCCCTGTAAGATCGCTAATGACTTTATGCAACTGCAAATTCATCTGTGTTAAAGCTTTTTGCATTCTTTGCACATGAGTCGAACTAGCTTGAATCAAATTTTCTCGTTGTCTTAAATAGCTTCTCAGTACAGTTATTTCTCCTTCGGGGATAAAGGAAGGTGCAAGTAAGCCATAACTATGCAGTTGTTGTAACCATTGACAATCTTGGACATCGCTTTTTCTTCCTGGTACTGTTTTTACATTGTGAGCATTGACTAAACAGACTTGGAAGTTATGCTGACTTAAGATGTTAAATAAAGGTATCCATTCTACTCCCGTCGATTCGAGGGCAATACTCGTCACACCGCATTCACTTAACCAATTTGCCAGAGCTAGTAAATCTGGTGTACTACACCCAAAACAACGAACATTAGATTCTGTTGCTGCTATAGGTACACAAACCCAATGCTCTCTTGAGCCAATATCAATTCCCGCCGAGTGCGGATTGATGACTTTTATTTCTGGCTCCTGTCTTTTGCTACTTTTTTTCTGGGATTTTTGGCTTCGACCAATTGGCTTCATTTTTTGCCCTCACTCTTGATAGGGAAATGTTTTCGATGAGGAATGGTTTTCTCTTGTCATTCTCTCCAACGGGATAAGGTTTTTTCTCCTTTCACCAATTTATTTGTCCACTTTCCTCTAACCAAGCTTATTCTCGGGCGTTCGTTGCACCATTGTAACTTCGGCTTTTTTGTGATGAAAACATTTCCACGTATCATGATACTTGGTCTACCAATTTGGTTTCTCATCTTTATTTTGGGGCGCAAAGCGTCCTTCAGGAGCTTATTACTTGTTACTTTAAAAAAGCTCCTTACTCATAACTAGAAACACTAAAATACAATTATCCCACAGCTTAATGGATAGTAGTAGCCGTGGGTTTCATATTTTTATTTATTTGTACATCCTTCTCTCTACTTACTTCAAGAAGAATGAATATTAATAAGATTTGGCGCCAGATTTGGCAGCTTTTAACATAGCAAAGATGGCAGTTTCAGCTTCTCGATTGAGTTGACGATCTGAAAGAGCAATTTCCACAGCTTGTGGTAAAGCTAAGGCAACTACATCAGGGTCTATTTCTTTGATTAATCGATCTATGGACTGAGGAACTCTTAGAGCTGATCTGATCCCGAGCAGCATGAATTCGTCTAGATTTAATTTATTTAGTTTATTGGTAATAACATTTAAGTTAGTTTTGTGATCTGGTTGACTAGTTTGAATTAAATAAGCAAATAACCTTTGTAATTTACTTCGTTGTGAAGGGACAATTTGATTATATGCACTTAGAGAGGAAACTGATTTTTGTCCTTCTAAATTATGTAGAATTTGCTGCCAGTCATCTGAAGCGCAGGTATTAGGCTTATCAACAGTAAGAGAAACTTGAATCTGTCCTGATTGATTAGCTAGATGAGTAACTCGGGCTTTTACTCCTAGATAACTCAGCCATTTAGCAATGGTTTCAACTAAAGTCGAATAAGTAGTCTGAGAACTAGCTAATCGCCGAATTTGAGTATCTACTAAAGGACGGACAATTTGTGAGAGCATCATTTTGATTCTAAGAATATTAATCGATGTGAGTTAGCCGATAATTTTTTTAGCTTTTAACTTTAAGAATTTTTAGTTATTGACTTTGAGTAAACTAAAATCAAAATTGTCTGGAGTTAAAGGGAAATATCGATAATAGCTGAGTCCAATTGAATAGAAATAAAGAAGATAGTGAAGGTAGGTTTTAGAGATTAAGAAAATAGTTTAATTCTTGTTTGCCTACCTTCTTTTCTTGGTTATTCAATTGAGTTCTATTTAGTACATTCAGGTAAGAAGCAACTAGCTGATGTTGGAGAGAGTGAATCGCTCGAACTCGTTGACACTAAGTAAACCGAGAGTTTCAGTGTGTGGCAGCTCAGGCACAAGATGATTCTTGGTTGAGGCATAGAGTTCAGGCATCTGTGAAGTGTGAGCTAAAATGTGGTGTTCATGTGCTGCTACTTCGGTAGTTTTAGCATCGTAAGTTTGAGTGACTAACTTAGGATAGAAACCAATTCCAATGATGGGAATTAAAAGACAAGCAGTGATGAAGATTTCACGAGGTTTAGCATCGGACCAAACTAGGTCTTTGACACTTAAGACCGGATTTTCCGCACCATAGAAGAGGACTCTGAGCATCGAGAGCAAGTAGATGGGAGTCATAATCAATCCAACTGCCGCCAAGATGATTACCACAGCTTTGAAAGTAGGAGTGTAAGCATCGCTGGTAGTTAAACCGAGGAAGATAGTAATCTCGCCGACAAAACCACTCATACCAGGAAGAGCTAAAGAGGCAAAACAACCGGCAGTGAACAGAGCGAAGGTTTTGGGCATTTTCTGAGCCAAGCCACTCATTTCATCCAGCCACAAAGTATGGGTGCGTTCGTAAGCAACTCCACAGAGGAAGAAGAGGCTAGCAGCAATCAAACCGTGAGAGAGCATTTGTAACATGGCACCGCTCAAACCCAAATCGTTGAAGCAAGCAATACCAATTAAGACAAAACCCATGTGGGAAATTGAAGAGTAGGCCATACGGCGTTTGATATTGGTCTGTGCAAAAGCAGCGAAGGCACCGTAGACGATATTGACAATTCCTAAGACGATTAAGACCGGAGCAAAATAAACATGAGCATCAGCTAACATTTCAATGTTCATGCGAATCAGAGCATAACCACCCATTTTGAGCAAGACACCGGCTAAAACCATGGAGATGGGAGCAGAAGCTTCACCGTGGGCATCGGGCAACCAGGTATGGAAAGGAAAGATGGGCAGTTTGACACCAAAGGAGATTAAGAAACCAGTGTAAGCGAGAATTTCTAATGCCAGAGGATATTGTTTGAGACTTAAAGCTTCGATATCAAAAGTAGTAGTACCACCGTAGAAAGCTAGAGCTAGACCAGCAGCTAAGATAAAGACCGAACCGAGAGCGGTGTAGAGAATGAACTTAGTAGCAGCATAACGACGTTTGGGACCACCCCAAATGGAAATCAGTAGATAGACAGGAACCAACTCTAATTCCCACATGAGGAAGAATAAGAGTAAATCTTTGGCGAGGAAGACCCCAATCTGGGCGCTATACATGGCCAACAAGAGGAAGTAAAACAAGCGGGGCTTAGTTTGAACTTTCCAAGCGGCAAAGATCGACAGAGTAGTGACGACTCCAGTGAGCATGACTAAGGGCCAAGAGAGGTCATCAGCACCCAGAGACCAACTCAGACCGAGTTGGGGGAGCCAGGAATAAGTCTCGACTAACTGAAATGCGGGATTATGAAAATCGTAATGTTGCCAGGAAACGAAAGCGATTAAAGCCAGATCAATCAGACCAACACCGAAGGCATACCAACGGACAGTTTTGCCGTCTTTATCGGGAATGAAGGGAATGAACAAGGCAGCTAATAACGGGAATACGGTGACTATCGTCAGCCAGGGAATATGAGTATTAATCATTGAACTTGATAAAAAAATAAAACAAACAAAAAAGTAGGATTAGGATGGCTGAGAAAAAGTTTTAAGAATTTACTTACCATCTATGAATTACCCACATACTAGGCTGACAAAGGTGACAAACTTGTAACAGGAAAAAGTAAAATTGAGCAGAATTTATTAACCCAGATAGACAGAGAAAAAGATCAGTTCTTAGAAACTAAAGGATTAATACACAAGAAAAGAACTGTTGTAATGAAGAGTAAAATGTATGGAAAAAAATTGAAGTCAAACAATATTTCTTATTTGATTTTTAGCAAAGATTGAGATCGCTTTAACTCAGCTAAATTAGCATTACCAGTACAAAATAATACTGTTTTGATCTCGGCAATCAATAATTCAATCAACTCATCTAAAGCCTCTTCAGATTCTGCTGCTGCCTGAAGAAATGGAAAAGCTAATCCTGCCAAATCTGCTCCTAGAGCGATCGCCTTGGCTATTTCCATGCCATTCCGCAAACCTCCAGAGGCAATTAAAGGTAAATTTGAGTATTGCTCTCGAATTTGTACAATACAGTCGGCAGTAGAAATACCCCAATCGGCAAAAGTTTTTCCTAATCTGCGCTGTAAATTATTTTCAGCTCTTTCGCTCTCTACTTTCGCCCAGGATGTACCTCCTGCCCCTGCCACGTCAATTACGGCTACTCCTGCATCAATCAGTTTAGTTGCCATAGTTGCCGAAATACCATTACCAACTTCTTTGGCAATGACGGGTACATCAATCTGATGACAAAGTTGCTCAATTTTAGTCAATAAGCCTTTGAAATTAGTATCTCCGTGGGGTTGGATACATTCTTGCAAAGGATTTAAGTGCAGAATCAGTGCATCTGCTTCTAAAATATCTACTACCCGCAAACACTGTTCAATACCATAGGTATAATTAAGCTGGATCGCTCCTAAATTGGCACATAGAACAGCATCGGGAGCAAGCGATCGCACAGCAAAAGTATGAGCTACATCAGGATTTTCGACCGCAATACGTTGTGAACCAACTCCCATCGCCAAACCGTATTTTTGCGCTGCTACAGCCAGACGGCAATTAATCATTTTGGCTTGCTCTGTTCCCCCTGTCATCGAAGAAATTAATACAGGAGAACAAAGTCTTTTGTCCAAAAACTTAGTACTTAAATCAACGTCGCTCAAGTCCAATTCTGGTAAACAGGAATGCTCGAAACGGTACTTATCTAATCCATTAGTCAAATTACGAAACTGTACGTCGTCTTCTAGACAAATACGCAGATGATCGGCTTTCCTAGTTTGCGTATTAGTCATTGATTTTGCACTCCTTATTGGTAACTAAGTTTAGTCAGCTTATATCTTACCTTCCCTGAACATCGTAAATTTAATTTTGTAATATCCCTCATAAAAAACACCAAAAAAGAGGTGAACCATAACAATTCACCCCTAAGCAAAGTTTTGTATTAAAACAGCAACACTAAATATTATTTAGTTGTAAATTAATTTTTAATTTAATTGGTTGCTGTGTTTTACTTACGAATTTTCTTAGCCATGTTACGGAACATATCCATACTGCTGTCTGTTTGACGACGCTTTGGAGTCTGTGATGTTGGTGGCTGAATACTAGCACTACTAGTCTCAGGTTGGTTAGTCTGATTAACCGCAGAACCTCCGGTAATTCCAGCTTGGGATTGAGAACTAGGAGTGGGATTGAAAACAGTATTTACAGTAGTATTTTGATTAGTGTTGCTACCCTTGTATAAGTTGGATCTATCTTCAACTGAAGAAACTTCGTTTTCAAGATCAAAACCACTTGGATTCTTGAGGGTTTTAGGAAAAGTTCTTCTAGTTCTCTTGGCTTTTCTCATGTAGTTGATGTCTCCCATGGTCATGGAATCATCAGGGTCTAAGAAAAAATCTTTATCTCCCATTGTCCTTTGTCTCTCCTAATTTGCTAAATAAATATTTGGTACAGGAACGGTGGCTAACATCCACCGTATTTGCTCAAAATGATTGACAATCCCTTTTAGTTACTTTCGGTATCTTGCGTTTATAAAAAGTAACTAAAAGTTAATTATATATAAGTATTATCTTACACATAAGCAACGTTAATAGTCAATAAAAATGCGGATTAGATCCAGGATCGGCAAACATAAAGATCTGGCTGTAATTACCCAAAAATAGACTAACTCTTAAAAAATAGTCAAATAGTACCAGAGAACAGCAAATATATTGTTTAACTAAAAGATATAGTTATAAATCTTGGAGCAATCAATGAGTAAACTACGTAACATTTTACTAGGAGCCGGCGTAGCAGCAGTTGGTGCGATCGGTACCAAAAAAGCAGTAGATTATTTCCGTAATCGCGATAAAGAAGAAGTAGTTGATGAGAGTCAAGGTGATGCAGAAAACGTAGCTTCAGACGAAGTAGCCTACGCTACAGTAGAACCAGGTTCAGTTCAAGACTTTTTAGATAAAAGCTTTGGTAATCCTGGTCGTTATGTTCCCACCCGTCCACCAAAAGTGTTTGAATATCAAGGCGAACAATACATGGTGATTTGGGCAAAGGATAACGAAAAGGATAAAAACCAAATGATGGCTTTTAAATATACTGATGCCGGTCGCAAAATGGTAGCTAGCGTTGGTTATACAGGTGATGCAACAGATTACAATCTCAATCTCGATGGTACTGATTTTGCAGTTGAAGTCAACGGCGAAAAACTAGTTAGCGGACAAGGTGAAACTAGTGGAGCAAACGAAGTTGATTTTGTCTTAGCTTAATTAAACTTAAAATTTTGCTTGTGAAAAAGAATTCAGCAGATCATTATTTCAATTAAACCAAAAATATTCTCAGTTTTACTCAGGTACTGTGTGATAACTTTATAGAAATCAATTTACTTAACACACAGTGCTTTTTCTTTGTTTGAATTGGCGAATAATTTCTTGAGAAATATTTGAAGGCATTTTTTTGATACCAGAACTTATACGCATCTGGTATTGTTCTGGTTTCTCTATTTCGAGAAAATTTAAAATACGATTTATTTGCAATTCTGGAGCTTCTACAATATCTTCATATACTAATACTAAAGGCTCTATTTGATTGGCAGTCAGTATTTTTTTTAAACGAGCTTCTTGATTTTGAATGAACTGAAATTTTTGTTCCACCTCTGATAACAACACATCATTAATTTCAATATCACCTAGTTTTGATTGGTACGCTTGATAATTAGGATTATTTTGACTCAGATTACTATGAAGATGCCAAATTTCAGTTTTTTGAGCCAGTACTAAAGATACTGCTTGGGCAACTTTATCTTTTCTGACAAGCAGAATATATTTATCAATAGAACTGAAAATCTGCTTAAAATTCGGTTTGGCTCTTTGAAACTCAAATAAAAAATGTGATATGAATTTTGTTCCAAAAACCCCATTGCTAGTGGTTCTGTATCGCATTAAATTGTAAAGCAATCTCAAATAATCAAAATTACAATGGCGGGTCAATTCTTGAGCAGCCAGTCTTAGATGTTCATATGGATGACCAGCAATTCCAGTAGAATCTAATAACTCACAGAAATAAGTTGAGCCAGATCGAGGAGTGGTTAAGATAGCATAAGATACTTTGGGTTTTTCTAGGCGATCGACGGTAGATTGCCATAATTTTTGTTTACATAAATGATTAATAAAAACATCGGCAAAAAGTCTTAATGTAGGAATGTTTATTTTAAGTTTATCAGCTTTTTGTTTTACTTCTTGAAATAGTACTGCTTCATTCTTGAAAGATACTATGACTATTGCCCTATACTGTTGAGAACCTTGGGGAATAGCCAATATGTTATCTAGATTACAAGCTGATAGATGGCAATAATGATTGTTATCTATTTGCTTAAGATTTTCAAAAAAGTTTTTGATATATTCTAATGGCTCTGTATCACCAATAAAAAAAAGTCGGTCTTGAGATGATAATTTATTTAAGAACTGTGTTTCTTCAATATCTTGGAAGATTTGAGCTAATTCCATATTAGTGCAATTATACAATTTACTGATTTTCAGATCTAAAATTTGACCAACTTTATCAAGTTTTTTAATTTTACCGAGCTAGCTGGTTAATACTTAAAAAAGTTAACTTATTTTTTAGCAGATTGCTAGCACAATTAAGTTATAGATCTAAATTCTCAGAATTTGACAGTTTCCAATAAGAAGCTAAAGCTATAGTTTTACTTAATTTTTTTCTTTTCTACTTCCTCTTTTCTTAAATATGATTATCTGAAAAATCACCTACTTTTTTAAAGACTGTTGGTAGCAAGAAAATAAAGAAGCTCAAAAAAGATGATATTTAGATTGTAGAAAGGAGATAGATCAAACATGAATCTGATTATCAAATCGATGAGTATCATCGACAAGTAAAGCTACAGGAGAGGAGCTGTTTTGATTAGTTCGAGGAGTTGGCGTTCTCTTTTTTGGGAATCTGATACGAGTACCATTGGAAATAAGTTACTCTCTCCTTCCTGTCAATCTCAAACTTGAAAGTAAGACAGGTAAATCGAAGCTAGCGCATAATGGGACTGCCATGATGGTGAACCAAAAACCATTTTTGTGCCATCTTCTGAAAAATATTAGTCGCCATTGATGGTGCCTTAATTTTTCGTCCTCGGCTTGACTGCAATACGACCTCTCGGACAAGAACATAGGCAAGGGCATGGTCAACTTCGATCTTGACGACTTCTATGTCTATTTCCAAGGAATCAGTATTCTTAAAGATCGATGACCAAGAGCTTTGAATTGTCTTCCATCCCCTAAGAACTTGTCCCCCTGGATGAACGCACAAACTAGTCGTGCCTTGCCACCACAAAAGGTTCATACTTTCAATGTCTTTATGGGAAAAAGCGTCGTAAAAAGCTTGATTTGCTGCTAAAACCGCTTGTTTATCTAATGGATTGGTCATTTAACGATTTTACAACTGATCTAATTCAAATTACTGTTTGTTGTTGAGATCAAATTCTTCAAGATAATAAGACTCATCAACTTCCACTAAGCGTTTTTTCCCCTTATTTTGCTCTAAGGTTTTTCCTGGTTGAGGTGGTTTGGGAGTGTCAGGATCGTCGCCTCTAAAATCATTACCACCGTTATCTGCATTAAATATTGAGAACAACCAAGCAACTAGAAGACCGAATAAATAGGCGATCGCAACAAGGATAATCAGTCTAAGTGCTATTAAAAACATGGTTTCTTTCCAGTGTCCCAGAGAAGTTAAAGGAAGCTTTAGTGTCAAGGCTTTATCTATTTAAATTATACGGTAATTTCAATTGGTCAACGAAAGCTTGTATCTCGCCAAAATACCTTCAAAAGCATCTTTCCCCCTAAACGATGACACGCCCTAGTAAAAACTCTTGTCTAGCAATTGATTGAGAATTGCAACTACTCTGATTTTCGATTGAGAGAAAAAAGATTCAAAAAGAGAAATTTAAGGGCACGCTGAATTTTTGGGCTGATAATTACTATTTTTGAGTAAATTATGCGCACAACCGGACTAAGACTATACGTATAATAATCTTGGTAAATGCAGCGTTGTTTTCTGTTCGTATCATGTTCCAACGCCAATTTCTCTAAGGCTTTAATAACATCATCTTGAGACATTCTCGGAGGCATCATGTATGTTAGTACCATAACTTATAGCACTTATGTAGCACAATGCATCCTAGAGTCTAAACAGTAAAATTACGGCTATTTCAGTAGCCTAAGGCTGAATATTTTCATATTTCTGGCAAACAAAGGGCTGAAATCTTGCTCAATTCTGATTGCTGCTTGATTATATTAATATCAGGAAAAATAACTATAGCGGTTCTCAAATAAGTGAGGTATGAATATAAACTTAGTCAAAAACCTAAAAACCTGAAACTCCGAAAACCTGAACCCCCCTATTCCCTATTCCCTGACTCCACCAAGGTGTATCTCATTAATACGAGAATCCCTATAAAGCAGATATTTTGGTCACATCTCTTACTGTTTACATACCTGGCTAGGTTACAATCGGCTGCGATAAACAGTTAGCTGCTTAAAATAATTTTATGGTTGGTTATTTAGTTTTTTTAACTATTTACATTGGGTTATATGCCTTGTTTGCCTTAGGATTGAATTTACAGTGGGGTTATGCTGGCTTAATTAATTTTGGTCATGTAGCGTTTATGACAGTTGGAGCTTACACCACCGTGCTGCTGAGTTCCCAAGGCTTTCCTTTGATAATAGCTGTTATCGTCGGAATTGCGATCGCCGCTTTGCTAGGATTATTAATTGGGATGTCTACCCTAAGACTGCGGGAAGACTATCTGGCTATTGTTACTATTGGAGTCTCTGAATTATTACGTCTAATCGCTCTTAATGAAGAATGGTTAACTAAAGGATCTTTTGGTATTCAACGCTATCCTTTACCTCTAGATCGCTTTGATCCTAATTTATTTCAGAAGTATTTATTAATCGGTATTTTCACTTTATTGGCAATTTTTGCCGCTTGGCAATTGTGGCGAGGTTTACAATCTCAGTGGCGTGAGGGCAGAGCCATCCAGAATAAGAGCTCTCAACCAGCCAAACTATTTAGCCTCATTATCTGGGGTATTTTGGGTCTGGGGATAATTTTAGCCATTTATATTAATGGTACTATTGCTCTCTGGGACTACAACTACAAAGCTGGCTTAATGCTATTAGTTTTGCTAACGGTGGCAATAGTTTATTGGGGACTAGAGCTATTGGTCAAATCCCCTTGGGGAAGAGTATTAAAAGCAATTCGGGAAGATGAAGAAATAGCCAGAGCTTTAGGTAAAAATGTATTTTGGTATAAGCTACAAGCATTTATGTTAGGAGGCGCGATCGCCGGAGTTGCTGGAGCATTTTACGCTTGGCAATTAACTACTGTTTACCCCAGTAATTTTCAGACTTTAGTCACCTTTAATGTTTGGACAATGGTGGTTTTGGGTGGTGCTGGAAAAAACCCTGGGGCAATTTTAGGCGCGATCATCTTTTGGGGCTATGATGCCCTAACCCGATTTTATTTACCTAAATTGGGTTGGTTCGATAGTTCTGGACAGGGAGCATTTCGCGTGATGGTAATTGGATTGATTTTAATGCTCCTGATGATTTGGCGACCTCAAGGAATTCTAGGTAAAAAAGAAGAATTAACCCTAGAAAGATAACAAGTTTGGCTTAAAGCCAATTTCCTACCAGTACATAGGGCGACCAATAATATGGAGCTTGAAAGTTAGGTTCTTTTAGCAGGGCTTGTTGAGCACGATGCAGAGAGATCGCTTTGCTCGTTCCTGGTACGCTCAATTCCTGATAAAACTTAGTCATAAACTTTACTGTAGACTGGTCGCTAACTTGCCATAAAGTTGCCAAAGTACTGCGGGCTCCAGCTCTAACAGCAAGTCCTGCTAATCCTAAAGCAGCTCGCTTGTCTCCCTCGGCTGTTTCACAAGCACTTAGAACCAGTAATTCAATTGGTGTTTTTTGACCTTTGTGGCGCAGTAAAACATCCAAATCTCTGGCTTTAAGTAGTGAACCCCGAGGCATATCAGAATCGTAAATCAGAATATAAGTCTCTTCTGGATTAGAGCTAAAGTTACCATGGGTGGCTAAATGCACAATAGAATAATCTTCAGTATCCAGATTTTTCTGAATATTAGTTTGAGTAAATTCGGCATTAAGTAGGATCGAACTAGATATAGTGTTCTGGATCTTAGCTAATTCTTTGGTGATCTCTAAGCGATTGAAGGACTTACCCTCAACCTGAAGTTCCTCACTAATTCCAGCACCTAAAACCTCTAATTCACTGGAGGGAGTTTTTTGAAGATCAAGAACCTGAAAACTGGGCAGTAAACCCAAAGCATAGTGTTTTTCAATTAAATACTCTTGTTTTTTAGCATCATAAAGAACACCCATGGGAATATTGCGAAGTTCCCCATCTAGGATAAATACTACAGTAGATATTTGTTGGCTGTCTTCTAAGTACTGCTCCCAAGGTTCAATTAACCAACTGTAGAGCACTTGGGAATGAGAAAGTACTTGACTCCCATAACCTCTAATAACTGCTATTTTTAGTTTTTGTAGAGTTTGGGCAACGGTTTCTTGGTCAACAGGATTAATTTTATATTCCAAGGATTGACCAGGCTGTTTAAAAATTACAGCTAAACGGTCTTCTAAAATAACAGGATAGATAAAAGCAGTATTAGGATTAATCTCATCGATACTTTTAGGTTGAAGATTGAGCTGTAAACTAGCATCAAGATCGCAATTGAGAAAATTCTCTACTTCCGCTAGTTGCAAAGCATCAATACTTTGAATCGCTTGCTCAAGATTTTCTTGATTTACTCTTTCTGATTGATTGTCCTGTAGGAGCAGAGTCACAAACTCTCGGTAAATTGGTTCAGTATAATCACGAAAAGAAAATCGTACTTCCGAATTGACAGTTAATAGATCGCTACGGACTGATTTAAGAGTATTAATGGCAATTGAGTAAGCATCGATCGCTCCTTCTATATGACCCTGTTGTTTTAAGATTCGTCCTAGCTGCCATTCCCACCGATAGCGAATTTCTGGTGCTTGAATTCCTTCTAGAGTTAGTAAAGCTTGTTGGGTATATTTTTGCGCTAGTTGCCATTTTTGTTGCGACTCATATAGTTTACCTAGCTCTCCGATCGCGTAAGATTTAAGTTTAGAGTCTAAAGCTTGTTGAATTGTCCGTTGTATTTCCTGAGCAATCTGTTCCCAGTCTGGCATGGCGATGTCAGGTTGTTTCTGAGAGGGAATAATTTGATTGAGTTCTTGACGACGAGCTTTACTAACACAGGTAAGATTTTGCTGTTCTGTAATTTCTTTTAAACAGCTCAAACTACGGGCAAAATTGAGTCGAGCATAAATTCCTGCTCTACTGGTAGCCAAGCCATCAAGAGACTGGCGAAGCTGAGCCAGGAGGGGTGAAATCTGTGACCATTTTCCCATCGCGATCGCTAAACTGAGTTGATTTAGTCCAGCTTGAAAATTATTTCCTTTTCCTTCATTAAAAGCCTCTTGATAATGGGCGATCGCAGCTTGAGCATATTGCTCTGCTAACTGTGGTTGATTAGTTTCTAAATAACTATCACTTAACGCTCTTTCTGTGTTGCCTAACTCCAACAAAGTATCAGAATTTACCGCAATATCTAAACTTTCCCGTAAGACTTGCTCTGATTGAGGCAAATTGCCCACATCCCGCAGAACATTGCCCAGATGTTGTAAACCCCTTATTTTAATCTCAGGACTAGGGATACTAGCTAAATCCTGATAGATAGTGGTTGCTATTTCTTGGGCTTTACTGCTCAATCCTAATGTTTGTAGAGCTTTGGTCTGGTTTAATTCACAATTGATTGCCTGGGATTGATTACCTGCTTCTAAATAATTATCAGCAGCCATATTCCAAGTGGCGATCGCCTGTTCAAAATCACCTTTTAACCAGAGGAGATGGGCTTTACTGTTGAGGGATTTGGCTAAAATCTCGGTGTAAGTTTGAGTTTTTAGAGCTAAGTTTTCCAGTATCTCTAGACTCTTAGCAATGGAATTATCAGCCTCTGACCATCGCCCCAAGTTTTGATATGCAAGGGAAAGATTACTCAAAATAAAAGCTCGACTTAATTGCTCTTGTTCCTGATCGAGAGCAGTGTTCCAGATATTGACTGCTTGATCAAACTGCTCACCTTCAAATAGATTAATACCCTTTTGTACTAAATTTATCGTCTGGGAAGATTGAGCAACTGATACCACAGGAATATAAACTGAGATAGCTAGAGTCAAGCTCAATCCTAGTAAGGAGATTGCAATAAATTTGAAAATCTTACCCATAAAACAGCGGTTAAGAGAGTAATTTCAATTACATAACTAAATCAAAATTTTAGGTTCTATGAATCTTCAAGTAGATTTGATGCTGTCTAAACATAATTGTTCTTCGCTCACTTTGCTGGTTTAATTTGAATTAACTATTAGGACGGTTCACAGTTCATCTTTAACTATACGTTTGATGTGAATAAACTCGTCATTTTAAGTACGAGTTAGCTAGCAAAGCAGATATTTTGACTAATACTTTAGTTACGAAGGGGCTTGGGGAAGCCGTCACTTCCCCGACTGGGGGTCTCCTAAAGCGATTGTCTTGAATGTCAAGTTAAATTTGTTTTTTTCAGGCGATCGCGCTACGACTAAATAAAGCAAGAAAATTCCCTCGTCACAGTCACAACTTGCTGCAAACAAGACAAAATCAAAGCGATCGCGGTCATTGAACTAAACGATTTGAGGTTGCCAATTACGGACTAACTTCTTGTCGCCAGGTTTGATTATTTCTCATCATGGCATTGAGCAAAATTAAAAGCTTGTGCATACAAGCAGTCAAAGCAACTTTTTTGAGTTTCCCTTTTTTGAGCAAACGCTCATAGAAAGCTTTGATAGCAGGATTAAAACGAACAGCCACTAGAGTCGCCATATACAAGACACAACGAATTGTAGCTCGTCCACCCCAAATTTTTCTCTTGCCTCGAAACTTTCCACTGTCTCTGTTTAGGGGTGCTACACCAACTAAGTAGGAAATTGATTTATGCGAGATTGTACCTAATTCTGGTAAAGATGAGATCAAAGTCACAGCTACTACTTCACCGACTCCAGGCACACTAGTCAACAATTTCATCTTTTGCTGCCAGTCTTCATTAATCGCAATTGCTGATTTGATTTGGGATTCAATTTCTTTGAGTCGCTTTTCGAGCCATTCAATGTGTTCGTCAATATCGGCTTGAATTGAATTAGTTTTACCTCGACGACGATTTTTTTCGGCGGTAATCATGTCACTAATTTGACGGCGACGAGTTACTAGATCTTCTAGTTGGCGCGAAGATTCATCACTTATTGGTCTCACTTGAGGACGTATCGCATCGGCAAAATGCGCCAACAATTGAGCATCAATAGCATCGGTTTTGGCTAGTGTTCCCGTCGCTTTGGCAAAATCTCTGGCTTGACGAGGATTGATTACTGCTACAGAAAGTTTTGCCTCAGTTAACTTGATTACGGCATCAATTTCCATACCTCCCGTTGCTTCCAAAACAATTAATTTTGGTTCGATGTTTTTTAAAGTTTGAACTAGCTTACTAATTCCTACCTCATTATTTGTTACTTGAAATAGGTTTCCTAATGGACGTACGTAGACATCAAGATATTGTTGACAGACATCTATTCCTACCCACTGTTGTTCACTCATGAGTTTTTCTCTGTGGTGATTATGTTGATTGTTTCTCTCGCTCCTTTGACTCTTCCTTGCTAAAATACGGGCTTAGTTTGCCCAGGCGATTGTTTGAGCGAAAAGCCGTTGCGGGGGGAACCCCCGTTGAGGCTATTGAAGCTGTTGAGTTCACTAGAGGAGGAAGAGTTGGTAGCGACCCAGCTTTAGGACGGTTTCGAGCAACCAAGGATACCACGGTCTACTACCTTCTCTAAACTATCAGGATTTAAAATCCTAATTTCAAGATACAAGGATACCCTAAAGGGTTCAGCAGTTTCTTTAAGCGGGGGAACCCCGCCAACGAACTGCTTCACCGCTACGCATATGGGGGAAAGTTCCCCCAGAGAAAAATATGGTTTTGAAGAATAATTTACCAGCAAAATAGTTCAGAATTAAGCATTATTAATCCACATCAAGCGTAAAGTAATAGTAACAAATCAAGACAATTAGAGAACCTTACCGGAAAAGTCTATAGATTAGGAGAAATCAAACATCTCCGCAATTAGTTGAACCATTGGGAATTCGAGAAGTATTACCCATAACAGGCACAGCAGTTAAAATCACTTGACCATCTTCAGTTTTAATTACCCCTCTAGCTGGAGTAATATCGCCTTGACTAGTGGGTATTGCATAACCAGAATTATTGGAGTTAGCTTCCGATTTACCATTGATAGTAATCAATTCAGAATTAAGAGAAGCCGTTGGTAAACTAGGCACTCCTCCTTTTCCTCTCACAACAAAACTATTAACTACCCCTGTATCTTTACTGGCAGTACAAGCTTGAGCTACGGTTTGTTCGGGTTCAACAATATTACTCGGTAATTCTGTTACCCCTTGAATGGGATTAAGATCGGGAGTATTAATGCTAACAGTACCATCTAAACTAAATTCAGAACTAGCATCAATGTCGTTGGTTTGATTATCATCAATAGCTTCACGTTCTTCAATACCAAAGAGGGACTGAGCATTTATATTAATTTCTCCTCCTTCCCCCTGTACTGCGCTAGCAATAATATCGCTACCATTACCATCTATTTCATTGGGAAAGGCAATGATGAAATTAGTATCGATATCTATATTACCCCCTGTGGCATCGTTAAATGCTTGTGCAGAGATAGTAGCATTGTTTTGTAAGGTTATATTATCATCAACTTGTAAAGTAATATTTCCACCTTGACCAAAAGTAGTTTCAGCAATTACTTGCGCCCCATCTTGCAGGGTCAATTTATATGTTTCAATACTGATACTGCCACCTTGCCCAGTTGACTCCGAAGTAATTGAAGCACTTAGTTCACTGGGAAAAGTATCATCGAAAGACTTGCCAACGACTTCAATAGATTCGCTGGCATTTATATTTAACACCCCAGCATTTCCTTGACCAATAACGCTAACTGATATCTCAGCACCATCTTCGACAACTAAGCTGGAGGTGTTTAAGGTTAAATTTCCACCTAAACCAGAAGCATTTTCTTCAACTGTTGCATTAACACTACTGCGAAACTGTCCATCCTCACTAGTGCCACTAACTTCTATAGATTCATTAGAATTTACTAATAATGTTCCAGCATTTCCCGCACCAAAAGTTCCTACAGATAATATTCCTCCATCACTGACAATTAACTGCTTCGTATCGATTGTTAAGTTACCACCAGTTCCGCTACTCTCTTCCCCAACAGTTGCTCTCACTGTACTGATGTTTCTAAAGCTATCTTCAAATATATCTGGATTTTCTACCCCTTCAATTTTTACAAATTCACTAGCTGTGATAGAAAGGCTTCCAGGATCGCCTATACCATTATTAGAAACTGATACTCGACCACCATCTTTGACACTTAATCTCTCTGTTTCGATGGTTAGATTTCCTGCTGCTCCTTGTCCTGGACTTTTAAATTCAGGAGCAATAGGAGAATTACTAGCAGTAATATTGGCAAAAATACCTGTAAGATAAAAATTTTTGTTTGGCGTTTCAAACACCTCAATATCAGAGGCACGAATTGTTAAATTTCCAGCATTGCCTAAGCCAAAACTACCAACAGAAATTCTTGCGCCGTCACTTATCTTGATAGTTTGAGTTTCAATTGTTAAATTAGCACCGCTACCTTCTGCGTCTGGATTCACTTGAGCAAATAAACCAGTAGGGAATTCACCTTCCCCTGTTAGATTTATAGTTTCAGAAGCTCGAATTATAAAATCTCCCGCATTTCCTCTACCAAATGTGGAAGTTCCCATTTGCCCACCATCTTGTACAACTAAATTATTAGTTTCAATAGTTAAATTCCCTGCGTTTCCTTCACCAAGAGTAGCTGATGAAATCCTTGCACCATTGCCACTGATATTTAATTGTTCAGATTCTATACTCAGATTTCCTGCATTTCCTCTACCTTCGAGATCAACTACAGCAAATATGCCATTGTTCAAAAAATTTCCACTAGCAACATCAACATCAGAATTTAGTGTTTCCAAAATTTCTACGTTAGAGGAACGAATGAAAATATCTCCCGAATTACCCACCGCCCCAGAATTGACAAGATTGTGAATACGACTATTAGTAACTGTTAGTTTTTCTGTGGCATTAAGTGTAATATCTCCTGCTTGTGCTTCAGTTGAACCCAATCCTGAGCCGATTCCAGCATTAAGAGAACTTCCATCCAAGATATTTATATCCTTAGCATTTACAGCAATACTTCCGCCACCTTCAGCGTTAACATCAATAGCTGCCGTATTTTCCAGTCGAATCTCTCCAAAAGAATTTATTGAGTCATAATCCAAAGCCAAATCTGTTTCAGTCTCTTTTATTTCAACTTCTCCAATATCTTGGACACTTCCTAGTTCAATATGTCCACCTTTTGCAGTTAAATTTCCACCATCCAGTAAAACATTACCCCCAACTAAGGCTAAGGTTTCACCATTTGGAACTTGTAAACCAACCGCACCACCAGTTACATTGGTTTCTCCATCAGGATTTTGACCCACTGAAGTATTAACTATATCCCCAGGATTATCTCGAAAACTCAATCCAATCGGCGCATTTACCGTTAATAAAGGAGGGTTATCAAAGTCTGTTGCGCTAAATTCCCCATCCTCAAACAAAATACTGTCAGCGGTAGTACCTAAAAAAGACCCCCCAATATCCAACCTAGCATTGTTGCCAAACATAATTCCTGCGGGGTTAACGAGAAATAAATTGGCATCGTTAGCTTGAATTAAACCATCGATATTAGAGATATTGCCCCCTGTGACACGGGAAAAGATATTGTCTATTTCTGGGGCATTGTTAAATACCGCTGAACCATTATTGGGAACGGAAAACTGGTCAAAACTGTGAAAGAGATTGCCCCCAGCGCGATCGCCATTTTCAATAGTAAAATTATTACTCCCGTCAGGATTTACTATAGTGTTCGTAGTCCCGTCGGGAGTAACTTGGGCTATTACAGAATTACAGATTAGAGAATTACCTACAGCATAACAACCCAAAGAAAACAGCAATGACAAGCTTTTGTTCATCTCAATATTTGCTAATAAACAGTTAATTGAGGTCATTATACAAAGTAACTACAATACAATATATCCTTTGATTTCAGAATTTACATTTCTACACTGCATCTAAAATATCTATGAGAAAGATAGTGAATATGTTTTTTCAGAGCTATCCGCTTTTTCTGTAATCTAATTAGTATGCAAGATATTTCATTGATTTTATTCTTGAGCTAGTTCAAGGTATCTATCGACAAAAAATCTAAATCGCAAGTCAATACTGTTTGGTTAGTCTTTCAAGTTATTTTTTCCGCCCCCTAAATCCCCCAATTCTGGGGGACTTTTACAAATATGGCTCCCCCAAAGTTGGCGAGCGACCTTGGCGAGGTTTCCTCGCCTTAAGCACGCGTGAGAAGGGGCTGGGGGGCTCAACAAAACGGTATTGAATCGCAACTAAATCCAATGTTTTAATTTCTGTTCAAAAATCCCTTATCGCGATCGCTAATTGCAACTTTATTTTCTCTTTCATAAAATAGGTAAACTTTAGAGCTAAAAGCTAATAGCTGAAAGCTGACAGCTTTTAAAGGTAATTAAACATCTCCGCAATTAGTTGAACCATTGGGAATTCGCGAAGTACTACTAGCAACTGGCACAGCAGTTAAAATAATTTGACCATCTTCAGTTTTCATAATTCCTCTGGCTGGAATAATATCACCTTGGCTAGTGGGTATTGCATGGCTTGATTTAATGGCAGAATCAGTTGGATTATTTGCCAATTCACCATCAGTGATAATCATCCCAGAAGCGATCGGTGCAGTTGGTATAGCAGGGATGCCACCTTTTCCTTTGACTACCAAACTATTTGCTACCGATGTATCTCGACCAGCAGCACAAGCTTGAGCTACGGTTTGTTCTGGTTCAACAACATTGGTCGGTAATTCTGTTACCCCTTGAATAGGATTGATGTCAGGAGTATTAATGCTAACAGTACCATCTAAACTAAATTCAGAACTAGCATCAATGTCGTTAGTTTGATTTCCTTCAATGGCTTGACCTTCTTGGATACCAATTAGAGACTGAGAATTAATACTAATTCTGCCTCCTTCACCCTGTATTGCGCTAGCAATAATATCGCTACCATTACCATCTATCTGATTAGGAAAAGCAATAATAAAGTCAGCATCGATATTGACGTTACCTCCGCTACCTTCATTAGAAGCTTTAGCAGAGATTAGAGCGTTATTACGCATACTTAAAGTATCGTCAATTTCTAGTGTGATATTTCCCCCCTGTCCTGCGTTAGTAGTGGCATTGATCTGACCTTCATCCTCTAGGGTTAAAGAACCTGCCTGAATATTCACAATTCCGCCACTGCCTTGGCTTTCGCTATTAGCAAAAATGCCAGATATTTGGCTTTCATCTCCAATGCCAACACGGCTAAATTTATCTCTCCCTTCTTGCTCAGTTAAAGGCTCTTCAGGTATTATGTCATTTAGATCTCTTGTTATCACCTTGGCTTGGAGGCGTTCGGAAAAATTAGGGTCACTACCAAAAATCTTGACGCTATCAGCAATATTGAGGTTAATCTGACCAGCATCTCCATCTCCCAAACTGGAAGCAATTATTTGTCCACCATCACCAATTTCCAGTGTATCTGCATCAATGAATATGTTACCCCCTTGTCCCTGACCTTCAGCTTCAACTTCTGCACTAACAATCGCTCCATCTAAGATTCTTAAATTAGGAGTTGAAATTGTAATATTGCCACCCTTACCAGAGGCTCCTTTCTCAACAGATGACAATAAACCACTAGAACCACCTGCTCTTACAGGAGATCTAGATTCTTTTTCACCATCTTCATTTAAAATAATTCTTCGAATCAAAAGAAGATCGCTAGCACCAGAGATATTCACTGAATCTGAGGCATTTACCTCAATACTGCCAGCATTTCCCTCTCCTTGGGTAGTAGATGATATTGTCGCTCCATCATCGATCTCAACCGTATTGGCATCAATTTTTATTTTGCCAGCATTACCATTAGTCTTTGCTTGTGTTGTCGATCTGATAAGGCTATCCTTGTCAAGAGAAAGTGAATCGGTTTCGATGAGAATGTTACCAGCGTTACCTTCCGCTTCTCGTCTTAATGTTGAATTTAAGGAAGATACACCTCTTAAAGATAAAGAATCGGTTTGAATCTCAATATTACCAGCGTCACCTTTTGCCCCATTATCTACATTGGTTTCGATTACAACTTTGTTACCTGGGCGACTATCTTCCTTTAGAGTAGTTGTTGTTAGGGTCAGCGAGTTAGCTGTAATTTTGATATTACCAGCGTTACCTTCTGCTTCTTGACCCAAATTTGATGCTAAAGTACTTCCCGAATTTAAAGACACCGTATCAGCATTAATTTCAATGTTTCCCGTTGTTCCTTTTGATTTTTTACCTGATACAGTTGTTAATCTAGTTCCACTATCGTCCAGAGTAAGAGAACCTGTATCGACTATTATGTCTCCTCCTGTTCCTTCTGCTTCTCTAGCGATTGAAGTCCGTACTTGACCCCTTTTAGTTAGTGTAAGTGAGTCAGATAAGATTCTAACTGTTCCACTGTTACCTCTCGCTCCGACTTCCAAATTGCTGAAGATACCAGTTGGGTTTTTCTTATCAACGCCTGGATCTTCAAACCCTTGAATCTCGATGTTCTCACGCGCATTAATCGTTACATCCCCAGCATTACCCTGTCCAAAAATAGTCGACCCGATTCTTCCTCCTGGAGTAATGGATAATGAACCAGTATCAATGTTAATTTTGCCAGCATTACCTACAGCACTGGATGTAACATCATCATCACTTTCGATTTCTATTCCAACATCATTAAAAATTCCGCTGTCAGGACCATCTATAGTAGTTGCTTCGTCAACCTTGAGATTGATATCTCCTGCTTGGGCTGTGAGAGAATTTGTAGCTTCATCTATCCCTGCCATCAGACGACTTCCATTTCTTAATTCCAGGTTCTGAGCATTAACATTAATCGACCCTCCTCCCGCATCAACCACGTTGACCAAAGCACTTTCAGTAAGAGATACATTAGCTTTAGCTATCTCTTCGGGAAAACTCAAACTTCCATCTTCACCAATACCGACTGTTCCGGCTGCTAATAATCCACCTAATTCAACACTGCCACCTGGTGCGGTTAATTTTCCTCCTTCTAAACGAATATTTCCTCCCACAAGAGTCAAAGAGCCTCTGGTATCTACTTGTAGACCTCCGCTTTCTAATCCTGAACCAGCACGATTAATAATCTCGGCTGGATTATCTCGAAAATTCAAACCGATAGGTGCATTAATCGTCAGTATTGGTTCTGACAAGTTATTTACTGCGCTAAATTCACCATCTTCAAACAAAATACTATCGGCGGTAGTACCGAAAAAAGAACCCCCAATATCCAACCTGGCATTGTTGCCAAAAAGAATTCCTGCGGGGTTTACTAAAAATAAATTGGCACTGCCATTAGCTTGAATCAAACCATCGATATTGGAAATATTGTCCCCTGTGACTCTAGAAAGGATATTGGTTATGTCTACGGGGTTATTAAATATCGCCGAGCCACCATTGGGGACGGAAAACTGGTCAAAGCTGTGAAAGAGATTGCCGCCAGCGCGATCGCCATTTTCAATGGTAAAATTATTACTCCCGTCAGGATTGACCGTGGTGTTCGTAGTACCGTCTGGTGTAACCTGAGCGATTACTGAATTGCAGATTAAAGAATTAGCAACAGCATAACAACCCAAAGAAAACAGCAATGACAAGCTTTTGTTCATCTCAATATTCGCCAATAAACAGTTAATTGAGTTTATTGTACAGAACAACTATATTGCTCAATATTTATTTCTGTATTAATTTACATTTCCACACTGCATCTGAAACATCTGTGAAAAAGAGAGTGAATATGTTTATTCTTGGAACTTAAAAAGTTGAGTTTTCTTAGGAGAGGGATAAGATTTTGCTCCACAACATCCCATAAATTAAAAAAATTGCCAAATTGTAACGTTATAAGTAGATGTTGCTATATTAAAAGAGAAGAATTGTTTAACATAAATCCTACTCATCCTTGGGTGCAAACAGTAGCTGAAGCCAAGGAAATTCAAGAACAACTTAGACATCAAGTCATTACCAAAGATTGCCTCGGAGAGGTTAAATATGTAGCGGGGGTAGATATCGGTTTTGAAGATAACTTTGCTATTTCTAAAGCAGCAGTAGTTGTGTTGAGTTACCCCGAATTAGAGTTAATAGAACGAGCGATCGCTCGTATACCGACTGTATTTCCCTACGTGCCAGGATATCTTTCTTTCCGTGAAATTCCCGCAATATTAGCTGCTTTCCCAAAATTAACCATTAAGCCCGATTTAATACTTTGTGATGGACAGGGTTTAGCCCATCCCCGCCGCCTCGGATTAGCCTGTCACTTAGGAGTGTTACTAGATATACCGACTATTGGCGTAGCTAAGTCTAAGTTTATTGGTAAACATGAGGAAATTCCTCTGGAGAAAGGGAGCTGGAAACCACTTTACGATCAAGATGAAATCATTGGGGTGGTATTGCGATCGCGTACCAAGGTCAAGCCGATTTATATATCTATTGGACACAAAATCTCTCTGCCGACAGCGATTAACTATGTGATGGGTTGTCTAACCAAATATCGTTTACCAGAAACAACCCGATGGGCTGATAAATTAGCTTCACATCGCCAGAAATAATGAAATTGTTTCAATCAAAGCAATACAATCTCAAAGTCCAGACAATCAGACAAAATTAAAAATTAATTATGAAATACCACGTAATTTATGATGGCAAATGCAATCTCTGTGCTACATTTGCTCAATTATTAGAACAATTTGACCGTGGAGAAATTTTTGATTATATTCCCATGCAGGATGAGGCTACTCTGACAGAGTTTGGCATTACTGCTAAAGACTGCGAAGCAGGAATGATTTTAGTTGACGGTAATCAACCAGCAAAAAGATGGCAGGGTAGTGATGCAGCTGAGGAGATTGCCCACTTACTTCCGCTAGGAGATCTATTTGTTAACGCCTATCGAGCTATTCCAGGAATGAAATGGGTTGGCGATCGCAGTTATGAACAAATTCGCGACAATCGTTATCAATGGTTCGGCAAAAGGGATAAAACTTATGACTCTAATTTTCCTTTTCGATGTGATAAATAAGCTATCAGCTTTGTGCTAAAGACATTTAATTTTATTTTGTTTCATGGAGTTTCGTTGTCAATTTTTTCCTTTAACTGCTTTACTTCTTGCTCTACTTTCCTCAATCTCTCTATAATATTTAGTCTCTCAGAATCAGCAGCTATATGATAGCCATAAAATTGATTAAATTTCTCTCTTTGATCTACGGTTAATTTAGCAATTTCCTCAACTAAAACTGCGATATCTTGTCGAGTTTCTCTAGTTGATTCTTGAATCAATTGACTATTTTCTCGAATCAAACGGCTATTTTCTTGAGTTTGAACCTCTAATCTAGCTATGTTATCAGTGTTCCTAATCTGGCTCTCTTGTATTTGTCTTTGAACCGATAACATTTGTTCGATGGTGTTTTGAATTTCTTCTGGTGTCATTCTTAAAATACGTAGGTATTTTTTTATTCTACTAGGTTGAAATAACAAAAGCGATCGCTTGATTTGATTAGGCTATGGTCATGTATAGCGGTTCTCGTATTAATGAGATACCCCTTGGTGGAGTCAGGGAATAGGGAATAGGGAATAGGGGTTTTCAGGTTTTTGACTAATACCAATTTCCTAAATTCAAGCTACAGATAATGCGTCAAGAATAGAATTATATTCTGCAATTCACAGAAGCAAGTGTAGCCTAGCTAAATGAAATTGGTATAAGTTTATATTTGTACCTCACTTATTTGAGAACCACTATAGTTCAGAAAAGAGATAACTATTGTCGAATCTCAATCCGATTAGATTTCTAATTGATTGTCATGAAAACACTATACCTACTGTGCGGAATGCCATTTTCTGGGAAGACAACTCTAGGAAAGCTTGTTTCAGAATATCTCAATTCTTCATACATCAGTCTTGATGAAATTAATGAAGCAAGAGGACTTTGGGGTGGAGATGGTATTTCCATTGAAGAGTGGGAAAAAACACATTCGCTAGCAATGGAGCAATTGGAGAATTTAATGCCATCTCAGCAAGACGTGGTATTGGACGACACGAATTGTTTTCGTTGGTTGCGAGATCGATTTCGAGTTCTCGGAGCGCAACATGGCTATCGAACCGTTATAATTTACCTCGATATTCCTCTATCTGAAATTTTCAACAGGATGGAGGAAAATGAAAAAACTAAAACTAGACACAGAGTTAAACGAGATATTGTCAATGAGATGGTGAAAACATTTGAATCACCTCAATCAGATGAGATTGTCATTAAATACAGTCATTACCAACCTCTTGATGAATGGATAGTTCAATACTTCGTAAAAAACAAGGATTAGCGAATCTCATTGCCTAAATTTCTCACTATACTATCTAACTACTTTTATTTTTTATTTTTAACTAGGAAAGAATTCAATAATCTAGCAATGCCGTAAACCAAAAACCCTGCCACCATTCCTGGTAATACCTCATAAATTGAACCTGAAAGCTGAAGGACTCCATTCCAAATTGCAGCAGTAGCGATACCCACTAGCATCATCGCAACTCCCACTGCACTATTAACAGGAAATCGCCACACTCTTAGTATTAATAAGGGACCTAACCCAGATGCTAGAGCTGACCAGGCAAACACTCCCAAAGCAAACATATTTTTATCACTAGCCAAGGCGATCGCCAAGATAATTGCAGTTACAATCAAAGTGCCTATTTTAACTAACCCATAAGAACGACCCATTTTGGGAAACAAGTCTTGGGTTAGGGCAGCCGAACAAGAGAGGATTTGGGAATCGGCAGTAGAAACTACAGCCGAAAATATACCAGCCAGAATAACTCCGATTAGAAGCGCTGGTAAGAGAGCGATCGCCATCTGGGGTAATGCCAATTCTGGATCGCCGCCATTAATCAATTCTGGAAGTAGCACCCTGGCACTCAATCCCACAATAACCGCGGCAGTGGAGAAAATTACATAAGAAATAGCGTATATATTACGACTAATGCCAATTTTAGACGCATCATCGATCACCATCGCTCTGACCATGATATGAGGTTGACCGACTACTCCAACTCCCGCTACTAACCAACTCAGCATAAACAGTCCAAAACCGTATTGAAGACCTTCAGGGATAGGATTGATTAGAGTCGGATCAATTGCTCCTAATTGTTGCCAAAGTCCTCCCAGACCACCACAAGCTGCGACGGCAATCACCAAGAGCAAGAGCATTGCAACCATCATCAAGATTGACTGTAGTGCATCAGTCCAAATAGAGGCACGAATACCCCCAGAGAAGCAGTACGTAACAATGACAATCGCTCCTAAAATAATGCCCCAATTATAGTTCCAGCCAAAAATAACATGGAGTGCTTTACTTCCAGCCAGAAGTTGAGCAGCGGCGTAAGCTCCTAAAAAAGCAATAGTGATCAGTGCCGATACAGCTGCAATAGAGCGATTTTGTTGAGGATTTTGAGCCAGAAATGCACCAATAGTTTCAGATGAGGTTTCCTCAGAGACAATTCGCAAGGGTTTGTGAATGAAAAACCAAGCTAGGTAATCACCAAGAAACCACCCTACTAACAGCCAGATTGAGGAGATGCCGACCTGATATGTCCAACCAATGGTACTGATGAACATCCCACCACTGTGAGCAGTAGCAAAAGCAGATAAACCTGTCAGCCAAGGATTGACGCTACGACTTGCCAGTAGATAATCGGCAGTAGTCTTTTTTTTACGAGATGCCGAGTAAATTCCTACCCCTGTAAATAGTAAAAGAAATAAAATGAAGCTGATGGCGATCGCAATTTGGTTAAGCATAATTGTTGTTGATCCCCAGATTTTATTTATTTGTTAGTTGATTAATAAATATAAATAACGTTTGCCATAAATTTTCTTGGTAACTTTTAAAGTGAAACCATACTGAAATTAACAAAAAAATAAATTTTCCCTTACTCAATGTTAAGAATAATTCTGACAGTTTTTACCATGATGGGAATGAGTTTACTTAAAGTGAACGCAGATTCCTACGCAGTATTTAACCCAAATCTCTCTCTTCCCAAAGAAAAAAACAATCAGAGACAAGAAATCAAGGAGCAAGAAAAAAATAGTGTAACGCAAATTGAATTCGGTCAGACTCCAGACAGTCAAAATGCCTCTGTTTATACCTTAACCAATCCCAATGGCTTAGTAGTAAAGATAACGAACTATGGCGCGATCATTTACCCACTGACTAACGATAATGAGTTGAAGCTGGATTCGACTATCTTGCGCCCAGGTGAAACTCAACGACACTCAATGGTACAAAAGTTTGATACTAAACAAGATGATCTGGGAGACATTCTGGATTCAAATACCGAAGTTAAAAAAGTGGCAGGGGGTTTTGAGTTTACCGAAGGACCTCTTTGGCATCCCGATGGCTTTCTGCTGTTTAGTGATATTCCAGCTAATACCATTTATAAATGGCAGCCAGGGAAAAAAACTGAAATTTTCCGTCAACCCTCTGGCAATGCTAATGGTAATACTTTTGATAAATCGGGGCGTTTAATTACTGGGGAACATGGTAATCGTCGGGTATCCCGTACTGAAAAAAATGGCACAGTTGTAACTTTAGCTAGTAGTTATGAGGGCAAGCGTCTCAATAGTCCCAACGATCTGGCAGTCAAATCCGATGGTAGTATCTATTTTACCGATCCTCCCTATGGAATCGAATCTGAACAGGAAGAATTAGGGTTTTACGGTGTTTATCGCCTTGCCCCAGATGGGACGCTAACTTTGCTAGTAGATGATTTTGTACGTCCTAATGGAATTGTCTTTTCTCCCGATGAGAGCAAACTATATGTGAATGATTCAGAAAAGGGTCATATTCGCGTATTTGATGTCCAGCCAGACGGCACGTTAGATACAGGAAAACTTTTTGCTGAACTAAAACCTTCTAGTAAGGAAGGGGCAGCAGATGGCATGAAGGTAGATATCAAAGGAAATGTTTACAGCACTGGACCAGGAGGAGTATGGGTTTTCTCACCCAACGGTGAGCTATTGGGCATTATTGAAACGCCAGAATCTCCCGCAAATTTAGCCTGGGGCGATCGCGACTACCAAACCCTCTACATTACAGCCAGAAACAGTCTTTACCGTGTCCGTCTTCAGATTCCAGGGATGCGCTAAACTGTTTTGTTACTTGGTTGATTCTGGTGAAGGGACGAGTTTTCTCACTTTGCCATCTTGTTTGGATGTCACATAGATTTCTCCCACTTCGTCTACCCCGAATCTCACGTCAGATCTATCTTTAGCGATGATTTCAAGGAAGGAAGTTTCATACTCTCCATCAAAGAGTCTGAGTTCTTTGATTGTTGCTTGTTTACCATCAACGAGTTCATCTACTGGAACATGAAAAAACCTGGCATCGCTGCCGAAGTCGGCAAAAATATATTGACCAATTAATTCAGGTATTGCCTTGCCTCGATAAACGTAACCACCAGCGATCGCAATTGGGTAGTCCTTTTCTATTTCAGGAGGAATATCATGGTCGTATTGGGCAACGGGGTAAGTGTAATTATATCGATCATCATCTTGAGGTAATGAAAACAAAACATTTTCGTTATTTTCCTCGATTACCCAAGTTCCTTCCCTATTGCCCCAACCATAATTAGCTCCTTTGATACCAAGATTGACTTCTTCAATAAAATCTTGACCCGTATCCGCGATCAACATTTTGCCTTCGCCACCAGTATCCCAGCTAAAGCGATGGGGGTTACGTAGTCCATAAGCCCAGATTTCATCCAAAGTCTGAGGATCTTTATCTCCAACAAAAGGATTATCACGAGGAATGCCATATTGACCATTGGCACTATTATTTCCCAAAGGATTTATTCTCAGCATTTTACCTAATGGGGTCTTCAAATCCTGTCCGTTGTCTAAAGGATCGGTATCGCTAACAGGCCAACCATCACTACCGCCATCAGCTACGGCAATATATAGCAGACCATAATCATCATCGCCTGGTTTGGCATTGGGATTGAAGCCCAATTGTCCAATATTATGATCTGGGTAAGGTTCTTCAATTCGTAAAATTTCACGGGATGTTCCGACAAAAGTATTGCGAGAAGGTTCCGTTGCCTTCCACTCGCGAATTACATCGTGGTGAGAGCTTTCGATAATGTTTTGATCACTGTCAAGAATCGTTTTGGTAACGGGGAAGTCAGGAGTACCGCTATCTTTGATTTCGCTAGTTACAGTATAAAAAATCCCGTTATGAGCAAATTCTGGATGAAACGCAAAATAGGCAAAACCCTGTTGACTACTTTCATAAGTAAAGTCGGCACAAATTAATTGTTTCAGATTCATGTAAACATTAGCAGTATCGTCAACAACGACATACAATTTGCCACGCATATCGTTAACAAATAATCGTTTGCTACCATCTCCTGCATGGGTAAGCAGATTCAACCGAGCAGCTTTTTCTGTATCAGTTCCACTGTTAGGAATTTGAACAACCTCTACTAGTCCAACAGATAGTTCAGACTTTTCAATTGGTTTGGGAATGGGAGAGGTTATTTGAGCTGGAGAAGTTTCAGTAATAACTAAAATTACCAAGAGAACTAAGCAAACAAAGCAGAGAAGGCGAAATTTGTTATTAAGTACAAGACGAAAATTGTAGATAGATAAGAGAATTGTCATATTTCCAATCCAAATCAGTGACAATTGTACATTGCACATTTTGAATGTTTAACCGCAATCTAAGATTTACTTACTAACGGTACAGTTTTGTTAATTTTTCCCAATCTACTTAAAGCAGACCGATTGTGAGAGAGCAAAATGTTGGATGATCTGAGTTTAGACCACGCTTGGTGGTGGCATCATTAATTATTTATAATATGAGCAGTAAACAGCACAAAAAACCTGAAAAATGGTGGGAAACCGGCATTATATATCAAATTTTTCCTCGAACTTTTGCTGATGCTAACGGTGATGGCAGTGGCGATATTCAGGGAATCATTCAAAAATTAGATTATCTCAACGATGGAGATATCAATAGCGAAAATTCGTTACATGTTGATGCTATTTGGCTTTCTCCGATCAATAAATCTCCCATGTATGACAATGGCTACGATGTTAGCGACTATTATGATGTCGATCCTATATTTGGTACTTTAGAGGATTTTGAGATCTTAATCGCCAAAGCTCATCAAAGAGGTATTAAAGTAATTTTGGATCTAGTCATTAACCATACTTCGGAGAAACATCCTTGGTTTATTGAATCTAGCTCAAGTAAAACTAATCCCAAGCGTGATTGGTATCATTGGCGAGATCCTAATTCTGATGGAGGTGAACCTAATAATTGGTTATCTTATTTCGGTGGTACAGCTTGGACTTTATGTAAAACTACCCAGCAATTTTATTATCATACTTTTGCCAAACAACAACCCGATCTAAACTGGCGTAATGCTGAAGTGAAACAGGCAATTCATGATATTATTCGCTTTTGGTTGGATAAGGGAATAGACGGTTTTAGACTAGATGCTTCTAGTGTTTATAGCAAAGATCGAGATTATCGCGACAATCCCCTCAAGTTTGGTGCAGAAGATACCAGCGATTTTGAAAGTCAGCATCATTTATACGACAAAGATCTACCGGAAAATCATCAAATAATTTCCGAAATTAGGGCCATTATTAATGAATATGACGAGCGAGTTTTAATTGGGGAGACTTTTATCGATAGTGGACTATATCAATCAGTTATTTTTTATGGGGCAAACCAAGACGAGCTGCATTTACCATTTACTTTTGAGTTTCCTTTTAGTCCCTGGTATCCAGGTCATCTTCAACAAGAAATAGTTAAAAAAGAGTTGATGACTCCTAGGGATGCCTGGGCAATTTACTTTTTAGATAATCACGATATTCCCCGACATTTATCCCGTTGGATCGAGTGTAGCTTATGTGATAATCCCGTAGGGATTGCTAAAGCGGCAGCTACTATTTTACTTACTGTCAGAGGAACTCCTGTTTTATATTATGGTCAAGAAATTGGGATGGTTGACCATGAAAATATTCCTCTCGAAAAAATGCGCGATCGCGTAGCTATCGAAAATGAGGGAGAATCAGCCTCTCGAGATGGTGCGCGTACACCGATGCAGTGGGATAAATCTATCAATGCAGGGTTTAGCTTAGGTAAGGACGTTGATCCTTGGCTACCGATTAATAAAAACTATACTGAAGTTAATATTGCGCAAGAATTTCAAGATCGAGATTCTATTCTCAATTTTTATAAAGATCTAATTAGAGTTAGGAAAAAAAGCGAAGCTTTGCGTCAAGGAAGCTGGAAAACTTTAATCAATTATCCTTACGAACACCTGGCTTATGTTCGAGAAACGGAAACGGAAAAAGTTTTAATTGTCATCAATTTCTCTTATGAGAAAAAGCTAACAGTCGATGAATATATCGAATCTGAGCATTGGCTAGTGCTTTTATCTACTCACTATGAAGCTAAGAAAATTATGGATTTACCCCAAACTTTACAGCCTTTTGAAACATCAATTTTTCGGAAAAATTAACTTGATGGAAATGATTATTGCTCCACTAATATTTACCATTACCATTACTAAAACCCTGATTAGTTGATTTTTGGTAGATAGCGATCCTAAGGGTAGGCGGAGCCTAATCGCCCAATGACTGAATCTATTCTTTAGCACAGCGAAAGCCAGCAAAAATCTGTCTGACATTTGGCTGGTACCAGTTGCGAAAACTAGTTCTCAAAGTTGCTTTACTGGTTGCCCAACTACCACCCCGCAATACTCGATGCTGACGATCAAAATAAACTTCTGAATAGCCAGGATAGGGATAGCTACTAAATCCTGGATAAGCATCAAACCAAGAAGCAGTCCATTCCCAAACATTCCCCAACATATCTTGACAACCATACTTACTTGGTTCGGGATAAGCCGTCACAGGACTAGTATGCCCAATCAAACGACCATGATTACAGTTAGGAGATGCACCAATGGCTGCTTTTTCCCACTCAGCTTCTGTGGGTAATCTTTTGTGGGCAAAATTGGCGTATGCTTCGGCTTCGTAATAACTTACCCCGCATACAGGATGCTCGATCCAATCTAAAGAATTTGACCAATATAAGGGCTGAGAAACAGGATTTTGCTGTAACCATTGCCAACCTTCCTTAGACCAATACTGGCACTTTTGATAACCTCCCGCAGCCATAAACTGATAATACTGACCACAGGTTACAGGATAGCGATCAATCCAATAAGTATCCAAATGTATTTTATAAGCAGAACGTTCATTGTCCTGAGCTTCAACAACATTACTCCCGAGAAGAAACTCTCCCGCTGGAATTTTTACCATTTCACTATATTGAGCTTTTAAAGTATTAGCTTGGTCTTTAAAACTCGATCTTGATTGTGCTTGGCTAACAGCAATTAGAGAATCAATAGAATTACGCTGCTGATGAAGTTGCAAAATCAAACTAATGGTTTCTCCATGCTGGCTTTCGTGTTGAATCAACCATCGCCAAAGACGCTCTTGTTTTTCTATCGGTGCATTCGCTAGATAACTTAGAGTTTTAGTTCTAATGCTATGTAAATATTCTTTAATGGTTTCGACATTGGGCAAATTTTCACGTTCTTGCTTCGGTAAGCCATCAGCGGCGAACAACCGACTATACTCAGGGGAACCTAAGGGTAAATCAGCAAGATGATTTAAAACCCAGTAAGCTTCAGTAAAAGCAATATGACCAAAATGCCAGCCAATAGGGCTGAATTCTGGGTGAGCTTGCTTAAAAAAGCTGGATTGATTAACTTCGGCTAGTAAATCTAAGTTTTTTTGCCGGATATAGCTTAATGCTTTGGCAATAGAATTTCTACGAGATTGAATTGATGCTAACTTCAAGATTTTCTCCTACACCCAGAATGCTTTTTTCGGGACAACTTACCCAATCACCTTCAAACATAGGTTCTGATACAAGAATTACTGCATCAGAATTTTTTATATAGTATAGTGTAGGACTAGTTTCTCGATTAGAGTAACGGCAGGCTACCAACTCTTTGCCATTGCTCAAAACAATATTAGCTGAAAAATTGATTTGATCTACCTCTGCTAGTTTGTTTAAGCGAGTAATAGTATTACTCAAAGCTTGTGACAAAGTCATGCGATCGCTACTTTCTAACTCGTTCACTATCAAGGCAAAGATATGTTCTGAGTCAGTCGTTCCTTCTATACGCTGATAAGCAAAGTCATTTAAACTATTGCGAATTGGTCGATATAAAGTCTTACGAAAATCATCGATAAAGCCATTGTGAACAAACAAAAGATTTTGGTGTGAAAATGGCTGGCAATTAATTATGTCGACAGAGAGGTTGGAAGTAGCACTACGAACGTATCCTAAGTAGCATTTTGATTCTACATACCGTCCTAGCTGAGGTAGGTTAGCATCATTCCAAATTGGTAAAACATTTTTGTAAGTGTAGGGCGGATTCTCTTGCTCTGTATGATACCATCCAATACCAAAACCATCGGCATTTAATAACCCCGCAGTCATTTCACGGGGTTGATAACTTTGAGCGATTAGAGAATGCTCTGGCTTGATTAGTATACGGTTTAGTTGAATCGGAGAACCAAGATAGCCTAATAATCGACACATTACAATATGGGACAATATGAGTAACTAGTTTTCTGCCTTTTATATTCAATCATCTCCAGTCGATAGAAACAAAGATATAAATTTAAAATCTCAGGAGCCTTAAAGCCCGAAATCATCACCGCAAGATAAAAATTAAAATTTCTGATAATAACCAGTTTGTTTGAGTAAGAATCGCTAATATACTCAAAAAATAACGAGGGTTAAACTCAAAGAGCTGCCCTCATTGAAAGGCCAAATTTGTTAAGGGAGTAGGGAAAAAGATTACATCAACAGACTTGAACTGAGGTTAGCTTTACTAATCTGACGACTCCCTGGGATAAACTTAGAGGGTTGCAAACAAAATCTAGTAATTGTTCACATAATCAGAAATCGTAACACATAATTTGAATACATAGTAAAATTTTATTGCCTATCTTTTCCTACGTTGACGAAACCAAGTCTTTAATTGCTGACGACACTCTGTTTCTTTAATGCCAGCTAACACTTGTAATCGATGATTAGAACAAGAACTATCGGGAAGATTAGTAACTGTACGAATTGCGCCAGTTTTCGGATCGTCAGTACCATAAACTAATAATTGCAAACGAGACTGAATAATTGCTCCCGCACACATGGGACAAGGTTCAAGAGTGACGTAAAGAGTACAATTTTTAAGATTCCAACTTTGTAGAGCCTGACTTGCGGCGCGAATTGCCAAAATTTCAGCATGGGCAGTAGCATCTTGCTCTCTTTCTTTACGATTAGTAGCTTTCGCCAGCAAGTGACCTTGGGCATCAACAATTACTGCACCAACAGGAATCTCTCCCAAAGCTCCTGCTGTACAAGCTAATTTGAGAGCATATTTCATCCAGTCACAATGAATTAAATATGAGTCGTAATTTAACTCCAATCGCGATCGCCCTGCCATGACCTTTTTTTTGGTAATTTTTCTCACATCATGTCAACCCACAAGCTTGACACTCCAAAGGCGAAAGCACACTTCTCTCATGAGTTTTCATCTTCTATAAATATCAGTTAGGAAAAACTCTAATGTTAAAAACTATTACACTGTTGTTAAACCTAGTAAGATAAAACCTTTATTTACCAGCTCAAAGATGAAAGTAACAGAAATTTCACTTATTTTAGAACAACTGTTTAACCCTGAAGACATTAAACACGATGTAGATGAGGCATGGCAAATTAGAAACTCTCAGATACATTTGTTGGTTATCTTATCAGAAGATAAGTCTTGGCTGAGATTACTAACTCCCATTGCCGCAGCTAACGAAGCTCAATCTTTACTACCACAGCTATTAGAAGATAATTTTGATCTTACTCAAGAAGTTCGCTATGCGATCAATCAAAATGTTTTGTGGGGAGTATTTCATCATCGCTTAGAAAGTTTAACTCCAGAGGATTTTAAAAGTGCGATCGCATCATTAGTTGCCTTAGTGGAAAAAGGTCTTTCTTCGTCTTTTAATCAGTTAATAGAAAAGCAAATTATTCAGATTGTTAAAGCTGCAAAAGCTCAAGGTCAGAGCTTAGAATCTACTTACCAAACCATAGATCGATTTTATCAAGAGGGCATTATGGGAGGCATCGATCAAGACCCAGCTCAAAGAGAACAGTTTTTGGCAGCCTGGAAAGCTCAGCTAGAACGATTATGGTCTGAAGTAGAGGTTTAGTTAAGGATTAGCGATCGCGAACGAAGAATTATTCACAATGGATGTGTAACTATGAGCAATCAGCCATCAACGATTAACCATCGACAGCAAAAAGATATTTTAGAAATCTTAAAAGCAGATTATCAAAGATTTCCTGAAAACCAAACTTTTGATATCTATGCCCAGAATGTTTATTTTAAAGACCCGTTAAATGAATTCAATGGAGTCAAACGTTACCAGAAGATGATTGGCTTTCTAAATGGTTTTTTTGGCAATATTGAGATGAAACTCCACGAAATAACCGGAAACGAAAACACTATTAAAACTGAGTGGACATTAAATATGACTCCGCCTTTGCCCTGGAAACCTCGCTTATCAATTCCTGGTTGGAGTGAATTAACAGTGAATGAGGATAATTTAATTATTTCTCATATTGATTACTGGCATATTTCTCCCTGGAATGTTTTACGCCAAAATTTCTTTTCGACTCAAAAAGCGTCACAATAAGAAGTTAAGTAATGTAAATATATTTAATTTAGGATCTAAATCTTTCTATGCGTGTAATTTTGATGACTGGCAAGGGTGGAGTCGGTAAAACTTCCGTTGCGGCAGCTACTGGTCTGCGTTGTGCGGAATTGGGTTATAAGACATTGGTACTCAGTACCGATCCCGCTCACTCTTTGGCAGACAGTTTTGATCTTGAGCTGGGACACGATCCGAAACTGGTCAAGTCTAATCTTTGGGGGGCAGAGCTTGATGCCCTCAGAGAATTAGAAGGAAACTGGGGAGCTGTAAAGCGTTACATTACCCAGGTTTTACAGGCTAGAGGTTTAGATGGTGTGCAAGCCGAAGAATTGGCAATCTTACCAGGTATGGACGAAATCTTTGGCTTGGTAAGAATGAAACGCCATTATGATGAAGGGGACTTCGAGATTTTGATTATTGACTCGGCTCCAACAGGAACTGCTTTGAGACTCTTGAGTCTACCTGAGGTTGGTGGCTGGTACATGAGACGTTTTTATAAGCCACTTCAGGGAATGTCGGCAGCGTTACGGCCCTTAGTTGAGCCATTGTTTAAACCAATTGCTGGTTTCTCTTTACCTGATAATGAAGTGATGGATGCTCCTTATGAATTTTATGAGCAAATAGAAGCTTTAGAAAAAGTTTTGACAGATAACACTAAAACTTCGGTACGTTTGGTGATGAATCCTGAAAAAATGGTCATCAAAGAATCTCTACGTGCTCACGCTTACCTAAGTCTATATAATGTTGCTACAGATTTGGTAGTGGCTAATAGAGTCATTCCCAACGAAGTAAACGATCCCTTTTTCCAGCGTTGGAAGGAAAATCAAAACGTCTATAAGCAAGAAATTTATGATAATTTTCATCCTTTACCCGTTAAGGAAGCACCCTTATTTCCCACAGAAATGTGTGGTATGGAAGCTTTAGAAAAATTGAAAGAAATTTTGTATCCAGATGAAGATCCAACTCAAGTTTACTACAAAGAAAATACCATAAAAGTAATTCAAGAGCAGGGTAATTACAGTCTGCACTTATACTTACCAGGAATTCCCAAAGAAAAGATTCAATTAAACAAAACTGGTGACGAGTTAAATATCAGAATTGGTAATCATCGTCGCAATTTAGTATTACCTCAAGCTTTGGCGGCACTCCAACCATCGGGAGCCAAAATGGAGGATGATTATTTGAAAATTAATTTTCAAGACATGACCAAAGTTTAGAATTAAATGCCGCGAAAGTAATCTTAGAGTAAATTGGCGATCGCCTTTTCTAACTGAGACTGGTCTAAGATAGTTAGGATAAAAACTTCTTGCACTGTTTTTCCCTGACGGGCAATTAGCTTATAACCACCTCGAATAGGAACAGAAACTCGCAACTTCATTTTAGGGATATGACTTCTGGTGGTTTTGATTCTTCCTGGAGTAACGGTAGAAATTCCCTCGCACTGAATTAATTTTTCTAATATGGGAATTAAACCAGGAAGATGGGTTGAATGATTCCAGACTAATCGACCATCAGAAGACATAATCTTTATTTTTTTAGTTTTTATTTTTTACTTCTGCCTGACGCAATTTCCTCCAGGGAATTACGTGCTACTTCTTATTTACGCTAGTTTATACTAAGCTTTCTCTAAAGGTGCCATAGTCAGTCCAGCACGTCTTAACTGTTGATGATATAGTTCTGCTTGTTCCTGTGGTCCGACCCAAACTAAAGCCTGTCCTTCATAATGAACTTGTTCGGTTAATTCCCGTGCCAGATCGCCATTCATGCCTGGAATATACTTCATCAGACATTCGATGACGTGCTTAAACGTGTTAAAGTCATCATTTAAAACGATTATTTTGTAGTTGGGATAATGTTGCTTGATGGTCTGACCAGCTTTTTCTTTGGTTACGGCGGGGGAGACAGTCATTCCAATAAATCCTAATAACTCAACTAAATATTGACCAACGGTCACAGCAGCGCGAAAAGCCGTTGTGGGGGTTCCCCCCATTGAGGCTATTGAGCAAGAAGACCTCGTCGTCTTACGGCGGGGTAATCTGTGACTTTGTAGATATCAGATCAATCTACAGTCATTGACAATTCATGTTTATTTACACACATATATGTATGTCTTAAATATAAAGTCTAACCATTATTAATAATTTCTTCAAATTTTGAATTGAGCGAGTTATGGCAGTTAAGCTCTCATTTACTATTCTTTAAATTTGACTATTTGCTCATGAAAATTGCAATCGGTTGGCTTTATCCAACATTAATGAGTACTTATGGCGATCGCGGCAATGTTATTTGTCTTCAAAGGCGATGTCAGTGGCGAGGCATAGAAGTTGAAGTAATTCCTCTAAAACGAGAAACTGGGGTGGCACAATTTAATCAGGTAGATTTAATTGTCGGTGGAGGAGCGCAAGACCGGCAGCAAGAGATTGTGATGCGTGACTTGCAAGGAGAAAAAGCCCAAATTCTGCAAACAAAAATTGACCAGGGAACACCAGGTGTATTTACCTGTGGTTCGCCTCAACTTTTGGGACATTATTACGAACCAGCACTAGGCAAAAGAATTGAAGGCTTGGGTATATTAGACATGGTGAGCCAACATCCAGGTATCGAAGCGCAACGCTGTATTGGCAATTTAGTATTTGAAATTACCGCTACCCCGATAGCGTCAGAGTTACAGGTCATGTTAGGAGAAAAACCGATTGTGATTGGATTTGAAAATCATGGCGGTAGAACTTATCTCCAAGATGTACAGCCTCTAGGTAAAGTAATCAAAGGATATGGCAACAATGGCGAAGATCAGACAGCAGGGGCTTTTTATCAAAATGCGATCGCCACTTATTCTCATGGACCTTTATTACCTAAAAACCAGTTTATTGCCGATTGGCTAATTAAAAAATCGTTGCAAAAAAAGTATCAACAGGAAATTACCTTGACCGCTTTAGAAGATTCTTTAGCTATTGCAGCTCGTAAAGCAATGTTGCAACGTCTTGACTTATCCAACCTTTTGTCAACAGTTTAGAAGACTGTTGTTAATCTTTGCATTTGTTGCGTGCGTTGCAAAGCAAATTGCATTAATATTGCAATGATACAAATTATGCAAGAAGATCTTGCAAGGTGTGAGCATTACCCTGTCGTTTTACTTCAGAGTTTTCGTTCGCCATGGGCTAAGTGCTTCGCTGTAGGAGCACTTTATAAGTCCCGATTCATAAATCTTACGCAATTGCAAGCAAAACATATGACTGGAAAAGTACTAGATAATAGTTCTACTGGAATTTTGGTTCTCATTTTGCCTGTTGCCTTTGGTTTTGTGATTTTGTATAAGTTATGGCCTTTCTTACTATTACTAGCAGTATTGATTGTAGCTTTCAAATTTTGGCAAAATTACCAATGGCAAAAATGGTGTGGAGAAATCAACCCTTACTTTAATCAACTGATTAAAGAAAATCGGGGCTATTTAACTCCAGTAGATCTATCCGTTAAAGCTAACCTAACTGCCAGAGCTGCCAAAGTGTTCCTCAGTCGTAAAAGCGACGAATATGGCACTCAGCCAAAAACTATTAAGGATAAGGGTGTAGTTTATTATTTCCCTACTGCCAGTGCTTTGGGTAGTATTTTTGATGATAGTGAACCGGAAGCTTCAGTAAACTCTTATCAATTAGCAGCTAAAGAATCTAGCA
This sequence comes from Pleurocapsa sp. PCC 7319, assembly GCF_000332195.1. Lineage (NCBI taxonomy): Bacteria > Bacillati > Cyanobacteriota > Cyanophyceae > Pleurocapsales > Pleurocapsaceae > Pleurocapsa > Pleurocapsa sp. PCC 7319. Next base: position 4,574,253 of record NZ_KB235922.1, read on the forward strand.
AATTATCTGTCAGAGGTATAGCCCAACTAGCAAAACAAGAACAGACTCAGGAAAATAAAACAGTCACCAACTCTCAAGAATTCTCTTCTGTCGCTCAATTAACCAAACCAGAATCACCCCAGTCTACTGCAACTACTGAAGATGCATCTGAGGCAAACAGTACCGCTACGAAAGAAGCTGCTTCTATTGATGCGGGTCAGTCATTAATTCAAGCTGAATTAGCAAAACGTCTCGATCTGAATTCTAGTACTGTTGGCAGACGCAAAACTGATCCAGATTTTGAAGAGTGGAGTCAAAGCAAAGACCCCGAAGGAATTGCTTGGAGATATGAATCTGAATCCAAGTTATATATTGCAGTCATTCCCAACTAAAAGAGCTTTGCTCTCAGCATAAAAACTATACGATTGTGTAAGGGCGAATCGCGTTCGCCCCTACGATAATTATTTATTGTGTTGTGTCTAACCAAATTAATCATAAATGGCAATGGCAAACCTGGGAGGGTAATTCTTATCTAACCTGTAATCTGCTCTCAAACTGGAAACATGGATTTTTTACTAAGCAATTTTATCCTCGTACCCCAGAAGATTTAAGCTTAATTTTGCAACCGAATACTGTTGCATATCGTGTCAAACAAGTACACGGAAATTTGGTTCTAACATCTCAAGAAATAGCTAATACTATTCAAGAAGGGAATTCATCTAAGTCTTTTCCTGATGGTGATGCTGTGATCAGCAACTTTCAACAACAGTCCGTTTGGGTTGCCAGTGCTGACTGTACTCCTTTGTTGATTGGAGACATAGTGACAGGACAAGTCTGTGCAATCCATGCTGGCTGGAGAGGTACAGCTCAAAACATTGTTTCCAAAGCGATCGCCCGATTCCTTGATTTTGGCAGTAAGAAAAAAAATCTACGGGTTGCGATCGGTCCTGCGATCGCCGGTTCAGTCTACCAGGTAGATCAAAGTGTAGCCATAGAAGTTGGTCAAACAATTATTCCCGGTGCTACTGACAAAACTGACTCAGAAATTCTCGCAGAACTAAAACAGTTGCCTAAAACGCCCATTTTTGATGATGAGCTGCCTGGCAAGGTACGTCTAGATGTGCCTAGAGTGAATCAAATTCAATTAGAACTACTAAATATCAATCCAGAATACATCGCGATCGCTCCTTTTTGTACTTATCAACAAAGCGAGCGCCTTTTTTCATATCGTCGTACTGGAGAAAAAAAAGTTCAATGGTCAGGAATTATTAGCAAATAGTTTTTTTAGCTACATTTATAGTCTTTAATAATAAGATAAGAAATCTATATAGAGTTATTTATCTACCTTGTTTTTTCAATCCCTAGATCAAATTCTGACGAAGCTAGAACAACAGCCTGAGTGGGAAAAATATCGTGAGTATCATCAACTACTCACATGCTGGTACCAAACCGTTAGCCCAAACATCGCCGAGAATACCCGTCCCCTGTACATTTCTCGGCAGGTACTTTGGGTTGCTACTTCTAGTGCAGCTAGAGCTCAGGAGCTTTCTTTTCAAAGGTATACTTTGCTAAAAAAGCTCAATCATCAATTGCCTTATATTTTAAAAGATATTCGCTTCTCATCTTCTCAATGGCATCAAAAAACTCAACCAGAAAATACTAAGCCAACTTTATTCAACGTCAGCAACAAGCAAAAATCTAAAATTAATCATCGTGATTCTAGGGTTTTAGATCACCAAATCAAGAATGAAAAAGACAAGTCAACTCAAATATCTTCTTCCTCAACGAAAGCCGGGGCGGCAGCAGAGCGTTGGCTCAAAACTATCAAACAAAACCCACCATCTTTTCAATGTTGTCCTAACTGCGATTCTCCTACTCCAAAAGGTGAAATAGAACGGTGGAATTTATGTTATCTCTGTGTGGCTCAAAAATGGTCTCAAGAATACCGTCCTCCAACTTTTCCAGAGCATTAGTAAACATTTGGTTAAAAATTATTGACCTACTTTGTTAATGATCCCTATATTGTTTTCCACCTTGACTACGAGAGAAGCATCACTAGAAAGTTATTTTTGATACAATTTTTGGGAATTATTATAACTATTCATTAATCAATTATAAAGAGAATATGAAAGATTGACCCTGTCTGGGGATCATCGAAACCCAGATAGGATAAACACTTCAATTAGATTTGTAAGTTTATAAAGAGAGCGCAAAATAGGAAAAAGATTACGGATTCCAGCCGTTCCTAGAATTACAATCTGACTGATGAAAGAAAGAAATTTTTCAACTTCTGCTTGTCGCTTCTGTCGCTTTTATCGGCCAGAGGGACGAAGGGGTGGTTTATGCGAAATGTTGAGTGTGCCAGTCCAAAGCAGTTGGAAAGCTTGTTCATTTGCCTCTCCTCCCTTTGAAACCACTTTAATAAAATTAGAAGATATATTTAATCTGGATGTTTCAATTCCATTACAAACTGCTAGTAAGGTAGCTTCCGATCCGCCTAAAATTAATGCCAGTGTCACTTTTCAAGCAGCAGCTACTCATCAGCTCGATTAAATTCTCTCAGTCACCATAAAAGTAAAATTTATCCCAACTAATTTATCCCAACTAAGTGAAGAAAAGATTATTCAGGCTTTATACTTAATTTTGATTCACAGAGTACACTTTTCCCGATCCAGTTAAAGCTTCACAAGATATTAATTGGTAGTTTTATAGCGTTTCTCAAATAAGTGAGGTACAAATATAAACTTAGTCAAAAACCTTAAAACCCCTATTCCCTATTCCCTGACTCCACCAAAGTGTATCTCATTAATACGAGAAACGCTATATAGTTTCTGATCTCTAGATTACTCAACTTAGTGAGATTGACAAGGCGAGAAGTCCTCGCCCTGTAATAAGATTCATGGGAGGGTGTTGGGGACTGATTAACCAGAGGTCTTAGACTGAATTATCCATCAATTGTCAAATTTCCCAAGATAACGAATCATTTATTGTTTAAGGCAACCAAGGATACTGCTGAAAGTTTGGAGAACGTTTTTCTAAAAAGGCTTGTTTTCCCTCTGCTCCTTCTTCCGTCATGTAGTAAAGCATAGTCGCATTACCAGCTAATTCTTGTAAGCCAGCCTGTCCATCACAGTCCGCATTAAAAGCAGCTTTAAGACAACGAATAGCAATTGGACTTTTAGCCAAGATTTCTTGCGACCATTTAATCCCTTCAGCTTCTAATTGACTTATCGGTACAACGCAATTTACTAATCCCATTTCTAAGGCTTCTATAGCACTGTATTGCCGACAAAGGAACCAAATTTCTCTGGCTTTTTTTTGTCCGACAATGCGAGCTAAATAACTAGAGCCAAATCCACCGTCAAAGCTACCTACCTTGGGACCGGTCTGCCCAAAAATAGCATTATCGGCGGCAATAGTTAAATCACACAATACATGGAGCACATGACCCCCACCAATAGCATAGCCAGCTACCAGGGCAATTGTTACTTTTGGTAATGAACGAATTAAACGCTGTAAATCTAAAACATTTAATCTGGGGGTACCCTGTTCATCTATGTATCCAGCTTTACCTCTAATACTTTGATCGCCACCGGCACAAAAAGCATATTTACCGTCAGTATGGGGACCTGCCCCTGTCAAAAGCACTACACCAATTCTATTATCTTCACGAGCGTCTACAAAAGCATCGTACATTTCCCATACAGTTTTGGGACGAAAAGCATTGCGTTTATGAGGACGGTTAATGGTAATTTTGGCGATGCCACTCCATTTTTGGTAAAGAATATCTTGGTAAGTTTTAGCCGTTTGCCATTCAACTTGCATAGGTTATCGCTACAAAAAGCAAAATAATTGTTCTCTAGAATTAAATCATCGAATTTCAGTATCATTAGAAATTGTAAAACTGATTTAGGTATTTTCAGCACTTTTACCTGGGAAGAATTATTTGACCCAAAAACTTTCTATCTAATATATTAACTAGACACAAAGAAATATTAATAATATATTAAACAGCAAGATGATAGCTAATCAGAGCTTTATATAACTAGGGATCAATATCAGACTATATAAAATCTATATAAAGAAAGATAAGTAATATCAAAACAAAAATTATAATTAGAAAAGATTAATTTAATAACGTAAGAATCAAAATGCAAATAGAGTTGACGACTTGAGCCATAAGTCCCAAGATTCTATTCAATAAAAATGATTAAAACACAATCAATTCATTGCCCCAATTGTGGCGATCGCGCTACCAGACATTTTACGGACAATTCGATTATACGTACCTCTTGTCGTAGCTGTGACTATTTACTAGTCCAATGCGCCAAAACTGGTAAAGTGATTGAAGCATACGCTCCAGGCATTGATAGTAGTTCTTTAGTTGCTTCGGCTTCGGCTTAGACTTTTGAGGCTCTCAGTTGTCCACAAGCTGCATCAGCCTCTAAACCACGAGAATAACGTACGCTGACAGTTATATTTGCTGCTTCTAAGATGTTAGTAAATTCTCTAATTCGGTTTTTCTGTGGTCGTTGATAATCAACTTCTGAAATAGGATTATAGGGAATTAAGTTTACATGGGTTTGAAAGCCTTTTAAGCATTGAGACAGTTCCCGTGCATTTTCAGGTAAGTCGTTAACCCGTGACAGCAAAACATATTCAAAAGTCACCCTTCTACCTGTAACCTCTACATAATCTCGGCATTCATCCAGTAGATTATTTAGAGGATATTTTTTGGCACTAGGAATTAATTGTTCTCGTAAAGCTTGATTAGAAGCATGAAGACTTACCGCTAGCACAATTTGTAATTTATGTTGGGCTAGCTGATGAATTTTCCCAGGAATACCCACTGTAGATACAGTTAGCGATCGCGCTCCGATACCAACATCCTGATTCAAAGACTTGACCGCAGCTATAACATGATCGATATTTGCCATCGGCTCTCCCATGCCCATAAATACTACATTGCTGACTCTTTGCTCAAAATCTTCCTGCACTGTTAGCACCTGATCGATAATTTCATGAGCTTTGAGATTGCGGGTAAAGCCGCCTTTGCCTGTGGCGCAAAAATCACAGTCCATCGGACAGCCTACTTGAGAAGAAACACACACAGTCAACCTTTTAGCAGTGGGAATACCAACTGCTTCAATGATTAATCCATCCGCCAGACGTAATAGATATTTACGGGTGGCATCAGGAGCAACGCTACGATAATGAATCGTAGAACGTCCCAGGGGATATCCTGCCATTTCATGCCGCCACTTTTTGGGAAATACCGAAATATCAGATAGCGATCGCACCCCTTTTTGGTATAACCATTGATACAGTTGTTTGCCTCTATAAGCTGGTTGATCTTGCTCTTGTACCCAAGCAGTTAACTCAGCTAAAGATTTCCCCAAAAGAACCTCTGAATTCTTGATCGATTGCTTTACTATTTGTGGCGTCATTAGATTTTGATTAAGTACTTTGATTGAAATGAAATCTTTTAAAATTTTGTAAAAATAGTTGGTTTTTAGCTATTTGTGACAACCATTAAGTAGTGACATTTTACAATTAATTCAGAAACTCTACTAAAGTATGATTTTCTTAATGTAACTCTTACCTTCTAACTTTGAGACAGTTGCGGTAAAGGGTTAAATCAGCATAAGCTTTAAATGACTAGCTTTGCGTCCCCATCTGTCAAACTCGAACTCCGAACTCCGAACTCCGAACTCAAATAAACGGTTGCCAAAGATATTGGTTAAGGTCAATTTTGCCGTTACTTTTAAATTCAATTCCTTCTTCTTCCAATAAAACTTTTTGTAAATAATCACCACCCTGACGCTGAAACGAGTAAGAAATTTCCCCTTTAGCATTAATTACTCGATGCCAAGGAATGTCATCTTTAATATCTACTCTAAAAAGAGCATATCCTACCAAACGTGCTTTACCATAAAGTCCTGTTAAATCTGCAATTTGTCCATAAGTTGCCACTTTTCCTCTAGGAATTTTTCTGACTGTGGCATAGATGCGATCGTATTGGGACATTGATAATAATTTGCTCGAAATAAGTGAGTTCGGAGTTTGGGGTTCAGAGTTCAGAGTTCGGAGTTCGGAGTTCGGAGTTAGAAATTATGATTTGTGGATTTTGACAGTGTATTAGGCAATGATCTACTTGATCAGATTTAGGCTATTACTTAATGAAATCCAGTTTTCTAAGCTTAAATCCTCTGCACGACATTGAGGATTGAAGTTTAGCTGTTTTAATATTTGAGTTGAATTTTGAGGATCAACTACACTCTTTAGATTATTACGTAACATTTTACGTCGACTAGCAAAACCGAGTTTAATTAATGTCTCTAATTGACGGGGATTATCAGCAGGATTAGCAATTATTTTGGGATGCAATCTCACCACTACTGAATCTACTTTTGGTCGTGGATAAAATGCTTTAGCAGGAACGTTACAAATTATTTCACAACTAGCCAAGTATTGAACCCGAATTGATAAAGCACCAAAGACTTTAGTCCCTGGACCCGCAACTAAACGTTCTCCTACTTCTTTTTGCACCAGTAATACTATTGATTCATAATGTTGAGGTGCAGGAGTTGAAATTTTGCCTAATAACTTCTCAATAATCGGTCCCGTAATATTGTAGGGAATATTGGCAACTACTTTATTTGGATTTTGAAACTTAGGAAAATCTTGTAATAGAGATTCTAAATCCAACTCTAGAAAATCATCTTGAGCCAACAGAAAATTATCGCGATCGCCAAACTTGTGAACTAACTTTTTACATAAATCACGGTCAATTTCCACAGAAACTAAAGCAGCAACTTGTGATAACAATCTAGAAGTTAACACTCCTGTTCCTGGTCCAATTTCCAAGACGCGATCGCCCTGGGTTAATTCTGCAGCAGTGACTATCTGATCTAGGACATCCTCGTCACGCAACCAATGTTGACCAAATTGTTTACGAGGTCGAAAACGGCTACGATTCTTAGCTTTATTACTAGATGTCATGAATCAAGTATTTAAAATTAATAATTAATAATAAATAGTTAATAATTGCTTGTATTAACTAAAAACTACAGTTTTATTATCGTAAACTAAAACTCGATTTTGTAGATGTAATCTGACAGCACGGGATAAGACTAAACGTTCAAGATCCTTCCCCTTACGAATTAAATCTGCTACTGTATCTTGATGATTAACGCGAGCAACTTCTTGTTCAATAATAGGTCCTTCATCTAAATCTTCTGTTACATAATGAGCTGTAGCACCGATAATTTTAACTCCTCGGGTATGAGCGCGATGATAGGGTTTAGCTCCAGGGAAAGCAGGTAAAAAAGAATGATGAATATTAATGATCTGAGGGAACTCCTCAACTAGTTTGGGGCTAAGAATTTGCATATATTTAGCCAAAATCACGAGATCTATCTGATATTGCCGTAAAAGCTCTAATTGTTTATCTTCTTGTTTAGCTTTAGTTTCTTTAGTAATTGGTAAATAATGAAAATCAATTCCGAATTGCTGGGCGATCGCTTCAAGCTGAGGATGATTACTGATAATCAAGGGGATGGTGCAGGATAATTCTCTAGCCTGGTTACGCCACAGCAAATCTAAAAGACAATGATCTTGTTTTGTCACCCAGATCGCAATTTTTGGTAAAGTGTCGGAAAAGTGTAGTTTCCAGGTGGCATTGAGAGGCTTGGCGATCGCTGTAAAAGCAGTAGCTATAGCTTCTCGGGGTAAATTAAAGCCTTCAAGTTGCCATTCGATACGAATCAAGAATAAACTTGTAGCGCAATCAGTATGTTGATCTGCATGAATAATATTACCTCCATTGGCATAAATAAAGTTGGCAATTTTGGCAACTAATCCGGGTCTATCGGGGCAAGAAATTAATAGAGTTGCAGTCGGCTTAGTCATATATAGTTTACGAGGAGTATTTTTTTACAACTACCAAAATGATCCTTTTCCTCTGGGAGGTTATCAAAGCGTAACAGATGCTCAAAACAACTGTAATTTTTTTCAGTCAAACTTAATTTGACATCTTGTTTTTGGGCAACCTAAAACTAAGAAGTTAATTACGATCATTAAATTACATAAATTTAATCTAATTAATTATGTTTCCATAACAGTATTTAAAGTCATTTCTATATTTATTAATGTTAGATAATCTAATATTCAAGAACTTATGCTAGTAAAGCCCTGGTAATTTTAATAGGGAGTATGGTTTCTACTCCGTCTTTATAAAGGTTGAGCAATATTTAAGCAAAACTATACTATTATGAACAGTCAAGACAAGCCGTTAGAAGGAAGCGATAATCTAGACGAAATATTATTGGAAAATTCTAGTGAAATTGATTCTGTTAATGATAAGCAAGCAGATTTATGGTCGCAAGGAAAAGAACCTGAAGCTTTTGATTTTGATGAACCTCTGTTAGAGGAAGATGCTGTTGAAACATCTAGTGAATCTACAGAGAAAAGTTTGGATTTAGATCTTGACGATCTAGATTTCCGTAATCCACCAAAAGCGGAAGATTTTAAGCGCTCAAAGTCCAAGCTCATTCCAGAGAATCAAGGTGGATCATTGGCATCAGAATTAGAAGTCACTTCTCTTGACCTTGATCCATCCGAAGAACTAGCAGCCTTAACCGATACTTCACTAGATGAAATTAATAATTTGGATGATGCAGCAGCTTTAACCGACACTCCACAAGATGAAATTAATAATTTGGATGATGTAGCAGCTTTAACTGATACTCCACAAGATGAAATTAATAATTTAGATGATGTCAGTTTGGATAGTGTCAGTTTAGACCATCTTTCCGAAGCTGCTTTAACTATAGATGATTCTGATCTAGAACTTGATAACCTGGAGTTAGAAGATTTAGGGAAATTAGAATCATTCACGGAACCATCGCTGGAAAGTGAAGATTTAGAAGGTTTAGGGAATTTAGCGGAGTTAGAAGAGTTAGAAGATTTAGGGGATTTAGAATCATTACCGGAACAATCGCTGGAAAGCGAAGATTTAGATTTAGGGGATTTAGCGGAGTTAGGAGAGTTAGAAGATTTAGGGGATTTAGAATCATTCACGGAACCATCGCTGGAAAGTGAAGATTTAGATTTAGGAGATTTAGGGCTATCAGAGTTAGATTCATTATTGGGTTCTCAGCCAGAGCCTTCGTCCTCATCTAGTGTTCAGTCTAAGACTACTTCTCCTCCCCAACCAGTTACCGCCAAATCTAGTCCAAAATCGCCAGAACCTGCGACCGTTAATAAAGCCCAAACTTTCGACCAGACAATGAGAGTTTCGGTGCGCAAACTGGATAATTTGAATAACCTTATTGGAGAATTAGTAGTCAAGCGCAATCGTTTAGAGGATGACCAAGAAAGATTGCGCCGTTTCTTAGACAACCTGCTCGGACACGTTCAGTCTTTAGGGGAAGCAGGAGCCAAAATGCACGATATGTATGAGCGATCGCTTTTGGAAGGGGCATTAATGGCCAGTCGTCAGTCTCGGGTTAATTCTGCGGTGGCGAGTGGCAACTCTAATTTGTTGAGTCGAGAAGAAAACTCACAAGACGAGAGTTTAGATGCTTTGGAAATGGATCGCTTTACCGGCTTTCATTTGCTTTCTCAAGAAATTATTGAGCTAATTGTACGAGTCAGAGAAGCAGCTTCCGATATTCAGTTTGTAGTCGACGAAACAGATAAAGTAGCTCAGACTTTTCGCCAGGTTACTAGTCAACTACAGGATGGGATGAATTCTTCCCGTATGGTTGCTTTTGGGCAGACCTCAGATCGTCTTCCTAGAGCGATTCGAGACATTTCACGCAAACAGAAAAAACAAACAAATCTCCACGTTGAAGGTAAAGATGTATTGATCGATAAAATGATCGTTGAGCATCTTTATAATCCCATGACTCACTTGGTTAATAATGCTATTTCTCACGGGATTGAGAAACCAGAGGTTAGACTAAAAAAAGGAAAACCCGAAGCGGGTAATGTTTATATCAGGGCATTTATTCAAGGTAATCAAACTGTCATTTCCGTTCGTGATGATGGCGCAGGAATCGATCCAGAAATAGTCAAGCAAAAGGCGATCGAAAAAAACCTGATTACTTGGGCAACAGCACAAAATTTATCGGAACAACAGATTTACGAACTTCTTTTCCATCCAGGGTTTAGTACCAAAGATCAAGCTGACGATTTTGCAGGTCGAGGCGTTGGCATGGACGTAGTTAATACTGATCTCAAGAAAATTCGTGGCTCTATCAGCACTGAGTCTGAAATTGGCAAGGGAACAATCTTTACGATTCGTCTCCCGCTAGTTTTGAGTATCTGTAAAGCTTTAACTTGTGTAGACAACAATACTAAAATTGCTTTCCCTATTGATGGGGTAGAAGATACTAAGGAATACCTACCTAGTGATATTCAAACTAACGCCAATGGAGTGCAGTGTATTTCTTGGCAGGATACCCTGCTCCCTTTAAGACCTCTAAATACGCTACTCAATTATAATCGTCAAATCCGCAGAGCTGGTATTTATAATGTCAATTCTAATAATGATGACACTATTTCCGTTATCATTCTTCGTAGCCTGGATAACTTGCTTGCAATACAGGTTGATGAAGTTAGGGCTGAGCAGGAAATAGTAATCAAACAAATTGATGGTCCCATACCTAAGCCGCCAGGTATTGCGGGAGCTACAGTTTTGGGGGATGGCACAATCATGCCCATTGGAGATGTACTAGAGCTAATTGAAATTGCTCAAGGCAAGAGAACTATTGAAGTTGGCTTTAATATTCTTGGTACTGATGCAGCTATTAAACCACCTGAAACTGAAAATATCCAACAGGAGCCGATGGTATTAGTAGTTGATGACTCTATTACTGTTCGAGAATTGCTGTCGATGAGTTTCAATAAATTAGGTTATCGCGTAGAACAAGCTCGAGATGGTCAAGAGGCTTGGGATAAGCTGCGTGGGGGTCTGGTTTGCGACATGATTTTCAGTGATATTGAAATGCCTCGCATGAATGGTTTGGAACTATTGTCCAATCTATACAAAGATGACAAACTAAACTCCATACCAGTCGCTATGCTAACTTCTCGTGGTGCAGATAAACATCGGCAAATAGCCAATGATCTAGGTGCCAAAGCTTATTTAACTAAGCCCTACACGGAAAAAGATCTCATGGATGTGGCACAACATCTAATTGAAATCAATCGAGCTAACAAAGAAGCTGAATCTGTTACTGTAAAAATTGATAAGGTTAAAAATCGCAAGTCTGAATCAAGCCTTCAGGATGCCCCAGTAGTATTAATTATTGATGATTCAGTAACAGTTAGAGAATTGTTATCCATGAGCTTCAAAAAAGCCGGCTATCGTGTAGAACAAGCCCGAGACGGTCAAGAAGCCTGGGAAAAACTGAGTGAGGGTTTAGAGTGCGATCTTGCTTTCTGTGATATTGAAATGCCTAGGATGAACGGCTTGGAACTACTATCTCAACTTCAAACGGATGAGAAGCTAGCAAAATTACCGATCGCCATGATAACTTCTCGTGGAGCACAAAAAATGCGTAATATAGCTGCTTCTCGTGGAGCTAAGGGTTATTTTGTTAAACCTTATGTCGAGGATGAGCTATTAAAAGCCGCCACAAGAATGCTAAATGGAGAAATATTAATCGAAAATGTTGATGAGGAACTTTAGAAGGATGAAAAGTAAGGGATAAAGGATGAGGATTTATCTATATCTAATTCAGTAAGGAACTTATGAAGACAGTAGATGTCAATTATCCTCTGTCAACTGTCCATTGAATAATTTGCAATGATTAAAATAACGATTTTTCTTGGTGTTTTTTGGTTAGGTAACTTTTGCGGCATTCAGTCTGCTGTCGCCACACAAAGCAAAACTCAAGATATTAAATTAGAGGTGGGTATTCTTCAGCGATTGGGGTCTTTAGCAACAGATGACCAAGACCCTGTGATCGAGCAAGTTACCATCAATAGCACTCCTGGTGATTCTTTAAAGGTTAGTTTCCCTGAAGGAGATAAATCTAGCCCAGAAATTCAAACTCAAAAGGTGGTATTAAAGTTAGATTCGGTAGCGATTCCTCAACCTAAACTAGTAGAAAAATTAGTTCTGAGCGATCGCTCGACCTTTGAAACTGCCGAAGATAGTGCTAAATCTTGGAAAAAACTGGGTATTGAGGTGGAGGTAGCTCAACCTGGACGTTGGCAAGTCTGGGCGAAAAGAGATGTTTATGGCACCCCCTTGGTCCGTCGTTGGCTACTCCATAGTTTAGAAGCTAACGGTTATACTAGCCCCTATCTCTCTACTAAAGTCCTGCACCAAGAACCACGAGTAACTCTGGTTATTGACGGTCAAGAATATTATGAAGATGAAGTAGCGATAACTACCAGCAAGAATTTGGTCAAGGTAAATACAACCAAAAATCCTCAATCAACTCGACTCTATGGAGGAAGTTTAAAGCTTCAGCCCAATGCTCACGGTGAATTTACTTTGGTGAATCATGTCCCCCTGGAAACTTATTTACGGGGAGTTGTCCCTTACGAAATTGGTGCCAATGCGCCGCCTCAAGCTGTTGCAGCGCAAACAATTATTGCCCGTACCTACGCTTTACGCAATCTCAGACGTTTTACGGCTGATAATTATCAACTCTGTGCCACAGTTCACTGTCAAGTTTATAAAGGTTTAAATGGGACTAATCCGATCAGCGATCGCGCGATCGCTGAAACTGCAGGTTTGGTTCTGACTTACGAGAATGAATTAATTGATGCCTTATATTCTTCTACCACTGGTGGTGTAACAGCCGCTTTTGAAGATACTTGGAATGGTACAGAGCGTCCTTATCTCCAGCCCGTGCTCGATGCTCCAAGTCCATTTTGGGATTTAGCAAAATATCCCCTGAATAATGAACAAACATTCCGTCACTTTATCGATCTCTCTCAAGGATTTAACGAGACAGGACGGGAAGGAGTATTTCGTTGGCGTAAAAAAAGAAGTATTTCTAACCTCAACCAAGATCTACGCAAGTATCTCCGGAAAATTCGTCATCCCCTGGCTGATTTTAAAACTATTGAATCGATGCAAGTTCACAAGCGATCGCATTCTGGCAGAATTTTAACTCTCACTATCCAAACTGATCGAGGAAAACTACAGCTACACAAAAACGAAATTCGGAGTGCTTTGGAACCTCCCCGTAGTACTTTCTTCTATCTCCAGCCAATCTATGGCGATGCTCAAAAACTCAAAGGCTATACCTTTATTGGCGGAGGTTTTGGTCATGGAGTGGGTTTGAGCCAATATGGTTCTTATAATCTGGCAAAATTGGGGTGGTCAGCAGAGCAAATTCTCGCTTTTTATTACCCTCAGACTAAAATTAAACCTTTAGACAACACTATTGTTTTTTGGCGTGAACAATCAACTGAGTCATCAGTGAGCAGCAAATAATATTAAACCTAATTTGAATTGGAAAAATAGAAAAACTTTTCTTGATTTTTATTTACTAACAAAAAATTAAAACTGCTATATTAGTGTGAACCGCCATCTGTAAAAAATAGCTTAGAGACTTATTAAATTACAGAGTATTGCGGAAATAAGTCTCTTGAGGCTCACATCCTCTTTACTGTTTGGAAAACAGACTCTAATTCATAGATTAAAGAAGAAATGTGCTTAGCACATACTAAATAATGGCTTGCAAAATCAAGGATACCGACTTTACTTTTATAGTTTCGACTTAATTGATTTTCCTCATTATTTAGTCTTCTTCTTTTTCAAAGATCAAACAACTCGAGAAAATGGGATTATTTCGGAAAGTAGTTTCAGTAAGACCAAACCAAGTAGGTTATTTATATAGAAATAATAAGTTTCTCAAAAGACTCACTCCAGGGATTTACAAATTTTTTGACTTTTTACGGGAATTCGATGCAGTAATTATCCCTACTATTAGTAAATTGATTACGGTAACAAATCAAGAAGTACTAACCAAAGATAATATTTCACTGCGGCTGTCTTATATCTTAGAATATCAAATTACTGATGGTAATATTTTTATTAGTAGATTCAACTTATTTGAATCTCATCAAAATTATTGTTATACAAATTTAATTACTGAAGCGGAAAGCGTTGTTCATAACTTATCTCAGGTTTATCTACGGGAAGAAATAGCAAGTATAGAAAGCCAAGAACTAAATAAGCGCAAAAAAGAAATTCTCAATCATATTCCAGAATCTCTACAAATTAAATTAAATAGTTATGGTATATCTGTTCATCAGCTAATTATCAAAGATATTTATTTCCCCAAAATAATTCAACAGCTATTTGCTCAACAACTAGAAGCTAAAATCAGGTCTAAATTAGATTTAGAAAATGCTAGAACTACAGTCGCCACAGCTAGAGCATTAAAGAATGCGGCTGAATTGATGAAAAATAATGAAAACATCAAATTTATTCAATTTCTAGAAACTATTTCTAAAATTGCTACTCAAGGAAAACATACTTTTATAGTAGGTGATATTCAAAACCAAAATCTAAGTAAGGATTAGAGCCATCGGATTGTTTTCAGTAGTAGCTCTTTTTGCTCTTGATTAAAAAACTAATATCAAATTGCGATCGCACCATATGTTATTACATTTTGATTGTTAAGGGCGGCGATCGCATTTAAACTAAGCAATAATAAGTTTACCTACAACCTAAAGAGTCACGGGTATCCACTCCAGTATCAGGATTGACACCAGAAGCATTCTCACACAATTGTTTAACCTGCCATTTTTCCAAAACCGCTAAGGAAAAATCTGTTCCGTCGATCTTAGCCCCTTTAAAAGTAGAGAAAGATAAGATAGATTCTTGAAAATTAGCATTGGTTAAATCAGCACCATCAAAATTAGTCAGATAACCAAAGCCATAGCTAAAATCCGAACCACTTAAATTGGCATTGGCTAAATTAGAAGCATTAAAGACAGCACCTCTAATATCTGCATTACTAAAATCCGCCCCTTCTAGATCAACTTTCGCAAAATCAACACTTTGTAGCATTTTGCCGGAAAAATCTTTATTTTTAAAATCAGATTCACTATAAGTAGAAGGAGTAACCGAAGAAGAACTTCCCGCCAAAGCTGGTAAAGGAAGAATAAACAGAATTAGTAGCAGCAAAAATGCACTCAGTCGGAGAAAATATTTCATGGACAAATTATCTATATTTAAGCAAACCTAGCTTACGAAGAATACAATTTCTAATTGTAAATCTTCTTCTGTCCTCAGTGCGAGCAATTACTCCTCTCCAAAAAATAATCAATAACAATGGCAAACAATAATCCAATTAATTTTTCGAGTCTACTGCAACAACTCTTAGATCGACAATCACTTTCCCAGGTGCAGGCATCTCAACTGATGCAAGGATGGTTGCAGGAAGATATCCCAGAGGTTTTATCTGGAGCAATTCTCGCAGCTATTCAGGCTAAAGGAGTATCCGCAGAAGAGCTGGCAGGGATGGCACAGGTACTAAAATCTCAATCTCTTCAACAGCAGGAAATACAATACGATCATCCTGTTATAGATACTTGTGGAACAGGGGGAGATGGAGCTTCAACCTTTAATATTTCGACGGCGGTAGCTTTTATTGCAGCTACAGCTGGAGTTAAAGTTGCTAAACATGGAAATCGTTCTGCCTCCAGCAAAGTGGGATCTGCAGATGTCCTAGAATACCTGGGTGTTAGTTTAACTGCTCCCTCCGAAAAGGTTCAGACCGCAGTTCAGGAAGTGGGGATTACCTTTCTTTTTGCTCCTGGTTGGCATCCGGCGATGAAAAGCGTTGCCTCATTACGACGCACTCTCAAAATTAGAACCGTATTTAATCTGCTTGGTCCCTTAGTAAACCCTCTATGCCCAACTGGTCAGGTAATCGGAGTGTACGATAGTCAATTTCTGCACAGTATGGCAGAAGCACTAAACATTTTAAAAACACCTAAGGCGATCGTTTTACATGGTAGAGAAAAACTAGACGAGGCAGGTTTGGGAGATGCCACAGATTTAACAATGGTAAACCAGGGTAAAGTCACTCCAGGTATAGTAAATCCTCTAACTTTGGGCTTAAAACCTGCTCCCCTGAGTGAACTCCAAGGGGGAGACGTTGAGACAAACGCTACTATTTTACGTAATGTACTTCAGGGCAAAGGAACTCCCGCACAACTAAATGCAGTGGCTTTAAATACCTCTTTAGCTTTGCAGGTAGGGGAAGTTGTTCCCTTGGGAGAACATCTTCAGGGTGTTACTACCGCTAGAGAGATTATTAGTAGTGGCTTAGCCTGGTCTAAATTAGAAGAGTTGGTCAAATTCTTGGGAAGTTGAAAGGTTTGATCTCGATGATAACTAAGGAAAAATTAACTTCAACCTTATTTAGAACTTAGTTGTAGCTTAATCTTAGTATCATCAGAAACCCGAGATATTTCTTGATATGTAAGTTTGAGAATCATATTGGGTTCAAGAGCAACTGAACTCGAAGCGATCGCACCTTGTCCTTGGGCTCCATAACCATAGCCAAGATCTAGTGACCAACGATGTTTATTTTTACCAACTTTTTCCTGAGAATTGAGCCTACCTCCCCAGACAGTAAATTCTTCTTGATTTTGTTTTACTTGGCGAGTTTCATATTTAACATAGGCTGAACATTTAATGCCTAGGGGTTTAGAATCCAGTAAATTGATGTTTAGCTCGGAATTGTGTTTTTGCTCCTGAGTCTTATGAATAAACTGCAAAGAACCAATTCGTGAATCTAATTTCCAATGAAGGTTTTGCTGATTGTCCATAGCGGCTTGAGCAGTGAGAGCAAAAAAATCGTTGTGAATAGCTATTTTGACCCCTGTACTCAAAGACTCGTTTTGACTATTTCCCTTCGCGGTCAAGGTAAAACCAGAAATCATCCCCCAATTAAAATCAAACTTTTGTTTTTCTTCGTCGTGGTAGTAATTAAAAACAAAATTCTCGGCAGGTTTGAAACGGACATGGGAATAAACATCTAATCCTGATTCCTTGGCTAACAAAGAAACAGTAGTTCGCACCGGAATGCGATCGCTATCATAGGTTAGCTGGGTAAACCCCACTAACAAATCTTCATAAACAAAACCCACTCCCATAGTGACATTGTTGGCTACTCCACTATGGAAAGTAACACCCCCACGGAATTTTTCAAATTCTCTAGAGGAATCGGCTTTTTTAGCTAAATTCTTATTTCCTCCCCCAGAAACCGTTAACGCCGAACTACCAGAAGGTAATGTTGGGGCTAAATTTGTATAGTTGAGCTTCCTTAAATTTAACTTTTGCTTCTGATTACTATGTTCTCCCCACTGTTCGATTGTGGTTAATCCCCAATATTTCTGGTTATTTTTACTGGGCCAAAAAGTTTGCTGAAATCCTAACATCAATTTGCCCTGTTGATCCTGATGAGAATAAGATCCTTTCTCCAGAGATATACTCGGGTTATCAGAAAAATTCCCATTAGCACTAAAACTATCGCGAAAAATAACTTGTTTATCTTGAGCAACAGCAAAATTCAAATTATCAGACTTATTGACAGTTACAATACGATCAACAAAGTTAAGAACTTGAGGCACAAGATTTAACTTGTCATTAGAGAAAGCCGTAACTGAGAGAATTGGCGATGTCGGTATCTCTAGCCCTGAATGCTCTCCAACCAGTGGATTAGCATGAGCTGGATAATTTAAAATAAGACAGCCAAAAATGCTGCCAAAGAGGACGTTTGCTACAATGGCTTTCATTCATGTGTGGGGGTGTAAATGGAAAAAGTGTAAACTGCCAAAAACAGAGATTTAATTCAAAAATCAAGCTAAGTATTTCTGGCTATAGATAAATACTTGGAAAAATTGATTCAGTTTTAAATCAAGTTTGGAAATTTTGTAACTAGCAAGAAATATTAAAGTGATTTAACCCTTATCGAGTTTTTTACTTTCTTCTCTATTCTATTGTGAGTCTTTTTTGATTGCCAATAATAAAGATCACATGAAGATTGCTACGAAATATGTTAAAGACATGGTGAACAGGTGCTTGAGGGACTCTGAAGACCTCAAACATGGTTCAAGTTACTCTGAGTACGTATATTATCTTTATAAAAATAAACAGATGAAAACATTAGCTACTGCTTTATTGTTAAGTTTGGGAATTATCAATGGTTCAGCTGCTATCGTCCAAGCTGAAAATGCGGCTACTGCACCTGAAGAATTAAGTGAGACGATTTCAGCCATAGAAGAAGCTGCTAATGATCAAGACCTAGAGCGAATAATTGAGTACTATAGTGCTGATTTTACTAACACAGATGGCTTAACTACCGATTCCCTTGCCAAAGCTTTAAAGCAGGTCTGGAACAACTATCCCCAAATTAAATACATAACTAAACTTGAATCCTGGACCAGAGATGGAGATCAGTTAGTTGCAGAAACTACGACTCTAATTCGTGGTGTACAAAATAATCAGGGTCGAGTTGTGCGTTTAAACTCGGTAATCAGCTCTCGCCAATATTTTCGTGAGCAAAAAATTGTCCGTCAAGAAATTTTAGCAGAACAATCTCGGCTTACTTCTGGGGAAAATCCGCCAAAAGTAGAAGTAGTTGCCCCAAAAACCGTTAAAACTGGAGAGAAGTATAATTTTGATCTGATTGTCAATGAACCTTTAGGAGATAAAGTTTTGCTAGGAGCAATTCAGGAGGAGAAAACCGCGGGGAACTTGTATCTTAATCCTACAGCTCTAGCATTAGAACCATTACCAGCAGGAGGAATTTATAAAGTAGCAACAGCTCCATTGCTCCCCGATAGTAACTGGCTTTCAGCTATTTTAGTTCGTGGAGATGGTATTACCATGGTGACTCACAGAGTTAATATCGAAGAAAGAGAAATTAACCAACAGAAAAAAGCTTTATGAGAGAGCGAGTGAACAGTAGAATGTGACCAGTCCAGAGAAAGCAATCTCTTGGATTTAACTTCTATTGTTAGAAAATAGAAATTAAACAGTTTTGAATAAATAGTAGAAGCTAAAAATCAATTATTAATTCAACTGATATAGCACTACGAGAAAACATTAGGACATTTTCTATTCCCTATTCCCTATTCCCTATTCCCTTTGAACCAATATGTTATGTCCTAAGCTTAAAGCGTAATGCTATAACTGATTTATAGCGGTTCTCGATTCGGTGAAGTATAGTAATCCATGTAGCTGAGGAAAGGTAAAAGGGTTTACACTGATTTTAAAAACCTGCCTAATGTATAGCCGTACAAAGTTGTATTAGGACAAGTTTATTTGATTGCTCGTAAGTAACAAGTAATAAGTAATAAGTAATGAGTGTCCTAATGTAAGTCCGTATTGCTATACCTTATTAATTTATGAACCGCTTATTGGGATTTATAAATTGTATTGTGACTTTGGTAAGATAATTCCAAATAATCAAACCTTTTGTTTGATCGCTAAATTTGATTGCTAACTGTATTCTGTGCGGGGAGCTTTGACAATCACCAGATTGCCAGGAGAAAATTGCAGGGGAAAATAACTTGATGTCTGTAATAGCAACACAAATATTTTCCTCGGGTTAGACTTTTTCATATGAACCAGAAATATCATCATGGAGATTCGCAATTAAGTGAAGCTCCGTGCCAAAGAGAATCATTAGATGTTTTGATGCCTGCAAATTATCAATTCAAACGCAGTAAAAAACGAAAATATTCTTGGCTGATGAGGCGTTGTCGTCTAACTTATCTCAAAATTTTGAGATTGCGCGGAAAACCCCAGGTAATTGCTAAAGGATTAGCTATAGGCGTATTTGCAGGATGTTTTCCTTTTCTAGGCTTACAAAGCTTAATTGGTATTGTGTTAGCTACAATTTTTCGAGGAAGTAAAGTAGCTGCTGTCGCTGCTACTTGGATTAGTAATCCTTTGACCTATGTGCCAATATTCGTCTTTAATTATAAAATTGGCAAGCTTTTGTTGGGAATTCAAGATAGTCAATTGATCCCTTTAGATTTAGATATAGAATCTCTTACTACTTTTAAGGAATTGGGTTCAACTTTTGCTATTACTCTACTTACTGGTTCTTGTATGGTGGGGATGATCTTGGGTTTTATTACTTATTTTTATAGTTTGGCAATTTTAGAGCGTTTACGCGGTCGCTCGGCACGACGTGCCAAAGGCAGTCGTCATAACTTGAATAGAAAGAGAAAATAATAAAACAATATTTTAAAAAACATCTTTAAAAAACATCAATTCAAAGACGATGTATACCAATGTTGCCCCTGAATAGCAGTATGTACCTCCCAGTTAACGGAAGTATCAGAATGATCTAAACGATAGTGTCCACCTCGACTTTCGGTACGAAAAATAGCACTCTTGAGAATTAAATAACCAATATCAAGCAAATTAAGGGTCTCAGTATAAAGCTTTAATTGTGATTCGATAGCAGCAGAATTTAATTTAATTTGTTGATTCGGCGATAAATGAAGTACATATTGACTCAGAGCCAGATTTGCTAATTGCGATCGCCAATTAGTAACAGTAGCGATCGCTTGGTTCATAACGTCAGCTGTGCGACAGATTCCCGCACTACGCCACATTAAATCAGGTAGTTGACTTCTGATCGATTTAATCAACTCCATTTCCTGTTCCCAGTTGACCGTAATTGATAATGTATTAGGCGAGTTAACTATCTCTGTTGAAGTAGGTTTTAGTTTAGCAAGTTGAGATGCATAAACTACACATTCGAGTAAAGAATTACTTGCAAGACGATTTGCTCCATGAACTCCAGTATTAGCAGTTTCGCCTACGGCGTACAACCCAGGAATGGAACTTTGATTTATGGTGTCTACCCCAATTCCTCCCATCCAGTAGTGAGCTGCTGGAGCTACGGGAATAGGCTTAGTAAACAAATCTACATTCCAATGTTGGCAGACACGAATAATATTGGGAAAACGGTAGCGAATTCTGTCATCGGGAATTGGTCTGAGATCCAAATAAACATTGCTTTCTGAGGTTTTTTGAAGATGAATGAAAATAGCTCGACTAACCACATCTCTGGGGGCCAACTCTCCGTCTGGATGATAGTCAAAAGCAAAACGTCGTCCGTTTTTGTCTACTAGGTGTGCTCCTTCTCCTCTAACTGCTTCGCTAATTAAAAAACGTGGTGCTCCATGTACGGTTAGAGCAGTAGGATGAAATTGAACGAATTCTGGATCTCTAATAATGGCACCACTACGCCAAGCCAGCGCCACACCGTCTCCTGTACTAACATCAGGATTAGTGGTTTGAGAGAATACTTGTCCTCCCCCGCCAGTGGCCAAAATTACTGCTGCGGATTGCATCCAGCTTATTTTGCTATCTTTTAGGATACTAATTCCCTGACAGTTTCCTGTATCTGGATTGAGCCATAGCTGAAGTGCAAAAGCTTGAGACAAAACTGTAATATTAGAGCGCTGTAATACCTGTTGAGCTAAAGTGACGACAATTGCTCTACCTGTAGTATCTGCGGCGTGGAGTACTCGAGGACGAGAATGTGCTGCCTCTAGAGTCATGGATAATTGGCTCTGGTGTCGATCAAAAGCTACTCCCATTTCTACTAGGGATTGAATAGAATCGGCAGCATTTTCCACCAAGAACTGAACCGAATCGCGATCGCATAATCCTGCGCCAGCTTTCAAAGTATCATCTAAATGCAATTGTGGAGAATCATCAGAACTAATTGCTGCGGCAATTCCTCCTTGCGCCCAGTCACTCGCACCTGTGTTGAGCTGGTCTTTAGTAACTAGAGCAACCTGGAAATTATTTGGTAAACATAAAGCTCCGTAAAGTCCTGCCGCTCCCGAACCCACTACTATTACATCGAACTTAGAATAACTCAATTTAAATTATTTTGACAGATCTTAATTGGAAATTATCATGGCACATACCGATCAAAAAACCACGTTTAATCAGCAAACGTGGTTACAAAAATCAACATGATAACGAAGCTGTTTTAATACAGACCCGGATTATAGCGATCGCCTCCAGCGTTCATAGAAGCTGCTACGTCTGTAACAATAAATTTATCCATATTGGCTTGTAAACGCTCGATTTGGCTGTCGCTCAAGCCAGGAATATTTAATACATCTTCTACGTTTTCGTAAGGTGCATTTTGGATAATTTTACTGGCAAGATTAGGATAAAATCCCCTAAGCTGACGAAATTCTCTAACGTCGCTATTGTTTAAATCTAGTTTGCCTCTAATCAACTCTTTGCGTTTGGCATCAGCTGTATTAACGCGAGCTAGTACCATGGGAGATTGTACGGTAAACAAACCCATTTCATTGGCTTGGGCTGCTCCAGCAAATCCCCAAGAACCTATAACTAAAAATAAAGCAGCAATAATGCCTAGAAATCTCTTCATCAATTTAAATTCCTCCTAATCTGAAGATATTTTACTCACAGAGAATTGTTTTATTTTCTCTATAAATATTAATTTTTGTTTTCTATCTTTTCTCTACGGTGGTTTTGATGCTTGACAGACAAACTCAACCTTTTAACAGATAACGTTGATATATATCATAATTCTTTGACTACATTTTTTAAATACTAAGTTTTAGTTTAATCTTTCTTGGTCGACAAAATAAGTTGCCCAAAGACATAATTAAGCAGTTTGTTTATTGAATTTATTTAAGTAGAGTTTCTATTTTCTCAATTTATAATGTTCAAACAGTTTGAATAATCAATGATTATTTTCTAAGTCATTGATGAATTGGCTGCATTGAATGTCAAGTAAATGTCAACTACCCAAACTTTGCCCGCAGATTTACAGGTAGATAATTTATAATGAACCATGAGTAGCTATTATCGAAAGTCAGCGCAAAAGAAATCCGTTTTGAAAGAGTTTAAGGTTTTGATTGTGTCGGTCATCATGTTCTGGGTGATCGAAATACTAGATTTTGTTGTCTTTAAAGGCAGCTTAGATCGCTATGGAATTCAGCCCCATAGTTTAATCGGTTTGAGAGGGATACTTTTCGCTCCCTTTCTTCATGGTGGATTTGGACATCTAATTGCTAATACAATCCCTTTTGTTACTTTGGGATGGTTAACTATGATCCAGGAAACCAGCGACTTTTATATTGTTTCTTTATTAAGTGCCATAGTCGGTGGTATCGGTGTTTGGGTTTTTGGCGCACCTACTTCGGTTCACATTGGTGCCAGCATTGTGATTTATGGCTATCTAGGCTTTTTATTGCTGCGGGGCTATTTTCAGAAAAATATTCCTTCGATAGCCTTATCAATATTTGTGGCTCTAGCTTATGGAGGCTTAGTTTGGGGTATATTTCCCTCTCAGATAGGAGTTTCTTGGCAGGGACATTTATTTGGCTTTATCGGTGGCGCGATCGCCGCTAAAATGATTGCTCAAGAAAAGAAATTTCGTGGATAAGCCTTCAAATAACTTCCAATGAATGGTTTCAAGCTGTTAGTTATTAACTTTATTTTCATGAAGAAAACGTAGATTATGTAAATAAGGTGTAACAACAGCAAAGATTGGATAAAGTTTACTGTCTTATAAGATACTTATGGAATAATCATATTAGCAATAATAAATTAAGTAATTTGTTATTGCTATCAACTCGGTAATATAGTTGAAGAAGCACACTCTATGAATGTGCTTCTTTTTTTACCTTTTTATATTGATTTATTGGAGAGTAGGTTGATAGGTTTTATGGCAATCTATTCTAGATAAACCTCCTAATTTAGAATTACTAATTTAGCGATTCACTGCCGTTAAAGCTCTCTGACTATTAGGTTTTTGAGCAATGGCTGGAGATACGGTATCTTCTATTAATAAGTTTCTGATTAACCTAGCTGCCATTTTCTGCGTTAATCTTTCTGCTACTTTTTGTCCCATTGCCTGAGTTTCCGGTTTGGTAATTATTTTGGCAACAATAGAAATTAAACGGGTGGGATCGAACCCTGGTGTTTGTTGCAAAATACCCACAATATTTTTGAGATGAGTAACAGTATAGGAATCTTCTCTAAATTCTACTGGAGTTTCTTGAACGGCTAAACCCACCTGTTGACGAAAAGCAGAAGAAATATTAAATAATGTTCTGCGTCCAAAACTATCAATTACGTTTACCAGTTCAGTAGCGATATTATCCCGAATAAATGCAGCGCGATCGCTATATAAGTAATCAAGAGCCTGATCTACTACACCATCAAAATCATAGTCTCGTGAATCGGTGGCATTTCTGAGTAGATTTTCCAGACGATGCCAACGGAAACCTTCTTCTTTAAACAGTAAATCTTTTAAAGATGCTCGTAATTCCGGCGCGGGATCGGTTAACAAGCGTTTAGCTATATAGGGATAGGCTTTACTAAGAACCTTAAATTCTGGTTCAATACCAATGGCAATTCCTTCCAAAGTAACCATAGAGCGAATAATTAAGGCGTAGTAAGCGGGTACAGTAAAAGGAAACTCGTACATCATTGCCGACATCTGATCGGTAATGCTTTTGAAGTTTAATTCTGCCACACTTGCCCCCAAAGCATTACCAAAAACATTCGCTAAAGCAGGCACAATGGGTGATAAGTTAGTGTCTGGGGTTAGAAAGTCTAATTTTACATAGTCATGTGATAGAGCTTCAAAATCACGATTCACCAAGTGAACCACTGCTTCAATTAAACCGTATCTTTGATAGGGTTTAATACGGCTCATCATGCCAAAGTCAAGGTAGGCTAACCTACCATCAGCCATTGCCAATAAATTTCCAGGATGAGGATCGGCGTGGAAGAAACCATGTTCCAAAAGCTGTCTGAGGGAACACTCTACTCCAACCTCAACTAGATGAGTTGCATCAATTCCTTGGGCTTGAACAGCTTCAATATCAGTCAGTTTAGTTCCATTAATCCACTCCATGGTCAGGACACGTTTACCTGTATATTCCCAATAAATTTTGGGTACATAGATTTCTTCTATATAGCCATAAAGCTCTTTAAACTTATCTGCGTTACGTCCTTCTTGGTTGTAGTTAGTTTCTTCAAAAATACGTTCTGCTAATTCATCAATAATGGCTCGCAAATTAGAACGTACTTGTTTTATATTATCCTGTATCCAACCAGCTATTCCCCGCATGATATAAATGTCAAGGGTAATACGACGTGTTAGATCGGGGCGTTGTACCTTTACAGCAACCTCTTCTCCTGTTTTTAATTTACCCTTATATACTTGCCCTAAAGATGCCGCGGCAATCGGCTGGGGGGAAAGCTCAGCGTAAATCTTTTCTGGAGGATTACCTAATTCTTCTTCAATGAAGCGAAAGGCTACATCATTAGGAAATGAAGGAATCTTATCTTGTAAAGTGGTTAATTCTTCTAAATAGACGGGAGGAACAACATCCGGTCTAGTAGATAGAGCCTGACCAATCTTAATGTATGCTGGTCCCAGTTTGGTTAAAATCCTAATTAATTGACGCGCTCGATTTTTCTGTTTTTGAATAGAGTTTCCCGTTAAACTATCCCACCAAATACCGATCGCAAAGGTGCAAAAAGGGAAGACAATATTAATCAATCTAGCTAATACTGTAAACGGACGATGACGATATCTGGCATTATTTGTTTCTGGGTTGTAACGCCAGTCGGCATCTGGCTCATCGTATGCTAAATCGGTGTCTTCATAGGTGTCAATCGTCTGGGATGGGACATTGATTGTTTCCAATTCTAGGGTTGATTTCTGGTGGGGCATAGATTTTAAGACTGACGCTAACAACACTTTGTAAATAATTGTAACAAGAGATTGAGAAAAACTACTCTATCTTTAGATTAAGGTTTAAATTGCTCTCTTGGGAATGGGGTATTACCGAATCTTTAAAAGCACTTTGAGTACCTTTGGGTAGAAGCTCTCAGAGAAGTGGACAAGCAAGTAGAAGCGAACACCAGATCTTCCCAAACTATTCATCTTCTTGACCACTACACTATATCTAGTGCTTACCACGGCAATTCCGATAGAGCTATCTTTTTTGTCGTGACCATCTTGAGGTGTGGTGAATTCAGGTTCTAAAATAATTACCTCTGGTCTCCCTGGAGCTACCAGGACTGGAGTAACAGAAGCTTATTTACTCGGCAGTTAGCATCGATATTAATTCAGTCACCCCTATGGCTAGACCCATGTTGCTCCCCAGGCAAAGGTTAATGCCTTTTAGTTTAGACTATTTGCTGTAGCACAATTAAAATCTATGATTTCAGTAAAAATCACCAGGTACTTTTTAATTATTTTAGTTAAAAAATAGTTTGTTGATTAATAGAGAAATATTCGAATTAACTGAGATCAGCTTGAGTTATGAATAAAAGTTGGTTTTGTTTAATGCACATTAGTGATTTAAAAGTATCTTTGCTGAATATCAATAACTTAGTATGATGAATTGAAAACAACGCTTTACTTTTTTGATTATTTTTTCACTACAACAAAATTCTTGCATATCGTTCAATAGTATTACGGAATAAAATCAGAGTATTAACTAGCTAATCATGAGTTTTTTGCGAAAATATACTTATGTTTTTTTAAGTTCTTTACTTGAAAAAAAGTAGATTTTTTCTAAAAATTGCCAGCCATTACAAGCTTTAAGAATATTTTTTTGCTGCTTAGGCAATTAAATAATTATTACGTATTTTTTACTAATAAAATACAAAATATTTTGTAGAAAAATACTATTGACATTTCTTAAACTATAAGCAAAATAGACTGTTAGTAGCGTGGAACTTAGTGTTGTTAATAAACATCAGTTTGTTCTATATTGCTCAAATTAAATTGAATATGATTTATCATATTACAGAGGGTTTTAGATTAAGTTTCATGAGTATTTTTAGGTCAAATTAACATTACAAATAGGGAGTATTAATTAATTATGTCAAGCATTGTTTCACCAGATAATACGACATCGTTGCAGGAAGTAATTAATCCTGATGGAGGATTCGATGTTGTTGGTCAACAAAATGAGGCAAATCTAATCGAAATCAGAGGTGATGCACCAGTTGGTATTGTAGGCGGTAAAGAAGGCGATGTAGTTACCACTGGTGCCGGTGATGCCGCGGTTTTCACGGGAGATGGAGACGACATTATCAATGGTGGTAGTGGAGATGATATCCTCAGAGGTGGCGAAGGAAATGATAATATCAAAGGCTTCGTTGGTGATGACTTCATTAGCGGTGGCGAAGGCGATGATGTAATCAGAGGTGGTTTCGGTAGTGATACTCTTAAAGGTGATGCTGGCGATGATATCTTTGAGTTTGCTGCTAGTGAATTTGAAGATGGTTCGCTTGACGAAATCAAAGACTTTAAAGCCGAAGGCGATGCTGATATGATCAAAATCTTTGATGGTACTGGCGAAATTGGTAGTGTCGAATACAACGATCAAACCGGTATTGTTTCTATCAATGGAACTGAGGCCATAGATATTGGTTCAGGTCAAGATATTACGATTGACGAGAATGACCAAGGTACTTGGGAGCTTTTCTAGGTAGAAGTTTGCTATTAAATCAGTAAAATTAGCTCATTTTTGATAGACCCACAACTTTTGTTGTGGGTCTAATAGTATTAGTGTGTCTATATTATTTAACTTAAAATTTTATTTAAGTGAAATTGGGGGATATATAGGCTAGTCTAGGTAAATTCAATCCTGGTTTAACTAAGATTGAATCATCAGCTAAATCACATCCATCTTGTAATTTTCAGTTTGGGTCATCCCTATTACCGTCAATGATCAGAGGCGAATCCTCAATCAAAAATATTAAATCTCTCTTTGCTCAGGGAGAATGGGAGCAGGTGATTAACATTTGCCAAAATGCGATCGCCAATGATCCCAATGCTATTGACTTTTATTTATATTTAGCAAAAACCTATACTCAACAAGAAGAATTCGCAGCAGCGATTAGTACTTATCAAAAATTGCTGGGAACTTCAGTAAATCAGGCAGAAATATATGCTGAGTTAGGTTTGCTACATAGTAGACAAAAGAAATTGGAGCGAGCAGTTTGGCATTATGAACAAGCCTTAGCCCTAAAACCAGACTGGGCAGAGCTACGCTACAACTTAGCAGTAGTACTTCATCAGTTGGGTAATTGGCAGGGGGCGATCGCAGCTTATAACAAAGCTGCTGAAATTAAACCAGACTATGCCGCGGTTTATTTTAACCTGGGGGTTATCTACGATCAAAAAGGAGAGTTAGAGGCGGCAATCGCTAGCTACGAAAAGGTTATTGCCATTCAGCCTGATTTCATTCGAGCTTACAGTAATTGGGGCAGTACTTTAGCTCGACAACAAGAATACGACCTGGCGATCGCAACTTTCAAACAGGGTCTAAATCTCGATCCAACTTGGGCAACCCTGCACAATAATTTGGGTCAAGTTTACTGGTTTAGTGACCAGCCTGGACTAGCTATCGATAGTTTTGAGACCGCTATTACTCTAGATCCTAAAATGGCGTTAGCTCATCATAACCTAGGAAGGTTATGGCAACAACAAGGTAATTCTCCCCAAGCAATTAGATGTTTTCGTAAGGTTATTGAACTAGAACCAAATAATGTTTTGGCATATAGTTACTGTTCAGATGTACTGCAAAAAATCGGTAATTTAGAAGTTGCGTTCGACTACTGGCGCCAAATAATTGAATTACAGCCGGAATTTGTTAATGCCTATTGTCAGCGAATTTTAACTTTAGAAGCAGAAGATTTGCTAGAAATAGCTAAAGTAGCTTGCGCTTGTTTTCTACAGGCTCTCAAACAAAATAATTATGCTGAAGCTTATCATCATCTGTGGCGTACCTATTATTTAATGGGAGATGTTTTATTTGAGTACGGAGGGATTGAGCAGGCTGCTATTTATTATCAACAAGCATTACAAATTAAGCCTCAGGAAGTAGAGACATATCTCAAGTTGGGCAACTGTTTAGCCAAGCAAAAACGATTAGATGCAGCAATAGCCATTTACCAAATTGGTCTGAATCTTGAACCAGAACACCCACAAATTTGTTTTCAGTTGGGTAAAGTTCTAGAGCGGACGAAAGATGCAGAACAAGCGATTGACTATTATGAGGCTGTTTTAAACCAACAACTAGATCAAATAGATCACTGGGATAATTTACCAAGTTTATTCCCAAGTGAGGCAAATTTAGCTTTACTTCCACAACAAATTTATCATTACACGCAGGATTGGATTAGAGATTGTCAGCTAGAAGATTTTAACTATGTTCAGGTTTTATGGGAAGACAATAATTCAAATTCAGGCTTCTTGCAGATAACGGGAACCAGGCAACCGACCAATATTAATACCAATATTTTGGATCAAAACCTTCGCCCCGACTGTGGTGGAGTTAACTGCAACACTTGTATGAGCAAGTTGGTCAAGTATTTTCAACCATTACAGATTGGCAAAAATGTTTATCAATGTTCTTTTCAAGAAGTTCCGCCTGTAAAAACTCCTCGTCCTTTTGTGGTTACTATTCCTCAAGGAAGAACTTGGATTGCCCCGCAAAAAAACTCTTGGATAATTTGTAATGCTATAGCGGTTATCACCCCTGATAACTATTTATTGGGAGATTTATCCCGAGATTATCCCTGGTTTTTACCAGAATGTCCTTACCAGGAGCGAACAGACCATACAGTTTTTAGTTTAGAAAAGATATCTTCAGTAGAAAAAATTACCGGCAAGGTGGCTCTTTTATCTAGTTTGGCGGGTCATGTTTACTATCACTGGATGTTTGATATTCTGCCTCGGATTGAGTTGATTAAACGTAGTGGAATCAATCCTAGTGAAATTGATTGGTTTGTGATCAATAGTCTCAGTAAGCCTTATCAACAAGAAACATTAAAGCTGCTAGGGATTCCCGCGATAAAAATTATCGAGAGCGATCGCCATAATCATATTCAAGCTACAGAATTGATCGTTCCTTCTTTTCCAGGATATTTGGATTGGGTTCCTGAAGGGACAATTAGGTTTCTCAGACAGACATTTCTACCTCATATCAATTTAACTCAGAAAAATGCTGGCAAAAAAATTTACGTTAGCCGAGCAAGATCTAAAAATAGACATCTTGTCAATGAGTTAGAAGTAAGTAATTTACTTCATAGTCAAGGATTTCAAACTGTTTTTTTAGAGGAGATGTCAGTTTTAGAACAGGTGGCAACATTTGCTAATGCTGAAATTATCGTGGCACCCCACGGCTCAGGATTGACTAATTTAGTTTTTTGTTCTCCTGATGCCAAAGTCATAGAACTTTTTTCTCCTAATTATGTTAGAACCGATTACTGGATGATCAGCCAAAAGTTACAACTGTTACATTATTATGTAATTGGACAAAGTTTCGACTGTTCGCCCTTGCGCAGTCTAATGTATCAAAATGCTCTAACAGAAGATATATTGGTCAATATCAATTCATTAAGGCTAATTTTAGAATATATTCAGTAGTCAGAGATTACTCCGCCTTGAAAAGACAGAGCCTCCTCTGACCGTTGATCAATTTATGCAAAATCACAGGTGTCACTCAACTGATTAATCTCTAAAATGGTCAATTATTTGCTGATTAGGGAGCAAATTAAGTAACAATCAACCAAAATTAATTATATTTTATCTGTGGATTCTAGCTATTTAGTTCAAGCAATTATAGAGTGTGAGCAGGCGGTAAAAGTAGAACCAAATGATCAACAAGACTGGCAAACTGCCTTTAGAAATTTAGGCAATCTGCTTCAGGGAATGGGTCAGTTTGATCGAGCAATTATTTGGCATTCTCTGGCTTTAGAAAATCAAGCAAATTTGGGAGAAGTATATTCTCAACTGGGAGAACTATATTTACTAGAAGAAAATTTGTCAGCAGCCCTAACGTCTTTTGAAACTGCCTTAAAGTTTTTGCCAAATTCCGCCAGAGTGTATTCAAGCTTGGCACAAATTAATGGTCAACTGCAACATAAAGAAGCTGAGATGGATTGTTGGTATCGGGCAACTGAAATCAATCCTAATCTAGTCAACCGCAGTGGGTATTATAAATTGGCTCAAGCTTTAGAAAAAGCAGGTAAAATTTCTGAGGCGATCGCTTGCTATCAAAAAGCTATGGCAGGAGATAACTTGTTAATTCCGGCAGCATACGATCTGGGAGCAATTTACCAACAGCAACGCCAGCTTGACAAAGCTCAAGATATTTATGAACAGATTTTGGCTGTTAAACCAGCAGAAGCTAGAGCGCAGTATAAATTAGGCGCAGTTTATCTCCAAAAGAGCTGCTTTGAACAGGCGATTGAGTGTTTTCGTCAAACGATAAAAAATGCCCCTGACTTTCCTTGGGCTTATCGTGATTTAGTCAAAACCTTTTTAATGCTGGAAAAATGGGACGAAGCGATTTCTACTTGTTATGCCATCCTGAATTTAGTCGAAGAATATTCTTGGGTTTACGTTCATTTGGGCAATGCCCTGAGAGAAAAAGGTCGATTGACTGAAGCCGCTACCAATTTTCAGAAAGCCTGTGAAGATCGTGGTTGGCATCAATGTGTAGCCAACGATTATTTTTTTACTCATGATAATTTTAGTTACCGTATTTCGATCTGGGAAGAAAATGTACAATCGCATTTGAAAGCATTTAATGCAGCAGAGGGAATTCATGCTTTAGAAGTAGGTTATTACCAAGGAATGTCTTGCTGCTGGATGCTAGATAAAATCTTGACCCATGAAACTGATCGACTTACCTGTATCGACAAAAACTATGATCGCCGATTTCAGGAAAATATTGTTAAAACTGGCTCGGAGTCTAAAGTAACTTTTTTAGCCGGAGATACTCATGAACTTCTGGCAACTTTAACTCCTAATAGTTTGGCTCTCATTAATCTTCAGGATCGCTCTAAATCAAGTCATCATTCGGAAAAGAATGCCTTATTAGCTTGGCAGCTTTTGCAGCCCAAGGGATTGATTATTTTTAACTATTACGGTTGGCGTAGTCCCACAGATGCCCAACAAAATCCCCAAGAGGGAATTGATCGATTTCTTAAGTCTATTCAAGGTCAATGGCAGCAAGTCTGTCGAGCTCCTCAAACCTATCAATTAATCATCCGTAAAATATAAGCTTTAAGCTGACACCATCAATTATTTTCTAATCTAATATTGCTGAATTAGCAATGAATAAACTTCCTGACTCTCCATTAAATTCAGACCAAATAAAACAAGAGATCGCCGAATGTGTTCAGCAAATAGCTACCAGTCCTCAACCAGCAGAAGTTCATGCTCATCTTGGTAAGTTATACGTTTTTCAACAACAATGGCAAGAGGCAAAAGCTTGTTACGAGCAAGCGGTCAAAATCAATCCTGAGTTAGCAGCTGCATATCTTAATTTGGCACAGATTTGGGAGAAGTTAGGTAATCAGAAAAAAGTTGCTCATAATCTGTTTTTAGCACTTAAACTAAGACCTCATGCCGCACCTGCAGAACAACATTATGAACTAGGTAAAACTCTACAATCACAAAATAAGCCTGGTAAAGCGATCGCTTCCTATCATCGAGCGATCAACATAAAACCCGACTTTTTGGCTGCTTATCAAAGTTTAAAAGCATTATTAATTCAACAAGGAAAAAATCAACGTGCCTTAGCAATATGCCGTCAAGGGGTTGCTCAAAATCCACAAAATCCGCAATTTCATCTCGCTTTAGGACAAGCATTGACCACTGCTGAGAAATGGCTTCAAGCTATTGATAGTTATCAAACAGCTTTAAAGCTAGATCCTAATTTACCCGAAGCATATTGTTATTTAGGACAAGCCTTAATTCAAATAAAAAAGTATGCTCAGGCTCAAGAATGCTATCAACAGGCGATCGCTTTACAAACAGATTACTGGGAAGCATACTATCAACTAGGTCTGATGTGGCAAGACCAAGAACAATGGGAACAAGCGATCGCTGTCTATAAGGTATTCAGAGCAATTAAACCCAAGTTTGCGATTACTTTGCTCAATATGGGTTTAATCTATCGCTATTTAGAGCAATATGATTCAGCAATTGCTGCTTACCGGGAGGCAATTAGTATTATTACCGATTTATCCGAAGAAACTACAGCTTTTACTGGCTATCAACAAACTTTAGCGGAAAATCCCCAGAAATCAGCAGATTTATATTACCAACTAGGTAAACTGCTGAGGGCCAAGGGGCGTTTCCCAGAGGCGATCGCTGCATATAAAAACTCAATTAAGCTCGACTCCAACTTTAAACACGCCTATATTGATCTGCAATATACCCCGATTGCCTCAGAACAACTAACTAAGTTATCAGAATTCTATCGTCAGATAGTAATTGAGCATCCTAATATTACTATCGCCTGGGGGAATTTGGGAGACGCTCTTACCCAGCAAGATCGCGTTACAGAAGCGATCGACTGTTATCGAACTGGTTGTTACCAAGAAGCAATTCATGCTTATCCTTATTTGGCTAAATTAGATTGGAAAGAACAAAAAGAATGTGGACCAGACTTTATTATTGCTGGAGCATCTAAGAGTGGAACATCTTCTATTCACTATTATCTGAGTCGCCACCCCCAAATTTTACTCTCTCATAAAAAAGAAATCGATTTTTATCGCAAGAATTTTCAGCGAGGAATTGAATGGTATTTGGCTCATTTTCCCACCCTTACTGACAGGGAGGACTTTTTGACCGGAGAAGCTACACCCAACTACCTGCGTTTTCCTGAGGTAGCTCAAAGGATTAAAGATACTTTTCCTCAGGTTAAAATTATTATTCTGCTGAGAAATCCTGCAGATAGAGCAATTTCTTGGCACTACCACAAATTAAATACTGGCTTGACTAATCAAGATTTGGCATCTGCGATCGCAGAAGAAATAGAGAGATTGGCTTCAGTCAGCGAAACAGAAATTATTAATACTGGTTATTACAATCCAGATAACATTTTAAGTAGTCTGTATATTTATAAACTTAAACCGTGGATTGAATTATTGGGGAGAGAACAGTTCCTAATTTTAAAAAGTGAAGAATTTTATAGCAATCCTCACAGAATTATGGCAAAAGTCTTTAAGTTTTTAGGCTTACCTAACTGTCCTTTGGAAAACTATCCCCAAGTCAACGCTGGCTCTTATAACCAAGTGGATTCAGATTTAAGAGAAACTTTAGTTAATTACTTTGCTCCTTATAATCAACAATTAGAAGAATATTTGGATATTAAATTTGATTGGAATTAGTTGCTCTTTACCAAAAATTATAACTAATCAATAATGGATCTCATTGTTAATACTTCTCGGGCAATTCTAATTTTAGCTTTCAAAGAAGATATTTCAGGGCGGCCATGACCATCTATCCCATAATAGCTATCAAAAACCGACTGATTATCACTTCCTTTTTTAGTAAATCTTGATACATACATCTGGTAAAAATCAAAATTTCTTTGATATAAACGATCATTAATATTAGCTAAGATGTAAATATTTGGCACACTGTTAATCTCTTGTTGAAATCGATACGTACAAGAAATTTGCTCTCCAAATTGTTCTAATAGTTTTTTAGGCTTATTAAATCCAAAGCAAAAGTTCATCAAGTTTGCTCTATATTGAATAGATATCTGACTATTTACTGCTAAAACATTGACTTTTTGCTTGAAGTAAGTGCTACTAAGTAATGCACCAAATGTGCCAGCTGAAGACCCAAATAGCAAAGTATTGTTAGCACTAATACCTGATAATTTGCCAATATTCTCTACTATCTCACCTATTAATTTAACAAAATTTATTTCTGAAGAACCAACATAATAACTGGAAGTAATATCTGGTATAAAATGACCAGGATCGCTGATGCTAATAACTGATATATCATCATTAGCAAAAGCAGAAAGACAGCCTTCAAAACCTATTTTCTCTTGGTTTAAATTATAGTTCTCGGGACGTAAGTTTTTGTATTTTTGATTAGCACTTTGAAAATATACATTTAATTGATCTGACGGATTTTTGAGATAACAAAAAATGTAAAAAAAAGGAAAGTTGTACAATTGTTTCCCTTCAGGAAAATATATTTTATAGACTACAGGCTCTCCAATGTAAATATCTTTTCTTTCTATATTTCTTGATGCTTTATTGAGTTCGATTTCTCTAAATATTTTAGGAATGTAACCAAAAATTTGTTGATTGTACTGCCTAGAATTTACTTTTAGAGAATAGGTAAGTAATTTGGCGATATTATAAAACTGCTTTTGCTGTTTGAAATATTCAAATTTGCTTTGTATATTTTCTACTAAAGCTATTGAATCTGTATTCATCATGATTATTGTACAGAAAAATCAACTTGTTTATATCTGGTTGAACATAGCAGTATGTAGATAAATAAAGGTACGCTTCATGGAGCTCAAATCATTTAGCTCATCAATATTGCGCGTGCCTAATTTACCTGAAATATCGCCATCTTTAAGCTAATTGCAAAGTTCAATTGCCAGTTTGACTATTTGTAGTTATAACTTTTATTGATCAATATTCAATAACCATGCC
Organism: Pleurocapsa sp. PCC 7319; assembly: GCF_000332195.1. Lineage (NCBI taxonomy): Bacteria > Bacillati > Cyanobacteriota > Cyanophyceae > Pleurocapsales > Pleurocapsaceae > Pleurocapsa > Pleurocapsa sp. PCC 7319. The sequence continues at coordinate 4,609,750 of NZ_KB235922.1, forward strand.
TGATAAAAAACCTCAATTACCCAAAAAACTGAATTTAGGTAGAATTGCCAGATCTCAAGAAGCTAAAGCCCCAAAAGGAGTAGAGAAAGGCAAAATAGAAACTAACTGGAAAGATATTAACTGGACACCTACAAAGTTAGGTATGGTAATAGTTGCCTTGGGTATTCCTTACCTAGTTGCAATTGTTGTCTGTTTTGCTGTGGGGAATAATCTAATTGCTGGAACTTTAATTGGTATAGCAGTATTAGTGGGGCTAATGTTTTTGGCTTTACGTTTTATTGAACAACTTTAGAAGCGAAAGATTGATTAGTCCCAACTTCCTTTATTTATCACGCCATCATTAATTCCAAGTCCCAATCAGCTACAATTTGAGCTAGTTCTCTCGTATTTGTCAAATCAGTTAGGTAAGGCAAAATTCCTATAATAGGTACTTGAGTTAAAGATTGAATTAAATTAATAGGAGTTAAGTCTTCTATTTTAGATTCCGCGTCTGTTTGCGGACAGTTGAGAATGATCCCTTTGAGATTAATCTTAAGACTCCGAGCCAGAGCAACATTAGCCACTGTATTAGCGATCGCTCCTAGCCGAACAGGAACTACTAGCACTGTTGGTAAACGCCAATCGGCAGCAATATTGCCCACAATTAATTCCTTAGTTACAGGAGAACCCAAACCACCCAAGCTTTCTAACAAGACTAAATCAGATTTTTGCTGCGCAATCTTAAATTCTTGCCAGATTTTACCCAAGTCAATTATTTTATTTTCCTTGGCTGCGGCGATCGGAGGAGCAACAGGAGTAGATAAACAACAAGGAGCGAGTACCTCAATAAATTCGGTGTCAGCAAACAGACGATTATATAATTCCCAATCTCCTGAACCTGTTTGAATTAGCTTAAATATACTTAAAAGAGTTTGAGAGTTCTTTTGCTGAGTAATTTTATACTGTTGCCAGTAAGCAGCTAAAGATATGGTGACAAAAGTTTTACCTACATCAGTATCTGTTCCTGCAATCAATAATGCTGTCATAAGTTTAGAAGTTGTTAATTTACTTGTATACGTATCTTCCTGTGATAACTATCTTGCTACCAATGAGTATTCCTGATAGACAAAACAGAAAGTAAGTATTGATCTTAGACCTTAGTAAGAAGTACTGATGCAAAAATCCCCTAAAAAAAATATAATAATCTTAATTTAAAAGCGAGTTATCAAAGCGTTTCTAAGCCCAGATTAAAAAGCAGTTATTATATTTTGTTGTTTTTTAAATTTGGATTTTGTAGTAAGTTAGAAATTGCGGTATTTTTCAGTCCGAAACGGAACTATTGTGAATAACAATAACCCTAGAGTGATAAGATTGCCCTGAATTGAGTTGAATATATTTTGCCGTGATGCATAGTACTACCTTAATGCCTCAGTCGATGGAGCAAACCCCCTTTCTATCAGACTCTAATCGTCTTAGATTATTTTCTGGTTCTGCAAATGTCCCTCTTGCTAGGCAGGTAGCTCGTTATCTTGGAATGGACTTAGGTCCAATGATTCGCAAACAATTTGCTGATGGAGAGCTTTATATCCAGATTCAAGAATCGATCCGTGGAGCTGATGTTTACCTACTTCAACCTTGCTGTAACCCAGTAAATGACAACTTGATGGAGTTAATGATCATGATTGATGCTTGTCGTCGAGCCTCAGCACGTCAGATTACTCCAGTGATTCCCTATTATGGCTATGCTAGAGCCGATCGCAAGACTGCGGGTCGTGAGTCTATCACAGCTAAGTTAGTTGCTAATTTACTGACAGAAGCAGGTGCCAACAGAATTTTGGCGATGGATTTGCATTCTGCCCAGATTCAAGGGTATTTTGATATCCCCACCGATCATGTTTATGGTTCTCCAGCAATCTTAAGCTATCTAGCTGCCAAAGAACTTGCCGATTTAGTTGTTGTTTCCCCCGATGTAGGTGGTGTAGCTAGAGCCAGGGCATTTGCCAAAAAACTTAATGATGCCCCTTTAGCAATTATCGATAAGCGTCGTCAAGCTCACAATGTAGCTGAGGTGATGAACGTCATTGGCGATGTCAAAGGTAAGGTCGCAGTACTCGTAGACGATATGATTGATACGGCAGGCACTCTATCAGAGGGAGGCAAATTGTTACGCGAAGAGGGTGCCAAAGAAATTTACGCGTGCGCCACCCATGCTGTCTTTTCTGAACCAGCAGTATCTCGGCTATCCAGCGGAATCTTTAAAGAAGTTATTGTTACTAACACTATTCCTATCCCAGACTCTAAAAACTTTGAACAGCTGACAGTACTCTCTGTAGCTGGTTTGTTGGGGGAAGCAATCTGGCGAATTCATGAAGCTAGTTCTGTCAGTAGTATGTTTCGTTAATTAATTTCATTCAATATTAAACAATTAGAGATACTCCCATTGTCTATTTTTGATCAATAGGAGCATCTCCTCAGTTAAAAAATTATTCAGTTTCAGGATAAAGCGGTTTTTGATCGAGAGGGCCAAGCCGATTCGGAGGCCAAAAGCGAACTGTAGCTCGACCGATGAGATTCTCCCGAGGTACAAAACCCCAATAGTGAGAATCATAACTATTATTGCGATTATCGCCCAAAACTAGATACTGCCCGTCGGGAACTTTGGTGGGACCATATTTATAGTTGGGGGCATTTAAAATATATTTTTCAGTAAGTTCTTGATCATTTACAAATACTTTACCGTTGTTGATTTTTACAACATCTCCTGGAATACCTATAACTCTTTTGATAAACGCGTCTTTATAATTTTGTTCTTTGAGAGTATTCGTCGGTGAAAAAACAACCACATCACCTCTTTCTGGTTTACGAAAGCGATAGCTAATTTTCTCAACAATTAAACGATCATCTATAGCTAGAGTAGGAAGCATAGACTCCGAGGGGATAAAACGCGCCTCAGCAACGCAAGCACGAATTCCAAAAGCCAAAATGCCGGCAGAAACCAAGGTTTTCAACAGTTCAACTATTGAGTTTTCTTCTTTTTTGCTCATAAGCAATACTCTCCATTAAAAATTTTTGGTCAGCAATTAAATTCCAGATCATTAAAAGCACTGTTGCAGCATAGCAATTTTAAGATGACGATCTGAAAAATAAATAAGATGCATGTAATTAAGCATCACTGATTAGAGAAGGCTAATGTACTTGGTATGACACCACATTTGACTATTATGTTTCAATTGATGGGGTGACGCTGAACTCGTACCAGCATTTTCAATCATTTAGTTAAAAATCAAAATAGTAATCAAGCTTAAGTAGAGCAACGAAGTCTTGGCAGTTATTATATAGCCGTTCAAGTAAAGTAGGAACTTTATTGCTTGCTAACTCTTTCATCTTATCAATAATTTCTTAAGATTGTTGTCCAGAGCCTATTTACTATCTTGTTGTCTCAAGCCTAATATTCTATTCAACAGTTTCAGAAACTATACTTTTTAGTTTCAAATTCTAGTTTTAAATAGGGAAAATATTTGAGCTCAAGATAATTAATAAAGTATCTAAAACTACTTTTTAGATTTTCTTTTATTGACATCTATCTATTTGATAATTAGTTTATGATTCTAAATTACTATTAGGTTTATTCAAAGTAGGATGTAACATGAAGTAATAAAATATTGTAGATCTTCTCACGTATCATACTTTCGACTATTCTAACCTGACAAAATAATAGGTCTGGTCTTTGATTGTGTAAATGGTAACAATAATTGTTTAATAGCCCAAGCTTATTTGAGAATTACTCTGATTTAAAATTTGTTTGCCATCACTTAGCTTTCAGCAATTATGAAAAAACTAGACTGAGTTAAAATTTATTTTGATGATCTTAAATTAAAAGCCAAGCTTGTATAGTTTGATTGATATCAAGCGTATAATTGTAAATCGCATACTTCATTTTCGTTTTCATGAATTCTGTTGAGGAAGCTAATTATCAATGAGTATTATTCGCTCTCTCGAATCGTTTTCACTGACAGAGTTATTTAAATTTATTGAAAGTGACTCTAAATCAGGTCGCTGTATTGTAGAAACACCGATCTCCGAAAAAACTGCTAAACGAGAAGGAATTTACTATCTCTGGTTTAAACAGGGTTATTTAATTGCTGTCAGTAATTGCCTTAACCAAAAAGGTCTAATTAATCTAATTGAGGCTCGGGGTTGGTTAAGCCCACCGATTTTATCTAGGCTCAGAACTCTATGTCCAACAGCCGTACCTCTAGGAATTTATCTCCACAAAATTAAGTTATTGAATCAAGAAAAACTTAGTTTGATTTTTCAATTACAGTTACATCAGGTTTATCGTTTATTTCAACTAACTGGCGGTCGGTTTAGGTTTGATGAGTTTTCTGAATTACAAGATCGAATACTAACTATTCCCTGGCTAGAAATGACTGGGCATCGAATAAAAACTACCGAAGTTAGTATGTATGCTCTGAGATTGATTGAAAATTGGGAAAATTTTGTAGATCAACTACCTGAACCTAATTTAGCTCTCAGACGTTTGTTGATCGGGCCACATCACAAACTAACTGCTATGGAAAGACAGGTATGGAATTTTGCTGATAGTCAAACTTCCCTGAATACTATAGCTAATACAATTCAGCAACCCATTTTGACCATTCAAATTATAGCTTTTCGCTTGATTGCAGTTGGATTAGTAGATGAAATTTTTCAATCTAGCTATGATTGGAAGACATTGAATTACTATAAGTTTCCCCAAAGTTTTCCAGTAAGCAATAATTATGAAGAAATATAAGTATAAGTGTGGAAGTAGAAAATAGATTACTATCTATTGTTTGTTAATTGAATTTGAGCAGATACAATACATATCGATATAGTAAATAACCCGAGCAAATTTTTATCATGGAACGCAAAAACCCAGCTTTAGTTCAAGAACCTCGTTACGAACCGGCGATCGTCATTCCTCTCAAGCAAGAAGCCTCTCTTTTGGATTGGCTGAAAGCTAATAATCGTCTAATTCCTCGTGAAGCTATAGAATCAGAAAAAATCAAAGCTGATGATGATTTAGACGTTCTAATGGATGCTGAAGACGATGATTTTGTTGATGATACTGACGATGATTAATATCAGCGTAACTTCTCAGGATAAGTGGCTAGATGCTTCGTCCTAGCATAAGTATCAAGAGGTTATTAATCACAAATATCAGTAAATAATCTTCTAGATAATTTGAGTACCTTGTTAAATTGTGGAAGCTAAATCACTCTCTACGGAGAAACTAACTACTCCTTCTGGTAAAGCCTTATTGATTTTTCTCAGCTGTATTTTAACTCTGGGAGCGATCGCTTTTGAATATGTCTACAATATTTCAGGACAGCAATTGAATTTACTGTTCTTGCCACTATTGAGCTGTACCATAATTACTTCTCTACTGGGTTTAGGAGTAATTCCCTTGCTCAATAAATTGAAAACAGGGCAAATTGTACAGGAAGATGGGCCACAAACTCATTTAAAAAAAGCAGGAACTCCCACAATGGGAGGTATTTTTTTTGTTCCCGTTGCCGTAATTGTCTCTCTAGTTTGGTCAAACTTCATTAATGGAAACAAAACAGCAATTTCACCAGAGTTAATTGCGGTATGTTTGGTGACTATAGGCTATGGCTTAATTGGTTGGATTGACGACTGGCAGGTATTGCGTCAAAAATCCAACAAGGGAATATCACCCAGAATGAAGCTAACTCTGCAAATTGTATTTGGAACAGCATTTATTTTGTGGCTATTTTTTCAGGAATCCTCCTCGATCACTAATGTTAACCTTCCCGGGGGGCTGAATTTAGCTTTGGGATGGTTATTTTTACCCTTAGGAATATTTGTATTTGCTGCCGAAAGCAATGCGACTAATCTAACTGATGGAGTAGATGGATTAGCTGCGGGTACTGGTGCGATCGCCCTGTTAGGTTTGGGGGCAATCCTCGGACTCGATCATCCCGATTTAGCCGTTTTTTGTGCTTGCCTTAGTGGTGGCTGTTTGGGTTTTTTAACTCATAATCATAATCCAGCCAGGGTGTTTATGGGAGATACTGGTTCTTTAGCCTTGGGTGGAGCATTGGCAGCAGTTGGACTAAGTAGTGGTAATCTTTGGGTCTTGTTTGTGATTAGTGGGATCTTCTTTGTGGAATCCCTCTCAGTGATTGCCCAAGTTGCTTACTATAAGCTAACCAAAGGAGCTGATGGTCAAGGAAAACGCTTATTTAAAATGGCTCCAATTCATCACCATTTTGAGCTTAGTGGTTGGTCAGAAACTCAGGTTGTCGGGGTATTTTATTTAGTTAATATCCTACTGGTCGCGATCGCTTATTGGCTTCGCTAGAATTCTAATTTTTTGATTTTGGCAAAATTATCAATGATCGGGACGCAGAATTAAAATTAAACTGAACTGCGTCTAATTTTTTGTTTTCCAAATTCTCAAAGTGATTTTCAGAGTTTTACAAGTGCTACTTATCCGATCTATTCTAAGTTTGAGCGATTATTCCCTTGAAGGAGAAATGTATGAACGATAGACCTATTATTCTCGGTATAGTTGGTGATAGTGCAGCAGGTAAAACGACTTTAACCAAGGGAATTGCTCAGGTGTTGGGACCAGAAAATGTCACTGTCATTTGTACAGATGACTACCATCGTTACGATCGAGTTCAAAGAGCCGAAATCGGAATCTCTGCCCTGCATCCAGACTGTAATTATTTAGATATTATTGAACAGCATTTAGCTTTGTTGCGATCTGGACAAGCCATACTCAAGCCTATTTATAATCACAGTACAGGTGCTTTTGATCCACCAGAATATATCGAACCCCGTCAATATGTCATTGTCGAAGGTTTATTGGGATACTCAACCCGCAAAATGCTAGATAGTTACGATGTCAAAACTTATCTAGCTCCGCCAGAACCTTTACGAGCAACTTGGAAAATTAAACGAGACACTCGTAAAAGAGGCTATACCGAAGAACAAGTTTTGGCTCAACTGCGCCAAAGAGAGTCAGATTCAGAGGCTTTTATCCGTCCTCAACGCAAATGGGCAGATCTGATTGTTACCTTTTACCCTCCAGATCAGACAGATATCAAAAGCGATAATTTAATGCTTAATGCCAATTTGATTTTACGTCCGACTATTCCACATCCAGAGTTAAGCAAGATCTTAAACGCTGAAGGTAATCATCTGGGGGGCGCAATCCGTTTGGGTTTGAGTCGCGATATGGGCAAACCTGTCGATATTTTAGAAATAGACGGACACGCGAATTTGGATCAAGTTAGAGAGTTGGAGAAAATGATGTGTAGCGAAGTTCCCTATCTAGGTCAATTTTGCAGTCTAGAAGGAAACCAAGAGCTGGGAAAATTAACTGGGACTACGGGAGAAACCTTGCAAAGCTACCCCTTAGCTTTAACCCAACTACTCATTACATACCATATGCTCAAAGCCGCACATTTATTATAGACTATTCATTCGCTGACTAATTCTACGTGTTTATGACGATTTAATTTTTTTCCAACCGACTATTTTACTGCCGACTCTAAAAATTATGGAGTTGGCTAAACCAAGCCGGTTGATCGCTTCAGAGAGTAAGCGAATCTGATCTTGGTCGACATTAAACAAATGAGGGCAGTTTTTAAAATCAATACACAAGACGGTGGAGCGTCCCCAAGGTTCGCGGAAAATTTTGCTATCTTGAGGTAAACAAGCAGCTAGTGAACGAAATTTTGTTAGAGCAACTTGTTCGAAATTGGTACTAGTGTAATTTAGCGGTGATTCCAAAGTTCCGACTCCTTTGAGCGGCAAATTTGAGCGGCAAAGTAAAACTCCCAATGGAGTCTAAATAAGGATAGGAGATGAATTCTAATCCCAGAAGAAGATTCTCAATCGAAATAAGCTTGCTTTTGAGCGGATTCTTTTCGTTCTTTCGTTAGATTCGGCATCCGACCTGGGCAAAGTACCCTGGGAAACGCAAGGAAACTATCTAAAAAACGAGATTGAAGCCCGAAAGTAATGAAGAACCTAGCAAGACCTTCCTCAAAATTTCTAATTCATCATTTACCCTTTAAAGGCTTTCGCCCTAGTTACCCTAATAGGGTAGCATTTACTATTTTTCAAGTGTTATCTTTGACCTGTTATTTAATAAAAATTTCCAGTTTTTAAGATATTAGACGCAAAATAATTGTTTTATATATTTTTCTTAGTCAATATTTCCCTAAAATCTTACATTCATTTACTTAAACATAATTTTTTTAACAATCGTGAAGCATAATTTTAACAGTAATCATAAAGAAGAAATTAGTGTCAGCCAAAATACCCAATTGATAAATGAGTTATTGAGTAATCTCAATAGTTTTGCTGAGGAAAAGGCTGAGTTTAAAAAAAATTTACCAGAGCTGATTTGTCCTCAGGTCAAATTAAATATTGTTCCTGAAAAAGCATTATATATTACAGAAATTAATGGCAACTTTTGTCTTCTTGATTATAGATTTGAAGGACAAAAGCCTGAACCAATGTCTTTAGATAGTAACAATCTATCTAAAACTCAACAGTTAGCCGAATCAACGACAGAAATATCAGCAAAGTTACTAGCAAATAAGAATATCTCCAGCGATTCGTCTTTTTTGTTAGGTAAAAAAAGTTTGTTATTAGGAATGGGTTTAGGAATTATATTGACATTGGGAGCTTTTCGTTTTTTTCTTGCCCCTACTGCTAGTAAAGGGGTGGATTCGGATTTAGCTAATGTCACGGAAACTGTTGCTCCAGCCCAGGCAGTGACAATTACCAAGATAATCACCACAGATATTGACAGTACGTTAGATGCTTTTGGTACGGTAGCGGCTTATGAAAGAACTCCGGTAATGTCTCAGGCTAACGGATTACAGATTACGGAAATATTGTCGGAGAGAGGAGATTTTGTCAACCGAGGTCAAGTTTTAGCCAGACTAAATAACAGCGTCTTAGTAGCCGAAAAAGTAGAGGCGGAGGGGGCAGTTGCTCAAGCTCAAGCTAGGTTAGATGAGTTGCAAGCAGGAAGTCGTGTTGAAGAAATTGCTCAGGCAGAAGCGAGGGTGGCTAATGCTAAATCAGAAATTGCTCAAACTGAGTCGAATTTGGAATTAGTAAAAAAAAGAGTAGAGCGTAATCGAACTCTACAAGTAGAAGGAGCAATTACTCGCGATCGCCTAGATGAAGTTCTCAATCAAGAACAGGTAACTCAGTCAGACCTAGCAGGAGCCAAAGCTAGATTAAAGGAAGCACAAGAAGCATTGGCTCAGTTAAAAGCTGGTTCTCGCCCCCAAATCATTGCTCAAGCTCAAGCAGAATTAGCTCAAGCAAAGGGAAGGCTTCAACGGATTGAGGCGCAACTAGCAGATACTGTTGTTGTTGCCCCTAGCAGTGGCATTATTGCTTCAAGAGATGCACAAGTAGGACAAATTACGTCTTCTTCGGAAATGTTATTCTCTATTATCCAAAATGGACGTTTGGAGTTAAGACTGCGAGTACCTGAAACTCTGATTGGCAAAATTATGCCTGGACAGAAAGTACAGATTACTTCTAATGCACTTCAGAATTTAAATTTAACTGGTAAGGTGAGGGAAATCGATCCTTTAATTGATGATAGTTCTCGTCAAGCATTAGTCAAAGTGGATTTACCAGGCGGGACTAATCTTAAACCAGGGATGTTTCTCAAAGCAGCCATCAATACTAATACTAGTCAAGGACAAGCTGTACCGATTGAGGCATTACTGCCCCAATCTGAAAATCAGGCAATTGCCTTTGTTTTACAAAATGACAATACTGTTAAAGCTCAGACTGTAGAGATGGGAGAAATTCTGGCTGGTCAAAAAGTAGAAATACTTAGTGGCTTACAACTAGGCGATCTAATTGTGCTTAAAGGAGCGGCATACCTAAAAGACGGCGATCTCGTTACTGTTAGTAATGGCGAGGTTTAATTATTCCTCACCCTTCTTAACTCGGTGTTGCTTGAATTTCTGCTTCTGTAACTTCTTTTAAGCGTACTTCATCTCGTTGAGGATCGGCGCGTGTTACCTGCATATCTAAACGCTCTCCCAGGGTAACAGGACGATCAAAGCGATGGGGCAATTCCATACCCAAGTCTTCAATCAAAATTAGACCTAAATTCTCATCTTCTCTTAGCCATCGTAAAACTAAGACCCCCCAAACACATTCAGCATTGCGCCTAAGATATTCTAGTCCCCAGTAGCGGTTGGTTTGACGCTCTACTAGAGTTGCCTCATAGGAAGAACTACCAACGCTGTAGACAATTTCTTGTAGCTCTTCACGAGAGAAAGGTAATTCTTCCTCCTTCAAGTGGGCTTTAATTTGAAAATGAGCAAGTAGATCGGTATAGCGACGGATAGGAGATGTTACCTGAACATAACTTTCTAGACCCAAGCTAGCATGACGGATAGGAGACATACTAGTCTCGCTGCGAGGCATACAACTACGCAAAGCACAAAAACGAGTAGGACCCGCAGGTAGTTGCAGCAATTCTTCTTCAGATGGTAACTCTGGTTGAGGCTGACCTCTAAAGGGCAAAGGTAGATTGTGCTCCGCACCATATTTACCGCCAATTTGACCCGCTAGAATCATCATTTCTGCTACTAACTGACGGGAAGGAGAGCTGTCGATTAATTCAATGGTGACTTCCTCATTATTTTTAACCTTAATAATTGACTCAGGCATTTTAATCTGAATCGAGCCTTGTGCTTTGCGCCAATGTCTTCGTAACTGTGCCTGTTGAGCTAAATCAGCAATTTCGGGTTCATTTTGCACCCCTAACTGCAACATCTCATCCACATCATCATAAGTTAGACGATAGGTAGGCTTAATCAGAGTGGCATGAATTTCATACTCTTGAATTCCACCAGTTTCATCCAGAACTACCCCAAAACTGAGAGCGGGGCAAACTTGACCCTGTACTAAACTCATCGGACCAGTTGCCAATTCGGGGGGGAACATGGAAACCATTCCCGTAGGCAAGTAGAGGCTCGTACTGCGGCGACGAGCTTCTAGATCTAGTTCATCTCCCGGAGCAACTAACCGGGTCGGATCGGCAATGTGAATCCAAATTTTAGCAATACCATTATCTAAATATTCAATACTTAAACCATCATCAATTTCAGTGGTACTTTCATCATCAATTGTACAAACTTTGAGATGAGTTAAATTCAAACGGTTGTCGTCGGCTTCGGCAGGATTTGATTGAAGACGAGGTTGCACCACATCAAGCACCTTTTTCGAGAAGTTTACAGGATAGGAACTGCGGCGTAAAAACAAATTTTCGTGTTTACTCCACCATCCTATATCCACCAGCAGTTGAAATGCTCCCTGGGAATCAAAGTTTTTTCCTGCCTCTTTAAGAATTTCTTGAGCTACCTTAGATGAGGTATCAGTTTGAAGTGCTATTTTTTCAATGGATTCTAAGCGGATGCGATCGCTATCGCTCCATTCTATTTTTTCCCCTGCTAGGGCTTGCTTAAGGTGAGAGATAAATTCTAATTTTTCGCGATTTTTTTGCTCTTGAACTTCTAACTGATGCTTAATCTCCGCCACCTGTCCCTCTGGACGGGGCTCGTAGTAATTAGCTTTTTTCTTAAAATAGATTTTGTCTTGGCTGAGTAAACGATGGGCAGCATAACAGGGTGCCGGACTTTGATCTGAAAATAACAGTTCCGCCATCTGTTGTGGAGTTACTGTACTACCGTCTTCAATTAATATTTCCCAAGCCACTTCTAAGCTGCTAGGGTCAAGATATGCTTCTACTTCTTCTAAAAAGCTGGCGATCTCCGAAGGCTCATAGAGAACACCGTCGACCATATAATCGACTCGTTGAGGACGTATTTTATGTGATTGTCCTCCAGCATCAATTACGAGCCAATCTTTTTTTCCTTCTGGTCGTTCGGCAACTGCAAGACGACGTTCTCCTTGCACCCTGAATTCAATCAGCTTTCCTTGTTCCACCAGCTTTGTATTTGAGATTTCCTGACAACACTATGCTTTTAGTTTACTTTTCGCTGGTTGTTTCCATCGAACCGTAAACATAATTTTGCTCTAGCCTTCTTTATTCACAAAAGGTAGTAAAGCGATCGCTCTTGCTCTTTTGACTGCTACTGTTAAATCTCTCTGCTGTTGAGCAGTTAGACCTGTGATCCGACGGGGCAAAATCTTGCCTCTTTCGGTAATAAATTTACGGAGCAATTCTACATCTTTGTAGTCGATAGGATCGCTGGGTTTAATGGGGGAAAGACGTTTACGATAATATGCCATGATAATTCGGTAAATTGTTCAGTTAATCTAAATTCAGAAACTACTTGATTTCTTTGTGAACAGTGTGGGTGTTGCAATGAGTACAGAATTTTTTCAATTCCATTCTGCCTGTAGTATTGCGACGATTTTTAGTAGTAGTGTATCGAGATACACCAGGAGAACGCTTATTAGTGTTGCTGCGACACTCAGTGCATTCTAAAGTAATAATGATGCGTACGCCTTTCTTGCTTGCCATGATATTTTGCTTGACTGCCTAGGAATTATTTATACGTTTACTTATATTGACACGCAGCTTACTATTTTCGCATATTACGTTGGATTTGACCAAATATTTTTTTAAGTCTTAAGTCTAGGGAAAAGCCCCTTTCAGTTTGTACCATAAAAGTCTGAGCTATACGGTCATGACCAGCTAAGTTTGTTTCTTCATCTAATAATGCCAGAGAACAATCGATCGCTAAAGGGCTGAGTAAGAATAACATCGCCAAACCATTACTAAAATTTTGTAATCCGATGATTGCTAAGGCAGCTCCTCCCCCAGCTATTAATTCTCTTTTGCATAAGCTCAACAAGTCAGGAATACGGTTAAAACGAGGATCGATTACTTTGATATCAAACAACCAAGTTCCAAGACTTTGACCTCGATTTTTTTCCACAATCAATATCCGCAGAATTAACCAAGCGGGAATAAAGACTAACAACTGAATAAACAGGTTAGAAGCAAAAAAAGCACTAATAAACCAGACACTTAAAAAGTCGATCACAAACGCTCCTGCTCTCCTCTCTATCGGGACTTTAGGATATCTTCTATAATCGGGCTTATAGGGTCTATAGTCGTCGTACATGATTCAATTTCTTTCATTGATCGTTCATTCTTAATTATCAATTATTAATTATTAATTTGTTTACCCATGTTGCCTGTTAACGAAGCGGAAAGAATTATTCTTGATTTAGTTCAAGTTTTAGATGCTGAAAAAAATAGTGAAATAGTAAATTTAGAGAATGCACAGGGAAGAATACTGGCCAAAACCGTTAAGGGTAAATTAGATTTTCCCCATTGGGATAATTCGGCGATGGATGGTTATGCAGTGAGTTATGCAGATGTCAAAGACTGTAGTGAAGCTAGTCCTATTACACTAAAAGTTGTCACAGAAATTGCAGCAGGCGATCGCCCTAAGACAAAAATCAAACCAGGACAAGCTGCCCGTATCTTTACCGGAGCTATGCTACCTGAAGGTGCTGATGCGATCGTGATTCAGGAAAATACTATACGAGAAGGCGATCAAGTTACTATTCTTGCCGCTCCCCATCCACAAGAATTTGTACGACACCAGGGAGCTTTTTATCAGGCGGGAACACCATTACTAGAAGCGGGGGTCAATCTGGTTGCACCAGAAATTGCCGTCTTAGCCACCGCTCAATGTACCCAGCTATCGGTTTATCGTCGTCCACGGGTGGCAATTTTATCTACTGGAGATGAACTAGTTACCCCTGAACAAACTCTCCTACCAGGACAAATTGTCGATTCTAATCAGTATGCCTTGGCGAGCTTTGTTGCCAATAACGGTGGCATTCCCGTTAAGTTGGGTATCGTGCCCGATCAACCAGAAATACTCAAAAATGCGATCGCTGAGGCGATTGAGTCAGTAGATGTTGTTTTATCCACCGGGGGGGTATCCGTGGGCGACTATGATTATGTCGATCGCATTTTGGCAGAATTAGGCGGGACATTACATATTCGTAGTGTAGCAGTCAAACCTGGTAAACCCCTCACCGTAGCTACTTTTGCCAACCATAATTGTTTATACTTTGGTATTCCCGGAAATCCCGTATCTGCTTTAGTTAGCTGCTGGCGTTTTGTTCAACCTGCCTTGAAAAAACTATCAGGAAACAACAACTATCAACCACACTTTGTGAAAGCTATTACTCGTCATGATTTGAAAGCTGGAGGTAAAAGAGAAACCTACCTCTGGGGACAATTACATTTAGTTGACGGTGAATACGAATTTACTCTTGCTGGTGGTAGTCATAGTTCGGGTAATTTAATTAATTTGGCACAAACTAACGGTCTAGCGATCATACCTGTTGGGCAGAAATTAATTGCTGAAGGGGAAGAAGCCAGAGTTATGTTAATTGATTAGTCACAGATTACTCCGCCGTCCCCATTCGAGGATAAATAAAACGACGGAGCCTTCTTACAAAAGTTGCTCATGGTGAGACAGTTTGCTTATGCCGGGGAACCCCGCCAACGGACTGTCTCGCAAGACCGCACTTTTGCGCTGCTGTGACCGTTGGTCAAAACAAATTATTTCAATTTGATTATTACTTCTCTATTCTCAAGGGTGTACCTTGATGAAATCTCAGTTGCCATCCATCATCCGAGCGCGACCAAATGGAACTTCTTAAACTCCTTTCTTCACCTTCTGGATAATTAACAATACTTATGTAAGTGATTTGGGCTATATTTTCATTTATGAGACGAATTTTAAGGTCAATGAGAGGAAATACGCAGGGAATTTCTTGGCTAGTTACATTTAAAGTATCTGCTCTTAGATAAACTTTTCCAGAACGTCCAAACTCAAAAAAATCTGGAGCAAGAACTTGTTCCATTTTAGGTATATCAAAACGAAAATTTGATTGCCACAATCCTTCTTCTAGTAGTTTCAGTACTTTGTAATCTTCGTGACTAATTTTCATGAATGATGAATATGCAGAATACTTTTTAAAATCTGTCAACTAACCACTAGCCACGAACAACTAACATTTCCCATTATTCGCATTTTTAATAGTAATTCACTTATTCAAACAATAAGTATTAATTTCTTTAATTAAACTCTGCTGCATTTCTCCAGCCTTATTAGCATCTATTCGCGCTGCTTCGAGAGCATCGAAATTTTTGCTTTCTCTGGCATTTACGGCATCATAAGTAGCTTGAGAGTAAATACGATAAATACGAACTAATCTATTTTGATATCTAATTAATTCGCTGTCATTTATATGCAAAGCTCTAATTTTGTTGGCAGCTTTATTCATCATCTCAGCCGCCTTTAACCAACTTCTCATTTCTGTTGGTTGTTCGTCATTGGTATAACTGACATTTTTGCTATTCTCAGTAACATTGTGGGCAATCTGAAAAATTTGTTCACACTGAGTAAATTGATTTTCTCCACAGCCAGCGACCAATAAACTCAATAGGATACCAAGAAAAGTTAATTTGCCATTAACCCTCAGGTACACAGTGCGATCGCTTTGTCTCCCAACGAACATTTTTGCTATTATTTTTTACTTCTTACTTATCCATGTCGCTTTTGATGCCATTGCCAAGCATGATTAATGATAACCTGAAGATCGGCGTATTGAGGATTCCAACCCAGCTTTTGACGAACTTTCTGACTACTGCCAACTAGAATGGGCGCATCTCCTGGTCGGCGATCGCTTTCTAAAGCAGGAATCTCTAAACCTGTTACCTGACGAGCAGTTTCAATTACCTCGCGCACTGAAAATCCATTACCATTACCCAGGTTAAATACATCCGATTCACCCCCAGACAATAAATACTCTAATCCCAAAACGTGTGCGTCGGCTAAATCATTCACGTGAATATAATCTCGCACACAAGTACCATCAGGAGTATCGTAATCCGTGCCAAAGATATACAAAGATTGACGTTTTTTGAGGGCAGTTAGTAAAGCGAGGGGAATCAGGTGAGTTTCTGGCTGATGATCTTCTCCTAATAAGCCCTCAGGATCTGCACCACAGGCATTAAAATAGCGAAATGCCACGGATTTTAAATTAAAAGCAGTATCAAAATCACTTAAAATTCGCTCCACCATATCCTTACTTGCTGCATAAGGACTTAGGGGATTATGGGGATGATTTTCGGTCATGGGTACTTCTTTGGGCATCCCATAAACAGCACAGGTGGAAGAAAAGACAATTTTATTAATTCCGTGCGCTAACATTGCTTCTAATAGATTTAAGGTACTGGCAACGTTGTTACGATAGTACTTTCCTGGCTCTTTAACCGATTCCCCTACAGCTATGTAAGCAGCAAAGTGCATTACTGCATCAATTTTATGGGCAGTAAATAACCGATCTAATAAAGGGCGATCGCTGGTGTCGCCGACAACTAGCTTAACTTGAACTACATCATCAATTATTTCTTGATGTCCATAGGATAGATTATCTAAGATGATTACTTCATAACCTGCTTTTTTTAATGCCAATGCTGCATGAGAGCCGATATAGCCAGCACCACCAGTGACTAAAATAGTCTGCTTCTTAGATGTCATCTAAGCTTACTCCTTAGATAAATTTAAATTATTAAGTGAACTTATTTTAATAGCTGGATTTAATATAATCGACTAACAGCATAATCTGTCAACTGATTTAGTGCCTTAGTCGAATCTGAAGCAGCTAAGCAACTTAAATTTTGAGCTGCCATGCGAGCATGATCTTTAGCTAGCTGACGGGCTTGCTCAATTCCATCGCTGTTTTTGATCAATTCTAAAGCAGTGCTTAAATCGTCTGGTTCAGAAAATTCTCTTTCAATCAAAATTTTTAAATAAGGTCTTTGTTCGAGTGCGTAAAGTACCGGAGCCGTTAAATTGCCACTAGCTAAATCTGAGCCAGCCGGTTTACCTAATACTTCAGTTGAAGTAGTGAAGTCTAAGATATCATCAACAATCTGAAAAGCTAGACCCAAGTTTCGACCATAATGGTAAAGGTTTTCGATGACTTCTGGAGTCGCATCACTTAATACTGCCGAGGCTTTGGAGCTATTTGCCATTAGAGAAGCCGTCTTATAGTAGCTCTTATCAAGATAGGCATCAATTGAAGCACTAGTATCGAAACAATTTATACTTTGTAAGATTTCTCCTTCTGCATAATCTCTAATTACTTCTGAAAGTAATTTCACTACTTGTAAGCTATCCAAGTTGGCTAAATACCAGGATGATTGAGCAAATAGAAAATCGCCAGCTAATACGGCAATTTTGTTGTCAAACAGATTATTAACTGATTTTACATTGCGACGTAAATCTGCCTCGTCTACAACATCATCATGTACTAGGCTAGCTGTATGAATCATTTCTGTGATTTCTGCCAAACGACGATGATGATGGGTAAGCTGGTGATCTGGCATCGTAGCTCTAGAAACTAACAAGACAATTGCCGGTCTGATGCGTTTGCCTCCAGCTGCGAATAGATGTTCTGCTGCTGCACCTAAAATAGGGTGTCGGGCTCCAATCAGTTTTTTGAGATTATCTGTAAGAATCTGTAGATCATTTTCAACGGGGGCTAATAGGGAAGTTGTAGAAGATATCATTGTTAAGCCAATTCTGGCAGTTATTATTATTTAAGAAACTTTACATATTATTGTACTTATTTTAAGGGAAGCCAGCCTAATAACCAATGATTAACCATTTAAGTAACAATAAAATCTAGCATCCAAGGCTGATTATTATGTTATTCTAAAAATATAAGATTTTTAAAAAATTAGCAGTTGTCAAGGTAATGAAATTGCCTTGCAGCGTAATTCTGGCTAATAAGCATAACCATACAGTGCTTACTAAGTCTGCTCCACTGCATAATTTGATAAAAATATAGCTAGATAAAGTTTAGGGTGCATCCCAGCGATTATCTGCTTGTTACATTAGCCTCAATGTATATCATCTAAAGATAATCTGATTGAACTAATTTCAGATTCTTTTCTGGTGTGAGATTGCAGTTTCAGCAGTTTCGAGAAAAACTGTTGGACTAATCAGCTCATTATCTGGCATTTTTTGTGCCAGTAAATAATTAGGATTCATGAAATAACTGAATCATAATTGTCTGTCATGGGGCGTTTACTTGACCAAAAATTCAACTTATATCACCTGTACTATTAACCCATCACCATCCAATGAGTTTCACCACTTTACCCGTTTTCATCTTACTTTTTGCGGTTGTTTATCTTGTGACTATTTACGGTTTACTTAAGATGGCCGAAATGCAAAATTATGGTAAGAATGTTGTTTCTCATAACTCTGAAGAAACTTCTAATTACACTAAAAAAATATCCTAGATAATAACTATACATATCAATAGTTAAAATTTAGATATCTCAAGGGAGGATGTCCAAGAAGCTCCTGTTGGAGTCTCCTAGCTATTTTTAGCTTAGGACAACAAGTTGAATTGATTGTTTAATACTGCAAATAGTATAAACAGAATTTGGAACTTCAAACAATACTTTTTAGACATCCTCTAATCAAGGGGATTAAGAGCGACCATCCCTGCTGATAACTCTTTGACCTGAATTTTTTCCACTTGAGGATAGTAACCCAGCCACTGGCGAGATAGGTCGGCGAATTGTTGAGGGGGACCACTAACGCAAAAACGTGTTGGTAAAGGAAAGCAGTTATTTCTTAGTCCTAATAAAGATAATTCTTTTTCCGCTGCCACCACAATATGTTCTGCTGGGTCAACAATTTGTACTGAAGCTGGCAATAATGAACAAATTGTTTTCTCCAAGTGCTTGTAATGTGTACAACCATAGATTAAGGTGTCAATATTTTTTTGTAATAAAGGTTTTAAATATT
This sequence comes from Pleurocapsa sp. PCC 7319, assembly GCF_000332195.1. Taxonomy (NCBI): domain Bacteria; kingdom Bacillati; phylum Cyanobacteriota; class Cyanophyceae; order Pleurocapsales; family Pleurocapsaceae; genus Pleurocapsa; species Pleurocapsa sp. PCC 7319. The sequence goes on from NZ_KB235922.1 coordinate 4,628,622, forward strand.
GTTGCGCTATTTGTCGAGTATAGTTTGTGTGAAGCTGGTTTTGTTCAATCAGACGCACAAATTCAGGGCAAGGAATTTCCCATACTTGAGTCTGAGGATTAATTTCTTGGATTGCTTGACGATAGGCATGGCTTTTAGCGGTGGCTGTAGTAGCAATAACTCCAACCCGCTTTCCTAGTTTTACCGCAGCTCTAGCGCCTGAGAGAATAACACCCAGGATGGGAACATCGTATTCTTGTCTAACAGTTTCCAAAGCTAAAGCTGAACTAGTATTACAAGCCATAATGACCATTTTTACATCTTGCTTGCACATCCAGTCTAATATTTCACGAACAAACTGCAAGATTTCTTCAGGCGATCGCATTCCGTAGGGTAAACGAGCAGAATCAGCAAAGTATAAGAGAGACTCCGAGGGCATTTGGCGATAAATCTCCCTCAAAACCGTTAATCCACCCACACCACTATCAAACAAACCAATTCGCAGATTAGAATTTTTCATCTTTGATTTAATTTAGATAAATAATTATATTCTTTATATTTTTGATACCCATAGAGATTAAGAAGCTCGAACGCGACTCATAAAGTGTTGAGTAAATATACCTAAATACCACTCTGTTTAATATACTCTATAATTCCTCGTGCGATCGCTTCTGCCATTTGACGACGGTGATTAGGATCTTTAAGTCGAGAAGAATCATCCGCACCAGTCAAAAAACCTACTTCTACTAAGACAGCGGGGGCAATTGAATGTCTCAAAACATAAAATCTTGCTCGGCGAATACCTCGGTTATCAATATTGACTCCATTCAGAATACTCCAGTGAATTACTTCTGCCAGACGACGACCACTTTTGTAGTAATAAGTTTCCAGACCATTGACATCGGGACGACTGAGATTAATCGCATTGGCATGAATACTGACAAATAAATCAGCATTGCGATCATTAGCTAAATCAGTTCTACCTTGAAGACTGATAAAGTAATCACTGTCTCGAGTCATAATGACCTCAATCCCTTGTTTTCTGAGAATTTCGGCTACATCTAGGGAAATTGGCAAGACTACGTCTTTTTCACGGAAGCCGCCAATACCAATCGTGCCTGGATCCTTACCTCCATGTCCAGGATCGATAATAATTCTCGGGCGATCGCTAGCAGGAATCAAAGAAGGCGGTTGCTGGAAAGGTCTGTCTTTCGGGGCTTTGGCAAATTCAGGAGGTAACAAAGGAGCTTCATTCTGTGGTGGTAGAGAAGTGCCAATCTCAATGGGTAAAGCGATCGTCTCTTCCTCGGAACTAAGCTGACCCAGACGATATCTTAATCTGGTTGTCACTTCTAAAACCACCTGAGAGTCTTCTTGTCGAACCTTTAATTGAGAAATCGGGCTACCCGCCTTTAATTCAGGACCTTGAAAATCTTCGGCTAATTCAGCGTTATTAATGGTTACTTGGTAAATACCATTACTTAGTCTAGAAGTAACTGCCGAAAGCTCAGTATCTGCCTGAACAAGCAATTGGCTGTCACTATCGGTTAGTTCGATCTCATCAATCTGACTTAGCTCTGCTGTTGTTTCTTCCTGAGGAAAGAGAGGTTCTAATGTTGCTGCTTCGGACTCAGAAGTTTCGGAAGCAGTGGCTACATTGGTAGAGGTAGGCAATTTGCCCCGAGGAACTAACAATAACCCTTGAATGCGGCTAAATGTAGCTAGCCAGTCAGGACTACCTTCAGCTACTTTTAAGCTCATTTTCGCTTCAGCAGCAGAAACCTGTTCAAATTCAATTGTAGAAACTCCATATTGATTCACGGCTACCGACTGAGAGGCTAAATCAGTAGGAAGAGTAATTCCCTCAAGAACAAAGTCAATGCGATCGCCATCTCTTTGAGAATCGATTTTTATTTTTCTATTGCCATCAATATTAATAAAAAAGCCATTTTTAGTGGCTCGAATGTGAGGAGAATTTACAGTATTAGTAGTCCTAGAACTACTACCAGTACTACCAGTAGTCCTAATATTGGTAGTAGTATTACGGGGAACTTCTGCTGACTCTAGTCCAGGTAAAGATGATGGCAGCTCAACCTGAGGAAGCTCTAGGACTTCTCGATCATCATTTCTGGCGGTATTGATTCGAGAAATATAAGGCTGTGGTATTTCTACAGTCCACTGAGTGGGAGAAATACCACGAAATTGAATTTCATCAGAGTCAATAGTATAGCCAGGGGCGAACTCTACTACAATACGGGACATATTTGGTTCTGGTTGTCCAATTCTGAACCCTCTAATTGCCCCCTGATATTGCTCTTTAACAGTCTCTCTTCCTAAAGTTGTGCCTGGTAAATCAATCACCAAACGAGTTGGATTACTGAGTAACTGCGCCTTAGGTTGTACCCCCTCATCAGTAATAAAAACCAGATTGTTATCTTGCTCTTCAAATTCCCAAGATATGATTTTTCCAGCTTGAGCGGGGGCACATAGCAGAAAAATACCGATAAAACTTGGTAATAGCCAGTGAAATCTCACAATGATTGCTCCTCACAAAGAGTAGAAACTGACCGTTGACCTCCGGCTAGCGAAGACTCCCAAACCAAATGGAAACAGAATAACCAATCAAGATTTGATACCCAATTAACTTTGTTTAGTAGGAGTAATGCTAACCCGAGAATATTCTTAGTCAACTCCATTAGAACTTTATAATACCTATTCTTGAATTTTGATCTATCGAGACGTAAATAGAAGCAATTTGGTTTCATAAACTACTCAAGGCGAATCACAAGGCAACTTTATGGATGTTTATACGATGAGCTTCGCCTAATTATGTTGTCATTCTGGAACTTTGTCCACCGATTGACTAATAGGTTCGGTCTCTTTAAACACTAAGCGTAACAAGGGAGGTGCAATAAAAGTAGTCGAAATCACCATCACAATAATGGCGGCTTCCGTAGCTTCCGATAAAGCTCCGCTTGCCGAACCAACACCAGCAAAGACTAACCCAACTTCTCCCCGGGGAATCATGCCCACACCGATCGCCAGTTTATTTAAATCGGGGTTCCCAAAAACAGTAAATCCCGTAATTACTTTACCCAGAATAGCAACCACAATTAAAAAAGTAGCAATAATTAATCCCTCACGGTTAGTTGGTACGGCTGGATTAAGCACACTTAAGTCTGTTTGGGCACCAACACAGACAAAAAAGATGGGCACGAAAAAATCTGCCAGAGGAATTACTTGTTCTTCTAATTCTTTCCTTTTGTCGGTTTCAGCTAAAATTAGTCCCGCAGCAAATGCTCCGAGAATCCCTTCTAGATGAATGGCGGTCGCAATATAAGATAAGGAGAAGGCGAATACTAAGCCAGTTAATAATACTTGACCTCGTGTTTTCATTTCATTAACTAAGCCAACTAAGAGCGGGCTAAGCAAACGACCCAGCAAAATTGAACCGATCAGAAACACCGCCGCACTAATTACCAGATAAATAATATTACTAACCTGAATTTCTCCAGTTTTAACTAAGCTTGCCACTACTGCCAAAACTACAATCCCTAAGATATCATCCAGTACCGCCGCACCAATAATAATTTGACCTTCTTCTGAACTAAGTTGTCCTAATTCGGCTAAAACCTTGGCAGTGATGCCAATACTCGTAGCAGTCAAAGCTGCACCAGCAAAAATTGCTGGCACTACAGGGGTGTTAAAAATATATACTAGGCCTACTGTACCGGCCACAAATGGAGCAACTACCCCAACGACTGCTACGACAGCGGCGATCGGTCCGACGCGAATCAATTCCTTAAGGTCAGACTCAAGACCAATTTCAAACAGGAGAATAATTACTCCTAGTTCTGAAAGCAAACTAATTACTTCACTTTGAGCGGCAAATACTGATGAGGCAGACTCTGGAGGCAATCCTGCGGTATTTTGGAGCAAGCTGATAATAAGAGAGTCTTCGGCCAAACTACCACTTTCAGGAAAGACTAACAGACGAAATGCGGAGATACCAATCAATACCCCGCCAACTAATTCTCCCAGCACTGGTGGTAAATTTATCCGGGAACAAATTTCGCCTCCTAACTTACTGGCAAAGTAAATTACAACTAAACTCAGTAAAACTCCTGCTAGAACTAGAGTACCTTCTTCAGCTTCGGATTCTGTAGCGGCTTCTGCCGCAGTCGCGAGCAAAGGTGAATCGGTCAGCCAATTCCAAGGCAACATACAAATATTATCGGTCATATTCTCGGCTAAAAAAATTTTCTCTAATTTATTAGCTTATCGTCATCCTTCTCGATATGATGCTCACTGTGAGAAAAACTAAGAATCTGTTACCGGAAGTGAAATGACTTTACCCCGGTCTTTAGCTTGACTTTTGGTTAGATGATTTACTGTTTAATTTCTTTAATTTCTGGTTAAGTTTAAGTTTTTCTGCCAAGGCATGATTGAGCTTTTGAGATGCTTCGGGAAATTGTGGCTCTAATTGAAGAACTTGGCTGTATGCCTTGACCGCACCGTCCCATTTTTGCTGAATTTCTAATTGTTGACCTAAGAAATAATATGATTCTGTATCTTCCGGATGATGATTGATTATTTCTTCCAGATACCTAATCGCTTCCTGATGTTTTCCCTGCTGGCTTAAAACTTCGCTTAATCGATGGTATGGTTGAATAAATCTAGGCTCTAGAAGAATTGCCTGATAGTAACAGCTAATAGCTTGTTGCTGTTGACCTTGATCGATAAGACCATTGCCCAAGTAGAAACGATCAATCGCTGAACCAATCTTAGGTTGCAAAGCCAAAGCCAACTGCATTTCTTTAATAAATTCTTGCTGTTTACCAACTCTTAACAGAATTCTGGCTAAATTTAAATGAGCTTGGGCATAGCGTGGATTAATTTTAATTGCTTTACGATAACAGGAGATCGCATGCTGCAATTTACCTTTTCTCTGATATAGCCCTCCCAGATTGGTATGAATCATAGCTGAGTTGGGTTGCAGTTTTGACTGCTTATGATAACGCTTAATTGCTTTGTCTAATTGATCTTCGGTTACAGACGGGTTAGTCTTGTCTTGACGAGTATTATCCAATTTATGTCGTCTGTTATCTTTTTCGGTGTTGGTGTCGAAAATTGGCGACTTAAATTGATGAGATTTTACGTCGTCTTGAGGGCGGAGTAATCTCTGACTTTCCTGATTTATCAATCTTGTTTGCTGAGTCTCATTATGGGGGTTTTCTGGTATTTTTTCTAGAGAATCTAATTTGATTGAGTCTTGGTCCTCGACTACAACAGGGGTCAGCACTTGTTGAGCTAGACTAGCATCTAACGCCTTGCGATAGTACTGTGCTGCCTGCTGCCATTTTTGTTGCTGTTCCAACTTTTGAGCTATGCGACGATATGCCGCAATAGAATGACCGGAAGAATTGGATGGAGTGGCAGTTTTTGAAGTAACGTTACTGTGAAAAGGTTTGGAATTGAATGTTGCTGCTGAAGAAGATTCTAACTTCTGCGCCTGATACTTATTTAACTCCGCTTTTCCCGAATCTCCCAGCTGCTGCCAAATATCAGCAATACTAAGATACACTTCAACGCTTGGTCTAATGATGATAGCTTTTTGATAGTGTTTAATTGCCTGATGCCACTTCTGTTGCTGAGCATAAATCTCAGCAATTCCCGCGTATACTTCAGCCAAGTTGGGTTTGATTTCTACTGCTTTGGTATAGCAAAACATTGCTTCTGCTGTTTTGCCCATGCGCTGTAGTGCATTGCCCCAAATTTTGTAAGCTTCTGCCATACTGGGCATAATTTGCGTCGCCTGTTTACAAGCGATCGCTGTCTGTTCCCATTCTTTCTTTTCTAAATGATCTAAAGCTTTTTGCAAGTAAACATGTGCGGTCTCCCAATCAATTCCCATGGCTTGCTCAGAATTGATTGTTTTGAGATTTTTAGAAAATGAGGGAATGCCTCTATCATCAGCTTCTACTTCAACACTACAAAAATCTGCAGTATTGGAAGATGATGTTGTCAACGCTAAACTATTATTAGCATTAGTTAAAGGTTGAAAAGAGAATGCGGTCTCTTTGAGACTTGCTAATGGGATTGGCGGTTTTTTACTTTGGAATACGCTCGATCTAAGTAGTTGTTCTTTGGTGTTTCCAGTTAAGGCTTTGATATTAATTGCTTGGCGATAATAATTGGCAGCTTGTTCTATATTGCCTTGATTTTTTAAACTTGTTGCTACTTTTTCATAAGCAGTAGCTAAATCTCCTTGATGTTTTAAACGTTCCGCCAAACGTTGCTGGATAGCTAATGATTTTGGGTTTTTTTCGATTGCCAGACTGTAAATCGCCAAAGCCTCACTAAGTTTGCCTTGCTCCCACAAAGTATCGGCTCGAGTAACTTGTGCCTCCCAGGAGTCGGGGGAACTAGAATTGGGGAGGGATGTGGTTGAATCAGATTTAGTTTCAGATTCGGCAGCAAGAAAATTCTTGAGTAAATTGAACATTAGCCAACTGAAATAATATAAAAATATATTTTTGTTTAAATTAATCTACTGACACCCGAATTTTACGTAGGCAAATAGTAGGATGCATTTTCTTTGATCGAGACAACTTGCTATTAGCTCACCATTCTACAATACAAAAAAAGCAGTGATTACACCATTTATTTACTAAATCTTAAAGGCAATTTCCTAGATTTTACTTAATCTTTATTTTTAAGAAAATCACTTCATAATTACTTTCAATGTAAAAATGATAATATTAAAAATTAATTAACCATCTCACCCAGCGCTTGAGAATATAAAATTTAAAAAAGCGCAATGTACACTATTAAATAGTTAATGGTACATTACGCTTATAAAAACCGAATTAAGGCTGAATTTGCTAACTAAATCTCATCCCAACCACTGACTCCAGAAGACATGACATAGCTGGTTACTCCTGCTTCAAAAAAGTTGGCTTTGGTATGACCAGCTTTTTTAGTATCCGAAAATCTTTCTAAGTGTTTATAAGGGCTTTTCTTATATTGTTCATCTGGATAGAGTATCTCTAACCCAATTGAACGTAAACGCATATTAGCCATGTACTTAGTGTATTGTTCTGTACTAGTTTCGGTAATACCCAAAACGCTATCCCCTACAATATGATTTGTCCAACGGCATTCATGTTCAACAGCAGTGTCAAACATTTCATAGATTTGTTCTAAGGAATGAGGGAATAACTGCATCGCTTCTGGTAGTAGTTTTTGATAAAGTCGGACATGACTTAATTCATCACGGTTAATCATCTTAAAAATATCGGCACTACCAGGCATCAACATCCGTGAGGCTAAATTATAAAAATAGATAAAACCATTGTAAAAATATATTCCTTCTAAGAGGTAATCAGCCAACAAAGAAACAAAATAATTTTCTGGAGTAGGACAATCGACATATTTTTGATAGATAGAAGCAATAAATTCACAACGATCTGCCAAAACTTTATCTGTACGCCAAAAATCGTACACAGTGCGGCGGCGATCGCTTGGTATTACAGTTTCGATAATATATTGATAGCTTTGATTGTGCATTCCCTCCTGAGAGATTTGCTCTGCCATACATACGCTTACCTCTGGAGCAGTCACACAGCTTTTAATATGAGGAATATTACAGGTCTGGACTGAATCTAAAAAAGTTAAATAGCTCAGAATTCCATCATAAGCACGACGCTCTTCTGTGGTTAGATTCCAGTAATCAGTTACGTCTTGGGTTAAATCTAGCTTTTGGGGAATCCAAAAGTTTTCTCGCATTTGTTGATATAAGCCAATTGCCCAAGAGTATCGCACGTCATTCAACTGCATTAAATTGGTTGTATTGCCAAACCAAATAGAGCGATTTTCCACCCGATCATCTCCACCAGGATTAAAAATAGGATTGGCAGACATGGTGCTCTGAGGTTGAGATAAAAATGAAGTCATAGAAATTTAAATTTAGAAAACACTATATACGGTGCTATAGCCTAACAAAAATTCTTATAAAGCACTAGTAGTAGGTATAATACTTAGCTTAACTCAATTGTTATACATTCTTATTTATTCCCTGTTCCCCATTACCTGTTCCCTCCGAGGTAATAGCCTTGGTAAAGGGCTTCGCCCTAGCTATCAGCTAAGAATTAGCCAATTCTAAGCCTAGTCCATTCAATTAATTGAAAACTGCTATAAACCTAATTAATTCTTGATTTGATTAGTATTCTGATGATTGATTGCCGCAATATATTTGGCAGGATCTTCGTGTTTACCATTAACTTTCAGCCGAAAATCAAGATGAGCTCCAGTTGACCAACCTGAGCTACCGACTTGGGCGATCGCTTGATTTTTCCAGACTTTCATCCCTTCCTTAACGGTAATCGAACTATATTTTAAATGACCGTAGGTAGCTATCTCACCATTACCATGATCTATTTCAATCCAGTTTCCTAACTGTCCTCCACAAGCGAGACTACCAAAGTCCAGACATCCAGAAACAACTTTAGTCACAATTCCATTACCGACTGCCACTACAGGGGAACCTAATGGCGCACCGTAATCAATTCCTTGATGAAACTGTAACTGATTACTGTATGGTCTTCGACGCCAACCAAAAGGGCTGGCAATCCTTCTGGTTTCTGGTGCAGGATTGGTCAGCTTTGTATTTTCAGGTAAAAAAGAACTATTTTCTTGGGGAAACGAGACAATCAAGTTGCTACGCGAAACTTTGGGAAATTTAGGTTGTGGAGATAGAGGGGTAGTTGGTTGAATATAATTGTCAGGATGACTACTAGCTACAGGAGTAAGTGATTCTATCGAGGGTGTATTTTCAGACTTCAAGTGAAGCCATCTTTTCCAAGAAAACACGCAGCTTGAAGAGGTTGGCTTGCTAAATATTAAACGCTGCCTACAATCTGAACCCACATCGCTTGGCAGCAAGACGTTAGCTATTTTGTGTAACCATAAATCTGAATCAATTTCTGGCGTTTTACCGACTACTAGATCGAGACAGCTTTCTTCAGATGCTTTACAAGAATCAGTAATATTACTACTGGTGACTATTGAGGAAGTTTCGGGACTCGATATTTTTTGATTGCGGGGAATGATTGCTTCAGCCAGGTCAATTGGAGTTATTCCTGCTATTAGTAGTCCTAGTAATATGCTCCTCACTTTCATTTAAAAAATTATTTAGATCTATTATTTACCTAAAGTTCATGTTAGTTTTGTTCTTTACATATATTCACATACTTTTAACTTTTGTCAAACTTTTAACTCTTATAATCAACACGAGATAATACTGATACACATTTTGGAAACAATACTCATGAAAAAATATTTAGGAGTTTTATCGCCACAAAAACTGCGTAAAACTTACTTGGTCTCAGTAGGTCTAGGTTTAGCAACTATGTTGATTGGTTGTGGCTCACAACAAGCTCAACTATATGAAGCAACCGCTGAAACTACCCTTACTTGGAGAGTTAATTACACTCACGATCCCTTAGAGGATAAACGAGGAAGATATGAGACATTTGAATCAGTCTCTTTGGTTAACCGTAATGGAGAAAAGCCAGAAGAAGCAGTGTTTCAAGACGACAAAGGTATTTGGTGGCCCAAAAATCCTCCCAAACCTACTGTAGATGAGCTGGAAGCAGCTAAAAAAAAGCCCTATGAAAAAATTGGTAAACCCCAATTGTTACGTAAGGTTGAATATCGAGTTGAATACGATCAAGATGGTGAAAGAGTCAATTTACCCACTAACTATTCTGTTTATCGACAAGTGGTCAAAGCTTATCCTGATACACCGTTAAGCTTTACTATGGGTCTAAATAACGGTTCTGTCGAAAAAGCAACACCAATAGCTAACTAGGGTTGACTGAAGCTAAAATTTGAAAATTTAATCTGGAAAAAGCTCTTAGCTATCAGCTTTTAGCTATTAGCTTTGACTACAATCAGGCTACTTATATATTGATATAATTCGTATTGATACTAATTAAGCTAAATAATATTTTAGATATCAAAATTAAAGTTATAGTTCACTTGATAATCCTGATCTATTTTTATGACTAATTCTCCTGAATTAACCAAACAAGAAGAATTGAAATATGGAGAAAGAGCGATCGCCGAAGGAAAATTAATCACTTTTCCTAATCCCCGAATTGGTCGCCAATATACGGTCAACATTACTTTGCCAGAGTTCACCTGCAAATGCCCTTTTTCTGGTTATCCTGATTTTGCCACAATTTATCTTTCCTATTCTCCAGATCAGACAGTGGTAGAACTGAAGAGCTTGAAACTATATATAAATAGTTATCGCGATCAATATATTCCCCACGAAGAAGTAGTAAACCAAATTCTCGATGATTTTGTGTCTGCTTGTGATCCTCTGGAAGTTACTATTAAAGGTGATTTTACCCCTAGAGGTAATGTTCATACAGTAATTGAAGTGCATCACCAAAAATAGGAGAGTTCGGAGTTTGTAGGGGCGAACTACGGTTCGCCTCTACTTCTGTTGAAGACAAATACTTCTGTTAGAATAAGAGATATGAAGATTTGTTAACAACTTTAGGCAAGGGAATATAGTAAATGAAAAGTGAAATTAAACCCAGCGTTACTCCAAATTTAGAAGACCCTAAGTTTGGACTTAACTCTTATTCGGAACGACTAAATGGTCGTGCCGCCATGATTGGTTTTGCGGCGATTTTGATCATCGAATATATGACTGGTAAAGGCTTACTAGCTTGGCTTGGTTTGCAATAAAGTCTCTACTCTCCTAGATGTTGGCTATTAGCTAATTGCTATTAGCCATTAACTAAATACAGCTTTAAGATATTCTCGACGCATTGAAGCGATCGCATCTAGAGAAATTCCCTTAGGACATACAGCCTCACATTCCCCATGATTAGAGCAATCACCAAAGCCTTCTGTTTTCATTTGGGCTGTCATATTAAGCACTCTCTGTTTCCTTTCCGGATTTCCTTGAGGAAGTAATGCTAGATGAGAAATCTTAGCTGCCGTAAACAAAGATGCTGATGCATTAGGACAAGCTGCAACGCAAGCACCACAACCAATACAAGCAGCATAGTCAAAAGCGCGATCGCTATTTTCTTTAACTACAGGTAAGGAATTGGCATCGGGTGCGGCCCCTGTATTGACTGAGATAAAACCTCCAGTAGCAACTATGCGATCGAATGCTGAGCGATCGACTACTAAGTCTTTGACTATTGGGAAAGCTTTAGCCCGCCAAGGTTCAACAGTTATAGTATCTCCATCTTGAAAAGTTCTGAGATGCAACTGACATACCGCGGTTTGTTTCTGTTCTCCGTGTGCTACGCCATTAATCATTAAGCCACAAGAGCCACAAATTCCTTCTCCGCAGTCACTATCAAATGCTACCGGTTCTTGATTATTTTTTATTAGTTGTTCGTTTAAAACATCTAGTAGTTCAATAAAAGACATATCAGGATGAGCATTAGGAACACTATATTTAACTAGCGTTCCTGGACTTTCAGAGTTAGGTTGTCGCCAAATTTTTAAATTGATTTTCATTGGTAGTATGGCATATTAGGCTATTTATCAAATTATTAACTTTCAAAATCGCAGATAGTATATTAATTGAGATGTTAACTCACTATCAAGATTTAAGCGGTGTTTTAGCTCAATGATATTGCAATATTTGCCATTTTTTTGGCGTTCTTCGATTATTTTTTGAGCAAAATCACTATCTACTCCAACAATAGTTGCAATTTCATCGGCTGAAGCTGTATTAGGATTTATTTTCTCTGGACTTAAAGAACTTAGACGATCATAATAAGCGAAAGTTAAAATCGGCTCAAAGGGTATAATGCGATGCAAAGGAACATTAATTGCCGCTGCTACATCTTCGAGGCAAACTAACTGTACTCCCATCTGAACTAACTCTACCAGCGATCGCGCCTGATGAATAGAAAACCCTGGTAGTCGCAACCAATCATCTACTGTCGCCTGATTAACATCAATGCTGATTCCTAAATCCACAGCGATCGCAACTTCGCGTAAAGACTGAAAACGATAGTAGGGGTCGTTGGCTATTTTATTTCTAATTCCAATTTGGGACAGTTTAAACATAGAATTTTTAGATGTTAACTGTTTAGGAAATATGCTCTAGTAATTGACGACGTTTTTGCTCAAATTCATATTCTGTAAGTAAGCCATCTTCCCGCAACCGGTCTAACTCTCGCATAGCATCGGCGATCGCTTTTACTTGGAGAGAATTGTTGAAATTTAAATTATATTGGCTACTACCATTAAATTGGCGCTCAAACTGTTCCAAATCTTGTACCACATACCAAATTGCATCTATGGCGGCAGCAATCCGCGGAATTGGGGTCGACCATAGCAGTATATACATCATGCCCCATAGTGGTTGTCCTAAATATAATTTATGGAGTCCGGCGATCGGTGTAACAGTTCCTAATAAAGCTAATGCCACCGCAACACGACGTTTCTTGTGATGTTTAAAAAATTGGTCTAGCACTGACATATAAATGACATAAAAATTTGTAAATTTGAGTGATCCCGATAATTGAATTTACTTTAGCTTATATTTTTGAATTGTATCGAGATTATAGTCATTTCAATAATTAAGCTAATTACCCTAAAAAAACTTGACTTCCAGAAGACGACTTCAAGACCTCTTGGTCAATACTCCCCTGAGAGTATTAATTTAGCTTAAAAGCTTCTGCCTCCTGCCTTAATCTTACTTTTAAGTATCGTATCTAAACAGAACTTGGTATTAGATGCGATCGCTGAAATTGCCATATTCTCTAAAATTCACAGGCAAAAAAACTACTTAATAAGAGGTGTTTTCCGATATAAAATAAATATTAAGCAAATATTATTCGGAATCCCATGCAACAAAATTTATTCCCAGAAAAGCTATTACAATCTCTGGACGAATTTGTTCAACAGATGCACCGACTCAATAAAGCAGACAACCCCAAATTAATTGTCAAAATAGTTACTAATTGGACACAAGCACAGCCTTTACTAACTAAAAAACTTCTACAATACCTCCTACAATCAGAGCATAAAATTTGCCGAGGTCAAGAAAGGATAGCCGTAAAAAAAATCATTTTAAATAAATTAATAAAAGAGTTTGAACAAGATAAATTAACACTTGAGATTAGAAAGCGCTTATATCAAGAAGAATTAAATACTGTAATTAAATGTGATAAATCTATTATTACTAATAAAGATAGGTATTATTTAATAAAATTACAAAATAAACTAGGATTATCAACACAACAATGTCAAGCAGTTAAAAAACAAATTTTAACAATTAAAAGTTCTCAAGCTTTTCGGCAAAACAATGATCTATTTGATAATCAAAAAGTTAAATGCAAACAAGTAAAATCCGATTTCTACAAGGCTCAAACTACTAATAAAAAATCAATAGAGACTACTTCTGATCCAACTAGCAATTATCAGCAAGTACGCTTCACTAATCAAAAAGTTTTTATTGAAAATAAGCAATCAGATGTGGTAAAGTTACAGCCCAAAAAATGGTCTTGGCTGCTATTGGGCATTCCTTTTCTATCATTATTTATTAAAGGTTTTGGCTGGAATAAAAACTCTCAACTTAATATTGCTAACAATCATAGTTTACAGCAACAAGATATTTGTGTTGATTTAACCAGTAGCCAGTCACCACGAATGAGTCTAGGAAATAAACTATTATCTCAAGAATATAATCATCTCCAACCCCAAAGCAAAATCACTTTAAATGAGGGAATAGCTGCCTTTTCGAGATGTGAATTTTCAACTGCTAGAAATAAGTTTCAGCAATCTCTTGGTTCAGATATCAATAATCCTGAGGCTCTAATCTATGCGAATAATGCTCAGGCAATTACTCAAGAGAATTTTATGATTGCCGTAAGTGTTCCTTTGGGTAGTAAACCGAAAGTTGCCTGGGAAATTTTGCGTGGTGTGGCTCAAGCACAAGCAGAGATCAATCGGCAAGGAGGTTTACAAGAAAGACTCTTGTTAGTTGAAATTGTTAATGATGACAATGATCCTGAGATTGTTCGTCAGGTAGCCAAAAAACTGGCAGCAGATAAAAATGTCTTAGCTGTAGTCGGTCATAATGATAGCGATTCTTCGCTTGCTGCTTCAGAGATTTATCAGAAATATGGTTTAGTCATGGTTTCTCCTACCAGCAGCTCCACAAAGTTATCGGGTGCTGGAAGCTATATTTTGCGAACAACTCCCAGCGTAGCGATTATGGCCAATACCTTAGCAGATTATGCCTTATCAAAATCCTCAAACAAGATTGCTGTCTGTTTAGATTCTGAAAGTTCTGCGAGCACTTCTTTTGCTCAAGAATTCATGAAAGCAGTACACCAAGACTACGGAGAGATTGCACCAGTTAAATGTGATTTTGCTCAAAGTAATTTCAACCCTCAAAAGGTAGTTGAACGAGCGATCGCAGAAAATGCTGATGCTCTATTATTGGCTGCCTCAGTAAAAGGAATAAAACCGGCAATTGCCGTTGCCAAAGTAAATCAGCAAAGATTACCTTTATTTGGTACTCACTCTCTCTATACTTTTGAAACAATTCAGCAGGGAAAAGATACAGTTGCGGGAATGGTTTTGACTGCTCCTTGGCTAGCAGATAAAACCAAAAATTACGATTTTACCCAAACAGCGATGGAATATTGGGGTGGTCAAGTCAATTGGCGAACAGCTATGGCTTATGATGCTACTGTAGCGATTATTCAGGGGCTAGAGCAGTCTGATACTCGCTCAGAATTACAGTCTGCCTTGACCCATTCTAATTTTTTGGTCGATGGGGCAACAGGTGTATTTTACTTTGAGCAGGGCGATCGCTTGGGAGAAGTGCAGCTAGCTCAGATTACGCAATCAGCTTTAAATCCTCGTAAATATGAGTTTTCACGATTAAATTTAGATGACACTATCAGTAAACCTCAGCCTTAAAAACTTGAACATCGAGTAAAAGATTAAATCTCCTTCAGGTTAATCTTTTCTAATTCTTGCCATAAAGTTTGCATAAATTCTTCTGTATTATTGAGCTTCATCTCGCCAAATGCCGCTAATTCTTCTGGGCTATATTCGCGATCGCTACCCATAATATCTTGAATCCAATAGGGTAAATCGGCAGGGTTTTCCATCAACATTTGACAGACTTCTAAAGCATCTTTGCCTAATCTTTGATCATCTAATTTTGCTGCCAAACAAAACTTTAATAATTTAGCCAGATTGCTTTCTGGAGGAATTGCCAGTAAAGCAGCCATATATTGTGCTAATACAGATTTTGATAAGGTCATTGCCAATATTTTCTAGTTTTAATTAGTTATACCCAGATAATTATGGGTGAGTAGAGCCATCGGGCATGGTTGCTCCCTTAAGATAAGCTTGGCGTAAGTCTGATTCGTTTACCTTGGCATCTTTTAGATTAGCACCAGTAAAATAGGCATTGTGTAAGTCTGCACCACTCAAATTAGCACGACTGAGATTAGTACCACTCAGATTAGCATCTCTTAAATCGGTACAAACTAAATTGGCATGACTTAAATTAGCACTACTGAGATTGACATAACTCAATTTGGCAAATCCCAAATTAGCATAACTTAAATTAGCATCTGTAAAGTTAACGCGAGCCAAGAGAGCATTCCCTAAGTTGGCATGACTGAGATTGGCATTGCTGAGATTAGCTTTAGTTAAATTAACATCGCTCAGATCGGCTTTGGGCAAATTAATTTTGGCTAAATTAGCGTTAGGAGCAATCAATCCCTTTAAAGGAACTCGGTCTTCATTTAAATCTTGTAGAGCTAAAATCCTAGCATAGCTAACTTTGACCCCATTAGCATTATCGATGGTACTCCAAGCTTGATAGTGGAATTCCTTTTTGCGATCGGGTGTTTCTTTGATATACAAAACCAATGCTACTAAAAGGCTAATGGCATCTGCACCTTCTAAAAGTTCTGCTAAAAATGTCTCATCGTCAGCAACTAAATAGAGAAATGATAAGAAAAATGCTGAACCAACTGCAACTGCCCAAGTGGGTAACGCCCAAAATTCTTCTAGTAGTTTATCTAAGATTGATCGAAGTAGTGAGGCAAGAGAAGTAATTTTTACTGTTTGTTTTTCTTGATTACTCTTAAACTTTGCATTAAGGCGATCAAAGGAAACAAACGGTTTTTTAGGAGAAACTTCAGTTTCTAGGGGAATTTTATTAACTGTATGTCCAGAAGCACCTTCGAGCATCATGTTGGTAACAGTATTGTAGGTTGTTACCCAAGCTTGTTTGACTTCATCAGTCCAATCTTGTTGAAGATATTCGGCAAAGGTTTGTAAAAGGATATCCCCCACTAAAGGATAATACTGGGGGAGTGTACCGTATTGTTTATGTCTCGACCCTAAGTCAGCCAAAATTTGCTTTAATATTTCTGGTTGTCGCAGACTCTCTACCAATAGCACCAAAGAATTAATAAATTTTTTCTCCTGCTTGCCGATATCAGTTTTGGCGAATAATTGTTGAGTTTCAGGATAGGCAGCAAACAGATTTTGATAGAAACTCGCAGCAAAAGCTGAACCTTGAGGTTCAATTTTGGCAAAGCTTTGTTCTACAAGTTCGATTTGTATATTTTCAGGTGAAGTAGAAGTTGTCTTTTTATTTAATTGAATTGGCTTTGGAAATTGTGGTGCTGACTCTCTCTCTTGTTGAATAACAGTTGTTGCAGTCTGAGGAGTTTGTGGCTGAAGTGATGTATCTACTCCTGCACCTTCAAGCATCATGTTAGTAACTGTATTATAAGTTTCTATCCAAGCTTGTTTAACTTCATCAGTCCAATCTTGTTGCAGATAATCGGCAAAGGTTTTTAAGAGAATTTCGCCAACTAAAGGATAATATTGAGGTAGTGTACCATATTGTTTATGTCTTGCCCCTAGATCGGCCAAAATCTGTTTTAATATTATTGGTTGTCGTAAACTTTCTACCAATAACACTAAGGAATTGAGCAGCTTTTTCTCTTGGTTTTTCATATCCGTCTTGGCAAATAATCTTTTTGTTTCGGGATATGCTATAAATAGATTTTGATAAAAACTATGGACGAAATCTCTGGATTTAGGTTTTATTAGCTCCAAGCTTTGTTCAATTAATTCAATTTTTAATGACATTATTTATGGGTACTTACTAATTTATTAATTATTCCTCAATTAATAAAAAATCAACGATTGCTTTTGGGCAAATACAGATATTAATTTCTAAATTTCGTCTAATTTAAAGTCGTCAATATAGAGCAAGAACAATCCTAATACAATCGTTAAAATAGAACGCCAAAAAGGTTGGATAGGAATATCCCAAAGCAATCCCCAAATACCACACCAAGATACGATAATTGCCAGCAAAGTATAAATCGTTGATAGATTAGGATGTTTAGTCTTAAAGTAATGAAAAATCTTTTCTCTAGTATTCATCTCTGCTATATTTTTTTCTATATGAGTCTTTTTCATCAAGACCAACTCTGTAAGAGATAAATCGTCCACAAGAAGTAAAAAAAGACCAAACATCAACAAACTTAGATGACGAATAGGTACTGATAAAGAAATTTCAGGGGGAGACTCTGCCATTAAATTAATGCCATGTGCCCACGAATCCGAAACGAGGACTATGCCACTCCAAATAGCTATTATATTAATCGTCACGTAAAGAGTGTGTAGATTCGGATACTTTGTTTTTAGCAGACTAAAAAATCTTTCTCGCCAACTTAGTGGAGATAAGTGCCTTTTCTTTTGCTTGCTCATATTAGAAATAACTAAAATTCATTTCTGCATTCCAGCATATAGTATGCGCGAGAGCATGGTCTGGGGAAAGTTCCCCCAGAGATAAATATAGTTTTGAAGGATAAATTAACAATAAGATAGTTCAGAATTAAGCGTTATTAATCCACATCAAGCATCAGTTAATAATTTCATCTTTAAAATCAATTAACAACAGCATATTATCAATCATGATATTTCTCAGATCGTTATTCAGAGGTAACACACCCTGCGCTCCAAACCAACGATCAAAGATCGCAACATTCTCGGGTTTATTGTCTAAAAATCCCTGCATGAATTTGACCAGAGTATAGTTAATCGTGTTAAGAAACTGAGAATTATTTTCTGCCACCATACAGCCAATACCTTCGTGAGAATAGTCACCCACTATTTGAAAATTCTCGGGATTAGAGGTATTTCGTAGCCAGCTTTCGAGTAAAATGCCATCCGAAGCAAAAGCGTCAATTTCCCCTTGCTGTAGTGCTTGGTATCCAGCAGCGCGATCTTTAAAAATTACTATTTCTGCCAGAGGTTGTGCCCGTCTAATTGAACGCTCATTAGTAGTTTTAGCTAAGGCTCCAATCCTTTTTGCGACTAGAGATTCAGCATCCCAAAAATCATTACCACTTTTAGTTAACAATCTTGTTCCTGTGGAGGCATAACTAAAAGAAAAATCAACTTGGCGATCGCGTTTCCAGGTAAAGCTACTGGCATCACAAACAATGTCAACTTGACCATCAATCAATTGTGGAATGCGCTCCTTGGGTTGCAAAGCAACAAGTTCTAGCTCAATTTCTTGCCCTAATTCTTCTTCTAGCTGACTAGTGATTAATTCTAAAATATCTATCGAATAGCCTACTAGCTCTCCACGTTCGTTGCGATAGGCAAAGGGCAAAGCATCTTTACTTGTACCCGCAGTTAATGTTCCGGTACGAGCAATTTTTTCTACTACCTTTTCAGCCGAAGCTGAAGGAGTAGCTAAGAACATCAAACCTAAACTGAAAAGAGAAATAGCAGCTTTTTTTGCCCACAGGGATTGAAACATAAGTGATGCTTGTCTTTTAAAGTTAGTTACTGTATTAGACCAGAAAAGTTAAATCGACCAGTTTTATCACTTTTATTTAAGAATTTGCTAAAAAATATTATTATTTGTGAATAACTAATTTAAGACTAAATCGTGACTCGAATATTTTTAACGATCGCAGGAACATTAGGAGGCATATCAGTAATTTTAGGTGCATTTGCCAGTCATGCCTTAAAAGGAAAGTTAAGCGATCGGGCATTAGAGATTTGGGAAACTGGTACTAAATATCAGATGTATCATGCTCTGGCACTGATTTTAGTAGCTTTACTTCTTAGTCGATTAACCACCACTGACTCCACTTTACTTGTGGTTGCTGGCTATGCCTTTATTGCTGGAATAATACTATTCTCTGGTAGTTTATATGCCCTGAGTTTAAGTGGCATTAAATTGTTGGGTGCTATTGCTCCTTTAGGTGGAGTAGCTTTTATCATTGGTTGGGCTTGCTTAGCTATTGCGGGCTGGAGGTTTGAGTAAAGAATGGTTTAAAGCTAATCTAAGAATTTATTAATTGGCATTAATTAGCGATTTCTCTGGAATCTAGCTGTAGAATCTTACTTGAATCTTAATTAGACTTTAGTATTTTTATTTCGCAGTAAAGCTAAATACTTTTTACATTCATTAGGTCTCTAAACTGACTATTTCTTAACTAATTTATTATGCGTATTGCTCTATTTACAGAAACGTTTTTGCCCAAGGTTGATGGTATTGTTACTCGTTTACGTCATACAATCGATCATCTAGAACGCAATGGCGATCACGTTTTGGTAGTTGCTCCCGAAGGAGGTTTGACTGAATATAAAGGAGCAAAAGTCTATGGTGTGCCTGGAGTCCCTTTGCCATTGTATCCAGAGCTTAAGTTAGCCCTACCTCCTATTGGCACCAAAAATGCGATCGAAGAGTTTCAACCAGACTTAATTCATGTGGTAAATCCAGCCTTTTTAGGAGTTGGAGGTATTTATTATGCCAAAACCATGAATATTCCCTTAGTGGCTTCTTATCATACCCACCTGCCCCAATATCTACATCACTACGGCTTAGGGGCATTAGAGGGATTACTCTGGGAACTATTAAAAGCTGCCCATAATCAGGCTAAACTAAATCTCTGCACTTCTAGTGCGATGGTTCAAGAACTAATCGATCACGGCATTGAAAGGGTTGATTTATGGCAACGAGGAGTTGATACCGAGATGTTTCAACCCCATTTAGCTTCTCCACAAATGCGATCGCGTTTATCTCAAGGAAATCCTGATGCTCCTTTATTACTCTATGTTGGTAGAGTCTCCGCCGAAAAACAAATAGATCAAATCAAACCAGTACTAGAAGCAATTCCGGAGGCCCATCTGGCGATCGTTGGTGATGGACCCTCTAGAGAAGCTTTAGAAACCCATTTTGCAGGAACCAAAACTCATTTCGTTGGTTATCTTCAAGGATTAGAGTTAGCTTCTGCATTTGCCTCGGCAGATGCCTTTGTTTTCCCTTCCCGTACTGAAACCTTGGGCTTAGTATTATTAGAGGCCATGGCAGCTGGTTGTCCTGTTGTAGCTGCTCGCTCAGGTGGTATTCCTGATATTGTTACTGATGGTGTGAATGGTTATTTATTTGAACCAGATGATCCAGATGGTGCAATTACTGCTACCCAATCTTTACTTGAAGCCACAAAAACTCGAGAGGAATTACGACATAATGCCCGCCTGGAAGCAGAACAATGGGGATGGGCTGCTGCTACTCGACAGCTACAGAGTTATTATCGTGGTGTGTTAGATGCCGAATATGCTTTATCGTCAGCTGCCTAATGCAAAAGCAGAGAAGATAATGAACTACTAGCAGCTACTCTGCTACGCTACGTTGAGCAGCTAGTTTCTGATGCTTCGTCTGAGCTAGTTGCTGATATCCTCCGCAGTATTTAACCTTGGGTTTACCAGTAGAGCTAGGGGACTTGCTGGAAAATAGTTTACCCATCACGGGCAGTGAAAGAAGAAAAGTGTGGGTCAATCTAGTTAGCAGACACTTTTCGCTAACTAGATTCCTGCCAACGGAAGAAATCCATTCACTCACTGCGTTGAGCCCAACTAAGATTCAGCCTAACTTCTCCCCCACGTCTACTACTAAGCAATCAAACAAGAAGGTGAAGTTCGCGTATTAATTTTGCTAATAATTTTTGATTTTAAGTTCTTCCGATTAAGGAGGAATAATCGTCACATCCCATCGCGGTAAATTTTCCGAAGATTGCCAAAATAGATAGAAAAATTCTAAGTCTGATGAGTTAACTGTTATTCCTTTGTTATAGTTATTTTCTATCAAATGAATTTGGGGATTATTGCCTTTCCACTTCATGTTTGAGGCTCAAGATAAAACCGCTTCTCTTGAGTCCAAAATTGCCCCATTCCAGTAGTTTTCTAAGATGGCCCAACATCGTTCAACGGGATTATATTTACTATGATAGGGAGGGTAATAAATTAAACGAATTCTTAACTGTGTCTCCCTTGAAAACTGCACGATCCGCTTAATAAATTGAGTTCGATTACTGCGTTGTGATGCGCCATTATCTAGGTTGATTACTAGCTCTTCTACGGATGAGTAATGACTTTGATTTTCTCGCCACCATCGACTTAAACAATCGACAATAAAATCCGAGGTTTCAGCAGATGTGCCAAAATAGATAGAAAAGTCCCCTCCTTGGACATCCAGAATTCCTAATGGGACTAAAACCTCTGACCATTGATGATCATGATCATCTGCTTTTAAGGATTCTGCCCTTCTATCTTTTCCGACTCTTGATAAATTTCCGACTTGGACTTTCGCTTTAGAGTCGATAGAAATTCTCAAGCTGGTTGGCTCATCATCAGCTTCTTGATTAACTTTAGCTACATTCTCAAAAATCGCATTGGTTTCTGGAATTTTTTTGAGCGGTTTTACTTTTTGTGTTTTTTTAAACGATAACCTATTCGATTTAAAATCTCCCCAATAGTTTGACGAGAAGGTAATTCTTCTTCTCTGTATCCTTTTTCAGAGATTAAGGCTTCTCTGACTGCCCTTGCACTAATCCGACTATACTTAAAAGTCGAGCGAAATTTTGGTTCTGTGCTAGTCTTTTCAGACAAGAGACTTTCTAGATCTTGCCTTAATAAAGGTAAAATCTCCTCGGTTTTCTTTCTTCCTCTAGCTCCATAATTATCGACACAGATTAACCCCATTTCTAGTTCCTTTAATCCCGTAGCGCTCGCTTGTCTTGACCACCCCAATTCCCTTTCGGCTTTTCGAGGTGAATGATTGAAATGGTCTTGGGTTACTTGAGCCATAAATGCTCTTTTCTTGTGTCCAGTTAGCTTTTTCGCTGCATCTTTGAAGGTAAATTTGACTTTTTCAGTCAGCATGCTTGGTTAAGGAAGAAATCAGTCTTTTCCTCAGCTTATTGGGTAATCTATTAATCTGCAAGTCCCAAAGAATTTAAAGCCGAGATAGATAAAACGTATTCTAAACCCGTATTTTGGTCTGGGTCTTACTACATAGCTAGTAGTAGTGGCGTAGCGATAGATCGTTTACGTAAGTATATAGACAATCAAGATAGTCCTCTGGACTGATTTTTCAGGCATCGAGCCTTCAAATCAGTTCGCTATCCCTCCCTACCCTATCTCCACTCCGCTACGATTGAGGGTAGGGACACTCGCGAAGATGTTGTAATCCTAATTTGAACCATGCCTACTACCTTGGCTTTTTTTGCAACATTGATCGCTACTACTTCCTCAGACACTCCTCCTGCTTCAGTAGGGACTCAGATTGTAGTGGCAATAGTTGTAGCATTAATGATTGCTTTTGCCGTTCAGTTTTTGCTGACTAATTTCGGATTGGCAATAGGAATCTCTTTGCTTAAATATCGACCCCAAACTTCATCAAAACCAGCTACTGAATCTTCTCAATCCGAAAACAGTGGCATCAGTGTTAATCTTAGTTTTTTCGCTGGATTGGGAATTTTACTCACTTTAAATTCAGTCTTATTTATCGCTTGTTATTTGGCTGTCAGGTTTAGTACTGCTAACGATCCTGTTTCGGGAGCAACTTTAGGAATTGTTATTTGGTC
Source organism: Pleurocapsa sp. PCC 7319 (assembly GCF_000332195.1). NCBI lineage: Bacteria > Bacillati > Cyanobacteriota > Cyanophyceae > Pleurocapsales > Pleurocapsaceae > Pleurocapsa > Pleurocapsa sp. PCC 7319. The sequence goes on from NZ_KB235922.1 coordinate 4,651,583, forward strand.
AACCTACTTTCTGATTTTAATTTGGGTCAGCTACAGTGCGGTAAGTTCTGTGACCAGCTGGGTATTTGGTTCGGTGGCGACAAAATTACGTCAACTAATAGACGCGATCGCCACTTCAATTCAAGGAACAGAGAATCCAGCTTTAGAACTTTTAACCGAAGAAGCAGCAACCAACCTCATCCATCAAGAAATTCAAACTTCTTTGGCAGAATTTGACCTGCAACAGCGCATTGATGATTATTTGCAATCAAGACCGTCACCTGAGTTGGATTTGACTCTAATTAGCCAGGGATTTGCTGATTTACTTGCCCAATTGAACTTAGAGACTTTGGCTGAAACTAACTTATTACAAAAAATAGATCGGCAAACTTTTATTCCTTTAATCGAAGAACGTACCAATCTTTCAACCTCCCAAGTAGAGCAAGTTGTTGAACGACTAGAAAACGTTTGGCAACAAACCGTAGCTGGCTCTGGAGATCTAGATTTGAATACGGAGTTGCTGAAATTTTTACAGTCCGCTAATCCTGAAGAATTACAATTTGAGCAGCTAGTTCAAAGATTAGAACAGTTAGTAGGCAAAGAAACTGAGAATAATTCTTTTGATTTAGATGAGCGATCGCATCAAGTAGCGGAAAATAACAATTCTGATTCCGTCATCAAAAGGTGGAGTAATCTAGACTGGAAAGCAATCAAAAACGCACTGCTTACCAGAGTCGATCTTTCAGATATAGAGCTAGAAGATGTTTGGCATAACCTCCAACCCCTGTATCATCAAATTAATTTTGCAGAAGAAGGGTTGAAGTTACCATTTAACACGATTAGCAACGATGTCGAAGATTATTTATCTCACGCCCCTCCCTGGCATTTAAACTGTGAAAAAGGCTGGCAAGAATTTAAAGAGGTAATTTACGATCCCGAAGCAGATCCAGTACAAGTTCGCTCTGAGCTAGAACAATTTCAGCCAGAAGATTTCGTCGCATTTCTTCAGCAACGAGATGACTTGGGTTCTGAAAAAATCAATGAAATTGCCCAACATTTAGAAACAGTGCGACAAGAGGTTTTGTCTTTGAGCGAGGAAGCAGAATTCTTAGAACAAAAGCAGGAATTAAGCGAGTGCCTGAAAAACTACTTACAAAAAGTTGAACTAAACGAATTAAAAGCGAGTAACCTACCGTTAAAGCTGGAGCAGTTAATAATTGAATCGGGGTTCAGGATAGAGACCTTAACTCAATTTTTGTCCAGTTGGCAGCAACTAGATTGTTCAACCTGGTTACAGCAACGACAAGATTTAGAGCCTGACGAGCTAAAACAGATAACAACACAGTTTGCCCAAATAGGCGATCGCTTGCTGAAAAAAGTCACAGATTGGCAAGCTCAAATATCCTCAACTGCTAAGGAATTACAACAGAAACTGGAATCTTATCTGCGCTACACCAAAATAGATCTTGTAACCTCCGAAAAGATCGATGCCAAGTTAGAACAGCTTTGGCAAGAAGCAGGAGCTAATTTACCAGAAATACAGCAAATACCAGAAATTGACTGCTTGGCGCTGGTAAAAATCTTAGAAAAACGCCAAGGATTAAATGAGGACAGAATCAAGGCGATCGCTATTCAAATCGAAACTAATTGGCAAAAATTAAATAGCTCGGCAATTACAGAAATTTCGCCAATCCAAACAAAATCTGCGGAATTAGTGGAAAATTTCGTCGATTATTTATATCAAGCCCTCCAGAACAAATTAAAGCTAGCAGAAATTGAAGCAGGCTTACCCGAACTATTAGATGATACCAAGAGCGAGACAACTACACGAATCAACCAACAACTAGATCGATTAGATTGGCATGAGATTGAAGCCAAGCTCAATCAGGTTCAGCAAGATAGCGAACTTCAAATTCAGCAGACAATTAAACAGTTACGAGAAAGTATCCGGCGAGTGGCAAAATTCCCCCGACGCTGGAAAACTCGTACTTCTCAACAAGTTGAAAATGTAGTTGATGAACTTGAAGACTTCTTTAGCTACAGTAATAAAATAGAACTCACCGCAGAACGCCTCGAGCATAATCTTAAAAGCATTTTTCATCGCTCAAAAGCATCTTCTGATTCCAATAGTGATTCTGTTGACAAGAATCTCGAGCAGTTGGCAAATATAACTTCTGATGACAATATTAACGACAACATTAAGAAGTCTCTTGCTGCCAGACAGGATATTACTTCCGTCGAAATAGCACAAATTAGCGATCGCTTTATAGCTATTACCGAGCAATTATCCGCAGAGATGAAGACCAAGCAGGAAGAAACTAACGAACTAGTTCAAAATCTACTCGATCGTTTGGGTGATTATTTTAGTTCCCTGAATTTATTTCATCTTGATTACGATCAGATTAAAAATAGCCTGACTAGTTTTGATTTTCAATCTTTGATTGATTCGTGGTCAGAAAAAATCACAGAAATACCTTTAGAAGAATTAGGCGATCGCCTAGGAAAATTAAGTTACGAATCTTTCGCGTCGATTATGGAGACGAAGGAAATACTTCCCAGTTCGAGCTTATCTCAAATTCAAGGCATACAAGATTATATCGCCGAGCAAATTGAAACAATCAAACTGACGGCTTCCGAACGGGCAAAAGCCGTTAAACAACAAACCCTACAGCAAGTAGAAGCCACAAGGAAAGCGATCGCTTCTGCTACTTACTGGATGTTGGCGATCGCCTTTTCTTCTGCTGTCACCTCGGCTTGGGCTGGATTTTTGGCAACTAAGTAGTATTCATTGAAGAGGAATAAGAATAATCATCCCTAGTTCTTCTCCTTCGCTCTTTAGTTTAAAAAAAATAGTTAAAGAGAAGATTTTTATTCAGATGGAACAACCACCTGCATATCCGAAAAGAGCTCAACATAATAGCACTAAGCAAGCTTAATAATCCAATAAACAATACCCAAAGGAGAATAAAGCAATGAAATCCAACTTTTTGACTGAAAATAGTTTTAAATCCTACAATAATGCCGAACAAGAAAGCATTCTCACAAAACAATTGTCTGAAAAATCAAATAGAGCAATACAAGAGTTTTACTGTCAGAAGTTTCTAGAGACGACTCAGCTAGACTATACTATGGCAGGTCATCCATCAGTCGCCCGTTGGGTTATCAATTCTATCGAAGTTAATGATAGCGAGCAGGATACGCACTTTCTATTTGTTTCTGAAGGCAAAGTAACCCTCAAAAGCAATAACGGAGAGTTCTTATTGCAGGAAAATAGCTTTGCTACAGTTCCAGGTAACTTCTCTTTAGATGGTTCGGGACAAGTTTTAGTCGCCACCCTCCTCAACTACACTGGACTTTTCACAATTGGAGGGCCTATTGAACCATTAGGAAGACTGAATTATATTGACGGCTGCTCTTCAACGGTTCTGATTAACCCTTTAAGACGTGGAGAACCCTGCTTGAATTTCCTCTACGTTCCTCCAGGTATATCCCAAACTCCCCATACCCATCCTTCGTTAAGAATCGGACTTGTCGCTTCGGGGAGTGGAACTTGTACTGTAAATGAAGGAATATTCAAGATGGAGACTGGAACAGTCTTTTGTCTTCCAGAAGATAAGTTACATAGCTTCTCTGCAATTGATGACTCTTTAAGAATCATTATCTATCATCCAGATTCTGATGTAGGTCCAACTGATGATTCCCATACCATGCTTAACAATACTTTTGTGGGCGAAAAGTCAGCTAAAGTTCTAGATGCGATTAGAACAAAATAACAGGTTAATCAGAATTGCCTTTTTATTCGTATATTGGAAAGGCAATTTTGTGCGCTCGATCGCGGTTTTTACATTTTTTACATCAGTAGAATATAACTTTCTCACCTTCAATCGAATCTACTGAATAAGCATTTTTAATTTATACAACTGAAAAACACTATTAACTTTAGAAAACCCTATTGAAGAGCTAGTTAACTATGACTGCTTACAACAGATTAATAAACAGTGTTTATTTTTATCAAAAAAACTGGGCTGTTCTTAAGTCGGTTGGGAATACTCTAGTCGAAGATTATGCGATCGCTATGAAGCGCGATCCCGCTGCGAGCCATTGGTTAGAAGTATTGTTCTGTTATCCTGGTCCTCAAGCAATAATTTTGTATCGCATAGCCCATTTACTTCACAACTTAGGCGTTTTCTTTTTGCCCCGGTTTATTTCCCATCTCGGTCGCCTCTTGACAGGAATTGAAATTCATCCAGGCGCGATTATTGGCAAAGGTGTATTTATTGACCACGGCATGGGAGTAGTTATCGGCGAAACCGCAGTGGTAGGAGATTATTGTTTACTTTACCAAGGTGTAACCCTCGGCGGAACGGGTAAAGAAACTGGTAAACGTCATCCCACTTTGGGCTGTAATGTTACTGTCGGCGCAGGAGCAAAAATTCTCGGTAATATTAAGATCGGCAGTCATACTCGTGTTGGTGCTGTTTCCATAGTTCTCAAAGACATACCCCCCAACTCTACAGTAGTCGGCATACCTGGTCGAGTTATTTCTCAGCAAGTTGACACACTCTCATCCTAAATCAAAGATTTAGAATGAGATTCTCAAGACTCACGACATAGAGAAGACTGTAATTAACTTCTAATCACTATTTCTACAGAACTATCAAATTATTAGCAGAATTGAGAAATGATTTTACTTTCAAGCGATACTGAAACAAAGCCGACACAAGCCATGCGACAGGCGATCGCCAATGCTGAAGTTGGAGATGAGCAAAAAGGAGAAGATCCGACCGTCAACCAATTACTAGAACGGGTTGCAGATTTACTAGGTAAAGAAGATGCTCTTTTCTTTGCTTGTGGAACCATTTGCAACTTTGTGTCAATCAAAACTCATACTCGCCCTGCAGATGTGGTCCTAGCAGAACAGATGTCACACATTATTCGAGCCGAATCGGGGGGGGCAGCCTTAAGTTCTGGCGTACTAATGGAACCCATTACTAGTAAGCGAGGAATCTTTACTGTAGATGCACTGGAAGGAGCACTTGAAAGAGTTTCAACTGCTCCTTATCTTTACCGTGCTATTCCACGCTTATTATGTGTCGAGCAAACCCACAATTTTGCAGGGGGTTCGGTTTGGCAGCTTAATGAACTACGTGAGGTTTGCGATTTCGCCCGTCAACAAGATTTAGCCACCCATATGGACGGGGCAAGACTTTTAAATGCAGTTATTGCATCTCAAACTACAGCCAAGGATTTTGCTGCCTGTGTTGATTCTGTCTGGATTGACTTTACTAAAGGACTGGGTGCACCAATTGGTGCCGTTCTTGCGGGTACACGAGAGTTCATCTCTGAAGCACGTCGATATAAACACATTTTTGGTGGCGCAATGCGTCAAGCTGGCATTGTTGCAGCAGGTTGTCTCTATGCACTTGACCATCATGTTGAACGTTTACAAGAAGACCACGACAACGCAACTTATCTAGCTCAAAGACTCAGTGAAATTGAAGAAATTACGGTTCGAGACACAAAACCCGAGACAAACATTGTTTTCTTTGATATTTCGAGACTAGGACTCGACAACGCCACATTTCTTGCTCTGTTACAAGAGCGTGGTGTAAAAATGGGAGCCGTTGGTCACTCAATTCGAGCAGTCACTCATTTAGATGTTTCTCGAGCTGATATTGATTTTGCGGTTGATGCTGTAAGCAAAGTGGCAAAATTGTCAATTGTCAATTGTCAATTACGCTTATTACAAATATAACTAATATATTGATATGGTTTCTATTGAAAAGCAGACTGTGGTAATTACTGGTGCTAGTAGTGGTATTGGTGCATCTTGTGCAAAGATGTTTGCTAAAGAAGGGGTGTCGCTGATTTTGGCTGCCCGTCGCCGAGATAAACTAGAGGTCGTTGCTACCGAAATAAAGCAAGCTTATCAGAGCAAAGTCTACTTATTAGAGGTGGATGTAAGGGAGCGAGGTGAGGTAGAAAAGTCTTTTGCTTCTTTGCCCGAATCTTGGCGTAATATCGACATTTTGGTCAATAATGCAGGATTAAGTCGCGGTTTGGATAAGCTGCAAGAAGGGGATATCCAAAACTGGGAAGAAATGATCGATACTAACGTTAAGGGTTTATTGTATGTAACGCGATCGCTTTTGCCTGGGATGGTGGAACGCAATCAGGGACATATTATCAACATTGGTTCAATTGCTGGGCATCAAAACTATCCAGGGGGTAATGTTTACTGCGCCACTAAAGCAGCGGTTAGAGCCTTATCTGAAGGGTTGAAAATGGATCTGTTTGGTACTCCAATTCGGGTAAGTTCCGTAGATCCTGGTACAGTAGAAACTAATTTTAGTAACGTTAGATTTCGCGGAGATACGGAGAAAGCCAAAAGAGTTTATCAGGGAATGAATCCTCTAACTCCCGACGATATTGCCGAAATTGTTGTCTTTTGTGCTACTCGCCCTTCCAACGTTAATATGAGCGAAGTGTTAGTATTAGCTACGGATCAATCAAGCGCGACGATGGTTAATCGACAAAAATAGTGAACAGCTTAAAAAGTTACTATTTGCAAAATTAAGGGAAAAGCTGCAAAACTTTGGCGATCGCATTGAACTTTCTTTTCTGGCTGCTGTTCATGTTGCTAGAAAAAATAACTAAATTACAATAAAAAACCCAGTCACTACATGAGCAACCGGGATTCAATATTGATTAATATGACTGTTGATCGATTACCCTTAGAAGATTATTCAGCAGCTTCTTCTTGTAAAAGATTTACTTTGACTACTTTGTTTTTTTCTTCTTCAGACTTAGGTAGAGTTAAATTGAGGATGCCGTCTTTGTAGTCTGCGGTAACATTAGTGTTTTGGATACGTGAGGGGAGAGGAATTACTCTTTGGAATTTACCGTAACGGAATTCAGTGCGAGTTTTACCATCTTCTTCTGATTTAGTTTCAGATTTTCTTTCCCCTGCGATCGCTACTCGATCTATCATTACTTGAATGTCTAAATCTTTGGCTGACATACCAGGAACTTCTAGTTTTATAGCACTACGAGAAAACATTAGGACATTTTCTATTCCCTATTCCCTATTCCCTTTGAACCAATATATTATGTCCTAAGCTTAAAGCGTAATGCTATAGATTCAAAGCATCATCAGTTTCAGTTAATTCCGCAGCAGGAGTTTTAGAGAAATTACGAATTAGAAATTTTCAAGCACGACGATGATTGATATGCTGATTTTAATGGTTGAAATATTGAACATTAGTTATGTATCAACTAGAAAAGTGGCAACATTCAAGCTGGCAAAAAGATACTCGCTTTTACTTACTGGAATTATCCCAAGACCTATTTGGCAATTGGATTATTAAACGCACCTGGGGCAGTGCCATCAAACAGGATTTTGGTCGCTCTAACTCCACAATTTGTCCCGACTATCAAACGGGTTTACTCTGGTACGAAAAACAAGCTTCTCGTCGTCAGAAACGGGGATATGTCAGGAGGTGAAAATTTCTAACTTTTGCAAGACAGCCTCTTTGAGCATCAGTGGAGGTAAGTGAAATGCAACGTCTGGCTCATCTGACATTAATCTTCGCTATTGTATTTGCTGTCTTTATCATCACTCCAGCTTTTCTCAGTGGTCAGTTTGCCCTTTATCCGTTACTAAAAAATGGAGATGTTCTAGACCTTTTAACTTCCTTAGTTTTAATTCCTCTTTACTGGTTGCTGTTTCAAATTCATCCTCGACGTTCACCAAACCAAAAGGAGATGCTCGTGTTTCTTCTATTTGCCGCCCTGTGGGTTGAAGGTCAAGGTATGCACTTAGTCGCTAACTCCATCGGACATCTAACATCAGCCGATTCTGGCAGTGAAGTTCAACAACTGACTCATTTTTATGATGAAATACTCAGTCACTATATTTGGCATTTTGGACTTGCGGGCTTGTCTGCACTTTTAATTTATCGACAGTGGCAAAACCCTTTTATCAAGCAACGTTCGGGATTGAAATTTGAGATTACGGCAGGAATTATTCACGGGTTCAACTACTTTATCGATGTTGTAGAATCGGCGACGACTATTCTAGGTGTCCCATTTGCTGTAGGAGTTGTCATTTTTACTTTGATTTGGGGACGACAACATTTACGCCAACAGCCGATTCTGGCTTTCTTCTTTGTGTCTTATTTGATCGCCTGCCTGTTCTTCTTGGGCTGGGGATTGTACTGGGGTGGACTACCGGAGTTTAGCGAGGTAGGAATTATTGATTAACCCTATCACCTCAATGGCGATCGCATTGAACTTTTGTTTCTGGCTGCTATTCAGGTGCCAGAAAAGATCAATAAATTACTTAGTAGCAATAATCGTAATTAAGCCATTGTTAACATCAGACTCAACCTGGCTAAAACCTATATTCTCAAGTTGATTATCTACCCACTGTTTTGACAAGCGAAGCTTTCTATAGAAACTTTTATTTAGTTTCCAGTTACCATTATCTTTCTGATATACAAGATCGTGGACTTTAACTGTTTCTGGTTCATATTCCAAAAAACAAGTAAATATTATATTTTCATCACTTTTCACAGGTATAAAGCGATCGAGTTCTGATAATTCATGGTCAAGTTGGCGAAAGGTAATAATAAACTTGCCCTTGTTTTCTAGTGATGAGAATACTTTTTTAAACAGAAAACTCACCTTATTTTTTGATTCTAAATGAAGAAGAGTATCGGTCATACAGATGATTGACTCAGCTTTACTATCGATGTGCTGCTCGAAATTAATCAAATCATCTTGAATTGTGGTGATATTCAATTTGTCAGAATTTTCTTGTAATTCATGGAGCAATTTTGCATCTAAATCAATAGCAGTCACAGTGAAGCCGAGTTGAGCCAATGGAATTGATTGAAATCCACATCCAGCACCGAGATCGATTGCGATCGCCGACCCAGTTGGGCTGATATTATGCTTGTGGAAAAACTGAAGATTCTTGCGAGTACCCTGATCAAACCCTCCCAACATCCAAGAATAGACATCTGCCAGAACTTGATTGTAATGCTCTTTTACTGTTGCCATACTCTATGACTATGATTAATTATTTCTGATCATTTTAGACACTACTGCATAAAAAAACAGAATCAACTGCTAGTAAAAAGAAGATATAAGCAGCTTCCTCGATAGGTATTAAATAAGCCTTTAACAGTGATCGAATTATTCTTATTGATTTACTTGAGAAACTCGATACTGAAATTATTTTTTTGATTAGTTTATAATTATAAAAAGAGAAGTATATCAGACTAAGTCCAAAAAGGAATCAAAGATAAATATATTATCAAGCAAAGTAAACTACTTAGCTTTTCGAGCTAAAACTTTAAACTATCTAGCTGAAAATTAAACACTACTATAGACAATTGTGTAATATAGCTTAATTTTCAAAAGGCTAAGTACCTTAAAAATAAAGATTCAATACTTGATGATTGCATAATCTGCTTATTGTTAGTTTTATTAATTTTTTTTGATTAGCTACTCATGGTTTGCGCTAATCAGAAAATTTTAGTCTGTTTAGTTTCAGGAGATAATAACAATGTTGAAATCACAAAAAAAACTTAATTTCAATTGTCTTAATGACTATGTATTAGAAACACTTAATACTTTAAATTTAGAGCGACTAGATGATTCTTTTAATAATTTACCTGCCGATCCCTACATAGCAGAAAATTATCGCTTTAGGCGGCTATCTAGCTTTAATATTGTCAACAATCAGCTAGTTAAGCTGCCCCACAGTCCCTTATTTCAAAGTAAAAAATATAATCCTTTAGTAGGAGATGTGGTCAGAGACTATGCTGAACTAGAACAGAATTTAGTAGAACTTCCAGACTTTCAAACTATAGTTCGAGAATTTTTTGAGTTTTGCCAGCTATGTTCTGATGTCAATCAAATTAAAGCTAATGAAATTAGTGTTCATCAGATCAGAACCGTCGCTAATCCCCAAGAAGTAGGTTATCCCGCACCAGAAGGAATTCATCGCGATGGAGTAACATTAGTGGGTATATTTTCCGTTAGTCGCCATAAAATTGAAGGAGCCGCAACTTCTCTGTACAAATCTAAAGATCAAGATCCTGTTTTTAATAAAATTCTCAATCCCGGAGAATTTGTTATTTTTAGCGATCGCCAATTATTCCATTTTACTTCAGTCATCAAAGCGACAACTGCTGAAGTAGGGACTAGAGATGTCTTTGTGCTTACTTATCCTGGGTTGCGCCCTCCTAAAGATTGGGTACAAGCTTGAACAGTAGACGTTTGAGAGTAAAAAACTAATTAAGGAGTTCGCTATGGTTTCTTTGAACCTAGAGTGGATACGCAGTCAATTTCCTGCCTTAGCATCAGAAAAAAACGGTCAGCCGATTATTTTCTTTGATGGACCAGGAGGAACTCAAGTACCAAGAACGGTTGTCGAAGCAATGGGAAATTATTTGCTGGAATCTAACGCCAATGCCCATGGTGCTTTTGCTACTAGTAGTCGTACCGATGCCCTGATTGCTTCCGCTCGTGCGTCTATGGCAGATTTACTCGGTTGCGATCGCGATGAAATCGTGTTCGGAGCCAATATGACCACTTTAACTTATGCTTTTAGTCGAGCAATTGGTCGTGAATTACAAGCTGGTGATGAAATTGTAGTTACTCGGCTCGATCATGATGCCAATGTATCTCCCTGGCAGGCACTGACAGAAAAGGGTATCATCGTTCGTACTGTCGATATTAATACTGAAGACTGTACCTTAAACACTACTGATTTAGAACAGAAAATTAGCTCCCGAACCAAAATTGTAGCTATCGGCTATGCTTGCAATGCTATAGGAACGGTTAACGACATCTCTCAAGTGGTGCAGTTAGCCCATAATGTTGGAGCTTTAGTGTTTGTTGATGCCGTTCATTACCTACCTCACAGTTCAATTAATGTGCGTACTCTGGACTGCGATTTTTTAGTTTGCTCGGCATATAAATTTTTCGGTCCTCATGTGGGGATTATCTACGGTAAAAAAGAGCATTTAACTAGATTAAGTCCTTATAAAGTTAGACCAGCCAGCGATGAAGTTCCATCACGTTGGGAAACAGGAACTTTAAACTTTGAAGGGCTAGCGGGTTTAGTAGCTACCATTGATTACCTGACTAATCTTGGTCGTTATGTTGCGCCAAATAGCCTAAGCCGTCGTGATGCTTTAATAGCAGCTATGAATGCAATTCAAGCTTATGAAAGGCAGTTATGCAACCATCTAATAAGTGGTCTTAAGCAAATCTCTGGACTCAAAATTTATGGCATTATCGAATCAGATCGTTTTGCCTGGAGAACTCCCACCGTTGGTGTCAGACTAGCAGGATATACCCCAAGTGAGTTGGCTAAAGCTTTAGGCGATCGCCATATTTATACTTGGCACGGTAACGTCTATGCTCTAGGTTTAACTGAAAGATTAGGTATTGAGTCTAGCGGTGGGTTTTTACGGATTGGGTTGGTGCATTACAACACAATTTCCGAGAGCGATCGCTTATTAGAAGTATTAGAGAAGGTTACTTCATCCCGTATTTCGTTAACTTCTGAACCACTAAAGGCTTAATCTCATATTAGTTAAGTATATATAGCAATACGAACTTTTATTAGGACACTCATTACTCGTTACTTACGAGCAATCAAATAAACTTGTCCTAACGTAACTTTATACGGCTATAAGGGGATTTATGAGTAAAGTTGTAGTTGGGGTTATGGGAGCGGGAAATTTGGCAACCCCCAAAGATATTGAACTGGCTTATGAGCTAGGTAAATTAATTGGAGAACAAGGTTGGGTATTACTCACAGGTGGCAGACAAGCTGGGGTGATGGATGCAGCAAGTAGAGGTGCCAAAGCTAGTGGAGGATTGGTAGTAGGAGTTTTACCGAGTAACAATACTGTAGGGATGTCTGACGCGGTGGATATTTCCATTATTACCGATATGGGTAATGGGCGAAATAATATTAACGTGCTGTCTTCCCATGTTGTCATTGCCTGTGGGATGGGTTTGGGAACAGCATCAGAAGTGGCTTTAGCTTTAAAAAACGGTAAGCCAGTAATCTTATTAAATCAAGCTGAATTGACCAAGGAATTTTTTGCCAGTTTAACTGCCAATAATCTATTTAACGTCGAAACTACGACTCAGGCGATCGCTATAATCAAAAAAGTTCTGACACGTCTAAAAGATGATATCTGTTGATTTAATTAGGTTCATTCCCGCAGCAGCAAATTTTTGAAAAGCTTCATCTGCTTGACTAGTAAAGTCAACAACTCCTGGTATCACTACAGGGGATGTGCAATCTTCTAATAAATAAATTTTTTTCGCTAAATTAATATCTATATTCTGAATTTCGGTTAATAAATTATCAATTGTCCAAGCAACACAATGACTTTTAGCTTGCCCGGCAATTACCAACCGATCAAAATCAATTAGCTTTTTAATCAAAGCTGTATTTTTCTGAGCGATTATCTTACCATCCGCACCATCTAAAACTTCAGGACTTAATACCGAATAGTTTTCTGTAAGTGGATTACTACCTTTGAGTTCAAAACTAGCTTGACTTTTTCTAGCAATACTATGAAAAAATACTGCTTCTTCTACTGCCGAAACTAAAGCATGACCAATACCTCCTAACATGGAATGATAAGGCCAAATGGTTAGAGGATATTTACCATCATCATTCAGTTTTTGAACATAATGTAGAGCGTATTGTGCTAATTGATTCACATCACCATGAACCAAACTATAAGCCACTTCAGGATTAACTTGCCATTTTCCCTGTTGTACATCTGTCAAACTAATCATTGTTGCCGGCTCGGGATGATTCCCCCGATCATTCACCCAAAATAGAGGATGAAATATTTGCATTGCTGTATGACTGTCCATTGTTGGGATAATCTCTGTAATTAAGCCTAAATTTCGATAAATAAACTCACACAGCCTAATGTTATCTTCAACCGCACCCATCCCCGATATACCGCCAACAAATAATTCAAAGTCAGGAATACAAAAGGTATTCTGCACATCGATTAGTAACAAACCTACTCGTTTTCGATCCGTTGATGCTGGCTTGATATGGTTTTCTGTTGCCCAAGCTTCTGCATCTACTGCTCTTTGTTGATAAGGAATGCGATAAACTTTTTTTACTAGATTTGGCTTAAAAAAATTGGGTAGATCAAGATAATGCTGTTGTTTTGTAGCATTCATAAGTTTTATTTGGTGTACCTATGATTTTTACACTAGCTATTGACTATTAGCTATTAGCTTCTGGCAACAATAGATTTAACTCATAGATAACTTTTGTAGATTTTGCACTTAAACACAGGTTAGTGTTTTTACTACACGATGTCAAGATATAATTATCAATGAGCTTGACAAATCTTGATGATTTTGATTACTGACCACTCTAAAAATATGTCTTATACATACAAATATCCCAAGCCATCAGTCACCGTAGATTGTGTTGTCTTTGGTTTAGATGATGCACAAAAACTCAAAGTAATGCTCATTCAGAGAAGAAATGAGCCATTTCGGGATAAATGGGCATTACCTGGTGGGTTTGTAGAGTTGGATGAATCTATCGATGTAGCTGCTGCTAGAGAGTTAGAGGAAGAGACGGGAATAGAGAATGTATTTCTCGAACAACTTTATACTTTTGGCGAGGTAAATCGAGATCCACGCGATCGCGTTATTAGTATTGCTTACTATGCTTTGGTGAATATAGGAGAATACACTGTTCAAGCGAGGAGCGATGCTAAAAATGCCGAGTGGTTTCCGGTTGAGCAATTACCATCACTAGCTTTCGATCATGACCATATATTGAATGTAGCTAAACGAAGACTCAAAGGAAAGTTACGTTATCAACCAATTGGTTTTGAATTATTACCAACTGAGTTTACCCTGACTCAATTACAAAGGCTTTACGAAACAGTGTTAGAACAAAAATTAGATAAGCGCAACTTCCGTAACAAGATATTGAAGATGAAATTACTAATTGATACGGGAGAAATGCAAGTTGGGGTATCTCATCGCCCGGCTAAGCTATATCAGTTTGATGAAGCAAGATATCTGGAATTGAAGCAAGATGGATTTAGCTTTGAACTTTAAATAACTTTTTGAGCAGATTTTCTCTAATTCCAATCCAATAAATGAGGAATTTCACCCATCAATAAAAGTTCTAAAGCTGAGCGAACATAATTAACATTGGGAGGACAACCAGGAAGATAAACATCTACCTCCACTATGTCATTTACCTTAAAAAGCTTTAAGCTCTAAGCCTTAAGCTTTAAGCTCTAAAGTTTACGCTTGGTAAACGGCTAACAGCTTATAGCTATCGGGTTTAATGCCCCCAGCAAACGAAGTTTGGTGGTCTACAATTAGGAGAGGTTAAAGCCTCTTCTAATTGGCTATAAGCTTACAGCTAACAGCTTATAGCTGCGGCTCTGCCGCTTTACTGGTTACACTTGCCCTGAACAGTCACCAAAAGAAATCAGAATTTTAGAGCGATCGCGGATTTGTTTAATTAACAAAATAGTTCAATACTGGAAGGAAGTTTGGGAGCTGGATTGGAATTTTTGGAGGCTACTGCTTGCCATTCTTTAACTACTGCTATTGGTATATGCAAACGGGATAACTTACCCTTTTCCAAGGGAATTTCTAGAAATAAATCAGTTGTTGGTAGTTGAGGCAAAATATTTTTTAGATTGTATTGTCCAATACTAGGTAAAGGTGCTTCTTGGAGGAAGATATCTGATGCTTTATAGCGATCGCCTTGAATATCAATCACTAAAGACCTTTGAGACTGGATCTTGAGGGCACTAGAAAGTCCAGATAATCGAAGATTCAAAGATGTAACTTGAGGCGTATTAGCTTGAGTAAAGAACATTACATCCCATTTTTGCCCTGCTTCATCGGATAAAACATGTTCCGAACGACAAAGTACTTGCCCTGGTGCAATATCAGTTTCAGTAATAGTGGCGATTGGACTCCGTTCAGGCTTCGCGATTGGACGAAGCCCACCGCCAGAGGCGATCGCGGGTTCACTAGTCAGAAGGGCAATAATTACAAATAAGATTAGGGTCATGATTACAAAGGCGATTCCCCACTCCAGATCATGCAAGATATCGCGTAACATTTCGTTCGCCTCCCCAAATTAAATTAAAGATATAGAGGGTAGGAATATGAATACCTCTATCTCAAGAAGCATGTAGAATAATCTCTGATTTCCGTACCCGTGCCAGTTGGTTGTGATGTAGTTAAGGTTTTGATTACTACTAGCTTTGTCTATTTATTATCTCTAAAACTGTTATACACTCGAAGTTTGAGAAACTTGTGAGAAATATTGATTAGTGAAGTGGTTAACTTATTGGTTGCTGTATTGTTTGTCTTAGTTCCCTGCGAATTTGGTCTTCAAGAAATTGTCTTTGCAAAATTCCCCATTCTTGCCATTTTTGATAGCGAGTTGTCGCCAGTAAATTGGCTAATGTAGGCATACGTGTAGCGACCGCCGATTTCAAGATTTTTTCTAAGTTCTCTTTTAAGACGTAACAATCTTGAATTTGACCGAGTACTTCCTGAATTTGCTCTATTTGTTTGACGTAGTAATGATAAGTATCATCATAGAATTGAGAAAATAGCTCTAGATTGTAGCGGGTTTTTTTGGCTAATTTTCGCAGATCGTGGAGAATAGGGTCTTCTTGTTCTAATAGTTCCTCGACTGCCTCTTGATTCAACATTCCAGGAAAATGAATTCTACCTTCATTTAGTTCTATTCCTACTAGCCAACCCGGATGGAGCAAAAGTTGGCTAATCTGGGGTAAAAGTAAATCAGGTAAGACGGGAACAATAGAACACTCACCAATTGCTTTATATTTTGGCTGTTTTAACCAGTTTTGTAGTCCTTGCTGGAGATTGAGATAAAGTTTACTATTGATAGTTTTCTGAACCTGTTTCAATTCCTGTTTTCGTTGTTTACTTAGGGATTTTAAAACTTTATCCAAGCCCTTTTGTTCAACTGGAGGCAATAGCGAACGATAATCATTGGCTAAAGCAGCTATTAAGACATCTAAATCTCTAAGTTTCCCTAAAGAACGACCTATTTTAGCGATATTTTTCTCGGATACAGTTGGTGGTAAATCTATTGCCAAAGTAAAACCAGCGATCGCACTCCGTAAACGTCGCATCCCTACCCTCATTTGATGTAAATCTTCTGGATCTTTGTCTTTAATTACCTTAGATCTATATTTGAGCATCTTGCGAGTATGTTTGGCGATCGCAATATAGGCCCACTCTTTTAAAGTTACAGGATTATCTTTATCGCTCATATCAATCACCTCATTACTCCTCGGCAGTAAAATTGGTGTTGTCTAAAAGTTCTTTCTTAGAACGCTTAAGCTGTTGCCAAAACTTTTTAATCTCATCATAAGTATCCTCGGGACTTATTTTGCCATTGGCTTCTAAACCGCAAAGATAAGATACTTGTTGAGCAAACTGTTGTAAATTAGCATTAAACGCTAAATTTTCAGGATTAAACTCACCGCGATAGTTACCAATAGGATATAAAAACTCTTCTTTGAGGTTATCGATGTTCTGGGAATTCTCTGTCATTGCTATGTCCTCGATTTAAACTTTATGCTTAAATGATTGTCTGCTGTAATCAATCTTAGTTTTTAGAGTGATGTGACAAGGTTAAGTTGAGTTTAAATTAATCATGCTTTGATTACTATTAGCGGCTAAGCTTAATCAATCTAAATCATAGTAATTCTAAATGAGTTGAGAGAATTTCCATTGCCTATTGTCTATTGCTTAGCTTCATGAATTAATTCTTAATTTAAATTGGATTACCATACTGTTATAATTTTGCAGCAAAAAATTGAAGAAGTTGTGAGTAATATGAGTTAGAGAAAATTAAATCTAAATTACATACTCAGGATTGGCTTGAAATTACTTTTACTGTTATTTGTAATTAACTGTATTAGTTGACTTTTTGTATCGTAAAAGTTCCTAGTTAGATAAAAAAGACTATATTAAAAGTAGGTGATTTCTGTTGGACTTACTTCATAACTGATATCCTCAAGCGATATACATTTCTAGTTTTAGGAAAACAACTTGAAGAAAATTCTAAGTTTATTAGTAGTATAAGTCTAGTATTCACTTCTAATTTCTGTGGGTAAATTACGATTTACTACTATCGGCTAATAAAGGCGCTAATTGTAGATACTATTGCTACAAAAAGTATCTTATGGTAATCGCTAACTATAGAGAACCTGAGTCGAGTATGATCAATCCAATTGAGTCAAGAGTAAAATAAAAAAGGAGAAGTGCCAATAATTTTCCTCAAGCAACGTTAGCCAACTTTAATCGACCCATCAGAAAAAAGATATTGTTTGAGGTTAAGTTATTCAAAGGTTTGATAATTACTTGTTTCGCTTAAAAATCAATACATTTGGGAGTAACAAATTATGACTACTAATAATGCACAAAATAAGAGACATTTTTGCATTTTTGATTATTATTTAGATGGCTCATATCTAAAATGGGAGGAAGTAAAGGGGGAATGTCCAATCTTAACTCGTGGACAAGAATGGATTGTGAACTTAGAAGATGGGACACAAATTACTACAGAAGTTATGGACACCGAAGCTGTTAGTGAAAATGAACGTCGAATATATCTTCGTTCTCGTTAAAAGTATTGTTTAACTTGAGAAAGTATTGCTCGCTCACAACTTTCTCAAGCTATTTTGCTAATTTACTGCGCTTTTGAGTTAAATAGACCACACAAACAAGTAAAATTCTATTCCCTTTCCCTGTTCCCTGTTCCCTATTCCCTGAATAGACCAATGTGGTCTACCCAATCGAAAACTGCTGTAATAGTAAAAGACATTTTAGGGAGGAGAGATTAAGAGAACTACTAAATAGGAGGTGTAAAGACATGAAAAAAGGTTTTTTTCAGCAATACATTTACTTATTTGATTAGTGCGCTCGCTGCTTTAACAATTGGAGAATATTGGTTGCTAACTACTAACGCATTAGCCCAACCAACTCTCCCAAATTTGATTGCTCAAGAAATTGACAATCTCAAACAGTCAGATCGGTCTTGGGTAGAAATTGATCTTTCTGACCAACATTTATTTGCTTGGGAAGGCAAGAATCAGACTTTTACGGCAATCATTTCGACAGGTAAAGCCAAAACTCCAACTAATATAGGGATTTATACAGTTCAAAGAAAATATCCTCAAGATAGAATGCGCGGTTCGGATTACGATATTCCCAATGTTCCTAATGTACTATACTTTGATCGCGGTTATGCTCTTCATGGTGCATTTTGGCACAATAATTTTGGCACCCCTGTCAGTCATGGTTGCGTTAATCTTCCTGTCAGTAATGCTAAATGGTTATTTGATTGGGCAAAAATCGGTACACCAGTAATTATTCATCAATAATGTCTAGTGTCAACTCTGTGAATTAGCAACATTCAGGTTCATTAATTTTCTGCTATCAGCTAGCGAATTTGTTATGGAAATAGTCCTGCAATAAACTTAAATAAACTTAATTTTAAAGTTATTTATTGCTTAATAATGGAGATTTTAATAGTTGAAGACGAACGGGAAATAGCAGAAATTATCCAAGAATGTTTAGAATCTGAAGGATTTGCCTGTCGCGTCTGTTATGATGGTCAATCGGCCCTCAGACTCTATGGCGAATATCAACCGGACTTGATTATTCTCGATATTAGATTGCCAGGAATGGATGGATTGGAAGTATGCACGCAAATCCGCCAAAAACCAGTAGCTCACGATCCTTATATCTTAATGTTAACTTCTCGGGGAGAAGAAATTGATCGCATTATTGGTTTATCTACTGGAGCAGATGATTATTACGTTAAACCCTTCAGTCCCAGAGAATTAGTTGCTAGGGTGCGGGCTTTGTTACGTCGTCGTTTACGAGAAAGCGATCCGCCAGGCTACGCGCAGCGTAATCGCTCTGGGTTGATAAGAACAAAATCTTTTACTATCGATTTAGAACAACACTGTATCAGTCGCCATTTTGAGGAGGAGTCAGCAAAACAGTTAGATTTATCTTCTTCTGAGTTTAAGTTAATGACTCTATTTGTGAAGCATCCAGGCAGAGTATGGGAAAGAGGACAACTAATAGAAAAGCTCTGGGGTGATGATTTTTTTGGTGAAGAGCGAGTAATTGATACCCACATAGCTAGATTACGGAAAAAAGTTGAACCTCATCTTGGTAAACCCAGATTTATCCAAACCGTTGTGGGCGTGGGTTACAAATTTGAAGATTCATAGGTAATTAATGAACAAGCTCAATTTGCAAGTTAGACTTTTTTTTTCCCATATCCTAGTTACTATTGTTGGGGTAACGGCATCTTCGGTGGTGGGTAATTTTTTTTCTCCCCGATTTTTTCAATTCCATGTCAGAGAACTAGAAGGAAGAGGCTTAACTATTAGCACTGCTCACTCTCAGCTATTAGAGGTATTTGAGACAGCCTGGGCAAGAGGCAATTTTTGGTCTTTTTTAATTGGGACATTGGCAGCAGCAATTCTTAGTTACTGGCTAGCCAAGCGAATTGTTCAACCTTTGAATCAGATGGAAACGATTATTGAACAATTTGCTAACGGTAAACTAGACCAACGAATGTCTCATTTAGAGATTCCCGAGCTAGACCGTCTGGCAATGGGTTTTAATCGCATGGCAACCAGTTTAGAAGAAGTAGAATCAAGACGACGAGAAATAATCGACGATCTTACCCACGAGTTACGAACCCCTTTAACTATTATTCGCGGTCGGTTGGAGGAAATAGCCGATGGCATTATTGTCGGTAACTCTCAAATATATTCGCGACTAATCCGTGAAACTAAGCGTTTACAGCGTTTGCTTAATGATTTGCAGGAATTATCTCAGGTGGAAACAGGCAATCTATCGTTAAATCTACAACCGACTAATTTACGCCAGATTCTTGAGCCATTAGTAGAAAGGTTCGCCGATCAGTTACTTGGTAGCGATCGCGTTTTAAATTTAGACTGTCCGACTAATTTGCCCTATGTCATGGCAGATAGCGATCGCTTGGAACAAATTTTAGTTAATTTACTCAGTAATGCAATTCGTCATACTCCATCTGGTTCTATTACCTTAAAAGCTTGGTCTGATGTAGATAAAGTCTGGCTGTCTCTGACTGATACTGGTTCGGGAATTGCACCAGAAGAATTGCCTCATGTTTTTCGACGTTTTTGGCGATCGCAGAAATCTCGTTCTCAAAAGTATGGTGGTACTGGTATTGGTCTAGCGATTTGTCGTCGTTTGGTAGAACTTCACGGAGGAGAAATATTTGTCGCCAGTCAGTTAGAAGTGGGCAGTACTTTTAAATTCTATTTACCTATAAGTAGTATCAAATAACCAAAAAGCAACTGGTCACTGATATAGCCGTACAAAATTGTGTTAGGACAAGTAAAGTTACTGGTTCGTAAGTAGCAAGTATCAAATAGCAAGTATCAGTTTCAAAAAGTGTCCTAACCTAAATACGTAATGCTATAACTAAGGGAAGTTTGTCAAAACTGACATAAAACTGACATAAATCTGCAATAAAAGTGTGATATGGCTTAGGGTTGATAGGTATTCATTATTCTATAAACTACCAACAGTAATTGAATATATTTAATCCTTCCCGTGCACGTCTACTCGACGATTTCGCTATTTTACAAGAATTCTATAAACAAGCTAAACCTTGTCCACACTTAATAGTTGAAAATCTGTTTGATACACAGATATTAACTGACATCCTCAGAGTAGAGATCGCTCTGAACGAAGTTCCAAATTTTTGTCAATTTACTATTGGAGTTTAATTCCAATGTAAATCGTATTAACGTTTGTCAAAATTGACATCTAACTGTCACGGCCATGAAAGAACTATTTGTTAGCTTAACAATGAATTAATCTAGTTAAACATCTCAAGCCGCTTTCCAGATTTGGAGATAAAGCTATGAATAGTTGTCCGCACTGCTCTCACAATTTACTCCGCCATCTCCGTTCTCATAATCTCTATTGGTATTGTTCACATTGCCATTTAGAAACATCAGATAGTTTTATAAGAATACAAAATAGACATATTAGGCATATTGTACCTAGGTCAGAACCTGTAAAATCTCATCGTTCCAGTTTAATTGCTGCACTTTAATTTTTAGTTCACTTTAATTCTTAGATTTACAACTATGCAGACATTATCAACTATTGCTCTAATTTCAGTTCATAGCGATCCTGCTACGGAAACTGGTAGTCAAAATGTATATGTGCGTCAGGTTGGGGAAGCTTTATCTCGGTTGGGATGGCAGGTAGATATGTTTACCCGTAAGACTGATGCTAGTCAGGCAACCATAGTACAACATAATCCTCTGTGCCGTACTATTCGTCTCTCTGCTGGTCCAGAAGAATTTATCTCTCGACAAAAACTGATTGGCTATTTACCAGAATTCCTGAAGCAACTACGTCAATTTCAGTTAGATCGTGATATTAGGTATCGCTTAATCCATACTAACTATTGGCTATCGGCTTGGGTGGGTATGGAACTTAAAAAAGTTCAACCCCTAAAGCATGTCCATACATATCATTCTTTAGGTGCGGTTAAGTATGCCAACGTTGATTATCTATCTAACTTAGATAAAACTCGCTTGGCAATTGAAAAAGCTTGTTTAGAAACAGCTGATTTAACTATCGCTACCTGTCCTCAACAGAGAGATTATCTGCGGAAACTAGTATCCCATAAAGGTCAAATTGAAATTATTCCTTGTGGTGCTGATATAAATTTATTTGGTTCAATTGCCAGTTTTACAGCCAGGAAACAACTAGGTATTGCTCAAAATACATTTAATGTACTTTATGTCGGTCGATTCAATCGTCACCTAGGAGTCGAAACTTTAATTAAAGCTCTTAGCAAACCTTCTTTGCATAGCGTTTGTGATATTCACTTAACTTTGGTTAATAACTCTCCTTCAAGTAATCCACTCAAAAGAAAACGCATTGAAAAGTTGGTCTGGGATTTTGGTATAGACAATATCACCACATTTGCCGAACAAGCTAATCGAAAGGAATTGGCAAAGTATTACGCTGCAGCTGATGTTTGCGTCATTCCCAGCCACTATAATCCTTCAGGAATGGTAGCTATGGAGTCTATGGCAAGCGGAACCCCAGTGATTGCTTCTAATGTAGGAGGTCTTAAGTATGTGATTCAACACGAACAAACAGGCATATTGTTTCCAGCCTTCAATTCATTTATTTTAACTAGGGGCATTTCTCGTTTAATAACCCAGCCAGAATGGCGACGGAAATTGGGTGAATGTGGCAGAGAAAGAGTAGAAAAACTATTTACTTGGGATGGTGTCGCTCATCAACTAAATGAATTTTATCTCGAACAAATTGGGCAGCAAAATCTAGAGTTTCTGCATAAATCATTAGAGTATACGGTTCAGGCAGTAGGATATTAGTTTTTTATGTCCTGAGAATGCTAGAAAATACTGACTACAAGTGGCAGATTAAAACTTTTAAATGCGGAGAAAAGGTTAATATTGGCAACTAAAGCATCAGCATCAATGAGAGTATATCGTTTAGCAGTAGTAATTCTCTTGGTTATTTGGTTGCGATCGCTATTGAATTATTGGGGTCAACTTTGTACGGGATTGGCACAATGTCATTTAAGCGATCGCATTCGCAAATCGACACTATTTTAGGCGATCGCGGAACACATCTATCAGGTGGTCAAAGGCAGCGTATTGCTATTGCCAGAGCTATTTTACGCGATCCAGAAATTCTGATTCTTGATGAGGCTACTAGTGCCTTAGATTCTGTTACTGAAAGATTAATCCAGCAGTCACTAGATCGGTTAACAGAGGGCAAAACAGTAATTGCGATCGCTCACCGTCTCTCGACGATTGTCAAGGCTGATAAGCTAATCCAGAGTTACCTTGCATATTTATTAGTTAGAAAACAAACCTTACAACCTTCTCCCTATTTCCCTATCTCCCCATCTCCCCATCAGCCTCAAGCGATCAATTCAATGTTGACCAGCTTATGGTCATTCCAATTAACTATTTTAGAAGCGTCTGTTGTAAACATTGAGCAATTCTTTGAGCTGCCCCAGCTTCTCCCATACGTCGTTTTCCATTGAGGGCAATTTGTGCTAGGAGTTGAGGATTATTAATAACTTGGGCGATCGCTTTGGCGACTTGCTCTGGACTTTCCACCATCATGATTGAACAACCCAGTAAACGAGATTGGGCTTCGGCAAAGGCATAGGTGAACTGAGGTCCTTCTCCTGGCATAATTATCGCTGGTTTGCCTAAACCAACAAATTGTTCGGTTGCCGTTCCTGCCATAGCGATCGCGATATCTGCCTGTTGTAAAAACCGTTGATAGCTATTTTGGCTCAAAATCAAACTACTTTGATCTTTGGTTAGAGTTCTAGTTTGAGGTTGCTCTGCTGTTATCTGCCATCCTTGAATATCCGCTTCTTCGATAAATGCCTGAAGATTTAAAGCTGGTGCGATCGCTCCCCCAAAATTTAATTTCTCTTGGGGAAAAGATTTGATTATTTCTGGTAGCGAAGTTAATATCTGCTGCCAATTTTTTAACGCTTCTGGCATTCGAGAGCCTGGTAACAATAGCACATTTAGCTGCTCTGGTTGGCTAAATTGACTGTTGGCTGTAATGCCATCCATCATCGGATTACCCAAATCGTAAGCCGGAATTGACCATTTTTGTAAAATCTCTGTGGTTAAGCTATCTCTGGGAAATGCTGCTTTGCAAGCACTACGGCTCATTAACCAACGCTCCCAAGGCAGATAAACTGAACCCAATTTTTTTTCTAACCAAGAAGTCTGAGCTAACCACTCAGTTTCGTTTCTAAGGTAATATTCTGATTTGGCAGTACCGACAAAAGCGTAATTTGCCTTACTTAACCAAGCATATAGCAGTGGTACTATATCTCCAACTGCTAAAATTACTGTATTCTCTTGACCCCAGTGACGTACCAGCTTAAGCTGTTCAATTGTAAGTTGAATCAACCCACCCCGAATGTCTGACCAGAGTGGATTTCCTCCCATATAAATAAAGCCACCGGAAGGCATCTGCTGCACTCTACCCGCGATCGGAATATTGAGCTTGCTGTAGGCATAGCCCTGACCAACAATTGGCAAAGCCACTATTTCGAGTTTGTGGGTAACAATTTGTAATTGTTCTATAATACGAACAGCAATTTCGTCTTCTCCATGACCATTACTGAGAACCAAAAGCTTCATACGATTTTGAGCGATTGATCTCGCTTTATTTAAAATAAATTAATGATATATGTGATTGTTGCGATAAATTTATCGATTACCCTGCTTAATATTTATATTGCGATTAGAATTTGGCAAATAAGGATGATATTAGCTAGAATCACTGCTATTTTGATTAATTACGAAAATTACTTCAATGTTGTATTGAACGCTGCCCCGCAAATAATTTATCAAGGACAAAACAACCTTTATCACGTCCGCCAACGCTATCAACTATTGCAGTTACAAGTTACAAAAATAAAACAGCTCATCTGGTTACTCAATTGGAGTTATCAGATTTGGCGTAGACCCCAAACATAAAATTCGTTAATAATTAATTTTTAGGTGATTAAATTTAATATTGGATTCAAACGGAAACTAAACGAGATTCTGCAGTATCTTTAATCAGACCCATCTTAGAATGAAGATAAGAATTTAAACAGATACGCTCTTGATCTGCTAAAGGTATTTGAGCATCAAGTTTATTTAATAACCGCTGTATCAATTCTGCCTCACTAATTTCTAATAGCTCTGAAGCATTAATGGTTTCGATTAAATTCCAGGTTTGGCGTAACAATTTAGTATTCAAGCTGCTTCACCTTCTTAAAAGATTACATCGCTGGAGAACAATCTGGAACTCTAACGACAATATAGATTGTAGTCTATCTTTAGTAAATCTAAAGAAAGTGTTTAAATTTCGAGATATTATTCACATAAAGCTTAATATAATGAGTTGCTTGTTTACTAAATTTTCTTTCACGAAATTAGGAATTAATAGTCTCAAGGGCTGATCAATTAAATTCACTATTTTAATTCAGGATGTTCTGTGACATTACAAGGCAGACCCAGTTCATTGATCCTAGCAATTAGTTGGTATAGACGACCGAAATTTTTCTGATTGAAATAGAAGGTTAAACGGGATAAATGAATCGTTTCTAGATCATTTTTTTCTTCTGGTAAGGCAACATTTTTGCTGATTTTACCCTGACTAAGAAGATCGGCAAATTCTTGGTTAAGCTGTGCGACCACTGCATCGGATAATTCTAATTTTAGGCGCATCACCAAAAGCTGACCAACGTAACGACTGGAATGGTAGACTCGATAAAAGTCCTTTATAGTTTGACAAGCTACGTCTATTTGATCGGTAATTGTATATAGACTAGGATCGTCTGGATTAATTAAACCTTTTTCTTTGAGTTGTTTACATACATAGTTATTCCACGAATGCCAGTAGTCGCCTCCTGGTTTATCAACTAATACTAGAGGCACGGGACCGTATTTACCCGTTTGGCAGAGAGTTAAAGTTTCAAAAGCTTCATCTTGAGTCCCAAATCCCCCAGGAAAAAGAGCGATCGCGTCACTTTCTTTGAGAAAAAATAGTTTGCGGGTAAAAAAGTATTTAAAATCGATTAGCTTATCATCGCCATCGATTAGCTTGTTAGCACCTTGCTCAAACGGCAGTTTGATATTTAGACCGAAGGAATTAGCACGTCCTGCTCCTTCATTTCCAGCTTGCATAATTCCTCCTCCTGCACCGGTGATTACCATAAAACCCGATTGGGTAATACAACGGGCAAAATCAGCCGCCATTTTATATTCTTCTTGTTTAGGAGAAGTCCTGGCCGAACCAAAAATAGCAATTTTTCTGGTATGACGATAGGGATAAAATCTTTTGATTCCCTGTTCTAAATCTTCTAGAGAAGCGGTTAATATCTTCCAATCAAGACGCTCAGTATCTTCCTCAGCAATTCTCAGCAATGCTCCTAAAGATCTCTGGATTAACTTACGATGAGGATGATTTGAAAGGTTGGTAAGTAGTTTTTCAAGCTGCTGATTTAATAATGCTGAATTATCAGGAGAAGATGGAGAAGATAAAGTCATAGTTTAGTGCAAAATAATGAAGATTTATCTCGATTAGTTGCAGCGATGGAGATAACCTATTCAGTATAACTACACTAGCATGATCACAACAGTAGGCAAGCCCCAGCTTGATCTCACGAAAAGACGTGCTGAAGCCGTAATTAACAGTCAGAAAAATTAAAGGTATTTTTCCAAAGTATTTGCCAAAGTAGTTTTTGGTACAGCACCAACAACCATATCTACTCGCTGACCGTCCTTAAAGATCATTAAGGTAGGAATACTACGAATACCATATTGGCTGGCAACTTGAGGATTTTCGTCTGTATTTAACTTGACGACTTTTATTTGTCCTTCGTATTGCTCGGCGATTTCATCGACTACTGGTGCAACCATTCTGCAAGGCCCACACCAAGGGGCCCAGAAGTCTACTAGTACAGGAACTGAGCTTTCTAAAACTTGTTCTGGAAAACTTGCGTCTGTTACTGGTGCAGCTGATGATGACATGCTTATCTAAGTCCTTAAATTAACCACAAATCCTTTTCAATAATACAGGATCTTATCATAGCCCTTGAATAATCAGAGGTAAAACCAATGAGACTTTACATATCAAGGATTGAAAATCAAGGCTAAATTTGAGGTTAATCGCTGAGATTATACGGAACTTGAGGCGAAAAATAGAAAACCGCCCGATTAATTTTCGAGCGGAGTGTGGTGTGAGGAGTGAACGGAAACTTTTGTCTCCGCCCTCTCCATTCTAAAATACAACTCTAAAATTGCCAGAACTTTCCTCAACTTTATTTTTAGAGATTACCGAAAGTTGAGAGTTTTTTTTAGATTGATTTTAGATTAGACACAAAATATTTGAGAGTCGATAAAATGTGTTGAGCAATTCTCAATGGTAAAAATGTTATCTAAATCGAGTACTGTTCAGGGAAACAAGATTGTTATTTACGCGGCGATCGCTTTTTTTATTTGTACTCTGTCATTGACTTTAAATCGTCACTTCTCTTTTTATTCTTCCTACGACCAGGGTATTTTTAATCAGGTTTTTTGGAATAGTACTCATGGTAATTTTTTTCAAAGTACTCTCTCTTCACAATTATCAACAAATGTGATTCATGGTGGGGAAGTTCCTGATGTAGAATACCGTCGCTTGGGGCAGCATTTTACCCCTGCTTTGCTATTGTGGTTGCCAATTTATTACCTGTTTCCAGATCCAGCTACTCTCACGGTATTACAGGCAATTTTTGTAACTGCTGCGGGTTTAGTGCTTTATGCTTTAGCACGAATTTACCTAGAACCGGCGATCGCTACTCTGATTACTATTAGTTTTTACTGTGCTAACGCTGTAGTGGGTCCAACTCTGGGAAATTTCCATGACATATCTCAGATGCCTTTATTTGTCTTTAGCCTCCTCCTAGCAATGGAAAAACGCTGCTGGTGGCTGTTTGCTATTTTGGCAGTCTGTATATTGGCAGTGCGAGAAGATAGTGGCATTACTTTATTTGGCGTTGGGATGTATTTAATTCTGAGTCGGCGATATCCGAGAATTGGATTTGCGGTTTGCTTGGGCAGTTTTTTATATGTGCTGGTTCTGACTAATTTAGTGATGCCTCTATTTTCTGATGATATTTCTAAAAGATTTATGTTAGAAAACTTTGGACAATATGCAGAGGGAGATCAAGCCTCAACGTTAGAAATTATCTTCAACATGATTACCAATCCAGGGCGTTTAATTGTCGAAATATTGACACCATTCTCTGATACCTTTAAATATTTGCTAGGACAGTGGCTACCTTTAGCATTTATTCCCGTAGTTGCTCCTTATGCTTGGGCGATCGCTGTTTTTCCCTTATTAAAATTGTTTTTGAGCCAAGGAGATCTAGTCTTAAGTATTTCGATTCGTTATGCCATCAGCGTTACTCCTGGTCTATTTTACGGTTCAATCTTGTGGTGGGCAGGTCAAGGTTTTGGTAACTTTAAGCAATTAATCGGTAACTGTCAGCCACGAAAACTCCGTCCTCAATTTCGCCGTTTCTGGATTTTTTGTATCTGTTTATCAGTATTTTTTACCATCACCTCAAATCCAAGTGAGACTTTGTATTTCATCGTCCCTACTTCCATTAAGCCGCTAGTTTATATTTCTGCTCCAGAACAATGGCAACATAGCCAAAAAATTCGCACTTTTTTAGCTCAAATACCTGCCGATGCTAGTGTTTCGGGTTCTACTTTTATTGTTCCTCACATTTCCAGTAGAAGAGAAGTGATTCGTCTACCAGGATTAGAAATCAAAAATGAGGAGCAAGAAATTAATCAAGTAGATTATGTGATTGCCGATCTGTGGCAACTGGAGCGTTATCAAGTAGTTTTTAGCAACTATCGCGATGATTTGAATGTCTTGACTCAAGTAATTAGCCAAGCAATTAGCCGCCAGGAGTATGGGATTATTGGCTTTAATGATGGCGTAGTTTTGTTACGGAAAGCTGTAGATTCCAATCCTGAAGCATTAAAAGATTGGCAGGATTATTTCCAAAAAATTCAACCAATAATTGAGTCTCATGAGTCTTAACGTTCTCATAGCAATTCTAAGATTTATGAGGTTAACTTCAATCAACCATTAGCCCTTCGGGTTCAGCACTTTGCTCAAGTCGGACAAAGGCCAGGCGTATGGCCCTTCGGGTTCAGCAGTTTCTTTAAGCTGGGGAACCCCGCCAACGAACTGCTTCACCGCATCGTACCCGCCCAACGCAAGTGCTTCACCATTAGCCATTAGCCATTAGCCATTAGCCATTAGCTTTTCTAAGCTGCAAGGGCAATCGGTTTACCCATGATATAACCCTGAGCGTAATCAATGCTGATGCTACTTAAATGTTCTAATATTTGATCGTCTTCTACGAATTCGGCAATGGTTTTAATACCCATTAAATGAGCTACTTCGTTTATGGAGGTAACAATTGCTCGGTCGTATTCTTCACTTAGAATATTTTTAACCAGACTGCCATCAATTTTCAAATAGTCTACCGAAAGATTTTTTAGATAAGAAAAAGAAGAAACTCCGCTACCAAAATCATCCAGAGCAAATTTGACTCCTAGGTCTTTCATCGCTGCCATAAATTTTTGAGCATGACTAATTTGAGCAATAGCTGCCGTCTCTGTAATTTCAAAACAGAGGCAATCTCCCGCAACCTCTGATTTTTTAATTAAATCAATCGCAAATTCAGTAAATCTTTCGTCATTAATACTAGCACCAGATAAATTAATCGAAACTAAAGCCTGTTTCGGCGCAAAATACTGACCATAGGCATTAAGAGTAGCTTCCAAAACCCACCGGTCGACTATGGTAATGACACCATAACGTTCGGCTATGGGAATAAATTGTTCAGGAGTGATCCATTTCCCAGATCGGTCTTTAAGACGGAGTAAAATTTCATAATGTAGGCGTTGTTGACCATCATCAACTACGGGTTTAATTGACTGTTTGAATAAATAAAAACGATTTTCTTTAATTGCTTGAGATACGTTAGCAATATGCCCCATTTGAGTTTGCTGTAGATCGAGCTCTTGATGATTATTTTCAGCGATATAAACTCGACCTCGACCTAAGTTTTTCGCCTGGTAACAAGCTAAATCTGCTCGACTCAGCAGTTCTGTCGCATCTGTGGAGGTATCAGAAATTCCTACTAGACCAATACTAACTCCCACATCAAATTCTAAAGTCTGCCACTTGAGACGATAGTTCTTGATCGTGTTGACTATTTTTTCACATATTTGCTCTGCTTCAGGTATGGAACAGCCCTCAAGTAATAGACCAAACTCGTCTCCTCCCAACCTGCCCAAAGTGTCTTCCTTGCGAATCATACTCTGTAACAGTTGAGCCAATTCAGATAATAAGCGATCGCCAACCAGATGTCCTGCTGTATCGTTGACAATTTTGAAACGGTCTAGATCTAGATAGCAGAGAACTGATTCTGTATGATATTTACGTGCTTTTTGCACTGAATATTTCAGTTTTTCGCCAAATTCACGGCGATTTAATAGACCAGTTAAATCATCATAGGTAGCTTGATAAGCGATCTTTTTATAAAGATTTTGTTCGGCAGTTATTTCTTGTTTGACTCCACGATATCCAAGAAAATTTAGTTCATCATCATACAAGGGATTACCATTAACTTTAAAAATTCTGACGACATCATGTTCTTTTTCTTGCAGACTAAAAGTAAAGTTTCTAATCGGATGTCTCGCTTGTATAATCTGTTCAAATAATTCCCAATCAACATCTAATCCAGGATGATTACGGTGCAGCTCGGGGGGATACTTTCCCAGTAATTCAGAGGGCTTTAAGCCACATAAATCGCCAATATCACCAGATATATAGCAATATTGTAACTCTGCATTCAATTCCCAAAAAACATTCGCTCCAGCTTCTGCTAAATCCCTGTAGCGTTGTTCATTTTCTTGCAATATCTTATTGGCGATCGCTCGCTTTCTCATTCTTTCAATTAATAAAATAATAGTGAGAAAGCTGGAGAGAAAACTGAGAGCGACAATTAAAACTACTCTTGAGTTTTTCTATCTGCTCTTGATTAGCTAGACCCGTTTCAGTAAAATCATTGACGATGATAATTGTGTCTGTCCACATCTGCCTACTAGCTTCTAAGGCAGTTTGGATGACAGCGTAATCCTCAAATACTCCAGTAAGCCAAGGCGTTTCCAATAATTCTTGTCGGAGAGAATTAATTCCCAAGAAGACTACAGGTATATTGGTCAGAAAGTGCTCCGGCTTGGCTCTTACTGTGTATTTTCGTTCTTGTAAAATTAACTCTAAGCCAGGATCATCAACGACCATCAATAAATCAATCGGGATGTGATGATATTTGTTATTGACATAATTAATAAATCCCTTACCATGTTGTAGTCTTGGATGGCGTTTACTGTCTAGAAACTCATGATATACGTTGACTTTTCTCCCTGTTTCGGCAAATCCTTGATCAATACTGTCATGCTGCTGTTTTGTCCAAGATAGTTCTGGATGGTAAGAATGAATGACTAAAATATTCTCTTCTGCATTAACTTCCACAATCCCGAAACCAAACCAAACCAAAATAAAGACTAAAATGCTTCCTGGCTTTGCATACAGATAGCTAATCGTAGTTATTATGGCTACCAGTAATCCCCGATTATATGACATTGATCAATATAAAATCAGTTTGATGGTTTAAAAATACCTAACAATACTAAAATCTTTCAACTAAATAAATCCTAAACTTTGAACATAAATCAGCGAGATAATTGATCTCGCTTATTATCAGACTGCATTAGCTGTTGAGTTAAAAATTAGTATGAGCCGAAATTGCCTCTGTCAATTTAGTCATAACTTCAGATACAGCGATCGCTCCTAACTCTCCCGAAGCACGAGTACGGATACTCAAAGTATTATCTGATACTTCTTGATCTCCTACTACCGACATTACAGGAATTTTCTGCTTCTCGGCATTACGAATCATCTTGCCCAAACGTTCGCCGCTAGTATCGGCTTCAGCACGAATTCCTACCTCTCGCATTTTTGCTGCCACTTCACGGACGTAATCAAAATGGGCATCTCGGACAGGTAATAAGCGCACTTGTACAGGAGCCAACCAAAGAGGAAAATCTCCCGCATATTCCTCGATTAAAATACCAATTAGCCTTTCTAGAGAACCAAAAGGAGCGCGGTGAATCATAATTGGACGCTGACGGGAACCGTCTTCCGCAACATACTCTAACTCAAAACGTTCGGGCAAATTATAGTCTACCTGTACCGTTCCTAGCTGCCATTCTCTTCCCAGAGCATCTTCAAAAATAAAGTCGAGCTTGGGACCATAAAAAGCCGCTTCTCCCAGAGCCTCAAAATAATTCATCCCCATTTTTTCCACCGCGCGACGAATAGCGTTTTCTGCCTTATCCCAGGCTAGGTCAGAACCAATATATTTATCTGATTCTGGGTCACGAAAACTTAAACGAGCTTTAAACTTAGTTAATTGCAAACTTTTAAAGACCGACAGGATTAAATCAACGACTTTTAAAAATTCATCGTCTAACTGTTCTGGAGTAACAAACAAGTGTGAGTCATCAACAGTAAAGCCTCTCACCCTAGTCAAACCACCCAATTCCCCTGACTGTTCGTAGCGATATACTGTCCCGAATTCTGCTAATCGCATCGGTAATTCCTTGTATGACCGCAACTCACTTTTGTAGATTTGGATATGAAAGGGACAATTCATCGGCTTGAGGACAAAACCTTGTTCGGCTTCTGCTGCGGTGGCATCTTCCGCCATCATCGGAAACATATCTTCCTTATAGTTTTGCCAGTGTCCTGAAATTTTAAACAAATCGATTTTGGCAAGATGGGGAGTGACCACTGGCAGATAACCACGTTTGATTTGTTCCTGTTTGAGAAAATCTTCTAGTTGCGATCGCAGTATAGTTCCTTTAGGAGTCCACAAAGGTAAGCCAGGTCCCACAGGATCGGCGAAGATAAATAATCCTAATTCTTTACCTAATTTACGGTGATCTCGTTTTAAAGCCTCTGCTTTTCGACGTTGATGTTCCTCTAGCTGTTCGGGAGTTTCCCATGCAGTCCCGTAAATTCGCTGAAGCTGGGCTTTGGTTTCATCTCCTCGCCAATATGCCCCCGCTACACTTTCTAAGGCGATCGCTTTGGGGTTAATATCGGCAGTGCTTTCTACATGAGGTCCAGCACAAAGATCCCACCACTGTTCGCCTAAATGATAGATAGTGATCGGTTCATTGATACTGTCTAAGATTTCTAGTTTATAAGGTTCCCCGAGGTCTTCGATTCGCCGTTTTGCTTCTTCTCGACTAACTTCTTCACGCACTACGGGCAACTTACGGTTAATAATCTTGATCATTTCTTTACGGATTTTTTTTAAATCCTTCTCGGTAAAAGAATCAGGACTATCAAAATCGTAATAAAAACCATTCTCTGTCCAAGGACCAATCGTCACCTGCGCCTGGGGAAACAGTTTTTGCACTGCCATCGCCATTATATGAGACGTAGTATGACGAATTTTCTTTAATGATTCGGATTCGCTAGTGCGAAGTAATTTGAGCGGTTGTTGTGCTTGTTCTGCTTCGGGCATCGGCTATTGTAAAAGACGCAAGTAATCTCGTTATATTCTAGATCGGGATTGGTAGATACAGTAACAAGTACTTTGAAAGCAGTCATCATTAAGACTCTTAGATTATATTAAAAAAAATCAAAAATATATTAATTTTTATGAAACCCGCTAAGATAAATATTGAGATAATAAGCTAATTTAAAATTGATGTCCACAAAGCAACCCACTGAGAAAGAATTACTCAAAACGGTTTTAGAGCCGCTGCTAGAAGATTTTCAATACTGGTTTGAGCGATCGCGTTCTTTATTGGAATCAGAGCAAATGTCTTTTTTGTCTGCTCAACAGCAAGCTCAATTATTAGAGAGAATTAATCAGAGCCAGCAAGAAGTTCAAACAGCTCAAATGCTATTTAAAGCTACTGGAGGAACAGCAGGAATTGACTCCAAAATGCTACTTCCCTGGCATCAGTTGGTTGCTGAATGTTGGAATGTAGCTCAAAAGTATCGAGAGTCTAAAAATTAGGAGAATGAAACATCGCTAAAATCTTAAAACTGTAGAAAAAATTTCATTTCTTAGTCGGCAAATTATAGTAATGAGTTTATGAGGAAGAAATAAAATTTATGTTGCATTTAGTCTACATTCTGCTATTTACCGTTATTGCCCTTCTAGCAGTCACTAACCTAATTCGTAGTTTAGTTATTTTGAGTGGAGAGACACAAAAGCTTCATGCTCACAATCACAATGGCTCAACGAGAAATAGATCTCGTCGAGAAAGAAAAGTACATCCAGAACTACTAGATGAACAAGGAAAAGTGATAGAAGAGCCATTACTAGTCATGCGTTCGGTGTCAGTAGATGATGCTCGTTCAAGGTTAGATGCTCTCTACAAGTCTTCCCCTAGCAAAACTAATGAACCTGAGGATTAATTGCCTTATCTTTAAGTCTTAGGTGATATTGATTTAGTGAGCTTATAGGATTGACTTTGAGCGCTCAACGATTCTTGTTCGCTGCTTTCTGGTGCCCTTAATATAAAGATCAACTAACGAGATTTAATATCGGATCAATGACATTTAAATCCGGCTTTATGGGAACTATATGTATTGCAGTTCTCAAACATTTCCTATGCCTAGAAAGCCTGATGAATACGCAGTTCACCTACTTATTTCTGGAGGTCACAGAGAAGAAGTTCGGTTCAACACCGTACAAGACTTTCAAAAGTGGTATAGTGGCGAATTAATTGCCAAATCTGATTCTGAAGATTTTATTAATATACCGATTAAAAACATTCAGGGAGAGTATATGGTAGTACGACCAACAAGCGTTTTAGCTATCAGAGTAGAGCCAGTCTTCCTTGGTAGTGTTGAAAGATTTTGAATTTGAATAATCTTAATATTTGCAGTTTGAATAGGAAACAGTTAATTTTAGGTTCATGAATCAACTGTTTCTCTGGCTAAAGTTGACTTAAATATCCGAGTAAATCTGCCATTTCTTTTTGACTTGGCTGAAATTTAGGCATTGGAGGAGTTCGACCACTAGTTACTTGTTTGATTATGTCGCGCTGAGATCTACGCTTAGAAATATGTTCTAAGCTGGGACCAACATTTCTATCTGCTCTTAAACTATGACAGCCAGCGCAATTTATCTGAAAAATAGCTAATCCCTTCTGAGGATCTCCTTCTAGAGATAATACTTCTTGAGTGTAAGGATCGGCAGTTTGTTGCCAGTAGACACCCAGAATGCTGAGACCAACAATAAGCATTACTGCCATTACAGTTAAAATTAGGCGGTTTAGCCATATTGGAGATTGGACTAACTGGTTATCCACTGTTTATCTTAGTGATTTATGAATGTTTACTTATATTTATTATGATTTATAAAATAGCTTAAAATTTATGGTCAAGCTATGCAAGCTTTATTAATTCTTTTTGGGTTAGTCTGATTATTGAAGATAATACTAAGATTGACTGAAATTTATCATCACTCATATCTGTGACCCAACTATGTCTCTATGACGCTGATGTCTAAATTGACGTAGGATATACCTTAGCTAAACAATTTGTTTTTAGGAGAGACATTATGATAGAACCTTTGCTTTTAGGGATTGTACTCGGTTTAATTTTTATTACTTTATTAGGATTGTTTTTTGCTGCTTATATGCAGTACAAACGTGGCAATCAACTTGGGATTGACTAATTAAATAAGACTATTAAATGTAATTAATACAAAAATTATGCTCAGGATGGGGAAATAAATTCAAGTTTCCCCGTCCTTTTTCGATCTTAAATTAAGAGGTATGATGCGCTACTCTGGTGCCAGTTCGGCAAAATTTTCGATAAATTTTAGATCGTGATGACTTGTGCCGTATCGTTGTATGCAAGCTTTTCTAGCTTGAGAGTGGGCAACTAGCTTAATTTCTAAATAACCTGGTGGCTTAGTTAGTAAACGTTGTGACCACTCAATCGCCGTAATGCCTGGAGGAACTTCTATGCCTTCCCAGTATATTTCAGGATAAATAGCATCAACCTGATTTGGCTCTAAGCGATACAGATCTAAATGGTATAAAGGCAACCGACCATCTAGATACTCATTGATTAAAGTAAATGTGGGGCTAACTATAGACTCCGAAATATTTAACCCCTTACCAATTCCTTGAACTAAAGTGGTTTTGCCCGAACCCAAATTGCCTAAGAGCAAGATTACACTACCTGGAGGTAAATATTTGCCGAGCAAATAACCCAGGTTTTGAGTTGACTGAGCATTTCTAAGAAGTATTGTAAGCACGAATCAAAAGAAGACAGAAGTTGGGATGGAAAGAGTTAGAAGCCTCGTTCACGAGTAATGAGTAATAAGTAATGAGTTATTCCTTTAGCTGAGGCTAGAGGATTCAAGTTAGAAATTGTGTTTTTTTCTTTGCGGCTGTTTTAGGCGACAAAGGCTCATAGTTCGCCGCATGTGTTGAGACCAACTTTGGGCTTTTTTACTCGTTACTCATTACTCATTACTTTAGCCTGAAGGGCGTGGTCAAAAGTCTAGTAGCAGATAAAAATTGTGGCAGCCAGCGAGCCAAAGTCTAGCTACAGCAAAAGTTCATCAAAGTTTTACATTATTTACCGTAGCAAGACACACTTTCTTTATATTGAGTTGATAGATTGTTTAATAAGCCAAGTAACTTTAAGTCGGGATAGCAAAGTGGAGTAAGTTGATTTAATTTAATTTAATTTAACTAGCTCGTTTTGCTCCATCCCTTATCTCTTTACCTTACTACAAATATCGCTTTGATGAGGTGCTCCTTCTCTGCAACAGTTAACCTCTTCAATATTCAAAGCTTAGGCTGCCATTTACCGCTATACCAACGCAGCAAAACTCTGGCAAGCTGATTAGAATTGTGGCGAACATGACCTTTTACCTGGTCTTCTTCCATCACATTTGCCATAACTATACGACGATTTAGTTTAGCTATCTCTTGCCGATCTAAATAGACAGGATGAGAATTTTCCAAAGCATAGCGTTTGAGCGACACAGGGCTCGGAGGTTTACGATGTACTAAAACAGCATCAAATAATTTCTGTTTACTAACCCGATCAATTTCACGGATGTGATCGGCAACGCTATAACCTTCTGTTTCCCCTGGTTGGGTCATAATGTTGCAAATATAAATGCGAGGAACATCGGCATTGGCGATCGCATCTCTAATATCTGGAACTAAAAGATTAGGAATAATACTGGTGTAGAGACTACCTGGACCAATAATAATGTAATCTGCGTCCTCAATTGCTGCTACTGCTGAGGGAAGTGCAGGGGGGTTAGCTGGCATACAACCAATACTTTTAATTTTGCCTCCTGCTTGAGGTATATTAGATTCTCCTTCGATCAGTCTTCCGTCTTCCATTTCTGCCCATAAACTTACATCACTAAGGGTAGAGGGCAAAACTTTACCGCTAATGGCTAAAACTTTAGAACTGGTGGCTACAGCTTGTTCTAAATCGCCAGTAATCTCACTCATAGCAGTTAGAAATAAATTGCCAAAACTATGACCGACTAAACCGTCTCCCGCTTTAAAACGATACTGAAATAGTTCGGTGAGTAATTCTTCTTCATCTGCCAAAGCTGCAATACAGTTACGAATGTCTCCTGGAGGCAAGACCCCGATTTCTCTTCTTAATCTTCCTGAAGAGCCACCATCATCAGCTACAGTAACAATGGCGGTGATATTACTGCTATAGTCTTTTAAGCCTCGCAATAAGGTTGACAGACCTGTTCCGCCCCCGACAACCACAATTTTTGGTCCTCGATTGAGTCGACGGCGGTCTAATAACATATCCACCAACTGTTTATCTTTATCGACGCCTAAAACATCGGTAATTGAGCCTACCGTGCGAGATTGCCCCCAAAAGATGAGAAAAATACCGATCATCAAGACAATTGGACCAGAAATATAATTGGGAATCACTCGGGTCAGAAATTCCAAAAATTGGGAAATAAACGACAATAGGCGATATATTGGTGTAAGTTTGCTCCAAACAGCGGCACCAATAGCTGCCAGAAAAAAACCGCTGGCACTGATCAGTAGCCAACGCTTAATAAATAAACCTGGGGATAGCCACTTAAACCAGCGATTTTTGCGACGAAGATACTTTTTCTTGGAAAAAGATAAATTTTTCATCTCAGTTTAGTCACGTTCTCTATACACCAGTGCCAAAGTCGTTATCATAAACATAAACTATCTCAATGGAAACGACTCAAAAGATTGCAATAACTACAGATACTAAACGATTAAACAGAATTTTGTCAGGAAATTAATCATATCTTGCTAATGGGAGAAATCAAAATTTTAGGGTTAGATCCAGGATTAGCTATCTTAGGGTTTGGCACAATTATTTGTCAGTCACCAAGCAAGGATGATTTTACATCCAAATGCAATTTAACTTCAGTAAAGTTAGCCGAGTTTGGTGTAATTGAAACTCAGTCAAAAACTCCCTTTAGCGATCGCCTGTGTACTATTTACAATGATCTACACACGCTAATTGACGAAACTGCTCCTGATTTGGTAGCAGTCGAAAAATTATTTTTTTATCGCATGAGCCATACAATTAGTGTTGCCCAGGCAAGGGGAGTCTTGATGTTGGTTTTGGGTCAATCTAATTTGCCTTACGTAGAGTTTGCACCACCACAAATCAAGCAGGCTTTAACAGGATACGGGAATGCTCCCAAATTAGAAGTTCAAGAAGCCGTAGCGCGGGAATTGTCCTTAGACTTTATTCCCCGTCCTGACGATGCTGCCGATGCCTTGGCGATCGCTCTAACTGCTTGGTTTTATCAAAATTCTGCTGTAGTGTCGAGCTAGAATATCGATTCAGTAATCCGAACAATCATGGACTATAGAGACAAGGGGGACAAGGTAGACAAGGAGACAAGGGAGAATTTATCTACTTCCCTATAACCCAGCGATGAGGATTGTTAATCATGTTTACTAGTCCGCTGAGAACTTGATTGTAGATTCCGTAGAGTTCTCGTCCTTGCTCTACAGATAAATATTGACATTTGACCGCAAATTTAAGCCATACTTGTGTTTCTGCTGCCTCTGCTTCGCAATCACTAAGTTTAGCAATAAAAGCAGCTTCATATCTCCTTTTACGCCAAGCTACATGCGGCTTAAGCCTTTGTGCTAAATTGGCACACACAGAGCGCGAAGAACGGCGTATCTGGTCGGTTAGAGAGTAACGCTCTTCTACTGGAAATGTCTTTGATAAGTTAAAGATTTTCATCGCTGCTGAGAAGGCCATTTGATAAACTACTAAATCTTCATGACTTTTGATAGATTCTTTGCCCATTTTCTCCCTTGTCTGCCTTGTCCCCTTGTCTTCCCGATCTCACTTTACCAGCAACCTCGTATTACTAAATCAGTGTTCTAGTTGTCGATTCTCTAAACAGAGCTAATGATGAATAGAAAAGCTTTCATCAGCGGGAATTCCCTGTTCCATTCGACTTAAGGCATTTTTAGCTTTATTAGTCCAACCGTCTTGACGTTGATAGATCCTTAAAAATTCCTGGAGGTGAGTTGTAGCTTGGGCGTAATCATCCAAAACATAAGCTGACATTCCCGCATGATATAAAGCCATATAGTTATCTGCCCAATAACGCAAAACTAATTCCATAATTGGTCCTGCGGAGCGATCGTCTCCAGAATCAGCTACAGGATGACCAATGTCAAACACTACTGCTGCGGCGTATACCCGCTGGTTTTCTGGTAACTTCTGAATTACGCGATCGGCTAAGTCAAGTCTACCGGCAAGGGCATAACAACTGGCAGCATATCCTACTCCCTTTGGGGTTTGCGGATAGGTTGTATTACGCATTGCTGTTATCACTTCCACAGAATTACAACGAGATTTAATACTTTTAAACCACTGTTGTTCCTCGGTTAGAGATTTCTGGGTCTGGTTGGTGTCTGGTTGCTTGACTACAGAAGTCTCAGTTGCAGGTTTGAGGTTAGAGAAAATACTAAGCATAATTAAAACTGTGCCCATAAATGCTAAGCCTGCGGTCACTAAACTGTTTTTATTATGTTGATTCTTTGGCTCTGACAGTTTTAAAGTTGTCATGCCAGTAATATCAATTGGTTGTAGTTCAACCAAGGCTTCTTGAGCGTTGGCAAAACGATCCTTGAGATTAGGTGCAACCATTTTAGTTAACCAATCAACAAAATCAGGATTAATTCCGGTCAACAAATGACTAAATTGAAACTGATAGTTGTCATCAATTAGGTTGCTTAAATTAGAGGAAGAAGTATTAGTCAGTAAAGCGATCGCTGTTGCCCCAACACTATATAAATCTGAAGCTGTGGATAATGGGCGATTAAACAATTCTTCAGGGGGCATAAAACCAGGTGTTCCTGCGACAACACTACTCATAGCCATATCTTGACTGTTCACCCGAGCTAAACCAAAGTCAATTAAATAGGCTTGCCGATCTCGATCTACCAATATATTCTCTGGCTTAATATCACGATGAATAATTGGCGGAATTCGATCTTGTAAATCCGCTAATATTTCTAAAATCGAAACCGTAATTAGTTTTATCTCATGAGGTGTAAAACTTTTTTTAGTTGCTAAAGAAGGAGCATCTCGATATTCCTGTACCATACAAAAACCGTCATCTGTCTCAAAAGAATCAAGATAACGTGGGATACGGGGATGATTTATGGTTTGTAGAATTTGAATTTCTCTTTCATAGATTTTAAATCCCTGCCAACTAGCATTTTCTTGTACGAAGCGAAACTGCTTTATTACTACCTGTTGTTGATTATCAATACATTCTGCTAAATAACTAATTCTGCCTCCTTCTCGATTACGTCCTAGTTCGCGAACAATTTGATAATTGTGGTGGGAGAAGTCGGGATAGGTATTCATAGCAGATTAAAGACTGGAGAACTTAATTGCAGTATTCCCCATCGGTCTAATTTTTGTGGCATTCGGTTGATTTAGTTAAGCTAAATTTAGTTATAAAAATCAATTATGGAAATTATTACTGCCCTTTGTTTAGGAATAACCCTAAGTGCTGCCTGTGGCTTTCGTGTTTTTTTGCCGCCGTTAGCGATTAGCATCGGAGCTATTTACGGACATATTCCTCTGTCATCCGGGTTTGAATGGTTAGGCTCAACTGAAGCAGCGATCGCCTTAGCCATTGCAACTCTTTTAGAAATTTCAGCTTACTTTATCCCTATAGTTGATAACTTATTAGATACGATTCAAGTACCTATTGCAGTCGGCATTGGTACGGTTATAACTGCTGCCACTCTAGGACATACCGATCCTGTATTGCAATGGACCTTAGCTGCGATCGCGGGAGGAGGAACAGCAGGAATCATGGGTACTTTAGCAAGTCTAACTAGATTAGCTTCGACAGGAATTACTGGAGGCTTCGGCAATTTTATTGTGGCAACAATCGAACTAGTAGGTTCAATCTCGTTATCTATCTTGGGTATTACTTTTCCCCTTTGGACTGCGGCGATTATCCTCAGCTTACTGATATTAGCTGTTATGAGAATAATTTCTCGTCCTCCAGCCTGGTTGACCAGAAAAAGTAGTTAAGCTTTTTTAATA
This sequence comes from Pleurocapsa sp. PCC 7319, assembly GCF_000332195.1. Classification (NCBI taxonomy): domain Bacteria; kingdom Bacillati; phylum Cyanobacteriota; class Cyanophyceae; order Pleurocapsales; family Pleurocapsaceae; genus Pleurocapsa; species Pleurocapsa sp. PCC 7319. The sequence goes on from NZ_KB235922.1 coordinate 4,692,992, forward strand.
AAACTAGAGCGTGTAATTAATTAGCCAAAAAATTAGAAAAAACAGAGAGCAGACAATGTTACGCATCAAACCTTGGCAAGCAGCTATTTTAATTCTTCCCATCGCAACTATCGTAATCTTTTTATTGGTTGCAGCAGGTTCGCAGATTCATGACTGGGGAATTAATTGGATTTGGGGTGTAGTGATCTTAGTTTTTACTGGATGGCGATGGTTATTGGTGAAGTGGACCAAACCAGCCTTGGCAGAAATTCAGGAAGTTATGGAAGAGATTAATCAAGAGTTAGAAGATGAAACCCCAGAAATTGAAGCTAAAGGAGATAAAAAAACGCAAATTAACGCTGCCATCAACGAAATTATCACCCAAACCAAGTCGGATGAACCATTTTGGGAAGACTGGACGACTTTTTGGCAACGCTGTCAGGAATTAGTCAACGCGATCGCTCATATTTATAATCCCGAAGTTAAACGCCCTCTACTCAATATATATATTCCCCAGGCTTACGGATTAATTCGCGGTACCGTAGATGATACAGATCGCTTGATGCAGAAGCTTGCCCCAGTATTAAATCGAGTTTCTATCGGTCAGGCTTATGAAGCTTATGAAATGTATCGTCAATTGGAACCCTCAGCACGTAAATTAGCTCAAGCATTTAATTGGTCACAATGGTTAATTAATCCTGCTGCTGCTGCCGCCAAACAAGCCACCAGAAAATTTAATACTCAAGCAAATCAGGAATTATTACTTAACTTGGGTCAATTAATTCGGGAAACAGCTTTAAGAAATCTCGCTCAACAGGCGATCGCCTTATACGGTGATGAGACCATTGTTATCCCCGAAATTGACTCCAATCCCGCTTTACCCAAAGCAGAAACCCAAACCCTCAAAAAAATCTTAGAATCAGCCGAATCACCTCAAGAAATTGCTCAAAAGCCCGTCAATATTCTTCTTGTGGGGCGTACAGGTGCGGGGAAAAGTAGTCTAATTAATACTCTCTTTCAAGCTGAGAAAGCAGAAGTAGATGTATTGCCTAGTACAGATCGAATCAAAAACTATCATTGGCAAACTCCCTCTCAAGAAGTCCTAAATCTTTTAGACACTCCTGGTTATGAACAGGTAAATCGTCCTGAATTACGAGAACAAGTGTTAGATTTTGCCACCAAAGCAGATCTATTACTATTAGTTACCCCTGCTCTCGATCCGGCTCTGCAAATGGATTTAGATTTTCTGCAAGTCTTAAAACAAGATGTTACTGATTTGAGTGCAGTGGGAATTGTAACCCAAGTTGATCGCCTCCGTCCCATTCGTGAGTGGAATCCTCCTTATGATTGGCGCGAGGGAAATGAGCCCAAAGAAAAATCCATTCGCGAGGCAACTAACTATCGTACAGAACTATTAGGAGACATCTGCGAGCTGATTTTACCTATTGTGACGGAAGATCGAGCTAACAATCGCTCCGCTTGGGGAGTAGAAGCTCTATCTCAGGAATTAATTCAGGCGATCGCACCAGCTAAACAGCTTCGTCTTGCCCGTTTTTTGCGAGATTTAGAAGCCCGCAGCACAGCCGCCGCTCAAATCATAGATCGCTATACTCGTCAGTTATCTACTACTCAAGGTTTAACTGCTTTCTTAAAAAGTCCTGTGCTGCAATTTATTTCTACTATGACCACAGGCAATCCTACCTTAGCTTATGTTTTGGCAGAACAAATTCCTGTAGAACAAGCACCCGTAGTAATTGGCAAGCTTCAGATGGCTTATGACCTATTCATGTTGCTCAGTGAACAACCCAATATCAGTAACTTCGATTTACGTTCTCTGTGGTCTTTATTATTAGATTACAACGAAGCAGGTAATCATAATTCTTGGGCATTTGGTCATGCTTTAGTGGAATATTGGACCAAAAATCTTAATGCAAAACAATTACGCGATCAATATGATTTTTATTTAAAACAGAAATAGGCAATACTTGACAAGAATCGCCTCCTGCTAGTCCCAACATTTGCAGTACATTAGGAAGGAGCGGTTGATGTACTACTACTTCTGGCTAACTAAAACTATCTACTGACTGAAAATATTTCCGCACCACACATTAGTAAATCTACTGTGTAGGATTTAATTCAGATCATGTTAAAAAGAAGCAGTATAGGGTATTCAGAAAAATTCTTAATATCATCCTCTACAGGGTGAATGTATGGAAAGTTTTCTTCTAATAAACAGTTAGTAGTTAGTCATTTGGCACATAATAATGATGCTCTATAAGTATCGCGCCCCTGTTAACTTCTCAAATCCTGATAGCGGGTACACAGCCAGAATATTCATAGATTCACAACTTTACTTTGCAAAGCTATCTACCTTCAACGATCCATTTGAAGGACTAATTGAACTGGAAGTGCATCAATCAAAAGAAGAAGCGATTGATCGTCATTTTAGAGTATTACGTTCTAGAGAACGTGCTAGGGACGTTCTCTCTAATCCGTTTCCATTTACTTGGAATAATGCTAAGTCTACCATAGACAAAATTTTTGAGAAAGTTATTGCAGGGGAGTATATAGACCATAATAAATATTATAAAGAGGTAATGGATGATTATGGCGTTCTTGCACTATGCGAAAATCCAGATAACCTTCTGCTTTGGGCGCACTACGCGACGGAACATCGCGGACTATGTCTTGGATTTGAATGGGCTGAAACTAAGCTTCCAAAAGCAGAAGAGGTGATTTACCAAACCAACTACAGAAAAATAGATTTCTGGTTTCATACCGAAGATGAATTGGCACAGATTGCATTACTTCAAAAGTCTTCTGATTGGAGCTACGAACGGGAGCATCGATCAATTTGGAAACCATTGTACGAAGAATATGAAGAGTTCAGACCAGATGAAAATTACTTTAAGAAGTTAAAAGAAATAAAAGATAGTTCCTTCTTAAAAGAGCAACTGAAACGCGACTATACGTTTGCATATCAACGAGTCAAGAATGTTGGTCATGGTGCCAAAACCTTCCAGAAAAACTCTCTTAAAGAAGTTATATTTGGGCTTCGTATGACTAAGAATGAAAGAAAGCAGCATATTGACTTTATTACCTCGCTTGGTTATAGGCCAGAATTCAAAATAGCGAAACGAGCAACCGAACAATACAAGCTTCAAATAACTAGTGCATAACATATCGTTGAATCGTAACGGATTATAGATGGTCTATTAACCCTCTTTCATAACTATAGGGATTTTCAACGAAAATACGCTGATTTAGCCTACGAAAAATCAAGGTTTGACCTCAAAGTCATGAAAGAGGGATTACTACCGATAATCTCACAAACAGGTATTACGAAACCATCGCTATCAAGCCTTTTTTTGACGATATGATCCATTAAGGTCGTAATCGTTGTTTTACCCCTAGTACATTTCATACTTCAACAGGGTACAAGGAATTGCGCCATTGTACAGCTTAATCCGTTTAGAAGTCCTCAATCCTACTTGTTTCGATAATTTCATGCTGCCTGTGAGGATATATGCTGTCCAGCCTTTGAATCTCTGTTTAAAAATATCTCCCAAAAGTTGATAGAGTTCGCCCAATTCAGCTTCCTTGCCTAATCTCACACCATAGGGAGGATTACAAATCAACACTCCCCGATCTGCGGGAGCTTCGATAGTAGATATATCTTGACGAGCAAATTTGACATAGTCTTCTAACCCAGAGCTTTCGGCATTAACAAAAGCTTGTCTAATCACCTTTAAATCGCGATCGCTGCCAATTATAGGAACGGCAATATCAGTTTTCTGGCGATCGCTAGCTTCTTTGAGGAGACTCTGCCATAAACCCGGATCGTAATCCAACCAAGTTTGAAAACCAAAGTCCCGATATAATCCAGGAGCAATATTTAAAGCCTTTAATGCTGCTTCGATGGGCAATGTACCACTACCACACATCGGATCGAGAAAGGGCAAATCAGGAGTCCACTCTGCCAGATCTAATAAAGCCGCGGCTAAAGTTTCTTTCATGGGAGCTGCACCGATCGCCGGACGATATCCTCGACGATGCAGACTTGAGCCTGAGCTATCTAAGCTCAATATGCAGTGTTTTTCAACAATATGAGCATTGATAATCAGATCGGGTTTTTCTGTATCGACACTGGAGCGTATTCCTAGCTTGCGCTTTTGCCAATCGGTGATCGCATTTTTAATCTGAAGTGCCGTGAAGTGGGTATGGTTGAGATGTTTATTTTTGCCAGTACAAGTAACGGCAATAGTCATATCAGGATCTAGATATTCATTCCAATCCAGCTTTTGCACACTACGATAAAGTTCATCTCCATTAAAACTTTTTACTCTGGCAATAGGCATCAGAATACGAAAACTCGTTCTCATCCAAAGGTTAGCCCGATAAAGTAATGCCTTGTCCCCTGAAAAATGGACTCCTGTGAAGTCCGGGCGCACATCAGTTGCCCCGATGCTGATTAATTCCTGGGCAGCAACCTCTTCTAAACCGCGAGATACAGTGGCAAAATATTTATTCATATAACGGCGGTTTGTAAGTTGGTTACGTTAATCTAGGATATCAGCAACCAGCAACCAAGTAGCTCTATTTGGAAAAATTACAATTCCAAACTCCGAACTCCGAACTCCGAACTCCGAACTCAAATTTGACTAAGCTTCTACCCAAACCGATACCGAGCCTCCATTACAACGGAATTCAGCCCAACCGGATGCATTAGAATAAGTTGGCTCTGAAATGTGTTCGGTTAGATCGTAGAATTTAGTATTGGGCTTTCCTACTTCCATCCACTTGCTTCCAGCACTACCATCACTCATAATTACTGCCATCGCTTGAGGATGCTCTTCATCTCCTAAGCGAGTCCAACCAATCGTATTAAAGTGGTCAAAGTAATCATATTGATCGCCGTAAGCATATTTATGACGAGCAGTTAAGAATTTATCAATCAGCCAACGATGGGAGGGGAGAAAGATCGGATAACGGTTGCCATCTCTGCCATAATCTTCGTATTCTGCGCCATAGTAGTCCGCGTAAAAGATACAAGGATAACCTTCTCTACGCAACAAAATTAGGGCATAGGCTAAAGGTTTAAACCAAGGTTCTACTGGAGCTTCTAGTGCTTGTAATGGCTGAGAATCGTGGTTTTCCACAAAGGTAACTGCATGGGTAGGGCGTTGTTCCATAAAAGTACCCCTGAGGATATTTCGCATATCGTAGTTACCACCAGATTTACTGGCATAGTGGAAGTTGTAGTGTAGGGGAACATCAAATACTGACATTTTGCCTTGCACCGAGTCAACATACCAGTGGAGAGTATTAGTATCATTAAACCAATATTCTCCGACCACAAATAAATCTTTACCTGCATGACGCTCCATCTCGTCAATCCATTGAGGGAAAAACCAAGCAGAAATATGCTTTATCGCATCTAGACGGAAACCATCAGCGTTAGTAGTATCCAAATACCATTTACCCCAACGGGTCACTTCTTCTCGTACTTCTGGATTTTGGTAGTCAAGGTCACAACCCATCAAATAAGCAAAGTTACCATTTTCTAGGGCGACATAATCATCAAACTGTTTACCTTCAAAGAGATAAATAGTGTTATGTTCTTGGCTTCTCGTATCCCAGTCAACTGCATCAAAGTGCCACCAATGCCATTTAAAATCAGAATACTTGCCTTGTCGTCCAGGAAAGGAAAAATGACTGTAGGTTTCGATCTCTCTCATTCCTCCTTTGGGATGGATACGATCTTCCTGAGAAAAAGGAGTCGCTTTAACAACTTCAGTGGATTCTCCGCCCATACGATGGTTGAGAACTGTATCACCATAGACTTGAATACCATTGCCGTGAAGAGTTTGAATGGCATCTAGATATTGCTGGCGATCGCCATACTTAGTGCGAACAGTTCCACCTTGCTCAAATTCACCCAGATCATACATATCGTATACGGAATAACCAACATCGTAAGTTCCTGCCATTCCTTTATAGGCTGGAGGCAGCCATAAAGCGGTAATTCCAGCCTCTGCTAATTCTTGAGCTTTCTGATTAACGTCTTTCCACAGGATTAAATCGGGGTCAATGTACCAATGGAAATACTGCATTATGACACCGTTAACTTGAGACATTTTAGTTACTTTTCTCAACAAAAGGATTAATAAGGATTAATTTAGTTGGTGTTCAATCTAAAAACCAATTGTGAAGATCTAGAGATTTTTATCTAGCTAATGTTTTTATTTGTTGACATATAAATCTCAAGATAAAAACTCTTGACTCTTCCCTTGGAGGAGAGTGTTTACTAAAAAAGTAGGAGACAACGAAACAAAATAATGTTCAAGATTGGCGACTTTTCCAAGCTTAGTCAGATATCGATCAAAGCTCTGCGTCTCTATGATCGAATGGGTTTATTGAAACCATTTCATATCGATCCATATACCAATTATCGCTACTACTCTGCTAAGCAATTACCTCGGCTAAATCGCATTCTGGCGTTCAAAGATTTGGGATTTTCTTTAGAACAAATCCGTAAACTACTAGAGGATGATATTCCTCTAGAGCAAATTCGCGGAATGCTAAGGCTCAAACAAGCAGAATTGCAGAAGCAGATTGAGTCAGAGCAATTAAAGCTGAACAGAGTAAAAGCTCGCATCAAACAAATTGAAGAAGAGAATACTATGAGAAACTATGATGTTGTAGTCAAAAAAGTAGAGCCTATTAAGGTTGCATCCATCCGAGAAATTTTGCCTAACTATTCTGCTGTGGGAGAGTTATTTAATGAGCTAATTGGCTATTTACAGCAATATAAGATTACTAAGTTTGATTATTGTGCTGCTATCTGGCACGATCAAGAATATAAAGAAAGTGATGTGGATGGCGAAGCCGTCTTGGTCATAGATACTGCTCTGGCAGAAACAGACCGGATCAAAGTCTATGAATTGCCCAGATATGACGAAATTGCTTGCATCATTCATCAAGGTAGTTATCTCACCCTCAACCAATCTTACGAAAACCTATTAGCCTGGATTGAAACTAATGGCTATCAAATTATTGCCCCTAACAGAGAGTTATACATCCAAGGAGGTCAAGAGCAAGATAACGAGTCTTACATCACCGAAATTCAATTTCCCGTGCAGAAGGTTTAGTTAGCTTTATCGGCGGGAAGCCCCACGTCTGTACCACGATAGCAGTCAGCGTAGGAGGAAGTCACTTCAGAGATAATCGCGATCGCCGTTATCCCCATCGCCATGCCCATCAATAATCCTTTGATAAACAGAGCAATTAATATTGCTAGAACAGTAGCGGAACAATAGGGTTGCAACTTTGATCTTCGTGGTTTCGCTAAAGAATAGCTCTACAGAGAGCGATCTGAATTGATATTACATTCGACTTTCCATAAGGGGGTTTCAAATTTTCCAGTCTTATAACACTGCTTGACGATCTGTGTTTGGTATCTCTTTAAAATATCTAGCGTATCTACCTCTTCAAATTCAGGGATAAATGTTCCTATTGTTGCTGCTTCATATAAAAGCACGTTATCAAGCTCCAATATCCCTAAGCAAACCTCTAAAGGCTCAGATACTCTAACTCTATCTTTTACTGATTCAGGGGATTCAAAAGCATATCGATCAAAGTATAAATACCAAAGGTGATTGTTCCGAAATCGATTTTTTCTACTGCGGTATTGAGAGGCTAACCGTCCAATGACAGAAGCCCTGACTTTCTTGTCTAGTTCCTTTCCTTCGTAATCGTCTGTATCAGTATGATGCTCTGCATATTCGTCTGACTGTATCCAGGTAAAATAATCTTCTACATAGAGTTCATCGTCTTTTAAGCTTTGTAGATCAATGTCCTTGACGGCATCAAATTGTATTACCTTTGCTAAAAATCCCTTCATTTGTTGTAAAAATAATGATTATTTAAATCTTATATCCCCCTCTCTCATCATTAGTGTGAAATTATGCTTGATCGCTTTTTTAGGTCAAGACAGGAGGAGTTATAGGTTATAGGTTAATCGTAAAACGATTTCAATGACTTTCTAGATAGTTTAATAACCAGTTAGCAGCAGTTGCCCGACGAGTTTGTCTAGGTCCAAATTCGCCTAGTTTATAACCTTTAAAACCCAAGTTTTCTTTGAGTAATTGTTTGTTTTCCTTAGGTATTGAACGGGTAAGCTTTACGGTCGGTGGACGATTAGCAATAAAATCAGGAGGTTCGGGATATTTTTCTGCCCAATCGTCTACAACTTCGCTCAAATTCCAGGTTTGACTTGCTTCATCGTAGCGATAGCCTAGATAATGCCAAACTAATTGATTGACGATCGCGTCATCTAGTTCTTCGTTGAGGATTGCCCAAATAGTATCTGTGTTTAGAGGCGGTAAGTTAGACATAAATTAGTAAATCATTGATGAAATAATGAAGCCGTCTGGATGGCAAATTGGAATAGTTTTAGTAGTTGGGATAATTGGAGTTTCTCTGGCAGCGATTTGGATTCGCTTGGCAGTCTCTGTTGTCACTCCAGATAATAAGGTTGGTTTTAGTCTATTCTTGGCAGCATCCCGTTTAATCATGGCTACTGTAATTTTACTGCCGACTTGGAAAAATCTAAAATTCTCTAAGATTAATCCTGTTGCCAATTATTATGCGATCGCTGCGGGTATTTGTCTGGCAATGCATTTTGCTACCTGGATTACATCCCTGAGCTATACTTCCATAGTTGCTTCTACAGTTTTGGTAACAACCAATCCCATCTGGATCGGACTGTTTTCTTGGTGGTGGTATGGGGAAAAACTAAGTCGGCAAGGAATTATGGGTATTGTGATCGCTCTAATAGGGGGAATTTTGATAGCGATCGCCGATACTGATGGGGGCAGTAGTAGCTATAGCAACGCGATTTTGGGAGATATCCTAGCTCTAGTGGGGGCAATAATGTCCAGTTTATACATCATCTTTGGTTCTCAAGCACAAAGACGAGGTTTAAATACCAGTAATTATATTGCGATCGCCTATTCTACGGCGGCACTATTTTTGTTTCCTCTGCCACTTTTATCCCAAACTAGCTATTTCGGTTATGCACCTTCAGTTTATCTGTATATTTTTTTGATGGCAGTGATGTCTCAAGTGATTGGTCATACTAGCTTAAACTGGTCAGTACGCTGGATTTCTCCAACTTTGGTTAGCCTAAGTCTTTTACTTGAACCAGTTGTCGCTAGCTGTATCGGTGCGATCGCTTTGGGCGAAATTCCCTCCTTAAGTTTGTTCTTGGGGGGGTCAATTATCTTAATCGGAATCGCAATTTTCTTAAGGCAAGAAACAATTTAAATATGAGTATAATTTGCGAAAATGGTTAGTAAACCTAGCCTGTTTACGATTCAAATTTTATGTCCGCAACCGAACTAGAAATCGATATTGCTACCTACATCGATCACACACTGCTCAAACCCAGTGCTATTCCCGAAGAGGTAAAGCAAGTCTGTCAGGAAGCTTGGCAATATAATTTTCCGTCTGTATGTATTTATCCTGTAGCAGTAAAACAAGCGCGGGAATTATTACACGATAAACAGCCCCAAGTTTGTACAGTTATCGGTTTTCCTACAGGTGCTGTTACCTCGGCAGTTAAACTCTATGAAGCTCAGATAGCAGTTGAAAATGGGGCAACGGAGCTGGATGTAGTAATCAATCTTGGTTGGGTAAAATCAGGAGAATCGAACAAAATATATCGAGAAATAGCCGAAATATGTGCTGAAACTGGTCAAGCTGTGAAAGCAATTTTAGAAACTACCGTTCTCACCAATAAAGAGAAAAAACTAGCAGGAGAAATCTGTCTGGATGCAGGGGTAACATATCTAAAAACCAGTACTGGGTGGTTTGGAGGAGCAACAGTAGAAGATGTCAAACTACTCAAAGAAATTGCCAAAGGACAAATTGGCATTAAAGCCTCTGGCGGAATTCGTACCTACGAACAGGCGATCGCCTTAATCGAAGCAGGAGCAACCCGTCTCGGTACATCTCGCGGAATCGATTTAATTCGTCAACAAAATGAGTCTATAAAATGAGTTCGGAGTTCGGAATTCGTAGGGGCGAACAGCGGTTCGCCCTTACTAGAATTCGGAGTTATGGTTTTTTACTAAGATATCTAAAAATACTAAGCGATAAATGAGTCAAAAATATAAAGCCACGGGAATTATTCTTAAAGGCTCGTCGATTAAGGAAAGCGATCGCTTGGTGACAGTGTTAACCCCTGAATATGGTTTGATTCGAGCAGTTGCTCCAGGAGCCAAAAAACACAAATCGCGCCTCAGAGGCAGAACTGAATTATTTGTAATTAATGAATTATTGATAATTAAAGGGCGATCGCTAGATAAGATTATTCAAGCGGATACTATCTATACTTATCCTGGTTTAAGTCGTGATATTGGTAAGCTGGCAGCGGCTCAATATTTAGCTGAGTTATGTTTGTGTTTGGCGATAGACGAACAACCGCAACCAGAATTGTATCAATTACTCAATGAACACCTGCGTCGGATTGAAGAATTTGATTCTCAGGAGTCGATATATCCCTATCTGGCTCAAGCAGTATTTCATTTAGTAGCGATCGCTGGTTTAACTCCTCAGGTATTTAATTGTTGCCTGACCCAAAAACTGCTTCCGCCCAACTTAACTTCATCTCAGTGGCGAGTAGGTTTTAGTTTTGAGGGTGGCGGGATTGTTGATCTGGAAACAGCACAACCAGTACAGCTAAAAAATACTGGAAATCAATCTGATAATAGCCTTTTAACAGAGGATCATCAATATCATCCCATACCTACGATTAATCATCGAATTAATGGGATGGAATTAGCTATTTTACAACAGTTAAATTATCATTCTTTACCAGGAACAGAATGGTTCACCAAGAAAAAAACAGCTAATTTTGATCTGGATCTGGCTTGGATCAGAATCGAAAAAATTTTGCGAGAATATATTCAATATCATTTAGGAAAAACCATTCGTTCGGCTAATCTAGTAGATAGCTTATATATAGAATTTTAAAGTTATTCAGATTAATTTAACAGGGCACAATGCGACTGTCGGAATCAGAAACCTCAGAAAATTCTTTAATTAATAACCAAACTACAGCACCAGTGTCTGATCAAAACGAAACCGATTCTCAAGGCTTTACCCCAGTATTAACAAACAGCCGTTTTGTAATTTTATGGAGTGGGCAGATATTTTCTCAGTTGGCGGATAAAGTCTACTTGGTATTGATGATCGCTATCATTGCCAATCAATTTCAGTTACCCAACCAGCCAATTAGCAAGTGGGTATCTCCCATTATGATCGCTTTTACGATTCCAGCTGTATTGTTTGGTTCGTTGGCAGGTGTATATGTAGATCGCTGGCAAAAAAAGTCCATTCTAGTGATTTCTAATCTGTTGCGGGGAATTTTGGTGCTTTGCTTACCGCCTTTATTGGTGGCTGCTCAGGGGAAAACACTATTTCAGTCTCTTCCTTTAGGATTTGGGTTGATGTTAGTTATTACTTTTTTGGTTTCTACTTTTACCCAGTTTTTTGCCCCCGCAGAGCAAGCGGTTATTCCCTTAATTGTTAAGGACAAAAATTTATTAGCTGCCAACTCTCTCTACACTACTACCATGATGGCATTGCTGATTATCGGTTTTGCTATTGGTGATCCCCTATTAGATCTTGCTGATAGTTTAGCTTCTCAGATAGGTTTACCGGGGAGTATCGGTAAAGAAATTTTGGTTGGCGGAGCATATGCGATCGCCGGGATCATTTTACTAGGACTAAGAAGCGGTGAAAAATTGAACAAATCTGAGCAAGAACACCCTCATGTTTGGCAAGATATCCGAGATGGAATTAAATATCTAGGACGAAATCATCGGGTACGCAATGCCTTAATTCAATTAGTTATTTTGTTTTCAATTTTTGCTGCTTTAGCTGTCCTGGCAGTAAGTATGGCAGATCAAATTCCGCAGATTAAAGCCGAAGAATTTGGAATCCTGCTGGCAGCAGCAGGAGTTGGCATGGGAGCAAGTGCCGCTATTTTAGGTAGTAAAGGAGAAAAAATTAGTCGCGCTCGTTTAAGCTTAATTGGTTCAATCGGTGTGGCAGCATCTTTGGTAGGATTATCTTTTGCCACACAAAACCTCTGGTTAGCTCTAGGCATGACCACTTTATTGGGTGCATTTGCTGCCTTAGTTGGTGTACCGATGCAAACCACAATTCAATCCCAAACCCCTGTAGAGATTAGAGGGAAAGTTTTTGGCTTACAGAACAATGCTGTAAATATTGCTCTTTCCTTGCCGTTGGTCTTAGCTGCCGAAGCCGAAACTCGTTTTGGACTATCTTCTGTAATGTTGGGATTAGCAATGATCGCAGCTGGAGGAGGAGTTTTAACCTGGTATATCTTACAGGCTCATGACCAACAGCTCAATAAATCTACACCCTCACCGGAAATAGAAGTGTGAACTGTAATCATTGATTTTTGCAGGAAAAAGCAAGACAGAACCCCTAATCTGGTAAATTAACTAAAGTCGATCAAAGTAAAGATCAATTGTGATTACTAGTTAATTCTTGCTTGTTTGTTCTGTTGTAGTTGCCTAGAGGAAAGAGCATTTGCATGCATATCGCTTGGTTGGGGAAAAAATCACCTTTTTGCGGTAATGTGACCTATGGTCGCGAAATAACTAACGCACTTTTAGACCGTAAATATCGGGTTAGTTTTTTACATTTTTCTCAACCACAGGGTAGTTATGAGCATCATCTGGAGTATCAAGGGGAGCGACACAATTGGTCAAATTGTGACGAGATTTCGCTCCCTTTTATTTACAAGTCTCAGATTTATACTATTCCTACCCTTAAATCTAGCAAAGTCTTATTGCGATCGCTTTGTAAGCTCAAACCTGATTTAGTCCATGCTTCTTTAACCCTTTCTCCTCTAGATTTTTTACTCCCAGAGATTTGCGAAGAATTAAATATTCCTCTAGTAGCGACATTTCACCCTCCTTTTGATAGCAAAATTCGCAATCTTAAGTCGAGTACCCAGTATCTGACTTATCAACTATATGCACCATTTCTGGCTCGCTACGATCGGGTAATTGTTTTTAGTGAGATTCAACGAGACCTATTAATCAAGTTAGGGGTTCCAGGCGATCGAGTCGCAATTATTCCCAATGGCGTTGATGAACGTAAATATTCTCCTGGTTATTCCAATCTTAAGTTCCAGTTAAGAACGAATAAACTATTTGTCTATCAGGGTCGTATTGCTACCGAAAAAAATATTGAAGCCCTGCTCAAAGCTTGGAAGCTAGCGGATATGGGAGATAATTGTCAATTATTAATGGTTGGGGATGGTCCAATCAGAAGCTCTCTCCAGCCTTCCTATGGTAAAGAACACAATATTATCTGGCTCGGGTTTGTGGCTGATGAACAACAGCGCATTGACATCCTCAGGGCGGCCGATGTCTTTATTTTGCCCTCTTTAGTGGAAGGTTTATCCATATCCCTCTTGGAAGCCATGTCTTGTGGTGTGGCTTGTTTGGCAACCGATGCTGGTGCAGATGGGGAAGTTTTAGCAGATGGAGCGGGAGTTGTGTTGGACACTCAAGGAGTAACTGCGCAACTCAAAATTTTGTTGCCGTTGTTTCGCAATCACCCCGAAATGACTAACTTACTGGGTAATAAAGCTCGCCAAAGAGTCTTAGAAAAATATACTTTGCATCACAATATTACTAAGCTGGAGAGATTGTATTTAGAAATAGCGAATAAAGAATCTATTTCGGCTTAAAGGTAGCAGTTTTTGGATGAATAAGCTAAACCTAGAGTGTTTATCAATGGCTAATGGCTAATGGCTAGTGGCTAATGGTTAATGGCTAATGGCTAATGGCTAGTGGCTAGTGGCTAATGGTTAATGGCTAATCGATAGTCATAGATAAAAATTTACTTTTCTGCCCTCATCCTTATTTCCTAAATGTTATGGTCAAAGTTAGTGTAATCATCCCTGCCTACAATGGCGATCGCTACATTGGAGAAGCTGTTGATAGCATTTTGAGTCAAACTTACAGTGACTATGAAATTATCGTGGTAGATGATGGTTCTACAGATAGTACTCGTCAAGTAATCGAACAATACGGTAGCAAAATTCAATATCTGAGCCAGACAAATCAAGGAGTAGCGGCTAGCCGTAATTTGGGTTTGAGCAAAGCGCAAGGGGAATATATTGCATTTTTAGATCAAGATGATGTTTTTCTCACCCATAAATTAGCCTCTCAAGTTGCTTTACTCGACCAAAATTCATCTCTAGGAATAGCTAATAGTGGTTGGCAAATTGTTAATCAACAAGGAGATGTCAACGCAGCGGTAAAGCCTTGGAAAGAAATTCCCGAGCTAAACCTGACTAATTTGATTGTCTGGAAACCTGTTTTTCTGGGAGCGATGTTGTTTCGGCGATCGTGGCTGGAGCATACTGAGGGATTTGATACTACTTTGGAGCAAACACCAGATGTCGATTTAGTATTACGTTTAGCGGCAATGGGGGCTACTGCTGCTTGGGTCAAACAGGTCACAGTGAAATATCGCCAACATGAAGCCAATGCTTCTAAAAACACTTTATTACAGGCTCAAGAATTAGACCAGATTTTGGAACGATTTTTTAGTCAGTCTAATTTATCTCCAGAAATTAAAACTCTTGAATCCGAATCTCGTTATCAAAGTCTAATTTGGAGCGCTTGGCGGCTTCAGCAAACAGGATATTTGACGAAAATGAGTGATTATTTGTATAAGTCCTGGTTTTATAGTCAGAAATATCCGACAGAAATAATTCTCAATTGGATTAAATCTTTTAAAACTTATTCTACAGAATATGGTATAGATTTCAATGTTTCTAGTCTTATTTCTTCTCTGGAGTGGCAAAAATTAATTAAAAAATGTCTTGTATAAATATTTAATTTAGTTCAACTTGAATTAGCTTCGTAAAAGATTAAGTGATCTAAATCTATAGTTGTATTTAAAAAACAAGATAGGCTATTAAATAAGATATCTTGCTAAACAAAAATAGCGTTTTTGTTGTCGCTTTAAAAGTATAACAACTAGTTTTATTTGTATATTTAAAATGAAAAAATTAGTTAATTTAATCTTATGGTCAATAGTGTTTAATTCTATTGTTACTATTGTTCCGGCACAAGCTGATTCGGGCTGTTTTATGCTGGATGCTCAAGGGAATCCTTTAGATTTAGGTTATCTGTGTCAAAACTCTGGTTCCAAGTCTAATCTCAATATAACCAATCCTCAAGAAACTCAAACTCCCAGTCAATCTGGAGTTCACATTATACCTATCAAAAGTAGACGTTCAGGCATTCCCGTAATTGATGTCAAGTTTAATGACCGATATGTATTTGAGATGATGTTAGATACAGGAGCAAGCAGTGTAGTTATCACAAGAGAGATGGCAAAAACCCTCAAGGTTAATCATCACGAAACTGTAAGAGTTTCTACTCCTAGTAGTAATAATGTCAAATTGTCTTCTGGCTACGTCTACTCTCTTCAAGTTGGAAAAATAACCCACAAAAATACCAGAGTTATTACTGCTCCCACTATGGATATGGGATTATTAGGACAAAGTTTTTTTGGAGGATATGACCTCACAATCAAAAGCGATGTGATTGAATTTAGAGAAAGATAAGAACAACAAGTCTGTGCCAAATACCCTTTTCGATCGCCAAAAAAAAAGTTATCATGGTAAATCGTGAGTTTTTATACTAGCCATGAATGCCGAAGCAATTATACGTTCAATAGAAGCTGAACATCTCAAGTCAGATGTACCTGAAATTTATGTAGGTGACACTGTTGAAGTTGGAGTCCGAATTACTGAAGGAAACAAAGAACGAGTACAGCCTTACAAGGGGACAGTAATTGCCAAACAAAACGGTGGGATTAACGAAACTATTACTGTACGTAAAATATTTCAGGGAGTAGGGGTAGAAAGAGTATTTCTCTTACATTCTCCGATGATCTCCAAGATCAAGGTAGAGCGTCGTGGTAAAGTACGCCGGGCAAAACTCTATTATTTACGCGATCGTGTTGGTAAAGCCACTAGGATTAAACAGCGTTTTGATCGCCCTATCTAATAATATCTGACCGCTAATAAAAAAGCTTATTTGGTAAAAAAATGCGTTAATGCGGTATAATTGGGAGGCTCTGGCAAAAAGTAGGTCAGTGCGAGAATGCGTCTTTAGTTCAGTTGGTAGAACGTCGGTCTCCAAAACCGGATGTCGGGGGTTCAAGTCCTCCAAGGCGCGTAATACTCTAAAAAGTATCTCAATCAGCGCATTTATCAGCTAGATATCTGGTCGTAGGATTTGGTCTTGGAACTGGTGTCAGCCAGCTATTTACTTAGTAATTAGTTAAGCTTAATAATAGTTAGGTTGTTAACGTATTTTTCTCGAATAAAGGTTAATTATACTTTTAAGTAATAAAGATAATCATAGCCTGATTGCTTTATGCTGTAGCTAATGTTTTGTTTTATAAGACAATAGCATATAGATTATTTTCAGCGAACATTTCCGCGAGGCAACAGTTTTGGCTAAAAAAGATATAGTAAAAAAGGAAAAACCCGCAACCGCAGAATCGACAGGTGGCAGTAGTGCAGCTGATTTTGCAATTCAAACTAAAGAAGAATTAGGCAAAGTGGTTTGGCCTTCACGCCAACAGTTGATCAGTGAGTCAGCAGCCGTAATTCTGATGGTTATTTTAGTGTCGACAATTATCTACTTAATTGATAATTTCTTTGCTTGGGGAGCAGGAAAGGTATTTTGATTATGATTAATACCGAAGACATACCAGAGGACAACAATCAGCAACCAGAGGAGACCAAGGCAAAACCCAAAGGAACTCCTAGATGGTACGCTGTGCAGGTAGCTTCAGGATGTGAAAAGCGTGTCAAAACCGATATTGAAATGCGGATTCACACCATGGAGATTGCCGATCGCATTATGCAAGTTCAGATTCCGCAAACACCGAGTGTCAAAATCCGTAAGGATGGCTCACGCTATACCAGCGACGAGAAGGTTTTTCCAGGCTACGTTTTAGTGAAAATGCTAATGGACGATGATGCTTGGCAAGTAGTTAAAAATACTCCCAATGTAATTAACTTTGTGGGGGCAGAGCAAAAACGTCGTTATGGTAGGGGACGGGGTCATGTCAAGCCACTTCCTCTCTCTCGAGCCGAAGTAGAGCGCATCTTCAAACAATCTGAAGAGCAAGAGCCAATCATTAAGATTGATATGGAAATTGGTGATAAAATTGCTGTTCTCTCAGGTCCTTTTAAAGAATTTGAAGGGGAAGTAATTGAAGTTAGCCCAGAAAGAAGTAAACTAAAAGCTTTGTTATCTATTTTTGGGCGAGATACTCCAGTAGAATTGGAGTTTAATCAAGTCGAAAAACAAAATTAAGTATGCCTAGAAAAGTTGTCGCGTTAATAAAATTAGCTTTGCCTGCGGGTAAAGCTAATCCAGCACCTCCTGTTGGTCCTGCTTTGGGTCAACATGGTGTAAATATCATGGCGTTTTGCAAAGAATACAATGCCAAAACAGCCGATAAAGCAGGACTCGTAATTCCTGTAGAAATCTCTGTTTTTGAAGATCGAAGTTTTACTTTTATCCTCAAAACACCTCCGGCATCAGTCTTAATTAAGAAAGCAGCGGGAATTGACAAAGGAGCCAGTGAACCTAACAAGCAAAAGGTCGCTTCGATTACTCGCGATCAGCTTAAAGAGATCGCCCAAACCAAATTACCCGATCTCAATGCCAATGACATTGATGCAGCGATGAAAATCGTAGCGGGTACAGCGAAAAATATGGGAGTAGCGATCGCCGAATAACGGGAATAACTATTATTTTTGTCCCAATCAACCATAAACTTATTTACTCATAACTTAATGGGGAGAGGCATACCGCTTCGCTAACTACCCAAGGAGAAAATTTAAATGGCAAAAAAAATGTCTCGCCGAATGCGCGAGTTAGTTAAAAAAGTAGATGAAAACAAAGTCTACGAACCTCTTGAAGCATTAACATTACTCAAGGAAACAGCGACAGCGAAATTTGATGAAACGGCTGAAGCTCACATTAAACTAGGTATCGATCCGAAGTATACCGATCAGCAACTAAGAACCACTGTTAGTCTCCCTAAAGGTACAGGACAAACCGTAAGAGTAGCAGTAATTGCTCGCGGAGAGAAGGTCAAAGAAGCAGAAGAAGCCGGAGCAGAGATCTACGGTTCAGAAGAATTGATCGAAGATATCCAAAAAGGCATGATGGATTTTGATATCTTGATTGCTACCCCTGATATGATGCCTAAAGTAGCCAAATTAGGTCGTGTTTTAGGACCTAAGGGTTTGATGCCATCTCCTAAGGGAGGAACTGTTACAGCCGACCTAAAACCAGCGGTCGAAGCATTCAAAGCTGGTAAATTAGAATTTAGGGCTGACAAAACTGGCATCGTTCATGTTATGTTTGGTAAGGCATCTTTTTCAGCGGAAGATTTATTAGAGAATTTAAAAGCTCTTCAGGAAACCGTTGACCGTAATCGTCCTTCGGGAGCGAAAGGTCGTTACTGGCGTACTGTATATGTTTCCGCTTCTATGGGTCCATCAATCCAAGTTGATGTCAGTGCGTTACAAGATTTAAGTTTGACGGTCGCAGCCTAAACGAAATTTTTGACGAAACACTACAAGTAAATATTAAAGATTAAACGACTAGTACCAAAGACAGCAGGAGCGTCTTGACGCTTAATATCCTGCCGAGGTTAATGTCTATCAGTTTGGTTTTCTAAGTTTCTTTACGGAAATTAGAAAACCAGACTAGGCAACCTCTGGCAGATAGCTGGAGGTTTTGCCGTTTAAGACCCAAAAGATCCCAACCAAAAAGGAGGTGATACAAAATGGGGAGAACCCTCGCCAACAAAAAAGAAATAGTAGCCGAACTCAAGGAAACTTTGAGCAAAGCGCAACTAGCTTTTGTAATCAATTATGAGGGGTTATCGGTAGCAGAAATTACCGACTTACGTAATCGTCTGCGTCCTAGTGGTGCAACTTGTAAGATTACGAAGAACACCCTGATGAACATCGCCATCCAAGGTGATGAAAATTGGCAACCAATGGCAGAGTTCCTAAGTGCTCCAACTGCCTTTCTTTTGACCGGAGAAGAAATAGGAGCAGCCGTTAAGGCTTACAAAGGATTCCAGAAGGAAACCAAGAAGACTGAGTTGCGCGGCGGCGTAATGGAAGGTCAGGCTTTGACCAAACAACAGGTTGAAGCATTAGGTGACTTGCCCACCAAAGATGAATTATACGCTCAAATTGCTGGTGCAATTAATGCCTTAGCCACCAAAGTTGCTGTGGGCGTTAAAGAAGTTCCCAGCGGACTGGTAAGAGGGATCAAAGCTGTTTCAGAACAAGAAGCATAAGCTACTATTTGAAACTATTTACACAACTAACTAATCAATCATCTATCAATCAAGGAGTAAAATTTATGTCTGCTGCAACTGATGAAATTCTCGAAAAGTTGAAAGCTCTAAGCCTTTTAGAGGCTTCTGAACTAGTTTCTCAAATTGAAGAAACTTTTGGTGTCAGTGCTGCTGCTTCTGCTGGAGTAGTTATGGCTGCTCCCGGCGCTGCTGCTGCTGGAGAACCTGAAGAAGAGAAAACAGAATTCGATGTAGTTCTTGAAGAAGTACCCAAAGAGAAGAAAATTGCCATTCTTAAGGTGGTACGTACCATTACTGGTTTAGGTCTTAAAGAAGCCAAGGAAATGGTTGAATCTACTCCAAAGGCTCTTAAAGAAGGTGTTTCTAAAGACGATGCTGAAGAAACCAAGAAAAAACTGGAAGAAGCTGGTGCCAAAGTTGCTGTCAAGTAATCAGTTAATCTAAGTTTCAATTGAAGTTTAAATACAAGGGACATTCAATTAAATGTCCCTTTTTTTTTGGCTGTATTGTAGCCGCATTCGTCACAAGTTAAGGTGGTGTGTCGTTTGTCAATCGGTTTTTAGCTCTAAGCTTTTGGAACACAGTTTAGCATTGTTGTCAACCCGTGAGCCTTCTTATTTAAAGCGATTGGCTTTGCCACTGCGCGGAGCGCAATCGCTCAAAATATCTGGCAAATTATTCGATATTTATTTGCTTACCTCTATGAAAATTTTTCTTATTGAGTTTTTATAAGCTTTTCTACTTATTGCAAAAGTGGGATACACTGTTTGAAAATTAATTTTAAGTTTAGATTAATTATAGAAATTTATTTCAATGGGATGTAAAAGCTTATGTCCGACAAGCACTATAACAGTCCCAGAAAAGCTCAAGCGAATGATTTTGATGATAACCGCTTCTTTGTGGTGGGAATTGGAGCTTCGGCAGGAGGACTACAAGCTTTAGAAGAGTTTTTTGAAAACATTCCCCAGGATATCGGTGCAGCGTTTGTAGTAATTCAACATCTTTCACCCCGCTTCAAAAGTTTGATGCAAGAGTTATTACAAAGAAAAACTTCTCTTCATGTCTATCAGATTGAGGATGGCATGAAGATAGTACCTAATTCGGTTTATGTTATTCCCCCTCGAACCAATATTGTAGTAGAGCACGGAAGATTACATTTTCGCGAGCAAAAACCAGAGCGGCTCAATTTTCCGATCAATATGTTTTTTGGTTCTTTAGCCCAAGAGTATCGAGATCGGGCTATGGGAGTGCTACTTTCAGGTACGGGAAGCGATGGAACTGAAGGGTTGCAGGCAATTGGAGAAGCAGGAGGGCTGGCACTGATTCAGTCTCCTGAAACGGCACAATTTAGCGGGATGCCCGCCAATGCTTTGCCTACGGGGTTAGTAGATGAAGTCCTTTCTCCCCACGACTTGGCAGAAACGATTTATGAAATTGTCAGAATTACCCGCAACATCCCTTTAACCGAGCAATTAACTGAAAATGTCATTGATCCGATACAGCTTAATCAAGTGCTGGAGTTACTTAATGACCAAGAAGCCGTAGACTTTTCTCAATATAAAGTAGGCACACTCTCAAGAAGAATTTATCATCGCTGTTCCCTGAACGGCTATCGCTCGCTAAAAGCTTACATTACCTATCTCGAAAGCTCCGAGTCAGAACGTCAACTACTCGTTCAGGATTTTTTGATCGGTTCGACTCGTTTTTTCCGCGATCCTGAAGCTTGGCATTTTTTGGAAACCAAAGTTTTACCCCCTTTACTCGAAAGTTTGGAGGCGCAACAACAGCTAAGAATTTGGGTGGCAGGTTGTGCTACAGGAGAAGAAGCTTACACTATGGCAATATTGGCTGATGAAGCAGTGGCAAAAAGCAATAAATCCTTGAGTGTCAAAATTTTTGCTACCGACTTAGATAGTTCGGCTTTGGAAACTGCTTCTAAAGGTATTTATCCCCTAAATATCACTAAAGATATATCTGCCGAACGATTGGAACGCTATTTCCTCGACAAATCAGACTGTTACCAAGTTCGGCGACAGTTGCGGGAAATGCTTATTTTTGCACCCCACAACTTAACCAAAAATGCGGGCTTTTCTAAAATGAATCTGATTAGCTGCCGTAACGTGCTGATTTATATGCAGCCAGAACTACAACAGCAAGTATTACGGATGCTGCATTTTTCTCTGGCATCTCAAGGTATTTTGTTTTTAGGCAGTGCAGAAGTTCTCGGGATGCTGGAAGGAGAGTTTTTAATGGTTAACTCGAAGTGGAAAATTTACCAAAAACAACGAGATAATCAACTTTCTTTATTACCCGTTACCAGAGAACCCCTAACAGCCCCAACCCTTTCTCCAACACGTCTTAAACGCATTCAGCCTCGATTAGATCGTGTACTAGGTCAAGTTTTTAATTTCTGTTTTGGCGATCGCCAAGCAACCTGCTTGCTGGTCAGTGAAGATAACAAGTTGCTGCGTATTTTTTACGATACGGTAGATCTGTTGAGATTGCCTCTAGGGGAAGCTAATTTAGATGTGATATCTATAGTTCCTCCTGCTTTACAGTTACCTTTATCTACCGCTTTACACCGCGCCAAACGAGAACGAGAAACCGTACTCTACGCGGGAATTAAGTTAACTCAAAGAGAACAGTCGCGAATAATCAATCTTAAGGTGGGCATAGAGTCTGGGGAATCTCACAAAGAACAGTTGTTGATTGTATTGCTAGAAGAGCAAAAACTAAATATTAATACGGTTTCTAACCAAACGTTTGAAGTGAATGCGGAAACAGTCAACCAACTTAACGAATTAGAATACGAACTCCAACAAACTCGCGAGAACCTACAAACCACCATTGAAGAATTAGAAGCCACTAACGAAGAACAACAGGCGACTAATGAAGAACTGATTGCCTCCAATGAGGAACTGCAAAGCACCAACGAAGAACTACATTCGGTAAACGAGGAACTTTATACCGTCAATGCCGAACATCAATCCAAGATTCAAGAATTACTCGAACTCAATAACGATTTAGACAATCTGCTCCAGAGTACGGAAATTGGAGTGATTTTCCTGGATTTGAACCTCAATATTCGTAAATTTACTCCTGCTGCCGCTAAAGCCGTCAATGTTAGAGAAGGAGATGTCAATCGTCCTTTAACCGATTTTTCCCACAATTTATCTTGTTCTCCACGGCAAGACGTATGTTATGACCTAGTTGAATTACTCAACCAAGTTCTAAGTAGCCGACAATCCGTAGAACAGGAAATGGTGTTGCGTCCAACAGACAGACATATTTTAACGCGGGTTAACCCCTATTGGAGCGAAAAAAGAGAATGCCAAGGTCTGGTATTAAGCTTTATCGATATTGATGAAATCAAACAAGTAGAAGAAAACCTGCGACGAAGTTCCGAGCAGTTACGCTTGATTACTGATGCCATGCCTGCTTGGATTTCCTATGTTGACGAACAACGCTGCTGTCGTTTTAGCAATCGAGCTTATCAAAACTGGTTTGAAGGATATTCCGAAGGGATTGAAGGATTGGATTTAAAGACAATCTTAGGAGATGAAATTTACCAGCAAGTTCTTCCCCATGTAGATATGGCTCTTGCAGGGGAAAACGTCAGTTTCGATATGGAATTTCCCTCTCTTAATCGCGGTTCTCGTTGGGTGAATATCAGCTATATTCCCCATATTCTGGATTCAGGTCAAGTAAAAGGATTTTTCGCCTTAATTAGCGATATCAATGATCGCAAGGCAGTGGAACGGATAAAAGACGAATTTATTTCTGTTGTCAGTCATGAATTGCGTACCCCCTTGACAGGAATTTTAGGCATGTTGCAATTACTATCAGAAAAAAGTATTAAACCTGAATCGGAAAAAGGTGCAGAAGCTCTAAAAATTGCCTATGACAGTGCCTTACATTTGATGAATTTAGTCAAGGATATTTTGGAGCTAGAGCGTTTAGAATCGGGCAAAATCAAGCTATTTAAGGATTGGGTCAATGCTGCCGATTTAGTTGGTCAAGCTAAAGATGTGATGAAAACCATGGCCAAGCGAGAAAAAATTACCATTGATGTCTCCTCTGAGGAAATTGAAATTTATGTCAATGGCGATCGCATAATTCAAGTTTTAAATAATCTTCTCAGCAATGCCATTAAATTTTCTGAACCCGGTTCGATAGTTTTTCTTACTGTAAAAAGGCAAAATGATACAGTTATTTTTACAGTTCAAGATCGGGGGAGGGGTATTCCCGAAGACAAACTTGACGATATTTTCGAGCGTTTTCAGCAAGTGGATGCCTCAGATTCTCGTAAAAAAGGCGGAACGGGTTTAGGTTTAGCCATTTGTCGCCAAATTATCCAACAACATCAGGGAAAAATCTGGGCGGAAAGCAGTTTCGGTGAAGGTAGCAGTTTTTACTTTGCTTTACCACTTGAAAGTTTGGAGGATACGGCAATTGAGTCAGAAGCAAATCTTGATCGTTGATGATGACGATAATGTACGAGCAACCGTAAAACTTTCTCTTCAGGTAACAACTGATTGGGAAATTTTGACTGTTGGTTCGGGACAAGAATGTCTATCCTTAGCTCAAACCAAGCCTCCCGATCTAATTCTTCTCGATGTGATGATGCCCGGTCTAGATGGGATTGAAGTTTTACGCCAATTGCGAATTGATGCCGTAACTCAAGCAATCCCCGTTATTTTTCTGACGGCAAAAACTCTATTAAAAGACCAGAAACAGCTCAAAGATTTAGAAGTTCAAGGAATAATATCAAAACCATTTGATGCTATGGATTTAGCAAAACAAATTTGTCTTTTACTAAAATGGTAAATTTTTGTTCATGTATTTTTAGGACAAAGTAGTGCAATTGATTTATCCAGGCTAAAATAGCCTGGAACTTAAACCTTAATACAATACTTCTCTTTTAAGAATTTAATTTTGCCAACTTCTCATGTCCGTTCCCTTTGATGCTGTCTCTGCTCAGAAAAGAATCGATCAATTTTGGTGTCTTCCTGCTAGCTTTGGTATGGAGAGAAATGCCTATCATAATTATCTCAATGAGATTGTAAGCGATCGCTATGCTCTGATCAATGGCTTGCAATTATTGAGAGACGAACTACAATTTGCTGCTGCTAGTCCTACTGATATGCACATCTGTGGGGCAGATTTAAGCTTGCCCAGTGTAATTACAACTTTAGCCTATACAAATTGTGGCGATCGCATTCATCAAGGCGAAGCCACTAAGCGCTATCGAGATGTAGTAGCATCTCGTTTTGCCACCCTTTCCGAAATTGGCGAACTAAAACTAGAAGCATTTTTCCCTGCCGGTGGCGGTACAGACAATGGAGCAACACTAGCTCATGTAACGGTAGCGCATCAGATGGATGAAGCATTACGCAGAAAACTATATGAAGGTAATCCTCAGTCGATGGTGTTAGTGGCAATAGACCTCAAAACTCATGTAGGTCGATTGGAAGAAGGGGAAAAGCGTATTTATGGAAAAACTTGTGAATCTCCCTGGAGAGAACCCCGTAATGCCTGTGGAGCAATTGTCGGAGCCTTATCCGAATATCATCCTCACAATATGATTCATCGCCGTATCAGAGATGATTTAGGCGAAAAAAATTTTCAATATCTCTCGAATCAGAAAATTTTTACCGATGATGGTGTAGATATCACCATGGCAGTAGCATCGGCAATTGTGGCCATAAGAGGTATTCGCAATACGGCAATGGCAATGACGCAAGAAATAGATGAACGAGGGATAGCTCATCTAACTGCTAGTACTACAGTAAATCGACCTTCACGAGATGATCTGGTGATTTATTTAGCTAGGGCGACAGTATTCAACGGCAAAATACGAATACAAAGTCTGGGGACAAAAGCGGAACTCTACAGTGGCAAACTAATTAAGTATGCAGGAGAACGGCGACTTCAGTTAATCTATAACAATTTAGATAGTGAACATCTGCCTGTGGAAGAAATTCCCTATAAAGTTAAGCCTTCAGGGTTGTATTAACTTAGTTAATTTATCAGAAATCTCTGATTTTCTAGCTATGTTGTCTCTTAATCGATCTAATTGGAATTCCTGTAATCGACAAAAATTAAATTTTTCTTGGGTAAAAATAATTTTAGCGTTACTATTATGGTTTTTACTTGTAGTGACTCCTGTTTCTGCCCAAAATAATTCTTTTTCTATCGATCAACTACTAACTTTTCCAATTGATAATTCCACTACTGAAACTAAAGCTGCAATTGTTATTGATGAACAAGAAATTTTTCAGGTGAGTGGTTCAACAAACTTAACGGCTGAAGACCGCGCCGATAATATTAACGATATACTCTTGGAAGTAATTAATTCTTCCCAACCTCCCCAGATTGAGATTAAACAACGAAATAAATTACCAGTTATTTATCTAAATAATCACCATTTACTGACTGTTACGTCTCAAGATATAACTAAAGATAATACGGTTGAAACCCAAGCTATTACCTGGAAAACTGAATTAGAAACCAAGATCAAACAGGCACAATTCAGCAGAACCCCTAAATATATTCGGGAAAAGTCGCTCTTAGCCGTAATTATCTTGGTGGTAGTTTTTGCCACTGATAAAGTAATTAGTCTACTCAAACAATATTCTTTACCCAAAGCGATCGCCAAACTTTTACCAGGGATTAATCCGACTCATTTGGAGTCTCCCAATATAGGAACATTATTTAAAACCAAATTAATCTTAGTCAGGGTGATTTTATGGTCTGTCACTATTTATTATTTGAGTGGTTTATTTCCCCAGTCTCGACACTGGCGGAGTATGATCATCGAGATTTTAAGAGATATCTTTGAAATTTCTTTTGAAACTTCATTATTTAACCTTGGCGATCGCTCTTACTCTTTAATCGATCTACTGATTCTGGCGGGATTATTTTGGGGATTGCTCGTAGCAACCCAAACTATGACTACCCTTTTGCGAACCAGGGTGCTTCGCCAGACACGAATGAGTCGGGGGTCGCAGGAGGTTATTTTTGTTGTTGTTAAATATGGTTTAATTTCTCTGGGGACAATTATTCTGCTGCAAGTATGGGGATTAAACCTCAGTTCCATAGCTATCTTAGGTAGTGCTTTGGGGGTGGGTATTGGTTTTGGGTTCCAAGATATTGCCAAAAACTTTGCTAGTGGAGTGGTGTTATTATTCGAGCGTTCGGTGCAAATCGGTGATTTTATTCAAGTCAACGGACATAAAGGTCTAGTTGAGCGTATACAGGCTCGTAGTATTGTTCTCAAAACCTTAGACCACATTTCCATTGTCGTTCCCAACTCTCGCCTACTAGCCGACGAGGTAATTAACTGGAGTCATGATAGTCCGATTTCCCGCTTTGTATTACCTGTGGGAGTAATATATGACTGCGATCCTGAGGTTGTTAAAGAGATTTTACTTCAGGTAGCAAAAGAACACCCGGAGGTATTAGCTCGTCCTCAGCCTCAAGTTTTTTTTACTGGCTTTGGGGATAGCTCTTTAGACTTTGAATTGCTGGTATGGGTTGCTGAACCCAGTCGTCAACCAATTATAAAAAGTGAGTTGTATTTTCGAATCTATAGAATTTTACGCGATCGCGCGATAGAAATTCCCTTTCCCCAAAGGGATTTACACCTGCGGAGTAAGTTACAGCTCATTTCTCCAGATTTAGAAGCTGCTTTCCTACGCTGGCTCAATAATTCTTCCAATCGTCCATCCAACTAATTCAAAAGACAACTAACGAATTTGGACTTGCTCAATATTGACTTCACTAACACCTCGGACATTTTGAGCAACAGTTACCAATCTATCTAAAAAACTTTTATCTGGTATTGTACCTTTTAAAATAATTTTGCTATCGTTTTGTGCCACATAAACAGTAGATATTCCGCCCAAAATAGAGTCTTCATCCAATGCTTTGGCAACTCTTTTGGCTAAACCACTAGCATCATATTCTCCATCCAAACCAATTCGTTCTTCAGCAATAGAAGGGCTTGAATCTTTAACTAGGAGTGCAGTTTTATCTTCACAGGCACTGAATATTACTAAAGAAGTAACAATAAAAACTATCAGTAAAGAGTTTAAAGGATTAAATTTTGTTTTCATGATCGCTGTTTCTCCAACTGAGATTAAAAAAAATTCGTCAGTGGTTAGTCAGGATCGCTCTTGGCAACTAACCACTGACAAAATTTAGAAGTTGTAACCTAAACCAACAATGAAATCTACTCTATCGTCATCAAATGTTAGCCAGACAACAGAACCATTGGCAGTTAGTTTATTACTGGCACGATAATCTGCACCACTTGTAACTGTTAAGCCGACGCTACCACCATCATGAGTAGTTCCACCAATACCGGCACCAGCAAAAGGTAATAATCTTCGGTTTTTGAAGGGTGATTCGAAGTCATAGGTAATTGGTGCAATAACTGTCAATTCTGTATCGTCGTCAAATTCTACATCTGTGAGAACTGCAGGTCGTATAGAAAGCTGTTCGGCTAATTCGAGCTTGGCATTGGCTGCAAAGCTTTCATCGGTAGCACCTAAACCAATATCGTTAGATCTATCTTGAGCAGATGCGATCACAGGGGTAGCTAAGACAATCGCACCGATTAAACTCAAACTAAGTAAATAACGTGAATCGAGTTTCATAATGTACCTCCTCATAGAAGATACGATTTAGAACCGAGAAAATAATTTCAGTTGGAAGCAAATCTCAAACCGATAGATATACGAAGTGCGTTAACGTTTCTAAAAGATGAATCGGTTGATGAATTTGGCTGCTACCAAATACATTGAATACTCTCTAGTTACTATTGTATCTTGGTTATTTAACTTTGACGGTATAATCACATAATTGTCCAAGGTATCAACGATTTTTTGACTAGATTTGTTTAATGATCTGATAGGATTTCCCAGTTTACTTAGCGGATGCTAACCTTCGTCCACAATGTTCATTAGCTGGGACAGCTTCCATTATTCTTTTCGGCTTGGGTAAGTCGAGATTGTTCATCAACTCGATAAAGCGATCGCGATCTCTACCAGCAAAGCGAGGATTCCACTGTTTTTCTTCCCCGATAGTGGAAACAGTATGTCCTCGATAGTCATGGGCAGGATAAAAATTTTTATTCTGACATCATGATTTAGATTAAACAGAAAAGTTGAAGAACTTGTGGGGACATTTGTTAATTATATTTGTTTAATCTTCCAATATATTTGTTTAATCTTTCAATCCTCTATTTTGATGTTAACTTCCAGAGACGACGAGAAATTATTGATCATTAAAACCATTAATTACTCGCTACTGAACGAAGCGAGTTTTATGTTCTATCCAGGTTTTGAATTGTCATTACTCATTGATAGTTCCTCAGATAGCTGGTCAACTTCTGTGGTGATTTTTATAATTTCTGTTTTGATATTTTCTGCTTCTTTGCTAATTAATTCGCTGGCAGCTATCTTATTAGATAATTCCTCTTGTTTGGGTCGGATAACATCGGCAAACTGTTGTAAACACTTATTTAATTCGGCTGCCAAGGCATCTTTTAAGGCATTAGTATAGCTTTCCTGTAAATTAAGGTAGGTTTGCTCTAATTCCTCTTTGACTTTTTTGCGTTGTCTGGGTAAAGCGTTAAAACCCATTAGTCCAAAAAGTCCCGCAATCAAAAATGCAGTAGCATCAGCCGAACCAGTATTAAATAGAATATGCCCACCAAATCCAGTGGCGGCAGCAGTAATACCTAGTCGCCAAAAGCTATCTAACCCTTGTTCAGCAGCATTCTTGATTTTTGCCGCAAACTCATCAATTTCTAATTTATCTGTGTCAATTTTCGGAATAGCTAATGTTCCTTCAGAGATAGTCACTGCTGTTGATAGATCTTCTTTGGCTTCTCTGACAATACGCTCTCGGTATTTGAGAAAGGTGGCAATTGCCTCCTTAAATATTTCTTGCAGATTTTTATCGAGCTGAATTTCTTTGATGGTTTTGGCGAGTCTTGCTTCGAGCAAATCATCTTCTTTAGTAATTCTTCTTTTGAGAACAGTTAGAAAAGAAGTATTGCCATCGATTAGATTATTTGTGCCTTGGATCAAATTTTTAAATAGATCGTCGATATTATCGCGGAAAATTCCAAACAGTAAATTATATTCTTCCAGTCTCTCTTCGATTCTACGGGAAGTGCGGTCAAAAATAACCTTTTCAGTCTCTAGTTTAGACTTTACTGTCTGGTTTTGCTTCTCTAGCTGTTCTAAATAGACTAATAAAGAATTTTGAGGACCCTTAAGCTTTAGCTTGACTTTTTCTCCTTCGGCTAAAAATGCTAATAAAAAACTTTTTAATTCGTCAATTCCAGCACCAGTTTGAGCGGAAATAGAAAATACAGGGGGCATTTCTGCCAGTATTTTTTCTAGTCCTTGACTGATGTATTCACGAATTTCTCTAGCCTCATTTTCTTGAACTAAGTCAATTTTATTGATGGTAACAATAATTTTACGCGCCCAAGTCTGATCGACTAGAGTTAAAAAATCTTGTTCTGATTTACTCAAAGGGCGTTCAACAGAAGTAACAAATAAAATGATATCTGCCTGTTGCAGATAGTTTTCGGTTAATTCTTGGTGTTGTTCAATAATTGAATTAGTTCCAGGGCTGTCAATAAAAACTAATCCCCCAAATCCTTCTGGATTATATGATTCAATCTCTTTTGTTGTGGGAAGAAACCCGACAGTAGCAATTTCTTGGTTATTTAGTTGATTTAGTAAACTAGATTTACCAGCATTAAACTCACCACAGATAAAAATTGAGAAGGGATTAGCTAGCTGTTGTTTAAGGACTTCTGTATCGGGATTAAATTCGGGAAAAAGTACTTTTGCCTCGACAAAAAGACCTTCAACTTTCTGAATGGTTTCCAAGCTGCGATCGAAAAGCTGTTGTTGTTCTCTTGAAAGAGTTAGAGGCATATTTTCTCTTCCTTGATCTGTAATTGTAGATATATCCTTCAATTAATAGCAGTTTTTCAACCGATCGCGCCCAGACTTTAAGATTAATACCAATTCTTACCACGCTGATTGCTATCGCAATACAGACGTGGGGCTTCTCGCAATTTAGCTAATCTTCAACTTTGAGGTTCACTTTGTTCACCTAATCAGTATGCAAGATCGCCAGTTAAATCAGGTAGCTAATTATTTTAGTAATCCTCCTGTCCCAAATAATGTTCATCATTTTGCTGAGGAACCCTACCATTAGATACTACTGATTGAGGTTGTGATTCTGGCAAATCTGAATTTTCTAACTCCACAGCAGGTTGGCTTATACCTGATACTGGTGCAGCAGTAGTCATAATCTTGGTGCGACTTTGAGACTTCCAATGCTGATAGCTGAGGATAGGCAATGAAGCTACTTTCTTGGCTAATGCCCAGAAAAATACGTAACTGGCTAACAGACGTTCAAAAGAACTAAAGCGCGATTCTCTTAATTCTTCAATTAAGGCTTTTTGATCTTCGGCGTTTTTGTTTTGGAAGTAAAAAGAATCGTCACGAAAATAAAAACAATCCTCGTTACTTTCTAAAACGATCGCACTAGTCAAACCTTTATGGGCGATCGCTGGATTAGAACCCATAACCACAACTTCTGGTCCCACATCAATATTTCTAACACCATCCGCTTGCTTACCAGCCATGATTACGGCATGTTCTTGTTGTCTTAGCTTCTCACTCCTTCTGCCATCCGGTACGCCCAGAAATAGTAAAGTTCCTCGAACTACTCGATGTCCATAATCATGCAGGAGATCGTCTTCAGGATCGGCTCCGTGTACTTCAATAGAGGCAATTCCATAACTGAGGGAAAACAATTTGCTGACATAATTTTTTAGTAACTGGTGTACCCATGGCACATCACCAATTACCAAAGTTCTTTTGCCAATTCTGGCTAGTAGTTGTCTCCCCTGAAAGTATCGTAACCCTAGGGTCCACAGCCAAGAGCCAAAGATGTATATACCAATATCAACTAAGGTGATTACAGGATTAATCACCTTAAAGATGAATAATTCTGGAGGTATCTGAAAGAGCCAAACAAATATTCCTAATATGGTCTTGGCCAAGGGAATTGTATAACCAAAGGGAATTGCCCAGCCGACAGTGATTAAAACATATAGAGCATGAATTGCCCAAGCGACAGGACTTTCATTAATATGCCAAGCCCATTTACGACCATTTTTGATCAATTCTTGTTGAGTAGTAGATTCAATGGTCTTTCCTGTGGGCGTAGTCCCCATAATTTGCACTACACTGATATCGAGAAAGTCATTTTTCATTTTTTCCAGCACTGTCAGACTTTCCTGGGTGAGGGTCATACCAAAAGGCATTGAATTAGCGAAGGTATGTCTAATATTTTTGGCTACATACAATAACAGTTCTGTAAATGTTTGTTGGGCAGCAGCAACTGAAAGAGTTGCTGGTTCAGCGGTTCTACGTCCACTGCCATTGACAAAAATTTTGTGACGATCATTAAACTCAGATTCTCTTGATTTGATCGCAGGGGACCCCAAAAAGCTCCCCAATTCTCCCGTCATGATAAATAATTCCCGGATTTCTCGCTGACGATAGAGCTGATCGAAGGCGTTAATTGCCTGTACAGTGGGGAAAGTTTGTCCGGATTGGGTGATCGCCAGCACGATCGAATCTTTACCCAATTGCAAACTGCTCAAGTTGAGTTTCAGATTTTGTAAAATTTGATTAGAAGAGATACTTTGCACATTCAGCAAAGGAAAAATAGTGTTTAAATCTTGAGCAAACCGCTCTCCTAGCCAAAGACTATTCTCTACACCAACAATAAGCAAATCAATCGTTGGTTGTTTACTTAACTCCGATAACCCTGCTCGCAGCATTTTTTGTCTTTGCTTCTCGAAATTCCGCGCCTTTTCACACAATAAATAAACTAGATAACTAGCGCTTTGACAATTGAGAGAGTCTGGATTTTGCCAAGCTAATTTGATCTCTTCAAGAATGGCAGGTATTTCCTGATTGTCGCTGGCTATGGGATCATCAGTATTGTTAGCCGGATATTTAACATGAGGTAGATAGGGATGATTTACCATAGAAATCCATCGGTCTCTCAGTTCCGTTGGACTTAAATCTTCCCCTTTAAGCATGGAATAAATCGAGATATCGTTGGCACTGACTAGAGCAATTTCACCTCCTTTTTGGTCTAAATCAATCCGGTAAGATTCGGGAAGATTCAATAATACTGCATCAACAGCGGCTGGCTCTGAAGCATAAATCATATATCCTTCTTGCCAGTTGAAACCAATTGATATCGGTTGCCCCTGCGCGCTCAGTACCAATTGCTCTTTATCCAAAGTAGAAACAGTGACTAATCCAAAACTACCCTGAGCACCAGACATAAAAGTTTTGGTTGCTAAATGAGCATCATTGTGGAAGAAGGCATGAATCGCAGTTCTGACAAAATTCACTCTTTTTTGCCATGCCCATTGGCTGATTGAATCTTCTTTGGCGATCTCTTCTAATATGTCATGTTCCAAACGGCAGAGATACTGGTTGCAAGAGGGGGAATTGGGAGCTGCTAATAGTCGACGATAGAGCATGAATGTATGCTCAAAGATCTTAGCCCAGTCACTCAG
This sequence comes from Pleurocapsa sp. PCC 7319, assembly GCF_000332195.1. Lineage (NCBI taxonomy): Bacteria > Bacillati > Cyanobacteriota > Cyanophyceae > Pleurocapsales > Pleurocapsaceae > Pleurocapsa > Pleurocapsa sp. PCC 7319. Next base: position 4,726,098 of record NZ_KB235922.1, read on the forward strand.
CTCTTGTTCACTTGGTACCGTCAAAGGAGCGTCCCGATCAGGTTGTTGTCCTCCAAATGCGGATTCAATTGAATCGGCGATCGCTAAATAATAAGCTAATCTTACTGAAACGTACCAAATCCCTTGAGTGATTAAAAAATCCATCATCCCAGCAATTTTGGGGGAATCTCCCTTGGCATGATTGGGAGTATGCAATACTCGCTCTAGCCATAATCCTAATTCAGCATTTTCTACTGATTTGCCATAGAGTGTCCAGGCATCAAAATCTCCGTTGTGGGTAATACGGTGATTGACATTCATATCTTGACAAACCCATTGTCCTTCAGTGAACTGCCAAACTTTTTCATGTCTGGCACTCATCCATTCATGCCAGTGGGTTTCTAGTACTGCAGGTGGACCACTGGTGCCAAATCGATAATGCCATACTCCTGTAGTTGATAGCTTTAGAGGGGAAATACCTTTCCGTTGCGATTTGCGTCTCACGCTAGCAAACTCTGCTTCTAAAGAATTGGTCAAATTAGCTCTTTTACGATTGACAACCTTATCGCCGACAAACACAATTTGCTCATGATCATCCTGGGCTATTACTAATCCGCCACCTGCTTGTTCGCCCCGTATTTCAGTCTCTCGACCCATCTGAGAATACATATTGACCATTCTCTCTGGCAAAAGCAAATCTCCATCATCATCGAGACGTTGACAAATAAAGCCAAAATTACCGCAGTAAAATACATCTGCTATTCCTGTAATTAGAGCATTTATGTCTGTCCAAGAACTAATAGCAATTAGAATATTGGCAATGGTAAAAGCTTGAAAACATATCGTGGTGATATCGTTGACCAAGTAACCGCTATTATAGGCCTGAAATGCTATGGTTACTGCCAACAAATTACAGCCAATACCTGCTAAAGCTTTAACCCTGATCATCCAGGGGAGCTGATTTCCTGCTGCCACCCAAGGATAACTGTGCTGTTCTAATCCTGGAATAAAAATTGGTGCGCCGGGAACTAAAGATTGCAAAACGCTATTAACACTTCGATGTTCCAGAATATCAGCAATTTTTATTACATCATGCCGATCCACAAATGCGATCGCAACTGCATGACCTAATCCATGAATCAAAATGGCACTATTCCAAATCAACCTCACTAGTACAGTAATCGCCAGACAGATCAAACAACCCATCCATAAGTTTTGCTCGGTATAACCCAGGAATATAGAGACACCAAGGCTAATAATTTCAGGAATAAAATTTTTCATTGGTAAACCAAGTAACTATTGCATAAATGAATAAATAAATATCTTTAATTCAATTTGACAATTGGCAATTGCATTAGCAAGTTGAATAAGTTTATTTTTTGGCAATGCTTAAGATTAATTAGCCATAAATAATTAACAAATTTTGTTAATTATTACATTAAGTATATTATTTTACCAAATATAACTAAAAAGTATACTTTTCTACCAAAATTGTAGGCAATCTCTGACTTTAAAATATGAAAAATATTTTTTTTCTTCATTAGAATAATGCAGGAATTGCATATTCTTTAAATGTCCAAATGGTTGATATACTAAGAAAATGAACATTTACTAAACATATTTTCACTATAGCAGGTTACAGAAAAAAAAATCAGGGATTTTACTGATGAATCTTGACGTTGACTACCCTCGTAGTTATTATGTATTGTAGTTTACACCAGTCACAGAATTATATTGTGATTTATTTTACCAAAAAATCAAAAACAGTTCCCTAAAGCGAAAGTTTCAAGTGATTTTACGTAAATTGACTGTATAAAAATATATTTTGGTTTCATGATGCTGATTAAATAATTAATCCATGCTGATTAAATAATTAATCCATCCCAATAATTATGAACAAAGCATTTCGCAAACTGCATCTCCAGCTTGCTCCTATATTTCTCGTTCTTTTAATAGCTACTGCGGTCACAGGAATCATTGTTGGATTGGGTAGTCGCTTTGGCGGGTTGCCAACTGGTCTGAATAACTTTCTCATAGGAATTCATCAAGGGGGCTTTCTAGGTAGTAAGTTAGTTCCAATTTATGTTTTGCTGATGGGTTTAGGGGTATTCGCTATGGGATTAACTACTTTGATCAGCAGTAGTGGAGATCGTCTCATATCAGGACAAACTAAATCTGAGGTTTTAAGTGCATACAAAGTTCTCACCCCACTTATTGTCTTTCCTCTTGCTGTATGTGTTGAGACAGGGGTAGCTTACCGACTAGGTACAGATTGGTTGAATATGCCTAGCCAGCAAACAGAAATTTTCCTGTCGATTCACAATGGAGCTACATTGGGGACCATCTTGGGAACTTTCTATACCCTCCTCACAGGTATTGGATTGATCATGTTATCGATTATGGGTCTTCCCGTAGGACCATTTAGTACAGGCAAAACTAAAATTTCTCGGAATCGGTCTCAGGGAGTTTCAGCTCGGAAAACACAATCTACTCCTCTTGCGCTTGATAATCTTCTGCCGCTGAGGAAAAAAATTCGATTTGCAATTATTGTTTTCTCAGTAGTATTTACTGCCATACTTGCCTTTGCAACTAACAAAATATGGCAACCGATATTAATCATTGGGGCTGTTTTTACTTTACCAGCCTCAATCCTAGCCGAGAAGTTAATTCAAGATTGGCAGCAACAGAAAAAGTTCCAGGATAACTTTATGGATAAAGAAGCGGAAAGCGCGACTATTCTCAGAGCCATTCCTGATTCGATGTTGCGTATGACACAAGACGGCATCTGTCTGAGTTATATCCCAGCTAAAGGGGCTACTTCTTTTGTCATTCGAGGGGAGATCGTTAACAAACACGTAACTGAATTTTTGGCTCCCGAGATAGCGTTACAGTTTATCAAATCTGCCCAATTATCTTTAAAATCGGGATCAACCCATTTTTATCGCTTTCCTATACCCCTTGATAATGGAGGACAAAAGTATCATGAGGCTCGAATCAGTGCTATTGGAGCCACAGAAGTGCTGATTATGGTTCGAGAGATAGCTAATTTTGAGGATCTTCCAGTTGAGCCAGAGCAACCTCCAAAACCCCAGGATAACGACTCAATTCGTTTATTAACTGAGCCAGAACTAGTTGAGATTTTAGAATCAACTCTCCAAGATCCCCTAAAACAAGAGCAAAATCATATACTTTGCTGTTTAGTTGTCGATAATGTAGATATTGATCAAAACATAAAAGCTAATTCTAAGGAACATTTTGATTCTGCCAACGCTAGCGACTTTTTGATACATCAGGTTGCAGTCAAAATGAAGTCTTATCTGTCATCAAATTATATAGCGCGTCTAGAGAAAAACGAGCTAGTTTCTCTAGTACTGAATTGTTCCCTAGAACAAGCATCAGCATTAGTCGATGAATTGCGAAACACCCTAGATAATTTCTCATTCCAATGGCAAGAAAGTAGCTATCCAATCAAAGCCAGCATCTGTTTGCTCGAAATTAATGCTGATAGTCAAGACGCTGCTAATTTACTAGATGTTGCTAAGGCAACTTGTAATATGGCTAAACAAAAAGTCGATGTTAAGACTTTTTGGTAAGAGAGCTTCGCTCGTAGCCATAAGCTTAATTAGAAGAGATCGCCCAGTCTCCTGAATTCAATTCAAGGGTTTGCTAATATCTAACTTATTTGCTTTGTAATTAAGTTAGATATTAATGAATTCCTCTCGCTGGCAATTTTGGATTGATCGCGGTGGTACTTTTACCGACATAATTGCCCAAACTCCTACAGGCAGAATTGTCGTGCATAAGTTACTGTCAGAAAACCCTGAACGATACGAGGATGCGGCAATTCAGGGTATTAGAGAGCTGATGGAGATTAGCCAAGATCAGCCTATTCCTGCTGCTGAAATTGAATTAATCAAAATGGGGACAACAGTAGCTACAAATGCCCTGTTAGAGAGAAAAGGCGATCGCACTGTCTTAGCTATCACCCAAGGATTTAAAGATGCTCTACGTATTGGTTATCAAAATCGTCCAGATATTTTTGCCTTAGAGATTATTCTGCCGGAAATGCTCTATGAGCAAGTAGTAGAGATTGTGGAACGTTACGATGCCCAAGGAAATGAATTAATTCCTTTAGATAAAATTCGCGCAGAACAAGATTTACAAGCTGCCTATGACTCAGGAATACGTAGTTGCGCTATCGTATTGATGCATAGTTATCGCTATCCTCAACATGAACTAGAGGTCGGGTCAATTGCTCGCCAAATTGGTTTTACTCAGATCTCTATTTCCCATCAAGTTAGTCCATTGATCAAATTAATCGGTCGGGGAGATACCACCGTTGTTGATGCCTACCTTTCTCCTATATTACGTCGCTATGTAGAGCAAATTGCCCAACAGTTAGATGCAACTCACAAATCGATCAAACTAATGTTTATGCAGTCCAATGGAGGACTTATAGACGCAGACTTATTTCAAGGAAAAGATAGCATTCTATCGGGACCAGCAGGAGGTGTTGTCGGAGCGGTAAAAACCTGTTCTTTAGCAGGTTACAATCAGATTATCGGCTTTGATATGGGAGGAACATCTACTGATGTCAGTCACTATGCCGGGGAATATGAACGGAGCTTTGAAAGCGAGGTAGCAGGAGTTAGATTGCGCTCGCCGATGATGTCGATTCATACCATTGCTGCGGGAGGAGGATCAATCTTATATTTCGATGGTAGTAGATATCGGGTGGGACCAGAATCCGCTGGGGCTAACCCAGGTCCTGCTGCTTATGGCAAAGGGGGAGATTTAACCGTTACTGACTGCAACGTAATGGTCGGTAAACTTCAGCCCGAATTTTTCCCTCAGGTATTTGGGAAAAATGCTGATAAACCATTAGATCGAGCAATTGTAAAACAAAAATTTCAAGTCTTGGCGCAGGGAATTAAAGACGGCAAAACTTCAGAACAAATCGCCTCAGGTTATCTGGCGATCGCTGTTGAAATGATGGCCAATGCAATTAAAAAGATTTCGCTGCAAAAAGGTTATGACGTAACAGAATATACCCTCTGTTGTTTTGGTGGGGCGGGAGGACAACACGCTTGTCTAATTGCCGATGTTCTGGGTATTAAGCGTATTTTTATTCATCCTTATGCGGGAGTACTATCAGCTTATGGTATTGGCTTAGCTGATATTAGGATTCTGAAAGAAAAATCTCTAGAAGCCGAATTAAAACCAGAATTACTCGGCAATTTACAACAGGTTTTTCAAAAGTTAATTAGTGTCGCTCAAGAAGAACTATCTGGGCAACAAGTAACAATCAAAAATACGACAATCCTGCAAAAAGTCCATCTAAAATACAGTGGTACAGACTCCAGTTTAATCGTTGATTTTGCCAATTTAGAGCAAATGCGATCGCAATTTGAGCAGGAATATCAACAACGCTATGGCTTTAAGTTTACCGATAAAGATTTAATAGTTGAAACTGTTGCTGTAGAGTCAATTTGTCCTACCTACACTCCTGAATCAAGAATAACTGAGCGTCAAAATAATCATTTACCTCAAGCAATTACTACTGTAAAAATCTATACTGCTGATGCCTGGTATGAAACTCCTGTATACCAACGAGAAACTCTACAACCAGGAGATATAGTTGATTCCCCAGCAATTATTATCGAAGCTACAGGTACAAATATTGTGGAACCTGGTTGGCAAGGACAAATCAGCGATCGGTTAGATTTGATATTGGAAAAGAAGAACTAATAGATTATTTATAGCCGTACAAAATGAAGTTCGTAGCATCTATCATTGGGTTTCCAGTGTAAAAATTCGGTGAATTCTAATAGTTTTGGTACAGCTTGAGTCATGATATACCCACCTTATTCAGAAGTTGAATTTGTTTCCTAGGAGTTCGACAAAGCGAAAAAAGCTTAAATATTTTGCAAGTTTCTAATTTCTAGATCTCTAGAGTCCTGATTATTTGGTTAAGAAAAACATAACTCCGAACTCCGAACTCCGAATTCCGAACTCACGTTTAACTGGTAGGGTGAATAAGGTTAACTTAGTCAGCGTAATGAATGTTCGATTTATTAAACGTCTTTTTCGCCTTTATCATTTTGGCGATTTTATTATTGGTCGCGGTATATATCAAGCAGAAAGTTCTCTTACTTCAGCAGTTATACTTACCAGAATCAATCATTGCTGGAGCAATCGCCCTTGTATTTGGCACAGAGGTATTAGGCAAGTTTGCATTACATATTAATCCTCAATCTGATTTAGTTTCTGGTTTATTCCCCGAAACTATGCAACAGATTTGGTTGCAATGTCCCTCGGTATTTATCAATATTGTTTTTGCCGCCTTATTCCTAGGAGAAAAGATTCCCAATCCTCAAGATATCTGGCGCAAAACTGCCCCTCAAGTAGCTTTTGGTCAGAGTTTAGCTTGGGGACAATATGTATTTGGTATTCTCACGGTTACATTTATTTTGATTCCTTTATTTAATATCGATCCCCTGGCTGCAACTCTGATTGAAATCGGCTTTGAGGGAGGACATGGGACAGCAGCAGGAATGGCAAATACCTTGGATAAATTAGGTTTTCCTGAAGGGGGCAACCTAGCCTTGGGTTTAGCCACGGTCGGTATAATTACAGGAATTGTCTGCGGTACGTGGTTGATCCAGTGGGGACAAAAAAAAGGCTATGTTCAACAGAAAAATTTCAATATAGGTCGGCAGGAGTTAGTTACCAATCAAGAGATAGAGGAAGTAGCAACGCAAAAAGCCTCTGTAATGGAACATGTCGGAATTGATGTTCTTTCCCTTAATTGTGGTTTTACAGCGATCGCGATCGCTATGGGGTGGTTAATTCTTAGAGGCTTGTTCTGGTTAGAATCGGTATCCTGGGGTAAAAATGGTTTAGAACTAATTGAAGCTGTTCCCCTGTTTCCCATGGCGTTGATTGGCGGGATTATCCTTCAGGTCATGATGAATAGATTAGGCATAAGTTATCTAATTGATCGTCAGATGCAGGAAAGAATCGGCGGCATTGCGATCGATGTCGTGATCGTTACGGCGATCGCTGGACTTGATTTGACTATTCTTGGGGATAACCTAGGGGTCTTTATTAGTCTTTCCCTAATCGGTATTATCTGGAATATCTTTGCCTTTATTGTCATTGCACCCCGCATTATTCCTATTCATTGGTTTGAAAGAGGACTGGGAGATATGGGACAGTCTATGGGAGTTACCGCCACAGGAATTTTATTAATTCGTATGGTTGACCCAGAAAACAAGACCGCTGCCTTTGAAAGTTTCGCCTACAAACAACTTTTCTTTGAACCAATTGTCGGTGGCGGTTTGTTTACCGCTGCTGCACCTGTGTTAATTGTTCAGTTTGGTTCTACACCAGTATTATTATTGACTTCGGGATTACTAATTTTTTGGTTGGTTTTTGGCATCATTAACTATCAAAAAATCAAGGAATCAACTGCTCAAGAAAATAATTTGATTAGTTTAAGGAACAAATAAAATACTGCGATTTGAGATAATTAGTTAAATGTATATCGGTTAAACATCATCAATGAAATATCTTGAAGGTAAAGTTGCCCTGGTCACAGGAGCATCCAGAGGACTAGGAAAAGGTATTGCCATTGGTTTAGGAGAAGCAGGAGCGACTGTTTATATTACTGGTCGTAGTTGGGAAAAATCTACTGCCGAGTCAAATATTGCGGGAACTCTTCAAGAAACTCAATTAGCCGTGGAGGCAGCAGGAGGAATTTGCATTCCAGTTCAAGTAGACCATAGTGAAGATCGACAAATCCGTCTCTTATTTGAACGTATTCAAGCTGAACAGGGAAAATTAGATCTATTAGTCAATAATGTTTTTGCGGGAGTACGGGCTTTGAGAGATGCTTATGGCAAACCCTTTTGGCATCATGAGCCTAGTCTTTGGGATGCGGTAAATAATGTTGGTCTGCGTAGTCATTACGTTAGCAGTATCTATGCTGCAAAAATTATGAGTAAGAGTTCTCAAGGACTGATCTGTACTATATCCTCTTGGGGTGGATTGTCTTATATTTTTGGTGCTGCCTATGGCGCAGGAAAATCGGCGTGCGATCGCCTGGCAGCGGATATGGCAGTAGAACTAAAATCAGCGAATATTGCTTCGGTAGCTATTTGGCCAGGAATTGTCGGCACAGAAAATATCTCGGCCTTTGCTGAAGAAATGGATGATGAACAGTCTAGAGCAACTTTTGGCGATGGTTATAACTGGGAAACTCCTTTACTAACAGGAAGAGCGATCGCTGCTTTAGCTGCCGAGTCAGATATTATGCAACACACAGGAAAAGTTAAAATCGTCGCTGAAATGGCAGAAAAATATAATCTAGTTGACCGTGATGGAAATCGTCCTGTTTCTTTGCGTTCTTTACGCTTTGTATTACCCTTTGCTGTTCCTAGATTTAGGAAATATGCGAGGCTGATACCCAATCTTAAAATGCCTTGGTGGATATTACTTATGGCTACTCTCCAATCTCCTAAGATCTAATAAGCTCTGAAAAGTTAACCAGTAAAAAAATATGAAAAAATCATGACTGAATTAAATAATGCTGTTATCTTGCTCACCGGAGCAGCAGGGGGCTTTGGTAGAGAACTTACTAAGCAGTTGTTAGCCAAGGGCAGCCGCTTAATTCTGACAGATCTGGATCTGGGGATTCTTAAAGCTGAGGTTGAAGCTATACAAACTAAGGTAACTACGGGAGAGGTAATCCAATGCTTCGAGACTGATTTAGCAACTCGGACAGGTTGTCACTATCTTTATCAACAGGTTACAGCATTAAATATTCCCCTAAATATCTTGATTAACAATGCGGGAATTGGCATATTTGGTCGGATGGATGAAGTACCTGCGGAACAATGGGAACAGTTGATGGAAGTGAACTTAATGACCCCGATGCGTCTAAGTTCTTTGTTTGTCGCTGATATGATTGCCCGTCAACAAGGACATATTGTAAATATTTCTTCCTTGGCAGGTTGGATTGCTCCTGCGGGTATGGCTCACTACTCTGCTAGTAAGTTTGGCTTGCGGGGATTTAGTGAGGGTCTATTCAATGAGGTAAAACCTTATAATATAAAAGTTACGGCAGTTTATCCTTTTTTTAGCCGTACTCCAATTTTGCAATCTGCAAGATACGGTACTTTCGCTGAAAATTCTCAGTCTCTACCTGATTATCTTATTACTGAACCTGCTGAAGTTATGAGCAAAACGATTCAAGCAATTGTTCGCGATCGACTTCATGTATATCCCGATCGGATGGCAAACACGATCCATTTGCTCAAACAATATGTTCCGCCACTGTTTGACTGGATAGGCGATCGCTTTTCCTAATTTGTAGGCTAGCCTGATCTATAAGAATCAATTACAAGAAACGCGATACTTAATCGTTTGTTAGTTCCGTTGGTGGTTTAACTTGTAAGCTGTCTTGTCCCAGTGTTTCTAAATTCAGTTCCCATTTTGGTGGATTGCTCAAAGTATTGTACTGATATGTAGCTAAACATTGTTCTTTTTGATTGAAAACATTAAGGCTATAGCCATACCTTCTCGCAACAGTGCCAAACTGATTTACAAATCGATAGCGTCCTAAATAGTCTAGCAAAGTCCATAATTGCCAATTAACAACTAAATTAACCTGTTGTTTTTTGGGATAAGTAAGCCAGTTTTGAATTAATTTTCCACCAAAGGGATCGAATTGCTCAGCTGCCCACCAGAATCTCTCTTGGGTTCCACTGAGGAAAGAACCACTATTTTCAGATATATCGTTGTGAGCTTTTTCGATGTTTTTGGCTTTAGTTATTGACGATGAAACTTTAGCCTGTGGTTTTTCACAGGCATTGGCAACCTTTAAAGCCATTTCTGGCGCAGTTGCATTATTTGAATGAAGCTTGTTGAGCGTGCCTTGGTAAGTAGTCTTATAAGCGATCAGCTTCGCTGGTACGCGGTGAAGCACTTCCGTTGGGCGGGTTCCCAAGGCAGCGTGTTGCGGGGGTTCCCCCCGTTGTAGCGACTGCCGCCGACTTGAGGAAAGCGCGAAAGTGCGGTCTTGCGAGACAGTCCGTTGGCGGGGTTCCCCCGCTTGAAGGAACTGTCGCCCTAAAGGATACCGCTTCGCATAAGGGCGGGGGTTTCCAAGGGGCTGTTGCCGTGGGTTCCCCGCGGCATTTATAAGCCCCGCCCCATGAGCAACTTTCGTAACAAAGGACTTGTCCACATGTAGTGCTTCACCCGAAGGGAGCATAATCGCCTTTGGCGGTGGGCTTTGTCCAATCGCACTTTTGCCAATTAACAAGTATAATAATCCAACTAGATAAACTACTTTGCTATATCCCTTCATAGGTCATTAGTACTAGATGTATGATTAGGCAAAATGCATTTTGCTAATTAAACAGTGAGGCAACTTGACGATAACTACTTACTTTTAGGGATTTTGCAAAAAAATATTCAACTAGTTATTAGCTGTTAGCTACTGGCTTTTAGCTTGGCATCAAAAAAGAGCTTGGACTCCTCTTTGATGATAGTCTCACTAAAGAGAGAGGGAATTCGACTCTTCCTTGGTTAGAAGCTTTTTAAATTTTTTAATTTACCTAATATCTAATTATAGACTATACCTCTAATCAATTGACTGCAGTTCACTTTTTTCAGCAGGCTGAAGTTCGCTTTTTTCAGGCAGTATAAAATCAACATTTGATTCCTCAGTATCAGTTTGTTCTGATTTAAAATCAAAGTCTGTTTCTCTCATTTTGAGACATAATTCAAACAGTACTTCTGCCAAAGCACTGCGCGAAACTTTATTGGCAGATAAATCGGCAACATTGCTTTCTAACCTCTCAAATATTTGTTGCTTAAGCAACTGCAAGTCTCGATCTAGTGAAGCTTTGGATTGGGTGATTTCTGATTTTAAGCTATTAGTATGAGCATTAAGGCTTTTTTGTAAGTAATCAATATTATCGTAGCTATTTTGAGCTACTGTATCAATTTCCTGCTGCATCTTAGTCTGTTCTTCATGGGTATTAATATCCAAAAACTTGATTCTTTTTTCTAAAGAACTGGCAACAGAGTTGATTTTGCGTACTAAAGAACTTTCTAGCTGTTCTAAGCGTTCTTCAACGACTAAGCGAAACTTTTTCGTCTCTGACTCAAGTTGATTTAATCGTTGATCGTATTGTTCTAACTTGCTATCGTACTTTTCTATATGTTCACCAAATAAAAGGTCTTGCAATTGAGTGATATTACCCAAACGCTTACGCATTTCGGCTTTAGTGATTTTATTCATTTTTAATCTTCTCAAACCAGATAAATTTTCCAACTTAAATACTCAAGTAAACGTATAATCTATTGTGCATTTATTTTTTAGATTGATACCTTTTCTGTATAAGGTCTAGGCTCCAAAAAACCAATTTAAATGCATCTTAGCTTAAAATGAGTTGCACTCCAGTATATTAGCTTAAGGCTATTTTTTGAGGTAATAATGGTTGATAAAAAATAGCTAAAACTTATACATTAAAAACTAATAGTATTTTACCCTTAAAATTGATTTTTGAAAATTTGCTAATTATTGTTTACTGGTAGCTTAACTAAAATATGAGTACCCTGATTTACTTGACTTTCAATAGTTATTGAGCCTTGATAAAGTTCCACTGCCTTTTTGACAATAGATAATCCTAAACCAGTACCAGCAGTATTATCAACATTGCTCGCACGATAAAAAGATTCAAATATATGCTTTTGAGATTCTTCGGGAATACCAATACCGCGATCGCGAACTTCAATTACGATTTCTGCTGGTTCCTGGGAGTTCGACATCTTCAAATCTACAGTGTCTCCGGGACGAGAATATTTAAGAGCATTAGATAATAAATTACTGAGAATATGCCTTAACGTTGTTTTGTCTAGAAAAGCGGGATTTATCTCAACTAAGTAACTAAAGTTAACTTTTTTATCTGCATAAATAGACTCTAACTCTTGAATTATTTGGGAACAAAAAACTTCTAAATCCAGTGGAGCTAATTGCAGCTTTTGCTTACCAGATTCAGCTTTGCTCAAAATTAGAACATCTTCTAGCAAAGAATTCATATTTAATGCCGCATCTTGAATCGATTGCAAATAAAATTTACGATCTGAATCATTTAGATTTTCTTCACTACTAAGATTTTGTACACAAAGTAAAATACTACTTAAGGGATTCCGAAATTCATGGGAAGCCATGGAAATAAACCCCGATTTCAATTGTCTTAGTTCTTGTTCTCTAGCCAAAGAATTACGGATCTCAGCTTCTGCTTTTTTTCTGGCTGTAATATCTCTGCCGATGTAAACACAATTAAAAAAATTCTTAATTTCTGTTGGAGCAATGAAGCAATCAAACTCGATTTGGATCTCTTTCTTCTGTTTGCTAATAAAGTTAACTTCAATCTTGCTAACAGACTCTTGCGAAGATAATAAGTAATTATATATTTGTTGATGATTAAAAGTTTTGTCTTGAATAATATTATCTATTGATTGATTAAGTAGTTCAGATTTCTTTTGACCAAATAAATCTGTGGTTGATTTATTGACACGTTCTATTGTTCCCTGAGGAGTTGTAATCAACAACACATCCCTCATAGAAGCTATAATTTTATTAGTACAATACTCAAATCTTTGTAGCTTATTAAGGGCTATTTCAACCTCATTAAGCCTTTGTACAGATTTTTGTTTATTTAAGGTCAGATTTGTAACATCTTCAAATAATACAACTAGATAATTTTCAATTGACTTTATATATAAATCAAAGTATATATCCTTGTCTTCTTCTTGGCTACGAGTAATACTTTCTAAAACAAAGCTTTCTTGTTGTCCCAATAATATTTCTTCGCAGATAGATTCTAAACCAACTATTTCAGGTAATATAGTTCTAATATCTTTACCTAGGGCAATATTTTGATCACAGTTAACATATTTCTGACTGTTAGATGAAAATTGCACAATGCTAAGATTTTCATCGGTGATCAAATAATCTTTGTTGTCTATAATCGGTATTAAATCCACGATTTAGTTTAATTGTTACTTACTTGATTGATACATTGTTTTAGATACTCCGAACAAATTAAACCAGGACATAAATACAATCAATCGCTAAAAATTTTGCGGTAGATTGAATGTAAACTAAAGTACCGTTTCGAAAACCTCAAAAAATAAGGTGCTCATTAACTTTTTAACTTCGTCGAGAAGTTTCCTGCAACTTATCGGCGATTTTAATTGAATTTTGGCACTCAGTTTTAATTTAAGATAATTACTTAAATAATGAAAAACGATCGCAAACTGTTATATTTTCAGACAGCGATCGCTTATTCTAAAATGCGGATTCACCGCTTTGGTGCTTGTGTTACAAATTACATATTTTTCTTCCATCTGCCTGTTGTGAGATGAATTACAATTATCAATTAATGTAACTAACCGAGCGAAATAGAGAGTTTAACGGTAACGTTTCTTACGACGGGCAATTGCTTTGCGTTTACGCTTTTCAATCGGTGTTTCGTAGTGACGACGACGTTTTATATCGGCGAAGATACCTGCTTTAGACACTTGACGTTTAAATCGACGTAATGCAGATTCTATATTTTCGTTTTGTCCAACAACCACTTGGGTCATTAAAAATCATCCTCCAAATTAAATTACGATAATTGTTAGTTTTTTTGTTAATTTTTAATCGGCTTATTACCGATAGGCTTTTTATTATAGCCTTGTAGTAGGCACTATAGTCTTTCTGTTGTCAATATTATTGCTGAGTAATCTCACTCATTGCTTTAAACAGTATAGATTAATATTCAAATAAGTTAAAAGCGATTTTGACGATTAATTAGAATTGTCTAGAAATAGGAACCTAGATAGCCCAAATAGAAATTCTCCATTACTTTTAGCAGTAAAAGCCGTTACAAAAATCGTACGTATTACACTCAAATAGTTTCAGCAAATTATTAACAGTTATATCCCCATAAACCTATTATCTGATAGCTAAAATTAGCTTTTGATTAGAATATTACAAAGTCATGAGAATTATATCATCTTGCAAATTGTAATAAAACCTATAGACTTTTAACTATAGATTTTCAATGTTGACTATTAAGAATTAAATCCACAAACGATCTCATATGGGGTAGAAGTTTTCTCCCGATCTAAATTAAATGAGATTCGGATTTTTTAGTGTAAGAAATGACGCGTACCACTAAGCACCATCACAATACCTAATTCGTTCGCTGCATTAATAGAGTCTTGATCGCGAATTGAGCCTCCTGGTTGTATGATGGCGCTGATACCTGCTGTTGCTGCCGTACGCACAGAATCATCAAAAGGAAAGAAACCATCACTAGCCAAAACTCCGCCTTGTGCTTTCTCCCCTGCTTGCTCAAGAGCGATTTTGACTGAACCGACCCGATTCATCTGTCCGGCGCCAATCCCTAAAGTAGTGCGATCGCGACTAACTAAAATAGCATTAGATTTAACGTGTTTAACTAGCTTTTGAGCAAACAGCATTTCCGCAATTTGTTCTGGGCTGGGTTGCTTTTCTGTAACGATTTGCCAATTCTCAGGGTTTTCAACCTTGTCATCGCTAGCCTGAACTAAAAATCCTCCTGCGATCGCTTTGATAGTTTCTTTTTGACCTGTAGCTAAGTCAGGTAATAACAATATTCTTAATTTAGATTTGGCTTTCAATATCTCCTGTGCTTTTTCATCACAACCAGGAGCAACGACGCATTCTAAAAATGTTTTAGTTAAAGCCTGTGCCGTGGCAGCATCAATAGGTTGATTCAGCGCTACAATGCCACCAAAAGCCGAGACATTATCAGCATTAAAGGCTTTTTCGTAGGCTTCTACCAAAGTACTTCCAATTGCTGCACCACAGGGGTTAGTGTGCTTCAATACTGCTGCTGCTGGTTCAGAGGGATCAAATTCCGTGATGATGCGTCGTGCTGCTTCCAAATCAACTAAATTGTTATAGCTGAGTTCTTTTCCCTGTAATTTCGTCGCTGCTGCCCAGCCTGATGCTACTGAACCAGTCTGATACCATGCTGCGGGTTGATGGGGGTTTTCACCGTAACGCAAAGACTGAACTTTATTCCCTGCAATACTGTAGGTATCTCCTAAATCCTCTGATTGATTAAGATTAGCAAAATAAGCAGAGATCGCGCGATCATAACTATTAGTATGGGCAAAAGCATTTCCAGCCATCTGTTGACGAAAAGCTAGAGACATTTCCCCATTAGACTGTTCATATTCTGCTAGATATTTGTCATACTGATCAGGACTACATAAAACAGTCAGGTACTTATAATTTTTCGCTGCTGCACGAATTAAAGTCGGTCCTCCAATATCAATTTTTTCAATCGCTTCGGCTAAGGTGACATTAGGTTGGACAATAGTTTGCTCAAAGGGATAAAGATTAACCACCACTAAATTCAGAGGGCGAATATTATTAGCCTCTAAATCTGCTTGATCTTCTGGCAAATCTTGACGAGCTAAAATTCCTCCATGAATGCGGGGATGCAAAGTTTTTACCCTACCGCCTAAAATTTCTGGTGAACCTGTATAGTCACTCACTTTAGTTACGGTGATGCCAGCATCTTGTAAAGTCTTGGCTGTACCACCGCTACTGATAATCTCAAACTGAAACTTTTCTACTAACGATTGGGCTAATTCCACAATGCCAGTTTTATCGGAAACGCTTAAAAGTGCTAGACGGCTCATATAATTGCTTTTACTTTAAAAATTAGGCAATATTTACCATATGATATTTTCGATATTTTAAAAAATTCTTTTTACAGAGACTATTAAATTGACATTGATGTACAAGATTTTTTCCATTTTCTACAAGTAAAACAGATATCTTGACTAAACTTTAGTTACGAAGGGGCTTGGGGAAGCCGTCACTTCCCCAACAGGGGGTCAGGGGGAAAGTTCCCCCTGAGAATAGATATGGTTTTTAAGGATATATTCCCAACAAAATAGTTCAGAATTAAGCATTATTAATCCACATCAAGCGTATTAATTGAATATGAAACTTAAAATTATTATCCATAGGGCAGAGGAAGGGGGATTTTGGGCAAAAAGGCGCATAGTTCGCCGCATCTAGTACCTGCAATTTCTGATTGTGCTACCCAAGAAGATACCTTTGAAGAGTTGCTATAGAATATATACCAAACATTTGAGGGATGTTTGTCTGTTGACGAAGCTCATACAATTTTAAATTCAATGAATAAATTATGACTCCCAAAGATCGATTGATACAAGAATTAGATAATATATCCGAACCCCTAATAGTCGAAGTACTAGATTTTTTGCATTTTCTACAAGCAAAACAGAAACAAGACGAACAAGATATCCGCGATGCTCGTGCTGCTTTATCCACAGTAGATCTAGAAGGAACGATAACTTGGGACGAACTCAAAGCAGAAGTTGAACTGTGAACTATCGTATTGAATTTGTCAAACAAGCTGCTAAACAGTTTAAGAAATTATCTAGTTCAGATCGACAAAGACTTAAACTCAAAATTGACGCTTTAACTCAAGATCCTCGTCCTAATGGAGTGGTTAAGCTTTCTGGACCAGAAGATTTATATCGTATCAGAGTAGGCGATTATCGCGTTATTTATAATATTCAGGATAATCGCTTACTTGTCTTAATATTGAAAATAGGTCATCGAAGGGATATTTATCGCTAACCAACATATAAGTAGGATTATACTCTTATTTCCTTAAAAGAAAGGTTTCATCCCCTCTTTCAAAAAGTAAATTTAGCTACGTAAAGTTACATCAAACTTTTTAACTAAAGTATCGCGAACTTTTTGATGAACAGGATCGACATCTTTATCCGTTAAAGTGCGATCGCTTGCTTGATAGAGTAGGTTGAAGGCTAAACTACGTTGTCCTTCGGGGACATTTTTTCCTTTATATTCGTCAAATAGTTCTACCCTTTGCAGTAATTTGCCCCCAGCTTTGCTCATTACCTTTTCAATTGCATTGACAGATAAATCCAGTGGTGCAAAGAAAGCTAAATCCCTAGCTGAACCAGGATAGGTAGAATAGGTTTTAAATTTGGGCGTGGTAATGGTATCCCGATCTAAAGCTGTCAGAAGAAGACTAAAATCTAATTCAAAGAGATAAACTTCGTTAGCCAAATCTAGCTTTTGTGCCAGTTGAGGGTGAATTTGTCCGAAAACACCTAAGGGTCTGCCATGTAGCCACAGAGAGGCAGTCCGTCCTGGATGGAGTCTTGTTTCTTCACTATCCTGGCGATATTCAACGCTGATACCCAGATTATTAAAGGCATTTTCTAATACCCCTTTAGCATGATACCAAGTCATCGGTGTACCTTTACCACCATTAACCCACATCCCTTCAGATGTAATATTGCCGCCCATAATTCCCGCGACGGAGTCTCGTTCTTTAAATGCATCTTCCTCTTGCCAAAATACCCGTTCAATTTCAAACGCATTCAGTGCGCCGTTACCCTGAGATTGGTTATGGGCAAAAGCATCGAGTAAACCAGAGAATAAATCGGTACGTAAAGCAGAATATTCGGCAAACAGGGGATTATCTAGACTTACCTCTTTCCCTGTGGGTTTAACTAAGGAATACTGCACTACTTCAGTTAAGCCCACGCCCCGTAAAGCTGTGCGGAGTTTGTTTTTAATCGTATATTCCGCAGAAAGATAACCAGGTTCGGTTTTGTCGGGGAGGGTATCGCAAAAGCGATCGTAACCATAAAGACGGGCAACTTCTTCAATCAAATCGATTTCCCGTTCTAAATCACGATAGCGGTAGGGAGGTACTTTAACTAACCAAGTATTCTCTTTAGCGGCTACTGACTCTAAATTACAGCCTAAGGCTCCTAAAATTGACTCTACTTCTTCAGCTTCAATGTAACCAATACCGTCTTTTTTATTGACTGCACCCAAGATCTGATGAATTCTACTTAGGCGCAATTCAATAGCATCAAGACTAGCAGTATCAACCCGATGATCTGATACAGCCTGAGCAACTGGAGTACCACCAGCCAAATCTTGCAATAAAGCGATCGCCCTTGTACAAGCGGATTCTAATTCTACTTGATTGACACCTCGCTCGTAACGGGTAGATGCTTCACTACGCATACTTTGAGCGCGAGAGGAACGACGAATTGCTACCGGGTCGAATAGTGCTGCTTCTAAAACAATATTTGTCGTCTCATCAGAAACTTCCGTCTCTTCTCCACCCATGACTCCCCCTAATGCCACAGGTTGATCATTGGCAGTAATTAATAAATTCTGCGTAGTTAAATTTCGTTCCTGTTCATCGAGAGTCTTTAACTTTTCCTTTTCTTGGGCAAAGCGCACTCCGATAGTTAAATCATTACTGCCCGCAACTTGCTGTAGTTTCTCGCGATCAAAAGCATGAAGCGGTTGACCCCATTCCAGCAAAATATAGTTGGTGATATCTACCACATTATTAATTGGGCGTGTTCCTGCTGCTTCTAACCGCCATTTCAACCAGTCTGGAGAAGGTGCGACTTTTACGCCCTTAATTACCGTACCAATATAAGCCAAACAAGCTGCTGGATCTTGAATATCAATGGTCAAAGAACTATCTGTAGCAATATCTTGTTCTTTAACTTCAGGTAGTTTAATCTCTGCCCCAGTCAAGGCGGCAACTTCTCTCGCAACTCCCACCATACTAAGAGCATCAGCGCGGTTAGCGGTAGTAGCCAAATCTAAAATCACATCATTTAAACCCAACAAAGGTCGCACGTCCTCCCCTGGTTGGAGATTATCTATCTCAAATATATAAATACCGTCAGACTCTTTCTCTAAACCCAACTCAGTTAAAGAGCAAATCATTCCTGCTGAAGGTTCACCCCGTAGCTTAGTTGGTTTAAGTTTTAAATTAATTGCTGGTAAAAAAGTTCCAACTGTAGCTACAGGAACAAAAATATCTGCTCTCACATTAGGTGCACCACAGACAATACTTAATGGTTCATCTGCACCCACATCCACTTTACAGACACTTAGCTTATCAGCATTGGGATGTTTGTCACGCTGAATGACTTTACCCACCACTACTCCATCAGCATTGTTGCGGAGGTCGATCATTTCTTCTAATTCAAACCCTGCTATAGTCAGAATTCTTCCCAAATCTTCAGGAGATAACTTGATATCGACTAATTCTTTTAACCAGTTTAGAGAGACGCGCATCGAGTCTTAATTTATTATTTATTAATAATTTTCCGCCCAAATATTTTATCGTTAAATCATCAACCATTACCGATCATCTTAAAACTCAACCCTACATTGCTCATCAGTTTTCAGTAACCTTGATTTCTTATAAGATGCTAAAACCAACCCTACCTCGTGTACTTTTCTTTGCTGTAAAATGGCTAGATAATGTTATTCTTTGACACGTTTAACATTTTTATCAGCACAGGCGATCTTGCAAATATGACTTTACAATTGCGTGTTTATGTTCCAGAGCATCCCCTAATCAAACATTGGCTTGCAGTTGCTCGTGATACTAATACACCTTCTGTGCTATTTAAAAGTGCGATGACTGAGTTGGGACGGTGGCTAACTTACGAGGCTACCAGGAACTGGCTACCAACTATGGATACAGTAGTACAAACTCCTTTATCCGAATGTTCTGCGACTTTTGTCAACCCTGAAATGCCTGTTGGTGTTGTACCTATCTTGCGAGCAGGGTTGGTTCTATTGGATGGGGTACAGAACATTTTGCCCGTAGCATCAATTTATCATTTGGGTTTGTCTCGTAATGAGACAACTCTCGAAGCAAGCTGTTATCTAAATAAATTACCCGATCGCTTTAATCCTCAAACTAGAATTGTAATTCTGGAACCGATGCTGGCTACTGGTGGTTCAATTATGATGGCAATGAAAGAAATAATTAGTCGGGGAGTCCAGCCAAATCTCATCCGAATTGTATCTGTGGTAGCGGCCCCTCCCGCTTTAAGACAATTGAGCGAAAATTATGCCGAACTGGAAATTTATACAGCTATCATTGATGAAGGACTTAACAGTAAAGGATATATTGTTCCAGGCTTAGGTGATGCAGGCGATCGCGCTTTTGGGACTTAAGTCATGTAAATCAGTTCAGCAGTAAAAGGGAATGTGAGCAGTATGAGTCAACAAAATGGTTTTGGTAGTGGATTTATATTGGGTTCGATTATTGGAGGAGTTGTCGGCGGTTTATTGGGTACTGTATTAGCAACTCGAAATGACAAGAAAATTTCAGATAAAGACAAATCTGTATTACAAAGCGGTACGGAAATCCCCTTTAGCAGCGAGGAAAGTATTGAACTAGCTCGCCATGGTTTGGAAGACAAAATTGCTCAGTTAAATTTAGCAATTGATGACGTTCGACAACAGCTAGGCTCAGTGAATGCCAAGTCTGTAGAGCAAGAACAGTAAGAATTCAAAATATTTTTCTAATGTCATCAACATAGAATTAACTCATGAGTACAACAAGATAAATATGACTCTTGAACCTAATGCTGAATCTACAAATATATGGGATTATAAACCCTGGTGGTGCCAACCGTGGTCAATTGTCCTTGCCGGAACTACCATCATTGCTAGTAGTTGGCTAATTTTACATATTGTGTGGATTACACTGGGAATTTCGGTGCTTATAACCGTTTGGTGGATATATTTTCTTGTTATTTATCCCCAATTGTTCGCCAAATACGTGGCATCCAAGCCAAATAAGTGACCTGGTAAAAATGGCTAACAAATAAATTTTAAATTTTGGTCAATATAAAAATCTAGACAACTTAAATTTGATCGCGAAACAGATTATCCAAAAGTGGTCTCTGAGAAAGTTCTAACTTAATTGGTATTTTAACTGGTGGACGTTTGGCTCTAAATAACTTTTCTCCCTCTAGAATGTCTAGGCTTTCAAACAAAGCATTTTTTACCATTGGTGCTTGAGGCTGGGATAACATCAAGTGATAGTATTCAATTGATTGCTGGTAATACTCTGAAGATAGACGATGGGTTACTAGTAGACGAGTCAGCTGTCTAATGGCAATCAGACGTTTAAGAGCATCGCTGTGACTAAGATCTGCTAACAGTTGGTCTAACTTCGACTCAAGTGAGTTATCGTTTCTCTGGGATAAAGACCACCACAGAAGGGCAAGAGTAGTCATGCTGGTGAAAACCTGTAAAATTGCTCCTGTAGCTAACCATTGGTTATCTGTATCTGTCCAGACAGAAGCGGCTAAATAAGTACAAAAAGCTCCTGTTGCTCCAGTACTAACAGCTAGAATCATTTGGCTATTGGAGCCAGAGAGAAAACTTTGCCACTGCTGATAGTAACGTTGCCAATGAGAATTCTGTAGTAAGTAATTTAAAGACATTAATCCAATACCAACAGATGTGGCTAGGAGTAATTTCCAGTTAAACCACCACATTAGAGCAAAAACAAAGCAGTAAACTGCCCATCTTCTATATTTGCGTAGCTTCTTGTCTTTAATCAAAAGGTTAAGCGTACTAAATATTTGCTGCCAGCTAGGTCGTGCTTTAGACACCGAGATTTACCAATCCTATATTCGATACAATATACTATCAATCTTCGACAATTGGTTTTTTAGGGATAATTGTGAAGGATAACAGACAAATAATCTGATTTTAAATTCTTTCAGCAATTTTTTCCCAGTCTTAAAAACTTTGTGAGTCTTAATTTATTCTAGATCTTATCTCGCTTTTATTTGCTAGACTTAGAAATCACAATTCAGTTCTTTAGTACTATCTAGTATCAAAAAACTCATGAGTCTTAATGTTGTTAATTTAGTAGGTCGTGCTGGTGCTGCACCAGAAATAATTCATTTTCAATCGGGTTCGGTATTGTGTAAATTACCCTTGGCAGTAAATCGTCTTAGTCGCAATAGCGATCAGCCAGACTGGTTTAATTTAGAGATGTGGGGCAAAACTGCCGAAGTTGCCGGAAATTATGTTCAGAAAGGTAAATTAATCGGCATTCAAGGCTCTCTCAAGATTGAAACTTGGACAGATAAAAATACGGGAGGACAACGTTCTCGTCCCACGATTAAAGTCGATCGCCTGGAGTTATTGGGGTCAAAAAGAGATAACGATCCTGGAGCCGTTAGTGGTTATCCAGAATAAAAGGATGAGGGATGAGGGATGAAGGATGAGGAGCGTAATCATTCTCAGCTATTTCACCAAGATAGTTTTTATTTTGTAGGATTATTGGTTGCGGCGATCGTTCTTTATACCTTTAATTTAGGTGAACTGCCCCTCAGGGATTGGGATGAAGGGATAGTTGCTGGGGTTGCTCGTAATATTTGGCGTAGTTCACCTGAAGCTAGTACTTGGCTATATCCCACCATCAACAATGGTCAGCCGTACTGGAATAAACCGCCTTTAGTGCATTGGCTGATTGCGATTTCTTACAATTTATTTGGTGTATCCGAATGGAGTACTAGGCTAGCACCGGCTCTGCTTTCGGCATTTTCTATACCACTGCTATATCAAATTGGCAGAGAAATTTTTACTACCCGACTGGCAGCAATTTTGTCTGCCTTAGTGTACTTAACCTTATTACCCATGGCTCGTCACGGCAGGGTGGCTATGTTAGATGGTGCGATCGCCTGTTGGTTTTGTTTAGCTATTTTGTGTTTTTTACGGGGACGCAATCACAGACATTGGCTATTAGGAACTGGCATAGGTTTAGGTTTAATTTGTTTGACTAAAGGCATCATGATGGGGGTGTTGCTCGGAGGCATCATTCTGATCTTTGGGATCTTGGATTGTCCTCAACTGCTAGTTAATCCCTATCTTTGGGCGGGTTTTATTCTCGGAGGGACTCCAGCGATCGCCTGGTATTGGTTACAGTATTCACGCTACGGAGAAGAATTTCTTGGTATTAGCTTAGGCAAACAAACCTTTAGCCGCATCTGGGAGCCTGTTAGCCACGTCTCAGGACCTCCTTGGTATTATTTATTGGAAATTGCTAAATATAGCCTTCCCTGGCTCATATTTTTGCCCAGGGGAGTCAGACTAGCTTTCAAAAATAGTCGCTATAGCTGGGGGAAACTGACGTTAGTCTGGAGCGGGGTTTATCTATTAGCTATCTCGCTAATGGTAACTAAATTGCCTTGGTACGTAATCCCAATTTATCCTGGCTTATCATTGCTGATTGGAGCTAGCCTAGCTGCGGCGTGGAAAAAGGGAAAATACCCTTACACATGGAAGATATATCTTAGTTTGATTACGGTGATTTGCTGGGTAGCTAGTGTTTACTTTGGTGTGGTGAGTCAGACATCAACATCAGAAATAGATTTAGCCTTAATTTTAGTAGTGGTGGCAGTTAGTTTTACCTGGGCGACAGTATTACTATGGCGAGCTTCATCCTACTTTATTCCTGTTATTGTTGGTGGCTTTTATCTAGCTCTATTATTGCTATTTAACTCTAGTCATTGGTTATGGGAATTAAATGAGGCTTTTCCTGTGAAACCGGTTGCAGCAATAATTAAACAGTATGCTCCCCCAAACCAGACGATACATACTACATATCCTTATTTTCGCCCATCTTTAGAATTTTACAGCGATCGCCGGCTGATTCCCACTACAGATGAGCAAATCAAGCAATATTGGCAACAAAATCAACCTGTTTATCTGTTGCTCGAGCCTGATGCAATCTCAAAACTTAATTTACAATCCTATCGAACCCTAGGAAATGTTGCTGATGATGTAGGATGGCTATTGATTACTCAGGCTAATTAACATCGAGCAACTGTGGACTTAAAATATGCTTTAGTACATGAATGGTTAACTCCCAAAGCCAAAGGGGGATCAGAATTAGTAGTTCAAGAGATTTTGCAATACATCGATGCCGATCTCTATGCATTGATTGATTTTGAATCTGTTAATCCTGAAAGCTATTTATATCAGCGAGAAATTAAGACTACATTTCTACAGAAATTTCCTAAGGCTCGCGATGGTGTCCAAAAATACTTACCTCTGTTACCCCTGGCGATCGAACAGCTAGATCTCAACCACTACGATGTGATCTTGTCTTCTTCCCATGCCGTGGCCAAAGGCGTATTAACCAATCCGCATCAATTACATATTTGTTATTGTCATACTCCAATGCGATATGCATGGGATCTAACCTTTGATTATTTAAATGGCGATCGCCAGGGTCAAGGCATTCGGGGTCTGATCGCCAGATATATTTTGCATCGCCTACGTCAATGGGATGTAATTTCTGCCAACCGAGTAGATTATTTCATTGCCAATTCTCAACATACAGCTAAACGTATTTGGCGTTGCTATCGTCGTCCAGCTAAGGTAATCTATCCTCCAGTTGATGTAGAAAAATTTGATTTTCAGACGAAAAAGGAAGATTTCTTTCTGACAATTTCTCGATTAGTAAGTTATAAACAAATATGCTTAATCGTCGAGGCGTTTAATCATCTAAATAAACCTTTAGTGATTATCGGAGAAGGTTCACAACTAGACCAAATACGTCAATTGGCTAAATCCCACGTACAAGTTCTCGGTTGGCAACCGCATCAGGTAGTCAAAAAATATATAACGACAGCTAAAGCGTTTATCTATGCAGCTTGCGAGGATTTTGGCATTGCCTTGGTCGAAGCTCAAGCTTGTGGAACACCAGTAATTGCTTATGGAAAAGGAGGTGCATTAGAAACAGTAAAAGATATTCGTCAATATCCTCAGGATGGTACAGGTTTGTTTTTTGGGGTTCAACAACCAGAAGCTCTAATCGAAGCTGTAGAAACTTTTGAAAAACTTAAAACTAAAATTGATCCAGAAAATTGTCGCTTGCAAGCTTCCAAGTTTAGCCCGACAATCTTTAAAAAGTCCTACTTAGAATTTATAGAGAATTGCTACCGAGACTGGAAATAGCCAAAGCAAAGACATAAAGTTATTTTTTTGTTCGGAAATTACCAGTCGCCCAAGACTTTATAGATTTATGATTGGACAGTGTGGTGTGATGTGTGAAGGAGTAAGATGACTGCTAACAGCCAACTTATTTCCGTCAAAGTTGTACAAAGCTTGGTTAGAAAGGGGTTACAACCTATATTCAATCAGAATCGATTGAATAGACTACCTTTAGCTGCTTTGAACGGAAATCTTGTAAAACGTTCATTTGATATTATTTTTGCTCTGTTTGTACTGACGGTATTTTCTCCCGTTTATTTTATTTTGATGGCTTTAATTGCATTCAATTCTCAGGGACCAATTTTTTATGTCCAACAGAGAGTTGGTAGGGATCATAAACCATTTAAATGCATTAAATTTAGGACTATGGTTAATAATGCTGACGAAATATTAGAGACAATGATGAGTAATTCGGCTCAAATGCGTCAGGAGTTTCAAGATAGCTATAAATTGAAACGCGATCCCAGAATAACTAAAATTGGGAAGTTTTTGCGCTTAACCAGCTTAGATGAATTTCCTCAATTTTGGAACGTATTAAAAGGGGACATGAGTGTAGTCGGACCAAGACCTTTAGTGCCGGAAGAATTACCCAAGTACGGTCGTAAGATTAATACTGTTTTACAAATAAAGCCGGGGATTACTGGTCTTTGGCAAGTATCGGGAAGAAATGACATTCCTTATCCTAAGAGGGTGCAGATTGACGTGTACTATGCAACCAGCCATAATTGGCTCTTAGATTTGTGGATCATATTTAAGACTATCAATGTGATCGTTTTTCCCCGCAATAATGGTGCATATTGAACACCTAATTTTCTCATTTTAAAATATATAGTAGACAGCAAACTTAATTTATTTATTTAAATGACTGAACGCAAAATAGCATTGCTCACGGGTATTACTGGTCAGGATGGTTCTTATTTAAGTGAATTTTTACTAGATAAGGGCTATGAAGTTCATGGCATCATTCGTCGAACTTCTACTTTCAATACCGATCGCATCGATCATCTATATATTGACCCTCATAGTCCAGAAGCCAGATTATTTCTTCATTATGGCGATTTAACTGACGGGACTACCCTCAGACGGATCTTAGAAGAAGTCAAACCCGTCGAGATCTATAATTTAGGTTCGCAGTCTCACGTTCGGGTTAGTTTTGACTCACCCGAATACACTGTTGACTCTGTCGGTATGGGCACTTTGCGTCTATTAGAAGCCATCAGGGACTATCAGCAACGAACTGGAATTGAAGTCCGATTTTATCAAGCTGGTTCTTCCGAAATGTTTGGTAAGGTACAGGAAGTACCTCAAAAAGAAACTACTCCGTTTTATCCCCGTAGTCCCTATGCCTGTGCCAAAGTCTATGCTCATTGGCAAACGGTAAACTACCGTGAATCTTATGATTTATTTGCCTGTAACGGAATTTTATTTAATCACGAATCTCCTCGCCGTGGTGAAACCTTTGTGACACGTAAAATCACCAGAGCGCTCGCTCGTATAGTTGCCGGTCAACAAAAAAAGCTTTACATGGGTAATTTAGACTCCAAAAGGGACTGGGGCTATGCTAAAGATTACGTTAAAGCCATGTGGCTCATGCTACAGCAAGAGCGACCAGATGACTATGTGGTAGCTACAGGAGAAACTTACCAAATCAAAGAATTTTTAGATATTGCATTTAGTTACGTGAATTTAGATTGGCAAGATTATGTAGCTTTTGATCCCCGTTATCTACGCCCTGCAGAAGTAGACTTATTGATTGGCGATCCCAGTAAAACCAAGCAAAAATTAGGTTGGCAGCCTTCGGTTACTTTTGAAGAACTGGTTAAACTCATGGTCAATGCCGATCTAGCTAGTCTTAATTTACCAACTCCCGATGGTACCAGTAGCGATGATAATGCTCATCTGCGACGTAACCTTACTACTATCGTCGATTAAGCTCGAACTTAAATCTGGAAACTTTAGCTCTAAGTTAGAGCTTTTAGCTAATAAATCTCAACGAAAATAATTCACACAAAGCGTAAATTAGTAATGTTAGATTTACAAGATAAGAGAATTTTAGTTACCGGTGGGGCGGGGTTTCTGGGCAAGCAGGTAGTTGAGCAATTATGCCAGGCTGGTGCTACCATTGACCTAATTAGCATACCGCGATCGCGTCAGTTAAACCTCTGTAAGTGGGAAAATTGTCAACAGGCAGTCAAAGAACAAAATATTGTGATTCATCTGGCTGCTCATGTTGGAGGTATTGGTTTAAACCGAGAAAAACCAGCAGAATTATTTTACGATAACCTGATGATGGGTACTCAGCTAATTCATGCTGCTTATCAAGAAGGTGTAGAGAAGTTTGTCTGTGTGGGAACTATTTGCGCTTATCCCAAGTTTACTCCTGTACCTTTTAAGGAGGACGATCTTTGGAATGGTTATCCAGAGGAAACCAATGCACCCTACGGGATTGCTAAAAAAGCATTGCTCGTACAGCTACAAGCCTATCGTCAACAATATGGCTTTGACGGCATTTATTTATTACCTGTTAACTTATACGGACCAGAGGATAATTTTGAGCCTCGCAGTTCCCATGTAATTCCTGCTTTAATTCACAAGATTCACCTTGCACAGCAAAGTGGAGTTCAAGAGTTACCAGTTTGGGGAGATGGCAGCCCTACCCGAGAATTTTTATATTCTACTGATGCAGCGCGAGGTATCGTGATGGCAACTCAAAAATACGATCAACCTGCACCAGTCAATTTGGGTACTAATCACGAAATATCGATTAGAGACTTGGTAGAAACTATTTGTGAATTGATGGATTTTACTGGGACAATCAGCTGGCAAACAGATAAGCCCAACGGTCAACCTCGACGTTGCTTAGATACGCAAAGAGCAAAAGAAAAATTCGGCTTTGTGGCAGAAACAGAATTGCGTCAGGGTTTACAAAACACAATTAATTGGTATCGCCAACACGCCACTTGAGAATTTGAAAAT
This sequence comes from Pleurocapsa sp. PCC 7319, assembly GCF_000332195.1. Taxonomy (NCBI): domain Bacteria; kingdom Bacillati; phylum Cyanobacteriota; class Cyanophyceae; order Pleurocapsales; family Pleurocapsaceae; genus Pleurocapsa; species Pleurocapsa sp. PCC 7319. Next base: position 4,754,035 of record NZ_KB235922.1, read on the forward strand.
TTGAGGGTACGACCAAATTATCGAGGAAATATCAATGAGATTTTTCTCATGAAAACTTCATCAAAACTCCATCCGAAATTGTTTCAATTCAATTTAGATGCAAGTAATTGATAGTTATTGATAATTATGGTCGAGCAACCTCAAGCCATGGAAAACATAACACCAAAAGAAAACGAAGATAAACAGCAAAACAAAATTAAAGCAACTTTTAGCCTATTAGATCATGCTGTCAAAGCCTATAACAATAGTGAAACCTACATTAAACGTGGCTTGACCTTGTTCGGACTAGGAAGTGTTATTGCTGGAGCTTCTTTTAGTGTTGGTCAAAATATACCTAGTAATCAGGTTTCACTTTCTCAAAACTCGAATATTACTCCAACTTCAAATCTTACTTCTACTCCTCAACCCCAACAATCTGCTAACTCTTCTTTTCAGCAGAATCCTCTTCAGCCTCAAGTTATTTACGTCACTCCCCCAAGTCAACCGATCTCGGTTCATAATATTCAACCTATTAATCCACCTGTTGCCACCAATTCAACCCCAAAACCTTCAAATATCGCTCCTACATCTACCCCAGAGAATGTGTCTCCCAAACCTGTAGCTACTCACACACCTACTGCTACCAATCCCACAGCAGAACCCGTAAATCCCCCCTCTTCAACTAATCTACCGCCAATTTCAGAAGAACTATCCCAAGTCAGAGAGACAGTGGACTCCGTTCAACAGATTTCAGGTGCGATCGCCGGAATTAAAAAAGACATTACTCCATTATTTGGAGAACAAGAAGATTAATCTAATCGAGCATCATTCGTGACAAGTTAAGGCTGTATGTTGTTGTCAATCGGTTTTTAGCTCTAAGATCTAAGATCTAAGCTATTAGCGTTTGGGACATTTTAAAGTTAACTTTCTTTTTTAAAGCGATTGGCTTTGCCACTGCGCGACGCGGAGCTAGTCCTTTAGGGCGGAGCGCAATCGCTTTACATCTTCATTTACATTAAAAACAAAATATGGCAAACTTTGGCTGGGATATTTATCAAAAGAACAACTCTCAAGAGGACAATTCTCAAAAGGACGGTTCTCCAGAGGAAAATTATCAACAAGCGATCGCTGAGTACGACGAGGCAATTAAACTCAACCCTAATCTAGCAGAAGCTTTTGGAAATAGAGGGTTTCTACGCTTTCAGTTGGGAGAGAAGCAAGAAGGCTTAAAAGACTTACAACATGCAGCCGAACTATTTTTAGATGAGGGAAATGTGGATAGATATCAACAAACTATTGCTTTCATTCAAATGATTCAATCGTAGAATTATAATTTTGAATTTTAGGACTCATAACCGAAACTTTGTTAATTGATAAATAGCCAGCAATAACCTAGAAAAGCGATCGCCCAAAGCCCACCGTAAATATAACCTAGCTTTTTTTTATAGTTATTAGATTTTTTTCTTTGGATCGCTAGGTGAATTGTCAAGGCAACAGGGGTTAACCAAAACAAAACAGACAAAGCGATCGCTATACTATTTTCTGTCATCAAAACAGTCACCTAAAATTTATAATTTTAACTGCAATGGCATATAGCTGTTTGACTCTAGCTAATAAAAACAATAGACCAGGTGGAATAAATAAAGATTGCTACTGCCAAAGCTGCCAATAAAGCTTCGATTACATTGCCAATAATAGAAGCAATGACAATTCCTGTACTGGCTTTTAATGCTTGTTTCATGCGCTCACTGGAATCCAAATTGCTGCGATAAAGATATTCACCAATAAAGGCTCCTAATACTGCACCGACCAGCACTCCTATTAAAGGACCACCTATAGGTAAAGCTGGCAATAAACCCAAAAAACCAACCACCATACCAGCGATCGCACCGAATTGGCTCCATTTACTTGCCCCAGACTGTTTAACCCCAAAATAAAGAGCTATATACTCTACCCCCGCACTGAGAATTAAAACGGCAAAAATTAAAATCATGGGTAAACCAATACCCGCAAAACCAGTCGCGACGCTCCAAATTAAAATAGCAACCAAAATAATGCTACTTCCAGGTAGTCCAGGAATAATTGCTCCAATAACTCCCACAGCCATTAACGCTAAGACTATCCAATAAATAGTAGTTATATCCATAATCAATAATCAGTCCCTTCAAGCGGGATCAAGATAATCAGTAATCAGTAATCAGTAGACAAATTTGAATTAAAGCCGACGGCCTACTACTTGAGCAAAGCGATTTTTGCCTTCTTCTAACCTGGGAGGAATACCATTGGGATATTCTTGATTGATGATGGCAATTAACTGCTGAATCCGATTGGCAGGATTAGGATGTGTACTCATAAATTCTGGTTGTCCTCCTGCTCCACCTCTAGCAGAATTAAGAATTTTCATTAATTCGACGATACCGATAGGGTTGTAGTCAGCTTCGGTCATAAATTGAAAACCTAGTAGATCGCTTTCTAATTCATCATCTCTACCATACTTAAGATTGATCATCTGATTGACAGCTTGAGCTAAAATTGCTGCCTGTCTAGCACTTTCAGGGCGATCGCTAGCAGCAATTCCGACAGCATTAACTAAGGCACTACCTAACTGTTGTTTGGCTAAATGTTCTGCTCCATGTCTGCCAATGACATGACCGACTTCGTGACCTAAAACCCCTGCTAACTGGGCTTCTGAATTAAGCCGACTTAATAAAGCTGCGGTGATAAATATCTGTCCTCCAGGGAGAGCAAAGGCATTAACTGTCTGAGGATCTCGCAACAGATGAAACTCGAAAGGATAGGGAGAATTTTTAGCGATTGAACTCTGTACCACGCGATTTCCGACCTCGTCCACATAGTTTTGTAGCAGTTGATCGGGATATAAATTGCCATGTTGCGCAGCCATTTTAGGTGCAGACTGACGACCAATGACTATTTCTTGTTGGGGAGAAAGCTGTACTCTTTGCCTTTCTCCTGTGATGGGATTTTCACTAACGTTGGTGAAATAGTTAAACATCCCAAAGATAGCGAAGATTACGCCAATACCTAAGCGTATTAATAACCTACTCACTCTTGACTCTTGCTCCAATTCAATAAATAGCTATTAGCTATTAGCTATTGGCTTTTAGCCAGTATTGGATTTAAGTCTCCATTAAAATTACTAGATAAGAAGTTCACGGCTAAGGCTAAGAGCTTTTTTTGATTATAATTGTTGCACTAAAAGCGATCGCTCTATGACCAAAGCTAAGATTCGTAACTTGTTCTCTATTTCCATGCCAGGTTTGCCAAAATTAATATCTTATCGTCGGCAATGGTTAAGGGGAGATGTCTTAGCTGGGTTAACGGTGGCAGCCTATTTGATTCCTCAATGTATGGCTTATGGGGAGCTAGCAGGAGTTGAGCCTGTAGCTGGTTTGTGGGCTATCTTACCGCCAATGATTATTTACGCTTTGTTTGGTTCATCACCCCAACTTTCGATTGGTCCCGAATCTAGTACTGCCGTGATGACAGCAGTTGCGATCGCGCCTTTGGCAGCAGCGAGAACTGAGACTTATATTAGCCTGGCTGCTTTACTAGCAATCATCATGGGATTGGTGTGTATTATTGCTTATATTGCTCGACTGGGTTTTTTAGCCGATTTGCTTTCTAAGCCAGTTCTCATTGGTTATATGGCTGGGATTGCTCTAATTATGATTGGAGGACAACTGGGGAAGATTGGCAAAATTGAAATTGATGCCAATACTTTTTTTGGTCAAGTTAGTGAATTTATTAGCAAGCTACAGCAAGCTCATTCTCCCACTTTGATTTTGAGTATCTTTGTTTTAATCTTTTTGTTTGCCCTTCAGCGTCGCTTTCCCAATTTACCCATTCCCTTGATTGCCGTTTTACTCTCCACAGCAGCAGTAGCTATCTTGAATCTCGACGGTCGTGGTGTAGCAGTCGTTGGTGCAATTCCTGCTGGTTTACCTCAATTTGCTATTCCCCAAGTATCTATCCAAGATTTTAGTACTTTGGTTGCTTCGGCAGTGGGCATTTCGATCGTGGGTTATTCCGATAATGTATTAACAGCTAGGGCATTTGCTAATCGTAATAACTATAAAATTGATGCCAATCAAGAACTACTCGCGTTGGGCGTAGCTAACTTTGGTAATGGATTAATGCAGGGGTTTCCGATTAGCAGTAGTGGTAGTCGCACTGTGATTGGAGATTCTTTGGGTAGTAAAAGCCAGCTATTTTCTCTGGTGGCAATGGTAGCAGTGATTATTGTCTTGCTGTTTCTGCGCCCTGTGTTGGCATTATTTCCCAAAGCTGCTTTAGGGGCAATTGTCATCTATGCGGCAACTAAATTAATTGAAGTACCAGAGTTTATCAGGCTCTATCGATTTCGTCGTAGTGAGTTTATCCTGGCGATATCGACTACCATCGCCGTATTAGTAACGGATATTTTAGTAGGAGTAGGAATTGCCGTTAGCTTGTCAGTAGTCGAACTATTTTCCAGGGTTGCTCGTCCCCATGATGCAGTATTGGGTAAAGTGCCAGGTTTGGCAGGATTACATGATATCGAAGACTGGGAAGGAGCCAAGACTATTCCCGGATTAGTGATTTATCGCTATGATGCACCTCTGTGTTTTGCCAATGCGGAAAATTTCAGACAGCGATCGCTCGATGCTATTGAAGCTGAGGTAACTCCTGTGGAATGGTTGGTACTAAACATGGAAGCCAATGTAGAAATCGATATAACTGCTATCGATATGCTGGTGGAACTAAGAGATGAGCTGGCAGCTAAAAATATTACCTTTGCAATGGCACGAGTTAAACAGGACTTATATCTCGAACTCGAGCGGGCAGAGTTTCTTCAACAGATTCAAGCTGAACATATTTATCCGACATTACCTACGGCGATCGCTGCTTTTGAAACACGCCATCAACAGTAATGTAACCCAGAAGTCAAAACGGTCTACCAGTTATAAGGGAAATTAGGATGACTTCGTAGATGAAAGCTACTCGCAATTCTCCTCATAGTTACACCATCACGTCTTTTCATTAATTTACGTAGCTTTGTAATATCACTAATGAACTTTTGCTTAGGTGTGCCAGGCAAACTTAGCCAGTCACTCAATGTAAAAAGATGATTGTTCATTATGTTATGAATTTCAAGATACTGTCTGATACTCAAATTACGCTGCTGACACAAATACCTGAGATAATTTTCAGCATCTACTTTCCAAGGCTTACAGTCAAGGTCGCTTCGCACTAGTTCGGCGGGGCGTATAAAGGTCGGAGGCTTCCTCCGACCACAGCCCCTTGAGTTAGTAGTTAGTAGTTCGGAGTTGGGCTTGTCTTGAAGTAGGCTTGAATCTTTACCAATCTCTTTTCTCACGCTTTGGAGAGGCTTGTGATCTAACTCTGAATGCATGTCGCTTAGGCTTTGGCGAACACCGTTGCGTAGCTTCCCGCGTAGCGAGGACTCTGAACTCTTCTGATCAAAATGTGTGATAATTTGTCCGTTTGGCAATTGCTCTTCTATAATTCTAGTTTTCTTCATCAGTTAGTTCCACTTAATCAGTTAGCCCATTTCGTAGCTTTCTTTTGTACCTTTAATAATGCATCCTTTAATCCGAACAAGATTAATACTGACACAATGCCAAGTTAAAATTCATAACTAATATTAACCAAGTTTTCAAATCAGTGTGTAACAGAGTTTGCATAATTGTGTCCAATTTTTGAGGATTTAAATTAGATTGTTTCTAACAAAGCGGTTTAACATTGCGATTGAAATTTGGAAGCAATACAAAAAAACCAAAATGATTAATAATTTAATCTGGTAACAAAATCTGTGGGATTCTGGCGATCGCTCTTTTAAAAGGTTGGGTATCATTCGTAACTCTGACTAAGACTAACGCACCTTGAATGAGTATTATGGTATCTTCAGCACGCAAACGAGCTTCTTCTGGCGCAACTCCTGTTTCTTCCACAACTTTTGCTAGTTCATCTAGCCATTTTTCAAGAGACTGTCCTAGCTGTTGATGAAATAGAGTATCAGCTTCTCCCAAAGACATTACCGCTAATACACAGGGAGTTTGACCACTTTCATAAAATCGATCTATGCCTTGAATCATGGCTGCAAGGCGCTCCTTTACTGGTTTGGGCGATCGCAACGGTACAAAAATATTTTCTTCAATCCAAGCACCAATAGATTCTAAAACTGCCTCTGCCATTTGTTCTTTACCGCCTTGGAAGTGGTGATAGAGGCTGGCTTTCTTTAATCCTGTAGCCTGTGATAGTCGGGATACGGTAGCTCCTTCATAGCCATAGTGACGAAATATGGGGATTAGTTTGGCTATTACTTCTTCTTTGGGCATTTAACTAGTATAATTTTTAATTACAATTGTACCGAATGTTCGTTAGATTGTGAAATATTTATGTGGTCTGTTTATATAATTCGTTGTGGCGATCGCAGTCTCTACACGGGAATTTCTAACAATGTCCCCCAACGCTTTGCAATTCATCAATCGGGTAATGCTCAGTCCGCTAAATACACTAGAACTAGACATCCCCTTGAATTAGTTTTTACGGCGGAAATTGGTACTAAGTCTGCTGCTAGTCGCGCCGAATACAAGATTAAAAAATTACCTAAAAAAACCAAGGAATTACTGGTTACGGGAATGACTTCTCTAAGCGAACTTAAGATTATCTTCTCAGACAATTTTCAAAAGTGATATCTAGCAAAGTTTTTCTAGTAGTTGATTTTTTACCGAGCGTTCGGTATAGTAATAAACATAATTAGTCAAACAATCGTTCGGTAGGTGAAGACGTAACAAGATTAATAACCCTAAAAACTATTAAATTTACAGAAAGCAAGCTCGACAATTTACCGATCAAACTACCACTAGCTAGCTAACTGTTCGTCTTTCTATTGTTCCGACTTTCCCATTTTCTTTAACTTCATCATTTCAACAATTAGGAGACAAAATCATGAAACTTACCAAGCAAAATTTACAACCAGCCACAGAAAAAATCTATGACACCATTGTTGTTGGTGGTGGTGCGGGAGGACTTTCTGCGGGAGTATATCTACAACGCTATCTACTCAACACTTTAATTATCGATAAAGGAAAAGCTCGTTCTTTTTGGATGATAGAACTGCATAACTATCTGGGCTTACCTCCTGATACCCCTGGTCGTTCCGTACTCAGACAGGGTAAAGAACATTTTCTTTCTCTTGGAGGCGACTTGCTTGATGCGTACGTCGAAGAAGTAATTGATGAAGGAGAAACCTTTGCTGTCAAAGTTAAAGTAGGTCGTAATAACAGTCAATATCATACTTTCCGTACTAAGTATTTAATTGCTGCTAGTGGCATTATTGACTATCTTCCTGTCCTAGAAAATATGCGTAATGTCTATGATTACGCTGGTCATAATCTCCATGTCTGTCTGATTTGTGATGGTTACGAAATGACAGATAAAAAGGTGGGGGTATTTGCCAGTAGTGCTGGAAATGCCGAAGTAGTTTTTCCTGTGGGTTGGTTTACAGGAGAGATTACCTTGTTTACTCAAGGGTTGTTTGAAGTCAATGACGATTTACGCAACAGATTAGAAGTATTGGGTTACAAAATTGAAGAGACTCCTGTAGAGCAATTTATCGGAGAAGATCATCAGATGACGGGAGTAGAGTTAACCGATGGTCGAGTAGTGGAATTGGAAACAGGTTTGATTTCGATGGGTTCTCAATATCATGCTACCTATCTAAATAAATTTGATTTGGAGAAACAGGGCGGTAATTTAGTTACGGATAAAATGGCTCGTACTTCTCACCCGCGTATTTTTGCGATTGGAGATTTAAAAGTAGGACTCAATCAAGTAGTAATTGCTGCTGCTGATGGAGCATTGGCTGCTACTCAGATTTGGCGAGATATTCGCCGTAGTACTCCTCCAAAAACTCCTACTAAGTAGGTTGCTGCATAGAAGAATGATGAATAATTTAACTCTCGAACTACTCCCCCCAGGGTTACAAGATCGAGCTATCTATCAAAACTTGGAGATTAGAAGAACATGGTAATTACAAAAGGAGCGCATCATATTGGACTCACCGTTCCAAATTTAATAGCGACTCGTAACTTTTTTGTTGATACTTTAGGTTTTGAACAAGTAGGGGAAGTACCAGATTATCCAGCAATTTTTGTTTCTGATGGCACAATAATGTTAACTTTGTGGCAAGCCAACGATCCTAAACAAGCAACTCCATTCGATCGCAAGAATATAATTGGTTTACATCACTTTGCACTCAAAGTAGAAAATTTAGAGACACTGCAAACTTTACATCAAACTTTACTCAATACCCCTGACGTGGAAATTGAATTTGCTCCAGAACCCTTGGGTAATAGCTCGACACAGCATATGATGTGTTACATTCCTGGCGGTATTCGGATGGAATTCATTGCTTAAGCATCCTAAACAGATTGATAGCTTTTTCATTTAGGAGGAAATATATTATGGCAAACCCAGGTTGGACGCGTAAGGAATCTCCTTTTCATGCAGGGGAACTAGCAATTCAAGCTCGATTGGGTATACAAGAGCGCATGGATCGCCAGGGAAGGCGGGTAATTCGAGAATATTTAACTGAGCAGCATCAAGAGTTTTTTACCCAACTAGCTTATATCATCGTCGGGGCAGTAGATAAATCTGGTAATCCTTGGGCTTCTATTTTAGTGGGAAAACCTGGTTTTATCTCTACGCCAAGCGATCGCACTCTGAAAGTAGCTGCTGTACCTTTAGATGGCGATCCGTTGGCAACTATCTTAGAACCAGGAATTGATATTGGTTTCTTAGGAATTGAATTACATACTCGCCATTTTCAACATTAACCTTTCCAAATTGCATTCATTATTTCAGATCCTTAATTGTTACAAGATTTGGAAAGTTAGCATATTTATCCACTCCACTACCAAAACAACGTAATTCCGTTAAAATAAGATTTAGTTCGTCCTGGAAAATCTTTGTACAACGAAGACTTTAGAGAAACTTTTCAAGTCGCGTTATCGAGGTTGGGCAAACAGTTGCTCTTAAACTATAAGATTTTAAGAAAATTTTATCTAAATCCCATTTCATATTGGGCTAGCTATGAATTATTGCTTGAAGGTCATCGGAGCTAATACAAATATACCAGAGACTCTTCAGGTCACTACAGCTTTATTATTGGGTACAATTACTTTCTTCAGTTTACTTCTGGTAGCTGGTCTATCTTATATGCAACTTCCCAAAGTTGCCCATTCACTATTTGACCGTTTCTCGTCGACTGAAAATCAAGAGATTTATCAAAAAGTGGTTGAACCCTATCAGGGCTGGTTAAATTGGATAGTGATTGTTAGTGTTGTCGATATAATTACTCTCACTGCTCCAACTCCTAATTGGTTAGGGTTATTTGAATTTCCTCTCAGTTTACTTTTAGCTGTAAATATAAGCTTTCTGGGATTTAGTTTACTCAAGGAATTGTTCGACAATTACTTGTTGGGAATTGCTCTAGACAATAAACGTAAAATTAATAGTGAGTTACTTGTAATTGCCAAGTTTATTTGTAACTCATTAATCCTCTTGATCGTTGTTTCTGTTTTTGCTCAAACACACAAAATCAATATATTTGGCTTAATTGCTAGTCTTGGTATTGGGGGGGTGGCAATTGCCTTTGCTTCCCAGAAAATTTTAGAACAGATATTGTGGAGTATCGTTCTGTATATTGACCGCCCTTTCACTGTTGATGACTATATTCATTTGCCCGATAAGACTCTGGGCAGAGTTGAATCAATCGGTTGGCGTTCAACTAAAATTCGGCTTTCAGGAAAAAACACCCTAGTGATTATCCCCAATAGTCAACTTGCTCAGAGTCGCATTGAAAATATGACTAGAGCCAGAAGGGTAATTTCGATCGCGGAATTAACTTTTTTTAGGGGTATGTCTGAAGAAGAAAAAGCATTGATTCATCAACTGATTATAGACAGTACTAGAGAGATTTTGGGCATCGATCATCGTTTGACACAAATTGCTTTTGAAAATCATACCGATGCCGCAGGACAAGATTATGTACAAACTCAAGTAATCTTTTATATTTTGGGGGCTGCCGAAAGTTCAATGGAGCTACGGAGCAATTTGTTAGAAATTGCCAGGGAAAATATTATCGAGCGATTGCAAAATTATGGAATAAACTTCAGTTTCGAAGAAAATACTCTTGATGTTTCTCAACCAATGAATATTTAAATGGGCAAGAATAGTTGAATTTGGAATAATTTGAAATAGTTACAAACACACCTTTGAAAGGAAAAAAGGAAAGAGACTTCATGTTGTTGGTTCTTTTTATATCCACTGAGTTAAATATTTAGATAGCTACAGTAACAATGCTAGAGTTTATTCCAGAATCGCTACAATTCAGTGAGGAAAATCAAAGATTTCTAGTTGAATTAATCGGTAGATCGAGTCTTTTCATTTTTGGTACTATAATTGCCCCCTTATTTGGGCGAATTTTGCCTTTTTTCTGTTGGTGGATACTTAAGTTAATTCAGCGATTTGTTTCCTTCAATACTAAGGTTATTTACGATCAATTGATTAAACCAACTAAAAACTCCCTCGTTACGGTAGGAGCATTAGTCTTTATCACTCTATGTTTGAATTTGTTAGAGCAATATCTGAGAATTTATCAATTTTTGGGCTTTTTTATCTATTTAGCTTTAGCAATTAGCATTGCTTGGTTTGCTTCGCGGATAGCTCAACGACTAATTAGGATCTATGCCATTAAGCTAGTTCAGAGGTTAGGTGGGGAAGTCAATGAAACCGCTTTGGTCTTTGAAACTTTAACCAATGTGATTATTATTTTGTTCGCTGCTTTGCTCTTTGCTCGAGGTCTGCGACTTAACTTAGTTGCTATTTCTGCCAGTATAGGTGTTGGTGGGGTTGTGGTTGCTTTTGCTGCAAGACACGCTCTAGAGAGAATAATTGGAACTATTGAACTGTTTTTAGATCGTCCTTACCAGCCGGGGGAATACATTCAGGTAAATTTTAATCCGTATGGCGAGGACGTATATGGTCGTGTTGAATCAATTGGCTTGCGTTCCACCAAAATCCGCACAGCGGGGAGAAACACAATTATTGTTGTTCCCAACTCAATTATGGCAGGTAAGAATATTGAAAATATTAGTAGGGGTAAGAAAGTGGTGGCGATGCTCAACTTAGATTTTTTTCGACATCTAGAAGAAAGTGAACAAGCACTAGTTAGAAGGACTATTATTGAGAGTACAGAAACATTTTGGGGCATAGATAAAGGCAACACGAGGATTCGTTTTTCTCAACTAGAGGGAAAATTAGGAACTCGCGCTAGAATCAACTTTTTTCTGACCAGTTCGGGAGAAGACTCTCTAGCTTTACGCAAACGACTAGTTGATTTAGCTAATCAGGCGATCGCCAATAAACTCCTTATTTATCAGATCGAGTTCTCGATGCCAGAACCAATAGTATATATCGATTCACCAATGACAATTTAGATCATACTTTCCCCTCGACCAAACTTCACTATGGTTAACATGAAGTCCTTACTGTCAAGTATAAAAAATTGACGACTCCACCAGTTAGCTCCCTATCGGTCGCCAGAACAGGTGGATTCTCACTTCCTTAGAACTTGCTCAGTCGTGGATTTTTCACGTCCACTCCTTAGTCTGACAGTTCCTCCATGAGCAGTAGCCTTGCGCCCCAAGGCTAATAAACGTAGTGCTTCATCTCTAATGTTTTTGGCTGTGTTGATGTCCCTGTCTATGTGCTTTTCGCCGCATTTAGGACAGTCCCAGAATCTAACATCGAGAGGAAGTTTATCTATCTGGTATAGACATTTATTATGTAGTTTGCTGCTAGGGAAAAACCGGTCTATTTGCATATAGACCTTCCCTGACCATTCAGCCTTGTACTTAAGCATGGTGTTCAACATTCCCCAGCCCACGTTGCTTATAGCTAATGCTAGTTTGGGGTTTTTGACCATGCCTTTGACGTTGAGATTTTCCACCGCTATGACTTGGTTCTCGTCAACTATCCTACGTGATAATTTGTGGAGAAAATCTAACCGACAATTACTTACTTTCTCATATACTTTAGCTGCTAGTTTCCTTGCTTTGTATCTATTTTTAGAACCGAGTTGTTTACGAGCTAACTTTTGTTGCTTGCGCTTGAGATTCTTCTGGTGTTTCTTGAACCACCGAGGATTGTTATATTTAGAACCCTCACTAGTAACACAGATCTCAGAGATTCCAACATCCAAACCGATGCACTTGCCTTCACTGCTAGCTTCTGGAGTATCGACTCCATCGTCAACCAGTATTGATGCATAGTATTTACCTGATGGCACTTGAGAGATGGTTACAGTTTTGACTGTTCCCTCAATCGGTTTGGATATTTTAGCTTCAACTAATTTCAGCTTGGGAAACTTGATATACCCATCCAGCACTTTTACATTTTGAGGATAGCTGATAGACTGCTTATTTCCTTTAGCTTTGAACCGAGGAAATTTTCCTCTCCCCTCAAAGAAATTGATAAATGCATTAGACAGATTGAGTGCCACTACCTGAAGACATTGAGAATAAGGTTCAGTTAGCCATTCATACTCTTTCTTTAGTTGAGGTAACAAACCTTGGATTGCACCTCGACTCAATCCTTTTGCTGTCTCCTGATAGTTTTTTTGAGTAAGTGCAAGAGAATAGTTCCAATACCATCTAGCGCAGCCAAAGCTTTGCGCTAAGTGCCGTCGCTGTTCGCTATTGGGATATAGTCTTACTTTTACTGCTTGAAGCATTATCAGAAGAAAACGAATCTGATAAGATTGTAACAGACAACCCTCTACGTTGTATAGTTCGCTCTCATCTCCAACCTACTTCGTTGAGGATGGAGATTTTCCGCTCACACGGTTAAGTAAATTGCTATATTACTTGTAGTCATATCTATAACTAATTAATTAACTTGCTAAGAATCAAAAGGTGAGAGATATTGATCGCACTTTAAACCATAGCGCAGCAGTGGGAAGAATATTTCACCTTGCCGACGGAACTATTCAAAGTTGCAATGCTAATGCCTGTAAAATTTTAGGCTATAGTTTTGAGGAATTGGTAGGAAGTTCCTCGTTTGAATTACCTTGGCAAACAATTCAGGAAAACGATTCTATATTTTTCTTAGAAACTCATCCGGCGATCGCTTCGATTAAAACGGTTCAACCTTTTAATAACCTATTGATGGGCTTTTACAGGTCTAGTGGAGACTTAATCAGGCTATCAATTAATACTCTTCCTTTATGTAAAGCCAATAGTAATGAGCTTTATGGAGTAGAAGTAAGTTTTATCAATCTTACTCAAGATACTAAAGTTAGAATTACGCCTAAAACCATACAAAACCCAAGCTATTCAAAACAAATATCTAATAGTTCTAGCAATATCACTCATGGAAAACAAAAGAAAATAACCATTACTGAAAGCGAACAGAGGTTAAAACTAGCTACAGATGCTGCTGGCATTGGCATGTGGTTTTGGGACTTGGTAGAGGACGTAGTGGAGTGGACAGAATTAGGTAAAGCTATCTTTGGATTACCTCTTGATGAAGAACCAAACTTCGAGAAGTGCTTTAAGATGATTCATCTTGAAGATCGAAATCTAGTTCAAGTAAGATTAAACAAAGCTTTAGCTAATCAAACACAATATAGTATTGAATATCGTATTGTCCGGTTAGACGGTAGCGTTCATTGGATAGCAGCCAAAGGTAGAGGCATTTATAACGAAAACGGTGAACCTGTCAGCATGATCGGTATCGTACAGGATATTAGCGATCGCAAAGAAACCGAACAAAAGCTAGAAGAGAACGAACAGTTGTTGCGGTTAGCATTAAAAAATGCCAAGGCAGGACTGTGGGATTGGGATCTGGTGAGTCAAGAAGTTACTTGGTCGCCAGAGAATTACGAACTATACGGCATAGATTCCAAGATAAAGCCCCTCCATTATCGAGACTGGGAGCATACACTCCATCCTGACGATTTAGATGCTAGCAATCAGGAAATACAAAAAGTCTTATCTGGAGAATCAAAAGAGTTTGGAGTAGAATTTCGCATTATTCATCCTCAAAAGGGAATTCGCTGGATATGGGGTATTGGTGATGTCACCTGCAACCAAAAGGGCGAACCAATTCGCCTCAGTGGACTTAATCTAGATATTACCAGCCTCAAAGAAACCGAAGCAGCTTTCCTACGTAGTAAGCAAGCTTTAGAACAGCGAGAATACGAGCTTGAACTAATTACCGAGGTAATTCCCCAACAGATCTGGACGGCAGGGAAAGATGGTCAAATAGACTATATTAATCAACGTTGGCAAAATTATACGGGACTAAATTTGGCACAAATGCGGAGGCTGGGTTGGGCTACTATTGTTCATTTTGAAGATCTCCCCATTATTAGAGACAGTTGGATTCAATCGATCCAAACGGGAGAAAACTTTGATGTAGAGGCTCGCTTGCGTAATGTAGACGGAACTTATCGCTGGTTTCTTTCTAAAGCCAGACCTTTGCGGAACGAACAAGGAGAAATTATCAAGTGGTACGGTACTAATACCAACATTAACCGAATCAAAGAATTAGAAGAAAAGCTACGGCAACAAACCAAAGATTTGATTCAAGCCAACCAACTAAAAGATGATTTTTTAGCAATTGTCTCTCACGAACTGCGCACTCCCCTCAATCCAATATTAGGCTGGTCACAACTGCTTTCTGGTGGGAAACTTGACGCTGATAAAATAGCCCAAGGGATAGGCATAATTGAACGTAATGCCAAGTTACAAGCGCAATTAATTGACGATCTTCTTGATGTTTCTCGCATTCTCAGGGGCAAACTAGAACTAAAAGTAACTCCTCTAAATCTGGAGTTGGTTATCAGAGCGGCACTAACAACGGTACAGTTAGCAGCTGAGGCTAAATCAATCCAGATCGAGACTATATTTGAATCCAATATCGGGCAAGTGTCAGGAGATGCAGGTCGTTTACAGCAAATTGTGTGGAATTTGGTTGTCAATGCGGTAAAATTCACCCCCGCAAATGGAAGAGTATTCGTTAAATTAAAAAAAGCTGGTACACAGGCAGTAATTGAAATTAGAGATACAGGCAAAGGAATTGAGCCAGAATTTATCCCCTATGTATTTGATCGTTTTCGCCAAGAAAATAGTGCTAATACTAGAGAATTTGGCGGATTAGGTTTGGGATTGGCGATCGTTAAGCATTTAACTGAACTACATGGGGGAACAGTAGCGGTATCAAGTCCAGGTTTAAATAGAGGAGCAAAATTTAGCGTCAAGTTACCACTTATAAATACATCTATATCAGAGTCAATCAATATCAACCCTCTCGACCTATCAGCACAGCCAAGCCGTTTCAAGGGTTTAACGATGTTAGTAGTGGATGATGAAGCAGATTCATTAGATATATTAACCTTCGTTTTGGAGGAAGAAGGTGCAGAAGTCATATCGGTAGCATCAGCCCCAGCAGCTTTGTCAGTATTCAGCCAGATAACTCCCGATCTAATAGTTAGCGATATTGGTATGCCTAATACCGACGGCTACACCCTGATGAAAGAGGTTCGTAAATTACCTCAAGGACTAAACATCCCAGCGATCGCTCTGACGGCTTATGCGGGAGAAATTGATATTCAGCAAAGTCTTGATGCAGGATTTCAAAAGCATCTGGCTAAACCGATCAATATTCCTCAGTTGATTAAAGCTATTTCAGAATTATTGTGAGATTAGAGTCAATAGAAATATCAGGAATTATTTTCGAGATATTGATTTTCGGTTCAATTATCTGGTGGACTGTTAGTAATACCGTTCTAAATTTAAAAGACAACAGATCGTTTGTGTAGGGGCGCATGGCCATGCGCCCTTACGATCAATGTGTAGTCAAAGCTATTCAATTTGGTATAAGATAAGTGCCGATCCAGAAATGCCAACAGTGTGTTTGGACAAACTGCTTGCGAAGCAGCGTCCCCCACGCTCAACTTGCGAGAGTTGGAAGCCTACGTCTGTACTACGAAGCAGTCAGCGTAGGAGGATGTCACTCCTCATACCAACTTGATCGCCAAGCAGCCTGTGCCTCTGCTATGGCAGCTTCTTGTTGAGTTGCTTTATATTTACTGTTGAGTTGCCTTATTTTACCCATTAAGTTCCGAATTTGACTTCGTTGAGCATTTAACATGGGATCGGAAAATTCAAGCTCAGCTAAACGTAGACGCAATAAACTAATTTGAGTTGTGTTTTTAATAGAGTCAGTCTTTTGTTCCTGGTCAGTTTTCAGCACTAAATTAAGAATATTGGCAACATTTTGTTGACTGCGATTATTACTGCTACTTCCACTAGGATCAGTATGCATCGCTACATCGATTATTTTGCTAGGTATGCGATTCGGAATAATCCCTGCTTCTTGTAGATATTTATTAGTTTTTTTAGAAGTATAGTCTAAGGTTTTTTTAATCGTTCGTTCAATTTGTTTTTGCCATAAAATTAAATGTTCAGAGTTATTAAAATCGATTTCTTTTAAAGGTTTTGGTTGTTCTGATGACGGCAAATTTTCATCTAAGTTACTTTCTTCAGAATCATTTTCTGATGTTGTATCTATTTCAATAAATTCAACATTTTCTAGTTCGGCTGCAACTGCTCTCAAATCAATTCCTGTGTTTAATTCATTTACTTCTCGTGACTCTCTTATCTCTTGTATTTCTTGACTTTCTTGTGGTTCTTGACTCTCTTTTGTTCTTTGAAGTTTAGGTAAATTTTTAATCAATTCTGCCATTAGATTCAGTTCAATCTTTTCTGGCTCAAGTTTTTTCTGTTCCAAAATATCAAGTAAAACAGGTTGAAGTTTCGACCCAATTTTCCTTAATTCTTGCTGTAGTTTTTGTTTATTTTTCAAAGATAAATTAAGAAAAGATTGGGGATAAAATTGAGTACAAAGTTGATAGCTAGCTAAAATAAGCTGCTGTTTTACTGACTGACTTAATAATTCTAAATATTTACGGTATAAATCTCGAAGTTCAACCGATGTACTGGCTACGGCTGATTCTAAATAATCTAAGTCTTGTCTAATTTGCTGAATCGATTTTGTCATCCTATATTCAGTGATCCGTAGGGACATTTGTTGAGGACTTTGAGAAAGACCTCGTGGTAAGGAGCTAATTAATTTTAGTTTATTTATTCTATACTGCTAAAAAAGCAAATACAGAAGTCCAAAGTATATAAGTAGATCCACTTTATTAAATATGGAATGGTTAGGATCGGGGGTAGGTGTTAGGGGTTAGGGATTAGGGAGAATCATCTTTAATTTCTTCAATGTTCTATTAGACGTTTTTTTAAGTGAAGCTACTTAACAACCAAGAAAAAGTCGTAAGTACCTTAATTTGGTTGAGACTGGATGAAATCTACCGAATTAAGATAACTTACGACTAATTATTGCTCTTCTGTAATTTACTTGTTTCCTGTTATATCATCGATATCATCAGCCAAGTTTGACTCTTCTTTTTCGATGCCTTCACCTAAAACAAAGCGAACAAAGCGACGAATTTGAATATTTTCTCCTAGTAAAGCAATACTTTGTTTAACTAACTCTTCAACAGTTATACTTTGATCGCGGATGTAAGGTTGAGGAAGTAAAGAAATTTCGTTCAAACGCTTGTCAATTCTACCAGAGACAATTTTTTCTTTAATATTATCTGGCTTACCTTCAAGGTCGTCTCGACCCATTTCAATTTCTTTTTCTTTAGCGACGGTTTCTTTAGGAATATCTTCAACCTTAACGAATTCTACGTTAGGGCAAGCTGCAATCTGCATAGCAATATTTTTAACCAGCTCCTGAAACTCTTCGCGACGAGCAACGAAGTCGGTTTCACAGTTAACCTCAACCAAAACTCCGATTCTACCACCAGTATGGATATAGCTTTCGACTAATCCCTCGGCAGCTACCCGACCCTGTTTCTTATCAGCAGAAATAGTTCCTTTCTGGCGTAACCACTCTATGGCTTTGGTCATGTCGCCATCATTTTCTGTAAGTGCTTTTTTACAATCCATCATCCCCGCACCAGTTTTTTCGCGGAGTTCTTTAACTACTTTTGCCGATATGCTTGCCATATTCTTTCTGTTTTAATTTGATTTAATTAGTGATGACAAAATAATTTTAAATTATGTTTGCAGGGGCTTGAAACTTTGCCCCTGTCTTATGACTTATCTATTCAGAGAAGCAATATTTTATTCTTCGCTATCAGCTCCCGACTCAGATTCAGGAGTAGAAATTTCTGCTTCTACCTCTTCTTCAGAAACTGAGACTGGGACTTCAGGTTCTTCTTCGGCTGTGGGATAGTCTTCCTCTGCACCGATCGCTTCATCAAATTCCTCGTAATCATCCTGATTATCTAGTTGACCATGACGACCTTCATAGATAGCATCAGCTAACTTACCCACGATTAGCTTAATTGAACGAATAGCATCATCGTTAGCGGGAATTGGTACATCGACAATTAAGGGGTCACAATTAGTATCTAAAATAGAAACTACGGGAATTCCTAGCTTCTGACATTCAGAAATAGCATTGTGTTCACGCTTTTGGTCAACAATGACGACAATATCTGGTACTTTGCGCATTGACTTAATGCCACCTAGATACTTTTGCAATTTGCTCATTTCACGACGTAGAACAGAAGCTTCTTTTTTGGGTCTTTTATCTAAAGCACCACTTTCTTCAAGATGTTCTAACTCTTTGAGTCTTTCTACTCTGGTCTTGATTGTTTCCCAGTTAGTCAACATTCCACCCAACCATCTTTGGTTAACGTAGAAAGCTCCGCAACGAGATGCCTCTTGGGCAATAATACCTGCTGCTTGACGTTTTGTGCCGACAAATAAGACTCTTTTTCCTCGTTCAGAAGAAGAGCGCATATACCCATATGCTTCTTCCATTAACTGTGCTGTTTGCACCAAGTCAATAATATGAACACCGTTACGTGCAGTGTAAATGTATTGGGACATTCTGGGATTCCAACGACGAGTTTGGTGCCCAAAGTGAACCCCAGATTCTAAAAGTTCTGCGAGAGAAACTACTGGCATATTTTTTTACTCCTTTTTCGGGTTAATCCTCCATCCAGGGACATTTTCTTGATGCGAAAACACCCGAAATCCTGAATGTGTGAATTTTTAAAAGCCGTTCTAGTTTAACATTATTAGTCGTCAGGTTTTCCGAGTATCAAGTTTTTAATTTTGCAGTTTGAATAGAGTAATCAATTGACTGCTTACAGCTGTGAATGATCGGTGATTCTAGCTATTAGCTATTAGCTATTAGCCGTTAGCCTTTAGCTTTACCTTCGGGGATGGCGCAAAATAGTTGGATTACTTAGCTATGTAGATACCAACCAATTTTCTAGTTATTTAGTTTAGTTATGAGCTTCTTATTTTTATCCAAGTTACTACCTTTATTTATCTACCCTTTGGGATTGTCATGTCTTTTGCTTTTAGTCGCTTTGTGGCTTTGTTGGCAACGTTCCCGCTGGACTTTTGCACCTATTTTAGTAGCGTTCTTAATTTTGGTAACTGCTGGCAATACAGGATTTAGCAACAACCTAATTAAGTCTTTGGAATGGCAATATTTACCTAGTGAGAATATGCCTCAAGCCGAAGCAATTGTAGTTTTGGGAGGAGCAACGAGAAACAATGAACCACCGAGAGTTATACCTGACATGAGCGATCGCGGCGATCGCCTGCTTTATGCCACCAAATTATATAAGGATGGTGTGGCACCGCTAATTATTCTCACAGGGGGGCGTATTCAATGGTACGGTGGAGAATCTTCTGAAGCCCAAAGTATGGCTACAGTTATGGAGTTGATGGGCGTTCCTCGCGATGTCATGGTTTTGGAATCGAGATCTCTTAATACATATGAAAATGCTTTGTTCACCAAAGAGATTTTAGAAAAAAGGAACATTAAACAAATCTTACTTGTTACTTCCGCTGCACATATGCCGCGATCGCTAGCAATTTTTAAAAAGCAGGGAATTAATGCTATCCCAGCACCAGCAGATTTCATGATTAGTGAACGCAATTTAATCGAAAGTCAATTCAGCACAGAATCAAGAATTTTGAGTTTTCTCCCTCGTGCTGGAAGTTTAGATCATACTACTCAAGCTTTAAAAGAATATATTGGCACTTCAATTTACCGTTTAAGAGGTTGGCTGTAGGGAAAAATCCGTTAATCCAAAGATTAGCTTAGTATTTCATTAATTTAAAAGCTATATCTACGCCGTTTGTATTAATCATATAACCAGAATGTAAAAGATATAAATTTTTTTCAACTAACTGTAATTGTCCAAAATCTCAAATATTTTAAGTCTATTATCTATTAAATCCTTACCAAAAGTACTTGTATTTCACTCAAGACTATATCTGTATTTTTACTTAAATTGTGCAAGCATTAAATAAGAATTCAGTATTTTTTCTGATGCTAGACATTTAGTTGAATTACATAATTAAGGTTTTAGCTAATCTACCTTGTTAAATAGTCGAATAATACATTAAGCTCAAGCTCGATTTTTAGATTGAGCATACAGTTAAACGGTTAAATTATTAAGAAATCAAAAATTCAACTACTTTTCAAGAAAAATAGATTAGTATACATGAGGGATCAAGGATTTACCTCATGTAATGTATAGGCAAAATGAATATCTAAAGCGGTTATTGCTCGACTATTTCTTAGTTCAGACTATAGGTAGATGTAAGAATTACAAGATTATAAGAAATTTGAATATTATCCGCTTAGAGAGTTACATATTAGATAGATTGAGAAATTAAAATCATGTTATCTCCTCTTTCACAAACTACTCCTAAACTAGTCTTGTGCAGCTATGTGAATGCTACTGCTCATATTGAAGTTACTCGCATTACCAATATTCCCAATTGGTACTTTGAGCGAGTTGTTTTTCCTGGACAACGTCTAATTTTTGAGGCTCCAGTAACAGCAAAATTAGAAATTCATACAGGTACAGTTATCTGCTCGATTCTGTCAGAAATTATTGATTGTCGTGAGTTACAGTTAACTACATCTTTTCCTGCTCACTCAGCGTAGCTAGCCAAGCTATTTGAAACATTCTGAAAATTGGATAAAAACAAAAATTTAAGTTTACTTTGCACAAAGAGATCGCCTTGTACTGGATTATGGCGATCTCTTTTTCTTATTTAATTAAAACTAGTTACTAATTGTAGTGTAGATTATTCAAATACAGTTGCTCCAACCAATACATCTGGCCAATTACTATCAGCTTTTTCAATATTTCCTTCTATGTCTTGTAACCATTGTTTTTGTACTTCAGGACTATAGTTGAGATAGAGTTTTCCATCAACTATTTTCCAAGCTTCAGGGTCAGTTGAGACAACATTACCCTCACTTAAAGCTTTAGCACAGTAACCACCGTATTGAGGAGCGTAGGCTTCAGGATCTTCCACAAATAGTGCTAGATTTGCTGCACTGGAAAATCTCCAAGTAGCTCCCTGCCATTCGCTTTCGAATTCGCTTTTTCCTTCTACAACTTCTCCTTTAGTAAAGTACGCCACAGGATCAGTTCCTCGGATAGCGTAGCCACTAGAAGATTCTGTATAAATCATAGGAGCAGATTCAGCAGATTCGGTAGATTCGTCGGCTTCGTCAGATCCCGCACAAGGATTTTCGCTGGCGCAAGGATTGGCTCCTGCACAAGGATTTTCGCTGGCGCAAGGATTGGCTCCTGCACAAGGATTTTCGCTGGCACAGGGATTTTCGCTGGCACAGGGATTAGCTCCCGCACAAGGATAAGCATTAACAATATTAAGGTTGCTGGAAATGCCTGTTAATCCTAAAGAAATGATTGAAGCAGCAGCAACAGTCGCAAGATATTTAAACTTCATAAGCTTTATTGAGAGAAAGATTATTGATAATTGTTCATTTTTTTCCATCTACCCACAAAGTTTAAAAAAAGAAACTTAAATCTTACTTAGAAACAGCTTAATTCTTACCGTATCCACCTCCGCCAGGAGTTTCAATAATGAATATATCTCCTGGTTCCATTTCTACAGTTGCTATACTGCCTAATTCCTTTATGCTTTGATCCTGTTTTTTGAGATAATTTCTGCCAGTTTTGCCTGATGTTCCCACATTTAAACCAAAAGGTTTGACTTGGCGACGATTTGATAAAATTCCTGCAGTCATTTTTTCTAAAAAGCGTATCTTTCTAACCACACCATTACCACCACAGTTACAACCATTTCCCCCACTTGCATTACGAATACTAAACTCTTCTAACAGTACGGGAAAACGCAATTCTAATATTTCAGGGTCGGTAAGTCGAGAGTTGGTCATTTGAGTTTGGATTGCATCTGTACCGTTAAAGTTTTGCCCGGCACCAGAACCGCCACATATAGTTTCGTAATATTGATATTGATCGTTACCAAAAGTGAAATTATTCATTGTTCCCTGAGATGCTGCCATAACTCCTAACGCAGCATACAGACAATCAGTAATGTTTTGCGAAGTCTCTACATTGCCAGCTACCACCGCGGCGGGACATTGGGGGTTGAGCATACATCCTTTAGGGATGATAATTTCTAGGGGTTTGAGACAGCCTGCATTGAGAGGAATATTATCTTGAACTAGGGTGCGGAAGACATATAGAATAGCAGCCTTACATACAGCAGCAGGAGCATTAAAGTTGTTGTCTTGTTGGCTAGAAGTACCTGTAAAATCTATGATTGCTCGCAGTTGTTCATGATTAATAGTTACTTTTACCTGAATTTTTGCTCCGTTGTCCATTTCACAGCTAAATTCACCGTCTTGAAGTGTGGCGATCGCCTTCTTAACTGCGGCTTCAGCGTTATCTTGAACGAATTGCATATACGCTTGTACAGTTTCTAATCCATACTGCTCAACCATTTTGAGTAGTTCCATAACACCGCGGTTATTAGCAGCAATTTGGGCTTGAAAATCGGCAATATTTTGCTCGGGATTCCGGGCAGGATAGATATGGTCAGCCAGTATTTCTCGGATCGCAGCTTCTCGAAAATTCCCTCGCTCAACTAACAGAAAGTTATCGAGTAAAATTCCCTCTTCCTGAATATTGCTACTGAAGGGAGGCATTGATCCAGGAGTAATACCACCGAGATCTGCTTGATGTCCTCGGGAGGCAACATAGAAGATCGGTATTGTCTGATCTTGCTCAGAAAAAACAGGAGTAATTGCTGTTACGTCAGGGAGATGAGTTCCGCCATTGTAGGGATTATTAGACAAATAAACATCACCTGGTTTGATTTTATCTCCTAGATCATTAATTAAACTACTAACACTCGCATCCATAGAACCTAAATGCACTGGGATATGGGGAGCATTAGCTACCAATGAACCGTGAGCATCAAAAATAGCGCATGAAAAGTCTAATCGCTCCTTGATATTTACCGAAGCTGCGGTATTTTGCAGTACAATCCCCATCTGTTCGGCAATAAATTGATAAAGGTTATTAAAAATTTCTAACCGAACAGGATCGGGTCGATTGGATTGAGAATTAGATTGCTGATTTTTAGCATTCATCTTTTTTTAGGATGATCTTATAGCGATCACTCTATTTATAATGATCAAAATTAATCATGATCAAAAAATTTTATTTGGCGATCGCACGAAGCGCGGTGGCAAAGCCAATCGCTCATAGAGCTGACTCAAACCATAATTGATCTTTAGTGGGCGGAAACGCTCGGGTTCCCCGAGCATGTTCCACGACCAGTGTTTCACGGGCAATTCGCCCCTACGAAACTTACTGCGCTTTCCAAATGAGTGATCACATCGATTGAATTTAAAGAAGCTGAGAGCTGAGAGCTAAGAGCTACGAACTAGCTAATCAATAACGTAGTCTATTCAATTGAAAACGACTGTAAATAGAATGACTATCGCAATCTAATCTTTGCCACGATTAAAAATATTCGAAATATTTAAAAATATAGTAGCGATCGCTTTGAAGAAACTGGGTTTTTCTTCGGTGGGAGTAGAAGATACTGCAGATTCTGATGTTTTGTTAGTCGGAGGAGTTGATGTGTCAGCAGATTTGGTTACTACTGGGGATGGCTCACTAACTCTTGGTGCTGGGGGAGGTTCCACTGCGATTGGGGTTTGCTCTTCTGGAGTTCCCACTACCGGACTTTCTATTGCTGGGGAAGTCTGCTCTGTTGTGGTCTCCATCACAGGATTTGAGGTTTCTGTGACCGCAGATTCAGTTGGAGGCGATGATAACGCATGACACTTATTGAGGAATTCCTCTAGTTTTTGACGATCATCCAAAGCAGCTTGACGGGCACTAGCAGCAAATTCAGCGATGTCATTCTTACCTATATAAGAAAGCCATTTTTCTATGTCTTCTCTAACCAGATAATTGGTACCATCTGCAGGAAATTGTTGACATAGTTTTAGTAAATCTTCTGCACTATAGGCTAATTGACCATTAGCAAATTGAAAAGGCTGAGTCATGATGATGTAGTAGTTTTAAGATCAGAAAAAAGTTCAACTTTATCTTGGCACAGGTATATCGATAAAACTTTTACAAAGTTACTCTATTTTGACTTTAGGCAGGTACTTTCATACCTTGTGCTACTGCTGGACGTTGCTGCAAGGTTTCATACCAGCGTTTAAGCTCTGTATGTTGATCTAAAGTCAATTCCATAAATTTATATGCAGCTATCCAGGGATATATAGCAATATCAGCAATAGAATAATCACCGCTAACATACTCAGTTTTGGCTAATTGAGTATTCAAGACATCATAAAGTCTTAGAGTTTCTTTTTGATAGCGCTCAATCGCGTAGGGGATTTTTTCTGGGGCATATTTATAGAAATGATTATATTGTCCAAACATGGGACCGACGCTACCCATCTGGAACATTAACCATTCAATCGTTTGAAAACGCTGCTTGGGTTCGGTTGAGAGCAGCTTTCCAGTTTTTTCCGCTAGATAAATCAAAATTGCTCCTGATTCAAATACGGTAATATCTGCATCACGATCTACAATAGCGGGAATTTTGCTGTTAGGATTGATTGCCACAAAATCAGGGGTAAACTGTTCGCCTTTAGTAATATCTATTTTATGAACTGTGTAGTCTAACCCTAGTTCTTCCAACATGATCGAGGCTTTGCGACCGTTGGGAGTACTAAAAGTATAAAGATCAATCATTTTTTGCTCGCTAATTGCCATCAAGAATAAATTTGTCAAACAAGGGAGGCTCAAATACTTCCCTTATCTCTGTAAACTATTAACTAAGTTTAATGATGTGATCTTAGAATAATTAATAGTTTATTGGTTGAAATGAGCAATACAGTTTGGGAATTAGATTTTTATTCACGTCCAGTTTTAGACGAAGATGGCAAAAAACTTTGGGAAGTTCTGATTTGTGAGAGTCCCAATGATATGGCGAGATCACCTGATAGTTTATTTAGGTATGCTCAATATTGCTCCAGTAAAACAGTTAATTCTCTATGGTTAAGGGAAGCCATCGAAAAAGCGATCGCTGAAGCGGAATCATCACCTAAAAAAATTCGTTTCTTCCGTCGTCAGATGAATAATATGATCGTTAAAGCTTGTGAGGATGTGGGAATTACCCCAGTACCTAGTCGTCGTACTTATGCTCTCAATCAATGGATAGAAAAAAGAATGCAAGATGTCTATCCGCAGGAAGAGGGATTTGACCTCAAAACTGCTAATACGACTTCAGTACAATATCCAGCCCTAAACCCGATTCCCTTACCTGATGCAGTCCGAGGAGATCAAGGGGACAAATGGCTTTTTGTTAGTTTGCCTGCATCTGATTTTGAGGAAATGAAAGAATGGGATATTGCTTTTGAAGAATCCTTTGCTCTTTCGCTTTTAGATATTGCCCCCAATACCATCATTCCTGGTTTAATCATTTACTCTCCCCGTGCTAATCCTCTTGCGGCATGGATGTCTGGATTAGAAATGGGTTTTTTAAGATTTGATGCAGAATTGCGCCCTCAATTACGTTTGGAAACAAGTTTGAGTGATAGTTGGACACTCGTCAATTTAACTAGTAAAGAAACTGTCAAACAGGCACAAGATTTTGAAATAGCTAAACAAACAGCAAACGGAGCACACTTTTTGGCAGTACAATCGTCTCCAGAGTCAGAGTCTTTTGCTGGATTTTGGCTGTTGAAAGAGTGATTTGACGACTAATATAGATTGATTTGGTTGATACCAAGTTTAGTTATCAACCATTAGCTTAATAGCTTTATTCAGATTTAGAGGAGACTAATCGCTTCTCAAGTGAGTTGATACGACGCTGGGCAATCTTATTTTCAGGATCGATTTTGAGGACTTCTTTATAGGTTTCCACAGCTTTAATGATCATCTGCTTTTTCTCATAAACATTTCCCAAATTATTGAGGGCAATCACATATTCAGGATATAGTTTCAGAGCATCCTTATATTGGCGAATCGCAATATCATATTGTTCTTGAGCAAAATAAGCGTAGCCCATAGCATTATGAATTAGAGCTTGATTTTCTGCTTCTAATTCTTTATCTACTTTTAAAGCCTTATTTAAGAGGGTTATCGATTGCACAAAAAGCTTTTTCTCTAGATAGAGACTACCTAATTCATAATATTCTTCAGCAGTACCTTTTTCTTGTTTAAGTTTTTTTTGCAGACGGGAGAAAGTACTTTCTTGCTTTCGCGTTTTGATTACTTCTCGCAAAATATAAATGGCGGCAAAGACTAATATTGCTAGTAAAGCGGAAATATATACAACAGGTAGATTCTCAGTCATATGCGATCGCAGCAGTTTAACTTATGATGATTAACTTAATTTTATAGTCTCTGATGATTGTCCCATATCTAATTATTTAAAATTCTGACTGTTAACAAAATGTTGAAGCATAGGTAATATTTTAATTAGTGCTGCATTTATCTTAAAGCTTAAAGCCTTTAGCCTTTAGCTTTTAGCCTTGGTTTGACTGCTAAAAGCGTAATTGAGTTTAAGACTCCAACCTCTTAGGTCGTCGACAATCAGGTAGAGTTTAAGACTCTATTTGATTGAAGCTAATAGCTAATAGCTAATAGCTAATGCTACGGCGTAGCCGTTTCTTTATTTTTAGCAGCGATCGCCGTAATTTCTCTGCTAGTTAGGGGCATTGGGTTAATCTGTGACCGTTGATGAATTATTTTGACAAAAAGAATTTGTAAATTTAGCCGCAATAAAGTCAATTACAACTCAAAAAGAGCTAAATTTAGAATATCGGCTCCTGAAACCTAACAACCAAATTTGCTGGATTAGAGTGTCAGGAAAATTATTTGACGATAGCTATGGGCAAGGAATTCAGCTGACGGGATTAGTGACAGACATTACTCAAGAAAAACAAAATTCAACAGAACTGCCAAATATTAATCGCGCTCAACCATCAAACGTAGTGCAATCTCTTAAAAAGCTAGAAACTTTACTGAATCTCATTCCTTATTATCTTTTCGTGGTGGATATTCAGACTAAATCGATCATGATTATGAATTTGGGACTAGCTAAAAGTCTGGGTTTAACTAACCCCGAAGCAAGTAAAGGTAAAATGATTACCGAATGTTTTGCACCAGATTATGCCCGCCAGATTCTGAGACTTCACCAGCAAGTTTTGGCTGATCAACAGGTGCTACATCTTCAGGAAGAAGTAACCCTACCTGATGGCATTCATTATTTTGATACCGTTATTACTCCTTTACACAATGATAATGGTGAGATGTACGCCATCTTACATACCTCTAATGAGATTCCTAATTTAGCCGCTACTCAAGAAGCTCTGTCCCAACGTACTCTTCAATTAGAAGCTGCAAATAGAGAGCTAGAATCTTTTTCTTATTCGGTTTCTCATGATTTACAAGCTCCTTTGAGAGTTATTAATGGTTTTAGTCAAGTACTTTGGGATAATTATCAGTTTAGTTTAGATGACCGAGGTAGACACTATCTCCAAAGAATTCAGGCTAACAGTCAAAGGATGAGCAATTTAATTGATGCCCTATTGCAGCTTTCTCGGGTTACTCGAAGCCAAATGCAATCTATTAGCGTTAATTTAAGCGAGATTGCCCAGGATATTATTGAAGAACTAAAGGGAGCCGCTCCTGAGCGTCAGGTGAAGTTTGAAATTGCCTCCAACTTGATCGCCCAAGGAGATCCGCAATTATTAAGGATTGTGTTAAGTAATTTGCTTGATAATGCCTGGAAATATACTTCTAAGCGATCGCAAGCAAAAATTGAATTTAATGTTTTATCTGACGATAAATCTCAATCTACTTACTATGTCAGGGACAATGGAGCCGGATTCGATCTTGAATATGCTGGCAAACTTTTTACTGCTTTTAAAAGACTCCACAGTCAACAAGATTTTCCCGGTACTGGAATCGGGTTAGCAACAGTTCAGCGTATTATCTATCGTCATGGTGGTAAAGTGTGGGCAGAAGGCGAATGCGATCGCGGTGCCACAATTTATTTTTCTCTTTAACAAAAGCTGAAAGCTTAGAGCTTAGAGCTGAAAGCTATAAAAAAGTTTTATAGTAAGTAATTATGACGTTAGTACTTCTGTAAGAGTGCTGACAAAATTAGGATAAGAAATTGAAGCAGCTTCCGCACGGTGAATTGTGGTTTTCCCCTGAGCATTCAAGGCAGCGATCGCCAAACTCATGGCAATGCGATGATCGGTAAAACTATCGACTTCTGCTCCCTTAAGGTCGTTACCACCAGTAATTTCCAACCCATCTGGTAATTCCTTAATATTGGCTCCCATTTTGCCCAATTCCGTCGCCATTACTGCCAAGCGATCGCTCTCTTTAACTCTTAATTCTGCCGCGTCTTTAATCACTGTTGTACCTTTAGCAAAAGCTGCTGCCACAGCTAGAATGGGAATTTCATCAATTAGACGAGGAATCAAATCTCCGGCAATTTCACAGCCTTGGAGTTGACTAGATTTAACACGTAAGTCGGCTACAGGTTCTCCTGCTACCATTCGCTCATTTTCTCTGGAGATATCAGCTTCCATCATCTCCAACGCTTCTAAAACTCCAGTACGGGTAGGATTAACTCCCACATTATTAATTAGTAGATTTGATCCTGGTAAGATCGCGCCAGCTACCAACCAGAATGCTGCGGAGCTAATATCCCCAGGCACAATTACTTTTTGTCCCTGTAGTCTTGGTTTGCCAATTAAAGTCACGCTGTTACTATCAGAGTCAATTTCTAAAGTTGCCCCAAAAGCCTGAAGCATTCTTTCACTGTGATCTCGAGATAAAGCAGGTTCCGTAACAGTAGTTTTGCCATCTACCATTAATCCAGCTAATAAGACACAAGATTTAACTTGAGCCGAAGCGATCGGGGAATGATAGTGAGTGGGTTGTAATTGTTGCCCCTTTACTGCCAGAGGAGCAAGAGAATTATCTTGGCGACCCCAAATGGTCGCTCCCATTTGTTCTAAGGGTTTTACTACCCGCGACATAGGGCGCGATCGCAAGGAATGATCCCCTGTTACCATAAACAGACGATCAGGATGAGATGCCAGTAAGCCTAGCATTAAGCGTATAGTTGTACCTGAATTTCCAGCATCCAAGATATCCTGAGGCTCTTGCAAATTTCCTAAGCCGACTCCTTGAACTACCACCTGTTGGGAATTTAATTCAGATATTTCAGCTCCCATTGACCGAAAACAGGCTGCTGTACTTCGGGGATCTTCTCCTAACAATAAGCCTTCAATTACCGTTTCTCCTGTTGCGATCGCTCCCAGCATCAAAGCACGATGGGAAATCGATTTATCTCCTGGGATAGTAATACTTCCCTTAACTGTGATCCCTGAAGCAGTGGGATTAATTAGTAATTTTTGAGAATGTTCGGTGTCTTGAGTGCTTACAATCGAGGAAGACATAAAAGTGTAGCAGCAATAATTTTCGTAGCCAATCTTACCAGAGTTTACCACTTGTAATCTCAGGGCAAGCACAAAACAATGGCGTTACGTTCAGGACGGCTTAGAAAACCTTCTTGTTCTAATTGATTAATTAATTTAGTGACAGTAACTCTGGTTGAGCCGATGATTTCTGCTAAATCTTGATGAGTAATACGCAAATCAATCAACTGACCAATCTCCATTTTGGTGCCAAATTTATTAGCTAGCCAAATCAATGTTTGGCGCAAACGTTGATACATTTTTTCAGAACGTACAATAAAGAGTAATTCTTCAGTTTGTTGAATATGATGATGAATAGAATCTGTTAAGTTATGAGATTGACTGACATGAATTCGTAGCGCTTTGACCTTGGTTACACACCTTATTTGATAGGGATACACTAATGATAGTGGCTGACCTACCAAATCACCAGCACCCCAATAACCTAAAGAAATCGGGTTTCCTTCTTGTGTCCAAGTACAAGTTTTAACAACACCCTGTTGTAATAACCAATAAAAATCAGCATCCAAAGGAATTAATTCACTAGGAGCAAAAATTTTATGTTCAATAATTTCTGGTGAACTTTGTTCCATCAGAGTATCAGATTGTCTTCCTGATTACGTTTCCAAATAGTAAACTAAATTAAGCGTAAAATCAATTATTTATTTGATTTTGTTTCTGTTCTCAAGAAGCTATAAATTGTTTGACTTTCCAAAGTATTACATAGTATATTGTGAATTTCATTAAGATCATGATTTTGACGATCTAATTTGATTTGGAGACCAGTCATCGGATCGTCTCCAGAAGCAATCAAAAATTCTAAGCGATTAAGATCTTGCCAGCCAGCTAAAGTATCTAAAATTTTGACTACTCCTGCTAAATTGGGATGATTGCAGTTTTTAAACCAATCGGGACTAGCTAGCTTTGGCTGATCGAAACCAAGATGAAAAATTAGAGATGAATTACTAAACAGAGCAATGGCGATTGGTCGAGCTTCTTCTTGTAACAGAAAGTTATATCCTTGGGCAATATGACGAATTTTATCGAGTTTTTCGTATTGAGCTGCAAGAGACATAGTTCCTTGTTCCCAAGCAACTGCCACTGTAATTAAATAAGTCTGCAAAAGTAAATGACCAAGTTTTTGCGCCTTGGTGGCTAAATATGCTGAGTTATAGTCCGTCGCTTCAATTAATAGAGGTAAACGATCCACAATTTCTAAACCATAACCTTTTAAACCGGCTATTTTTCGCGGATTATTAGTAATCAGACGAATTTGTTTAATGCCTAAATCATTAAGAATTTGCGCCCCCATGCCATAATCTCGCAGATCTGCGGGGAATCCTAGTCTTTCATTCGCTTCTACAGTGTCTAAACCCATATCCTGTAGCGTGTAAGCCTTGAGTTTATTGACTAAGCCAATACCTCTACCTTCTTGGCGTAAATAAACCACAACCCCTAATTCATGAGCCTCAATCATTTTCAGAGCAGCTTGGAGTTGCATCCGGCAGTCACAGCGCATTGATCCCAGGGCATCTCCAGTTAGACATTCTGAGTGCATTCTCACCATAGCTGGTTGAGCAGCAAGTTCGGCTAAACCACCTTTAACAATTGCTAGGTGTTCTGTATTGTCTAAAGTGTTGCGATAAGCGTAAATTTGGAAATCGCCGAATTGACTAGGAAATTGACAAACTGTTTCTCGATAGACAAAGCGATCGTGTTGAAGGCGATAGCTGATTAAGTCAGCAATACTAATTAGCTTGAGATTATGTTCTTGGGCGTATTTAATTAGCTGAGGCAGACGTGCCATTGAGCCATCAAGATTCTGAATTTCACAAATTACTCCGGCAGGATAAAGCCCAGCCAATCTGGCTAAATCTACTGCGGCTTCAGTGTGCCCGGCTCTTTTTAAAACACCACCAACTCTGGCTCTTAAAGGAAAAATATGCCCTGGGCGAAGCAAATCCTCAGGGATTGTAGCCGGATTAATTGCTACCTGAATTGTGCGTGCACGATCTTCGGCGGAAATTCCTGTACTTACACCCAATTTAAGAGAAGCATCAATGCTAACCGTAAAGGCAGTTTGGTTGCTGTCAGTATTTTTGCTGACCATTAGAGGCAAATCTAGAGCGTCCAGGCGCTCGCCTGTCATGGCTAAACAGATCAAACCCCTCGCCTCTACCGCCATAAAGTTAATCATACTGGGGGTAGCAAACTGAGCCGCACAGATCAAATCCCCTTCGTTTTCTCGGTTTTCATCATCTACTACAACTACAGAACGACCAGCTTTTATATCTGCTAAAGCTGAATCTATCGAGTCAAAAATAATAGAATTACTTTGAGGCGTTTCCACTACAAAAATCTAAATTAGAGTAAAGTACTTGAAGGTGACTTGAGACACCTAATAACTGTAAAATAACTTTAAGTACCTCGATAATTGTAACGTTTTTCGTCCTCAATATGAGTTAAATATCAGGAGCAATTTAGTTAGTAGTCAGTTAATAGTTTCGTTGCGAGGAGTAACTAATAAGTTACTGGATTTAACCCCAGACACTAACAAATAGCCAGAAAGACCCAGAGCCATAATTGTGATTAGTCCACTAGCAAACAACCACTTGCGCATCATCTGCATTTGCCGATCTATATCTCGAAATGAATCTTTAATGGGATTGACTACCGACATCAGTTCATGACGATTTTTTGATTCATATTCTTCAAGAGAAGGGCGCATTTCGTCTCGTTGAACCGCCCATTCTTGTAATGCAGCTCTTTGACGCGACCAATCATCTAACGCACTAGATAATTTACTATCTAAATCTTGTTTTAAAAGACTAATTTGCTGATTGAATTGCGCGCTCAAATTACGATTTATATGATTAAATTGATTATCGACATTAATTAGTTCTTGACGAATTGATTCCCAACTAGACTGATTTTTAACATCTAGTTCATTAATTCTAGCTGTTTGGGTAATGTGCAGTTTATTCTCGATTTCATCTAAACGCTTTTCATATTTTTGCTCTAATTGCTCTAGACGATCTACATTTTCGAGGGAATCTTTATATTCTTCGATTTGTTTTTGGAATTTGTGTCGGTAGGTCTCCACTAATTCTTCTAACCGAAATTGCAGACTTACTAATAAGGCTTGATCTTTTTCTGATTCTAGTAAGTTGACATTATTATTTACGGAGCGTATTTTCTGGACTAATTCTTCTGCAGTAGTATTTTTGAGGAGATATCCTTTTGCTCCTGCCCGTAAAGATTTACCCAAATAAGTATCATCATCATGACCGCTTAAAAAAATCACTTTTACTTTGGGAAAACGCTGAGTGATTATTTTGGTAGCATTTAAGCCATCCATTTTGGGCATATCTATATCCATCAACACAATATCAGGCTGTAATTTCTCTACTTGTTCAATAGCTTCCTGACCGTTATGAGCAACCCCTGCTACCTGTAGATCTTCTTCTACATCCAGCCAAGTTTTTAGAACTTCACATAAAAGAGCCTGATCATCTACCAATAAAATGTTAATCATGTCAATACTCCTATGATTGCTAAATTAACTTAATAACTATATGCTGCTAAAACACAATTTATATTTCTGATTATCTTAATTGATTATTCAGCTAAAAAGACATCGTGTACCAAGTCTTCAAGTGATTGTAAAGAAGCGTCTGGCAAGATGTAAATAAGTTACTAAATGTAGTTACTTGACTTAGCCAGCAGATTTATTTATTGATTATAGATGAGCAACACAACTACAATTACGGCATTATTTTATTGATTTTATGCAAACAATCTTGTTGACAGTAGAACCGAGTCTATCTGAGATTTCTATCAAAGGGAATCTGGAGCAATTTCTGATAGTTTTATCCGTATCTTTGAGTGTTGCGACAGTGTCGCGAATTTTTAGTTGGTTTAGGCAAATTCCTTACACCTTGCTATTGGTAATTGTGGGATTAGGATTGGCTTTTGTGGATATTCGTTTGGTTAATCTATCTCCAGAGTTAATTCTAGAAATTTTTCTGCCTCCTTTATTATTTGAAGCAGCATGGAATATTCGTTGGCGTAGTCTCAAGGATAGTCTACTACCTGTTAGTCTGTTCGCCATTATCGGTGTAGTGATTTCTGTGGTGGGGATAGCATTCCCCTTGAGTCATTTTACAGATTTATCTTTGGCAACAGCTCTATTGGTCGGTGCGAGTTTATCGGCAACTGATCCTGTCTCGGTGGTAGCATTGTTTCGGGAATTAGGAGCAAGTAAACGTCTAACTATCGTTATGGAAGGCGAAAGTCTGTTTAATGATGGGGTAGCGGTAGTGGCATTTCTGCTGTTGGTTGATATTGCTATCGGGGGAGGCGATTTTGCTATCTCAAGCATCGTAATTCGTTTTCTTACCTTTGTGGGGATCGGATTAGGAATTGGCAGTATTATTGGTTTTGGTATTTCTTATCTAACCCAAAGATTTGATTTGCCCTTAGTAGAGCAGTCATTAACCTTAGTTTCAGCTTATGGAACTTATTTGATTACTGAAGAATTAGGCGGGTCTGGGGTAATTGGTGTCGTCACCGTCGGTATTATCTTGGGCAACTTTGGTTCTCGAATTGGTATGAACCCCCGTACTCGATTGCTAGTATCGGAATTTTGGGATTTTCTAGCATTTTTTGTTAATTCCATTGTATTTTTACTGATTGGAGATCAAATTAATTTTGCTAGCCTCCAAAAAAATATCGATTTGATCATTGTGGCGATCGCCACTGTTTTAGTTACCAGAGCAATTGTCATCTTTGGCTTGGGTAATCTGAGTAATTTGTTGAGCAAAACCCAACTTAATCTTCGAGAGCAAACTGTACTTTGGTGGGGTGGTCTGAGAGGATCTGTATCAATCGCTATTGCCCTAAGTGTTCCGATCATCTTTACAGGGAGACAAGAAATTATTAATACGGTTTTTGGTGTAGTTTTATTTACTCTTTTGGTACAAGGATTGACAACTAAGTGGTTGTTGAAATCATTAGATTTAATTGGCGATCAGCCTTTACGTCAGGAATACTCTGAACTGCTCGCTCGGAAAGTAGCTTTGGGACGGGTGATTAATTACTTAAATAATAATGAATTGGCTTCTGAGATCGATCCCGAGTACTATCGCTACCAGCAGGGATTGGTTAAAGGAGAATTACAAGGCATAGAAGATAAAATTGACACCTTACAGCGAGAACACGAAAACTTGCGATCGCTTACCATGGAACAGTTGCAAGAACAGCTTTTGGATATAGAAGCCGACACCTACGCCGAGTTTATTCGTGCTGGTAAGTTGAATGAAAATCTCTCTCCTGTTTTACAAGAAATAATGGCTAAAGCTGGAGATACTTAATTTCTGAACCTAGAAGTAATCAATCATTAAATTAATTCTCAAAAGACGTTCCTGTTGAGCGTTTTTTTTTGCACAATTTGGCTAAAATCTAAAATAAATGTCGGATTATTGTCGGAAAATTGTGAGAACTCAGTATGACATCAGCTAAAAATGTTTTGGGTCAAGAACTCAAGGTTTGTTGTAAGTCTCCCATGACAGGATTTTACCGCAATGGACGATGTGAAACAGGTCCTCAGGATCAGGGAGTACATATCGTCTGCGCGGAAGTAACTGCTAAGTTTTTAGCCTTTAGTAAAGAACGAGGCAACGATCTCAGTACTCCCATACCGATGTACAATTTCCCTGGACTCAAGCCAGGAGACTGCTGGTGTCTTTGTGCCTCGCGCTGGAAAGAAGCTTTGGAAGCTGGTTTTGCTCCCCCAATTAATCTAGAAGCAACTCACGAAGCGATGTTGGATTATTTCCCTTTAGAAGTTCTCAAAGAACATTCGCTGGACTTGAAATCAAGTTTCTAGTAAAGGCACGATATATTTATCACTAAGTCCAGAGTAGTGGATAAGCAGTCAAGTGATATTAAATCCGTTTCCTATAGGTTACTTAAAAAATTAAGTAATGAGTAATGAGTTGAAACAACATTTGGTAAAAAAACTAAAGAGATTGGATTGAGTCATTTCTCTCATTAATGATTCAATCCAATCTAAGCTAAAGATCAGCTACATGCGTGCCAACACAGATATTTTAGAAAGCGTTTCTGGCTTCAAACCCTGTATATCTTCGAGACGAAGCCATCCTTCTTTGACTAATCTAGCAAAATCAAACACAATGGTAGACTGATTATATTCGTACTTACCATCTATTTCATGCCTTTTGGTACTTAATAAATCATGTAGATACCATAGATCCTCTAGCTCTGTAAGAGAACTAGCGCGATCGCGGATATTAGCGATTAAGGCAGAGGTTTCTCGTTGATGAGCTGTTTGCAATGCTTGTTGGGCAATTTGTTTCTCAGTTTCCGACCATTGTTTCTCACTATCTTGTAACATCAAATATCGACTTTAAATTTAATACATATATTCAAGAAATCTGTCACGGATTACTAAATTGTATTCATCACAAGAGCCCAAACTAAGTTTAGGCAACACAAATCTAGATAAATAAATAGTTAAATAGTCTGCTGTGACAGTTAGCTTATTCTGTTTTGAGAGATAGCATTTTATTTGATTAGCTCTATAAATAACTTCTCTAAATAAACTAAACTATCCCTCATTTTAATTGGTAGTTTACTCGTGTGTGTGTTATACTGCAAACTACAATTACGAAACTAGGTTGGCTGGAACCAACTAGATTAACTTTTGCTAGATCGTTATTTAACCAGCTAAGTTTAGTAGCTCCTTGGGAGATGCCAAAAGATCGATCGCTACAAAGAAAATCTTATTCTCTGCATTAAGTAAAAATCTCCAAGACATATTCATCCCTACACCAGCACCAAACCAGGGAGTTTGTACTTTTCCGGTTACTTTGATCTGAGTGTAACCTTCATCAGCAGATTCAGAAACACCACGCTCTGGAGCTAATTTAAGATTGGGACATTCTTCTTTAAAGAATTTTAAAACTGCATCTTTACCGACAATTGGTCTTTTAAAAGGAGGTTGGAGCGCACCATCATCTGTAAACAGTTTGATTAGCTCGTCAAAGTCATTAGCGTTCAATAAGTTCATGTAGTTTAATACAGTCTGATTGGTAACGCCTTCAATGCTGACCTTGGTTCTTTTTGACATTTCTGTGGGAGGAGCGACAGGTTCGCTAACTTTGGTAAAGCTTCCCATTTTAGAAGTGTCAAATCCCATATCGACCACAGTATTACGTAATACTGTGATTTGTTGACCCGAATCTAATCCTTGAAGCGATGATAAAACAGCAGAAGCATTAGCTGAAAGCTTATATCCTTCGGGAATAGGAGCAACTATCCCCTGCTCCATCCATTCTCCTAATCGGTACCAAAAACCAAGCTTAATATTAGGACTCCAAGTGGCATAGGTGCGACAAATGGGAGTGTCTGCATGGTTAGCTAAATCGCACATTACCTGAGACTGTTCTTGAAAACCCATGGCCTTGATTTCATCCAGGGTAGGCTCGGCAAATTGCATATTTGCTGCTCCTGGAGCTGCAACAGTAATAGTTTTACCCATCTCCAAGTAGGCAAACCAAATCCAAGCCAGTTGATCTTCAGCACTAAGCTGATTGAATCTGGCTGTTAATGCAGGTACTGCATCAGCAGATAAAGTATTTGATGAGAATATGTTACGTGCTGAATCGATAGTGAATGGCACAGAGGTACCTCCGTTTAATTTGTTTGCAATCGAAAACGTTTTCTATGAGAAACGTTAATTATATTATAAACATATGTTGAGCAATATTAACTTTTGTTTGTTAATATTGCTTTTTTTGAATTGTTTAGGTCTTGATATTTATAAGACTAATGGTTGATGTGTCAATATTTATCTATCCTTAGATTTAGATCGGAAAGTAGGTCGCACTCTCTCATATCTTGAGCAAAAAGCTCAGGCTCTTGGTTTTGACCTTGTTCCCCATTCTGCACCTAGCGAATGTGTTTTTTAAGAGATATTGCTGCAAGTATGAAATTCATATAGCAGAGTTCTGATTGTCTTTTACGGTTCACAAAATATCTGTCGGGGATTGAGATTCAATAGGGAGGGTGAAGTGAAACTGACTTCCTTTATTTTTGCCTTCGCTATAAGCCCAAATTTGTCCACCCATACCTTGGATGATTTTGCGACAAATTACCAAGCCTAAACCTACTCCACTGACTGTGCGACGTAGATAACTTTCCGATTGAGAAAAGCGATCAAAAATAATTTCTAGCTCACTCTGATCAATACCGCATCCCGTATCGGTAATAATGATTTCTAACTCCTGACGAGTCTCAGGCGGAACTATAGTATATTTTGCATCCTTAATTCGAGCAGTAATCACAATCTCCCCATAACTAGGAGTAAATTTACAAGCATTATCTAAGAGCTTTGTAAAAACTTCAACTAACCCATCAATATCAGCCATAATTGAAGGTAAATGATGGGGTAATTCGACTCGAATCTCTGGTATTGTTTTTACCTGAGAATTTTTTTGAATGTTACGGAGAGCCAAATTTAAAGCATAGTCAATCGTGAGTGATTCAATATTGCGTATATTGCGGTAAGCTTTCCCTGCTTCTAATCGAGAAAGTGTGAGAAAATTCTGAATCAGCTGTCCCAATCGCTCCGTATCTCCTAAAGCGGTATCCAGCATCGTATTCTTAAATTCCATCGGCATATCTGGCTCAGTTGCCAAACTTTCTAGACAAATACGAATCGTTGATAAAGGGGTTCTAAGCTCGTGTCCCACGATCGCAATTAAATTACTCTGAATACGCTCAACTGCTTCTAATTGAGTATTTAATTCAACTAAATTAGTATAGGCACTGGCTTGGGTTAATGCTGCTCCTGCACTTACGGTCACAGCTTCAACTAAAGAAATATCTTCTGCTTTCCATTGAAAGTTACGATCGCCTCCATAATGAAGCTCCAGCATACCTAATAACTGCCCTTGATAACGAATAGAAACCATTAACCAAGAGTGTATTCCTGCCCGAACAATTTTATCTTTGATAACTGGATTTTCATTCAGATAGGGATTGTTACTGACATCTTCAATTGCCAGAGTAGACTTTTGCGCTTGCGCAGCTATAAATAAAGGATTTGTGGCTATTGACCATTGCTGACCAACCAAAGATTTCATAGACAAAGGTTTATATTCGTATTCTATTTGAACCTCTGTATCATTAGGGTCGAGACGATATAGTAGACAGCGACAGTCAGGAAATAGCTGACCCAATTCCTTGACAGTGGTTTTGAGAATTTCTTGGGGATTAAAAGAACTGCGCTGGGCTGCGGCTATTCTATTAATTAAGTACTCTTTGCGTTCGGCTGTAGCGATCGATTTATAAGCTTTGAGTAATTTGTACTGACCAGCTTGGAGGTATGTTACTAAACGCTGAGAAAAGATTCCTAAATCGATAGAATGAGAACGAGTGGCTCGCAACGATTTATTATCTAATTCGTGACCTAATTTAAATAAATGTCTCGCTTGCAGAGTTTTATCCTTCAATTCAGGGCGATAATTAGCAATCATCCCTAATAACCAGTCGGCAGCCGTATAAGCAATATCGCGGTCAAAACTCCAAACACCCTCAAATCTTTCCCCCTGTTCTACTACAGAAGACGCATTTCTTAAATCTGTTATCGAGAGCCTATCTCTTACCGCCAAGCAAGCTGAATACTGCTGACCAATAATGACTAAATACCTTTCTCCCGCTAAAGTATCTGTCGGTTGGAGGGGAATAGTTTCATATCCAGAATTAGCTACAGCAAAGCTGGATTCTGGATTAGGGACTCCTAATATATAAACATGATCACTTTTTTGTGCCATGCGCTGAAAACGCCCTGCTTGCTGATTAAAAAACTTTTCTTGCTGAAAGTTGGCAATTACCAAATACTTCTCGTTATCAGCCAAAACTAAATCTTGCATTGCACGAGTTAAGGCAGTCAACGATGATTTGAAGTATATTTGGCAACGAAGATTGGGATGTTCTGTTACCAAGTCCCCAAGTAGAGAATTAGTCAGATACATCTTGTTCCTCACAATAATTTACTAGCAATAATCTTTTGTTTTGAACCATTTAAACTAGATTATGGACTGTTTAACTTTTGTCAAAAGTCCCCGATGTGACCCCTCTCTCACCAAGTCAATTGAACTTTATTTTTTGCTTCAGCAGGTAATATAGCTTCGTTTAGTTCTGCTCGTTCTAAAAAAGCCTCTTCTAAGTTCGTATTGCCTAGATTTGCTTGGCTTAGGTTTGCCCCCATCAGTATAGTTCCACTCAGATTTGCTCCTGACAAATTCGCACCACGTAAGTCAGCAAAACTGAGATTTGCACCTGATAAATCAGCACCTTGTAAATTTGCACCCATCAAACATAATAAACGCATGTCTGCATGATCGAACAATGATTGGGATAAATTGGCCTGCTGAAGA
Source organism: Pleurocapsa sp. PCC 7319 (assembly GCF_000332195.1). Taxonomy (NCBI): domain Bacteria; kingdom Bacillati; phylum Cyanobacteriota; class Cyanophyceae; order Pleurocapsales; family Pleurocapsaceae; genus Pleurocapsa; species Pleurocapsa sp. PCC 7319. Next base: position 4,794,486 of record NZ_KB235922.1, read on the forward strand.
TTTGTGCGAATCAGTAGGGCATGACTACATTTAGCATTAGATAAACTGGCGCAGCCTAAGTCTGTTCGCCATAAATTTGCTCCTGAAAGATTACTTTCCCTTAAATCAGCTTTGCGTAAGCTGGCACGACTAAGATTAATTTCCGCTAAATTTGCTTGCCACAATTTAATATCACTTAAATTGACATCGTTGAGTGAAACTCTTGTCAAATTGACTCGACTAAAATCACGTCTTCCCGATACATAGCGTTCTATAAGTTGGGAAGTATCAATTATCTTGGTCTTGAATTTATGTGGATGCAAATAAAACATTTAATCCAGGGCTAATGTGCTTGAAGAACTTGAGAGTAATATGTAAACAGTCTTTAATTAAACAACCTCGGAGGGGAGCCGAGGTGATGTGTATAAGTAAGATTTAGTTCTAACTCAATCTAGCTGACAACAACTGCAGTTAAGACTGAAGCTGTAACTACAACCAACGCGATCGCTCCCCAGAGTACATAACCGCGCTTTTCTTGAGAAGTAGGAGCTTCTGCATAGTACATTTGTGGCTCTTTAGCGAAGTTGTTCATGATGCCGTTTTCGTCAGATACAGTAGTCATAATTTGTTATTACCTTGTGTTTGTTAACTTATGTAAATAACAATATCATAATTGTTACATTTTGTTAACTGCACTTGACGAATTTAATTTTTGCTTAAGATTCTTTAGACTAATCAACACCAATTTTCTTGACCAACAGCTTAACTCTGAAGCGGATTGATCTAATTGCAACTTTTCAAGCCGTACTAAAAATTACGGATACTACTCCCTCTTCATCCAACATAAGTTTTGTAAAGAAAACTTACAATTATGAGTAATTAACAAAACACGCAACTTTTAATTAGAGTAAAAATATTATGGGCGTAAAAGATAGACCTCCAGGCTCGCGATCGCGTCTGATTGCCAATATCATTTTTTTAGTATCGGCACTATATCTACTGTCTAACCTGTTGTTTCCCCAGTTGTTTGGGAATCCCATTCCTCAAGTTCCCTACAGCTTATTTATCGATCAGGTAGATGATGGCGAAGTTGCAAGAGCTTCTGTAGGACAAAATCAAATTACCTATGAACTCAAAACAGAAGCGGAACAAGGGACAACAGTTTTTAGAACTAATCCTGTTCTGGACTTAGAATTACCCAAACGCTTAGAAGCACAGGGAGTAGAATTTGCTGCTGCACCACCACCAAAAAATAATTGGTTGGGAAGCATTCTCAGTTGGGTAATTCCTCCGCTGATTTTTGTTGGTATTTGGCAGTTTTTTATCAGTCGTAGTATGGGTGCGGGGGGTCCTCAAGGAGCCCTATCGATTACTAAGAGTAAAGCCAAAGTATATGTGGAGGAAGAATCAACTAAAATTACCTTTGATGACGTAGCGGGAGTAGAAGAGGCTAAAACTGAATTAACCGAAATTGTCGAGTTTCTCAAAACTCCAGAACGCTTTACAACTATCGGCGCACGTATACCCAAAGGCGTTTTATTAGTTGGTCCTCCTGGAACTGGTAAAACTCTCATGGCAAAAGCAGTAGCAGGAGAAGCGGGAGTACCTTTCTTCAGTATTTCTGGCTCTGAATTTGTCGAGTTATTTGTTGGCGCGGGGGCAGCTAGAGTTAGAGATTTATTTGAACAGGCGAAAAAGAAAGCTCCTTGTATTATTTTTATTGATGAGTTGGATGCCATCGGAAAATCTCGTGCTGGCAATGGTTTTGCTGGGGGAAATGACGAGAGAGAGCAAACCCTGAACCAGTTGTTAACCGAAATGGATGGTTTCGCTGCTGGAGATGCAACAGTAATTGTCTTAGCTGCTACCAACCGTCCTGAAACTCTCGATCCAGCTTTATTACGTCCTGGTCGTTTTGACAGACAAGTCTTAGTAGATCGTCCCGATTTGTCTGGTCGTCTCAAAATTTTAGAAATCTATGCTGCGAAAGTGAAATTAGATACAGAAGTCGATCTTAAACAAATAGCCACTCGTACTCCTGGTTTTGCTGGTGCGGATCTCGCCAACTTAGTCAACGAAGCTGCTTTATTGGCTGCTAGAAATAGACAAGAAAAAGTAACTCAAGCTGACTTTAATGAAGCGATCGAACGTATTGTTGCTGGTTTAGAAAAGAAAAGTCGTGTCTTAAGCGATAAAGAGAAAAAAATTGTCGCCTATCATGAAGTCGGTCATGCTCTAGTTGGTGCAGTTATGCCTGGAGGAGGGAAGGTTGCTAAGATATCTATTGTTCCTCGCGGTATGGCAGCTTTAGGTTATACATTGCAAATGCCCACAGAAGATCGTTTCTTAATGTCTGAATCAGAATTACGCGACCAAATTGCCACACTTTTAGGTGGCAGGGCGGCTGAAGAGATTATCTTTGGCAGTATTACTACTGGGGCATCAAACGATCTGCAACGAGCTACAGACTTAGCCGAACGCATGGTTACTACCTATGGCATGAGCAAAGTGTTAGGACCTTTAGCTTACGAAAAAGGACAGCAAAACAATTTCTTGGGCAATGGTGCCATGAATCCTCGTCGTATGGTGAGCGATGAAACCGCTAAAGCGATCGATTTAGAAGTAAAAGACATTGTGGAAACTGCCCACCAACAGGCTTTAGATATCCTGAAAGACAATCGCGAGCTATTAGAAACGATCGCACAGCAAATTTTAGAGGTGGAAGTAATTGAAGGTAGTAAGTTGCAAGACTTCTTAAATCAAGCTCATGAACCTGCAAAAGAAGCTCTAACTGTTTAATATCAATTTGAAAAATACTTGAGACACAAAAATTTTGTAAGGGCGAACGGCGGTTCGCCCCTACAGAAAATCTGTCTTATACCAAATAGAAACAAGAATACGACAAGCGATCGCCCAATTCCGTAAGGCGATCGCTTTTTAATTATCTTAAAATATCAATTTCTAAAAATACCTTTGTGCAATAAATCCTGGTAAGAGCGCACTCCATGCCTCTATCAACAAATTGTGATAACTAAAAACGTAAATAATATAATATTTTGCATTTACTAAAGCAAATCGAGACTATTAGACAATAATAAACAGAATCAAAGCGATTAGCATTACGCAATTAACTACGGTTAATTTTTCTTCCGACATCTCCAGATCTCCAATTAAATTAGTTGGTATATTCTTCAAGATAAAAAGTGATCGGGAAAGAATAGGGAAGAATTACAGTGAGTTAACTTAAAGCTTAAAGCTTAGAGCTAAAAATAAAAATATGTGAACGAAGCTAATCCACATAAAATGTATAGAACTAAATTAGTGACACTTTTGGCATAAGCCAAAAAACTCTAAGGTATGATAAAAAACTTTAAACTGATGAGACTGTTCTAACTGTCTTTCTAAATCGTGAACAGGACACTCATCAATAGGAATAGATACACCGCAGTTAACGCAAGTCAGATGATGGCGATCGCTTTGAATAGAGCTATAGACCGACTCTCCATTAGCTAAAGTGCGTACTTGAACCTCTCCTTGAATTTTTAAAGCTTCTAAAGAACGATAAACCGTTGCCAAGCCCATATCTTGTTTTCGATTTCGTAGTTCGATATAAAGGTCTTGAGCTGAAATAGAACGCTTTAGACTTTGGAGAACTGCCATTATTCGCTCTTGGGAACGGGTACGTTGCGCTTTCATAATTTGATTTTTTATCGAACCTAAGTATATCTTACGCGTAATCTAGATATATTTTACTGGGGTAAACTGAGAGATCGATATTTGAATTTAGTTAACGTCAGTTCGACAAAGTAGAAAAAAGTTAAAAACTGTACAACTTTCTAATTTCCAGATCTCTAAAATCCCTATTTTTTCGTTTAAACAAATATAACTCCTAACTCCGAATTCCAAACTTCGAACTCACGTTCAGTTATTTGGTACTTCTTAGCTATAAAATCAAATAGGTAATTTAGCTGTTAGTAATCAATAAATAATAAAAATTCTATGGCTAGCAAATATCATGCTCGTATTTATGTTACCTTACGTTCTTCAGTACTCGATCCAGCAGGAACGGCGGTAGAATCAGGACTAAAGCAGATGGGATATACCGAAGTTGAATCGGTCAGAATTGGCAAGTACATTGAATTAAAATTAACCGCAGCTAACGAAGATGAGGCTAAACAACATTTAGATGAGATGTGCGATCGCCTGTTAGCCAATACGGTAATTGAAAATTATTGCTTTGAACTAACTGAATTAGCGACAGCGTAAACGAGCGAAGCTCGTAGCTATAAGCCATAAGTCATAAGCTACAAGCTCAATTAAACCCATTAACTTAAAGCTTAAAGCTTAAAGCTTAAAGCTTAGAGCTTTTTTAGGTACTATCACCACAGGAGTAGATTAATGAAATTTGGAGTTATAGTATTTCCTGGTTCCAATTGCGATCGCGATATTTCGACGGTCACTCAAGGGCTATTAGCTGCACCAACCCGCATGGTATGGCATCAGGAAACAGATATTTCTGATTTAGACATTGTTATAGTTCCTGGGGGCTTTAGCTACGGTGATTATCTCCGTTGTGGAGCGATCGCACAATTTTCACCAGTGATGGATAGCATCATCGAACACGCTAAACAAGGTAAGTATGTCTTAGGTATTTGTAATGGTTTTCAAGTTCTAACAGAAGTTGGTTTATTACCAGGAGCGTTAATTCGCAATCGTGGTTTACATTTCATTTGCGATCGCGTCCCAATTAAAGTTGAACGCAACGATTTAATTTGGACACAAAATTACCAAGCTCAACAGATAATTACTCTCCCCATCGCTCATGGAGAAGGCTGTTATTATGCCGATGATGATACTTTGAAAGCTTTGGAAGATAATCATCAGGTACTGTTCCGTTACAGTAGTGTATCGGGGGAAATCAACTCCGCTAATAATCCCAATGGCTCGGCAAATAATATAGCGGGAATCATTAATCAGCAGGGAAATGTATTGGGGATGATGCCTCATCCAGAAAGAGCAGCAGATCGAGCAATTGGTAGTACAGATGGTCTAGCGATGTTTCAGGGATTACTGAATTCCTTGGCTGTTGCCTAGTATACTAAGCAAGAAAAGGCATAAATAGGTAAATCGAGATGAACATTGAGCAGTTGAACGCAGATTACGGCATTGCCAACAAAGTAAAGTTTGTATCAGGGCAAGGTGATTTTCCCCTCATCGAAATCAATAATGAATATGCCAAGGCTTTAATCTCGCTCTATGCAGGTCAAGTAATATCTTTTCAGCCTCTCGATCAAGCAGAGGACATGATGTTTTTTAGTAGTAAAGCCTATCATCAAGAGGGAAAAGCGATGAAAGGTGGGGTGCCAATTTGTTGGCCTTGGTTTGGTCCCGATCCAGAATCTAAAGGACGTTCCAGCCATGGTTTTGTCCGTAATCGTCTCTGGCAAATGAGAGAAGTCGGTACCACCCAAGATGGCGCAACTAAAGTAACTATGGGACTGGTAGATACGGAGGAAACTAGAAAAATTTGGGATTATGCTTTTGATTTAGCGATCGCCATTACTGTTGGCAGTTCTCTGACTATCGAATTAATTACCCGCAATACAGGAGAGCAACCATTTTCAATTACTCAAGCCTTACATACTTACTTTAAAGTGGGAGATATCAATCAAGTACAAGTACTCGGTGTAGAAGATAAAACTTATATTGATAAGGTTGATAGTGGTAAGCAAAAGACTCAAACTGGTGCAGTTACTTTTTCTGGAGAATGCGATCGCATTTATTTAAACGTACCCTCAGAATTAATTATTGATGATGCAGCATTCCAGAGAAAGATTAAAATTAAAACCTCCAATAGTAATACAGCAATTGTTTGGAATCCTGGAGCAACTATCTCAGCAAATATGGCTGATTTAGGCGATCTAGACTACAAAAATTTTGTCTGTGTTGAAACTGCTAATGCAGCTAATGAGGTAATTGAAGTTGCTGCGGGTAGTGAATACAAAATGGTCGCTCGATATGCTCTTGAACAGCTATAAGCTATAAAGTTTATTTAATACCGAACCTTTACGATTAGTTTAAGAGGCTGTAAGTCCCTCAAACTCTCCAACTGTTAACTTCTAAAGCGATCGCAAAATTAACAATCAACAACTGACAAACTAAAGTTAGAATAACCGATCAGTTGTTTTCTCTATCATTTATTAAGGTGATTATCAATGAATCAACTTGAGCGAGATCGCCTCTCAAAATCTAAGTATTGTCATCCTCTCATCGGTAAAAGCGAGAGTCTTCGGCAGGAAGAAAAGAGGAAATTCAGGTTAGTAATGAAATCGACACTGAGCAATTAATAACGAATCTTGCTCCACTGCATAAACTAGTCGATGTTCTTTGGTGATTCTTCTCGACCAAAAACCTGACCAATTATATTTAAGTGGTTCTGGATCGCCAATCCCCTCGAATGGATTTCTCTTTATATCTTTGATTAGTTTATTTATACGTTTGAGAATTTTTTTATCTGTTTGCTGCCAGTATAGGTAATCTTCCCAGGCTTTTTCGCCAAATATCAGCTTCATTCTTCAATTAATTCCCGTTCTGTTCCACCTCCAGAACGAAGTTCCTTGATCGCACTATCTAATCTATCTGCATTATTTTTACTCGACAAGAGGTGAAAAGTCGCCTCATAAGCATTAAAGTCATCCAAACTCATTATTACTACTGAGGGGGCATTTTGCCTCGTTACAATTAATGGGGTGCGATCTGCTTCAATTTGATTTAGATATCCAGCTAGCTTTCGTCTAAATTCTGTGTAGGTAACAGTATCCATAGTACAAAAATTGTGTCTGTACATATCATTGTACATATAGTGAGCTGGATTTAGCCATCACACCTTAAAAACTTTAGCTTGTGAGGCGATCGCACAATTAACAATCAACAACTAACAAGCTAAAGTTAGAATAGGCGATACAGTTGTTTTTTCTATCATTTAAGGTAATTATCAATGAATCCTGTTCTATCTCAATTTGGTGATCAGATGTCGCAACTAACGGGAGTTAGGGCAATTATGAAAGACATTATTGAAACCTTGAGCAATAGTGCAGGAAAAGAGTTTATCAATCTCAGTGCGGGGAATCCTGTCATTTTGCCAGAGGTTGAGCAGTTGTGGCGAGATTGTACTCAAGAGTTGTTAGACAGCGACGAATACGGTGAAGTTGTATGTCGTTATGGTTCGTCTCAGGGTTACACCCCCCTGATTGAGGCCATAGTGAATAATTTTAATGCTCGTTATAATTTGAATTTAAGCGATCGCCTCTCAAATTGAAAAGTCTTATGCAATAACCATATTATTTCTATTGAAAAGTATTTCAGAAAGGATTAAATATGTTTTCTATTTTCAGATTGGTTCTGTACTAAAAATCCCAATAGTCCGCTAAAAATGAGTAATGTCGGAGTTAACCAATCTCCCGAACGCACATATAAGTGTTTAGTTTGACGGCGATAAATTGTATGCTGGTGAATTACATATTGATTCATATCAGAGATCCAAAGAGTATTGCCATGGGGATCGACGATTGCTGAATAACCCGTGTTAGTCGCTCTGGCAGCCCAACGGTCATTTTCTATAGCTCGCATTACATCATGAGCGTGATGTTGAGCGGGCATTGCTTTACTATAATGAGCATTGTTTGATGAAGTGATGATAAACTCTCCCCCTGCTTTTGTTTGACGTTGGAAATGTTGAGGAAAAGCAGATTCGTAGCAGATAGCAACAATCGCTTTACCAAAAGGAGTATCAAAAATTTGATTTCTTTTACCTGGAGATAAATGAGCTTCTAGGGGAGAAAGACGATTAATAAAATCACCTAAAATGGATTCTAAAGGGATATATTCACCTAAAGGAACAAGTTTGTATTTGTCGTAGCGACTGTAGGTTTTTCCCTCACCAGTTACAGTAAATAAACTTGTATGATAACTGCTCTGATTTCTCTTCCATGCGCCTACCCAAGCAGGAACTTTCTCTGTAATTACAGCTCTGTAAAAACTAGAATTATCAATAATATCTGACCAATAAAAAGGTAAAGCTCCCTCAGGAGTTAGCACTACATCTACTCCTTGTCTAGCTAATCTTTGATAACCTGAAGTGTAACCAGTGATCGCTTTCTGCCAACCTTGAGAAAAGAGCTTGATTTCATTGGGAATATTGCCTTGAATAATGCCAACTTTTAATGGTGCTAAATTATCTTTGGCTATGGGTATTTGATAGAGAAAATAGCCCACTAAATGACTAGTGATTAAAACAAATAATGGAGAAATTAACAAGAATAATTTTGGTCTTAATTTAAGTGAACCACGCCAAAATAAAACAGCCTCCGCCAGCAATCCATTTACGGCGACAATCACTGCGGTAACGGTATTTTGACCAGATATTTTGCCTAATTGGAGAATAATTAAATTATGGGGACTCTGAGTATGGGCGATCGCCGACCACCATAAAGGACCATTGCTCCACAAGGTTTCTAAACCACACCATAAAGCTACACCAATTAATACTCGAATAAGACTTCCAGATAGCTGATTACTATCAATTTTTCGATTAACAAATGCAACTAATAGTGACCAAGTAACTGCTAATCCTACTCCCCAGAAAGTAATAAAGACCCAGCAGAAAATAGCAATTGACAAACTAGCCAACCAGGGGACACCCATCCAAGTCATCGGGTGAACTCCAGTAATCCAAAATAAGGCTAAACCGTAATAACCTACTCCCCAAGCAAGACCAAGAATAACTACTTGCTGGAGAGACTTTTGTTGTCTAATTAAAATCCATAAAGGAGCAAGGGCAATCCAGGCAAAATACCAAGCATTGCCTGGTTCTGGTGCTAGTCCGATCAGAATACCGCTAACTAGAGATATGGTAATTAATTTTATTTTTGGAGGCATCAGGAATTTATCCAAGTAATTAAATATGTTTTATTTTTTAAAGCTGATAGCTATATTTTTTCTTGTCCTATAGATTGTAATGACTTGAGCTAGAATCAAATAGTATCAAGAAGCTATCTTGTGGGTATTGTCTGAATTGCTCCCTTATTGCAATTATCGGTTATTTGAGCACGAGGTTTAGATGACTTTAATTACTTATAAATGGTCAATTGCAGAATGGCATGAACTGGTTAATTCTGGAATCTTGAAAGATAAACCTGTTGAATTGCTCGAGGGAGAAATTATTGAGATGAGTCCAGAAGGGATAGAACATAGTTTTACTAATCAATCCATAGCCGACTACTTAAGAGAATTATTTCAAGGTCAAGCATATATCAGGGATGCTCATCCAATTACCCTAGATAATTCTGAACCTGAACCTGACATTGCTATTGTCAGATTGCCCAAAGATATTTATCGTCAGCATCACCCATATCCTCAAGATATATATTGGCTCATCGAAATATCTAACAAGACCCTCAAAAAAGACTTAGAACAGAAAATCATTACTTATGCTCGTAATGGCATACCTGAATATTGGGTAATTGATTTAGTTAATCAAAAACTTTTCGTTCATACTCAACTTCAAGATAGTAAGTACCTAAAGGTTGTTGAGTATAAAACGGGGATAGTTGCCTCACTAGCTTTTCCTGATATAGAGATTGATTTAGAGCAACTATTACTATTTTGAATTGTTATTTTATAAGCAGTTTTCAATTGAATGGACTAGGCTTATAATTGGCTAGTTTTGAGCTATAAGCTATTAGCTATTAGCATTTAGATAATGATCGAGTTTAACTTTGTGTGGTCTACTCAACTGAAAAGTGCAGTAATTTTAAAAATTACATTCTCTCCAAAACATCAATCCCCAATAAAGACAAGCCCAACTTAATTGTACGAGCAGTTAAATCAGCCAAGATTAAACGAGATGTCCGTTGAGGTTCATCAGCTTTTAAAATTTCACATTGTTCGTACATCTGATTAAATTTTTGACTTAGTTCAAACAAATATAAACTGATACGATTAGGCAACAAGGTGGATTCTACCTCTTTGATTACTTCTTCTAACTGCAAGATATGTTTGGCTAAGACTAGTTCCGCTTCTTCGGTTAATACAATCTGTGTGTCCGTATCTAATTGAGAAAAATCGATATTTCCCTTACGGCTGATACCTTGAGGACGAACATAAGCATAAAGCAAATAGGGTGCAGTATTCCCTTTGAGGTCGAGCATTTTATCGTAGTCAAATTTGTAGTCAGAAGTACGATTTTGACTCAAATCGGCATATTTAACTGCGCTTAATCCGACTACTTCAGCAACGTGATTAATAAATTCTGGAGTTTCTTGCCTTCCCTCTTCTTGTAATCTAGTTTCCAGATCTTTCTTCGCTCTTTCTATAGCTTCATCTAATAAATCTTTGAGTTTTACTGTTTCACCTGAACGAGTTTTGATTCTTTTGCCATCTTTACCCAAGACAAGTCCAAAGGGTACGTGAACTACTTCTACTGACTCAGGTAAGATACCTGCTTTTTTAGCGACTTGAAATACTCCGGCAAAATGATTCGCCTGTCCAGAATCAGTAACATAAATAATTCTCGCTACACCATCTTCCTTGACCCGATATTTGAGTGCCGCTAAATCTGTAGTGGCATAGTTAAACCCGCCATCAGTTTTCTGCACAATTAAAGGAAGAGGATCGCCATCTTTATTGGTAAAACCATCTAGAAAAACACATTGTGCCCCTTCGCTTTCTTCGAGTAATCCTTTTTGTTCTAATTTACTAACAATATCTTCTAAAAAAGGATTATAAAAAGATTCTCCTCTTTCTTCCAATTTAATATCCAGCAAATCATAGATAACCTGAAACTCTTGACGAGATTGATCGCATAGCAATTTCCAGGCATGAAGGCTATCCTCTGCACCTGCTTGAAGATTAACTACTTCTTGTCTAGCATTTTGCTTAAACTCTTCATCTTCATCAAAACGGACTTTTGCTTTTTTATACAAAGATACTAAATCACCAATATCTAAAGCATTTGCCGTAGTCAAAGCTTCGGGATAGGCTTCTCTGAGGTAAGCAATTAACATCCCAAACTGAGTACCCCAGTCACCGACATGATTAAGGCGTAAGACATCGTAACCTCGAAATTCTAAAATTCTGGCGATCGCATCGCCAATAATTGTCGAGCGTAAATGTCCAACGTGCATTTCTTTGGCAATATTAGGACTAGAAAAATCTACAATAACTTTCTCTGTAGGTTGAACTTCAGGAATGCCTAATCTTTCGTCTAATTGAATTTTACGCAATAATTCTGAGATATAGTCTGGCTTGAGGGTAAAGTTGATAAAACCAGGTCCTGCAATAGTGGGCGGGTCACATTTATCTTCAAGCTGAAGATTGTCGATAATCGACTGCGCGATCGCCCGAGGATTTTGTTTAAGAGGTTTTGCCAGAGATAAAGCTACATTAGACTGGTAATCCCCGAATTTAGGATTATTTGTGGGCGCAATTAAAGGATCGGTAGCAGCTAATTCTGTGCCGAAGGCTACTACTAAAGCATGACTAACAGAGTTCTCAAGCTGTTCTAATATGGAAGTCATAATATTAATTTGTTTAGGCCAGAAGAAAATAACTACAGCCAATAAGCAGCTGTTCCCAAAACTATCAACCTATCATTAATTTAGCCAATTTACACCTTCATCCCTAATTATTTTGGCGACTCATATTTTTATTCGCAAAACTAAAAATTCAAAAATAAATTTGAATCCAATTTGACAACCTTGGGGCACTAGTGCAATTTAATCTAAATAACAGTTTATAAATACTCGCTTTATTTAGTGAAAATCTGCTTCCCAAACCGCCATATAAATACGGTCTTTATGATTGCGTTGAATAATCCCTCGTAAATTTCCCACTGTAAAATTATAAGTAGCTTTTTGACGCTGATATACGGCTTGTAGTCCTTGTTCGATATCATCTGTTAATGGTTTTGTGTTTAAAAGTGAATTGAAAATAGAGCGAACTGTAGCAAATTTAGTCGAAGGTGGAACTGCTACTTCTGCTTGACGTAGCTTTTTAGTTTGACTATCAAATATATACCCTAGATCGATTCCTTCTAAAACCACATTTTTATAATTCCAGGCAATACTATTTGCCCAAAAACCTGGTTTGCGCCAAACAGGTTCTCCCAAAGCCTGGAGAATATTGATTTCTGAAGTTCCGGGAATAAAAATTACCGCTTGAAGGGCATTGTTAGTAATTTCAACATTATTTGGAATTTCATTCGGAGTTTTGAAAATTGTCGGTTTGACATCATCGTCAGTGGTCAAAAAAGGTAACTTAGCCTGGGGCAAGTCTAAAAAATTTATCGGGGGTCTTTCATCTATTTTAGTAGTAAGATATCGCCAACTCAGGTAGACATTAGCAACAATCTGGATGCCAATGGTTAAATATAATAATGCATATAGACTGTATTTAAGTTTATTAGTAGCTATTTGAGTTAAACGAGACTTTTCCTTTGATGATTGCAACGCCAATCGCATATCTTTAGCTGAGCTAAACCGCTGACCATAATCAGGAGTGATCGCGCGGTCGATTACTGCCATCAGATTGTAGCTAAAAATAGTTTTTGCTTGCTGTTCAAAACTACTTCTGTTAATCTCAAACTCTCTGGTTTGAGGTGAATGCCCTGTCAGTAAATAAATTGCTGTTAAACCCAAGCTATAGAGATCATTGTTATAAGTTGTACAACCCATTGCTTGTTCTATTGACATATATCCAGGTGTACCAGCTATGAGTTTTGGCGATTGGCAAGTGCCAACTTCTTGGGTAATACCAAAATCAATTAGCACAGGCAAATTATCTTCTTTTCGTAAAATAATATTATTGGGCTTAATGTCGCAGTGAATGATTCCCAAGCTGTGAATACATTCTAGAACAGGTAATAAATTGATCAGAATGCTTTTGGTTTCCGACTCAGATAGTTTCTGTTGCTTAAGCAATTTTTGTTCTAACGTGATGCCTCGAACCCATTCTTGCACTAAATACAGACCGTCAGAGTCCTTAAAATAATCATAAAATTGACAAATTTGATTGTGCCGACCAGCAAGTTTTTTTAAGACTTCTGCTTCCTGCTCAAACATTAGCATCCTAGTCTGCTTTTCTTTAATCGGACAAAGATTAAAACATAATTGCTTAACTACATATTTTTGACATCGATTGACTAGGTCACTTGCTAAAAAAACTCGACTATAGGTACTTTTAGCTATTAAATTATGGAGATAATAGCGTCCATTTAATAATTTATTGGCATTGCATATGTGTGGGATGATATTGTGGCTGGGACTCAATTCATTCTTTGTGTCCCCATTTCCCTGTATTTCCGCATCAATCTTAACCATCCCATGATAATGCAACGCTAATTTATTGATTGAATTTATACTCAAGCTTGTCATATCTAACTTAATCGTAGCAGCATTTAGTTAGTAGCTGCTTGCACTTACATTTAATTAGTACACTGACAAAGCAAAATTAATTTTAAATGAACGAAAAACTAGAATCACTGCTTCAATTAGCCTCCGATCAAGGAGCAAGTCATGCAGAAGTTTATCAAGTAACATCTCAATCTCAGCCAGTATTTTTTGAGGGTAACCATCTCAAACAGCTAGAAAGTTCTCAATCAGTAGGTACAGCTTTGAGATTATGGTACGATAATCGACCAGGTTTAGCGGTAGCTTATGGCAATATCGAACCAGAATTGCTCGTGAGTAAAGCGATCGCCTTATCTCAACTTAACGAACCTGAAATCATTGAATTAGCTTCAGCACGTAAAGCTATTTATGATCTAGCTGGAGCGACAGCTTCTGTAGAAGAATTAGTGCAATTAGGAAATCAGGCAATCACTCGTGTACGAGAAGAATATCCTGAAGTAATTTGTTCGGCAGAGTTGGAGTCAGAACAAGAAACTACTACTTTGATTAATTCTCAGGGATTACATTGCCAATACAGCGAATCAGCTTTGAGTTACTATATCGGTGCCGAGTTGGTGCGCGGTGAAGATTTTTTAGGTATTTACGATGGAGAATATAGCAAAGAGAAACTAAATATTGAGCTAGTAACCGAGCAAATTATCCAGCGTCTAGATTGGGCAAAGGTTAATATTACTCCCCCTCAAGGTAATGTCCCAGTATTGTTTACTGTTAATGCTGCTACCTTACTCTGGGATACGGTTTCATCAGCTTTAAACGGCAAAAGAGTTCGAGAAAAATCTTCTCCTTGGAGTGAGCTAAGACAAAAGCTAGTTGTCTCAGAATTGATTAATCTTTCACAGCGACCAGAGCAGCCACCTTATGATTGTCCTTTTGATGATGAGGGAATGCCTACCCAGAATTTAGACCTGATTAATCAAGGAGTATTAAATCAATTTTATTGCGATCGCACTATTGCCAGGGAATTAGGTCTCGAACCTACGGGTAATGGCTTTCGTCCTGGGTTAGATAGTTATCCTAGTCCTTCTTTAGTGAATTTAGTAGTTGCCCCAGGTAATGATTCTTTTTCGGAGTTGATCGCTAAATTAGATAATGGCGTTATTGTCGATCAGATGTTGGGTAGTGGTGCTGATATTGGCGGAGATTTTTCCGTAAATGTCGATCTGGGTTATCGAGTTAAGAATGGTGAAATAGTGGGGCGAATTAAAGATACAGCGATCGCGGGCAATGTCTATCAAATTTTGCAACAGGTCATTGCTGTGGGTAAGGATGCTAACTGGAATGGTTCTTGTTTTACTCCTTCCCTAATTGTGGAAGGGATTTCGGTAGTAGGTAGTAGATAACGAAATTAACAGTGGAAAAAAGTAGTTTTTCCCTTGTTTAAGTAATGAGTAATAAGTAAATACCCATTACTTATCAAGTAAAATTGAATTACCACATTCTTTTTTACTCATGATTAATCATAACGCAAATATAAGTATTCAAGAAAGAACAGAAGATTTTGCCATAAGAGTTGTCAAAGCTTATTCTGAACTAAATAAAAGACCTTTTGACGACGCAGCTAAGATCTTGTCCAAACAATTTTTGAGAAGCGGAACATCAATAGGAGCTAATTGTTCAGAAGCTAAAATATGCACAATCGACTAAAGATTTTATCAACAAGTATTCTATAGCCTTAAAGGAAGCTAATGAAACTCTTTATTGGATAAAAATAATGATTAAATCGGCGCTAGTATCAAAATCAAGATTTCAAAAGATGATAGAAAAAAATGAAAGAATTATTAAGATATTAACAGCTTCAATCAACAAATTGAAAGAAAAATAATTCACTCATTACTCATTACTCATTACTCATTACTCATTACTCATTACTCATTACTCATTACTCATTACTCATTACTCATTACTCATTACTCATTACTCATTACTCATTACTCATTACTCATTACTCATTACTCGTTACTCGTTACTCGTTATTAATTCCACGAGATTTAAGTAGACGCAGGCGTTTTTTGCGGGCAATTTCTTGCAAGTCTACATTGCGGTCAGTTTCATCGACAATTTCCCCAGTTAACACTTCTAAAACATCTTCTAAAGTGACGACTCCAGCCACTCCGCCATATTCATCTAACACCACTGCCAGGTGTTCTCTGTTTTCCTGAAAGACTTTGAGGAGTTTATCGGCGCGATTGGTTTCAGGAACAAAATGCACAGGACGTTGCAGATTGTTGATTTGGCGATCGCCTTTGCCTTCAATCATTGCCGTGAGTAATTCATCCTTCAACACTAAGCCGGTAACATTATCAACAGTATCTTCAATTACTAGAATACGAGTATGTTGAGACTTAATAATCTCCTCTTGGCATTCATTCAAAGTTTGGTCGCCCTTGAGGTAGGTAATAATAATTCTGGGGGTCATTAAATCAGAAGCATTAAGGTCATTTAGCTGAAATACCCTTTGAATCATTTCTGCTTCGTCATCTTCAATTACCCCTTCCTGATAACCAATATTAGTCAAAAATTTAATTTCTGCTTCGTCCGTAGTGGGAATTTTTTGACCTTGGAGAAAAGGTGCCGTGACGTGTTCTACCAACCAAACCAAGGGAGTAAAGATCACTGTCAGAAACTTAATTGGAATCGCAATAAATAAACTAATTGGTTCTGCATAACGTTGACTCAGAGTTTTGGGCACAATCTCCCCAAAGATAATAATTAAAAAGGTTAGAATCCCGGAAAAAACACCTAACCAAGCATCACCTAAAACTTTGGTCGTTAGACTACCGATAATGATGCTGCCAACAATATTGAAAATATTGTTGAGAATAACAATTGTGGCGATCGGTCGATTAATCTTCAGACGAATGCTTGCCAAGGCTAAAGCAGCGGGTTTTTTAGATTGAGCCAATTGTCTTACCTTAATGGGGGAAACCGACAATAATGCTGTTTCCGCCCCCGAACAAAAAGCCGAACCCAGGAGGACTGTGGTGACGACAATAATCAGAGCAAGCATATAATAAAATATCTATTAAACATTAATATAGTTCATAAATCGCAGCTTAGATTATTGTTTATGGCAGTATTTCCACAATTCCTGTCTGACCATTAATCCTGACTTTTTGACCATCTTGAAAAATTTGAGTAGCATTAGCCAGATCCATAACCGCGGGAATGTTGTATTCTCTGGCAACAATTGCTCCATGAGACAGTCGACCACCCACTTCTGAGATTAAGCCACCTGCGCGAGCTAAAATTGGTGACCAACCTGCGTCAGTGTAGGGAACAACAATGATAGTCTGTTTATCAATTTGAGTAGCTTGTTGAAGACTAGATATAACTCGAACTACTCCTTCTATCTGACCAGTACTAGTACCAATCCCCTGCATTTTTTGCTGAGGATCTAAAATTATGGGGGTTGTCCAAACCGAAGCTTCTGGTTTCCCGTAGACTAACCTAGGTACCTGAGTTAGTGATTTTTCTCTGCACCATTTTTCTGTTCTCTGCTCAATTAGTTGAGGGAGTTGTTTAATAAAATCAGGCTCTTTATTCTCTGTAATCAAAATGATTTCTGGCAATTTCAGGAGGAATATATCTCCAGGCTGATTAATTAAATTACTATTTAACCACTGTTGTTCTAATGCTAAAAAACTCCAGCGTAGATTTGCTAGTAACTTATTATATATTTCTCCTACAGTACCTTTGAGGTTGAGTCTTGTTTGTACTAACTTAGCTTGCCAAGATTGAGCAGATGTTTTGGCAGATGATTGAGCTTGTCTAGCTCCATGAGCGTCAAAGAAAAAGCGAGTAAACATTTGTCTGGGGATACTT
This sequence comes from Pleurocapsa sp. PCC 7319, assembly GCF_000332195.1. NCBI lineage: Bacteria > Bacillati > Cyanobacteriota > Cyanophyceae > Pleurocapsales > Pleurocapsaceae > Pleurocapsa > Pleurocapsa sp. PCC 7319. Next base: position 4,811,753 of record NZ_KB235922.1, read on the forward strand.
GGTTTATCTCGCCAACGGGGAACAGCAATATCGGTTGCCACTTCACTAAGATAGCCGTATTGGTCTAGCCAGAGATTGAATCGCTCAATAATACTGGCTCCTTCATTATTTTCGGCAATGTGGGCAAAAAGAGAAGCACTAGAGTCGAGAGTAATTTCTTCTGTAGACAGTAATTTTCGAGTTTCTGATGCTACGTCTGCCAAGGAACTGGCTGCTTTTATTTCTGGAGTTTGACTTTGATCTAGTTCTGTTTCCTCTACCTTAAAAATTGCCTGACGTATGGCTAAACTCAAAGGAGCAAGAATGTTATAGTAGGTAGCTTTATCAAGTAATTCTAAAATTGTCTTAATTCTGTCAATAATTTCTCTAGGAGATAATTCATCAACTGCTTGTGCTTCCAGCTCAGATAAGATGGGAGCAAAAATCTTTTGGCGATCGCGCTCAAAATGTTTGACTAAGTTCCACTCCCTTTGTGCCAACCGCCACAGTCCAGGTAAGTTTTTGATGGTGGACATTAAAGGAGGTTTGCTGAATTTTGCTCCTCTAGTTAAAAATTCCAAACTTTCTGGCGGCAACCCCATGCGACGAAAAATTGTCCCTAAAAGAGTGACATTAAAATAGGCACTAGCAAAATGGAGGGTGGCAGTCTCTTCAAAGTTTAAGTCTTTAGCGCGAGCGCCCAGAACGATGGTAAATAATTTTCCCCAAACACCACAAGTTAGAGGTTGGTTAATTGACCAAGTTAGTGGACGAATTTTACCAGGAATTACTTCAGCTGCAATCCGTCGTGTCCAGAGAGGTTGGAGAGTAGTAATGGGACGTACCTGTAGCAGCCAGATCTGTTCACCGTCATAAGTCCACTCAATGTCTTGGGGAATACCTTCAAACAAGTCTTCCATTTCCCTGGCGAGTAATGCCACTGATTCGATGATTTCTTGGGGAATAACTACTCCATTGGCATCATCACGAACATTTTCTTGGAAGACGGTGATTGGTTTATTATCCTGATGTTCCGAATCTAGAGAAGCTTCAGGAATAACAACACGATATCTTTGGGGGGTATATTTACCTGAGACAATTTTAGTAGCTCGACCGGGAAGGGCTTCGATCGCCACAGCATCGGTTAGATGATCGACAGGATCGCGACTGAAGGCAACTCCACTATATATACCCTCAATTTGTTTTTGAATTAAAATCGCCATCGAATTATCTGCTTGGCGATTATGACGACGATACTCAATGGCGTTATTTTGTAGATAGGAAGTTTGGCAGTCGATGATCGCCGACTGTAATTGTTCTCTGCTAGTCACATCTAGAATACTGTGATACTGTCCTGCTGCTGAGGCTGTTGGAGAATCTTCTCCGATGGCAGAAGAACGAACGATTAAGGGAGATACAGCAGAAGGCTTTAGTTTTGCCACCAAGGTTTTGGAATCGTCTCCGGGACGTAAAATCCAACCGTCGGCAATAGGATATCCTTGTCGTTTGAGTAAGGCAAGATTGGCTGCTTTGGAGCCTACCTGATTCGGATTTAACTTACTGTCTAAAGTAATAATATTTTTGTCTCCCTGAAAAAAACGAAACAGATTACTAGTGTTCGCTTGTCCTGAACTGCTGGCTAAATCTAGATCATCTGGAATGTTTTGATAAATCCAAGCCAATAGACTAGCTAGAGCAAAAGTGGCGATCGCATATTCTGGTTGATGGGGATTGCGCAACCCGATAATTACCACTAACAAGACTAAGGCGCCATATTTACCTAACAGGCGATCGCGAATAATCGTAAAACTAATCAAACTAATCAACCACACTATGCCAGCGGCGATCGCATCATGAGCCACGATTCCCCAGACAGCATTGGTTGTTCCCGCACTTTTTCCCATCCAATAACGTCCGAGTACCACGGAAATTATGGCTATAATCTCCCAAACTGAACCTGTAGAGAAAAAAATTCTAGCTAATAATACAGCGATTATTCCTTTAGCCGCTTCGGAAACTACAGCACAAACTCCTGCCAGCTTCCCACCATGATAAAAAGCTGCTGACACTGAAATATTTCCAGTCCCTAGCTTCCTTAGCTGACGACCAGTAAGAGTGTAAGTTATCCAGTCTATAAGGGGTAGCCCGCCCAGAAGAGGACAGATTATGAAAACAGTTAGGGAACCCCAAATTGGTGTCAGGTTCATGGGCGTGAATTGATGCTCATCTCGATAATATAGATGTTCTCCTGAATTCGCTAGGCTAATAATTTTATTGATAATTGTATCTATTTTGCCCAATCAAAGATCATTAAGCACTAGAAATCATACTGTAATCAAGATAATAGATTAGTTTCTCTGATACATCAGACCGGTTGGGGCTAAATTAGCGATCGCTCAATACAATAATTATATGAATAAATTCTTAGCCAAGACGACAGTAATTGATTGGCAACATCCTGATATTCTGCAATTAGCTCAAAAACTAGCAAGTTCTGATATTAATACAACTACCAAAGTATGTTTTGAGTGGGTTAGGGATAATATTTACCATAGTAGCGACTACAAAATGAATCCCGTTACCTGTCGCGCATCAGAAGTTTTACAATACAAGACTGGCTATTGCTTTGCCAAAAGTCATCTTTTAGCTGCGTTACTCCGTGCTAACTCAATCCACGTAGGTTTTTGTTATCAGAGGTTGAGTGTTTTTGATAATGGCGCACCCTATTCGCTTCATGGGTTTAATGCCGTATATCTACCTAAATATGGTTGGTATCGTCTAGATGCACGAGGAAATAAAGATGGAATTGACGCTCAGTTTAACCCACCCCAAGAACAATTAGCCTATGGAATTAATTTTCCTGAAGAAATAGACTGTCGGCATATTTTTGCGGAACCTCTAATTCAAGTAATTCAAGCTTTAGAAGAGAATACCACTTGGGAAGAGATGTTACATAATTTACCTGATGTAGGGCGTGATTATCTAGCTAAATTTTAAGTTACAAATTTTGGAATAGCTCTAGTTTCAGGCAATCAGGTAAAATAACCAATAACCTAAAATTTAAAAAAGTCTTAAGGGAGATATTCAATGGGCGGCGTAATTGCTTTTTTATTCATTATCGGCTTATACACAGGAATTGCTCTTGGTCTTTACTTTGGGCTCCGCAAATTTAAAATCATTTAATCAGCTATTAACTAATACATTGTAAGCATCGTCTCCGTGGCGGTGCTTTATTCTTGGGTCAAACAATTTCTGATGATTAGACAGCTTGAAATCCTGTTGGGATTGACAAAATCAATATTCTTTTGACAATTGGTTTATCAACCAATTTTTGGTTTTAACGGCACAATAAATATAAGAAACTCAATCAATAACAACGTGATTACTATCCCGTCATGTTTTTGAAGGAGCATAATTGAATTAGAGGTGAGTTAGATTGGACGAATCATATCAAGACTACATAAATCGAGTTGCTAGATTAACCTTACCCAGTGCTTGTTCAATGCAACTGCAAGCTGTTCAAAAGTCTCCTAAATTTAACGACGGCAAAGCAGCATCTTTTCCAGGCTATAGTGTGATTACCCCACTGGCAGTAGAAGATGCAGATAATAAAGTTTTTTATCGACAAGTAGAAACCATACAGCAAAACTTGTCTCAACAACTAGAAGCAGATTTTTTTATCCCTCTACCACCTGACAGCTTTCACTTAACCATAGCCGATCTCATTTGGGATGATAGCTATCGTCAAGTAGTTGCCGCGAATTCTAATTTTGACCAAAAGTTACGGCAACAAATTGCCACTAGTTTCCAACAATATTTGGATTCTACATCCAATCATAAACCACTAACTTGGCAATTATGGGGAGTTGTCACTCGACCTAGAGCAATTATGGCTAGTTTAGTTCCGAAAGACCAAGAAAGCTACGAATCAATAATTGAGTTACGCCGCGCTATATATCAAAATTCAGGATTGATTGGTTTGGGGATTGAACAGCAATACGATTTCACAGCTCATATTACTCTAGGATACTTTGGTGATATTCCCCAAAATTTAAATCGAGATCACCTATGTATTGTTCTGTCGCAAATCAACGATCGCCTTGTAGAAAGTGAACTACCAGAATTTCAGATCGAACAGGCGCAATTGCGTAAATTTGACGATATGATTAATTATCATCGTGAACCTGATTGGGCTACAGTTAATTTTGGTGATTATTGATTACTGATTACTGATTACTGACAATATGTAATAGTCAGGATTAAGAATTAAGGATTATTGATTGTCAGAGCTTTCGAGTATCTAAACTGATGGGTTTATTTTTGCCTCAGTGAATTAAGTTATTGATAAATTAACAGTTTGTGTCAAATTCAGTGAATTTAACCAGTAATTTAAACCATCCAATTGTTGAGCAAAGTTTTGCAATTATTGATCGTGAGGTTGGAGAACACGATCTCGGCTTCCAGAAATATGCGATCGCCAGACGGGTGATTCATGCTACGGCTGACTTTGAGTATCTTAACTTATTGCGATTTAGTCCTCAGGCGATCGAGTCGGGCATCGCTGGTCTTAAGAAGGGTCTGCCGATTGTTACCGATGTGACGATGGTCAAACAAGGAATTTGCAATTTAGTCGCCAAAACATTCAATAATCCCGTCATAGCTGCCATTGAGCAGGCATCGATAGCCGATCCTGGCAAAACTCGTACCGAAACAGGTTTAATTAGATGTTGGGAACAATATCCCCAAGCTATTTATGTAATTGGTAATGCACCCACCGCCTTACTGGCTCTTTGCCAGCAGCTTTCAAATTCCACAACTATCCCAGGATTAATCATCGGTGTTCCCGTAGGTTTCGTATCCGTAACCGAAGCTAAACAGACTTTGGCTAAGTTAAACGTACCGCAAATCCGAGTTGAAGGTAGAAAAGGTGGCTCTCCTGTAGCTGCTTCTATTTTGAATGCGCTGCTGGTTCTGGCGACACAGTGATTAATTGGAGTTCGGAGTTCGGAGTTCGGAGTTCGGAGTTCGGAGTTCGGGGTTCGGAGTTCGGAGTTCGGAGTTCGGGGTTCGGAGTTCGGAGTTCGGGGTTCGGAGTTCGGAGTTCGGGGTTCGGAGTTCGGAGTATAGCTCTAGGACTTTAATCTTGATTCTCGATACTTTTTTCTAACTCCACATAGGGAACTAGCCAAACAACATCATAGGGATGCAAAACCAGGAAAATCTTTTGTTGCTGGACTCTCCATCCTCTATTACCAATTAAATCGTACCAATAATTATTATTTTCTGGAGCATTATTGCCAACAACTGAATCAGAGCCATTTATTTTAAGTTCAGATAAGGGGATTTCTAGTTGACAAACTTGGTTGGAGACATTGGTCACAGTCAGAATATGCTCTTCGCTGTCAGGTGCAATTCTTAAAACGACAAAGCATTTGTCGGAAAGACTTAGAATTTGTTGTTCGCCTTGGGGATGAAAAGCGCTCTGTTGAACTCTGGTTTCTAGTAATTTGCCCAAAGCTCGAGTTAGTTGGGACAATTTAGAGTTAGGTAATTGTAATTCTTGATCGATAACAGTTTCGGAAATTATCTGACGGTTGATATCTCGTTTGGACTTAGTTTTAATTACTGTGTCCACATCATTACTAGTCCCAATCAAACCATGTAGATAAATTCCTGGCACACCTTTTAATACTAAGGCTATACTGCGCGAAGCAACAAAACGCTTAATTTGAATAGCTAGAGGTTCATTGCCACTATCTAAATTTAAAGCACTAAACCAAGTGGAGTTAATTTCATAAGGTTCGTCATAACCTCCTGCTCCAGTACGATAGGATATAAATGCTCCATGTTCTCTAGCTCGGCTAATCAGATATTGAACATCTTCGGATGGCAGAATATTTTTGACTCCCATCAAGCCAATACCATCATGAGTATCTAAAATATTAAGATAGGTGCAAGTGTTAGCAGGAAACTCCAGGTTTTTTGCCCACTCAGCTAAAGCAGTTGTGTCTTCACGATAAAAAGTATGTAGCACCAAAGGAGGTAAGGCAAAATTGTAAACCATTTGCGCCTCGTCATCCCCATTACCGAAATAACCAATATTTTGTTCGTGAGGAATATTCGTCTCGGTAATTAGAGCTACTCCCGGAGCAACCAAATCAAAAATATCATGAAAAAGTTTAATCGTTTCATGAGTTTGCTCTAGATTGGCACATGATGTCCCCGGAATTTGCCACAGGTAGGTAACAGCATCTAAGCGAATCAAATCAGCTCCGCGACGGACATACAACAACAGAGTTTCAATGACCCATAGTAAGACTTTGGGATTACTGTAATTTAAATCAATTTGATCGGTAGAAAAAGTAGTCCACACCCAGATTGGACCGTTGATGCTTTGGAATTTAGTCAAAAGATCGTTTGTACGAGGGCGCACTATCATTTGACGATCTTCTGGACTCAATTCATCTGGAGATTGGTAAACTGTAGCAATATCTTTATATTCAGGATTGCCACTTAACAATTTTTGAAACGCCTTACTCTTAGATGAAGTATGGTTACACACCGCATCAAACATTAACTTATAAGAGTCTCCAATTTTGGCAATATCTTGCCAGGAACCCAATTTAGGATCTACTGCGCGAAAATCAGTCACGGAAAATCCCCGATCTGAAGAGTAGGGGAAAAATGGCAGAATGTGTAGGGTATTAATTGCTTTCTTGAAGCCAGGTACTTCTTCCAAAATGTGAACCAAGCTTGCTAGAGGAGATGATTTTTCACTGCGCAGCAGATCGCCATAGGTGATTAGAATCACATCTTGTTCTGTAAATCTATTAACAGCATCAAAATGGCTTTCAGCTTCGATTCTAGCAGGCGGTTTGTAAGCGTAGTACACTTTGAGAACACGCTCTAATTCGGGGAGCAATTGCTCAGCCTGCTCTTCACCATAGAGAAAGCATAAGCGTTCAAAGATTTTTTGCCTAGCTGCCGCAGGAATTTCTAATAATGGTCGATTGTAATCTGGATATTCGTAATGACGAATATTGGTCCAATCTTTTACATTGTTATTTGGAACCTGTTCTGGGGATTTGACACTAATTTTCTGACTAGCAACCATGCTTTTTCTTAGTTATCTTTGACTTAAATTGATTGATATATACGTTTGTGTACACACTAATATGCCTTAGACAAACAGATATTGCCGCAAAATGCCCGAAGGGTTTCAATATTTTGGGTAATAAAATAAAGTGTGATTTTGGCGGTAACAACACAAAAACCAGAGTGAGCAATGCTCACTACATAACGCACCTAATATAAAATACTTATTTTGCTTTTGCCTAAGTCGGAGCGCAATTTTTCACTAGATGATAGTTTAACCCGTCATTAATCATCGTGTAACGGCTTTCGTATTATAATTTCTGTAATTTTTTGAAGAAAATTAAAGTCACCAATACTCTTCTTAAAATGACGGTGTTGGCTATTAATATTGCTCAAAATGACCTATGAGGTATATTGTTGTTACTGACTTGGATGGTACGTTATTAGATCATCAAACCTACGAATTTACTCCTGCCTTAAATGCGATCGCCGAATTATCGCGACAAGAAATTCCCATCATTCTTAATTCCAGTAAAACTCAGGCAGAAATCTTAGCAATTCGGAGGGAACTAGAGAACCAGGAACCTTTTATCTGTGAAAATGGAGGTATTCTCTGCCTAAGTAGTGATGAGTCAAGTGATTCTATTAATTCCCAAGGCTCAACGACTCAATATTTGGGTGTTCCCAGGCATCAGTTTCTGAGCAGTTTAGATTTAATCAAAGAAAAGTTAGGGCTTAACTATCAAGGATTTGCTCAATCTTCCGTAGAAGATGTTGTAAGTTGGACTGGATTGACCGCCTCAGACGCTCACAAAGCAATGCAGCGACAGGCAACCGAACCACTGTTATGGCATGATTCAGAGGAGGCATTAGACACTTTTCGGCAAGAATTAAAAAAATTAGCCTTGCAATGTGTCAAAGGGGGCAGATTTCATCATGTGATGGGTCTGTTTAATAAAGCTAGTTGTTTTCCCCAATTGAAGGAATATTACTCCCAGCATTGGCAAAAAGAGATCGGAATTATTGCTTTGGGAGATAGTCCAAATGATTTACCGATGTTAGAGCAAGCCGATTATGCAGTTGTAATTCCTTCAGCAAAGGGGGGTAATTTGCAACCTAATCAAAGTTCTGTTTTCTTTGCTACTCAACCTGGTCCTCATGGATGGCAAGAAGGCATTGACTTTTGGTTAAAGAGTATACATTAGATACATTCTCTATATTTTTTTTTAGATATATTTGAAATAAAGCCCTAAATACGGGAGGTGTGAAATCGCTGACTTCTTTCAAAATGGAGAGATAACCACTCTACATGATTTACACAGCCGTTCTGTCGCGTCTCTAGAAGCAGAACTATTATATATATCTCAGCAATCGCCCATGGCTCTGGTTTTGCCATGTTTATTTTCTGAGTTAGAAGGACCTGCCTTAGGTAATATTCTTGATGAACTTTCCCAAGTCAAATATTTAGACCAAATTATTATTGGTTTGGATCAAGCAACTGAAGCGCAATTTAAATATGCTTTAAAATATTTTGCTCGACTACCTCAAAAACACAAAATTTTGTGGAATGATGGACCGCGAATGAAAGCCGTTCATGAGTTATTGCTTGAAGAGGGTTTAGCTCCCAATGAACGCGGTAAGGGATTCAATGTCTGGTATTGTATGGGATATTTTCTCTCTTGTGGTACTGCGAAGACATTAGCATTGCACGATTGCGATATTCTGACCTACGAAAAAGGACTACTAGCAAAACTGTTTTATCCAGTAGCGAATCCCAAATTTGAGTTCAAGTTTTGCAAAGGCTACTATTATCGTCAGGCTAACAATAAATTGAATGGCAGAGTAATGCGTCTTTTGGTAAGTCCTTTGGTGCGATCGCTCAAAAGAATTTTTCGAGATAATGCTTTTTTAGATTACATTGACAGCTTTCGCTATCCTTTATCAGGAGAGTTTTCTATGGCTGCCGAAGTAGTCAATAATGTGCGTATTCCCTACGATTGGGGATTGGAGATCGGTATACTTGACGATGTTTATCGCAACTATAATTTGAATAAAATTTGTCAGGTGGACATTGCTAATGCCTATGACCATAAACATCAAGAACTTTCTTTTCAAGACCGAGATCGAGGTTTATCTAGGATGTCCATTGATATCTGTAAAGCTTTGTTCCGCAAAATGGCTGCTAATGGGCAAGTTTTTTCTCAAGAAATTTTTAGAACCCTTAAAGCAACTTACTATCGTACCGCACTTGATTATGTAGAACGATATCATAGTGATGCCATTATGAATGGACTGACTTTAGATCGTCATAATGAGGAAAAGGCAATCGAACTATTTGCTCAATCGATTATTCATGCTGGCAACGCTTTTTTGCAGAACCCTCAATTAAGACCTGTAATTCCCAGTTGGAATCGAGTGATTAGTGCTGATGCCAATATTTTGCAAAAAATACATGATGCTGTTGAGGCCGATAACACCGAAATTGACCGCCAAAAAGTACTGGAAGTGGCAATTAACAATTAACAATTAACAATTTCAATCTGGCGACTAGCCATCGCCTCCAAAAATAATTCTGTTGATAATGCTTGTTCAACGGGATAAATTCCTGGTTGTTTTAGTTTATCTTCTAATAACAATTGAGCGATCGTTCCCGTACCAGCGCCAGCGGCGATCGCCGTATTACCGTGTACCATGGTGGCACAGTAGGTTTGGGGTTCACCCGCTGTTTCCCCTGTAATGGATACTCGCATAGCCACCCCAATCCCACTAAATTTATCAGTAACATTGGTCATGAGATAACTTACACGGGAAAAGAATTCAATCCCTTTAGGACTAGTGACCCAAGCCTCGGGAAAAATATGAGCTGTAATCCAAGTTAAATGATTGTACCAATCGGGAATTGAGCCAAATTTAGTAATTACTGTTTCTACGGGAAAAGAATCAGCAAAAGTATAGGTTTCTGGTACGTCAAACCAATAAACTCCAGTCTTGCCATAGGGTTGAGGGAACTCAATTACCTCTCTTTCTGTGTAGGGTAAGGTATCTTGCCATTTACCATCGATCCAAGCAGCAAATTTATTTCTTAATCCCAGAAAAGTAGTTCGCATCACCGTTAATCCTGCACCACCAGAACCAGCGACCACATAACTTAAATGTATTTTTTTAGGCTGTTCAAACTGCTCGATCCCTTGTTTCGTCATGCAGTTAGAAATACCAGGAAAAATTCCCGTATTGAGAATAGCCGTAACCCCTTGGGCGATCGCTTGGTCTTGGTGTATAACTACCCGTTCATAAAAAGACCGATGATCGCTCACATCTAGATAATCTACTTTGGAAGCAATGCAAGCTTCTAATACTCTACCGTCTCGATGATGAAATGGTCCGGCACAGTGCACTACTAAGTCTTTAGAGGCGATCGCTTTTTCTAGCTGGTCTAGAGCTGCTAAATCTAGAGTCAGAAACTTAAAAGGAGGCTTGACCTGTTGTTGGGGATTACGAGAGGTGATAGTAACTTCTGCATCAGTATGATTAGCAATATCCTGAGCAACACTATTACCAATTCTGCCACAACCTCCAATTACCAAAACTTTTTTAGACATATAGTGATCCTTCAATTTTTGATTTGTGTAGCGATCGCAACATAAAGTAAAGCTAATAAAAAAGCAATACTGCCACTGATAGCACCAGTTTCGATGCTGAGCTCGCCTACTTTAGTCGCCAAAAAATCAAATAAACTGATTCCACCACCGAAACCGCCGAAATACATCCCTACACCCAATCCCCCATGAGATTCAGGAACTAAACCGAGGGCAAATGGTACTGCACCATTAAGAATTAAACTAAAAAACAGTAATAAAACGGCGATCGCGATTAGCTTAAATAATCCATCAGGTATAAGTAATAAGGTTAACAAAACGATAACAGTTCCTAATCCACCAATGGTCATACCCTGTGAGTTACCTAATCGACTGGCAATTTTACCTGCGGGTAAAGCAGCTAAACCCAAAACCACAAAAAATAAGGTCATAGCTAATTTAGTATTAGCTTCTCCTAATTCCATAGTCAAAACTTGGCTAATAGTAGGAATTAAAAACCGCAATCCCCAGCTGATACTCATTCCCGTAAGGAAAATTAAACCCAGTTTAGGTAAAGATATTCTTGTAGATTGGCTTTGTGAGACGATTCCCAGTCCTGGAGAATTAAATAAACGTAATAAAGCAGCAGCACCCAGTAAAGCTAAAGAACCAATGGTGAAGGCAAATCCTGCACCTATGTTCACGATCAATCCGTAAACATCAAACCGAAATGCGCCAATTACACCTCCTACTAAAGTTAAAATACTGGCTGCTTGGGGTAATACTTCTGTGCTAGCACAGCGCCCTAGCAAAGACATTGCAGGAGTGCGAAAAACTGCCATTACTGAAGCCCAGAAAATTACTAAAACGATAAAAAACCACTGTGAAAAGTCATTTTTACTGCTAAAAATTGTGACGGCAGGAATCACAATAAATAAAGCAGATGATAATATAGCTCCTATAGATATAATGGGGACTTTGCTACCAAAAATTCGCTGTTGTCTATCAGAAAGTGCCCCAAAAATTGGCTCGATCAAGGTTTCTAAAGCATTTTCAATTATTAATAAAGTTACGGCTAGTTCTTTGGCAAGACCAAGTTCTACTAAAAGTAGAGGAAGATATAGTTTATAAATAACCCAGGCTAAAGTAATTGCCCCCTGCATGGCAGCTATACTCCAAACTTTAGCCCAGAGAATATTGCGATTAACAGTAATTATTTTAGTTTCCATGTCAATTAACTCTAAGCTACAAGCCATAAGCTATAAGCTAGTTATTAAAAAAGAGCTTAAACTCCTCCTTGATAATAGTCTCCTTAAAAGGGTGAACGAAAAAAGGCGTGGGAATTAAACAATCTTAGTCGCTTTGAGTAAAGAGTAACGAGTAAAGAGTAACGAGTAACAGCACAAAGCTATTCGTTACTTGTTACTTGTTATACTAAATCCGTTTCGTATAGGTTACTCAAAAAATTAAGTAATGAGTAAAGAGTAACGAGTAACGAGTAATGAGTTGAAACAACATTTGGTAAAAAAACTAAACACTACTCTTACCAAGCGGATTTAGTATTACTTGTTACTTAAACAACGCGAAAATAAAGTTTTGCCACCGTAAATTTCGCTCACCCTCTTTAAAAGGAGAGGGAATTCAACCCTTCTTTAGCTAAAAGCGTGTGAGGCGTGCTGAGGAAACCTCCGCATACGCAATCACGTAAGAAGCTAAGAGCTTACAGCTTAAAGCTTTTTAATTCAGATCAATAACATTTTGCGCCGCACAGCTTCCATTGATAAAGCAACACGAAAGCTAGTACAGCTTGGTTCTAAGCCATCAATATCTAATTTGAGCTTCAACTGCTGAATATGGTTTTGGACTTTTCGTACCGAGACATTTAACTCCCGTGCAATAGCTTTATCAGTCAGATATTGTTGACCAAGTAGTTGTAAAATTTGGCTTTCAATAGAAGAAAAATCTACTTCCTGTCGCAAATCTGGAGGAAGAACAAGTTGACCAGCTAAGGCACTCTTAGCTCCTTGGACAAAATGTTTCCGTCGTTGCATCTTAGAATTAATGACAAAGCCTCCTTGATGTTTACTAATTAACTTCCTCAAGGGTCGAAGATAGCTATGTTCGCTAGTGTAAACTAGAATGTTTAATTTCGGATAATCTCCAAATATATACTCTAATAACTCTAAACTTTCTTTAGTTGACTGTTCACCAGTAATATTACCAATCTGAAGATCGATAACGAAAAGAGAAGGTATCTCAAGTTTTAGTCTTTCCCAAACTTGTTGGGGTTTATTTAGTACGACGCAGCTGGCAGAGGGTTCTATTTTCTGGAGATAGAGACAGTTATTTTCCGCTACTTCTGGATGATCTTCAAGAACAAAAAATATCGGTTTGGATGATAGCTCCTCGAAATAAGCTGTTATTGACATTGATATTGTTAAAGGATTTAATTAAGTTTGATTGAATTTAGGTTTTATTTCTTAAAATCATGCCAAAAACGAGTAAATTAAACGAGTAAAATAAACAAGCAATATTAAACTACGCCAATGAACGTCAGCTCTTAACGCACTACCAAGATCTTAAAGAGGAATATTGACGATTGGGCTTCGCCCACGCTGCGCGATCGCTTTAGAGATAAAACCAAGAAGAGCGCGATCGCATAACCTTCCGAAACTGAGCAAGTACTGATGAAGTGAGATGCCCCTGTTTTAACAGTGGGAGTCGTCAAAACTAAAATTCCATGCTAATTGAACCTTGATGCCCCCGTCAGGAATAATAGTTCTTTCCCAAGCTCCTTGAGGTAATTCCAAGGCAATAGTTTCCATTATTTTTGTCCCATAACCTCCTGAACTGCGTCTTTTAGTGGAAGTTTCTACCGAGGGAGTAACTGATGTTTGGCAATTGTTATCAATTATTGCCAGGTAACATCGGTTTTGCTCGCGCCATAAACTAACTTTTACTTGAGTTGCATTGCCATAAGGTGGTTGGGCATGAAACAATACATTATTAATTGCTTCTCGGAAAAAACGGTAAATATCTTCACGAGCATCAATCCAATTAGTACTAGCCTTAGGTTCATCAATGGGATGAAGATCGTAGATGACTTGGAGAGTTAATTGATCAGAATCAACTAGTTGTTCGAGATTAGCTTGAATACCGATATCTATACCAGAACGGAGAATTGATGATATTTCCAATTTCTGTGACATCTGACGCATCGAGTTAAGTTGTTCGCGAATTTGCCGACCGATAATTTCGAGGCGATCTATTACAAACTCTGGGTCTAAATTTAACTCTAGTTCCAGCCTATCCATGATTACTTTTAAGTCTTGAAGAGCGGTATCATGGATATCCGATGCTACCCGCTGTAGTAATTTGCGAGTTTGTAAAATTACGGCTTTTTCCTCTGCTCGTTGAAGTTGTTCGATTGTTTGACGCTGTTGAGTAATTAGTTGTCGTTGTAGTCCGAGAACTAGACAGATACAGGTTGAAATCGCGCTAGCAGACCAAATGGATAAAGGAATAACTATAGGCAAAGTATAATAGTTTTGCCAGAGGATTAGAGTCAAACCGACGTATACGAAGATAACTCCAAATATTATCCAGAAAAAACTCTTAGGATAATCCAGTCGAGATGAATCCATATTAAAGATAAAAATACCACTGACGATAATAGCCCCGACAAGCCAAATTAGCCACTGGCTCCATACTGACAAAACTCGATAGTAGCGACCTGTAATCAGACTAGCTAAAACATTTGCCTGAAATTCAAGCAAAGGAATCTTGTTTCCAAAGGGAGTTGTTACAGGTAAGGTATTATGATTTCTCCCTTCACTAAATCCCACCAACACAATTTTATTGGCAACCAAAGAACGCAAATTTAATTGAGGAGCAAGTTTACACTCTTCAACAACATTTCTATCACAAATTTGTTCGACATTAAAAGCGGGAAAATTACTGCTGCTATCCCAGTAGTTGACTCCAATAGTTTGAGGAAAAGATATTTCTGTCTTTAATTTATACTTGTTCTGTTGTCGAGCGAATTTTTCTAGTGCTAGTAGAGGAGCAGAATGGAATTTTTGCGCTGGCTGGTTACCATCTAAAGTAACAAACTCTCCTCTTAAATTAGTACGACGAGTGATACTGGTTGAACTTCGGGGATTTTCCGCTTCTAGTTCGTATTCTGAAAATCCTTGAACAGAATTGGGAGCAATAGTTGGGCTTAGATCGTCGTTACGGGGTAAAAAGTGGTGGTATGTTTGCAATTCCGAGGGAGTCTCCTCAAAGAGGGAGTCGCTACGAGTAACTAAGACTATTTGCTCCCCATATTTTCCCACCAATTCTCTGAGAGGACTATTACTTAAATCCGCATCTTTCCAATCACTATCGGGAATATCTCGCCAATAATGACGTAAATTAAGAACTACTACCGCGACATCATTTTCTAAGAGCTGTTTGATTAAACTAGCGTAAAAAACTCTTTCTGAGAAATTAGGGTTAGCAGCTCTCTTCTCTCGATATTGCCGATTGAGCTTAACGAGCAATATTTCTTTGGGAGGATCATCGGGACTTTGCCAGCGAAGAAAAGTATCGTAAGTATTCAATTCCAGTTTCTGTAGGCAGGATATTTCACGAAACAAGACACTATAAATAAATCCAAAACTTATTCCTAGTACCAATATGGCTATGGTTTGCTTTTTACTTCGGCTCATCAATCTGTTGTTCTGACACAGGGAATAGACGATAGTGTATCAGGCGATAGGGCGTATTTTGAGATAAACTTATGCCCAATTCTTGCTCGAACTCTAAAAAACGCCATATTCCCACATCAGTTATCGCTTCTCCTTTCAAGGGATTAGTAGATGCTAATTCAATTTGCTGACCTTTTAAAGCACCAGAAAGAAAAGTAACCTGATTGTCTTTTACTAATATTTTTAGCCCAACCGAAGCTCCCTCCCCTTCTCCACTAATAATTCTTCCTTTACCTTGCCATAGTTCTTTTGCCAATGCAGGGAAGCTTAAAACTAACAAGGTGAAAGTAATCGCAATGAGACTTAGTAAGGTGTATTTGAAGGAAAACATTGCTTGGTGAAAACAGTCATGGAGAGCTTACTTTTCTAGTTTATGACGGAAGCTAGACTTTTTTCAGCGGTAGTCCGCATATTTATCTGTGCATTACCGCAATAATATTTGCGCTTTTAAACCTTTTTTCAGCGGTATCTGATGTTTAACATGAATTACATACAACCTGAATTAAAAATTGAAGCAGGCCAAAGCTAAAACATCAAAAAAGAGGAATTTATTATGAATCTTAAAAAATTGGGTATTTTATTGTCCTTATCTACACTAGTGAGTATTAACCTTACAACAACTAATGCTTTGACTCAGGAAGATCCTGCATGGAATGTTGAAGATGATACCCAAGTTGAAGAACCTAGTATCCAATTTGGAGAAGCAATTTCTCAAGGCAAATGTACTATTGCCAATCAGCTTGCTGGAGAAGATGGTAGAACATTAGCGATCGCGCTAGATGGCTTTGTTGCAGAAAATGGTCAGCGTAACAAATGTCTTTTAAGAATTAACACGACTATTCCAGGTGGTTTCCATGTGCAGGATGTGCAGGTTCTTTACCAAGGAACCGCAGAAATCCCAGAGGGGGAAAACGCCATCTTCAGCAGAAGCTATATTTTCAATGGGGGTGCTTTTGGTCAAGTTAAAGCAGAACCTCAAAAAACCAAGTTTGTAGAAGACAATCCTTTGTTTCAGGAGCAAGATAATCTTACTGCCGCATCTGTTTCAGCCTGCGGTGGTCAAGGACAATTAGGTATTAATATGATCGCCAGATCTTCAAAAGAAGCTGCTCTTTTTGTTGATACAGCAGATGTCAATGCTGGAGATGTTCAGCTTCATTTCGACATAGTTCCTTGTGATACTTCAAATAGTCTAGAAAATCCTAATCAGGTTGCTGTGGGATTAAAGTAAGAAAAGCAAAATAAAGTGTTTTGTAGTTTTCTTGTTTGAAGTTTTCTTGGATTTAGTTAAAGCAGAATCATTCCTGCATGACAGTTTAAACCGAAGGGGAGGAAACAACTTCCCCTTCAGGCAAAACTAAAGTATAGATTCATAGTAGATTTGTACCTTTAACATCAAATCGTTAAGAAAATTGTGATTGGAAGTAACCAAACTCTGCGCTCTATGTCAGCTAATTGAGTTTTTTTACCAAGCTCAAGCGCAAACTTACTATTCATAAATAAATACTATTAATGGAGATTTAGATAATGTTGAGGTTAAAATATTTACTCAATTTTTTGCTTGTAGCATCCTTATTTACTTTTAGTTCTTGTAATGTCAATTCTAATACTGATGCTGCAATTTCACAGAAAAGCAAATCTGGATTCATTGTCACTGGTGATTGTGATGTAGTTTTCGATTCGCAAACTAATGAGATTAAACTTGTATCGAATCTAAAAGTTGGTCCCAAATCACGAGCTAGATGTATCATTAGAGTCGAAGCTCCTGGTTCTCAGAAACAAGTTAGGCTAGTGCCTGTAGCTTTAAAAGGTGAAGTAACTAAAGCACCAGCAACTCTATCTATTTCATCAATTTTGATTGGTGACGACAGACGAACCAGCATCTCTAAACTATATGAAAACCCGACTAGTTTTGATTTGACCAATGAAATTCCAAACACCAGCTATACAAAAGATGGACGAAGCGTATTTGGAATTAACTTAACTGTCTCTACAAGAAGTGGAGGCTCATTAGATATAACAGAGCTAAAATTTGCCATTCAGTAGTGGTCAGCGGTACACCGCCTTAGAACGACGGTGCCTGCGCTGATCTCCTTCGGCGGTCATCAAATAATGCCAATAAATTAGAAAATAATCGAGATGAGTTTCAAGTATTTTAGAAGCTTTGTATTAGTATTTACAGTGTTAGGAATCAATTTGATTCCTACTAAAGCTTTAACTAAAAAACCGCAAAAACCTAGTATTAAATATGAAAAAGCATTTAGTTGGAATGGATGTAAAGTTGGTGGTCAGCTTGCAGGAGGAGATGGTAGAACATTAGCAATTGTTCTCGATGATATGAGTGTGGCAGATAAAGAGCGCCAACTCTGTTTTATAGCTGTTCCTACTACAATTCCAGGGAATTATCTGATGCAGGATGTACAGATTCTATATCAAGGAACAACAGAAAATCCAGGAGGAGCAAAAACCCGCTTGAGAAGAAAATATAAATTTGTGAGCAAGTCTCGAAAACGAATTAATACAGAATGGGTCACTAGCCTGTTTAAATCTAGTAACCCTTTATTTCAGGAGCAGGATGAAGTTGCTGTTATACCCAAGTCCTGTGGTTGGCAAGGCTGGCTTATTATTGGAATTGAGGCAAAAGCTTCACGCAAAACTTCTCTGATTGTCGATACAGCCGATCTCAATGCTGGAGACGTAAAAATTGATATCGATACAACTCCTTGCTCTTAGAGCTGGTTTAATTGAGTTCCAGCTCGGAGGCAAAAATTTTGACAACGGGTAATCTGCCTTTTTTCAAGCGGCAGAAATCACCAGATGAATCTTCAGAGCGATCGCTTTATCTTGTTGTTTAATTACCCGTTCATAAAAAGAACAATGATCGCTTACATCTAAACATTATCCGAATCATATAGACTTAGCTTCTGATATCAATTGGCGCAATAATTCCCATTGTTCGTCGGTCAAATCGGTACGATATGATTTATACATAACTCTCGTTTCCTGTCTTTTTAAGCTATTGACAGATTTAATGTAGCGAGAGTTTTTCTGGTTTTTGAACCGCGATCCACAATTATTTTAACTTTTCAGACATCCTCTCAGAGATAGAGTCCATCACATACAGATAGGTGCATAAAGTTCAGTAAATAGAGACTATTATAATTAAAAATATCAAAATCAAAGATTATGAAATAACTTTGATTGAATTTTGTAGAAATTAGACTACTCTAGACAAATTGCAAAATTATGATGATAAAACCAAAACGAGCTTTAATCACTGGTATTACTGGACAAGATGGTTTGTATTGAGCAGAATTTTTGAGATTTTTTTTAAAATAAGTGCTGTTCCTCAAAACGAATCTACTTGTTTTGATCCTCTCTGGTTGAGGATAATGCGCTAATTCCTAAAGTCTAGAGTTGGGAGCCAGTACTGTAGTCTTTTATTGTTAGTCAAATAAATCTAGTAGTCTCAAAATTGCAAATTAATTGATAGAAATAAGTAGTTATGGTCAAAAAAGCATTGATTACTGGAATTGCTGGTCAAGATGGATCTTACTTGGCAGAATTTTTGCTTAGTCAAGGATACGAAGTTCACGGAATTGTCCGCAGACAATCTTTAGAAAATCCTTCTGGAAAATTGAAGAATATTGCTGGAGTTATAGATCGATTAACACTCCATGTAGCATCATTGGAAAGTCATCTTTCTCTTTACAAAGTTATATCTCAGGTTCAGCCTGATGAATGTTATCATTTAGCCGCATCAAGTTTTGTTAGTTACTCTTTTGATGATGAGTCTTCGATTCTAGCAATAAATTTTAATGGGACTCATCATTTACTAGCATCCATTAAAGACGTTGCTCCTAAATGTCGTTTCTTTTTTGCTGGTTCTAGTGAAATGTTTGGACTGGTTCAAGATTCGCCTCAAAAAGAGGTTACACCTTTCAATCCGAGATCGATTTATGGTATTTCCAAACTTGCTAGTTATCATTTAGTGCAGAACTATTTTCGTCAATACGATATATTTGCTTGCACTGGCATCTTATATAATCACGAATCTCCTAGACGTGATTTCAAATTTGTGACTCGTAAGATAACTTCTTCTGTAGCAAAAATAAAGCTGGGATTACAAGAAAAGCTTTTCTTGGGAAATTTGGATGCGTTAAGAGATTGGGGTTATGCTCCAAATTATGTTCAGGCTATGTGGCTGATGCTTCAAAATAGTTCCCCCAATGATTACGTAATTGCTTCGGGGAAAAACCACTCGGTTCGGGATTTTGTTGAATGTGCATTTAGATATGTCGATTTAGATTATCGTAAATTTGTCGAACTCGATCCAAGATTTTTTCGTCCGTCAGAAAAGATTCCTTTAAAAGGAGATCATAGTAAAATTTCCACTGAACTTCATTGGCAAACTGAGAAAATTTTTGAAGAAATTGTTTCAGAGATGGTAGAAAATGATCTAAAAATTTTCTCCAATGCTCAATAATAAGGGGATTTCAGAACTAATTATGAACAGTGAAAAAATATGATTGATTCAAATAATCCAGAAATCAATGTCGATGAATTAATGGAGAAAGTTAGAGAGGAAGTTGCCAATCGTCAAGAAAATTTTCGACCATCTCGAACTAAGCCTGCTTTGTCAATCTCTGCACTCAGTAATAATCTCAATAGTATTGAGGGTTTACTTGAAAATGCGGAGTCTCGTAGTTTGCTTCGTACTAAGCTACCTGCAAAATATTACAAGTTTCCCTTAGCAGAAAAACTAGAAAAATATATTCTAAAAACATTTAATTTACTGTTTAGAGATCAAAGAGAAGTCAATCATAATTTAACCAATGCTTTCAAGCAATCTATAAATATTAATCGCCAATTAATTTTAGAAATAGAAAATTTGCGATCGCAACTAAATGAGCGTTTGGGAGCAGTCGAAAATCGCATTCAAACTGCAAATGAACGTGTAGAAGCAGTCGAAAATCGCACTCAAACTGCAAATGAACGTGTAGAAGCAGTCGAAAATCGCACTCAAACTGTAGATGAACGCTTAAGTATTGTCAATAGTCAGATACAAGACTTAGCTAAAAGTTATCTGCAAAATAATAACTACCTCAAAAGCGATCTCATACAGCAGAAGCGATTGATTACTTTATTTTTGGAAGAAGCACGGCAACGGCTACCAGAACCATTTGCTCAAGAGCAGTTACAAACCTTTGTTAATGAAGATGAATATGCACTAGATGCTTTTAATGTCGCTTTTGAAGACCAGTTTCGTGGTAGTCGTGAGGATATTTTTAATCGGTTAAAAGTTTATTTGCCTTTGATTGAGGAAGCAAAGGTAGGTACACAAGACACCCCCATCTTGGACGTAGGCTGTGGACGTGGAGAATGGATCGAACTATTACAAGTTAATGGATATACGGCAAGTGGTTTAGACATTAACAAAGTAATGATAGAACAATGCCAAGCTTTAGGTCTCAAGGTAGTTGAAGCAGATGTGATAGCTTACTTACGTGGATTGTCTGACAATAGTTTGGGAGCAATAACAGGCTTTCATATTATTGAGCATCTACCATTTGCAATACTGATGCAGTTATTTACTGAAGTAATTAGAGTACTAAAACCAGAGGGGATAGTAATTTTTGAAACTCCAAATCCAGAAAATGTTCTTGTTGGTAGTTGTTCATTTTATATCGATCCGTCTCATCGTAATCCTTTGCCAAGTGTTACTACCAAGTTTATTGCCGAGTCAGTTGGTTTACACGATGTCAGTATTATGAAACTTCATGCTTATCCAGAGAAGCAAAGAGTGAATGGTTCTGAAGTAGCCGAACGCTTTAACGATTTCTTTTATGGAGCGCAGGATTACGCGGTAATTGGGTATAAAAAATGAAACCTATAGCTATAGTTGTTCCCTGGTTTGGCAAAAATTTAAAAGGAGGAGCAGAACAGCAAGCGTGGCAAATTGCGACTCGACTTGCTAACAAAGGTCATCAAATCGAAGTGTTGACTACTTGCTGTCGTTCTTTTCAAGATGATTGGTCTGTCAATCATCTTAAATCTGGATTGAGCCAAGAGGAAGGTATTAAGATTCGACGCTTTGAAGTTGATAGTCGCGATCGCCCTAGGTTTGATCGGATTAATTCTTTGATATTGAGCTTGTCATCTTCAGACCTAAAACCAGGAGTTAGTCCGATTAATTTAGAAGATGCAACTGTTTTTTGTAATGAGAACATTAATTCGACTAATTTACTGAATTATCTCCAAAAAAATCAAGAACATTATCAAGCGTTTATCTTTATCCCCTATCTTTATGGTCTAATTTTGCAGGGTTTGCCGATTGTTGCTAGTCGTGCATTTCTACAGCCTTGTTTACACGATGAAGCTTATGCATATTTGCCACAAGTTGCTAACATATTTCATTTAGCTAAAGGGTTATTATTCATCAGTGAGGGAGAAGCTCAACTAGCTAGACAATTATATGGTCCTGGGATCATTACTAAAAGCGTAGTGGCAGGTGCAGGAGTAGAAGTAGAAGTACTTGACCATAAGCATCATAATAAAACAATTCTCAAGATTAAAGACTTTCAAATAACCCAAGAGCGGTTTATTCTTTGTCTCGGTCGCCGAGATGCAACCAAAAATACCGATTTATTGATTAGGGCTTATACTGATTTCAAGCAAAAGCATCCAGACTCTAATCTCAAGCTAGTTATTGTCGGTCCTGGTAATCCATCCTTTCTTAAGCCTATGGAGGGATTAGTTGATTTAGGTTTAGTTACAGAAATTGAAAAAGAAGCATTATTAGCTAACTGCTTGGCTTTATTCCAACCTAGTCAAAACGAAAGTTATTCCCGTGTCATCATGGAAGCTTGGTTCTATCAGAAGCCTGTTGCTGCTCATCGGAATTGTTTGGCTACTGCGATCGCTGTTGAGTCGGCAAAAGGTGGTTGGCTAGCAGAGACAGAAATTGAATGGTCAGAATTATTCGCTCAGGTCGATCAGGTGGCAGAAAAAGTATTGACAGCATACGGAACAAATGGTCACAGTTATGCCCAAGAAAATGCTGTATGGGATAAAGTTATGGAGCGTTACGAAGCTGTATTGGCTTTATCCAAACCATTAGCAACAACATCTACACCTAGCTCGGGAAAACTGAATCAAATCCATCAATTACTGCCTAACCTTGGTTATGGTGATGCTATATCTAACCATGCATTGGCAATTAGAGACTATTTACGCAGTTGTGGCTATAAATCTGATATTTTTGTCAGCTATCTAGATGAGAGAGTTGCTCATGAAGCTAAAATATTTCAGCCTAAAAGTATTAGTGCTAAAGCAGGATTAATTTATCATCATTCAATTGGTTCTGAACTTACCGACTATGCTATAACGCACCCAGCCCCTAAATGTCTTATTTATCACAACATTACTCCGGCAAAGTTTTTTATTCCTTACCGACCTGATTTTGCCAAAATTCTGGAAGAAGGTAGAGCGCAGTTAAAGCAATTAGCCCAATATTTCCCAATATCAGTAGGCGATTCGACCTATAATGCAGCTGAACTAAATGCATCTGGATTTCCCCAGCCTGGGGTACTGCCTATCTCTGTCAACCCGAATAAATGGGATCTGCCAGCAGATGCCAACCTAATGAAGCAACTACAAGATGGTAAAACTAATTTACTGTTTGTCGGTCGTTTGGCACCAAACAAATGTCAAGATCAATTAATCAAAACATTTTTGCACTATCTGAGTATGGATCAAGAGGCGCGTCTGATTTTGGTTGGTTCTGGGGAACGAAACGATCCCTATTACATTCACCTGATCAATACAATTGAAAATTTAAACCTTACAGATTTTGTCCTGCTTCCAGGGCAAGTAAATGATACTCAACTGTTAGCATTTTATAGAACTGCACATCTACTTTGGTCTATGAGCGAGCATGAAGGTTTTTGTGTGCCACTTATTGAAGCGATGTGGTTTGATGTTCCAGTGTTGGCTTATAAAAGTACTGCTGTGCCAGAAACTTTAGGCGAAGCGGGATTAATGTTCAATACTAAAGAAGATTTAGTCCAAGTTGCTGCTTTGGCGAAGTTGTTAGTGAAGGATAAAGTGCTAAAAGCAACTGTACTCAATTTCCAGCGAATAAGACGGGAAAATTTCATCACTTCAGCAGTAATGGAAAGGATAAATATTATTATTTCAAGAATGAAATATGACTAATTTGCCACTCTCTTTTTCAAAAGCTTTTGAGCAAGTTGTTTCAAAATAAATTTCAAGAATTACCAAATAAGTTCAATAAAAATAAGATGATAAATTCTAACTCTAATTTAAACAAATCAGTTCAACAACACACATACAGCTTAAGTAAAGATTTGTCCCTAAATAATTTAGAAGATATTTACCATAATGTAGTTTTAAAGCAAGATTTTTATGGAGATGATTATGGAGCAGATTGGGATATAATTCCATACCAACAAATGGCTCATATTATAACCAGTTTATTTTCTCCTCAATGGCATTTAGATATAGGTTGTGGAAAAGGCTTGCTTGTTCAAGCAATGAGAAAATTGAAAAATAATTCTTATGGAATTGATTTTAGTGAAGCTTTGATAGGCTTAGCCAATCAAAGTATTCAAAAATATTTGACTGTTGTTACTGCCGAAAGTTGGCTAAAAAAAACATCAATAAAAAAAGTGGATTTAATTACATTCACAGAGGTTTTTGAACATTTACCAGTTTCAACTTTAGAGCAAAATTTGAAATATTTGAGGGAGTCATATAATGGAAGATTACTGCTTACTATTCCATCATTTGGACTAGATGCTACTTTTAAATTAGGCATTAAGGTTAATAATGATAATCCAGAATGGAATAGAGATATGATGTATAATATCCCCTTTAAGAATATTGTTCTGCAAGACGGATTACCACATCACGGTCATAT
The DNA here is from genome assembly GCF_000332195.1 of Pleurocapsa sp. PCC 7319. Classification (NCBI taxonomy): domain Bacteria; kingdom Bacillati; phylum Cyanobacteriota; class Cyanophyceae; order Pleurocapsales; family Pleurocapsaceae; genus Pleurocapsa; species Pleurocapsa sp. PCC 7319. Next base: position 4,836,094 of record NZ_KB235922.1, read on the forward strand.
TACTTTAGCTTCATATAGATGGTGGAGTGAATTTTTGTTATTTCATGGGTACTCAAGAAATAGAGATTTAGAAGTACTTTGTTCGGAAAAATTTAATGATATTTTGACTAAATACAACTGGCATCCTTACATCTTAAACAAGACTCCTAAGGCTGATGAGTTGACAAAAAGTATAGAAACTGGATCCTCCCTAGGCTGTGGTTGGCATCATTATGAAAATATTAAGGGTAGATGGACTGATGGCTTTGCTAGATTATATTTTGTCGAATCTAACCTCAAAGCGAATAGATTAATTTTAAATGTGTCTCCACCTGAGATTAACTACATTCAGGAATGTAACTTAATCATTACGATAGATAACTTAGTTAAAACAAATTCTTACAGATTTATATGGGTTCAACGCTTTAGTTCTTTTCCAACTGAGATAGAGGTAAGGGGGCTAAAAACTAATATGACCATTAATCTGGTAGAAATACCGCAAGAAGATCAAAATGATGCAATATATTCAAATTGTTGGAGAATCAATATAATTTCACCAAACTTTTGTCCCAATGATTATGGTTTGTCAAGTGATTTGAGGCGTTTGGGTATTTTTATTGATTCTCTTGAACTGTTGTAAATTTGGTGATATGCGAGTAGCTTTTATTGTTCAACGCTGTGGATTAGAGGTAAATGGTGGTGCTGAAACTCACTGTCTCAAGATTGCCCAACGAATGGCTAAATATTGGGACACAGAAATATTAACAACCTGTGCCTTGGACTACATGACCTGGAAAAATCACTACTCACCAGGTTTAACAGAGGTTTCTGGTGTCAAGGTACGACGTTTCTTAGTCGGGCAGCAGCGCGATGTAGATAAGTTTAATCATTTGTCAGCAAAAATTCACCCTCGTTTGTCCAAAGTTGCTCTTAAAGAACAGGAGCAATGGATGCGATCGCAAGGACCTCTTGCTCCTGATTTGATTACCTATATCAAGCAGAACGAGCAGGAATACGACGCATTTATTTTTTTTCCCTATTTATATGCAACGACTTATTTCGCTTTGCCTATTGTCGCCAACAAAGCTTATTTAGCTCCTTGTGCTCATGATGAATGGCCAATTTATCTCAGTATGTGGGATAGTTTTTTTGAAAAACCGCGTGGTTTTATTTTTAACACTTTAGAAGAAAAAAAGTTTCTAAAAAACCGTTTTCCAACAATTAATTTCCAAGGACCGATCGCTGGTATAGCCTTAGATAAACCACCAACTCATGATCCAGAAAACTTTCGGCAGAAATACAAGATAGATGAACCCTTTATTTTATATGTTGGTAGAATCGATCCTTCCAAAGGATGTGAAGAACTTTTTCGTTATTTTATACAATTGCGAAGCCTGGAGTTTACTACAAGAAAGCTCGTACTATTAGGCAAACCAACAATGTCAATTCCCTCACATCCAGATATTATTAATCTTGGTTTTGTAGATGAGCAGACTAAGTGGAATGCTCTAGCAGCTTGTGATTTATTAGTAATGCCTTCTCCCTATGAAAGCTTATCTATAGTATTGCTAGAAGCCTGGGCAGTAGGTAAACCCGTTTTAGTTAACGGTAATTGTGATGTTTTAGTAGGTCAGTGTCGTAGAGCGCAAGGTGGGCTTTGGTATACAAATGAAGATGAGTTTCAGGTAGCTATAGAAAAGATGGAAGAGCCAATTAGAAATCAACTAGGCTTACAAGGGAAAGAATTTGTGGCAGCAAACTATACCTGGTCGAAAATTGAGAAAACATACTTAGAATTTATTTCAGGATTGGAAAAATTGTAAATAAATTAATTATATTTCCTGGAAACAGGAATATTATGTTCAAATTGCTAAATATTTTAAGTAGGTAGGCATAATAATTTATAAAACCCAGGTAATTAATCTTTTCCCTATCACCCATCCCCTAATCCCTAACCCCCTAACCCCTGCCAAAACAAAACCGTTTTATATTTAATTTCACCCACCTACTTATGTTCAAAGTTGTTATTGATGCTACCCCTGTAGCTCCCAAGCCAAGCGGGGTTGGTTTATATGTTGCTAATTTAATCCGTGCTTTGGATGATTTACAAGCAAAAGAAGATTTTCAATTAGAGTTAGCATTTCAACCTGGTTTGAAAAACTGGCTGCGAGGAGATCGTAGTTTTCCAGAGTGTTTACATCAGTATGCCAACCTGCATTTCTTCCCTATGCCCGTCAGGATTTCTGACTTATTATTATCCACTAAATCAACCACGGTTTTATCTTATTTTGAAAAATACTTTGGCTTTCCCAATATTATTCATGGTACTAACTATTCAGTTTATCCTTGCCAGAAAAGTTATAAGGTTATGAATTTATATGACCTAACTTTTATTAAATATCCTAATTATATTGATGCTGTCGTTGCCAAATATACAGAAAAAGTGAAGCGTTGTTTAGAGTGGACGGACTTCATATTAACTATTTCTGAGAGTTCCAAGCAAGACATTATTAAATATCTCAAAGTAGACCACGATAAAATTTTTGTCACACCTTTAGCTAGCCGTTATCATCCTAATTATTCATTTTCTGCCCAAAAAATAGAGCAGCTGAGAAAGCAAGTAAAGTACGATTGGTCTCAACCATATTTACTTTTCGTTAGTACAATAGAGCCGAGAAAAAATATCAATTCGATAATTTCAGCATTTAACTATTTAAAAAGCAAATCCAAAATTCCCCATAATTTGATCCTGATTGGTCAAAAAGGATGGCGTTACGAAGCAATATTTTCCTCTATAGAAAATTCACCCTGGAAACAGCAAATTTATCATCTTAATTATTTATCTGATGAATTGGTTGCTCTTTTTTATATGAATGCTGATGTTTTTGTTTATCCTTCTCACTATGAGGGGTTTGGTCTTCCTGTTTTAGAAGCAATGACTTTAGGAGTTCCTGTAGTAACTTCTAATACTTCTTCACTTCCAGAAGTTGCAGGAGATGCAGCTTTATTAATTGAACCTCTGGATACAATGCAACTAGCAGCAGCGATACTAAAAGTAATTAGCGATTTTGAATTACGTCAAGATTTGATTAACAAAGGTCAAGAAAGAGCGAAATTATTCTCTTGGGAAAAAACAGCAAAGTTGACTTTAGCAGCTTATCAAAAGATATTGTCAGACTGAATGCCTGACCCCGCATTTTTCACATAATGCTGAATCCTAAACTGTCAATTGTCAATTGTCAATTGTCAATTGTCCATTAAAAAACTCTTGACTATAAAGATGCTTAACTATCGTGGCATCAGTGAGATTGTATTGCAAAGGAGTAATGGTGATAAAGCGATCGCGAATTGCTTGAACATCAGTCAAAATATGTGGAGGTAAATTAAGATCTCCTGGCTGTTCAATATCTTCAATAATTTCTCCCTCTAACCAATAATAACTTTTCCCCCGGGGATCGAGTCTTTTCTCAAATTTCTCAATATAGCGGCGTAAACCCTGACGAGTAACTAACACTCCCGCTATTTCTGAAGTCTTCACGGGAGGGATATTGACACTCAGTAAGGGAGGTTGAGGATAGCTTATCTTAGCTAATTTGGTTAGCAGTTTAAGAGCAAAATCGGCAGCGGGCTGAAACTCAAAGTTAGTAAAACTTGCCAAACTAAATGCCACACTAGGAATTCCTTCTAATACTCCTTCCATCGCCGCCGATACTGTACCAGAATACAGAACATCTGTACCTAGATTGGGACCATGATTAATGCCAGAACAGACAAAATCAGGACGAGTTTTTAGCACGGCACTGAGGGCAAACTTAACGCAGTCAGCAGGAGTCCCAGAACACGACCACGCAACTACGTTATCATCAAAGACTGAATCAACTTCCTCTTTGGCTCTTATTGGTTGATGTAAGGTTAATCCATGTCCAGTCGCTGACCGTTCGCGATCGGGACACACCACCGTCACCTGATGACCCGCTTGAGCTAATGTATTCGCCAAGGTACGAACGCCCAAAGAAAATATACCATCATCGTTGCTAATTAAGATATTGCTCATTTAATATGTTAAGCCAGCTGATAATCGGGAATACAGTTATGCTCCATGTAAAAGCGATATTCGTCACAGGCGCGATCGCATTGTTCTTGCGTCCAACCACAATGTTTTTGGAGTACTTCTGTGACAACAGGCAATAAATCCATGCCGTAATTACCATTCATGGACAAAGTAGTTCTACGGCGGAGAATATCTACTATCGTATGAGCTAATTCCCTCTCAACAGCATATACAATCTGGGCTTTGATATCAGGTAAATCCGGGCTAACTGGTTTGCATAACTCAGGATTATCTTTAGTTAGGGTCAAAATTTCTAATGCTTTGGCACCATATATGGTAAATAAATGATCAATTGTTCTAGTTGATAGAATTGAGCCGTATTCAGTAATTGCCTCTTGAATCCGTCGATCATTAGGCAAAATACAGCCAGGTAGAGGTAAAGAGTCGGTTCGGCAAGGTTGAGGCGATCGCTTCATGCGTTTGAGAATAGCATCTACCATTTCTTCTCCTACGTTGCGATAGGTGGTTAACTTGCCACCAATTAGGGTAAATAAGTTATTTACTCCTTCTTTTCGATGGTCAAAAATAATATGTTTACGAGTAATACTTCCAGGTTTTTTACCCTCAGAGTTGGGTAAAGGACGTACCCCAGAATAGGTGAATTTAACATCATCTCTTTTTAGATTAGCAGTTGGAATAACATTATTAGTTTCTTGTAAGAGATAATCTATTTCATCATTATTGGCTTTGATATTTTCGATATCGTCTTTATAGGGTAAGTCAGTTGTGCCAATTAAATATTTTCCCAACCAGGAGATAATAAAGAACGGACGACCATCGGATTTTGCTTCTACATATAGACTGGAATTTGGTGCCCCAGGAAAAGGATCGACGACAACATGACTTCCTTTTGTGCCGCCATTTTTTTTAGCATCTCCAATAGAAACCCTTTTTCCTGCTTTATTACCTCGTTCACAGACACGATCAACCCAAGGTCCTGCCGTATTAACAACCATTACATCTTTTCTACCTGAGATGGTAAAACTTGACCCTGTTAGTTTATCCTTACAGACAACATCACTGATACGCCCATCTTTGAGGGTAAGTTCCATAACTTCGACATAGTTTAAGACTGTTGCTCCTGCATTTTGAGCCGAAATAATATTTTCTAGACAGAGACGCTCCGCAAAGTTAACTTGTCCATCATAGTATTGTGAGCCCCCAACTAAGTTTTCTTTATCCAAGGAACGAAACATCTGCTCAAACTTTTCCTTGGGTAACATCTGATATGAAGGAAGGGTTTTATCACTACTCAGAAGATCGTAGAGAATCATGCCTACCCAAATTTTCCAATAGGGACGTGAGCGATCGCGATAAACAGGAATGGTAAGCTGTAAAGGGTTAACTAAGTGTGGCGCAGTATGCAGCAATACCTCTCTTTCTTTGAGAGATTCCCTGACTAAGGGGATTTCAAAATATTCTAGATAACGAAAGCCACCGTGAATCAACCGACTAGACCAACTAGAACTACCACTAGCAAAATCAGTTTTCTCAATTAAGATTGTTTTTAAACCCCGTAAAGCTGCATCCCTAGCGACACCTGCACCATTAATTCCGCCACCAATAATTATGACATCGTAGTCTGTTTGTTGAATTTGAGCAAAATCTCGCATAATGCAGGCTTTCTATAGTTCAATATTTTCCATCAATTATTTATAACTTAACTAATTATTGCCATTTTAAGGAGGAACATAATACCAATTTAAATTTCAGACATCACACATCATACATTCGTAGGGGCGAACGGTGTTTTACCCTACGGTATATCTGTATTGAATATCGTTTAATTTGGTGATACCAAATTGCGTTCTAAACCGTAATTCCTAACAAATAAAAACCCTGATACTTGGTTTCAGAAATCGAAAACCTGAATAGGCTGACGAGTAGCTGAAAACCAAGCACAAGGTAAGATGAGGTGTAATTGCCGAAAGGAAATCAGAAAATTTCAACTGACTAAAATCAGGATCATGACGCATAACTTGTGTTATGGCGATGATTTTCGGAAGTCGAGTGTGGTCAAAATCGCACTCTCTGATTTCACAGTGAGATACGGAACGTCATAGCTTCGATTAATCCTACTCAATCATTGTCTATCTGCCTTTACCTAAAAATACTACTCTCAAGGTTTTAATCGCGATCGAAAGATCCAAAAAGAGAGAATAATTTTTGATGTAATAAAGGTCGTAAGCTACCTTTTGATATGCATCTTCAACAGAAGCACCATAGGGATAGCAAACCTGTGCCCAACCAGTAATTCCTGGTTTCACTAAATAGCGCACATCGTAATAGGGAATTTCTTCCCTTAACTGGAGATCAAATTCAGGACGTTCGGGACGGGGACCTACTAAGCTCATCTCTCCTTTGAAAACATTCCAAAGTTGAGGTAATTCATCAATTCTGGTTAACCGAATAAAGGAACCAACTGAGGTAATGCGGGGGTCTTTCTCTTTTGCCCACTGAATACCTCTGGATTCAGCATTTTGGTACATGGAGCGAAATTTATAGACTCTAAATTTCTTACCATTGAGGCCAGTTCTTACTTGGGAATAAAATATCGGTCCTTTGCTATTGAGTTTAATGGCGATCGCTACGGGAATAGTAATGGGCAAACTCACTAATAATAAAATTCCTGCCACCAAAACATCAATTATATGTTTCAATTTGGCCTTGATCCGATTGTGCAAGATATTAAATCCTGAAGTAAAAGCGAACCAATCATCTTGGATATAAGCTGGAGGTATCTTTTGCCAGAATTGCTCACAAAAGTCGGCTAAGCTATAAACATATACTCCTTGAAGCCGCAGATCCATTAATTCTCGGATCATTTGCTGAGATAAATGGCGTTCAGCACCATCAATGAGAATCCCAGACCAAGATTGATTCTTCCAGCTGGAGTTTAAGTTATCAACGGTATCTAAGACGAGAGAATTACTAATAGTTTTAGTTTTGTGGGAATTTCTAACTTGAGAGCTATTAATCTCAAAATTATCGTTAAAGGAGACAAACTCAGTACGAGCATTTAACTTACGATGCTCTTCTCCAAACGCCATAACTTTTTGCTTGTCACCTAATACTAAAAAGCGACTACTTTGCTGGTTTAACTTAAGCCATTGATCGGCAATCATCCTGCTACTCACTGCCCAGACTAAAAAAAAGCAAGCACTGATTAACAGAACGCCTCGACCAACAATTGACTCACTACCCCACAAACCAGTGATGTAGATACCACAGGTAACTGCAGTTATCGTTGCCAAAATTCCTAGTATTGCTCGTTCTGATAATCGGACTCCAGAAACTTGCCTATTTAATTTGTAAGTATCGGTTAAGTAAAGCCCAAACAAATATACTGCAATCAGAACATATAAAATTGGCGTACCTAAATCTAAAGACTGAGATAAGCGCAAAGTTAGGGCTAAATTAAAACTCAGAAGTAATCCGATAATATCTCCAATAATCAGCAGCCACATAATAACCATACGGGAAGTATGACTATAGATTAGCAGCGTCGCAAGAGACTTGGACGGTAGTTGTCTACTTTGAAACATCGTGTGTACAGATCTAAAGGAGTATGAATTTAATCAAATTTTTGAAAATTCAAAATTAATTTTACATGACATCAAGTATAAACACCTAATTTGCGCTAAATTTTTATAACTTTTTAATTAGTACTTTTACTGACACAATCAAATGTAAGCTCGACTACAAATCAGTAAAATAAAATACGAATATAAATTTTGAAAATTGCAATTTAAAAATGTCTATAAAAACCAATTTCCTAGGAGAACACGATAAAAAACTCAAGAGAAAAAGACTCAATTGTCAGTTTACCTCTAGATCTTAATCTGTCCAAATAAAATATTATTGAGGAGTTAGTTCAATTTATTTTGCTCACAACTTTGGCGAAAATAAAATGTTATTGAAGAGTAAATTCAATTTATTTTGCTCACAATTATTAGTAGGTTAGCAAAGTTATAAGTATTAAGTTAAAAACTAATTTTGTAATTAAAATTTTGTAATTGAAATTGCCAATTGATGCTCAGAAAATTTCTGCCCCTTCTGGTTCTAACCTTGATTGGAGGTTGTAATAGTAGTTTGTTAATCCAAAATGAGGTAATCCCTGGTGGTGTAAATAGCAATTCTCCTGAAGAATATCCTGCTTATAGCCCAGATGGTCGTTATCTCGCATTTGCCTCAGACCGCCGAGGTCAGAGAGATATCTTTCTTTACGATCTACAAGTAAAACAGCTGCTACCCTTGCCTAATCTTAATCGTCGTGATTCAACCCAAGACCAACCAGCGCTTAGTAATGATGGACGTTATATTGTCTATGTTTCTACAGAAAGAGGGAAGGCAGATATATTTGTTTACGATCGCCAGCAGCAAAAGTCAGAACTACTAACTGCCAATATAAAAGGTTCATCATCTCATCCCACAATTAATGGCAATGGCAGTCAAATAGCTTTTCAAGCTAGTCAGTTAGGACAATGGAAGATCGTAATTATTGTTAGAGAGGTAGAAGAGAACAACTAGTATGGTCAAAAAAGCTGAGAGACTAGTCTTGGAGTTTGCGCTTTTTTGCGTGACAATAAAAAACTGACTTATCATCTGCACAATACAATGTCTTCAACCAATATTCAGCAACAAACTGTTCCCTTAAATGAAATTCGCTACAACGAGCAAGGATTAGTACCTGCGATCGCTCAAGATTATCTCGACGGTACAGTTTTAATGCTGGCATGGATGAATAAAGAGTCTTTACAAAAAACGCTAGCTACAGGTGAAACTTGGTATTGGAGTAGATCGCGACAGGAATTATGGCATAAGGGAGCTACTTCAGGTCATATCCAAAAGGTTCGTTCCCTCCGTTATGACTGTGATAGTGATGCTCTGTTAATTACAATTGAACAAATTGGCGATATAGCTTGTCATACTGGTGAACGCAGTTGTTTTCATCAGGTAGACCATAGCAAAATTGCTCCTCCTGCTGATACCCTTTCGCAAGTATATCGAGTTATACGCGATCGCGCTGACCATCCGCAAGAAAATTCCTATACTTGTAAACTATTGGCGGGAGGAGACAATAAGATTCTCAAAAAAATTGGTGAAGAATCAGCCGAAGTAGTTATGGCTTGTAAGGATGATAATCCAGAGGCGATCGCTTCTGAAGTAGCAGATTTGCTTTATCATACTCTAGTTGCTCTAGCATATCATCAGGTAGATATTCGAGATGTCTACCGTCAACTTCAATCCCGCAGAGGTTAAATTTCTAGTTCAATAGCGATTATGCTTCAGGTTTAGGTGGTGCTTTGCGAATTTCAGAATAAAAAGAAGTTTGCTGTCTACCATCGTTATATTTAACGATAGTAGTGCGCATTTTAAGATTATCGCTAGCAAACCACTGACGTTCTTCAGCGAAGAGTTCGTCCGTTTCGATAGTTAAAGTTAGAGCTTTATCTGCACCAAGAGCATAATTTCCACATACTTTTGTATCTTCAGGACGAATTAATTTACCAGCGCGGTCATCGTTTGGGTTACTAATCAAGACGATAGTAGTTGAGCCTACTTGTTTGGGTTTACCCCAGTCTACAGAGTTATCCCAACTTTGAATGGTGCCACCAATACTCAACTGTGGATCGAGATTATGTTTTTGGCATAGTTGCACTGCCCTAGAATCATCTGGAGGGATAACTTCAATCTTAATATCTGCCTTACTGTTATCTGCTTTTTCCCCTCCTAAAAGATAATTAGTACGCTGACTAAACCATCTACCTGCACTTAAGTCTAGGAATTCCTTTAAATTCATGATTATATTATTCTGTTAATCTCTCAGAGAATTTTATAAAATTATTGCCTTTATTAAATTGAGCATATCTTGGTTTTCTGTGCAATACCGCTACTTTTTTTATGTTTATGAACAGACAACAAAATCATTCAATTTCCCTCACTGATTTACCTTCTCTAGAGTTGACGCTCAATATTCTACTCAATCGACAGGAAAAGGATTGGGGGTGTTTCCAAGTAATTAAAGAGGGAGAATTTTACGCTTTGTATATTCCAACTTTAGACAGTTTCAAGCTATACAAAAATCCTAAAAGTGAAAATTACAAAGGTTACTGGCGAAACTCACTTTCAGAAATTTTACCCGATATCAAAAATAGAGACGAAAAGCCTGACATTTTCCTCCGTAGCCGTAGTAAGCAAGTGTCAGAAATTAAGAAAAACACTCAGAATAAGATCCGTAAAAAGCAGCGCATTATTGATGTGAAGTATCGCTATAATCCTTGTCCAGAAATGTATCATCTGAATCAAATGATTGCCAGACTGATTCGCGATCGCATTTCTAATAACCTGACCTTTTCTCCAGCAGAAGAAATCAGACCTTTAGTATTGGCAACGGAAATTGAAGACTAGGGAGAATCTTCATTTGGGACGTGAGATGATATTATCCAAATTACCATAGCATTGCCAAATTGATATCGTTACAATAGTCGAGCATAACTAGATTAAAATGAGCAGATTCGGTTTATGGTAGACGCAAGAATTGGCATTATTGGTGGTAGTGGTCTCTACAAAATGGACGCGCTCCAAAACGTTCAGGAAGTAAAACTAACTACTCCTTTTGGCGATCCTTCTGATGTACTAATTTTGGGTCAGTTAGATGGAGCCGAGGTGGCTTTTTTGTCCCGTCATGGACGTAATCATCATCTTCTACCTTCAGAATTACCCTTTCGCGCCAATATTCACGCCATGAAACAGCTAGGAGTAGAGTACATTATCTCGGCTTCTGCTGTCGGCTCGCTTAAGGAAGCAGCTAAACCTCTGGATATGGTAATTCCCGATCAATTTATTGATCGTACTAAAAATCGAGTGTCTACTTTTTTTGGTCAGGGCATAGTCGCTCATATAGCCTTCGGCGATCCTGTTTGTCCTAACTTAGCCCAAGTTCTTGCTGATGCTATTGAATCTCTTGATTTTCCTGATGTCAACCTACATCGTGGAGGCACTTATGTCTGCATGGAAGGTCCTGCATTTTCAACTAAAGCTGAATCTAATCTTTATCGTAGTTGGGGAGCAACGGTCATTGGCATGACCAACTTACCCGAAGCTAAATTAGCTAGAGAAGCTGAAATAGCTTATGCCACTCTGGCTTTAGTTACTGATTATGACTGCTGGCATCCCGATCACGATAACGTTACTGTAGAAATGGTGATCGACAACCTTCAGCACAATGCCGTTAATGCGCAAAAAGTAATTCGAGAAACAGTCAAACGATTAACTGTTAATCCACCAGAATCACTAGCTCATTCAGCTTTAAAATATGCTGTCTTGACTCCCCCTGACCAAATTCCTAGTACAGCAAAAGAAAAATTGGAGTTGTTACTCAAGAAGTATTTTTGATTTCCCAGTTATAAGCTTTGACGTATTCAAACTGCATCCCAAGATTTTGGGAAAAGGAATTAGGGAATAGGGAATAGGGAATAGGCAACAGAATATATGCAACCTAGGTAAGTCTAAGCTTATTTTGTCGCGGAAATACTGGGTTCAAACACTGGAAATGAATCATAAGCATGGGAGTTTTCTAATTTTGACGGGAGTACTCGTTACCGTTTTGGTCAATACTCTTTTTTTGTCGACAACTTTAGCTGCTACTTCACTAATGGATACCGAAGAACAAATTACCGCAATAATCTATCGACAGGCTAAAGCATGGGAACAACAAAATGCACAGGCGATCGCCAATGATTTTGCAGAAGAGGCAGTCTTCATCGCTGCTGGATTTAAATATGAGGGCAAACAGCAAATTCAAAAAGCAGCGCAGGATTACTTTCAACAGTTTGTTAATACTCAGGTTAAAATTCAACGCATTATCGTTGACGGCGACCAAGGTGCTGTCGAATGGGACTGGTGCGACCAAGAGCGTCAGACTGGTCAAATAAACTATGCCCAAGATGCAATTATTTTGGCTTTAAAAGAGGGCAAAATAATCTATTGGCGAGAATATATTGAAAAGAAAAAAAGCAAACATAAATAAAACTTATGCTTAACATAACGAAGAACAATGCAATATAGCTTTACAAAGTACATATACTCAGCTATTGTTATTACATAGACAGACGAAACAACTTAATTTTTTATTTTGTTATCTGTCCTGTTCTGACAAGAACCTTGAAAAATAAATAACGCAATTATAAACACATGACAACTACTTTACAGCAACGCGAAACTCGCGGCGCTTGGGAGAATTTCTGTCAGTGGGTAACAAGCACTAACAACCGCATCTATGTTGGTTGGTTTGGTGTCTTGATGATTCCTACACTCCTAGCTGCCACAGTCTGTTTTCTAATCGCCTTTGTCGCAGCACCTCCTGTAGACATCGACGGAATCCGCGAACCCGTAGCTGGTTCATTACTTTACGGTAACAACATCATCTCCGGTGCAGTTGTTCCTTCTTCTAACGCGATCGGTCTTCACTTCTACCCCATCTGGGAAGCAGCTTCCTTAGATGAGTGGTTATACAACGGTGGTCCTTACCAACTAGTAATCTTCCACTTCTTGATCGGAGTCTTTTCTTACCTCGGTCGTCAGTGGGAATTATCTTACCGCTTAGGAATGCGTCCTTGGATCTGTGTTGCATATAGTGCACCTGTATCCGCAGCCACAGCAGTATTCTTAATCTATCCTCTAGGACAAGGTTCCTTCTCTGATGGAATGCCTTTAGGAATCAGTGGAACATTCAACTTCATGTTGGTCTTCCAAGCAGAACACAACATCTTAATGCACCCCTTCCACATGTTAGGTGTAGCTGGTGTCTTCGGTGGTTCTCTGTTCTCCGCAATGCACGGTTCTTTGGTAACTTCTTCCTTAGTACGTGAAACAACTGAAACTGAATCACAAAACTACGGTTACAAATTCGGTCAAGAAGAAGAGACTTACAACATTGTGGCAGCACACGGCTACTTCGGTCGTCTCATCTTCCAATATGCTTCTTTCAACAACTCTCGTTCCTTGCACTTCTTCTTAGGTGCATGGCCCGTAATCGGAATCTGGTTTACTGCAATGGGTATTAGCACCATGGCATTTAACCTCAACGGATTCAACTTCAACCAATCGATCATGGATTCTCAGGGACGTGTAGTTAACACATGGGCAGACATCTTAAACCGCGCTAACCTCGGTTTCGAAGTAATGCACGAACGTAACGCTCACAACTTCCCCTTAGACTTAGCAAGTGGCGAGCAAGCTCCCGTAGCTTTAACCGCTCCTGCAATCAACGGGTAGTTTGGTTCTGATAACTGCGCTTCTAGTTTGAAGTAAATAAAAAAAAATGCTCTCCAGCAATGGGGGGCATTTTTTTTGCTTATTTTTTGATGGAGATTTTCCTTTTGGGATCAGCGTACGAGCGATTGGGCTCCGCCCACCGCCAGAGGCGATTACCCGCAGGGTACGCTTCGCGAGCGCTATAAGTTGAAGACATTTTACTGCTCTAAACCCCGTTTACTATACACTTTCGATACATTATCTTGCTTAAATCTTTATCTAGCAACGATTTAAACTAATGCTTCATGTTGGATCAACTATAGTATGATCTGTTGTATGATTCTTTTAGAGTTCAAGGTAATTAATCTCTCTAAGAAACTAGTTCTGATATATAGGGTAAGCAAAAAAAGACTTTCAAGAAAACGATAATAGCAATCTGTGCTAATAAATTTTTATAATATACCTCTATTGTATATTGCAGTATCCCCAAAAAATTGACCACTTAGCTTAAGCTACCGAGTAGACTTCATTCCTTACGCAAACCACGTTTACTTTTATCTGCTCGCTCTTTTGGTGTCTTATAACCATGGCAACAACTATAAGAATCCATCCTGGAGGATTATTATCTCGAATAGCGAACTCGAATAGTTCTGGTTGTCTAGAATTAGATGAGGGATTGGTTTCTTGGAAAATTTATTTACAGCATGGAAACTTAAAGTATGCATATTGTTCTGCACAATTATTAGACCAGCTAAAGTATTATTTACATTATCTAGGGTGGCAACAAGCCCTAATAGCTCTAAAATCTCCAGCTTATCTAGAGTTACAATTTCAAATACAGGAACGGGAACAATCTGCTGATCGCCATCTTTATTGTCAGGTTATTTCTTGGCTACTGGCAGAAAAACATCTCGATTCATATCAAGGATTAAAACTAATTGAATGTATGACTCAAGATGCGCTACAGTCTTGTCTTTGGCTCAATAGAGGTACTTATTCATGGCACAATCGAGAACCTATCCCGTTTTGGATTAGAAAATACTTTGGAGATTCTTTATATCCGAATCTATCAGAATGTTTGAATACAGAGCTAAATAGGGTCAAAAAATGGCAAAGTTGCAGTAGTAAATTGCTTTCTGTTCATCAACGTCCTTATTTAGCTTCTGGTTGGCAACAAAAAACACTTCCAAGTTCTGGACAATTAAGTTATGTAGCCCTGGAAAAGCTTGCCCCCGTGATGCGTGGAGCTGCTAGCATTCGTCAATTATCGTTATGGTTACAAAAAGATGAGCTTCAAGTTGCTCAGATTTTATCTCCATATATCAATCATCAGATAATATGTTTACGCAATGCTCAACCACCTTTAGATTTGTTGCCTAGCATTCCTCGAACATCAAGAAATAATAATCAGCATCAGTCTTCTCAAGGTACCTTAAATAAAAGGAAAAAAATAGTGTGTATTGATGATAGTCCCATAATCTTAAACGCACTAAAACGTTTTATAGATCAAGAAAAATTTAAAGTTACTGTGGTTAACGATCCTGTAGAAGCAGTACCGATTATTTTTCGCCTCAAACCAGATTTGATTTTACTAGATATTACAATGCCTAAAATTAATGGTTATAAACTATGTACTTTATTAAGGGCGAGTGAACATTGCATGGAGACTCCCATAATTATGGTGACAGGAAATACTGGCTTCATTGATAAAGCTAGAGCCAAGATTGCGGGGGCAACAGATTATCTTACTAAACCTTTCACTAAGCAAGGGTTAACCAAAATCATCGAAAAGTACCTAGATTAATTTGATTTTTCCACCCAGCTTAAAAAATCAAATTAATTTAGTCACAAGAAAATTATTGCTTAAGTCTGCTCTATCTAGCCGCTAAAATCCATGAAAACCATTTTAATTGTTGACGATTTACAATCCGAATTAGATTTGATCGCTAAATTTTTGCTCACTGCTGGTTATTCCATAATTACCGCCAAGAATGGAGAAGAAGCGATCGCCAAAACCATCAAAAATAAACCCGATGCGATCGTTACTGATTGGATGATGCCTAAAATGGGAGGGTTAGATATTTGTCGTAAACTCAGAAGAAATCCTGAAACGGCAGAGATTCCTATTATTGCTTGTACTGTTAAAAATAGAAATGTTGATCGCCTCTGGGCAATGAAACAAGGGGTAAAAGGTTACGTTACTAAGCCTTGTACTCAGGAGCAATTGGTCAGTGCGCTACAAGAAGCAATGGGATAAAACTAATGACAAATCCTAGTCCGGCTTCGAGAATTCAAGACAATCTACCAGAACTATTCAAGGCCAATTTAGCTCCAGGAGATGCTTATATCAGATTTCAATTGACATCAAACATCACAGCTTTGATATCCATGCAACAGGTACAAGGCTCGTTAATAGTTGACGCGCAGAAAGTAACTCCTCTACCGAGTATGCCAGAATTTGTCATTGGCATGATCAATTCTCGCGATCGCGTGTTTTGCCTTTTTGATTTAGCTCAATTACTAACCTTGCCCTCTGATTTAAGTTCTCCTCGGCAGTATCAAGTTATTGTGTTACAAACTGTTGCTGAACAACCAATTTATATTGGATTAGCTGTGTCTGCTCTTCAGGGAATTGTCCGTTTAACAGCCAAACAAATTCAATCATCTTTAGATACTGTTGTTTCTAATCTAACTGCCTTTACCAGTGGTACAGTACAGGAGCAAGAAATCACAATTCCTGTATTGGAATTTAACCGCATTTTGAAAGCTTTAACCGCAGTCGAACACAACTGAATTGATACGGTAAAATTTTTCTTTAGCTATCTATACTAACAAAATACCGAAATACTACTTAACTTGACCTAGCTGAAAATACTAATATAAAAAATATATTTCCTCAACACCATGATCACTAAAGAAAAATCGGCGATTACTAAGGCAAAATCTCAAGACGCAGGACTAAAAAACACTACTCCACCCAAGTCGGTAGCTAAAAACTATCAGGGAATAGATTCGCTCCGTCGTCGTCTGCTAGCAGGAATTTTACCAGCAGTATTGCTTCCTTTAGTTATCGGTGGTGTTGTTGGATATAAGATGACTGAAAGTCGAGCCAGAAATCAGGTAATTGAAAAGCTTGAAGCTGATGCTCTTTTGGGAAGTAAAACAATTAATACTTTTATTCGAGACTCTTATAATCTAGTTGGTTTGGTGGCAGCGAATCCTAGTGTGATTCAATTGATGCAACAAGGTGGTGAGCGGGCTCAGGAGCAAAGATTAGTTCAACAACCGATTCTCGTGCTAGAGAAAGAATTTACTACCAGCAAATTATTAACAATCGATAATAATCTGAATAACTATTTAGAAGAGATAGTTAAATCTACTGCCGCGGAGGCAATTCTGTTAACAGAGAGTCATGGCTTTAATATTGCTTATAGCAATCCCATCTCAGATTTTGTTCAAAGCGACGAAGAGTGGTGGCAAGATGCTCAAACGGAAGGAAGAGCTTTGGAAGAACCAGATGAGTTCGACGAGCCTGGTGAATTAGAGTCGTCCGAGTCGTCCGAGTCGTCTAATGAGTCTGAAATTATTAACATCATGGCTTTTTCCCAAGCGGTTACAGATTCTCAGACTAGCAAATTTCTGGGAGTAGTTAAGGTTGATATTCCCTTAGGTAAATTAAATTCCGATCTCGCCACTTACCTTCATGGAGCAAACAGAACCTATATTCCAAAATTTCAAATTTTCGAGTCTGATAGTGCGTTAATTTTGAGTAATATTGAAGATACTCTACAAAATAGCGAAAATCAAGAATCGAATTTCGAAGATGTAAAGATCTTGGGAGGCAAGCCGATTATCCAGGTAGCCAAAATTCTTGTAGAAGTGGCAGAAAATTCCCTCAGTTTGGCAGAAGCAAAACAGTCAATCATGGAGCAACCAGGCGTATCTCAAGTGCGTCTTCACCAAGAAATGATCTTTTCCGTAAATAGCATTGTTGCTTCATTTAGATGTCAAGACAAAATATATAGTATATCTACTGTTCCCGAAACTGATTTCGTATCAACTAGCAGCGTAGATTATGATGTGGTAGCCAGTGCAGCCAGAAATTTACTGGCAGTATTTACCTTAACTACCATTGCTCTGGGAGTGATCGCCTCAAGTTTAATTATTTTTCTCACCAAGCGATTTGCTAAACCTCTAGAGGAACTATCAGAAAAAACACAACAAGTTAGAGAACTACTTCAAGAGCAAAAAATCCTCGCTGAAGAACAACGACAAGAAAAAGAAAACTTAGAAGAAGCAATTTATAACCTGATCGAAGAAGTCTCTAATGCTACAGAAGGTGATTTGACAGTAAGAGCTAAATTAGACTCTTTGGAATTAAGTACAGTTGCGGATTTATTTAACGCTATTATTGATAACTTACAAGAAATTGCGATTCAAACCAAGAAATCTACCCATCAAGTAGGTTCTTCTCTCAAACAAAATGAGCAGGCGATTCGTTTTTTAGCTAGCAAAGCCACCGCTGAGGCAAGAGAAACTCGCGCCACCGTAAGTTCTATAGAACTAATGTCACAATCAATTCAGGAAGTAGCAGAAAATGCCAACCAAGCCGAAAAGATTGCCGACGAAACCTATAGTACTGTTTTAAATAGTACCAACGATATGAATTCAACAGTAGATAGTATCCTAGAACTACGGACTACAGTGGGAGAAACTGCCAAAAAAATGAAACGTTTGGGAGAATCTACGCAGAAAATTGCTCAAGCTGTTTCGTTTATTGAAGAAATTGCCCTCAAAACCAACGTACTAGCAATTAACGCCAGCGTTGAAGCTGGTCGTGCAGGAGAATACGGACAGGGATTTACCATAGTTGCCGAACAAGTCGGTACCTTAGCAGAACAATCTGCAGCAGCCACTAAAAAAATTGCCAACATTGTTTCAACAATACAAGCAGAAACTCAGGAAGTAAGTTTAGCAATGGAATCAGGTACAGTTCAAGTAGTAGATACGACACGCTTAGTCGAATCAACCAAAGATAATTTGAGGTTAGTTCTCGAAAAATCCCAAAGAATTAACCAGTTGATGCACTCTATTTCTCAAAAAACTATATCCCAGGCCTATACTTCTCAAAGTGTTACTAATTTGATGGAAAAAATTGCCCAATTATCGGAAAATACCTCCAAATCTTCCCAAGCAGTAGCACAATCCATTGCCGAAACTGCTCAAGTAGCCGAGAACCTGGAATCTACTGTAGCTCAGTTTAAAGTAGCCGAATAAGCGTGATCATATTTAATTCATAGACCAAGATGGATTCAGAACAACAAATTCGCCTTAATTTTCTCGATGAGGTCGAAGAATACTTTGATCGAATGGAGTCTAATCTCTTAGGATTAGCCAATGCTGCCATCGATCCTCAACAGCTAGACATAGTCCTGCGGGCTGCCCACTCCATTAAAGGCGGAGCAGCAATGATGGGTTTCAATGTCTTAAGTCAAGTTGCCCATCGCTTGGAAGATTATTTTAAAATTTTACGAGTTCGTCATACTTCTGGTCGAGTGAGTACTTTAATCGAGACTCTTTTATTAGAAGGCGTTGATAGCTTACGCTATATCAGTGAGCTGAATCGTCAAGGTGTAGTACTTGTAGAATCTGAGCCTGACGATTATACCAATGGTACATTTGCCGTTCGTACCCAACCAATTTTCAAGCAGTTAAAACTGCATCTTGGAGTTCTTGAAGATGCAGACGAAGATGCCTTAATTGCTCAAGATGAAAATATCGATCCAGCTTTACTAATCTTTGAGGAAGGAGTCGATCGAGTTTTAGAAGGTTTTACCAGCCAACTAGAAGAATTAAGTAGTGCTGAACTAACTCAAGAATTAATCGCCACAGCTCAAGAATTAGCTTCCTTTGGCATGATGGCAAATCTCGAAACCTTTATCCAACTGAGTAAGTCGATTCAACAACAAGCAGAAATCATTGCTCCACAGGAGATTTTTCCTTTAGCAGAGCAAGCTTTAAAAGTTTGGCGGCGATCGCACGCTTTAGTTGTACGGGGAAGCATTGAGAAATTACCCTCGTGTCTGGAAAACATGAAGGAGAGTAATGACATAGTAAGTCTAGACTCTAGTACTACTGCTGATAATGATGATACTGATTCCCAAACTCAAGAAATTTTAGAGGATAGTTCGATTGAGATCAACTCAAATCTTTTAGAGGATAACTCCCTGGAGCTAAGTGAGCTAGAGTCGGTTTTTGAGGCAGCACAACAGGATGTAGATTTTAATCTTTTAGAGGATAACTCCCTGGAGCTAAGTGAGCTAGAGTCGGTTTTTGAGGCAGCACAACAGGATGCAGATTTTAATCTTTTAGAAGATAACTCCCTGGAGCTGAGTGAGTTAGGGTCGGCTTTTGAGACTGCACAACAGGATGCAGATTTTAATCTTTTAGAAGATAACTCCCTGGAAGTGAGTGAGTTAGAGTTGGCTTTTGAACAAAAAGAACAAGATGTAGATTCGCATTCTTCAGAAGATAATTCTTTAGGGCTGAGCGAGCTAGAGTTGGCTTTGGGAAAAACAGAACAAGATGTAGATTCGCATTCTTTAGAAGATAATTCTCTAGAACTAAATGAGCGACAGTCGGCTTCTGAATCAGATACTTTAGAGATCGAGGAAGAAACACAAATTTTGACTTCAGTAGAAGCTCAGAATCCACTTGTTCCTTTATCTTTAGAGAATTCTTCATCAGCCGG
This sequence comes from Pleurocapsa sp. PCC 7319, assembly GCF_000332195.1. NCBI lineage: Bacteria > Bacillati > Cyanobacteriota > Cyanophyceae > Pleurocapsales > Pleurocapsaceae > Pleurocapsa > Pleurocapsa sp. PCC 7319. The sequence goes on from NZ_KB235922.1 coordinate 4,856,193, forward strand.
GCAAGTAGATGAGATGGTTCGAGTTCCTGCTGCACAACTAAAACAATTTAATAATATTTTTGAACAATTAATTGTCGACCGTAATACCATTAATCTGAGACTCCAACAATTGCAATACATCATCTCCTTGATGAAGCAGCGAATGGCTCGGATGGAGAAGTCGAACACTCAATTAAAACAATGGTACGATCGCGCTGCTTTAGAAGGATTTCTCGTCAAATCGTCACAGACTCTATCTGGACAAAGCGAAGCAACTGGAACTAATACCAAACAATCTAATACCAAACAATCTTTTCCAAATCCCGATATTTCCCTAAACAGTGATAATTTTGCTGAAGAAGAGACAAACAATAAGCTACAAGGCAATTCGCCTCAAGATAACTTTGATGTTTTAGAAATGGATCGCTACACTGATATTCATCTCATTTGTCAAGAACAGATCGAAACGATTGTCCAATTACAAGAAGTTACCACGGACATCGAATTGGGAGCAGAAGATATTAACCACGCGGTTCGTGACCTACGCTACACTACTAAATCGATGCAGGGTAATGTGATTAGGACTCAAATGATACCTTTTGCAGAAGTAGTGAAACGTTTTCCGAGAGTAATTCGCGATCTAAATCTTCAGTCCAAAAAACAGGTTAATCTCAAAATCAAAGGAGACAATACTCTCATAGATCGCTCTGTGGTTAAAGCTCTTGGCGATCCTTTAATACAATTGTTACGTAATGCTTTCGATCACGGAATTGAAGACACTGACACTCGAGTTGATGCTGGCAAACCCCCATCAGGAACAATTACCATTCAAGCTAGCAATCAAGGTACTTATAATATTGTTACCCTCAGCGATGATGGAGGTGGCATCTGTTTAGATAAAATTCAAGAGCGCCTTTTAGAGATGGGGATGACTCAATCTGAAGTTGAGCAAATACCAGAAGCAGAATTACTGGACTTTATCTTTGATCCTGGATTTAGTACCTCAGAAAAGGTGACTCAACTTTCGGGTAGGGGAGTGGGTATGGATGTAGTGCAGACTAATCTTCAAGCAATTCGTGGTGATGTTCGGGTGGCTACGAAACAAGGACAAGGTACGACATTTACCCTCAAGATTCCTTTCACTTTATCAATTTTAAGAGTGGCAATTGTGGAACAGGCTGGCATTATTTTTGCTATTCCTGCCAGTAGTATTCAAGAGCTTATCCCGGTGAGACCAGGGCAAATTAAAACTACTGAAGATACTAAAAATATACTTTGGAATCAGCAAGAAATTCCTCTAGTAGAAATAGAAAGAGCTTTGGTTTATCATCGTTGCGATCGCACTGTTAATTTAATCAGCAATCCTGCCATAAATAAAACTATGGCTATAGTGGTAGAAGATGAAAATTCATTCACAGCCATACAAATTAGTCACTTTTATCACGAGCAAGAGTCGACTATCAGATCGATTGATAGTCCGATTCCTTTGCCTCCTGGTGTGATTAGCTCAGTTGTTTTTGGTGATGGAAAAGTTATTCCGTTAATCGATCCTCAATTACTGATAGAAGAATGCTTAAATAATCAGGCTAGCAAATATCAATTTGAGCAAAAGAGTAACAAAAATCAGAATCGATCTGCAACTAAAACTATTCTGATAGTTGACGATTCGATTAATATTCGACGCTATCTTAGTTTGACTTTAGAAAAAGCAGGTTATCGGGTAGAACAAGCCAAAGATGGTCAAGAAGCTGTAGATAAGTTACTGAGTGGGCTTTCAGTACAATTAATAATTTGTGATATAGAAATGCCTTTACTAGATGGTTATGGTCTTCTCGAAGAAATAAAAGAACGAGCTGAATTTGCCGATCTTCCAATAGCAATGTTAACTTCTCGTAGTAATGAAAAACATCGAAAACTAGCTATGAATTTAGGGGCAGTTGCTTATTTTGCCAAACCCTATAATGAACAAGAATTATTAGCCAAACTAGCAGAACTATTGCAGAAGTAAAGATGAATATAAAGATTAATAGAATTAATTAAAGCGTTTCTCAAATAAGTGAGGTACAAATATAAACTTAGTCAAAAACCTTAAAACCCCTATTCCCTATTCCCTGACTCCACCAAGGTGTATCTCATTAATACGAGAAACGCTATAATCTGATATTTATGTCTAAAAAATTATGTCCTTGTGGCAGTAAAAAATCATATCAATACTGTTGCGGAATGTATCTCTCAGGAAAAAAGCACCCAGAAACCGCAGAGAAACTTATGCGATCGCGTTACACTGCTTTTTATCAAGGTAATATAGATTATTTGATTGCTACCCTACACCCAGATCAAAGAAAATCTAATGAGCGCACAGAATTAAGCAATAGTATTAAAAATACTCAGTGGTTGGGCTTGACCATTATTGATACCAAGCAAGGAAAAAAAAATGATGCGATCGGCTACGTAGAGTTTGAGGCAATTTATCAGGTCAACGAGCCAGCACAACTCCACGAACGTTCTCGGTTTATTAAGACTGATAAAAAGTGGTTTTATGTAGATGGCGATATTTTACCGGGAACGATACCAAAACGTAATGCACAGTGTTGGTGTAATAGCGGAAAAAAATTTAAACAATGTCATGGTGTTTAGCTATTGGTTGATAGCCAATAGCTAATAGCCAACAGTTTCTAGGAAAATGAGACTCTAGTTAGTAGTTTCCGGAGCTACTTCGCTAGGCATAAACTCCGCTGTAATGCAACTTGCCATTGCTTCTTCGCTAGACATTTTAACAACGTTTGCTAAGTCTAAAGTGCATTCTGCATAGCGTTCGGGTAATAAACTACGGCGACAATTATCTAGAGCCATAGTAGATTTTCCTGCCTCTAAAGCACTAAGATCCGTAACACAACTGGCTAGTTCATCAGGTCTACGAACGCGATAACAAGCTTGTAATATATCATCCCCTTTAATATCAGTTCCAGTTTTTATATCTCCTACACAAGAAGACAGTTCAGTAGGTTCGAGAGCATCAGAACATGCTAATGCTGCTGCTGTTTTGGTAACACCATTGGCAATCAAGCCTTCTGCACAGCTGCCAACACTTCCTGCCATAGCAGGAGAATTAGGGATGGTAAACAAAAATACAGGTAAAGAAACTAGACTAGACCATCGGATAGCTTTTACTAGAACATTCATGGCAATTTAATCAAATTTTTAACTCACACCCATACTAAGGGCAGATCGCAAGAATCGGGAGGAGGAAATTTTAAGATGATAAATTTCATTTACAAAGTTAAGTTGAGTTAGGCTGTCGCTAACCCAACTTATAATTTAATTGCTTCAACTACTGATTACAGCACATTTCTTTTAGGGATTAAAGAGCTTCTTGGCTTAAGCTAAAAACTAATAGCTAACAGCTTTAATATTGAGGAATACTGGGATCAATTTCTTGACTCCAAGCGATAATACCACCCTTGACGTTTGTACCTTCAATTCCTTTCTGTTTGAGAATATTCAAAGCCTTTGCCGAACGTCCTCCTAATTTACAGTGAGCAATTAATCGATGACCATTGACCAATTCTTTGACTTTATCGATACTGCTACCGTCTTCTAGCTCAGATAAGGGAATTAAAACCGAACCATCAATTTTGGCAATTTCGTATTCATTAGGATTGCGAACATCCAAAAGCACAAAATCATCTTTACCAGTTTCCATGAGCTGTTTTAACTCCTGAACCGTCATTTCAGCGATCGCATTACCTGCTTCGGCAGCGGCGGCGGCGGCTTGAGGAATGCCACAAAACTCTTGGTAATCAATCAGCTTTTCAATTACCGGGCGTTCGGGATTTGGTCGCAATTTCAACTCGCGGAATTTCATATCCCAGGCATTATAGAGGAGCAATCTACCACTTAGGGTATTTTCTGCACCTAAAATAATCTTGATTGCTTCTGTGGCTTGAATCGTGCCAATAATACCGCACAGAACTCCTAATACTCCTCCTTCGGCACAAGATGGAACCATTCCTGGTGGTGGTGGTTCAGGATATAAATCACGGTAGTTGGGACCGCCCTCATAGTTAAATACTGTTGCCTGTCCTTCAAAACGAAAGATAGAACCGTAGACGTTAGGTTTATTCAGTAATACACAAGCATCGTTGGTTAGATAGCGAGTGGGGAAGTTATCTGTGCCATCAATGACTACATCATAGGGAGCCAAAATATCTAAGGCATTAGCTGAACTGATAGCTGTTTCGTACAGATCTACTTGGCAGTGGGGATTAATACTATGAATGCGGTTTTTAGCTGATTGAATCTTTGGTTTACCTACCCACGATTCACTATGAATGATTTGACGTTGTAAATTAGAACTATCGACAATATCAAAGTCTACTAAGCCGATTCTGCCGATACCTGCTGCTGCCAGATATAACAATAGGGGAGAACCAAGACCACCACTACCGATACAGAGAACGCTAGCTGCTTTAAGGCGTTTTTGTCCTTCTAATCCTACCTCTGGCAAGATGATATGGCGTGAGTATCGCTGGTATTCATCTTTGGTCAGGTCGATTGCTTCCAAATTTGGATTGAGCATGGTTGTTAGAAAAAGCGCGATCGCTGCCTAATCAAGTGAGGTCAGCATTGTACTGTAAGCACTCTATTATATAGAATTTTTGGTGATTAAGTTTGTAACTAAATATTTTTATCTGTTTATGAACGTGAAGATCACTTCTGTGCCAAAAATCTGGTGTTGTTGTCTTTAAACAACTATTTTATTGCTCACCGATTGACTACTGTAAAATATTGCTTTAGTTAGATACATCTAAGAATAGTGTTGAGGTTTAATACCTTTTAGAAAAGACTGTTTTGCTTTGATAGATTGGCGAAGACGCGATCGGCAACAAGAACTTTTTGGTAACTTCAGTATCTCTTTTATTAATTATGAACTCAAATCTAATAAACTCGATCGCAATGATTTTACTGAGTATGGCAATCACCTTGTGTTCTGCTAATTTTGCTCTAGCAGATACAGTTAAATCTAACAGCAGCGATACTTTGCGACAAGCAGCCCAAGAAGTAGTGAAAGATACGGGAGTTAAAGAGCAATTTGGTAAATCCCCAAATGGCGATCGCCTTTTAGACCAAGCTCAAAAAAAAGCTAATCGTAAACTAGAAAATCTAGCGCAAGAAGCTGATTCTAAGCCAGAACTTCCCGAAAGTAAAAAGTTATTTCTCAAAAATTTAACTAATTAATCTTGACTTTTCATATTTATTTCAACTCCTGTTGAGAATCTATTTTGGATAGTAACAGCTTAATTCTTAATAACGTTCCTAAAGTAATTTGTTTTGTCAACCAATATAGAATCATTAAAATTATCCAAGTAATTGCTATTACTAACAAAGGTTTCTTAGCCGTTAGATCGCCTATAGTTGAAACAAATAAAATATCTGGTTTCGTCACCAAATCCCAGCTATTAAAGCGACGAAATCTTCCCAGAAAAATGCCAATTGCACATAGAGCATGAGTTATTAACTCGCTGGCAAAAATGTATTTTCTCGCACCTTGTTTCTTAAGATAATGACTTTGATTGATCAGCGAAATTACATAAGCCTCCCAACCTATAAAAATTGCTAATGAGTGTAAGGGAATAAAAACTAAAGTTGTAATCCAAATTGAATAGCCCGCTCGGATTGCCTCAATTAAATGGATAATATCGGTTAGTAAGTAAGGAGCGTTGGGTAAAAAGGCGATAAAAGTAATTAAAGCGCACCACCACAATAGCGATCGCTTTTTACTAGGTCTCAGAAACAACCAAAAGCTAAGAATCAAAGGAATGAATGCCAAAAATAAATTCCAGACAATCCAACCACTATATTTATTAAATGCTTCAAAAGCATCAGCCAGTATTGATTCCATTTAGAGTTTCAAAAACTAGAAATTTTATTGGTTTTTAACTTGCTCGAACTAACATTCTTAAGCTTTTATGCTGACTTTAACACTTCTTAATTAGAGTTTACTTAATAAACTATAACTTTTCGTTGATAAGATTTTAAGATTTTTAAATTATCATGGAGATAAGTAGTTTGGTAGTTTTTCTCATACTTTAAAAAAGTTAATAACTCAATAATAGAGTTTCAAACTATCTTAATTATCAACATAGTTTACTTGTGCCAATCATCAACCTGTAATAATACTGAGTAAATAGAGTTTAAATTATTACAGTATTAAAGATAAGTGGTGTTTGGAAAATATTGAAGTTATGTCTAATAATTTCGCTGCAATTCTCAACCGATTACTGACAGCAGCTATGCTAGTTGCGTTACTAATTGCCTGTGAAGAGATGCCTACTAGCAATAGTTTTGGCATTGAGTTTGAAAATCAAGAAAATTAAGCAGTTTCATTGTTAAATCTGAATCTGCATCGATATTAGAGTAAATATTATTTTTGTAGTTAATTAATTGCAATCAGCAAACTGTACAGGAGTTCGAGAAACTTCTTTGTCAGTTGGTTTAGCGGTAAGGCGAATCTGTCCATTTTCAACGGCAATTCCCCTGGCAGGATAAATTTTACCAAAAGAAGTTTCAATTGCTTCCGGTTGCTGACTAAAAGTATCAGCATTTACTGGACAAGCATTAAATGCCACTGGTGTAGCTTTGTTAGTGGGTAAGTTAGTTACTGTATCAATAACATAATCAACATCAGGTACATTCCGATCAAAACTAATCGAAGCAGAATTAATCGCCGAATCAAAGACGATTATATTAGAACTAGTATTGTCGGGAGTAGCAATAGCATTTTCACCATTAGAAGTCGCTCTGGAATCTAGGTTGTTAATGCCATTAGTCGTAGCTGCTGCACTAAGCTCGCCAAAGTTGATATCAGCAACATTTAAAGTAATTGCGCCTGGGCGATCGCCAATAACATTTAAACGATTATTACTATTAGCAAAGGAACTTGCCGCCGCACCGTTATCAGCATTAGCTTCGGCAAAGACAATATTTTCCGAAGTTACACTAATTGAAGAATTAACATCATCTATAGTTGCTTGCTCACTATCCAAGGTGATCGTTCCTCCACTCCCAATAGTAATTGGATCGCCAGCAGTTGGATCATTACTATTAGGATCTGGAGTTCCATAGGTTACATTGATCGTCGAAAATGCTCGTGAAGGTCTTTGAGCAGTTGCAACTTGAGGATTGTTCGCCAGAACAGTTGCGGTATTGTTGGCGATATTAGTCACAAATACGGAAGAATCTAAGGAACCAGTATTAATGCGATCGCCCGCTTGTAAAAAAATCTCACCCCCTGAGCCAACATCAGCTTGAGGAATATTGAGGGTAATTTGGGAAACTGCCAGAGTAATATTGGGTGTGGTTTCGGTATTGCTATTAACGCGATCGCTCACTGCCACCGAGGAATTAAGATTCCCAGCAGTTAAGTTATTTTCTGCATTAAGGTCAATCCTACCACCGTCAGCAGTATTCAGTCCTAACACAGCTCCAATAATCGAAAAACTATCCAGGGCGTTAGAATCACTGGTAATAGCGATCGCTGAATTAGAGTTCAAATTACCGACATTGATATCATTACCTGCCCGCAAGTTGATTGCTCCTCCTGCACCTGCCTGAACATCAGCCTGAGGAAAAGGAAAGCCAATATTTGCTTCTTGAATTGTGTCGACTTCTGTAATTAAATTTAGATTGACAGTAGAAGCAGTATTGAAGTCACCTGTAGTAATATCTCTAAGAGCCAGTAAATCAATCGTTCCCGCATCACCAGAAGCAATAATAAACCGAACAGGTTGTGGATTTACTACGGTAACTAATTGACTATTCACCGTCGAGGAGGTGTTGATGCCATTGGGGACATTAATATTACTTCGTGAATCTATCGCTACATCACCACCATTACCAAAATTATTGCTGGTATTTATGGCTGTTACTGTAATATCTCCAGCAGCTAAATCAGTATTGGGCTGATATTGATTAGTTAATAAAACTCTACCACCAGGATTATTAATCACACCGCCAATATTGATACTACTATCTGTCGGTGTAGCTGTAATGGTGGGGGTTAAACCCGTCCCAGTTACTCCTGGTGTACCAACATTATTTGTCCCAGCGCGGATATCTAAAGTAGGTTCAGCACTACCGTCAATATCGATCTGATTGCCATTGGAGAGAGTAATAGTTTCCTGCAATGAGTTAGCGGTAATATCTGTACCTGTAATATTTATATCTCCGTTAATTCTGACGTTCCCCCCTGTGAGAATATGTAAAGATGCTCCCTGATAAGTCTCAAAGCTGACATCTCCTTGCGATCTCACGACAGGATCTTCAATACTGACCAAATTTCCAGGACTGCCATCGAGTTGTTGAATGCGGAAATTACCACCACTGTAAAAATGAGCATCTCCAACAATTGGGTTATCACTTTTTAGAATTAGTTCTCCACCTGAAATTAAACCACTAGCAGAGTTATTTAAGGCAGCAATATCAATAGAGCGATCGCCCTGCAAAGATAATTCATTTCCTGCTATGGCGATAAAGGGATTGGTAAGACTGTCTCTAATCGTAATCGAATCTAATGCCTGTAAAGTAAGATTCTCTCCCGCTTCTAATTGACCTTGTAAGTTTAAATTATTCCCAGCCAAGGTTAAATTGCGATCGCTTTGTAGATTCCCTGTGTAGTCAATATTTCCAGTTGCGTTTCTCAGATTTAAACCAATTGGGGCATTAATAGTTAATACTGGCGGAGCATTCTCAGTGGCACTAAATTCTGTACCGTCATCAAACAATAATCCTGTGGCACTACTACCAAAAAATGAACCTCCTATATCCAGTCTGGCATTATTTCCAAAAACTATACCTGCCGGGTTAATTAAAAATAAATTGGCACTACCATTTGCCCGAATTAAACCATCAATACTAGAAATATTGCCCCCAGTAATCCGAGAGAGAATGTTATCTATATCTACTGCATTATTAAAAAAAGCTTCGTTACCTGTAGGAACAGAAAAATCTTGAAAGCTATGAAATAAATTACTTCCCGCCTGTTCTCCTCCAGTAATTTCCGTGACGTTTCCTTGTTGATTTACATTGGTGGGTAAACTACCGTCAGGAGTAATTTGTCCACTAGCCGAAGTGGCAATTAGAGATAGACTCAGAGTGTACAGGCTGACTTGAGTAACAGATGTTTTCATAACTGGCGATCGCTTTTAAAGCTACAGTAGTGTTCTCACTAAACCACAAAAACTAGTTGGTCGCAACGACAATCAGTTGTTTTTCAGGATTGAAAATAATTTTAGTTAGTTTCAGAGAACAATCAAGTGTGAGTTTTTTCACTCTCTTTATTTGTATTATCTGAGCTATAAAATAAAAGAATTTAATTAAGAAAAAAAGTAAATTTTCGTGACTTTTTTTAAACATCAACCAAATTTGGTCAATAACTCTTAAAAGAAAGTAGTATCTTAGGCATGTTGATTTGCCAGAGAATTGACTGCCAAGCAAATCAATTAAAATCATACTCCTAACCTTTATAATTTAACAGTTTTCCGCATTATAAAAATAGTTACTACTATTAACTTGGGTGGAAATTATTGTCTTAGGTATTGGAAGAATGATTTTAAAATAACCGAAAAATTTTAAGAGGATATCTGAAAAGCACTATCAAAGTACTTTGAAAAGATCTAAAAAATATGAGCAATACTTTTGTTAACCCAAACCTGACAAAATCTTCTCAACCAGGCACAGGCTTAAATGAAGATAGCAAGCCAGTAGTATTATTTCCCAGTTCCTCATCAGTAGAAATAGAAATAGTCATTCGTGCGATTTACCGTCAGGTACTGGGGAATGCCCATATTATGGAGAGCGAACGTTTAACTGTTGCTGAATCCCAATTGAAAAGGGGTGAAATTAGCGTTAGAGAATTTGTCCGTTGGTTGGCAAAGTCAGAACTATATAAATCTCGATTTATTGATAACTGTCCTCGCTATCGCTCACACGAATTAAACTTCAAACATCTTCTAGGACGCGCTCCTGATGATTATCAAGAAACTCTTGCTCACAGTCAAATTTTAGATAGTCGGGGTTATGAAGCTGATATTGATTCCTATATCGATAGTGACGAATATCAAAATGCTTTTGGCGAAAATATAGTACCTTACCATCGGGGCTACAAGACTCAGACAGGCAAAAGCTTGCTGGGTTATACAAATATGTTCAAGATGTTGGAAAGTGTTTCCACCAGTGATAAAGCAGGATATTCGGGTAATGCCCCAAGACTGGTTAAACCGATTATCTATAATAATCCAGGTGGTAGTGTCCCTGTTACTGATATAAACGATCTCCTTCAAGGAGTTCTCCAACTTAAATCTCAAACTGTTTCTGCTACCTCAGAATTTGTTCCTTATATGCAATCGCCATCTACTCAATCACAGCAAGATAGAGAGGATGCAGGTTCAGATCAAAAAATAGCTGATTTAGAAACTCAACTAGCAGAATTACGTTCCTTTGCTACTATTGGTGCAGCTGGAGTTAGTAAGTGGCAATCCAACTACATTGATATTAACGACACTCCTGGATCTTCTAGTAGTTTCTCATCATGGAGTAATAATTCACAAACTAAGCAAGAGCGTATTGCGAGTCTTAAACAAGAAATAGCTCAAGCTAGAAGTTTAGCAGCTCTGGGGGAAACTCGTCTTAATAAATGGCGCAGTCGAGTATTTTTCTAGATTGAATTCTTCTAAGTTAATTTGAGTGAATACTCACAGCAGTTTATCCTCAAAAAGCCAGAATAATATTTGAACACCCAGGTAAAGATTAAACAATCAAACAACTTGGGTGTTGTTTATTTTTCGCTTAGTTGTAAACGCTCTAAGGAAATAAGTGCTGCTTCTTGAACTTGAGGATGAAGATCTTTGGCTAAAAACTTGAGGGCTGAAACACTTTTTTCTGTATTCAGATTACCTAAGGCTTCTGCAATTCTCTGACGGATCAACCAATCCTCAGAATTAGCAAAATCAAGTATTCTATCTACTGCTTCAGTGGCTTTAATTTCTCCCAATGCGGCGATCGCTGCTTGTTGGAGAATGACCTCCTTGCTATCCAAAGCTTCCATTAACAATTCTTTGGCGCGAATATCTTGTAAGTTTCCTAAGGAAACCGCAGCACTAAATCTTACTAGCCAGTTAGTATCTTCATAAAACGCTCTTACTAGATATTCAAAAGCACGAATATCATTTAAATATCCCAGCGCTCCTGCTGCATCCGCCCGAATTCCATAGTCTGGATCACTTCCGAGCAAGTCTACTAAAATCGGAAAACACTCAGGAGTCGGCTTAACTCCCAGAGCAAATACTGCCATAGAGCGAACAGGAAGTATTTCATCATTTAACACTTTTTTGATTAAAGGCACCGCATCTTCTGGTGCGACTTGCCTTAGAGATGTTAAAGCTAGTAAACGATCTTTAGAATTAGAACTTTCTAACTGAGTAGCAATTTTTTCTAAATCTGGCATATGTATATGTATATGTATTATGTGTATAGTTGGTTGTTTAATTAAATTAAGGCTATTTTTATCTTAGAGGTCTTCGATACATACAGCGTTTCTTTTATTAATTCTGATAATTCAGAAAGAAGCTGGAAGCTAAGAAATAGCTGCAATTTTCAGAAAATAAAATTTCAGAAGATGTCTAGTGATAAAAAGTGGTTGGACTTGTCTCGTGAATCTATAGGTTTGGTCTGACATAGAGTCTTCATACAACTATGTCTATAAGTCTTCACACTTAGAGGTCATGGGGAGAAAAAAGGAATGGTTTCAACGGATGTGTGATTTACGTACAGGCAAGGTCAAGCAGAAAGTCTCCGGTCGTTTCCGTCAAGAGCATTTACATGGTAACCTCGTAAATGCTAGGTTTCGAGTATTTCTAAAGACGATTGGGGAATATTTTGAATGACTGCTATTAATCCAGAAATTTCTGAACACATCAGCAAACAAGGCGAGCATGAAACATATTATCTTGCTGCGGGGCCTAAAGACGGTCCGCTACTGATTTTTGTTCATGGCTGGCCCGAGCTGGCGATCAGCTGGCAAAAGCAACTGCTCGCTCTTTCAAGTCTGGGTTTCTTTTGTGTTGCGCCGGATAAAAGAGGATATGGCAATTCGACGATCTATTCCCGTAACGAAGATTACGCTTTGGAGCATGTCGTCGGCGATCTGATGGAGCTGATGAAAGATCTGGGCCGGGACAAAGCTGTCTGGATCGGCCATGACTGGGGCGGTCCAGTGGTGTGGTCGCTCGCGATGCATCATCCAGAAGCATGCGTCGGCGTGGCGGGTATGTGTGCTGCTTACGGTGGAATGGAGCGGGGCCTTGATTCACTCATACCGCTGGTTAATCGCGACATCTATCCCGAGGAGGAATTTCCCGCAGGCCAATGGGAGTATCAACGCTTTTACGAGGAAAGTTTTGAGCAGGCGACGGCTGCGTTCGATGCCTTGATCGAGAAAAGCGTTCGAGCGATCTTTCGGAAAAGCGATCCTGACAATTTGGGCAAGCCAGCTTCGACCGCCTATGTCCGCAAGAACGGCGGGTGGTTCGAAGGGAAGGGCGAAGCGCCCGATCTCGCCCTCGATACGGATGTCATGGAAGAAGCAGAATACGAGTATTACGTCGAAAAGTTTAAGAAGAACGGCTTTTTCGGGCCCGACAGCTATTACATGAACCATGAACGCAACAGGGTATACGCGGAAAAAGTCAGGGAGCAGTGGCGACTTAAGATGCCGATCCTGTTTCTTCACGCCCGGTATGACTATGTCTGCGACACGCTGATATCCAGAATCGCAGAACCGATGCGACTGGAGTGTGACAACGTGAGCGAACAAGTTCTCGATACCAGCCACTGGATGGGACAAGAGCGTCCACAGGAAGTGAATGCCGCATTGGCTGCATGGCTGGCCCGGTCACTCCCGCATTACTGGCCAAAGCCAGCCCGGACTTACTAGGCTGACACCCTGGTCGTTTCACGAGCGAATTGCAGCGGATATTGGCGGTGTCTAGTAACTGTCGACGCTCCCTTGCCTTTCTGTCCTTACTCGAAAGCGATTTCTGGTAATGTTGACGTAAAGATTACAGGAGTTTGTGAATCGAATGTTTTCTGAAGTCTCGTCAGAATATGCGAAGTACCGAGCAAATTACGCAAACAATTCCATCGAAAAGATTCTAGAAGGGTTTGAAAATCTGTCTCAACTCATTGCTGTAGATGTAGGAGCTGGGACAGGTATTGCTTCCCGACAAATCGCTGAACGAGGAATAAGAGTTCTAGCGGTTGAACCTGATCTAGCCATGATTCGAGCCGCGACACCTCATCCACTGGTAGAATTTCGAGAAACAGCCGCAGAAGCAACCAACCTTCCAGACGGTTTTGCTGACATTGTGACTTGTTTCACAGCCTTTCACTGGTTTGATTTTGAGCGCAGCCTAAAAGAATTTCAACGCATCTTGAAGCCGTCAGGACGATTAGCGTTAGTCTGGAATTCTTGGGACTCCCGTGATCTATTCACTCGGCGCTATTCTCAGTTGCTTCGTAAAGCATCTCAGCAATATCGAACAAAAATTACTCCCTACAACAATTTCCCGACTGGGTCTGTCAAGCTAGCACGGATGGCAATGCTGTGGCATTTACGCTGGATACCTTATTTCCAATGTATTCTTCGTTACAGGTTTGCTCATCAACAGGTCATGAATCTTGCGGCTCTGGTTGGTTGTGCTCGCTCTCAGAGCTTTGTCCCTCATGAAGGGGCAGTGTGGGAGCAATTGGTTGCAGATTTAGGAGATTTAGTAGAGAGTCGTGAAACGACCTATCACCTAGCTTACAGAACGACCCTATTTTTATCTCAACCCTTGCATAGAGCGGCATAATCGGAACGTTATCTCGACTGCCTTTCAAAAATAAGATGGGTTTGCCTTGGCTCAAACCCAAGAATAAATCTACACTTAAGCAACTTTACCTGCTTCAAACTAAAATAAAAGTGCAACCATTGAAACGAGATCAAGCCCATGACAGTTCGACAACCCCGCTATAGCAAAGAGGAATTCGCGAACCGTGGCAATGAAATCTATGAATCTCAGGTGCGCTCCCAGGTTGAAGAAGGCAATTACGGCAAGATCGTGGCGATTAATATTGAAACAGGATCTTTTGAAGTCGCTGATACGCCAATGGTAGCAGTTGATCGACTTTATGAACGTGAACCCGATGCTCAACCCTGGGTGATTCGGATTGGACATCGAGCAGTCTTCCGTTTTGGCAGCCGCAGTCTGAGGAAGCCCGTATGATGTTCGGTGTGGTCAATAATAATTGTGAAGCAATCATTAAAGTTGCAGTGGGACGTATCGGTTCACCCAAAATAACCATTGATGCAGTCATTGATACAGGATTTACCAGCTTTTTGTCTTTACCCCTTTCTATCATCACAGAACTTGGCCTGCCTTGGCATTACCGCGACGTTGGTACATTAGGCGACGGGAGCGAAGTCATTTTTGAAATATACAAAGCGGCTGTGATTTGGGATGGTCAGAATCAGATCATTGATGTAGCGGCTTCCGATGCAGATCCGTTAGTTGGGATGAGTTTGTTGTATGGATTTAGGCTTCAGATTGAGGCGATGGAAGGTGGTACTGTTACGATTGAAACTTTGAAGTAGTGTAAGGCGATCGGTGAGGCTTGGTCTAACAAATCACTGCACCCGACCTGTGCTAAAATTTCTCTCATCATCCAAAGCTATTAGCGGCGAGTAAGTTCAGACGTTAGCTAGCTGCCCCGCAAGACCCATCTAAATCCTTAAACTATGAGCACTTCTTATAAGATGTCATTTGCTTGCTTTGAGTGCCGCAAGGCATTTAAACGTGAGTATACGTTTGGGAGCAATATTCAGGAATTACCATGCCCTCAATGTGGTCGCTCTGCTCACAATTTAGGGCGACACTTTAAAGCACCTAAAAAGAGCGATGTTAAGCAATGGGAAAAGGTGCGTTTTCTCTTTGATCATGGTTTTAGATTTCAGAAAATACGCATCGGTTCTGAACATCAAAACACCATCCCTTATCCAAAAACCTTAGACGATGTAAAAGAGTTTGTTGTCAAATATAAATATAAAGGCCATGCTATTGCGGACTCGAAAGAATCAAATACGGATTGTATAGGGTGAAATTTTATGACTACAGGCTAGTTTCTATGCACTTGGTATAATTGGAGGATAAACCTCTCTAAGTCGATTCTATGACTGCCGTCGCCGCTAAGCCATATGTAGAGTTCAAAAAACAAGGATATTGGGTTATTGGTACCCGAGTTTCTTTGGATTCTATTGTCTATGCTTTCCGCAAAGGTCTACTTCCCGAAAGCATCGCTCAAGCATATCCTTTGCTTGACTTAGAGAAGGTATACGGAGCAATTACCTTTTACCTGGCTAATCGTTCTGATATTGATGCTTACCTAATCTCAGAGGAACAGGCATTTGATGCCATGCTACAGCCTTTACAGGTGGACGCACCTTCTTTACATCAAAAACTGCTTTCTGCTAAGGAGTCAGTACAGCAAGCATAATGGCAAGCGTTCAATTTCAAGCTGATGCTGATCTAAATCAAGCGATTGTGACAGGGGTTATCCGTCGACAGCCCAGTATAAATTTTCAAACCGCTACTGAAGCAGATTTAGAAGGTTTAAAAGATGCGGAAGTATTGGCTCTATCATCCAGGCAGCAGCGCATTTTAGTGACTCATGATCGTAGAACAATGCCGACTGAATTTGCGGAGTTCATAATCGATAGTCAAAGTTTAGGAGTGCTGATTGTTTCTAGGAAGACAGCTTTAGAAACTGTTCTTGAGGAACTGATCTTAATTTGGTCAGTAACCACAGCAGAAGAATGGATTAACCGAATTGCCAAAGTTCCACTGTAAAACCAGCTAACACTGCGTTGCAACGGCGGAGCGTAAGTAATTGAGCATAATCCAAAGTTTCTGCCTCCGCTGAACTCCATCGCTATCCCGTTTACCTTTCAAAAATAAGATGGGTTTGCCTTGGCTCAAACCCAAGAAGAAATCTAGACTTAAGCAACTTTACCTGCTTCAAACAAACGACCAATAATCTCTTCAATTGGTGGATCTTTAACGCTCAAATCTTGTATGGGTAATTTAGCCAGAATGTGAGCAATAGTGGCGGTTAGATTTTCTCTGGGAACTAAAAACCGAACTTCCTGTCCAGCGATCGCTTCAATTTCCCCAAAATCAGCTAATTTTTCTGCTGGGATAGGTTGTGCCAATTCTATTTTGACTTCCCGACAGGGAGAATAACGTTCTAATAAGCGATCGAGTGAGCCATCGTAGATTAGTTGACCCTGATGAATTAATAATACGCGATCGCACAATGCCGTAATATCTGCCATGTAGTGACTAGTAAGGAGAATTGTGGCTCCATAGCGTTGATTGTATTCCTGAAGAAATTCGCGAACAGCGACTTGAGCATTAACATCCAAACCTAAGGTGGGTTCATCGAGAAACAACACTTTAGGGTGGTGTAATAAGGCTGCTAACAATTCTGCTTTCATTCTTTCTCCTAAAGAAAGCTTCCGTACAGGTTGATTGAGCTTGTCTTCAATCGCTAACATTGTTGCCAGTTCAGTCAGACGTTGCTTAAATACCTGGTCGGAGATATTGTAAACGGCTGCATTAATGCGCAATGAATCTAGGGCAGGTAAATCCCAGAGCAATTGCTGCTTTTGCCCCATTACTAAGCTGGTTTGGCGTAAAAATTGTGGCTGACGGCGAAAAGGAATATGGTTGGCTACTCGTACTTGTCCCTGGGAAGGATGAATTAATCCCGTCAACATTTTGAGAGTTGTCGTTTTGCCAGCACCATTAGCTCCCAAAAAACCAACTATTTCTTCTGGCTGAATCTGAAAAGATACATTTTGCACCGCTTTAATTTCGCGATAGGTACGGCGAAAAAAATGTGTCAGAGTTCCTTTGAAACCGGGTTTCTTGATAGCTACAGGATAAATTTTGGTTAGATTTTGAACATCAATAATTGACACAGTAAGAGTAGTAAATCGAAATATTATCTAAAGCCTTAAACTAACACTTAATTACTTAATGCCCATAGTTAAACTAATTGCATGTAGCTAGGAGACGAAGTTGACCGTCCACACGATAAAAATCAAACTGAGAGTTGGAGTGAAAAATCTCAGGCGATAGTAGGCGATCATTTGAGTTCAGAGATGATATATCAAAGCCTAGATCTTGTTGAAGAGGTATGATCGCTACTTGATTAGAATTTTGAGATTCCAGCTCCGTACTATCAGGGATGATTGCTATTTCTGATTGATCGCAATATTTGTTCAAAGATGATTCAACAGAAACCAACTGACCATTACGTTTAATAGTTAAGATAGCTTCTGTCCGCTTCAGAGCATCAGATTTTGAGCTAGTAGGACTGGCAAAGGGCACCAGTACTAAGTAGGTTAAATTACCATTATTAGCTTGGAACCCCTGACCATTTTCTAAAGGATATGCAGGAATAAAGATGGAACTACGATTGCTTTGCTTAGTCTCTCCTGAATAAAAATAGAGATCGTCTTTTTGACAAATATTGATATGAAAGTTGAAAGTCTCAAAAGCGAAGACTTCTTGATAGTCGGTACTAATTTGCGAACAATTACGCCAGTCTGGTGTCACCAAGAAAGTGTAGTCTGCATTTGAAGAAGTACTAGTATCAGCGATCGCTTTACTTGTGTTATCAGCTATAGAGACAATAGCTGAGGCTATAGAAACAATAGCCCATCTCCATATCAATCTATTCATTGCCTTGCTCCTCTAATATTTCTGAGCGTAACACCAATTGTCATCGGTTAGCCAAAGACTCCGAGTATGCGATTGTTGCACAGTGGTTCAATCTGGGACTACTCATAAATAAATGAATTTTTCACATCATAATAGTGACTATTTTAAATGGCAATCTTTCGGCAAATAAAAATCAAAATTTGCTATTATCAATGCAAGATGAAATCATTAGACAATAATGATGATTTTTTTAGATAAATATTTTCGAATTCAACTTTAGTTTAGTCACTTTCTAACTTAGGTATTTCTGATTTTTATTGATTTACCTACTTTTAAATTGACCAGAAAAAATATTCTGGTCAAGTATTCAAATTTTTATTATTTGGTTAGGGTTCATAATATGGAAAAATAACCATGGGAGATTTTAATTATATTTTATATTTAGATAGACTAAAAAATTAAGCTATGCCCAATACTAAGCGCAAAACTTTTTTATTAGATTTTGAAAAACCTCTTTGTGAGTTAGAGTCGAGGATTGAGCAAATCAAAACCCTGGCAGAAGAAAATCAAGTAGATGTTTCTGCCGAAATAACTCAACTAGAAATGAGGGCGGACCAACTACGTCAAGAAATTTTCAGTACCTTAACTCCTGCTCAAAGACTTCAGTTAGCGCGCCATCCTCGTAGACCGAGCACATTAGATTATGTGCAAGCTATTAGTGATGAGTGGTTAGAATTACATGGCGATCGCGGTGGCTATGACGATCCTGCTTTGGTGGGAGGCGTTGCTCGTATTGACGGTCGCCCAGTAGTGATAATTGGACACCAAAAGGGCAGAGATACTAAAGATAATGTGGCGCGTAACTTTGGTATGGCTTTCCCTGGAGGTTATCGTAAGGCTCTTAGGTTAATGCAGCACGCCAACAAATTTGAGATGCCCATTTTGACTTTTATTGATACTCCTGGAGCCTGGTCAGGAGTAGAAGCCGAAAAACTTGGTCAGGGAGAAGCGATCGCCTATAATTTAAGGCAAATGTTTAGTTTTGAGGTTCCCATTGTTTGTACCGTAATTGGTGAGGGGGGCTCAGGGGGAGCATTAGGTATTGGTGTCGCAGATCGTCTTCTAATGTTAGAACACTCTGTTTATACCGTTGCTAGCCCTGAAGCCTGCGCCGCAATTCTTTGGAAAGATGCTACTAAATCAGATAGAGCTGCTGCTGCCTTAAAAATTACTTCTTGGGACTTAAAAGAATTAGGCTTAATCGATCAAATAGTTCCCGAACCAAGCAGCGGTGCCCACGCTAACCCTGTAGAGGCAGCTACTAAATTGAAAGAGATTATTGGGGAAAATTTAGAACAATTGTGGCAGATGACCCCTCAACAAAGAAAAGATTTGCGCTACGATAAGTTTCGTAATATGGGAAAGTTTGACACAGTAGCAGGATAGACAAGACTTAATTAAATACTTATCAACAAGCTAATAGATTTATATCTATCGAGGTAAGTCCGACTGATTCACCCAAAAACCGCAAGAAACAAAAACTCTCAGGATAAATGAGCAATTCTCTCCTTTTACTATATTTGTGATGCTATAATTGCAAAGGCAACATTTTGTTACATTATTTTTAATGTGAACGTTGCAACCAAAAGCGCTAGTTAAATCATTCTCTATTTGTAGTAGAACTTCCCAAACTAGCGATATGTGATAGTAAATTGACTCGACAAAACACTTGCAATAATTTATTAAATCTAGACCTGTTGGTAGTAAACATATTCAGAAATGTCCAGCTATTGATGAGTAATAGAGCAAGTCACGAGAATCCAGTTTCTCGACTGAATTCTAAACTTCCCTTGTTCATTGCATTTGTTTAATCAGTTAGCTTGGCAAATCATAATAAACAATAATGAATCCATCCCCAAATCAACTACGAGCAATTGTGACAGGTGCAAGTAGTGGAATCGGTAGAGCAACGGCTCTAGCTTTTGCCAAGTCTGGCATTGAGCTTGCTTTAGTGAGTCGCTCCGCGGTTAAGTTGAAAACCGTAGCTGATGAAGTGCAAGCTTTAGGTACTCATGTCAAGGTAAATATTTATCCGATAGATCTAGCAGTAACTGATCAAGTAAAGCAAAAAATTACTGGTATTTGGGAGCATTTTGGTCCTGTGGATATTTTGGTCAATAATGCAGGAATGGGATATACCAACTCTATATATGATACGACCTTAGACGATTGGCAAAAAATATTAAATCTCAATCTGACTAGTGTTTTTCAGTGCATACAGGGAGTTTTGCCTCAGATGCGCGATCGCCAACGAGGGACAATCATCAATGTCGCTTCTATTGCCGCTTTTAACGCTTTTCCTGACTGGGGTGCATATAGTGTGAGTAAAGCAGCTTTAGTTGCTTTAAGCAAGACCTTATCAGTAGAAGAGAGAAGTAATGGTATTCGTACGGTGACTATCTCTCCAGGTTCGGTTAACACCCCCATTTGGGACACGGAAACCGTACAAGCAGATTTTAATCGGGAAGCAATGTTGACACCAGAAATTGTCGCCCAATCAATACTCCATACAGCTTTACTACCTCATCAAGCGGTAGTGGAAGAGATGATCGTTATGCCCAGTGGAGGGGCTTTATAGAAAACGTTTATCACTAAATTTTGTAGTAGCAAGAGGACAGAGTTTTACTCACAAAAATAATATTATGACAACAGTTTCTTCTAACGGTTCTATTCGTTCTGAATCTTTAAATAACAATGGTTCTAATCCTTTGAAAGCCAACTTACTAGAACAAGTCACCAGCAGACCAGATCGCAATACCCACAATGGTCAAGCTGCTCAAATAAAGGCAACCTCTGAAGCTGCCAAAGAGCAGATGATGCAGGCTGTTTACACTATGTTAGAGTCGGTAGGCGAAGATCCAGAGCGAGAAGGATTACTGAAGACTCCCAAGCGAGTTGCCGAGGCGATGCAATATCTAACTAGTGGCTACAATCAGTCTCTCGAAGAACTGGTTAATGGAGCTATCTTCGACGAAGGACATAACGAGATGGTACTGGTTAGAGATATCAACTTCTTTAGTCTCTGCGAACACCATATGTTGCCCTTTATGGGTAGAGCACACGTTGCTTATATTCCTAACCAAAAAGTGGTTGGCTTAAGTAAACTCGCCCGTATCGTTGAGATGTATGCCCGTCGTCTACAAGTTCAAGAACGTCTGACTCGTCAAATTGCTGAAGCAGTTCAAGAAATATTAGATCCTCAGGGAGTTGCTGTTGTTATGGAAGCGACTCATATGTGTATGTCGATGCGTGGGGTACAAAAACCTGGTTCTTGGACAGTAACTAGTGCTATGTTAGGTGTTTTCCAAGATGATCAGAAAACTCGCGAAGAATATCTCAATCTGATTCGTCATCAACCTAACTTTGTGTGATGGCTAGATGCTAAATACAGTAATCCTAACTAAATATTGATGGTGAGTAAATAATGCTCACCATTTTTTGCGACTAAATTTTTCAGTTAAGAGTCATCCAAGAAAAAAGTCATCCAATAATAGCATTCCTTGGCGAATTGTTCCACGGTTCCATCCCAATTCCCGCTCTGCTTGGCTTTATTTGTTGGAGTATTCTAAGGCGATCGGCGATCGCTAGCTGGGGAGAATCAAATCAAATAAGTTATAATTATATTACATTGTCCAAACTAAATAGAATAGGTGACTTTTGCCTATATATTTGAACGGAAGAAGGTTTCATCTATGGGTGGAAAAATTATGATTATTGGTAATGCTGGAGGTGGTAAATCTACATTAGCCAAACAATTAAGCAAAGCCAAAAATCTCCCTCTTTATCGTCTTGATATTTTGCAGTGGAATTCAGGATGGATACCGACCCCACAAGAAGAGTTTGACCGTCGGCACCAAAAATTAATTTCTCAAGATACCTGGATTATTGATGGATTTGCATCATGGGAATCAATTGAAAAACGTTGTGCAGCAGCAGACACAATCATCCTAGTAGATCATCCATTATGGATTCATTATTGGTGGGCAATAAAACGACAATTTATGTGTTTATTTCGTCCTCGACCAGATTTTGTTGAGGGATGTCCCATGTTACCGATGACAGGTAAACTACTTGAGATGATTTGGTTAATTCATACTCAAACCAAACCAAAATTGATTGAGCTTATTAACTCTTATCAAGAAACAAAGTGGATTTATCATGTCAAATCACCACGAGAGCTAAAGCAACTCGTTAATGAACATTGCTAAATGGACGCATATATTGACATAAACAAAAGTCTTTATGTAACAATTATTTACAAGACTAAATAATTGTAAATATGTAAGGCATGACCATAACAACCGATAGTCCAACTAAAGCAAGCTTGTTGCCTGGAGGTAGTGATCCAACTGTTTTCGATCCACAAGAAGCATGGTATCCGATTTACTATGTGGAAGATTTAAATAAGGGTAAACTCAGTCGATTTACTTTGCTAGAAAAAGATTTAGTCATCTGGTGGGATAAGTCTGCAGATACTTGGCAGGTATTTGAAGATCAATGTCCTCATCGCCTTGCACCCTTAAGCGAAGGTAGAGTAAACGAGGAGGGGTTATTAGAATGTCCCTATCATGGCTGGGCATTTTCGGGGATTGGCGACTGTGAAGTGATTCCTCAGCAGCAATCAGGAAGACAGGCTCATACTTCTGCGAGAGCTTGTGTTAGATCTTATCCAACAGCGATCGCTCAAGGATTATTATTTGTATATCCTGGAGTTAAAGAAAATGCGGCTCAAACTCCTGTACCGATTATCGAACCAATGGAGGAAGAGTCTGAAGATTGGGTTTGCTTAAATATCTTCCGCGATCTTCCTTATGATGCATTAACTTTATTAGAAAATGTAATTGACGCTAGCCATATTCCCTATACCCACCACAAAACTGTTGGTAATCGTTCTAATGTTGCTCCTGTAGAATTAGAAGTTACTGAATCTGGCAAACAGGGCTTTAAAGGAGTGTGGCAGGAGGGTCCACGTAAAGGTCAGTTAGGCACACAATACACATCTTTTAATGCTCCTTGTCTAATCTGGCACGATCTGACATCTAAACAGTTTGGTCGCACTCTGACTGCAGTTTACGCTACTCCCATTCGCAAGGGTCAATGTCGTTTATTTGCTCGTTTTCCTTTTAAATTTTCTTCTCCTTTACCTCGCTTTTTTATTAAACTTACTCCTCAATGGTATTCCCACATTAATCAAAATGGAGTGTTAGAAGACGATCAGATTTTCTTACATCATCAGGAGCGTTATTTAGCCGCTTCAGGTGGTGGAGAAAATTATAGTAAAGCTTTTTATCTTTCTACCAAAGCAGATTTATATGTCTCAGAATTACGTCAGTGGGTCAATTTGTATCATGCCGATCCTTTCCCCAACCAGGAATTTTCCCTTGCTTTATCTAAGGAACAATTACTAGACCGCTATCATTCCCACACTAAAAATTGTGTGGCTTGTAGTCAGGCTTTGAATACAATTAAAAAGATTAAGGTAGTTGCGATCGCAATAGTAATTTTAATCTGGGCAGCTATTCCCGTAGCATCTTTATTAACCACTATTTCCTCTTTCTGGATAGTAGCCAGTTTATCTGGAACCCTGCTGATTTCTGGTCTTACTTGGTGGCAACTCCATCAACTAGAGCAGAAATTCTATCAAGGTCAAGAAATCCCACCTCGAAACTTATAGCCATTCCAATTGAGGGGCGAAATTCCCCTCGACATTATTCTCTGATGACAAAATTAATTCCTAACTAACAGAAGAGAAGTAAACTTTGGATTTCACTGGGTCGGGGTTCATTGTTTTGTCTCCTTCTTGCCATCCTGCTGGACAAACTTCATCGGGGTTTGCCTGTACGTGCTGAATTGCTTTGAGGGTACGTAGAGTTTCATCTACGCTGCGTCCAAAGGAAAGGTTGTTAATAGTTGAGTGTTGAATTATGCCTTCTTTATCAATGATAAATAACCCACGTAATGCTACGCCCGCATCAGGATCGAGAACGTTATAAGCAATACTAATTTCTTTTTTGATGTCAGAAATTAGAGGATATTCAATGTCGCCAATACCACCTTCTTTACGGTCGGTTTGCATCCAAGCTAAGTGGGAAAATTCGCTATCTACGGATACGCCTAAAATTTCGGTATTCAGAGCCTCAAACTCTTCAAAGCGATCGCTAAAAGCAATAATTTCAGTTGGACAGACAAAAGTGAAGTCCAAAGGATAGAAGAAAAACACAACGTACTTACCGCGATAATCAGATAATTTAACGGTTTTAAATTCTTGATCGAAAACAGCTGTAGCTGTAAATTCAGGGGCTTCTTGACCTACTCTCAAACATCCTTCTGTAGTCATAATTTTAGTCTCCTCAAATGCCATGCAGGTTTAGTTGACAGTTTAAATAATTTTTAAGAATCTTAATCAATATATCATAGTCATAATGGTCATGAGTTCGGAGTTTCCAGGTTTTGAGACTGAATTTTAATCTAGTTCTCTTCTACCTTCTAAAGCTCTGGCTAGGGTTACTTCGTCGGCATATTCTAAGTCGCCTCCCATGGGTAAACCAAAGGCAATTCTCGTTACTTTAGTAAAAGGTCTAAGTAATCCATTGATATATAAGGTAGTAGTTTCTCCTTCAACACTGGGACTGATCGCCAAGATAACTTCCTTGATTTGCTCTTTAGTAACTCTGCGTACTAAAGCTTCAATATTCAATTGTTCTGGTCCGATACCATCCATTGGTGAGATTACTCCACCCAAAACATGATATAAACCTCTGTATTCTCGGGTTTTTTCCAGAGCAATAGTATCCCGGGAATCGGCTACTACACAAACAGTAGCGCGATCGCGATTTTTATTGCTACAAATAGAACATATAGGTTCAGCGGAAAGATGAAAACAGACTTTGCATAAACCTACCTGTTGTTTGGCCGCAACTAAAGCCTGAGCTAAGGCTTGAACCTCTTTTTCTGGACGTTTGATCAAATGAAGGGCTAATCTCTGAGCGGTTTTGGGACCTACTCCTGGTAAAAGCTGCAACTGCTCAATTAAACGAGCTAAAGGAGGCGTATAAATGGCTTGCTCCTGACATTATTCTGAGTTTAGGTTTAGGAGGATTCATTATATCAAATCGATCTCTGGTAACTAATTAAAGCTGATAAATAAAGCTTTTGCCTATTTGCAGACCACTTAATTCTATGCTCTCAGCTATTAATAAGCCTCTTGTTTTAACAACAAATTAATCAATACATAAGCTTAAATTGGCAAAATTAAACATTAAAATATAATAAACTCGATCAAAAATTCTCTGGCATATTTTGATAGCCAAGCTAGAATAATTAGCAATATTTTGATATTTATTAGGTTTAATTTATCCGCTCGAACTTCATTATTATCATAATTGCATAAGTGCCAATGCCCCAGAAAAATGATACTTTACCTTTGATTTTAGCTTTGATATCAACTATTTTAGTTATGGCTGTTGGTTTTTTATGGCTGAAAAAAATCAACAATTCAAATATCAGTAATAATACTGGCAATACTAATAGTAGCCTTCCAGAATCTTCTAGTACAAATTCTCAGGCTAACTCTAAGTCCACGTCAACTCCATCTTCTGCTGGAACCACTTTTACGGCACCAAATATTGTCCCTCAGGGAACTGCAATCGCTATTAATGGTTCGACTAGTCTGGTACAAACTAATCAGGCACTCAAAAAAAGCTTTCAAAGACAATTTCCGGGGACAGCAGTAATTACTAATGCAGAAGGCAGTGAAACCGGCATCAAAATGTTAAAGACTGGGGATATCGATCTGGCTGCAATTTCTCGCCCCCTAAATGACTCAGAACAAGTACAAGGTTTAGTGGCAGTGCCGATTGTCAAAGATGCGATCGCCGTGTTTGTTGGCGTTAACAATCCTTTTCGTCGTGGCCTAACTAATAACCAAGTAGTAGATATTTTTCAAGGAAATCTGACTAATTGGTCACAACTAGGAGGAAAAAATCAAACCATTAGAGTGCTGAATCGTCCCCAAATTAGCGGTACTCGTCAAGTATTTCAAACACAAGTCTTGCCAGAGGGGAATTTTGATACTGGTTCTAACTTTATTACTATGGAGCGAGATGCTACTACTCCAATTATCAGAGCCTTAGGAACGGACGGCATCAGCTATGCCACCTACGCTCAAGTGGCTAATCAACAAACTGTACGAATAATTGCAATTGATGGTTTAACTCCAGAAGCCAATAACTATCCCTATCAAAGAGTTTTATACTATGCTTACCGAGAACCTGCTAGTCTTGAAGTTGAGGCCTTTTTGGGTTATGCGCTATCATCTCAAGGACAGAAAGCAATTTCCAATCATAATTAATTAATCAGGTTTTTTTCTCAATATCTCTATCTTTGCGCTCCCAAAATTTATTGAGTCTAATCACATATATCTCAGTAATATAGTGACTCCCCAGGTATTAATTAGGTTTTAGAAATCCTAGAAAATATTCAGGCGAGATGTCTAATTATCTTAAGCTCTATATTATTCGGCATCTAACGGATTAGACAAGTTATTCGGTAAAGACAAATCTATTCCTAAGCCGCGATCGTATATTTCAATATCCCATTGTCCTGAGCGATTTCCCTCAAAAGCAACAAAGCGTCCGTTTCCACTAATACTGGGATGACGAACTTCGCCGATAAAATTGTTAGTCAAATTAGTGCTTTTGGCAGCTAGACGATCATAGAGAAAAATATCTGTTTTACCTAATTGCTCTGAGACATAAACTATATAGCGTCCATCTGCACTTATATCAGCCTGAGATTGCATACTACCTGCTTGATTTAACCCAGGCAAAGGTATGAGACGACGACTTCGCAGGTCATACAGCAAGACACTTCTTTGTGAATTGCGATCGCTAGTGTAAATTAGATAACGACCATCATGAGAAAAGTTAGATGATCCTTCCGCAGATGAAGAATTAAGCGTAGCATTGATTATCTGGGTCTGAGGAGTAATAAAACCAGAATTCTGACAGCTAGTCAATCCAAACAATATGGTCGTTAAGACTAATTTATTGAATATGGTTTCAAGACACCATTCCATTTATTTCATTACGGTTTATGCTTTGACTAGCTTCTGGTAAAGGACAACAGTTAACGTTATCAATGCATACCTTACCCCATTGCAATGACCAACGCACTAACTCTACACGATTGCCAGTACCAGTTTTTTTGAGAATATTACTGATGTGATTGTCAACAGTTCTTTTGCTAATCTCTAGTTCTTGGGCAATTTTGTGATTACTTAAACCAGTTACCACTAACTCAACAATTTCTAGCTCTCGCGTCGATAACAGCGTTTTCTGACTGAGCTTCTCAGTTTCCATATGTATTACTTAGTACATTTACTTACTACCTTAATTTATTTTAGAAGGTAATGTTTGTGCTTAAATACCGTTTAACTCATAAATAAACTATTATTTAACAATTGGTAAATGAACTGGGTAACTCTTACTAAATATAGGTTTATATTCTATACAATTGGTTACTGACCAATATGTTGACTTCAATATTAATTTTTACTTCTATTATTTTTCTTAATTCTTTTTTTAGCTATCGGAAACAATTATTTGTCAATATACCAACAATTTTGACCTACTAATTATGCTCACTCAATCAAAATTTAAGACGTGAAACCGATTGTTTAAATAAATCTATTGTAGGTGCGAAGCGTTAGACTCTCAAGTCACATTACTAAACATTTTGACTATTGTCATTCCCAGGTCTCTAAGTCGCACTATCATTCCAGGAAGATTATTTTTGATCTTTAATAATCTCGATTAATTATGACAGCACACTTCACACTACATAGTTAATCTATAGTTAATCTATATTGACTATTTATTCATTATCGCATCTAGGCATTTTTGAGTAGATGTTTGACCAAATTGTCTTTGACCATCATCTGACGAAACATTTCCAACAAATATTCCTGAGCTTGCTCTTTACTAAGGTCTTGTACCTGTTCTTTGAGTACTTTTAATTTAAATTGCTGTTCAAGGCTTAATTGACCTGATAAATCCATGGGTTTTACTCCTTAATCGAGAACATAACCAAACCTGAAAAACATTTTTCTGCTTGGCTTTTACTTGATTTTTCATCAATTTAGCACCCACACTATAGGATGTCTACAATGTCAAGTATTAATTAATTAAAGCAACAAAAAGTTATAAAATACTTATGGTAAAAAGCTATTTTTGGTGTATTTTGATGCGGAAAAAAATTTAAAATCGACTAGATGCCAGAATAAAGCGGTAGCAGTCAATAAAATATCGATATATTGATAATGCAGGTTATAAACAGAAAATTTTGCTGACCATGAACAAGATTAAAGATGCCAAAGATTTTTTTCAGCGGAGTGCAGGAAGATGGAAATCGCAACGCACAACTCATCATCTCCCATTTAGAAGAGCTGAGAGTGGAGGGTCAGATATCAATGTGGAATTTCTGAATTCAGATGACGAAAAAATAGCCGCTATTTGTCAAATGCACGATGTAGATCCTCAAATAGCGATCGGAGGAGCCTTTGTTAGTTGGGATGGTTCCATGGCCTGGGATAAAGAAAACGAAGACCACAAAGGAACTACCGTGTTTGCTCTTATTCCTGACAAGGACAATCCCAGAAAAGGGAAACTTTTGAGGGAACGAGGCTATGCCGAAATAGTTCCAGTGGCAGGAGAGTATGACATGGATGAAGAGGACGGATTAGTCTTAGTCACCGAATATGACACTATGAGTATCATTGAGCGTTTCTGGTTTGTTAATCCTGATTTACGCCTGCGAAGTAGTACCGTCAAAAGATTTGGTGGATTTAATACCGCTACATTCTGTACAGAATCTCGTGTAACAGAAACAAATGTAATGGTAAATCAGCCAGAAGATAGCAATCTTAAAGCTTTTGCTATTTCGGGTTGGTAAATTGCCCTTATTTTGCTATTTTTTCAAAAATTAAGTTAGCAAGAATTAACTATTGATTCTGTAATATTTTGTTACTGTTATTTATTCCCAACCCCTAACTACCGTATGATTGGGACTAAGATTTTTAATATACTGCACAATAGACGGAGGTTTTGACTTGTCTATTCCCTTATTGGGCTATAAGCCTAGCTCCCAGAATGTTCGTGTCTCAGGATACGATATTGGGGGAGATGACCAACCCAAGATTTATTCAGCAGAGAACTTGCTTTCTTTGACTGAAATGAATGATTTGATTGAAGCGGCATACCGTCAAATCTTTTTCCATGCTTTCCGCTCGGATCGTGAAAGATTCCTTGAGTCTCAATTGCGTAATGGTCAAATTACCGTTCGTGATTTTATTCGGGGACTTTTATTGTCTGAAACTTTTAAAAATAGCTTCTACGAGAAAAACAGCAACTATCGCTTTGTTGAGCAATGTGTCCAAAGAGTTTTGGGACGCGATGTATATAACGAAAGAGAAAAAATTGCTTGGTCTATTAAAGTAGCTACCAAAGGAATTGAAGGATTCATTGACGAACTGTTAGACAGTGAAGAATATATGGATAGCTTTGGTTACGACACTGTACCTTACCAGCGTCGTCGGGTGCTTGCCAGTCGCGATCAAGGCGAACGTCCTTTTAATATTACTTCTCCTCGTTATGGCGAATACTATCGCGCCATTTTGGGTTTCCCCCAAATTATCTGGCAAAGCGAAGTGCGTCGCTATACTCCCCAAGAGAGCAAACCGAAAGCAGGAAGTCCTTCTCTCTATTTAAATATGGCTCGCAGTCTACCTAATAGAGCCAATACTCCTAGCTCAACCTCTGCGACCAATATCATCGACTACATGAATAAGGTTCCTTATCGTAAGTAAAACTACTTAGGTCAGTATCAGAAAAATGTTTGATTAGCTGAGTTTACTAGGTTTGTTATCGCAGGCTCCTAAGAGGGAGTTGTAAATTAGCAGAATGGTTTTATCAAAAATTATGTTGTTAATTTATGACATCCCTCTTTTTGCTGGTAGCTACAATCTATTGGCTTATGATTAATTAACTCGGTTGCGTAAGACTTGTACTAATTTAGTAAATTCAGTAGGTAAAGGTGCGATCGCCTGAATTAATTCACCCGAAATTGGATGTAGCAAAGATAATTGTTTTGCATGAAGAGCCTGACCAGATAAATTAACTTTTAAAGAACGATGAGAGCCATAGGTCGTATCTCCTAACAAGGGATGTCCTTGATGACTACAGTGGACTCTAATTTGATGAGTACGTCCTGTTTCTAGCAAAAATTGCATCAAACTATAGTTACCAATTCTTTCCAAGATTTGCCAGTGAGTAACAGCTTCTCTGCCACCTTTTTCTAAGGGAATAACTGCCATTTTTTGACGGTCGCCTCTATGACGACCAATAGGTAAATCAATTTTTCCTATTGCCTTTGGGAAAGTACCGTAGACTATCCCCCAGTATTCTCTGCGAGCAGTTTTAGCTTTAATTTGTGCCTGTAAGTTTTGATGAGCGCGATCGCTTTTGGCAGCGACAATTGCGCCAGTGGTATTCTTATCTAGACGATGGACAATACCTGGTCGTTCCACACCACCAATTCCAGCTAAAGAGTCGCAATGATAAAGTAAAGCGTGAACTAAAGTACCCGAATAATGTCCTGGTGCTGGATGGACAACCATGCCGGCGGGTTTATTAACGATAATTAGATGCTCATCTTCATACAGAATGTCTAAAGGGATATTTTCTGGAGTTAAATCTAGTTTTTCTGGCTCAGGGATAATTATTCTGAGAAGATCTCCAGGGACAACCTTGATTTTTTTAGTGGAACATACTTGATGATTTAACTCAACATTGCCATCTTCAATTAATTTCTGAATCCGAGAACGAGAAAGATCGGTTAGCTGATCCGATAGCCAACGATCTAGGCGATCGCTTTTTCCTGATACCTGTAATTTGAACTCTTGAATAATAGTTTAGCGAAAAAATACTACAGTCCTTAATTGTAAAGAGTTTTGTCCCTAGATTTAGTTATTATGTGAGATGGCACAAAATTAATATCACGGTTAACTTAATGTATTAGCTTAACTATAATTATAGTAAGCACGTCGATAAGAGATGCTCTTAAATTCAGAGCCTTTCTCACCGTTAATATTACCTAAAAGCATCTTTGTAGCCTATAAAAATTATTACTGATGACTACTATTACTAAATCAGCCTATAGCGATCGCCAAATCACTGCTTGGCTAAGGGGACTATACACTATCGCCCTCGCAGATGGATTTTACGCCCCAGAAGAGCAAGATCTAATTGCCCAGCTTACCCAGGATTTAGCCGATCTCGACGGTGTTGACAACTTAGAAGCAATTACAGCAGAAGAATTAGCCGCCAATCTTGGCAAAGAACCAGAAACCGCTGAGAACTTCTTACGTACTGCGGTATTAGTCGCTGTTGCAGACGGAGTGTATTCTCCTCCTGAATACGAACTGATGCATCAATTTAGTACTGCTTTAGAAATCGAAGTTGAAGCCCTTAAATCTCTAGAAAATACACTCTACAAGCCAGAGGATGAAGAAGTTGAGGAGACTACTGCTGGTGCAGCTTCCCCCCTTACTCCTCCGCCACAAAAATTAAAATCCAGCGTCGATGTTCTTTATCCTGTAAAGGATTGGCTTGATGGAATGGAAGTCAAAGATCCTCGCCTGGCTCGTTTTGTTTGTAAAGTGATTCCCCCTCAATGTCCTTTCGAGCGTGATATTAATCTTTTTGGACGCACAATCGCTCATATCCCTCCTCTCTGTAAACTTAATCCTCTTTATGAGCAATTTACAACTTTGCGTTTTCGTTCACTGTCTTATCTAGCTGATGAATGTGGCGAAGATGTTACCAAGTTTATTCAATAGCTCAGTAATTCCCGATTCAAAATTTCTAAATGCAATTTATCGATCTAGCAGAGATAGAAGTAGTAGCAGGCAAAGGTGGCGATGGTATGGTTGCCTTTCGGCGAGAAAAATATGTACCTGCGGGAGGTCCCGCGGGAGGTAACGGCGGTTGGGGCGGTTCAGTTATTTTAGTAGCTTCAGACCGTCTACAAACTCTGCTAGATTTTCGCTATGCACGTATTTTTAAAGCAGAAAATGGTAAAAAAGGAGGTCCCAACAACTGTACAGGAGCGAAGGGGAGCGATCGCCTGATTGAAGTTCCCTGTGGCACTTTAGTTACTGATGTCGATACAGGAGAAATCATTGGAGATTTAACTAGCAACGGACAAACTCTTTGCGTTGCTCAAGGAGGAAAAGGAGGTTTAGGTAATAAACACTTTCTAAGCAACCGTAATCGCGCACCAGAACACGCTCTCCCTGGATTAGAGGGAGAAGCTCGACGCTTACTCCTAGAATTAAAGCTCATTGCTGAGGTAGGCATTATTGGCTTACCTAATGCCGGAAAATCCACTTTAATTGCTTCTGTATCTTCCGCCCGCCCCAAAATTGCCAACTATCCCTTTACTACCCTCGTACCAAATTTAGGAGTAGTCAGGAAACCAACTGGAGATGGAACAGTATTTGCCGATATTCCAGGTTTAATTGCTGGTGCTTCTCAGGGAGTTGGCTTAGGTCACGAGTTTTTACGCCACATCGAACGTACTCGCGTCTTGCTACATTTAATTGATGTTACTGCTGAAGATCCGATTGCTGACTATCAAACAATTCAACAAGAGCTTGAAGCCTATGGTCAAGGATTAATAGCGCGACCACAAATTATTGCCTTGAATAAAATAGATGCAATGGACGAGGAAACCTTAGAACTTATTAGAGCTGAATTGCAAAATATTTCTCATCAACCTGTATATACTGTCTCCGCTGTCAGCCGTCAGGGATTAGACACTTTGATCCAAAAAATTTGGTCTATTTTAGATGCCCAAGAATTATCAGTCTAGTTTCTAATTGTGTTCTTGAACTTTGTTAAGCTCATCCTACGCATAAATAAGGTGAGCTTTCGCTTTTTTCCCCCATCGCTTTTTGTAATTATTATTTTGCTGCAAAGTTAAAATAATAAAAATGCATCATATAAGAAAGTAGATACACATAAACAATAAATAAAAAAATGCAAACGGTATATCGTTTAAAAGCCAGCGAGTTAGATGATCGCTTTTTAGAAGGATTGAAAGCAACTTATAAAGATAAGGAGATCGAAATTATCGTTTGTGAGATAGATGAAACTGAATATTTATTAAAATCTGAAGCTAATAAGCAAAGACTAATGCAAGCTGTAGAAAATGTTGATAAGCGTACTAACTTGATTGAAGTGAACTTAGAAGATCTTGAATGAGCAGAAAAATAGTCTTTGAATCCTCTGCTTTTGCAGATTTTAATAGTTGGGCTAAACTGGACAAAAAAATTTAGCGCAAAATAGTAACACTAATTAAAGATATTGCTCGCTTTCCTTTCTCTGATCTAGGAAAACTAGAAGCATTAAAACATAATTTTAGTGGTTATTGGTCAAGAAGAATTAATGATGAACATCGGTTAGTTTATAAAGTAACTAACGAAGAAATAATTATAGTTGCTTGTAAATATCACTATGGCTAAAAATTACAAGTAGCTCCAACAAAAAAACGTCTATATAGAATGGTAAAAAAATTAAAGCTGGATTGGTTGATCTATCATTTTGTATAGTTTAGCTAATTCATCCATGCCTTCTTGCCAGAAATCAGTACCTCTGTTTTTATTATCTTGAATTGGTAAAGGTTGCCAATTATCACAATCAAAAGTTAGCTCTGGAAAGTATTTCTTAGGTAACTTATGATCTAAGCTCATGCCCCATTTTCTTTTCCAGTCATCGTAGGAAGGGTATCTGATATCTCCAATTATTAAGTGGCGACATGCATACAAAGAATACAGCACTGAAGCTCTTCCGTATTCCGTACCAATACTACCATTAACTATAAAATCGTCTAAGTCTGCTTTTCTGGCAAAAGATGTATCTGAAACGCTATATTCAGCTTTTTTTCTATATCCATCAAAGTATGTATCTTTGTAGCGGTATTCAAAACAGAACACCTTTGACAGTTCATCTAGAATAGGTTCCCATCCAGGATATATACTAATTTTCACTGGCAATTGCACGTAGTGCCTCCCATTCTGGATCTGGTGTATCAATTAATCTTTTGAGACTATCTAAAACAGCATAAAGATTACCACTCAATTCAGCCTTTTCTACTTCTTTTATCGCTTTCTTGGCTACATAAGCAGAAAGGCTAATAGTATTGTCATTGTCATGTTGAACTGTTTGCAAGATGTTCCAGGAGTTTATAACATTATCCCAACCTCTATTCTTATAGCCCTTGGAACGTAATTCTTTTTTTTCTTCATTATTAAAGTACTTAAATCTTTGGGAATTGCGGTCTTGTGCATCCCAATAACTTAATCCTGCAAATTGTCTTGCCATAAAAATCTCCTTATTTATGCTTAAAAAATCTCCTTATTTATGCTTATCTTAATCTAGAGATACACTTAATTAAGATCGATGATTTCTTGATTTATATTCTTGCTCAAATGCTTTACCAATTTTTGCAGCTTTATTAATTGCATAACGTGCTTTGCTTTTTTCTTGATTGATTTTTTCGTGAGCAGTGTCGATAGATACTGCATTCATAGAAGCAAGCATCTTATCATCATCTTTTGTAGCTTTTCCATATAGTCTTTTAAAAGAATTGATTATTTCACTCTTTGACCAGTTAGTTAAACTACCAATTTTTGCATTTAAGCCAAAGTTTTCCCTATTTAATTTTTTGTTGACATCTGCTCTTTCATTCCGTTCGGCAAATATCTTGACTAAAGTTTCAACAGGAAGCATTATCTCTTTATTGGCTATCAATGTTTCCAATTGCTCCTTTTTTAATGCCTTAAGATTAGAAAGTCTCAACAGGGGATATTGCTCTAGTATAGTTTTTTCTAATTCCTCTCGCTTCAGCTTCATTTCTTGTATCTATAGTATTTAAGTGTATTTGTAAGTTAATATACTTGTATGGTTATTGACTGTGATAGCGATCATCTTAACTATGATGATTGAATAATAATTTTATAAAAACTGAAAACTTGAGATCACACCTGTTTTATTGAAATTAAAGCACGATAAAATTAAACTTCCTAGGCTTCTCCTGCACAATTATGGTTTTATCTTTAAAACTAGAATTAAAATCAAATTACTGTATATTAGTTACTAATTCAGAAACTAAAGAACAAAAAGAAGTGACTCTTGGTTTTATACAAAAAATAACCAAGAACTCTTTATCAGTTCTAGGTCAATATAAATACTAGGAACTAATTATTGATGCAGAAAAGTACTGGAATAGTATAAAGGTATTCAAACCAGAACTGGAAAAGAGAGTATATAAATAATTGTGCAAGGTTTATGAAAAGCTTGAAATGTCCTTTCAAAAAGACTATTGACATAAATTATTTTACAGTCTTTGTAGCTATTTCTGACACTTGCTTTCTTCATTTTTGATAAATACTAAGGTATCTCTACGGTTAATGCCGCACCGTCACTACGAGGATCTGTTGCGGTTTCTAAAGAACCGTCAGGGGCAATAATGATTCCCCCTGCATGACCCATCATTTCGTTATTGCTGCTCACAGTTGCGACATCGTGTCCCAATGCAGACAGAGCTGCGCCTACTTTGTCAGCAAGATTTTGTTCTAACTTCAAATTATGGCTGATATCACCCCAAGTGCGACCTAATAACCAACGGTCTTGGGCGATCGCCTGAGCTAATGGCAATCCATCGTAGATGTGGCGAGTAAACAATGCTGCTTGAGTTTGCGGTTGACCGTCTCCACTCATAGTACCGTAGACAAAGCGACGACCATCGTTGAGCAGAGCAAATGCTGGGTTAAGAGTATGAAAAGGTTTTAATTTGGGAGCGAGACTATTGTGATGATTTGGGTCGAGAGAAAAGCTTAGACCACGATTATTCCATAACAAACCTAGCTCAGATATTACTAGACCAGAACCAAATTCCCAATAGATGCTTTGAATAAAAGATACTATTGCACCATCTCGATCTAATGCACCCATCCAGACGGTATCTCCTAGTTGAGATGGATAAGGCCTGGGCAATGCTTGCCCAGGGTCAATGTTATCTGCTAACTGGTCAAGATACTTATTAGTTAATAATTTTGACCAGTCTTCTGCCAGACGACTAGGATCGGTAACAAAGCGATCGCGAATTTTAAAGGCTTGTTTAGTACATTCCAATAAATGGTGAATTCTTTCTAGCTCGTTCCAGTCACTTTGATAGACTCGATTGTATAGTGCCAGAATAATTAATGAAGCAATACCTTGAGTGGGTGCTGAAGTATTAAACAACTGACCTTGACTAATCTTGACGTTTAATGGCTCCACCACTTCAGCGTGAAAATTATGGAGATCTGACAATTGAATCGGACTACCAGCTTGAGATAGGCTTTCGGCGATCGCCTGTGCCGTTTCACCACGATAAAAATCGTCTAAACCTTTGGCAGCTAGAGTACTGAGTAACTGGGCTAATGGTCTATTAGTTAGAATTTCACCAGCTTGCAAACTTTTCCCTTGAGGAAGATAAACTGAAGCAAAACTGCTGATATCTTTTAAATCAGTAATAGTTTTTTCTGAAGCCAACTGCAAACTTTTACTAACGCTAATCCCCTTGTGTGCCAGTTCCGTCGCTGGGTTTAAAAGTCTAGTAAGAGGCAAGTTATCACTGAATTTTGCATCTACTTGACGAGCTTTGAGCCAACCGCCGATAGTGCCAGCCACAGTTAGTGCTGCCCTAGCACCACGAGTAGGAATACTCTGCAAACCTTGTTGGTGATACCAATCAATATTTGCTTTTGTGGCAGCGTAACCAGAGGCATCGATCGCTACAGTTTTTTTACCAGGATAATGAATTATCCAAAAACTGTCCCCACCCAAGCTGTTCATATGAGGATAAACCACGGCTATAGTTGCTGCTGCTGCCACCATAGCATCTACCGCACTGCCACCCTCTTTTAGGATAGCAAGACCAACCTCAGAGGCTTGATAATGAGGAGCTGTAAAAGCAACTGTTGGCATGGTAACGATACATTCGGTAGATTTAGCTTAAAGTTTAAAGATTTTATCTAGTTTGTGAACGCAGGTTAATAAGGATCTGTCACAACTAGAACGTGCTAGCAGCGATACTCCCCAAGGAGCTTGTTCACTTTCTAAGTATGGCAGATTAATTTGTGGTGACTCCGTTAAACCTGCTGGAGCAGTTAGACCAAGCAGACGATTACGGTACTTTAACTGCGCCGATGCTGACATATCCAGTAGTGGTGCGGCTCCTGGTGTAGTAGGAATAATTAGCACATGATTATCGCTAGGTAAAACATGACTATGCCAAAAGTTAACAAATTCTTGAGCTGAAATTTCTGCTTGTTCTTCATCAATTTCTCTGAGACTTTTACACCAGGTAAAGCGATCGCTAATATCAGAGGCGAAGTTAGGCTGTTGCTGTTCAATCCACGGACCATGAACGCGCCAAATTTCTCGACCCTGTAAGACTCGAAAAGCAGCACTCGCTTTGGTCAATTGTTCATCACTCAGATCAATATATTTAACGGATAAAAACTGACTTGTCAGAGCCTTTAATAACTGCTGTCGAGCTTGTTTCCAAGATTCTACGCCTTCGATATTACAGACCACCAGGTGAGATAAACTGCTTTCGGTACTTGCCGGCAAGAGTACTTCAGCAACTTGTTTCATGGTAGGAAGATCGCGGGTTAACCAGCCAACAGTATCAAAGCGTGGTGATAGAGCTACCAGATGCTTGCAGCTTATTGCACCATGACTGGGACGAAAACCGTAAAGACCATTGTAACTAGCGGGTACACGGATCGAGCCACCGGTATCTGTTCCTAAACCGATATCAATACTGCCATTAGCCACCGCCACTGCTGAGCCGCTGCTGGAACCACCAGGAATGCGGTTTGGTGCTTTTGGGTTTGTCGGTGTGCCATAGTGCTGATTTAATCCTTCGAGACTATAAGCTAGTTCATCAGTAAGGGTTTTGCCTAGCAAAGTTGCTCCTGCTTGCAAAAGAGCAGAAACAACTGGTGAAGTGACATCTGCTGGCTGATGATGGCTGGAAAGCCATTCAGGATTACCCGCTCCAGTAGGTATTCCAGCAATATGAAACAGGTCTTTAACTCCCAAACGCAAACCACTCAAGCTGCCCTGAGCATTTTTTGAAGGAGGGTCGCAAATGTAGACAAACTCTGGGCTTTTAACAGTCATCAATAGTAATTTATAATTCCAATCTGTTTTGTTTAAGAACAGTGTACTGAGCGATTTGTTCAAAATTGCGATCGCAATGATACAAAAGCAAATTATTTTCCATAGCGCATAAAGCGATCGCGCAATCAATATTACTGCGAACTGTAATTCCTTTACGTCTTAATTCAAAGTAAAGTCTGGCTGCATTGAACCAAATTTGGGAATAATCTGGAACAACATATCGCTGTACTGATAAATACTGATACAATTTTTGCCATTCTGCTTCATCTTTGCAACCTTGAAGGAGTTCCATTTGACAAAAAATAGGCAAATAATATTGGCGCTCGCCGATTTTACTTTGAAAATTTGCTTTGGCATTACCAGATTTATCTGGTAGAACATTAATCCATACTGAAGTATCAATCAACAACATAGCGATTAGCTCTCACTGTATCCGTACTGAATCCTTC
This sequence comes from Pleurocapsa sp. PCC 7319, assembly GCF_000332195.1. NCBI lineage: Bacteria > Bacillati > Cyanobacteriota > Cyanophyceae > Pleurocapsales > Pleurocapsaceae > Pleurocapsa > Pleurocapsa sp. PCC 7319. The sequence continues at coordinate 4,894,791 of NZ_KB235922.1, forward strand.
AGTAAATTCAATCTGTCCAGCTAAATCTAATAAATCTTTTGGCGATCGCGATTTAATCAATTCTTTGAGAGCAAAATTTACTAATTCCTTTTTAGTTCTGATTCCTGTTAAGGCGAAAGCCTTTTCTACCAGCTGATCGTCTAACTCAATATTAGTTCTCATAATTATTTGCTGTGAGTATAATACACATGATTATATGTTATTTACACACAAGCGTTTCATCAGCTATCAGCTATCAGCCAATTAGAAGGGGCTTTAACCCTCCCTAATTGTAGACAACCCTATAGGTTGGAGCCTTAAACTCAATAGCTTAAAGCTTTTTAAGGTAAGCAGAATAATTTATAAAACCATACTATTAAGCTGTTTCTCTATTCCCTGTTCCCTGTTCTCTTGTTGTAGGCATTTTATATTTAATTACACCCACTTACTTAAAAAATTGAGTTTCTTGCAAGAGAATTGAGACGAAAAAATAGCTTAAAGCTTATGGCTTAGAACTTAGAACTAAAAACAGTATTATCATCAGATTTATACTCTAAATCAGCAATAACAAAAAATGACCAAACAAGTAGCTTTTTTAGGATTAGGCTTAATGGGTGGGGCAATGGCGGCTAATCTGGCGCGTCATGGGTATCAAGTAAAGGCTTGGAATCGAACAAGCGATCGCCCTGAAGTAACTGTCGCCCAAGAGGGGGGGGCAACTATAGTAGATTCAATTCAAGCAGCCGTAAAAGATGTAGAGATTGTCTTTAGCTGTGTGGGGGATGTTCCCGATGTGGAAGAAGTTTTGTTAGGTCAAGCAGGGGTGGTTCAATATGCTCAACCAAATACTTTAATTATAGATATGAGTACCATCGGTAGTGATGCAGCCAAGAAAATTGGTCAAGAATTACAACAGCAGCAATTAAGGTTTATGGATGCGCCGGTATCTGGGGGTGATATCGGTGCCAAAAATGGCACGTTAACCATTATGGTTGGTGGAAGCGATGCTGACTTTACTGAGTGTAAACCTCTGTTGGCAGCTATGGGAAAAAATATTACTCTTTGTGGCGAGATTGGCAGTGGTCAGGGAGTAAAAATGTGTAATCAGATTCTTTGTTCGCTATATATGGTAGGACTGTGCGAGGCAATGCAGCTAGCTAAGCAACAGGGGATAGATCCTCAGTTAATAGTGGAGGTTTGTGGTACGGGGGCAGCAGGTTCCTGGGCTTTGTCTAATCTAGGTGAAAAGATTATTAACGATGATTACGCGCCAGGCTTTGCGATTAAGCACATTGTTAAAGATTTACGGTTAGTTCAGGAAATCAATCAAACTTCAGGAGATAATCTCCCTGGTACCGAATTAGCCGATCGCCTGTTTAAAACAGTTCAAGCAATGGATAACGGACAGGGCAAAGAACAAGGAACACAAGCTATGATTCGTGCCTATAAACAGAGTATTTAGTACTTAGTAATCAGTAAACAGTAATCAGTAATCAGTAATCAATACCTATGAGTGAATCGACAGTTAGCAACGAACAGCACAAGCAAAAGATGCAACGTCGCAAGGAGGTTCAAGAAAAGCGTTTAGCAGAAAAAATTCCTGAAAAAGGTTTAATTATTGTTAATACAGGTAATGGTAAGGGTAAAACCACGGCAGCTCTGGGCATGGTAATGCGATCGCTTGGTCATGGTTACAAGGTAGCAATAGTGCAATTTATTAAAGGTGCTTGGGAACCAGCGGAAAAAGCAGTATTGGAACGATGGTCAGAGCAGTTAAAATTCCATGCTATGGGAGAAGGATTTACTTGGGAAACCCAAGATCGAGAACGAGATACCGAAAAAGCGATCGCCGCCTGGGAAAAAGGATTAGACTATATTCTTAATCCTGAATATAGATTAGTATTACTGGATGAAGTTAATATTGCTCTGAAGCTAGGATATCTGGACATTAATACTGTGATTCAAGGTTTGAAGCAAAAACCCGCAGATTCTCACGTCATTTTGACAGGGAGAGGCGCACCAGCCGAATTAATTGAGATCGCCGATCTAGTTACGGAAATGTCTTTGGTTAAACACCCATTCCGCGAACAAGGTATTAAAGCTCAACCAGGGATTGAATTTTAAGTAATGAGTAATAAGTAATGAGTAATAAGTAATGAGTAATAAGTATTAGCAAAGTATTCTCCCTCTTGCCTTCTTTTTGCCATTAGTACTGTAATCATTTAATGACTAGTAAAACTTCGAGTAAAGGGATTCAAGTGTGGCTGCAACGTTCTTTAGCAGCCCTGTTTTTGACAGGACAAGTTGTTGTTCACCTCCTGCAAGGAAAAATAAATCGTCGTAACACTTTAGAGCAAATGGCAATTGTGGGACCAGATTCTTTGACGATCGCCCTAATTACAGCTGCTTTTGTCGGCATGGTATTTACTATTCAAGTAGCTCGAGAGTTTCTGAACTTTGGTGCAGTGCAGGCGATCGGTGGAGTCTTAGCCTTGGCTCTAAGTAGAGAACTTGCCCCAGTATTAACTGCGGTGGTACTGGCGGCGAGAGTTGGCTCTGCGTTCGCTGCCGAAATTGGCACCATGAAAGTAACAGAACAAATTGATGCTCTTTACGTACTTAGAAGCGATCCCATTGACTATCTTGTCATCCCTCGTATGATTGCTTGCTGTGCCATGTTGCCGCTTTTAACTATGATTTCTCTGGTAACAGGTTTACTTGGAGGAGTTATTGTTTCTCAGACAATCTATAATGTTTCTCAAGCTACCTTCATTGAGTCCGTACAGAGCTTCATGCAAATATGGGATTTGATCAGTGCTTTAATCAAGGCAGTGATTTTTGGCGGATTAATTGCCATAATTGGCTGTAATTGGGGATTAACCACCACTGGAGGTGCTAAAGGTGTTGGTCAATCTACTACTACGGCAGTAGTAATGGCTTTAATTGCTATTTTTATTTCCAATTTTTTTCTATCTTGGTTAATGTTCCAAGGTTTAGGTCGTCAATTTTTGAATTGAGATAACTAGGGCTGTTGAGTGCTCTTGCCATTAGTTTTCATGGGGAAAAGCTAGGATTTTGGTCGTTGTACAATGGAAATTAATGATATGGCAAGAGGATCGATTTTCGCTCCATCATTGAGAATGGCAAAATAGGTAACAAGCTATATCCAAGCAGATCGTCAAACAAGATATTTAATTGAATGACCACTAATACTAAGATTGAAGCCGGAAATTCAACAGAAATCGTTGAACTCTCACCAAACTTTAAAATTCCTATATTCTTGATTTTAGGAGCTTGTGTTTTATCTGTGGTTTCGCTGTGGATAGCTGGAGTCGTTGCCATACTAGGTTTATTTTTAACAGTCCAGACGTTTTTAATTAGGTTGCAATTTACTGATAAATCGCTTAACGTACTTCGTTCTGGCAAGATAATTCGAAGTTTCCCCTATAGTGATTGGTTGAATTGGGAAATTTTTTGGTCAAAAGTTCCTATTTTGTTTTATTTCAAAGAAGTTAATAGCATTCATTTTTTGCCGATCATTTTTGACCCGAAAGTTTTAGCCGACTGTTTGCAAAAATACTACCCTCGTTAGAAGATTAACTAGATTAACATCCTGTTTTAGCTAACTATCTAACTTTATTATTTACTTGGGTGTTCCTATGAATTCTGAAGTCCCCCCCATTCCTGAATCTGAAAATACTAATATTGAGTCAATTGAGTCAGCAGAACCACAAAAATTAGATGATTTGGAGATTGATTCTACATCAGAAATTATTACTGATGTTTGGTCTGAGCAAGAAGTCGTTGAACCTGATGCTACTCCAAATACACAACCTCTTGAAGAGATTCAGGAAGTTGAAGTTGAATTAGATGAATCGGTCAACTCCTCAGCTAACGTGACTTTAGTGCCAGAAATTCCCGAGTTTCTAGAATCATCCCCCAGGGAAACAATTTTAGAGAGCAACATTGCAACTGAGTCTGAAGAAAAATATTCTCCCGAGGAATCAGCGAGTGAAACTGAATTATTCGTAGATCGCTGGCTAGATGAATCTGAGTCTGAATTGCCTTTATCCGATTCCCCTCAAACTGAAAATCAAACCACTGCTGAAGATGATGAAATTAATCATCTAGAACAGCAGAAATCTAATTTACAAAGAGAAATAGAGACTTTAAAAGCAGAAAAAGAGCAAATGCTGCTGCTACAGGTAAAAGAGTTTCAGGACAGTCTTGGACGAATGGTCGAAGAGGGAACTAGAGAATTAAAAGAGCGCAAAACAGCTTTACAAATTGAAATTGAAAAGTTAGAACGCCGTAAAGATCGCATTAACCAGGAAATGCGGAGTAGTTTTGCTGGTTCATCCCAAGAGTTGGCAATTAGGGTTCAAGGCTTTAAAGACTATTTAGTTGGTAGTTTACAGGATTTGGTAACTGCTGCGGAAAAACTCGAATTAGCTAAGGTAGAAGCCTCTAATCCCAGAACGAGAGAGAGAGAGAAAATTAGAAGTAGGGAAAACCCCCGAAGAGAGGAGCGAAATAGGGGAAGAAGAAGAGAAAGAGATGAACGAGGTCGAGCTAGAAATGAATCTCCCCAAGCTCAAGCCCAAGCCCAATTTTCTGAACCAACTTTTGCCGATCAAAGTAGACGTATTCGTCAGCTTTTAGACAAATATCGTAATAGTCCAGACTATTACGGTTCACCATGGCAATTACGCCGAACTTTTGAACCAGTTCATGCCAAAAAAGTTCAGGAATGGTTTTTTACCCAGGGTGGTAGAGGTGCTGTAGATAGTATGGGAAGTCGTCTACAAAATATCCTGGTTGCTTCTGCCGTAATTTCGATTCTTCACAATCTATATGGCGATCGCTGCCGGGTTCTAGTCTTGACTGATACCCCGGAGAACTTAGGAGAATGGCGAAGGGGATTACAAGATTGTTTGGGAATCTCACGCAGCAACTTTGGCTCTAATCGAGGTGTCGTATTATTTGATTCCCCCGATATTTTGGTTCAAAGAGCCGAACGCTTGATCAAAGACAAATTGTTGCCTATGATCGTGATTGATGAGACCGAAGAACTATTAAATCTAGCGGTTCTTAAATTTCCTCTGTGGTTAACATTTGCTCCTATAGGTAAATCCACATCTTCTAATTATTTATATTAATTAAAATTAATTGTTATAGGTATTTTGTTTATTGCAAAATCCCGTTAAACTAAATCTACAGATTTAATGCAATAAACAATTATGGAGGTTAAATTGACTACTTGTGCAATACTAATTTTACTAGCTTATCTATTGGGATCAATTCCTACCGGATATATTGTTGGACGTTATTTAAAAGGAATTGATATCCGAAAACAAGGTTCTGGTTCTACTGGTGCGACTAATGTTTTACGAACAGTTGGTAAATCTGCTGCACTTGCAGTCTTGGCAATAGATTTACTCAAGGGTTCTTTGGCTTTGGCTTTGGTTAATTTAGTTTATTCTCTTGCACCCAGTGAATTTTTACCCGCTAGTTGGTATTCTTGGTTAATTACAGCAGCAGCATTAAGTGCCATCATTGGTCATAGTAAGTCTATTTGGCTTAATTTTACTGGAGGTAAATCCGTTGCCACTACTTTAGGTGTATTGTTGGTAATGAATCCGATAGTTGCTTTAGGAACTTTGGCTAGTTTTGGGATTATTTTAGCTATCTCCCGAATAGTTTCTCTCAGTTCAATTTGTGGCGCGATCGCCGTCAATATTTTAATGTTGGCAATGAATCAACCCCTACCTTACGCCATTTTTGCTGCTTTAGCAGGATTATATGTGGTTTTACGTCACAAAACTAATATCCAGCGATTACTAGCTGGTATTGAGCCAAAAATCGGTCAAGCTTTATAAAAAAGCCAAGACGATTACGGCTGTTGATTTCAACAAATAAAATATGAGCTTTCAAAAGAAGTTTGACGAGATTCCAGTAAGAGTAATATTTACTTTTACTGGAATCTTTAGTTTAAGGTTAGTTTCTCGTTATCCGATTGTCTTAATTTATTTTTAAAGGTAAACGTACTTGAAAGTTCGTTCTACCTGGTTGCGATTCAAAACGCAAATTCCCTTTATGCTTCTGCACTACTATACGACGCGAAATATCTAAACCTAAACCGCTACCTTTGCCCATTCCTTTGCTAGTAAAAAACGGTTCAAAAATACGGGACTTGATTTGTGGGGGAATACCTGAGCCATTGTCGATAATTTCTACCAAAACGCAATTATTTTCCAAAGTAGTACGAATAGTCAATTCACCTTTGCCATCCATAGCATCGATCGCATTATCAATTAAGTTTGTCCATACCTGATTGAGTTCACTACCGTAAACAGATACTTTGGGAAGATTATCACTATATTCTTTATTAACTGTTACCCCATACTTAAGCTTGTGATGGAGAATTTTTAGGGTGTTATCCAACCCTTCGTGTAGATTTACTTCTTGCAGGGCAGCCCGATCCATATAAGAATAATTTTTAATCGCCCCTACTAAATCAGAGATTCGACTGGTGCTTTGTTCTACTTCATTAACTAAACTATTCATCGTTAAAGTCGCCTCAAGCCACACCAAAGCTTCGGTAAAAGCCTGAGATTCCATGGCATTAGCGAGGGTTTCTAGTTGCGATCGCTCTATTCCTGCACAAACTAAACTAGGAGAGAGATCCCAAGCATTATTGACCCCCCGATTTTCTAGCCAATCTGCTAATTCATCCTCGCGATCGCTTTGTTCTAGGGGAGATAAAAACTGTTCATTATTGAGCTGACTAATTGCCTGTTGTTGTAATTCTGCCAGTAATTGTCGATGATCAGCCGAAAATTGTTTACCTCGTAATGACAGCATATTCTGTTGTAGAGAAGCGATCGCACTGTTGAGTTGTTTAGCTGCCCTTCTACCTGCCGCTGCGGGATTATTTAATTCATGGGCTAATCCAGCAGATAACTTGCCCAAGGCAGCTAGTTTTTCTTGCTGACGCAGTTTGATTTCCAATTCCTTAGAACGTTCGGCTAATGCCGGGACAAATAAATCGACACTTTGAGGACAGTTTTTAAGTAATTCTTTAAAATCTTGAAATTGAATTACCCGACTAATACCAACGCTTATAGCAGTAGCTTGGGATATACCTCCCGTAAGCATGCTCAAATCCCCTGTAAATTCACCGCGTTGATGAATAGTAATGACCAGTTCTTCTGCACCAAGTTGTTTGGTTATTTTAATTTGCCCATCCAAAACTACGTAAAAACAGCAGGCATCATCTCCTTCACTAAATAGAATTTGTTCGGGCATAAGTTTTAAAATTGTGCCACAGTCTTCTAATTTTTGGAGATGCTCCTCTTCTAAAATTGGGAAGAGAACCGAATCTGAAAGTGTTTTTGGCATGATAATGATTCAAATGTAGATAATGCTTAATCAAGATCAGCTGCGTTGAGATCAACTTTGTCCTGATTGTAAAGCAAAAAACAAGATCTCACTTATCTGAGAACCGCTATAGTGATCTACATTGTTACAGGGACTGTAAAGTGAATGCTACTTCCCTGTTCTTTACCAGCAGAATTAGCCCAAATTTTTCCACCTAGGCTTTGAATAATTTGATAGCAAATAGTTAAGCCAATTCCTACTCCGTTAACCGTTCGCTTAAGAGCATTTTCTTCTTGATAAAAGCAATTAAAAATCGCATTCAAATTATTAGGGGCAATACCACGACCAGTATCAGAGATAATTACCTCCAAAAAAGATTTATTCTCAGAGATAGATAGATTAGATATTTGTTCAGTATTTTGGTTGAGAAGCTTAACTTGAATTTTGATTTCTCCTTGAGGCTGATTGAATTTACAAGCATTATCTAAAACTTTAGTTATCGCTTCTACTAATCTATCTCCATCAGTTTTTATTCGCGGTAAATAAAAGGGTAATTCAATATCAATTTTTGGTAAGGGATGATCGTATTTTTGATTTTTTAAACTAGTTAAAGCTAATTCCAGAAGAGCTTGAACTTCAACATATTCCTGACGATAGTATACTTGACCTTGTTTTAATCGCGCTAGGATAAAGAAATCTTTGATTAATTGCCTCAACCTTTCAAAGTCGTTTAAAGCAATTTCTAACATTTTTTGCTTGTACTCTTCGCACTCATCAGATGCTTCTAATTCATTGCTTAAGCTTTCTAGGCAGACTTGAATCGTACATAAAGGAGTTCTTAATTCATGACCAACAATAGCAATGAAATTACTATTAATATGTTCTAGAACTTCTCCAGGGCATTCATTTGAACTTGAGTCTTTGTCGTTTTTTGGCACTAGATAGGAAAAACCCGTTACCTGATATACATTTAAAATTTTTTCTAAAGATTTTTCTAGAATATTGTGTATTTCTCTAGAGCGATCGCATTGTGCTGTTGAATCAGACTGAGAAATATTAATACAATCCTGAATTAACTGTCGCAAGTATTTGACATCTTGTATACCAGTTTCCAGAAGTATTTGATTTAACTCCACGGAACTTGATGACTCATTAGCCAAAGTTTCTAAGCAAACTTGGATCGTCGATAAAGGATTCCATAGCTCGTAACCGATAACGCTAATTAGATTACTTTCTATGTGTTTGAAAGTTGCTAACTTCTCCTGAAATTCAGGACTTTGAGCTTCTTTTACGACTTTTTCGACTGGAGTCAATTTTTTTACCCTGGCGAGAATTGTAAATATTTGTAAATATTTGTAAATAAATATAACATGAATTTGCACTCTCCCTAAAAACTAAATTTATTGATTGATCTCAAGAGAATTTAAATTAGTCATCAATTTCAGCTAGGTGGAGGATAAAAAATTTTGACAATTTAGCTTTCTACGATACCTGGAGCTAACCCTTTGACTGAGTGTTACCAGCATTTTCCGCTACAAATATCCCTGAAACGTTTATTTGTGATCAACAAGGATAGCGATCGCTTTAATTAATATTTTTAGTTAACTTGCTACATCAAAAATTTTTCGCTTTATCTTGCTTTCTTTAAATGTATGAGGTAGACACAATCAACTATTAAGTAGATCCACTTTATTAAACATGGAATGGTTAAGATCGGGGTTAGGTGATAGGGGTTAGGGATTAGGGAGAATCATCTTCAATTTTTTTACTATTCTATTAGACGTTTTATTAGGTGGAGCTACTTAACTAATTAATATTAACTATTAACAGCAATCAAGAATATTGAACAGTACTTCCTAAGAATGATAAATGTTATGTATTATGTTTTGGCAATAGTTAACTGCTGAGGCTGACATTGTTTTAATTCTACACTTTCCACTATTGCCTCTTCTTCAATTAGATCCTTGATGTAACCATTCTGCATGAACTTTGCTGCCAAAGAACTATCGAAATGCCCAAAATAATAAATACACTCAGGATTCTGAGTTTTGATTTCAATCCAATATGGTGTTTTTGGGGTTTGAAAAACTAATGAATCGAGTATTTCGGCTATTTTATAATCGAGTTTCATTGATTTATATTAATTTAGTTAATTTAAACTGCAAGGATTATCAGCTATTGTTTTGTCAGTTCTATATGATGAAGCGATCGCAACGCATAAGTTTCAGAAATATATTTCCGTAATTATTATTTTTATTAGGTAAATACTTATATCATGGCTTAGATATATAATATTCGCCAACATTAATTCTGTATTTAAAAGTACAAAGATCAAAGATGATTATTATATATCGACAAAATATTTGAAGTTTGTTAATAATATTAGTATTTTATATTTTGTCGATAAAAACTAGCTTGAAAACTGTAATTTATCTAACACAAGAGTGCCATTTTATTTCTTTTATCGACAGAAAAAGCATCAGCAAGAAATTAAATTATTTATCAGTGTACATTTACAAATGAGAATTTACGCCCCAACTTCGGCTAGGTAGCGGTGAACAAACATAATAGCGATTGACCCTTCCCCTACTCCAGAAGCTACCCGTTTAACTGAGTTGTGTCGCACATCTCCCGCCACAAAGATACCGGGAACACTTGTTTCTAATAAGAAAGGCTCGCGATCGCGATTCCAACCGCGAAAATCTGTGCTTTTTTTCAAGTCTGCTCCAGCATAGATAAAGCCCCGTTGATCTTTGGCTACTATTCCATCTAACCAATCTGTTTCGGGTTTGGCTCCAATAAAGATAAACAAAGAATTGGTTTCTACCTGTTCGGTTTTTCCTGTCTGATTTTGTAACAGAGTTAGTCCTGTCAGACTGTTTTCACCATGTACTGCGGTAACTTCGGTATGGGTTAGTACTTTGATGTTATCGGTAGCATCAATCTGATCGATGAGATATTGAGACATACTTTTAGTTAAAGATTCTCCACGGACCAGCATTGTTACCTGAGCTGCATATTTAGAAAAATACATTGCTGCTTGTCCCGCCGAATTTGCCCCACCAACTAAATAAATATGTTCATCTTGGCAAGACAAAGCTTCGGTTTTAGCTGCACCGTAGTAGATCCCCCTACCTGTTAGGCGATCGCATCCTGGGAGAGTTAATCTACGCCAATATACCCCTGTGGCCAATAACAAAGCATGGCAGTTGATTTCGCTACCATCAGCTAGTTTCACGATCCGATAGGGATCATCTACCTTGACCCCGACAACCTCCTGGGGAGTAAGGATTTCTACTCCAAATCTTTTTGCTTGAGTAACACCTCTTCTAGCGAGATCGTCTCCACTTAAGCCCACTGGAAAACCAAGATAATTTTCAATGCGAGAACTAGAGCCGGCTTGCCCTCCTGGTGCAGAACGTTCAATCATTACTGTACTCAATCCTTCTGAGGCACCATATACTGCAGCCGCCAAACCTGCGGGACCTCCTCCGACGATGACCAAATCATAAAAGGGTTTTTCGGCTTGAGTTTGTAGCCCGATCTTTTCCGCTACTTCTAGGTTGCTAGGCTGTTCTAATTTATCGCCATTAGCAAATAACACTAAAGGTAATTTAGGCTGCGTGCTATTATGGGCAACGTATTCAATTAACTTATTGGCTTCTGGTTCAACTTCCACATCCATCCACTGATAGGGAATTTGATTACGTGCTAAAAAGTCTTTTACATTATGGGAACAGGGCGACCAGCGATCGCCAATAACTCTAATGCCTTCAAATGTAGGACGATAGACGGCTAACCAATCTTCTAATAAATCATCTAAAACAGGATATAACTTTTCTTCGGGAGGATCCCAGGGCTTGAGAAGATAATAATCAAGTCGAGCTGTATTAATAGCTCTAATTGCCGCATCCGTATCCGCATAAGCAGTCAGCAAAACCTTTTTGGCTTCGGGAAACATCGGTGCCGCTTTTTCTACAAATTCTACCCCATTCATTTCGGGCATTCTTTGGTCAGTGAGAAACAAAGCTACTGTTTCATTTCGTACCTTCAGCTGTTCTAAGGTCTCAATTGCCGATGCCCCAGAGTTGGCTCGCACAATCCGAAAGCGATCGCCATATTGTTTTCTCAAATCACGCGCGATCGCTTGTAATACTTCTAAATCATCATCGATAGTGAGGATCGTTGGTTTTGCCATTGTTAAAGAATAGGATATGAGAGATCAGGAATTAGGAAACAAAGATATTTTTAGGAGTGAACGGTATGAACTACTTCGTAGAGGTGATATTCGTTGTCGGCGATGCCTTCCCAGTAGGGTGCTGCTTTACTAAAGCCTGGCTTTTTAACTAGTTCTTCAATAGCTTGTTGATTTTCCCACTGTCCATAGTTAATTACGCGAGTACCATCTAAGCTGCGGTGAAAAGTGGCGGAGAGCAAACCAGGTTGTTCCATTGCTGGTTTGATGTGTTCTTTGGCTAGTTCAACCATTTTAGGTTGATTTTCAGGTTGCATACTAAATTCAGCAAAGTGGACAACATATTCTCCTGTTTTTATCTCAGGGGTTCCGACTTTAGATTCTGAAGTAACTATTTCGTAGACATGGGAATCTGGAGTATCAAATTCAAATAGTTTAGCAGCTTTTGTCTGTATATCTTGGTTACTTCTAAAAGCTTCGAAAGTCTCTATATTTTTCCACTGAGCGTAGTTGGCAACTTTTACTCCGTCAGTACTTTTATGTAGATTAGCTGAAACAAAGCCTGGTTGAGTTTTGACGGTTTCGAGAAATTCTTTAATTGCGTCAATAAGTTCTAACTGTTGTTCAGGTTTAACCGTAAAAATAATAATTACGGTGGTTAAACTGTTATCCAAAGAGAGATTAGCCATGATGTCAGTGATGATTAACAATCTAGTAGGTCATCAAGATTATTTTGAGGGATCAATGTTGATTAATATACTCAGATCTTGCACTAAGAAACGTTGATATGAGAATGGATAGCTGAAGTAGTTGTGTAGACGAGTTTAATAATTACTAGGACAGGTAACTTAGAAGGGGGTTATCTTAAATTTTGAGCTAATTTGGATTCTCTATCTAAAATTCAGATATTGCAAGCTATTAAACGACCTAAAAAGAAATTGGTCATTTTCGAGCCATAAGGAGAATTCCACCAACGAGAAGGATGACAGCCCAGTGGAGCATTGAGGCTAAAATCCAATTCATTACAGGGAAGCCAACGTTTATCTTTACGCCATCCCAGCTTTTCACCCCAAGTTTCTATTAGCTGTTGATTTTGTTCTATCGTAGTATCCAATGAGCCTCCAACTTCCTGATATGTTTGTAATTGAGGACTAAAACCGAAACGACCATCACTGTATTTCATCCAGAGGCGATCAATCACCATCAAATCATTACAGGGAAAATGTCTAATATCTTCCGGAGTCAACTCTTCAATCTCTTTGGCTGTTACGGATAAAACTAATCTGATGGTTTCTTTATCTGCTTCAAACCAATTGCTCTCTGCTAAATATTGCTGAAGATTTTGATAACGATAGCGATCGCCGAGTAACATTAAATCATCTTCTAGTTGAGTAATTTTGGCTGGTAAACTAGATAACTTCCCCAGATTATCTTCTAAGTTATCAAAACGGCTGGAAAGTTGGCTTAACTGCTGTTGAATTGCAGATAATTGTGCCGTAAGTTGCTCAACAATTTGCTCTTGATTGTCACTCATCAGTGCATGTACTTAGACTTCAATAAAAGGGTAACACTATCAGTTAAGAGTAAGCAGTAAATAGTGAACGTTCAACATTTTAATAAAATTCAGATTTTAGAAGAATTATCTCTCAATGCCTTACCATCTCTACAACAAATTTTGTACGATGGCTGGATTTTACGCTTTGCTGAGGGATACACTAAACGAGCTAATTCAGTTACTCCTCTATATCCTAGTTCAGAGGATCTAACCCAGAAAATCTACCGCTGCGAGCAGGTCTACCAGAGTTTTAACCTCAAACCAATTTTTCGACTGACAAACATTTCCCAATCAAGAACTTTAGATCAAACTTTAGAAAAATTAGGATATCAAAAATACTGTAATATTAGCGTTCAAGTTAAGACTATAACCGCCGGCAATGCATTACACAATGATTACCTAACGATTAGACGTGGCGATCGCTCGGTTACTCTGAATAATGAATTATCCGAAGAGTGGCTAGATCATTTTGTTCATGCCGCCAGTCTACCAATACAGCATTGGGAAACTCTCTCTACTATATTGCAGATTATTCCTACTCAAACTTGTTACGCTTGGTTGAAATATAGATATCAATTTTGTAGTTGTGGCTTAGGGGTTTTAGAAAATAATTATTTAGGACTTTTTTTTATTATTACTGCGAAAAAACAACGTCGTAAAGGACACGCTGAGCAACTAATCTCAACTCTGTTGAATTGGGGACAAAGTAAAGGGGCTACTCACGCCTATGTTCAAGTAGAAGCCAAGAATCTAAAGGCAATAAATTTATACAATAAATTAGGATTTACAGAAGTTTACCAGTATTTTTACCGCACTAAAGCATGAAAAACTTATCACAACGAGCATATATTAAACTCGATCAGTTTCTTAAATTGCAGGGAATTACCCAAACTGGAGGAGAAGCCAAAATTATCATTAGAGAAGGACAAGTAGAGGTAAACGGGAAAGAAGAGATTAGACGAGGGCGTAAATTAGTTACTGGCGATCGCGTTGCTGTTGCAGGAAAAACCCATAGAGTAGACTTAAACTAATAAGAAATTGCAAATAACAAAACCCCCTACGAACTAATTCGAGTAGGAGGTTTTGTGGTTAGAAGAATGAACCTGGCACTGAGCTATTTTTCCGGGAGGCTACCCTCCGAGTATCTTCGCCGCTACAGAGTTTCACCGTCGAGTTCGGGATGGAGTCGAAGTGGTTCCACTGCGCTAAAAGCACCAGGAATACTGTCTGGGTTTTACTGTAGATCAACCCTCAAGACTGCATAAATCTAGATGATTCAAGTCCAAATCAGAATAGTAGTAATTATTAATGGTCTAGTCGAGTTGAAGTTGGTCAAGCCCTCGGTCTGTTAGCACGCCTCGGCTGCAAACATTGCTGCTCTTCCACCTAACGCCTATTAACGGGTGTTCTTCCCGTGACCTTACTGGCAATTGCCATGAGAGTACTCATCTTGAGGTGGGCTTCCCACTTAGATGCTTTCAGCGGTTATCCTCTCCGCACTTGGCTACCCAGCGTCTACCGTTGGCACGATAACTGGTACACCAGCGGTGCGTTCTTCCCGGTCCTCTCGTACTAAGGAAGACTCCTCTCAATACTCTTGCGCCTACACCGGATATGGACCGAACTGTCTCACGACGTTCTGAACCCAGCTCACGTACCGCTTTAATGGGCGAACAGCCCAACCCTTGGGACCTACTTCAGCCCCAGGTTGCGATGAGCCGACATCGAGGTGCCAAACCTCCCCGTCGATGTGAACTCTTGGGGGAGATCAGCCTGTTATCCCTAGAGTAACTTTTATCCGTTGAGCGACGGCCTTTCCACGCAGCACCGTCGGATCACTAAGACCGTGTTTCCACCCTGCTTGAGTTGTCTCTCTCGCAGTCAAGCTCCCTTCTGCCTTTACACTCTGTGGCTGATTTCCATCCAGCCTGAGGGAACCTTTGTGCGCCTCCGTTACCTTTTTGGAGGCGACCGCCCCAGTCAAACTACCCACCTGAAACTGTTCTTCTCCCGGCTGACGGGCTTAAGTTAGAATTCTAGTCTCCCTAGAGTGGTATCTCACATTGCGGCTCCTGCAATCCCACAAGACTGCTCTCCACGCCTCCCACCTATTCTGCGCAAGGAAAACCCGAACCCAATTCCAGGCTATAGTAAAGCTTCATAGGGTCTTTCTGTCCAAGTGTAGGTAGTCCGTATCTTCACAGACAATCCTATTTCGCCGAGCCTCTCTCCGAGACAGCGCCCAGATCGTTACGCCTTTCGTGCGGGTCGGAACTTACCCGACAAGGAATTTCGCTACCTTAGGACCGTTATAGTTACGGCCGCCGTTCACCGGGGCTTCGGTCGCTAGCTTCATGCCTAAACACTGACCAACTTCCTTAACCTTCCGGCACTGGGCAGGCGTCAGCCCCTATACATCCTCTTTCGAGTTCGCAGAGACCTATGTTTTTGGTAAACAGTCGCCTGGGCCTCTTTATTGCAACCACCTCTCGGTGGCACCCCTTCTCCCGAAGTTACGGGGTCATTTTGCCGAGTTCCTTAGAGAGAGTTATCTCGCGCCCCTTAGTATTCTCTACCTGCCCACCTGTGTCGGTTTCGGGTACGGGTACTCTGATTTCAACACAACAAACGCTTTTCTTGGCACTAGCTTTACCACACAGAGTCCTTAGACTCCTCCCAATCCAATCAGGGCGTGGTTATTTTTCATGCGTCCCGTCTATTGCTCCCACAGAATAGTCAGGGAATATTCACCCTGTGTCCATCGACTACGCCTTTCGGCCTTGCCTTAGGTCCCGACTAACTCTCCGCGGACGAGCCTTCCGGAGAAACCCTTGGGCTTTCGGGGTATATGATTCTCACATATATTTTCGCTACTTAAGCCGACATTCTCACTTCTGTACCGTCCACATCTGCTTGCCGCTAATGCTTCTCCCCATACAGAACGCTCCTCTACCACTACAGATAAATCTATAGTCCACAGCTTCGGTGACACACTTAGCCCCGTTCATTTTCGGCGCAGGAGCGCTAGACCAGTGAGCTATTACGCACTCTTTCAAGGATTGCTGCTTCTAAGCAAACCTCCTGGTTGTCTATGCACTCCCACCTCCTTTCTCACTTAGTGTGTACTTGGGGACCTTAGCTGGTGGTCTGGGCTGTTTCCCTTTCGACGATGAAGCTTATCCCCCACCGTCTCACTGGTAAAATTTCATTAGGTATTCTGAGTTTGTCTCACTTTGGTACCGCTCTCGCAGCCCGCAGCGAAACAGTGCTTTACCCCCTAATGAGATAACTTACCGCTGCGCCTAAACGCATTTCGAGGAGAACCAGCTAGCTCCGGGTTCGATTGGCATTTCACCCCTAACCACACCTCATCCGCTGGCTTTTCAACGCCAGTCGGTTCGGACCTCCACTTGGCTTTACCCAAGCTTCATCCTGGACATGGTTAGATCACCCGGGTTCGGGTCTACAAATAGTGACTCAGACCGCCCTTGTCAGGCTCGCTTTCACTTTGGCTTCGGATATGACTCCTTAACCTGCCACTACCTGTAAGTCGCCGGCTCATTCTTCAACAGGCACACTATCACACGTTCAATCGTGCTCTAATTGCTTGTAGGCTAACGGTTTCATGTTCTATTTCACTCCCCTCGCTGGGGTTCTTTTCACCTTTCCCTCGCGGTACTATTCGCTATCGGTTACACATTAGTATTTAGCCTTACGAGGTGGTCCTCGCTGATTCACACGGAATTCCACGGGCTCCGTGCTACTCGGGATTCAGTCTGGCTACTTCCGTTTTCGACTACAGGACTTTCACCTCCTCTGGTGCAGCTTTCAACTGCTTCGTCTAACTTTCATAGTCCGTCCGACTGTCCCACTACCCCACCGACCTTAGTCGGTGGTTTAGGCTGTTTCCGCTTCGCTCGCCGCTACTAAGGAAATCGCTTTTGCTTTCTCTTCCTTCAGCTACTAAGATGTTTCAGTTGGCTGAGTTCGCTCGCTCCTGCCTATATATTCAGCAGGTCGTTCATACAGGTTGCCCCATTCGGACACCCTCGGCTCATTGCTTGTTTCCAGCTCCCCGAGGCATTTCGTCGGTCACCACGTCCTTCTTCGCCTTTGTGTACCTAGGTATCCACCGTTAGCCCTTTGTAGCTTGACCTTGTATTGAGCATTTCTGCTCGATACTCTCTTTTCTCTACTTCTAGGTTTTTACACCTTGGACTTTTCTGACAAGTCAAACTTGTCGTCTTAGTTTTTTGACCTAATTACTTAGTTCTTTTTTGGCTCTATCACAAATAAACTTTTTCTTTCGTCTTTCGACAATTGAATCTGCTTACTTCTTCTAGATATTATGCAGTTTTCAAGGTTCACCTCTGAACTCTTTAAAGTCCAGCATCCTCATTTGTTGCCTCGGCAATTCATGATAGTGCTGAATTTTAATCTCTTTATTTAGACTCTTGGTCTTTTTTTTCTCTGGTGGAGGTAAGCGGACTTGAACCGCTGACATCCTGCTTGCAAAGCAGGCGCTCTACCAACTGAGCTATACCCCCAAACTCCTTTAAACTCCGAACTTCTAATTCCGAACTCCGAATTTAATTTTGTGGTGGGCCATCCTGGACTTGAACCAGGGACCTCACCCTTATCAGGGGTGCGCTCTAACCACCTGAGCTAATAGCCCTTATCTTGGTCTAGTTTGAGCTAGAACCAGAACAATCAGTTTGACAGTTTTTCACAAATTACTTGAGGAATCGACCTTTGGTTTGACCTGTGATAACGAGACCTATATAATCGTCTTCGCTTCACGGCTTTGGTCTCCCTATAAGGAGGTGATCCAGCCACACCTTCCGGTACGGCTACCTTGTTACGACTTCACCCTAGTCACCAGCCCTGCCTTCGGCATCCCCCTCCACATAAGCGGTTAGGGTAACGACTTCGGGCGTGGCCAACTTCCATGGTGTGACGGGCGGTGTGTACAAGGCCCGGGAACGAATTCACCGCAGTATGCTGACCTGCGATTACTAGCGATTCCTCCTTCATGCAGGCGAGTTGCAGCCTGCAATCTGAACTGAGGCGGGGTTTGCTGAGATTCGCTTACGATCGCTCGCTTGCTGCCCTTTGTCCCCACCATTGTAGTACGTGTGTAGCCCAGAACGTAAGGGGCATGCTGACTTGACGTCATCCCCACCTTCCTCCGGTTTGTCACCGGCAGTCTTCCTAAAGTGCCCAACTTAATGCTGGCAACTAAGAATGAGGGTTGCGCTCGTTGCGGGACTTAACCCAACATCTCACGACACGAGCTGACGACAGCCATGCACCACCTGTCTTCGAGTTCCCTAAGGCACAGAAGCTATTACGCCTCCTTCTCGAGATGTCAAGTCCTGGTAAGGTTCTTCGCGTTGCATCGAATTAAACCACATACTCCACCGCTTGTGCGGGCCCCCGTCAATTCCTTTGAGTTTCACACTTGCGTGCGTACTCCCCAGGCGGAACACTTAACGCGTTGGCTACGGCACTGCTCGGGTCGATACAAGCAACGCCTAGTGTTCATCGTTTACAGCTAAGACTACAGGGGTATCTAATCCCTTTCGCTACCCTAGCTTTCGTCCCTGAGTGTCAGTTACGGCCCAGTTGAGCGCCTTCGCCACTGGTGTTCTTCCCAATATCTACGCATTTCACCGCTACACTGGGAATTCCCTCAACCCCTACCGTACTCTAGCTGAACAGTTTCCACCGCTTGCCAGAAGTTGAGCTTCTGTCTTTAACAGCAGACTTGTACAGCCACCTGCGGACGCTTTACGCCCAATGATTCCGGATAACGCTTGCATCCTCCGTATTACCGCGGCTGCTGGCACGGAGTTAGCCGATGCTTATTCTTCAAGTACCGTCACTTTCTTCTTCCTTGAAAAAAGAGGTTTACAACCCAAAAGCCTTCCTCCCTCACGCGGTATTGCTCCGTCAGGCTTTCGCCCATTGCGGAAAATTCCCCACTGCTGCCTCCCGTAGGAGTCTGGGCCGTGTCTCAGTCCCAGTGTGGCTGCTCATCCTCTCAGACCAGCTACCGATCGCCGCCTTGGTAGGCTTTTACCCCACCAACTAACTAATCGGACGCGAGCTCCTCTCCAGGCTATAAATATTTCACCCGAGGGCATATTGGGTATTAGCAGCGATTTCTCCCTGTTGTCCCCATCCTGAAGGCAGATTCTCACGCGTTACTCACCCGTCCGCCACTAAATCCGAAGATTTCGTTCGACTTGCATGTGTTAGGCATACCGCCAGCGTTCATCCTGAGCCAGGATCAAACTCTCCATGATGAATCAAATCCATCAATTCAGTTGATTTTTTGACTCTTTTCGTTTTTTGTTATCCTGAGTAAAATTGCTTTTACTTGGGGATTGAATTAAGTTTTTTTAATTCCTAAAGTACTGTGTTTTAAAAACCGTCAAACTATTGATTTGTCTTGGTTCTGGGCGTTGCTGGGAGGTGTTGTTCTCTCAACCGCGCATTTACCAATATACTCATTCTAAATTCATAAGTCAACCCCCTCGGCGAAACTTTTTTGGCTAATTTATTTTGTCTTGCACCAAAAGACATACTCCGCTTAGGATAAACACGATAATTTTTTTTGAAAATCGAAAAAACCATAACTTTAAGTTATTTAATGTTTTTAAATTGTTTTTTAGCTGAGGCAAATGCTTCTTTCATGACTAACTGAATTTTACGAGGATCGGGTTTTTTCCCTCCCATGAGATCACCAAAATAAACACAAGCTCCCTCTCCTAGCGACCAAGTGTAAGCTGCTGCCCAAGATGCTGCAATGACACTACCAAAGCCAGGAATAAATTTAATTAGTTCTCTGCCAATAGCTTGAGCAAAAAAACCACCGGCGATCGCACTGGCAATTCCACCAGCTTGAGAAGGAGATAAAGTTTGCCCGTATAGTTTGCCCAACAGCCCTACTAAAGATATTTGTAATGCGGTTAAGACTGGCATAGTAGCAAAAGGAAGAGGAACAGCAGCTAGAGTTGCAGCAATAGTAGAAAAGGCAACTAAATAACGTCTAGCAGTGTCTCGATATAGATTGCCTAATTCATTTCCAGCATTATTATCGAGTAGCTGATAAATAGTTCGCGATTCTGCTTCTGGAAGTAATTCAGCTAAAGCGTCAGTTAATGCCTCTAAACCGTAAAACGTTGGATTATAGCCATCTTCTTCTAGGGTAAAGTCGATTAAAATAGCGCGATCACAAAGTTGGTCGAAGTCTTTTTGAATTGCCTCAAAAGCACGATTAATAGTTTCGTAGACTGGGGGATATTCTGGATGATCTTCCACGTCAGATGGGTAGACTTCATGAAGGCAAGTGACTGCCAATAAACAGGGAATATCAGGATGATTGTGTCTTAGTTGCTGTGCTATCTGTCGTAGGGTGTCAGTAGCAAAATCGCTGATTTTAACTGTGAGAATTAGAATTCTAGCGCATTGGCTTTCTCGTTTCAATTCTTGTTCTAATTCTTGAATAATGGTTTGAGTATTTTGGTTAATATCACCTAACCCCACCGTATCGGTAAAAATTAGTAATGGTAGCTCTTCCGAAGGGTAAGCATATCTTTCCGTATTTTGGGTACGAGGACGAAATCCTTGCCCTACAATCTCGTCTGATACTCCTGTTAAACCACGTACAATTGAACTTTTACCAGCTTGAGGCTTGCCAATTAACAAAGCTTCTGTAGTTGGTAATTTTTCTCTAACGGTAGTTAAAATTTCCGCTACTTTTTCGTCACTAACACTAAACCAATCAGCAGCTTTTTCGGTAAGGCGATTAACAGGAAATAGCTGTTTTAAACGCTGTGTTACATCATCAATGTTTTTTGATGTACGATTTTTCCAATCATTCATCCAGGCAAATTTGCTCATGGCTCACTGACTATTGAAATTATTCACCGCAACAACGATCTATCCCTAGGCTATCTAAAATTAAATCACTTACAGCATTGGCAACGGCAAATTCACTATAAAAACTGCGACTAAAATCAAAAGCACGCATCTCAGCAATAATAGCAATGACCAACGAACCTAGATCGTTTTCTCCTTCTAAACGCTGGCGCACAAATATTTTTGACGCTCTTTGGGCTATTTTGGCGTTAACTGTTTCAGGTAAAAATTCCTCATCCAGCCAGGTGTGTAATGACTGTCTAAGCCATTCTTCTTCTTTGTCAGGATGTCGTATGTCAGGTAAGGTAATTGGGGCAATCGGTTCAGCTGAATCTGTCATGATGATTTATTTTGTTATGTTGAATTTATATTGGACTTCTTAACTATCAATTATGAATCACTGATAATTTGATATGAGTATTTTTAAAATCTAAACACAACTATCTAGAAATAGATAATAGTAAAGGTATGAATATTGATATTGATTCAATCATTGAAGGATATAGCCAAGGTTACTTTTTGATGTCTGATGATGATGGACAACTAGATTGGTATTCTAGTCGTCAGCGTACCCTAATTCCTTTAGATGATCGTTTTCGTTATCCTAAATCTTTACAACGAGTACTAAATCAAGAACGGTTTTCAGTAGCAATTAATCGTGATTTTAAAGCAGTTTGTGAGGGATGCGCTGATCGCGATACTACCTGGATTTCTGATGATTTGCTACGGATCTATTTTGCTCTACATCAAGCGGGTTGGGCACACAGTTTTGAAACTTGGCAAGGAGATCGACTTGCAGGGGGCATATTAGGTATTGCTATTAAAGGAGTATTTATTGGCGAATCGATGTTCTATCGAATTACTGAAGGTTCTAAGGTGGCGATGGTGAAGCTTGTAGAACATTTACGTCGTAAAGAATATGTTTTATTTGATGCTCAATTGCAAAACCCTCACTTAGAACGTTTTGGCTCTTATGTGATTAACTCGGGACAGTACAAACGATTGTTACATCAGGCAATGATACGAAATTGTATTTTTAATAACGTGGATTTGGATAATTATATATTTACATATAAACGCAGATGATGTTTCTGTTGTGGGCTGATGGTTGCTCGAATCAGGAAATTATTGAGGATAGCAATACAAATGCAATCGATTTTTTCTGAATACCAAGAACATCATCGATTATTTTCTACAATAGCAAGTTTAAAAGCTTCTCGCTTTTGTATGTTTTTAGCATATTTTATTAGTTTGTTGGGAATTACAAGCTCGAACTGCCGAGCTAATCTAACCGCAGAAATTAAGCAAGTAACCAAAATAATGTCAGCAACGGTAAATTCTTGATCTAAGATATATTGATTTTGATTGCTAATTAATTTATCAGCTACACAGATTTGTTTGTTAAATCCAGCAATGGCAACTTCGATGGCTTCTTTTGATTGCTTATAGTAAGAACTCAAACTTCCTCCATGCTTGGCAATTATATAGAGTGTATGTGCATCAAGCTCAGTCATGGCATAAAAACAAGCTTGAAACACTCTAGCTCGCTGCTCAAATTTACTAACTGCAGGCATGAGCGATCCATCACCATAACGTTCAGCCAAATAAATACAAATTGCTGCACTCTCGGAGATGCCTAGATTACCATCTTGCAAATACGGTACTTTTTGTCCAGGATGTAGTGCCGTATAATTTGAGGTTTGAGTTTGTCTTGATCGCGATTGTATTGCTTCAGTTGTATAAGACAAATTTAATTCTTTAAGCGTCCAATGCACCCTTAAAGTCCTTAATGTACCAACACCATAAACAATCATTGCCAATAAGGTAAAAACTTAATTTTGTGGTTTGTATATAGTCAACAATTGATTCAACTTTATCAAGTGAATTCGTCTCTATTGAACAAGCCATGCTAATGAAATCGCAGCGATCGCCCCAATCAAAGTATTAATAAAATTTACGATATCGTTAGTTAACCAAGTAAACTGAGATTCTAGCGTTGCACCAATTAGACTCTCAATAGTAGTGGCAATAAAAGCAGCAATTACACACCAAATAATTCCTACCCAGCTAATCATGCCAATGACCCAAGCAATTACAGCTAAGACTAGAGAAGCAATTGCTCCTGCCAATGTCCCCTCTAAACTGACTGCTCCCTCTGTTCCTCTAGGTACTGGTTTAAGAGTAGTAATCAAAAAAGTTCTTTTTCCGTAAGCTTTGCCAACTTCACTAGCGGTAGTATCAGAAAGCTTGGTACAGAAGCTGGCGACATAACCCAGAATGAATAATTCTTTGATCGGAGATGTCACGAACAAAGTTGCGATCGCACAGATTGTCGCAGTTAATGCCGAACTCCAGACATTACCTGCCCCTCTCATTCCCGAACGTTCTTCGGCTATGCCTTCAGCTTCTTTCTGATCCATTCTTACAAAAGTTAGACCCGAACCCACTACAAAGTAAAATATGACTACTAAATAGCCACGCCAGCCCAAAGTTCCCCAAACTAATATCCCTAATATCGCGCCATTTATATTGCCAATAGGGGTTAAAAGCTTTTTTGGACTAATAAATGCAATTATCAATAATATAGAATTTAGAGTTAAGGCAATAATCCAAGGATTAGACCAGCTAAAAGTGTCAAGCATTTCTGAAGTTCGTAAAAGTAATTTTGTTTTTAAGCTTAACAACCGATGATGCTTAATAATGAAAGATTGTTAATCTAGTCCACAATCAACTATGTCTCTTTCCAAAGCTGAAGCGAAACAACTACTAGAACGAATGATTTTTGACGATCAGCCACCCAAAGAATGGGTAGAAGATGTCTGGGGAATCACACCCATGTTAGGCGATAGTGCCGCTAAACTATACGAAGCCTTTGAAGCATTGATTGAATGTTGCCCTGAAGATAAGCTCGATAGTTTGTTGCAAACTTATTTACAAGAGCAAATGAATGATTAAGCAATTTTTCAGATAAATATCCTAATCGTAATCATAAACAGGATATAAAGACAAAAAAGTTATCAATGTATGAATATCATGGCTGGTTTACTTTTCCCGATTGTTGGCATAAGCCTGAAACAATAAAGCATACGCTACATATGATTAACGACCCATATCCAGCCAGCGTTAATATAGTAAATAAAAAACCCAGAAAATGCGATCGCACTACCAAAACTCAACTTTGATTTAATTGAGAAATTATCTACAATAAAGAAATAATTCTGTAATGTAGAAATGGCAATTAATATCAAAAACGCTGAGGCAGATAAACTGGCTAGAGAATTAAGCGAAATTACCGGAGAAACTATCACAGAAGCTGTCATCAAATCTTTAGCTGAAAGATTAGAGAGAGAAAAAAACAAACAAACTACTTCTGTACCCCTACAAGAAGAATTATTGAGTATTGCTAAACGATATCAAGCTTTACCGACTTTAGATAACCGAACTGAAGAGGAAATTTTGGGTTACGACGATGGTTATTGATACTTCGGCAATTATAGCGATTCTCAATTTAGAGCCAGAAGCAACTGTCTTTACTAATGCGATAGCCTCTGATTCGGTTCGTCTCATGTCTATGGGAACTGCATTAGAAATATCAATTATAATCAAAGCAAGAAAAGAAGAAGCTGGAATCAGGGAATTAGAGTTCTTTTTATATAAGGCAGCGATTAATTTAGTCAATTTTGATGAAAATCAATTAAAAATGGCTCGTTATGCTTTTGAGCATTACGGCAAAGGCAGACATCCTGCCAGTTTAAATTTTGGCGATTGTTTTGCTTACTCTCTTAGTAAGACTTCTGGACAACCTTTATTGTTTAAGGGGAACGATTTTACCCAGACTGATGTTACAGCAGCAGTTACGATATCGTAAATATTATCAAAAGCGCGATCGCCCGACTGCTGAATCGAGAGTTACCATAGTGCGATCGCACTTTGAGAGTTTTATGTAGGCTAACTGGGAGACTGGGGGAGTAATCATTACTCATTACTCATTACTTCCTTGATCTAATTAACCTACACCAACAAGATTTAGTGTATTTAGTCCATATTGATAGGGTCAACATCAATGGTCATACTGACAGATTTAGGAAGATGCGATCGCAAGCTATTTGAATCAGGTAAATTAACTTGGGCTACTTGGGGAAACTTGATCAGAATTTGCCAACGATATCGACGAGCAACCCGCATAATACTCGCTGGGGCTGGACCTAGTATTTCGTATTCTGCACCTAAGATATCTATTAATGAATCGGCTAGAGTTTCTGCAGCTTTTTGAACTTCATTGGGTTCAATACTGCTAAGCTTAATTAAGATTAATTTGCCGTAGGGAGGATAGTTTAGTTCTGCTCTGTGAGATAGTTCTGTAGCACTAAAATTATTATAATCGTGAGTTTTGACAGCTTGAATTACAGGATGTTCTGGAGAATAAGTTTGAACAATGACTTTTCCTGGTAAATCACCTCTTCCCGCTCTACCGGCAACCTGAGTTAAGGTTTGAAAAGCTCTTTCAGCAGCACGATAATCATTACGGTGTAATAATCCATCGGCAGCGACAATCCCAACTAAAGTAACTCCAGCAATATCCAACCCTTTGGTCAGCATTTGGGTGCCAATTAAAATATCCGCTTCTTTATTGACAAAGCGATCGATTAACTGTCGATGTGCGCCTTTATTCCTAGTAGTATCACTATCAAACCGAATACATTTGAGTTCAGGAAATAATTTGGCTAATTCCTGAGTTACCTTCTGTGTACCACTGCCAAAAAATTTGAGATAGGGCGAACTACATTCAGGACAGATATCTGGCTGCACACGGGTATGGTTACAATAATGACAGCGTAACAGTTTAGCAGCACCCTCATGGGCATAGTGATAGGAAAGAGATACATCACAGTCGGGGCATTCCATTACATAACCACAACTACGGCAAGATACAAAAGTGCTGTGTCCCCGTCGAGGAATAAACAAGATACCCTGTTGTCCTTGTTCGAGCATATCAGCGATCGCCGTTTGCAGAGATAGACTAAAAATAGAGCGATTACCCCGACTTAACTCCTGGCGTAAATCGACTATTTCCACCTTAGGTAGTGGGCGAGAACCAATTCTTTCTGGCAAGGATAAATAAAATGATTTATTAGTCTCAGTTGATGGTTGATGGTTGATGGTTGATGTGGAAGTTAATTCTTGTCCCAACTCTTGTATGGGCTGTTCGCGAACAGCCTCTACTGTCGTAACTGCAATCAAACTTTCTAAAGATGGTGTGGCAGACCCCAAAACAAGAGGGCAATTTTCTGATTCGGCACGCCATTGAGCGACTTTTCGGGCGTGATAAGTAGGCATGGGTCGATCTTGTTTAAAACTGGAGTCATGTTCTTCGTCCAGGATAATTAAGCCTAAATTAGGTAAGGGAGCAAAGATAGCCGAACGTGTGCCAATAACTACTTGAGGTTCTCCTTGAATAGTTTGTCGCCAGGTATCATAGCGTTCACCATCTGAAAGTTGACTATGATAAACACATACTTGCTTCCCAAAACGAGCGCGAAAACGGTCTGTTAACTGTGGAGTTAAGCCAATTTCGGGAACTAAAACTAAAGCTGATTTTCTCTGCTCTAAAATTGGAGCGATCGCCTGGAGATATACTTCAGTTTTTCCCGAACCTGTCACCCCATGTAAGAGAATTTGAGCATAATTTTGTTGAGCATTAATTACCTTTAAAGCCTCGGCTTGTGCCTGATTTAGTTCCTTTGGTCGATCTGCTTCTTGGTAAACTCCCTGCTCTTGACGCAAAATTTCTCTTGACGAAAGAATCACACAACCTAAAGTTTCTAGTTTTTTTATCGTAGTCGAAGTAGTACGACATTGATCAATTAGCTCTTGAAGCCATAGTTCTCCACCATGATTTTTGAGTATTTGTAGTACTTCTGCCTGTCTTGGGGTCAGATCTTCGTCAAAGTTTTGTAATGCTAAAGTAACAGCAGTTTTTAATTTCGGTTTTCCTCGTTTAGGTGGTTCGAGATAATTTTCAATCCAGCCTCGTTTGCTTAATTCACGAATACCTCGACTAGCACCCTTAATTTTCTTTTTTAAATAATTAACACTATAGTTCCCATCTGTTTGATTTTGTAGCAGTTTTAATATTTGGACGGCAACAGTGCTACAAAATACCTCTGCCCCTGGGGGAAGCGCTTCCGTATTTAAACGAACTCTTCTTTGCGATCGCCCCAGTAATCCAGGAGGAAGGGCGACCCGGATCGCACTAATTAAATCAGTACAATAATAACCGGCAATTTTGACCAGCAATTGCCAGTAACTATCGGAAAAAAAGCCCGAAGTGATGACATCTTCAACGGGACGAATTCGACTAGGAGCCAAATTATCTGGTGGTGAAGTCATCAAGACAATGGCAATACCTCTAGTTACCTGCATTCCGAAAGGTATGCTAACAATGTCACCAGCTCGCACCGATAGTTCTGAGGGAACGCTGTAAGTATACAATCCCTGTATTTTGGGGCAATCAACCAAAACCTGAACCCACTGGTGAGGAACTATAGCTACATCGTAATTACCTGATGGCTCTGCTGCTATGAGATTAGTCTGAGAAATAGATTCAGATAAAGATAAATCGTCATAACTAAGCTGAGATAGATTCTTTGAGGTACCTATTGACATCTAAAGTTTTATAACAAATTACTATATCGTACAAAAATACTATTTTACAATCTCCGCGAGAAGTTCAGAAAAGTAAATTTTGTTACCAAGAGATTAATTCTACATTAGTATTCAGTGAATTTGTAATTTTTACGATTTAGGTAAGCCAAAAGTTCTTGAACCTTATTTATTAGCAATTTTCTAATCTGCTGTTTATTTTTCAATTAGTTAATCAACACCTGAATCATAATTATTTTTATTTCAATAATATTGTTAGACAAGACTGGTGAATTGATTATTTTCTCTGTAATTTCACTTAGTTGTATACGTAAAATCATCAGCGATATGGTCTAAAAGTGCTGTGACTTTGTGTAAATAACAACATCAAAACGACAATGGAAAGGATATAGTTATGAACATTTGAGGTGTTTGCCAATGTCGCTCAATTATCAAAGTTATCAGTCTATTACAAGATTCAATGTTGTGTAAGCTTAATTACTTTTTCTATCAAGATTTTATGACATATTATTAAGTTGACTCCTAAATGAGAACACAATGGGATCCGAACATAATAAATTGTTATTAGTAATCTGACAAAGTAAAAGTATTATGCGAATGTTAATATTAACCCAATCATCATCTAAAAGTTAGGCAAAATTTAACAAGTTTTTGTGGCATTTTTGCGCAAAGTAATATTAAGAAATACTGTATTTTTCCAACAATAAATTAGGAACCATGAGAGGTTAAGTATTCTAGAACGTTAGTATGAAGTTAGGCACTAAAATGCAATATTTTCCCAGAACGATATAATTTCCTTAGTCTGTCATAAAAATAAATTCATCATTCTTCTCATTTACATAAGTTGATTTAATACCAGTTTATTCCAACATTCAAAATTGATTATAAATTTTTCCCCATGATCAAAATGCTTCTTTAGGTTGTTCTCAAAACCCAAATACTTTTTTAGTAAAATTTCAGGAACGAAGCCAATGAGTACAGTGAATTTGACCGAAAATATTAACTACAGCTTAGATATTTCCCTAACCGAAGATTCTGACAAGATAGACGAAGATTTAAAGCTTGTTGAAGCAGAATTCTCTGAGGAAGATCGAAATAATCCTGATGCTGTTAGTCGCCGTAAAATTCCATTAGAAGATAATATTGGCGCTTTTTTTAAAGAAATGGCTCGTTACCCTCTATTAACTGCGGAGGAAGAAATAACTTTGGCTAACGATGTCAAATTATTGCTTAAAGTTGAGACAACCCGAAAAAAACTAGCCGAGGAGCAGCAGCAGCAACCAACTAAGGCTGATTTGTCAGCAGCATTGGGTCTTGAGTCGGAACGGCAATTAGAATTATTGCTGTATCGAGGAAAAGTTGCTAAGCGCAAAATGATTCGTTCTAATCTGCGCTTAGTAGTATCTATTGCTAAACGCTATCTCAATCGTGGAGTTCCTTTCCTAGATTTGATTCAAGAGGGGGCGATTGGTTTAAATAGAGCTACAGAAAAATTCGACCCCAACAAAGGTTATAAGTTTTCTACTTACGCCTATTGGTGGATTCGCCAGGCAATTACGCGCACGATCGCCAATGATGCTCGCACTATTCGCTTACCAATTCATATCGTTGAGAAACTAAATAAGCTAAAAAAAGCCCAGCGCAATCTCAAGCAAAAGTTGCAACGTAATCCTAGCGAGCTGGAGTTGGCCAAAGAACTAAAAACATCTCCTACCCAGTTGCGCCAATTATTAGAGTTGCGTCGTCAATCTCTCTCCCTTAATCATCGTGTTGGTAAGGCAGAAGATACCGAATTAGTTGATTTACTAGAGGATAGCGATCTGCAACTTCCTGAAGAGCGTATGAATGAAACTATGATGCGTCAGGAAATTACCGATGTTCTAGACGATGTGCTAACACAGCGAGAAAAAGACGTAATTTGTCTACGCTACGGTTTATCTACTAGTCAACCCTATACTTTAGAAGAAGTGGGGGGAATGTTTAGTTTATCCCGTGAAAGAGTACGTCAGATTCAAAGTAAAGCCATGCGTAAGCTACGTCGTCCTCAGGTTGCACGTCGTCTCAAAGGATGGCTGAATTAATTAATAAATAATTTTGTTGAGAGAAGCTTCAAGCACCTTTTAGTCTTGAAGCTTTTTTTTTACAACTTATTTGGCAAGTTGTAGAGCGTGCTCCAATCAGCCAAAGGTACGCTCTACTGGATTGTACTTGCTGTGATACGGGGGATCGCTAAACTCGAAGGCAAATCAAATCGGCGATCTCCATACAGAAATAGGTATCGGAAAACCGGACATTTCGCAGGTTGAGGAATAAAGGTAGAGTATTAAAATGAAGAGTTTAAATGACCCATTTTGAATATCCAAGTAAAAACTTAGATCACCAAAGATCAGTACTTTCAGATATTTGTGTCAGGCAGCCAGGTCGCCACCTTTTCCTGCTGGAGTTCTGGTAACAATATCATTACCATCCCCCAATGGCGTAGTATATGTAGTCAGTTTTGAGTTTTCTAGTTCTGATGAATCATTTCTTAAGTTGGCGATAAAAATATGAGCTCAGATGTTCACCAATGTATGGTGTAGCCATGAGAAAAGCTCCCAGTAGAAGCAACTTAATAAATAATGGGCTAAACAGAAAACTTAAGAGAAAAATTGTAGCAGCGATTAATCTAACAACTAGAGAGTGTACTTCATCTCTAATTTGAAAACTAAAAAAAATAACTATCCCAGTAGTTAAAAGCCCGACGTAAGATAAGATGACACTCATAATTATAAATTCGGCAATTTTTTTGGGTTTTGGGGCAGATACAATTTTCCCAATTCAGAAATAATTTTTGATTCCTTGGGCAAATTTTTCGTAAACATTCGTAAACAATAGCCAAGTAAATTCCAACCCCTCCAAAATACATATTATCTATCAAATGTGGACTAGATTTTTTTGTTTAAATACCGTTAAGAAAATAGTTTAATCTTTAACTAATGGCAATTTTTCATATCCTGGATTGGCAAAGATATTGAAATTACTAATTAAATTTTCTTTAACTCTTGTTGTAAGGCTTGTATAGGGTGTAATGGCAACCATCCAGCAAACCTTTTTACCTGGGTGCGGCAAGAAAAGCCTGTAGCTAGGTAATTCACTCTAGTGTTGGGGTCACTTGGCAAATGTTGATCCCAACTCAGCTGATAAATATCTCTTGATGTTGCTAGATGTTCGGCTTCATAACCATATATGCCTGCCATACCACAACAACCAGTCTCCAAAATATTAAGCTGTAATCCAGCCGATTGAAATACCTCTTGCCATTGCTGTTGAGATGCTGGTGCCAGGACTTTTTCACTACAGTGTCCGAGAAGAGTGTAGGAACTTGGACGCTGCGAGGGTGGAAAACGATTGGCGAAGCCACGTCCCTTCAAAAGAACACTTTGGTCTCCAAGAAACTCTTGAAGTAGTTGAATGTTAAGGGCAGCTCCCCCCTCGAAATTAGCATATTCATCACGATAGGTAAGCACCATACTGGGTTCAATCCCAACGATGGGTATATTAAACTCCTGTAGGGTATTGAGATAAGCAATATTTTCCCTGGCTACTACTGCAAATTTATCTAAGAAGCCCAGTACATGGAGAGGTTTACCGCTTACTAAGGGTGGTAGTACATAAACTTGCAATCCTAACTGGGTAAATAGATCGTAGGTAGCCAATATCAATGATGTTTCATAAACACTGGTAAACAAATCTGGGAGCAAAAATACGCTGTTACTAGGTTCAGCTTTCGCCAATTGTTCGAGATTACTAAACTGTACGTTTCTAGATTGAAGAGCGGTTCTCATTGTGACTTCACTTACTGGTTGAGGAGAGATTATGCCCAACCCACTCTGTAGTAATCTTTGAGTAAAAGGATTTTGCATCACCAGATTAGTTATGGTCGGAAACTTTCCCTGCCATTGAGTTAGGTATTCAATGTAACCCATCAAATAATCTCTTGGCGATCGCAGGTAGCGAGTGTAGTAACGCTGCAAGAATTTGGATTTGAGACTGGGAATATCGACATGGATAGGACATTGGTTAGCACAAGCTTTACAAGAGAGACAGCCATGTAAACCATCGTAAACTTCGTGGGAGTAATCGTATTGTCCAATGGTTTTCGTGAGGGTATTCCAGAATTTAACGAGGACCTTCCCAGGTCGATCTAAATCCCGCTCCTGGCTAAGGGCAAGTTGACGTAGCCATTCCCGTAACAAGCTAGCACGACCCTTGGGGGAATGAATGCGTTCTAAGCTACCTTTGTAAGAAGGACACATCACATAGTCTGGATTCACATTGAAACAAGCCCCATTGCCATTACAACTGAACGCGACTTCATAATCTGTTTGTATAGCAGTTGGTACTTGGCGATCGTAATGCCCCCTCAAGGGTGCTTCTAAGGTGGCGACTTGTTCCTCACTATCAAAAGGAGTAACTATTTTGCCAGGGTTTAAGCGATTATGAGGATCAAAAGCTGCTTTGATTTTACGTAGGTCTTGATAAAGTTCTTCACCAAAAAATAGTGCGGTATATTCACTACGAAATCCTCGACCATGTTCTGCCCACATAACCCCACCATATTTGCGTACCAAAGTTACAATCCGATCTGAGATAGTACGAATCAATGCTTCATCCTGGGGAACTTGTAGGTTCAAAGCTGGACGCACATGAAGACAACCTACATCTACATGACCAAACATAGCGTAGTCAAGTTGGTATTCATTCAGCAGCTCTTTAAATTCTTTAATATAGGCAGGTAAGTTAGCAGGTGGAACTGCGGTATCTTCAATAAAAGCAATGGGTTTACGTTGTCCTGGACGATTTCCCAGTAAGCCTACACCCCGTTTGCGTAATTTCCAAAGAGAAGCGATTTCTCCTGGCGAGCTAGTTTGATAATATCCAATCGCCTGCTGAGCAGAATGAGAATTTAATTCTTGTTGTAATTGTTCAACAGTTGCTTGAAGTTGAGTCGTATCATCAGAGACAAACTCTACCAAGTTTATTGCCCGAGCATCTTTAATAAAATCTTTGACGCGATCGTAAATTTCATCTTGTTTGGCTAGGTCAAGAATGGTTTCATCAATGGTTTCAATCGCAGCAGGGTTAAAAGCTAACAAAGATTGAGATGCGTTTAAGGCATGGTCAAAACAAGCATAATGAATCACTAGCAGCTTTTTGAACCTTGGAATAGGAGTAAGCTTGAGTTTGGCTGCTGTTACCACTGCCAAAGTACCTTCTGAACCTGCCAAAATCCGATTAAGGTCAAAGAATTGTCTTTCTGGATCGTAAACTTTTGCTAGGTTATAGCCTGTAAGAAATCGGGGCATTTTCGGAAACTGCTGCTCAATCAGAGATTCTTTGGTCGTAACAATCTCATCTACCTGTCGATAGATTTGACCAATGCGACCACCCTGTACTTTTAGTTGAGCTAGATCTTTGACAGAAACTGGATAGGAACTAGCCGTAGTTCCATCGGTGAGTACCCAAGTGAGTTCTAAAATATGATCGCTAGTGCGACCGTAAATATGAGATCCTATACCACAAGCATCAGTGTTAATCATTCCCCCTAAAGTTGCCCGACTACTGGGAGATAGGTTCGGTGCAAAAAAAACACCGTAAGGTTTGAGGTGGTTATTTAAGCTATCCAATACGACACCAGGTTGCACCTTAACCCAACCAGCTTCCAGATTCACTTCTAAAATCTGGTTCATATATTTAGAGCAGTCTAGAATAATCCCCGTTGAGAGTGACTGTCCATTGGTACCAGTACCACCACCACGTGGAGAAAAAGTTAGCCTTTGGAAAGCAGGCTGATTAGCCAGTTGAAAAATTGTTACTATATCTGCTGCAGTTTTCGGAAAAACGACAGCCTGTGGCAAGATTTGATAGATACTGTTATCAGTCGAAGAGAGTAAACGACTGGCAAAATCGGCGCGAATTTCTCCAGAAAAATCGGTACATTCGAGTGCCTGGAGAAAGCGATCAACATCAGTTTCTAGAGTGTCCCTGAGAGGTAAGCGAGGAATCATCTGCATAGTCTATTATTTTACAGACAACCTATGGCGATAAAAGCGATAACTACTACGAATTTTATCTAGTAACCAATAAGGTATAGACAATCGATGCCAAGAAAATAAGGGTAGATATAGCCAATAGTAAGCTGTTTTCAAATCTTTCCAAGCCCAGCAAGGTGATAAGTCCAAAAAATCGGAGATATCAACAACTAATCCTTTGTTTTCAAACATCATGACATTTCTTCCATGAACGTCATGGGGAGTCAAACCTTGGGATTTGGCGTAATCTAAAGCTCGGTCAATATCTTCAATGACTTGTCTAGGAATTTTTTGACCTATATGCATACAATCATAGAGAGTCACGCCATGTAACCGCTTTAATACTAACCAATTTTCCTCAGCATAGAAACATTGAGAAAAAGCCTGATGATAACCTAGACGACGATATACTTCTACTTCTTCTGCCCAGCCTGGTCGCCCTGGAGCATAAATTTTAATTACGATCTCTAGGTATTCAGCATGGGTAAATACAGCAGCATAGTTTCCAGTCCCTATTAGTTGCCAAGGTTGAGGAATGTGAAATACTTGTACTGGATTGTGAGGATTAATACTTTTAATCTCGACAATATCAACCAATTGCTGGCAAATTTCTACGGGCGGCAAAAGCTCACTTTGATCAGGCATCATTGCTCTAAAATACAAACAGTAAATAGCACAAAGGTTCTATAAATTATGCTAGACAATTTCTAGGTAAAATTTAGGTTTAGATTTGGCTTAGAAAACAATGATGTATCTCGCAGGGATAGTTTATTTGCTCAATTTTGGAGTAGGATTCTTATTGCGATCGCCACTAGCGTAAAAAATCACAGACAATTGCGATCGCTGGTTTGACTCAACCATAAAATTTAGGTTCGAGTTTCGTTGTCTCAATAATTAGTTAATTGGAATGCTTTAATCGTAAGTTTTGCTGGCGCGTTCATTTTCAGTTCGATAACATTCTTGATCGCCTGTTCTCCACTTTAAGCGATCGCCAAAATCTTCCCAAACTATTCCTCTTCTTGACTACCACACTATATTTAGTGATTACCACGGCAGTTTCGGTAGAGCCTTATATTTTTCTTCAGTAAATATATGCCTTAAAAATCTCAAAACTTTAAGCTCGTCAATCGTCAAACAACCCTTCACACATTGACTATTTCAGCAAATTTAATTATTTATTTGCTTTTTTTATTAAGGTAATATATTTTGATTTTTTCCTTTTCAATAAGTTATTTTTCTTTTTGGTAATCAGTCAGGCTAGTATTTTCTTGATAATTTAGCCTTAAATTCTCTTCTAAAAATCACTGGTTATAAAGCCAAATATTTTTTTTTGTATTTTCAGTCAAGATTGCCATTGCCAAACTAAATTATTTTTTCTCTTTAAAAATCAAGGTTTAAAATACTTCAATACTTCATAGAAACCTTACAAACAAAAACAGCTTTATCAATAGTTTAAAAAACCAATAAACACTTCATACTTATTTTATACCACATCTCAGTATTTCAAGTTAGTATTAATTACATAAGACATCAGAAATAACTTTTGCAATATATCTTTTAGTTACCAATATTAGGTATAAACTGCAAAACAAAATCAGCTCAAAATATTTGCTTTTGATGTATAAATCTTTTACAAAAGCAGTTTAAGGTCTAAAAATACTTTTTTTTAATCTATCTCTTACCAACTAATAGTTATAAATTACTAATAATTTATAACTGCTTTTGATCGAATAAATTTTTAAACTATATCAAGAAAAAAAACATTATGGTTAACTTTTCTGGAACTAGAGGTAATGATGACACTACAACTTTTTACCTACAGTCAGAACTAATCGGCGACGACATTTTAATGGGAGATCTGGGACGAGATTTGCTCCAAGGATTTGAGGGCAATGACACAATAGAAGGTGGTCCTGGGAAAGACACTCTCGATGGTGGCGCTGGAAATGATTCACTTTCTGGAGATGGAGAGGATGATACCTTAGTTGGTGGAGATGGTGACGATACCCTTAATGGTGGTCGAGGTAATGACCGTATCTTCGGTGGTATAGGTAATGACCGCATCCTCGGTGATCTAGGTAATGACCGCATCTTCGGTGGTAGGGGTAATGACTATATCGAAGGCGGTCTGGGTGATGATACCCTCAATGGTGAAAATGGCCATGACCAACTTAAGGCTGGAGCTGGCCATGACGAGGTCAAGGGAGGAAATGGTGACGATACCCTCGATGGTGAATCTGGAAATGATCGCATCTTTGGTGGTATGGGTAATGACCGCATCCTTGGTAGAGATGGTGATGATTTTGTCAAAAGCGGTGCGGGAGATGACTATGTTGAAGGAGGCAGTGGTGCTGACACTCTAGACGGTGAAATTGGTCATGACGAGGTCAAGGGTGGAGATGGTGACGATAGTATCTTCGGTGGTCAAGGCGACGACACTCTCGATGGAGGGCAAGGTCAGGATCACATCTTCGGTGGTCGAGGTAATGATCTTGTCAAAGGTGGAGATGGTGACGATACCCTCGATGGTGAATCTGGAGACGATCGCATCTTTGGTGGTATAGGTAATGACCGCATACTCGGTAGAGATGGTAATGATTTTGTCAAAAGCGGTGCGGGGGATGACTATATTGAAGGTGGTCTTGGTGATGATACCCTCGATGGTGAAAATGGCCATGACCAACTCAAAGCTGGAGCTGGCCATGACGAGGTCAAGGGAGGAAATGGTGACGATACCCTCGATGGTGAATCGGGTAATGACCGTATCTTTGGTGGTATGGGTAATGACCGCATCTTTGGTAGAGATGGTAATGATTTTGTCAAAAGCGGTGCGGGAGATGACTATGTTGAAGGAGGTAGTGGTGCCGACACTCTAGATGGTGAAATTGGCAATGACTATCTCAAGGGTGGTCATGGCAACGATAGTATCTTCGGTGGTCAGGGCAACGATACCCTCGATGGAGGCCAAGGCCAGGATCATATCTTCGGTGGTCGAGGTAATGATACCTTTGTTCTGACTCCAGGTAGTGGAGTTAATATTATCAAAGACTTCATAAATGGAGAGGATAAACTTCAGCTTGGTGGTGGACTAAAGTTCGGTAATCTTGATATATCAAGCCAAGGCAATAATACTCTCATTCGCAACCGTTCAACGGGAGAAGATTTAGCTCAACTCCAAGGTGTCAAGATCAATATCCATGATTTTGTTTTTGAAAAAGCTCCTGCCTTAGACTTCGAAATTCAAAGTCTAGACGGTAGTGGCAATAACTTAGCAAATCCAATCCAAGGTAAAGCTGGTGAGATATACCTCAGAAAGGGTGATGCCAATTATGCTGATGGCCTTGGTGAAATGGTCTCTGGGCCAGAGCCAAGAGAAGTTAGCAATCGCGTCTTTAACGACCTTCATATTAATTTATTTTCGGAAAACAGACTGACCCATTTGGTTTTTGGTTGGGGACAGTTTTTAGACCATACCTTCGGTTTAGCACAAGGAGGAGGAGAAGAAGCAAATATTACTTGGAACGGCGATGATCCCTTAGAAGAATTCACTAATGAAGTGGGACATATTCTTTTTAACCGTTCTGTTGATAATGATGCCAATGCCAACAATCAAAGAGAGCAAATTAATACGGTTAGTTCTTATCTCGATTCCTGGAATGTTTATGGTGGAGAAGAGTCCAGATTAGATTGGTTGCGGGAAGGAGCCAAAGATGGAAATCCGGACAACAATAGCGCTTACTTGGAATTAGATAATAACCATTTACCTACCCGCCAGTTTCTGGCAGATAAATATGCAGGTGGTGATTTAAGTGCAGTGCCACTAATGGCCTTTATGTCACGCTTGCAAGGAGACCCCGGCGCTGCTGCTTTCGCTGGTGATGTCCGAGCTAATGAAAATAGTGCTTTGACCTCACTTCATACCCTCTTTGCCCGGGAACACAATCGCATTGTGAGTCTTCTGCCAAGTGTTCTTGAGGAACAAACTAAATTCGATATCGCTCGTAAGGTCGTGATTGCAACCCAGCAGCACATTACTTACAATGAGTTCTTACCTACAGTAGGAGTGGAACTAGATGGTTATCAGGGCTATGACGATACTGTCGATGCCAGTCTGCAAAATGAGTTTGCCACTGTCGGCTATCGTGCCCATAGTATGGTTCATGGAGACTTTGATTTCCCCACCAGATTACTAAGCGACGCTGACAAAGACATGTTGGAAGCACAGGGAGCTTTGGCAGATGGCGATCTTGACGTGGGAGTGATTGAGATACCAGTAAATACTCAATCTGGTAATCCAAGTGTAATCTCCAAAGTTGGTTTAGGTCCTGCTTTTGAAGGACTTGTAGAAATTAATTACAACAATGACGAACAAATAGATAACCAGTTACGTAGTATTCTCTTTCAACTTCCAGTATTCGAGGAAAATCCAGCATTTACTGATGGTCCCCCAATTGTCAATCTGTTTGATGGGGTGGTAGATATAGGCTCCATCGACATTCAACGGGGACGGGACCATGGTATGCCTTTCTATAATGACCTGCGGGAAGATTATGGGCTGGAGCGAGTTACTTCCTTTACTGAGATGACTGGAGAAAATGTTGCCGAGATCAAACAGTTCTTAGATGACACGGAGTTAAACGGCTTCGACCTAAATGGAAACCCAATTGAAATAGATGGTGAACATCTAATCGATAACTGGGAAGATGTAGATCTTAACGACCCGGCGATGATCGATTTTCTGGCGGTTTTAGATCGAGACGGAAATGTCGTCGCCGATCCTCAACAGATTGCAGAGATACTAGCTACTCCTAACGGAGAAGTTGAAGGGGTTACTGCTATCCGCAGAACAACTAAGGCAGCTATGGTAGAAGCTATTTATCGCGAATTTATTCCCGGAGATGAAACAGAACTCCAAGCTTTAGATCTGGTTGATGGTTTTACTGGTATGCTTTTAGAGAAGCATGTGGATGGCTCGGAATTTGGCGAACTACAAAGGGCAATCTGGGCCGACCAGTTTACAGCTCTTCGTGATGGCGACCGATTCTTCCACCTTAACGGTTCAGAACTAGAAGATTTGGCAGCGATTGAGGAACACTTCGGTATTAGCTATCAGCATAATTTAGGCGACATTATCTCTTTTAATACTGATTTGGAAAGAGGTGCTCTTGAGGAGAATGTTTTCATTGCCGCACAAGACGTAGTGGTTTAGGCCATACTCTCCATATCTAGTCTCAATATAGACTATGGAAAGTTTGAAGCTGAGGCTTTTGATTCACGCCTCAGCTTCAACAATTTAGTTTCTGATTTGTGCCGAGTCTGGATCAAGACCCGGTACAATTTTTGCTCAATACTACGGATCAAATCAGCCAGAATGTCTATTCCGTAAGCTCACCCCGCACTGAAGTGACGGGGCTTTCGCACTCCGCCGTCAGTGGAATGTTTCAGTAGCCCTGAATCCCATGTACAAGACAAAGAATCCGAACCTCGAAGGAGGCTTACAACCCCTCCAATAATTGCTAGAACTCGACTAGCATTTTGATCGGCATCTCCCGACCATTTACACGCACTATTAGCGCATTTGAATTTCTTTCCACTTCTTAAACCAAGGTGTAGGCATTTATGACAACTTTTACTACTGTAGGCTGGTGGAACAATATAAGTTTCAACTCCTTGAGTAATTCCTTTGTACTCGATAAATTGTCGAAGTTGAAAAAATGCCCACGAGTTAGAGCGTCGTCTTTCAGTCTTAGTTCTTGGTTGTTGATTAGTATCTTCTCTAATGCCAGTAAGATCTTCAAGTGCAATGATGCTGTTAGCTTGAAGTGCATCAGCTACTACTGTCTTGCTGATGACATGGTTGATATGACGCTGAAACCTTCGCTCTTTCCCCGACAGCAGTTTCAACAGTTGCCGACATCTACGTCTGCTACTGCGCGTGCCTTTCGAGGCTTTCTTTTGGCTCGAAGAGTCAGGAGGCAGGAGGGTTCAAGTTGATTTTATCCTTAAAATTTAAAGTTGATTTTGATGAGCGACCCTGATGAGGTTTCCTCATCGAAGGAACGCGCTAGTTTTGACAATCGGATTTCGTATGAAATCCTCCTACGCTGATTTCTACATTCTTGAGGGGCTACGTGCTTAATTTATTTCAGCACTTTAAACGCCCCGTTGGGAATACAGACGTGGGACTTCCCGCACGGAAAGCTAAATCTCTCTAACTGCTTCAATTATCTGCTGTCGCAACCACTGATGTGCGGGATTATTAGTATTGCGCTGATGCCAAACCATCGATACAGTAAATCCTTCAATGGGAATTGGTGGTGGTAATATCTTCAGGTTCATTGCTTTAGCGCATTGTTGAGCCATCCGATTGGGAAGTAACGCCATACAGTCGGAATTAGCTAGCAAAAAGGGAACTGCCATAAAGTGAGGAGTAGACCAAACCACCTGTCTAGATTGCTGTTGACTCTGTAATATTTGATCGTAATAGCCTTGAAAATCATCTCGCAAAGATACTAAGATATGCGATCGCTCTAGGTAATCAGCAAGAGTTATTTCACTGACAGAATCATCACCACGGAAAACACAAACCAACTCTTCTCGATATAAATTTTCTTGGACGTGCCAACTTTTTAGGGGCAATTTAGGATTAATTGCTATATCGATACGATTTTCATCCAAGGCATCCATAACAGTTTCTTTGTCTAGATTGTTGATCCGAATCCGGATAGCCGAGGTTTGATTGGCTACTTGTTGTAGTAAATTAATGCCGATTGTCGCTTCAACATAGTCACTGACAGCAATTTTAAAAGTTTCGTTGGTCGTTAAAGGGTCAAAAGTTTCCTTGTCTAATAAAGTCGATTGAATTTCTACCAAAATTTGTCTAACGCGATCGCTTATTTGCCGTGCATAGGGTGTAACCTCCATTTCCCTGGCGGTGCGAATCAAAATATCGTCATTCAAAATAGCTCGCAATCTTTTCAAAGAATAACTCATTGCTGATTGGCTCATATTAAGCCTTTCAGCAGCTTTGGTGACACTGGCTTCTGCGATCAATACATCAAGAGCGACTAACAAATTTAAATCTAGTTGGCGAAGATTAGTGTAGTCGATATTCACGGGGAAAGAATCTGGAATCGATGGCATCGATATATATTATCTATGATATTTGTTTGACTAATATAGTCAGTTTTACTAATCTACAGATACAGCTTGAAAATCGCAATTTATCGTGGTTTATAAGATTGAAAATGTTCGATTAACAATATTTATCTATTAATACAGGGAAGAGGTTTTAGGGGTTAGGAGATCAGAAAAATTAATTCCTCCCTAACATCTAACTCCCACACCGATTTTCTAAGAGAATTTATGACCTATTTGAAGAGTATTGAATAGCAAATTCTCTGAATCTATCTCAACCTAAGAAAACAGGATTAATTTATGAATCGATTTGAAGGTAAAGTTGCTCTAGTTACTGGGGGCGGTTCAGGTATTGGTCGCGCTACTGCACTAAAATTTGCTGCCGAGGGAGCATCGGTAGTTATTGGTAATCGAAAGGAAAAAGCGGGACAAGAAACGGTAGATTTAATTCAACAAGCAGGAGGAAAAGCCAGTTTCTATCGAACTGATGTTAGCAACTTAAAAGATGTCCAAAATTTAGTTCAATATACGGTAGATACTTATGGTGGCTTAGATGCTGCCTTTAATAACGCAGGAGTA
This sequence comes from Pleurocapsa sp. PCC 7319, assembly GCF_000332195.1. NCBI lineage: Bacteria > Bacillati > Cyanobacteriota > Cyanophyceae > Pleurocapsales > Pleurocapsaceae > Pleurocapsa > Pleurocapsa sp. PCC 7319. The sequence goes on from NZ_KB235922.1 coordinate 4,936,276, forward strand.
GAAGACCCTCAAGCTATGACTCCAGAGCAAACAGAAGCCACGTTCGATCTGGTGATAAATGTGAATCTTAAAGGGGTCTGGTACTCAATGAAATGCGAAATTGAGCAGATGTTGGCTAACGGAGGAGGAGCAATTGTTAATACTTCTTCCATCGCCGGAGTAATTGGATATCCTGGTCATGCACCCTATACAGCTTCTAAACACGCTGTACTAGGTTTAACTAAAACTGCTGCTTTAGAATACGCTCAACAAGGAATTCGCGTTAATGCGGTTTGTCCTGGGGCGATAGAAACTCCACTGCTCGATGGTCTTGCAGAGGGTGATAGTGCGACTATCGACTATATGAAGTCCTTGCATCCTATCGGTAGATTAGGTAAACCTCATGAAATTGCTAATGCCGTTGTTTGGCTTTGTTCTGATGAGGCTTCTTTTGTCTTGGGTCACGGAATTAATGTAGATGGTGGCTTTACGGCGATTTAAAAATTGAATTTTCTTGGATGACAGACTTTCAGAGGTAAAAAAATATGCCATTTCATGATGTTACAGAGTTACCCACAGGATTCTGCAATCCAGAAACTACACTAGAGCAACAACTTTCAACTAGCGATCGCGTTCAAATTACAGAGTTACTCCACCGTGTCTATTTATGTGAAGACAGTCGAGATTACGAGGCACTAAAGCAAATCTTAGTCGATGACTATATTAACGAGCATCCTTTATTTGGCAAACATGAGAGTGCTAGTAGCTTTATCGAATGGTTTAAAAATTCTCCTGCTGGTTTTGATGGTATACGACATAATTGTTTGAATTCAATTACTCGCAGGATTAGTCAAGATACCGCGGAGTCGGTTAGCTACATTTTAGTGCTGCAACTTTTTCCTGCTCAATCTCGCAATGAATCTCCTGGTGAAAAGCTAGATTCATTACTGCCTCGAACTATCGGTCACGGGGTTGTCTGCGATCGCTGGATAAAAAAAGAAGCTCGTTGGTATTTACAACATCGAATTTATCAACAGATGTCTATTAATGGTGCTTATTTACCAGATAATGCCATGCGGGAAGAAGCAGCCAAAACACCAAAGAATTAATACGTTTAAATTATTTGTCCAACAACACGGGAGCATAAATATGAAAATTGGCATTATCGGTAGTGGTAATATGGGACGCTCTTTAGGTATTCTTTGGGCGGAGCAAAAACATGAAATATTTTTTGGCTCGCGTACAACAGAAAAAGGTCAAGCAGTAGCAGAATCTGCGGGAAACAATACCCAAGGCGGCACAAACGATGAAGCAGCAGCTTTTGGAGATGTCCTATTATATACAATTCGTGGTGTTAATCCTTCAGAGGTACTGACTTCGATTAATGTTCTAGATGGCAAAATTATGATTGATTGTAATAACTATGAAATACCCGAAAACTTTGCTTATCCAGCGATCGAGTATTCTTTGGCAGAGAAATTAGCTTCTGAAGTTCCCCAGGCGCGAATAGTAAAAGCATTTAACACAATGGCGCAAGAAGTTTTTGAACTAGCACCACAACCACTCAAAGAATATAACGTTTCGGTATTCGTAGCAGGCGATGACGAAGATGCGAGAAAAACTGTGATGAGTTTGGCAGCAGATATTGGTTTTGCCCCGGTTGATTGTGGTGAGTTACGTTTTGCTCGACTTCTGGAAGGATTAGGAGACTTTATTCGTTATCTAATCATTGGTCAAAAACTTGGTTCTTATACAACTATCTCTGTTGAAACTTTACCTGAAGCTGAAAAGCAGCATTTAGGTGGCAGATAAGCCTCATCTCTCCAATGAATTAGGAAAGATTACTAACTTAGTTGGTTTTTGGAATCCTACGGACATGATTGAAGAGTAACCAACAAAAATTTATACACACCAGGTCAAACAGTACAATTATGACGACAAGTAGAAAAGTAGCGGTAATTACGGGCAGCCATAAAGGACTGGGACTAGCGATCGCCTGTAAATTAGCTCAACAAGATGATATCTGGGTAATTATCACGTCTCGTAAAGAAGCAGATTGCCAAGCAACGGAACAAAGGCTAAAAGCAGAAGGTATCGAAGTAGACTGTCATCAATTAGATGTTACCGATCCTAATAGCGTGAATGATTTTATGGATTGGGTAACTTCTGCTTATGGTCGCGTTGATATTCTAGTTAACAATGCAGGGGTGAATCCTTCTCAAGTAGCAGAAGAAGCGAGTATTTTAACTGCCAAAGCCGAAACCATGCTCGATACTTTTAATACTAATGCGATCGGTGCATTAAGAATGTGTCAGGCGGTAATTCCTCTGATGAAACAGCGAGGTTACGGCAGAATCGTTAATGTCTCTACCGAAATGGCTTCTCTGCAACAAATTCCTCAAGATTTTTATCCCCCCGCACCAGCTTATCGAATGTCGAAGGTGGGTTTGAATGCCATGACGACTATGCTAGCCAAAGAACTAAAAGATACTAATATTCTGGTTAATAACTACTCTCCTGGCTGGATGAAAACTGATATTGGGGGAGAAGATGCACCTTATACGACTGATGAGGGCGCAGAAACAGCAATTTATTTAGCTACGCTACTCGATGGAGCCTCGCAAGGTGGATTTTTTGCGGAAATGCGCAAATTTGGTGGTGCAGTAGTACTTCCTTGGTAAATAACACTGAAGATAAACAAAAATTTGTGAGCTGTAGCCATAAAACAGCTTCTAAGATAATGTTCTCAAATAACGAACTAATGCAGGTAATACGGGACAAGGTTTCTTTTGCTGAAGGCTGTTGGGTTTATCTGCTCGAAAGACACTCCAACGAAAAGGACCCAATTGCTCCGCTGACATCCATAGAAGACGTTTAGCTCTGGTCATCGCTACATATAACAGACGATATTCTTCTGCTTGCTTGAGTTTTACAGCATTTTGCCAGGCTGTCATTGGTTGTCGAATGACCAGCGGTTCCTCTGGCGCTAAATATTGATGGTGTACCACAGCTCGAATCTGAGCGCGAGCTACTTCTGAAAGAGTAAAGCTCCCTAAGAACTTACTAGAATTAGGTATCCAGGGTTGACCTGGCAAAATATCTTGGTGGAGAAAGGGAATGAATACATAGTCCCAATCTAGTCCTTTAGCTTTGTGCATGGTAATAATAGTTAGTTGCCCTGCACGGGTATAGCGATCGCCATGATCTTCTTCTACACCCTCAAAATTTTCGGCAGTGACTATCTCTTCTAGAGCTTGGATTGTCGTTTTGAGAGAACTTTGTCTGGTAATTTGCTGATTAACTTTTTCAGAAAGCTTTTGCACTGTAGCTAACTCTGACCCCGTATATTTTAATGTCATTCCCAAAAAGGGAATCAATTGATAGTGAGGCAACTCCATACGAGCGCGAAGTAAATTACAACAATAGCGACGGGCTTCTATTACTTGAGGTTTATGTTCGGGATGGAGAGGAGTAGGATAGAGAAACTGTTCGGGTGAAGTAGCCAAAGCATTAAGATCTTGGGTGGGAATTAAGCTTCTCTGTTGAAGGACTTCTAGGGCAGCTTTGAGATTGTCTGGGGAATGGGGGCGGTCAAGAAACTGAAGTAATTTAAAAATTTCGGCTGGGATCTGAGAAAATCTTTCGTTTTCTCCTACTTCATAGATATTTATTTGATGTTCTCTGGTTAGGTAAGCTAATTCTTCTGCCAAAAAACGTCCCTGACGATTTTCCCGAACTAAGATAGCTGCATTTCTCTCAGGATGAGCTTGGAGCAAAGCGATCGCCTGTTTGCCAATTAATTCTACTGTCTGATAAATATCATCAGGGTTACAGATTACTACTCCACTGCCTTCTGGCTGCGGATTGGCATCTGGTTGGGGGTCTTCAGGATCTACAGATACAATATTTTGCTGACGAAAAGGTAAAATAGTTTCCTCTAGTTTATGAGGCTTGTCTTTATTCTCCCTTTGATTAACCCACTGCACCACAAAATTAGCAGCATCGATAATAATTTTACTGCTGCGTCCTGCTTGGTTCATGGTTGCTAGTTTTTGCTGCTGTTTGCAGGTTTCACAAAACCAGTTAAAGTAGATTGGATCGGCAGGGGTAAAAGTAGAGTTAATTGCCTGATTAGGATCCCCAACTCGCACTAAATTGGGAGGCGAATTTGTTCGCATGGCATGACCAGCCAAAATGGCGATCAATTTTTCTTGTAGTGGGCTAGAATCTTGGGCTTCGTCTTCAAATACTCCATAAACTTGGTTCTGCCACAATAATCGCATTGGCGGATATTCGAGAACTTTTAAAGCAGCCAAAATTAGATCATCATAATCAATAAAATCTTGCGATCGCATTAACTGTTGATATTCGGTATAAAGCCCGGCGGCGATGTTTAAAATCCCATACTCGTCTGTAGCATTGTGGCTTAATTCTTCTAACTGTTCTGGTAATAGCCCCGAACTTTTTGCTTCTCGTACCACAGTATGAGTTAACCCTGGCAATACCTCAGTTCGCAGCACAGATTGACGACGCAATCTCTCGGTTTCTTCGCCATCAAACTGTACCCCTTCAAGTAGTCTTTGATATTGAATTGGATGAGCGGCAATCCATCTTTCCACTGCCCCACGGATAATGCGGTGTCCTGTATTAGGAACCACAATAGTGACATTATCTAAATTGAGTCCCGACAGTTCTTTTCTGGAGTTAGCAATATTGAGCGCTAAACCATGGAGTGTATGAACCACAAAACCACCTGGAGGCAACAATAGATCTTTGAGGCGATCGCGAATTTTACTTTTAATATTGGCTGCTGCTGAACGAGTATAGGTGACAACTACTAGCTGTCTACGACTATGTAATTGATTTCTGGCTATAGCGATCGCTGCCGCTACTGATAGACTATGAGACTTTCCTGCCCCAGGTACAGCCGAAACAGCCATCTCTCCTCCTTGCCAATCTGCCAAACTCTGTTGCCCAGTTCGTAAACTATTGCGCAATATCTTAAGTTGAGTTTTTAACCACTGCTCTTGGTTTAGCGTTTTATCCTTCGCCAGAAATTGGGTGGGCAATATCTGTTCTTCGGAGTTAGATAACATCTGATATTCCAGAGAAAAGTAATATTTGATTGTAGCAATTGTTTGGTACTAAGGTACTTGAATAATCTTCTGGATTAACTTTAAGTAGGGTATAGGATTTAATTTTTCCTAATGCTGATTATTGGTAATTAAAATACTTTCCTGCAAACGGAGTTATGGGAACTTCAGAATTAATTCGCCAAAACCTGAGAAAGAGCGAATTCTATAAAATGTGAACAAAAGAGTAAACGTAAACTACCTCAAAACTCAGACGCTTTAAAAAAAAAGGATAAAGAGTCAACCTAGAAACAGAATGCTCAATCAGCTAGAATTTTAGCCGTTGTAGTAATAAGTTTATTGATTTTAGTTTCGTTATAGGCATCGGGATGTGCTTCGGCAAAAGTTCCGCGGTCGTTATCAAAATACTTTCCACTAACATCTTGATAATCTTCTGAAACTGACAATTCGTAGAGAATATTTGCTCCTTTATCGGCGGACGACCAATGTTTTCCGAAAGCGTCATTAACCATTTTTGTATTGAGCAACGAACCTGGGTTTACAGCGATTACATTTATAGAAGGTTCTGTTTTAGCTAAATAGAAACTCCACATGGTCAAAGCCAATTTACTCTGGGCATAGGTTTCACCTTCAGAACGCTCCTCATGACCAGTTAAGACTTCATAGTTTATCGGAGATTGAGCAGCCGAACTCAGATTAATAATGCGAGGTTTTTCTGCTTTTTTGAGGAGATAAATTAACTCATGGATCAGTAAAAAAGGGGCTAGGTAATTGACTGCAAAGCGCATATCTAAGCCATCCTTATTTTGACTTTTACTGCTGTTATAAACTCCTGCATTATTAATCAGTACATCAAGTTTTGATAGGTCTTGCTTAATTTCTTGAGTCATCTGTTTGACAGCATCTAAATCCGAAAAATCTGCCACAAACCCTTTGATATTTTCATTTTTTGTTTCTTCTTTGATTTCTGAGACTACTTTATTCAGCTTTTCTCTATTTCTGCCATGTAAATAAACTTCATGCCCTTGTTCGGCTAGTTTTATTCCGACCAGCTTTCCTATTCCGTCGGTACTGCCAGTAATTAATATGTTCATGATACTTTTTGCTGTATTGGGTTTTTATGAAAATGGGGTAATACTTTTTCAGCAAGATGTTCTAACGTGCGATCCATATCCCTTGAATTAAAGCGAAGATTTAACGCCACATGATTAACCCCAATGTCTTCTATACGGTGCAAATAATCAGTTAGATAATTAACTCCAATCCTCAAACCTAGGTGAATTGTTTGGGGTTTAAAGTCATCGTCTGTTTGGATGTCTACATACAACGGTTGCATAAATGGCTTATTGTAAGTTTGGGTTTTTGCCACCAGATCGCGCCACTGGGCTATGGTGTTTTGCTGTAGATATAGTTCTCTAGGATAAGACATCCAGCCGTCTGCGTTTTCGGCATTCCATTCCAAGGTTTGCCGACTACTTCCAGTAACTAATAAGGGAATTTTGTGGGCAGTAGCTTTCGGCAGTACATCAATATGTCCTGGGGAATTTCCATAGTAGTTGGATTCCAAAATAGGAAAACTCTCCTGGGCTTTACGGATATAGGCAAATGCTTCCCGAAATAGTTCTCCTCGATTTTCATAATCTATTCCCATTGCGGGATACTCCTCGTACCTGTCGCCCGATGCCACCCCTAGAATTAATCTTCCCTCGGACAATCGATCTACTGTGGCAGCAGATTTTGCCACATGAACGGGATGATGTAAGGGTAAAGCAATACTGGCGACTCCTAGAGCAATATCTGTTGTCTGACCAGCTAAATAACCAAGATAGGTAAAAGGATCGAAGGTTTGTCCAGCATCTCCAAAGGTCGGTACGTTAAAGGGAACATCTCTCAGCCATAATGCTTTGAACCCCAGTCGCTCGATTAACTGCACTCTGGCTAAATGATGCTTCATAGTTGGCACGGGACTTTGAGCGTAATTTTCAATCGGAACTACAATTCCCACACTCAACTGGTTGGGTTGAAAAACGCTGTTATACCCTCTGTTTATCGGTTCAAAATCTTTCATTTAAGTTGATATCTCAATCATCTTAGTTTTTAATAACGACCTTGCCCATCGCTTGTCCACTTTCTAAACGAGCATGTGCCTGTCCAGCTTGTTCCAGCGAATAATACTCCTCATCAAGTACGGGCTTTAATCCGTCTGACTCGACAATCTGAGCTATGCTCCGCAGAATTGACCCGTGTTGTTCTCGTTTGAAGTTGTGCAGCATCGGAATGAGCATAAACACGACATGCAATGACAACCCTTTGAAGTGAGCTAAGGTCAAATCCAGCTCACACATCGAAACGGTTGATGCAACTTGACCATTAAGTGCTGCTGCTTCAAATGAATTAACCATGTTTGCACCGCCAACAGAATCGAAAACTAAATCAAAACCAGTCCCACCCGTGTGTTTGGAAACATACTCTTCAACCGATTCTGTTTTGTAGTTGATGCCAGTTGCACCCAGTTGTTCGATTAGGGCTAACTGTTTATCACCACCCCCCGTAGAATAGACATCGGCACCAAAGTGTTTTGCTAGTTGCAAAGCAACATGGCCAACGCCACCAGAACCTCCATGTACGAGAACTTTCTGCCCTTGCTTGATACCCGCACGAGTTAGACCTTCGTAAGCAGTAATAGCAACCAACGGTAAGGCAGCAGCTTCAAGCATCGACAAGGTTTTTGGTTTATGGGCAATCAGGTTGGCATCCGCCACTATGTTGTCAGCCAACGTGCCTGGTAAGTCTGCTAATCCACCCGCACAGCCGTAAACTTCGTCGCCAATTGAATAGGTTGAGACACCCTCGCCAACAGCCTCGACCGTCCCAGCGAAGTCCATACCCAGAATCGCTGGCGTATCGGGCGAGAGGGGTAACTCCTTGCCCATCTTCCGAATCATCGTATCGACCGTGTTTACGCTCGACGCTGCGATCTTCACCAGGACATGACCCGCTTTGACTTGAGGTTTTTCGATTTCCGCAGGTTCAAACTCCGCATTTTCACCGTACGCTTTTACAAGCATTGCTTTCATGATGCTGTCTCCTTTCAATTTGTGGAAGCGATAATTGTATCTTAATCATTCGGATTGAAAAGATAAATGGGCTTGAAACGAAATGATAATTCGGATATTTTTGATAAATGGATATTCTATCACTCCGCTTATTCATCAGAATTGCCGAACTGGGTGGTGTCACGGCAGCAGCACATGACCTTTCACTTTCGCCTGCAAGTGCGAGCGCTCGCTTAGTTAAACTCGAAGAAATTGTAGGATTTCGCTTATTCAACAGAACAACCAGAGCAGTTTCACTGACGACTGATGGAGAGCTATTTTTGCCCTTCGCTCAACAAACCTTAGAGACATTGGAGACTGGGCTAAATGCAGTGAGAGGGCAGGAGGAATTGGTACAGGGAATACTCCGAATGACAATGCCTGGCTCCTTCGGACGGATGTATATCATTCCTCTTCTGGACAAATTTCAATCTCGCTATCCACAAGTTAAGCTTGACTTGCGACTATCTGATGAAGTCCTTGATGTCATCGAAGGCGCTTATGACCTAATTATCCGAAATGCAAGCTTAGCAGATAGTAGATTAATTGTACGTAAACTAGCTGCTGACAGACGGCTGCTTGTGGCTTCTCCCGCCTATCTCGAACAATATGGTATTCCTACTACACCAGGCGACCTCGCAGCACATCGATGCGTCACACTCGGAGAAACAAGATGGAAATTTGAAGACGGACAAATCATTAGCATTTCGTTCTCGAACACCCTCAACGATGGTGAGGCAATGCGAAAAATGCTCGAGCAGGGAATGGGTATTGGCATGAAGTCCGTTTGGAATGCTAGCGAAAGTCTAAAGTCTGGGCTTCTTGTTGAAGTGCTGCCAGAATTTCCACTCGTCACAGAAGCGTCTATCTGGCTACTTTATCCAAGTCGCCAGATTATTGCACCAAGAGTTCGCGTAATGATTAAATTTCTAATCGAACAGTTTCAGCCGATTCCACCCTGGGAGCGTTAGAGAGAACCAAATAACTGAGAAAAAGATTGTCAATACAAATCTCCCCCTGTTCGACTTGAGCGTACAAGAATTACTCAGTCTTGAGTCGAACTATTCGGTTTTTTCGGGCGATCGCTTTATGCTGATTTTGCCGCGATCGCTATAACATATGTGTTATATTTCAACCCGTTAGGATATAGTCTTGTGATAGTTATTTTTTAGGTCATTGTCTCAGGCGATCGGCTCTGCTGGTGCGCACAGCGCAATCGCGAATTTTACTTTTAATATTGGCTGCTGCTGAACGAGTATAAGTCACGACGACTAGCTGCCTGCAACTATGTATGTGTTAGAAAGCTTGAGTTTCCCGAAAGAACTATGTATAGAAGTCTACCTATGCATAGCTTTAGGTTTAAATTGAGGTTTAAATTGAGAAGAGCGAGAAATTTAAATACAAATCGATAAACCGAACTACCAACTACCGTTTATGAATCAACTGCACGATGCTTTCACGCTGTTCTTGAGTTTATTGGTTGAAGCAATGCCTTTTTTGCTGCTGGGGGTATTGCTCTCTAGTGGTTTGTTATTTTTGATTAGCGAAAAGCAGTTAATTGCCAAATTACCTAAAAATCCCTTGTTAGGTTCGCTAGTTGGTAGCTGTATCGGTTTTTTGTTTCCTGTCTGTGAATGCGGTAACGTTCCTCTAGCTAGAAGATTATTATTAACAGGGGTTTCTCCTTCGGTGGCGATCTCGTTTCTTTTGGCAGCACCGACTATTAATCCCATTGTCATTTGGGCTACCTGGATCGCTTTTGGCGATCGCCCGAGTATTGTTATCTGTAGGGTATTGTTTTCTAGTGCGATCGCAACTATCGTCGGTTGTGTGTTTAGTATTCAACCAGACGCTCGTGAGTTGTTGCAGACATCTTTTGCCAAAAGACTCAAACCTATAGTTAATATTCCACCAAATAAATCACTACTATTACAATCTGGTACTTTTTTACTGAGACAGGGTGCATCTATTCCTTTTGATGATGATTTATTAGTGACAACTAAACTGGACAAAACTAGTAATTTTAGGACAAAATGGCAGTTATTTTTTAGCAACCTACTCCAAGAATTTAGCGAACTAGGAGGAATCTTGGTTTTAGGGAGTGCGATCGCTGTCATAATTCAGGTATTTATACCCCGTGAGATTGTCTTAGGCTTGGGTCAAGATACAATAACTTCAATTGTGGCAATGATGTTATTGGCTGCGATCGTCTCGATTTGTTCTACTGTAGATTCTTTTTTCGCTCTGTCTTTTGCCTCTACTTTTACGAGCGGTTCTTTATTAGCTTTTTTAGTGTTTGGTCCAACAATCGATATCAAAAGTATTGGGTTGATGGCATCAATTTTTAAACCAAAGATTATTATCTATATTTTTACTTTAGTTGCTCAACTAACATTTATTTTTACTTTAATTTATAGTTATTTGCTTTAATTTATTTATCATATAAAAATGCGTTTGACTTCTGCTAAAAATAAAAAAAACTTGTTATTCTCTTGGTTAGAAGGATTGAGTTTACTAGCCTGGGGAATTTTACTCTTAAAATATACCTTGACAGGACAGTATAAGTTATTAATCCATCCTAACTATTTCAGCTTGGTATTAGGTAGTGGCATAGTTTTAATTATTTTGGGCATCATTAAAATTGAGTCTATTGTCAAAAATAGAGCGCAAAATAATCGCGAACACATCACCTTATTTCCTCCAGGTTTGGGCAGTAGATTATTATTGCTCGTAGCGATCGCAGGATTATTAATTCCACCGAAAGTTTTGACCAGCCAAACTGCTCTCAAAAGAGGTGTGGGAGATTTACCTTTTACCACAATTCAACCCCAAGCTTTTCGTACCGCTACTAAAACCGAATCGCGATCGCTGATCGAATGGATCAGGACAATTAACGCCTATCCCGAACCCGATGCCTACAGTGGACAAGCAGCCAACATTACGGGTTTTGTCCTACATTTACCAGAACTGCCAAACAACTACATAATGCTTTCTCGCTTTGTTGTTACCTGTTGTGCGGTAGATGCCTATCCTATAGGTATCCCCGTTAAACTAGAAACTAGCCGTAGTAATTATCCTGTAGATAGTTGGCTGACTGTTCGGGGGGTAATGAGTGCCGAAACTATACCTGTCAAAGATCGAGCAGACGATCAAGCTGTTGCTCAAAAACGTTCTGTCGTCTTAAATGCACGCTCGATTACCACAATTCCCACTCCTGCCGATCCCTATAGTTATCGATGAATCAATCAAGACTAGCTCAACCAATAGATAAACTGGCGATCATTTTAATTGTACTTTTAACTTTCATTATGGGGTTATTAGTTTGGGGTGGAACTGCTTGCGAGGATGAATGCCTATTCCATGCAGGTGCAAGAGTCAGTAATTTTAGCTGGGAAAATAAAACTGTTGGCGGACAAGATCGCGCTTTTATTTTGACTTTTAATCGTCCGATGGATCGTCTCAGTGTCGAAAAGAATTTAAGTATTACTCCTCCCTTACCAGGCAAAATTAGTTGGTCGGGTTTGCGGCTGGCTTATACTCTAAATGACCCCATAACCTATGGAGAAACTTATCAGGTTACGTTAGCAGGAGCAAGAGATAGATTTTCTCATCAAGAACAAGCAGGAGAGGAAATTAAGCCTTTTAATGCCGAATTTTACAGTCGAGATCGTGCTTTAGCTTATATTGGTACTAAGGGAGAAGAACAAGGAAGATTAGTTTTATCTAATTGGACGAGCCAGCAAACAGCAATCTTAACTCCTAAAAATTTGGCTGTATTTGACTTTAAACCCGATCCACAAGGAAATTTTCTCTTGTTTTCTGCTGCTGACACCAGCCAGGGTGTAGAAGGAATTAGATATTTAAAACTCTATACCGTAACTACCCAACTAAATGCTTCCAGCAAAATCACTCCCAAAATTAAACTAGTTTTAGACAATCAGAAATATCAAAATAACAAATTCGATATCTCCCAAGATGGCAAAATTATTGTGGTACAAAGACTCAACCGTAATAATCCCCGAGATTATGGTTTGTGGAAAATTGTTGATGGTCAATCCCCCCAATTAATTACTAATGCTCAAGTTGGTGACTTTCTGATTACTCCCGATAGTCAAGCAGTAGCGGTAGCCCAGGGAGAGGGGATTGCTCTGTTACCTTTAAAAGCTCAAGCCCAAGCTTTAGATTTCTTACCGAAATTTGGTCAGGTACTCGATTTTACCGCCGATGGAACGGGGGCAGCCATGATTAATTACAATACCGATAGCGAGAAGTTAAAATATACGCGCTCTCTCTATTATGTTAACAATCAGGTAATACAGAAAAAACTTTTAAATACTGATGGTTCGATTCAAAACTGTCAGTTCGATCCCACAGCCAAGCATCTCTATTGTTGGTTAACCGAATTAGCCAAGGGAGAAGTATATGTTGAAAAACCCTATCTAGCCGAAATTAACCTCAAAACAGGCAAGATAAATACTCTTGTAACTGTGCCAAATTATCAAGAAAGTCAAGTTAGCGTTGCTCCCGATGGCTTGGGAATTCTTTTTGAGCGATCGCTCAGAGGGAATTCTGTCAACGTTCCTGGAAATCAAAAAAATAGTATCTGGTTGGCTATTCCTGCTGCGAATCTAGCCGATACAAATACTCCTAGTATCGAGCAATTGCCATTTATTGGCTTTCATCCTCAATGGCTACCTTAAATCTAATTTTAGATCGAAGTCAACGATATCACCTCGTTTTGGCTTTACTCTAGACATAGGCTAGCAGCATCATCAGTCAATTCTTGTAATTCACGATCACTCTGATAAACCTCTTGATATAATTCAGAGCTTTTCCTGATTTCTTCTTCGAGCAACTCTTTTTTCAACTTAGCGACTATGTAATTGATTTCTGGCTATGGCGAGGCAACCCCGCCATTCCTCTCGCTCAGGATTATGAAATAATATATATCTTGTTTAAAAACACAAGAGCTTAAACAAAAGTTGTGTTTTCACTTCTACTTGAAACTTGAGGAGCTAAATTGAACCTAAAATTTTTCCAACGAGAGTGGTTTTTTAATACCAGACAAGACCTTTTAGCAGGAGCAGTAGTAGGATTGGCATTGATTCCAGAAGCGATCGCTTTTTCGATTATTGCTGGAGTTGATCCAAAAGTAGGGCTTTATACTTCGTTTATTATTGCTGTGATGACGGCTTTTTTGGGCGGAAGACCAGGATCGATTTCTGCTGCAACGGGAGCAATGGCGTTGCTGATGATCGATTTAGTAAAAGATCATGGTTTGCAGTATCTTTTGGCAGCCACTTTTTTAACGGGAATAATACAGGTACTATTTGGAATACTAAAACTAGGTCGCCAAATGAAATATGTACCAAGAGCGGTGATGATTGGGTATATCAATGCTTTAGCGGTGCTAATTTTTTTGGCTCAGTTGCCCCAACTTACTAATGTCCCTGTTACGGTTTATATCTTAACGCTGCTTTCGTTGGCAATTATTTATATTTTGCCTCGCTTTACTCAAGTTGTTCCTTCTCCCCTGGTAGCCTTAGCCGTAATGACTATAGCAGCGATCGCCCTAAAGCTGGAAGTTCCCACCGTGGGAGATATGGGGGAATTACCCGCCACACTACCTATATTTGCGTTACCACAAGTGCCATTCAATCTAGAAACCTTACAGATTATCTTTCCTTATTCTTTAACAATGGCGATCGTCGGTTTATTAGCTTCTTTTCTAACTGCTGCTTTAGTTGATGACTTAACTGATACTCCAAGTGATAAAAATCAAGAAGCTAAAGGGCAAGGTATTGCCAACATAGTGACCGCTTTTTTTGGCGGGATGGCAGGTTGTGGCATGATTGGACAATCGGTGATCAACGTACAATCGGGTGGTCGAGGTAGATTATCAACTCTTTCAGCGGGGGTTTTTCTGCTGTTTGCTATTTTGGTATTACAAGATTGGGTTAAAGAAATGCCAATGGCTGCACTGGTGGCAGTGATGATTATGGTTTCTATTGGCACATTCAGTTGGTCATCTTTTAAAAATATGTCCCGCATTCCGCGTACTGAAACAGCGGTGATGTTAACTACTATGTTTGTTATTATTTTTACTCGTAATTTTGCTTTGGGTGTGGCAACGGGAATTGTAATGAGTACGGTGTTCTTCTCTCGTAAGATTGCTTTGCTCGTGTTTGTGAATAAAACTTTGAGTGATGATGGTGCTCACCGTATTTATAAAGTAGCTGGTCAAATTTTCTTTTTATCCAAAGAAGAGTTTCTCCGCTCCTTTGATTTTAGGGAACTAGTCGAGCGTGTCACTATCGATCTAACTCAGGCTCATCTTTGGGATCAGGGGGCAGTAGAAACCGTTGACAAAGTGGTGAGTAAATTTCGTCGTAATGGTGTAGAAGTTCAGGTAGTCGGTTTAAATGAAGCCAGTGCGACTCTATTCAATAGATTGGCAGATAATAAAGAATCCGTAGTTATTGAGAATTAAGACTTTTAATCATATCTTTACTTTTAAACATGAAAAAAATTTTACTTTGTAGTGATGGCTCGGCTTTTGCGGATAATACCTACCGTTATGGTGCATGGTTTGCCACGAACCTAAAAGCAGAAGAAGTAGATGTTCTCTGTGTGACTGATGTTCGAGGTCAACAAGCAATTTCCCAACAAAACTTAAGTGGTAGTATTGGCATTGATGCCTCAAAAAATTTGCTCAATCGCTTAGTGGAATTGGAACATGAAAAAGCTAAGATTAATCATCAACGGGCGAAATTAGTTTTACAAGAGGCAGCCAAAACCCTTAAGGCAGAAGGAGTAGAACGGATCAACCTTCTCCACGAAACAGGTTTTCTGGTAGATTGTTTGGCGAAATTTGAAGCTAGTTGCGATCTGATCGTATTAGGAAAGCGAGGTGAAGCTGCCGAGTTTGCTTCGGGACACTTAGGAGCAAACCTAGAAAGGATCGTTCGTAGTAGCTATAAACCCTGCTTAGTAACTTCACGTCAGTTCAAACCGATTAAACGGGTGTTGATTGCTTATGATGGTAGTCGTAGTAGCGATAAAATTCTTCGATTTATCGCAGATTCATCTGTTTTTGAGGGTTTGGAATTACATATCGTTACCGTTGCTAAGAACGCAGTAGAACAAACAGCGATCGCCCGACTTGAATCAGCCAAGAAATTGGCACAACAGGCTGGATTTGAACCAGTTTGTTCTGTAATCGAAGGACATTCTGAAAAAGCGATCTCGAACTATGTTACCGAGCAAGACATTAGTTTATTACTTATGGGAGCTTACGGACATAGTCGAATTCGCCATCTGGTAATTGGTAGTACGACGGCTCAAATGCTACGCAGCAGTCATATTCCAGTTTTATTATTTCGATGATGAGCGTGAGGCGAGCTTTCATTTTATTGGTAATAAATTTATGAATTCTCGATTGAAAACATATTTTCAACTAAGTCGAGCTACCAGAATAATTATCCAGAAAATTAAGACTGAATTAAGGCAAAAATCAGCTAACTTAAGTTTATTGCCCCATTTCCCTAAGTCCCAACTTCCCTAACATTTAAAATCGTTAACTTATTTGACTATAGTCCGACGTTATGAGGACTTAGTGGTGGGAGGATGTCAATGAGAGTTGAGCAATTTAGAGTTAGATTTGCCATACTAGAAAGTATTAAGAGTTAAGCTCCTTGCCCTCAGTAATTGGCAAGAAACATCATAGTCATGAAATCGACAACGAGAATTCTACTAGGAATAGTCCTCACTCTTGGAGGAATATTCGTTTTGGTTCAACCAACAGTAGCTATTTCTCCTATCAAGCAGCAACAGATAAGTAAATCTAGTCAGCAGAATATCCATAAGTTGTTCGATAGAGGTGTCAAGAAAACTCAGCATGGCGATTACCAAGGTGCGATTGCTGACTTTAATCAAGTTATCGCCTTGAACCCTCAATATTTAGAAGCTTATTGCAATCGAGGTATGGCTCACTATGGCTTAGGTAATTTTCAACAAGCGATTGCAGAGTTCAATCTAGCATTAGAGTTAGCACCGCGTCATGCTGATGCTTATAATAAACGTGCAATTGTTTTGGCAGAACAGGGCAATTTTGAGCAAGCACTGAAAGATTTTGCTCAAGCCTTGAAGTTCGATGCTAGTTTTATTGATGCTTACTACAATCGAGGTAAAGCACGTACCGAAATTGGCAATTATCAAGGCGCGATCGCAGATTATGATATAGCGATTAAGCTCGATCCTAATTTGGCAGAAGCCTATGGAAATAGAGGATTCTTACGCGCTCAGTTAGGAGATAAGCAACAGGGGTTAAAAGATTTACGGCACGCAGCCCAACTTTTTTTAGCTGCGGATAATCTAGCTGGGTATCAGCAAACCCTGACTTTTATTGAAATGATTAAACAGTAGAGATTATCAAAAAAAGTTGTATTAGGACAAGTTTATTTGATTGCTCGTAAGTAACAAGTAATAAGTAATAAGTAATGAGTGTCCTAATGTAATTCCGTATTGCTATACCTGTAAGACTAGCTACTTTTTATGATTTTTTGGGAATTCTAAGAGAAAGATAATTTTTTTAATTAGATTAATTATTCTTCTTTAGATTTTCAAGAAAGTGAGTTGATAAATATGAATTCTTTTGTATCGATCCTGTTATCAGTGGTAATTGTCTTTTTGTTGCTGACTTTTACTATTTTTATCATTGGAGTCAGGATTTATAACGGTTTAATCTATAAAAAGAATCAGGTTAGTAAATCTTTTTCCAGTGTAGATGTTTTACTCAAAAAAAGATGGGATTTAATTCCTAATTTAGTTTCGGTGGTTAAGCATCACATGGAGTTTGAACAGCAAACTTTAGCCGAAATCACGAGATTGCGATCGCGAGTAATGTCCAATGAGGTAAGCGAGGGAGAAAGATTAAATCTCGAAAATCAAATCTCCCGCACCATGGGGAATATTTTGGCATTGATTGAAAATTACCCTGAATTAAAATCTGATCAACACGTAAATCAATTATTAGCTTCTTTAAACGAAATTGAAGAACAAATATCTGCTGCTAGACGTTTTTACAATGCTGCGGTTACAGAATATAACAATGCAATTGAAATGTTTCCTAGTAACCTGGTCGCCAACTATATGCAATATCGCCCCAAAGAGTTGTTTGTTACGACTGAGGAAGAACGTAGCAATGTAAATGTTGGTGATTTATTAAATGGTTAATAGCCAAAGCATTTTATGCATCAAGATATCGATTCTCAAAATAATCCCCTGTCTCCAGAAGAAATTGAACGACTTTTTATTCAGGGCGATCGCAGTTTTCATCAGGGAAATTTTATCGCCGCCATCAATATTTTTGAACAACTATTTCAAGAGCTAGATGCTAGTCATAGTATCTATTTCAATCTTCAACGTCAGTTAGTCAAAGCCTATCAACAAAACCAACAAATCGAACAAGCGATCGCATTATGTCAACAGATGGCTACTAGTGATGTAGCAGCCACTTGTCTTTGGGGACAGAAATTTTTAGCATCTCTAGCTCCAGAAATTTATCAACAGATTTTAGTTACTCAGTCCGATCAGGCAACACCAGAGTCAACAGTAGATCGATCATTAACCGGTATCAAACTGAAAACTTTATCAGAGTTTAAGCAATACTGCCAGGACAATTTATTAGGATATTTAAAACAGTTAGAAAATACGAGAAAAAGAACTCTCATAACTATTATTATTTCCGGTATTATTTGCTTGGTATTTACCTGGTTTATATGTCGAATATTATTAAATCATTTGGCAATTGGTAATGTAATCTTGTTATATCTCTCTTGCCTTAGTTTCCCCCTCTCTATTTGGTTGATTTTCTGTCGTAGCTGTATTCAAGTTTATGGTTTAGGTTTTAAACGCAATATTATTGCTAAAATAATTGATTTTATTGATGATCGAGGCAGACTTAGTTATGCAAGTCATTTATTTTTAGAAGATAAACGCCAAACGATTATCGCTTTTACTAAAAGTCAAATCTTGAGAGATGAATTAGAAGAACCCGAATCTCTAGAACAAGAAGACTGTATCTACGGCACTATAGGCAATACAGATGTCTTTTTTGCCGAAATTTTAGTTAAAAAGGTCATAGGTGGGCAAAGAAATGAGTTGGGTTTAGAAAGTTTTATCCATAAATCTGACATTTTTCACGGTTTATTTTTTGAGGCCAAATTTTCTAAAAAGTTTGTCAGTCGGACTTTTATTGTGCCTAATGATACTAAGAGTAAAATTGCTCATTTAAATAATTGGCGTGGAGAACTAATCAAGTTGGAAGATCCTGAATTTAATCGCCTATTTCGAGTTTATGGTGATAGCCAAATTGAATCCCGCTATATTCTCTCGACTAATTTAATGAGTCGTTTAGTCGATTTTAATTGCAAGGCTGGACGCAAAGTATATCTTTCTTTTATTGATGGGTTTGTCTATATTGCGATTCCCTACAGACACAATTTATTTGAACCCAAACTATTTAAGAATATGCTCTCTTTTGCTCCTCTCAGGGAATATTTTCAAGATTTGCAATTAATGATCGGCATTGTAGAAGATTTAAACTTAAATCGCCGTATTTGGGGGTAGAACACCGCACCCAAAGTTTTCTTTAACAGGCAATTATTGTATGATTGGAAAACTAAGTAATAATACGTAAGTTTTTTGTTGCTTTCTACTAGTTCTTAATTAAACAAAGTAGTTTGTCTAGTGCTGCGTCAACTAATTAATGATGGATATATTTTTACAGTTAAAAACTATCCTTTAACCTTTTCCCCTTTCCCTTTACCCGTCAATTTTTAATTGACAGAATACTAGCGTCTCTTGTTTGCTGAGCAATACAAATTATAAGCATCTTCGTTGCCTATTTTAAAAGGATGTATCTATAGCTTAAGATGTCTGCACCTAAAAACGATATAGATCAAGATAAATCTAGCTTTCAAACACGTGAAAGTGATATTGATGGAGAAACAACTCTTCCTAAAACTTCTCAAGAGAGAAAGTTACGGCATAACAGACAAAACGATCCTGTGCCAACTGATTTGAATCAATCAGCTCTTCCCGAACAAGCTACGCCAAAATCAGTTCGTAAAAATGTTACTGAGACTAAAGGGGGAGAAATAGTTAAGGTTGAGACTAAATCACCGAAAAAACAGCCTAAAAAAGCATTTTTTCACCACTTACAAACTCAGACAGTAGCTATTTTAGTAGGTAGCGCAGTAATGTTGCCCATATTAGCAGTGGGAACAGCAACTTATTATTTTGGAAGCCAAACCCTCAATAAACAAGCTATCTTGGCGAAACGATTTGATAATCTGGGTTTAGCAGAAACAGAATTAGCACGACAACAAAAACTACAACAGCTACTGGCAGCATTGTTAATTGGTACGGGGACTACAGCTTTACTGACGGGGGCTATAGCTGCTTGGGGAACAAAAAGACTCTTAGATTCGAGATCAAAAATATCTACCAAAGAAATAGAGGAAGAAGATGAAACCTATGTGAATGGGGAATTTATTCAAAATTCTAATCAGTCTGTTTCACAACCAAATATTCTCAAAGCCATTGTCGAAGAAGCTCGTAACTATCTAAATTGCGATCGCGTTGTTGTGTATAGTCTCAACCAAGATCGGTACGGTGTTGTAGTAGCAGAGTCAGTAGCTCCAGACTATACACAAGCATTAGGTAGAACGATAGTAGATCCCTGTTTTGAAGCTAAGTATCTCAAAAAGTACCGCGATGGTCGAGTGAGGGCAATTGATAATATCTACGAAGCAAAAATGACTCCATGTTATTTGGAGCAATTAGAACAGCTAGAAGTCAAAGCCAATCTAGTTACACCAATCCTCAACCAAGATAAGTTGTTCGGGTTATTAGTAGCTCATCAATGTAAGTCATCGCGAAAG
This sequence comes from Pleurocapsa sp. PCC 7319, assembly GCF_000332195.1. Classification (NCBI taxonomy): domain Bacteria; kingdom Bacillati; phylum Cyanobacteriota; class Cyanophyceae; order Pleurocapsales; family Pleurocapsaceae; genus Pleurocapsa; species Pleurocapsa sp. PCC 7319. The sequence continues at coordinate 4,956,388 of NZ_KB235922.1, forward strand.
TGGCAAAAAGCAGAAATTAATTTTTTGCTGCAACTTGCTCAAAAAGCAGACTTGACTCTGGAAAACGCTAAGTTATTAGATGATATCATTCGCCTTCGGGCTCGGACAAAGAAAGAGAGGAGATGGACTCATCACTTTACTGATGCCACTCAGTATATTCGCCAATCCCTCAAGCAAAATGATGTCCTGGATATCAGTGTTGAAGAAGTACGTAGAGTTTTAAAATGCGATCGCGTAGTTATTTACAGTCTCAATCAAGCTCAATACGGTGTGGTTATTGCCGAATCACTAGCTCCTGGTTATCCCAGAGCCTTGAATAAAACTATCTCTGACCCCTGTTTTGCAGCCAGATATCTCGATAAATACCGTGATGGTCGAGTAAGGGCAATTGATAATATCCAAGAAGCAGGAATGACTAAATGCTATGTCGAACAGTTAGAAACTTTGGATGTTAAAGCTAATTTGGTCACGCCTATTCTTAATGAGGGCAAGTTATTTGGTTTATTGGTAGCTCATCAGTGTAACCAACCCCGCCATTGGCAAAATTATGAGATTCGCTGGATGACCCAAATTGCCACTCAAGTTGGTTTTGCCTTGGATAACGCCAAGCTATTAGCTGAATCGACAAGACAACAAGCTCAGGCAGAAAGAGAACGAAAATGGACTAATTACTTTACCGATGCCACTCAGTATATTCGCCAATCCCTCAAGCAACACGATGTCCTAGATATCAGCGTGGAAGAAGTGCGCCGAGTTTTAGAGTGCGATCGCGTAGTTATTTACAGTCTTAACCAAGATCGATACGGTGTGGTGATTGCCGAATCATTAGCTCCTGGTTATCCCAGAGCCTTAAATAGAAAGATTGAAGATCCTTGTTTTGAAGCCAGATATTTGGATAAATACCGTGATGGTCGAGTCAGGGCAATTGATAACATCCATGAAGCAGGGATGACCAAATGTTACATCCAACAATTGGAAACTCTAGAAGTAAAAGCCAATCTAGTCACGCCCATTCTCAATGAAGGTCAATTATTTGGTTTATTAGTAGCTCATCAGTGTAGCCAACCCCGCCACTGGCAAGACTATGAAATTCGCTGGATGACTCAAATTGCCACTCAAGTTGGTTTCGCCTTGGATAATGCCAAGATCTTAGCTGAATCGACAAGACAACAAGCTCAGGCAGAGAGAGAACGAAAATGGACGAATTATTTTACCGATGCCATTCAATATATTCGTCAATCTCTTTCACAAGATGATGTTTTGGATATCAGCGTGGAAGAAGTGCGCCGAGTTTTAGAGTGCGATCGCGTCGTAGTTTACAGTCTCAACCAAGATCGATACGGTGTGGTGATTGCTGAATCAATTGTTCCTGGTTATCCCAGAGCCTTAAATAGAATAATAAAAGACCCCTGTTTTGAAGCCAAATATCTCGAGCAATATCGTGATGGTCGGGTTCGGGCAATTAGTAACATCCGGGAAGCAGGAATGACTAAATGCTACATCGAACAGTTAGAAACTCTGGAAGTTAAAGCCAATCTGGTTACACCCATCCTCAATGAAGGTAAGTTATTTGGTTTATTAGTAGCTCATCAGTGTAGTCAACCCCGCCACTGGCAAGACTATGAAATTCGGTGGATGACCCAAATTGCTACTCAAGTTGGTTTTGCCTTGGATAACGCTGCCTTATTAAAAAGATTTCAAAACGATAGTCTAGCAACTCAATTACTCAAAAATTTTAGTCTCGATATCAGTGAAGGAACCAACACATCAGATCTACTTAAAATTGCTGTCGAACAAGCCCGTAAAATAGTGAAGCTTGATCGCGTCATTGTTTATCAGTTTGATGCTGACTGGAACGGTAATATAGTAGCTGAATCTTTAACAACTGGATATCCCAGAGGGTTAAATACTCTGTTTAAAGACCCCTGCTTCGGTCAAGAATATGGAGAAAAATATCGTCAAGGTCGCATCAAGGCGATCGCCGATATTTATCAGGCAAATTTAACTACCTGTCACTTAGAACAGTTAGAATCCCTAGCAGTTAAGGCTAGTCTTGTAGTGCCAATTTTGCAAGATGAGCGACTATTCGGTTTATTAATTGGTCATCAGTGTGAACAACCCCATCAATGGGAACAATCAGAAATAGATCTATTTGCTCAATTAGCTCTTCAATTAGGATTTGCTCTGGAACGTTTTCAGCTTAAGGAAGAGTTGGAATTGGCACAACAAAACCACAACCATGAGTCTGACGAACAGCAGCTAGAACTACTAAATTTTCAACAAAAGATCTCAGAATTAATCGCCGAAAATAAAGCGGCACTGCAAGATCTCAAAACCCAAATTAACGATCGCTCAGTATTTACGAACGATTTTACTCCTCAAACAAAGGCGATTAAGCAACAGCATGACCAGAAGAGTTCGGAGTACTCGCTACGCGAGAAGCTTCGCAACGGAGTTCGGAATTCAGAGTTAGCTAGAGGTTCAAGTCTGTTTTCAAACGAGCCCAACTCCGAACTACTAACTACTAACTCTGAACTAGAGCGAAGCGACCTTGATTCATTAGAACTTGAGCCCAAGATGGCTTCTGAAGAATTGATGCTCAAATCAAATAATCAACAGACAAAAGACATTACTACAGTACAAGAAGAGATACAGGGTCAACTCAGTACTGGTGATCATGAGCGACTATATCAAGAAGCGATCGCTGAAGCTAAGGAAAAAGTCGAGGTACTTAACCAGTCCAACCAGAATCTTTACCAAATGGTAAGTCTAATCAACGATATGAAAGCAGGGATAGAAAGATCATCAGCCAGAGAAACAACACCAGACCAGTTGGAAGCTGAGGAATCGTGAACTGCTGAAAATTAATCAAGAGGAATGAAACCAGATTTGGTTATTAGCTTCTGTCCTTGGGGTGTTAGCAAGAAATTAGCATAGCTGTGACCTATTGGCGATCGCACTCCTTCATTGTGGAGAAATACTACGTATAGATAATGAGTTAGAGGATATTGAGCAGTAGACAAAGCTTTGATATTTAGTTGATTACGTCGCTGGGGACAATCAGCAGGAGATACCAAAGGCTTGCGGTAAGGAGCAATCAGATCACTTCCTTGAAGACCCAAAGACAAAGGTTTAACAGTACATTGGGGAACAAGTGCTGATGCAGAACCATAGTAAATGCCTCCCGGATTACTGGCTAATTGGCGAAGTGCTTGAGTAGTTGTGGCAATAAATTCAACATTTGAACCAAATTCTTGCTCCTGAAGAATCCTAGAAGCAAAAAAATCAACCATACCTCCTATATTAGGAGGACGAGAATAGGCTGTAATTGCTAAGTCTGGCCCCCCTACCTCCTGCCAATTAGAAATTTTTCCGGTGTAAATTGCTTGAAGTTGGCTAAGAGTTAGACCAGAAAGATTTAGCTGAGGGTGAACGACAACAGCTATAGCATTGACCGCTACCGGCACTTGTTTTAGCTTTAATCCTTTTTGTTGGGCTAGTTCGTATTCTTGGGGCAATAGTGAATGAGAAGACTGGACAAAAGCCAATTGACCCTCAAGTAACATCTGGATTCCTGGGCTAGTGCCTGGAGGTTGATTTTGGGGTTGTACATAGCGTAATTGTAATTCGGGTCGCTCAGATTGAATTACTGAATCTACTACTAAACGAAGTGAAGCCCAGGCACTGCTGCCACCATAATTAAAAACGCCAGTTGCTACGTTAGGCACATGAGCAAAATCAGGAATATTTTGGGCAACTCCTGAGGCTTTAATGCTTGAGTTTTGAGATATTTGCCAAATTCCTACCGAGATTAATGCTACAGACCATCCTAGAACAATAAAGACCGCTAAAACGACAGTTATTAATATCGGTTTTTCATAAATCTTCTGATGGAAATTTTCCATAGTTTAGTGGAATTAAGCAAATAATATATAAACAAATTTTTGTATTATATTATCAATCTATATTAATCTATACATAACAAATATACTAAGTAATTTTACGGAAGTAACTTTTAGCATCTTGCTTTCGCACTCAGAATTCTTAAGAGGATGTCTGAAAAGTAGTTTTGGGGACTGAAAATATTACTTCTTAATTACTTTGGGTTTTTGAGAAGCTATCTAAATAACTAACTATGATTGATGACTGAATCTCTTGATGTAAAACCAAACAATTATCAGAATATCGAAGAAATTTTAAAAGTTACGGCCCTATCAACCAAAAAAATTCTGAAGTGTGATCGGGTCATTATTTATGATGCCAGTGAGCTACCTGCCGCAGAAATAATAGCTGAATCTGTTAACTCAAAATATGCTTCTATCCTCGGCCAAAAAATTATCGACCCTTTTTTATCCGGAGAATATTTAGAACTTTATTGCTATGGTCAAACTGTAGCCATAGATGATCTTAACTCGGCGGATGTCAGTAAAAACCAATTAGAAAGTTTAGAACAATTAAACGTCAAAAGTTTGGCGATCGCGCCGATTTGTCTGGGCAATGAATTATTAGCTTTTTTGGTTGCTCATCAATTCTCGAAACCTCAAACTTGGGATTCTGAAGCAATCAATCTGTTGGCAGAGCAAGCAAACACAGCCAGCTTAGCTTTCTCAAAAATTGCCATGACTGAGAAGTCCAATTCAGATACTAATTTCACTAAACAGAAAATAGATAGCCTTGAAAGCCACAAATTACCCAGTCGGTTTAGGACTGGGTCTGATGTGACCGTTGATCAAAAGCAAGGAAATTCCCCAACCATGGATCGCAAAGAAAAAAGCAATGGCAACAGTAATAGCGATATTCAAAATACTGAGCAGAAAACAATGATTCAGGAAGATCAAAGTAGATCTTTTGCCGAAGTCAAGGAAGAAATAGCTAATGAATTGGGCTCAGAAAATATTCTCAACACAACAGTTAATGAATTACGTCATTTACTCAAATGCGATCGCGTTGTAGTTTACAGTCTCAATCAAGATAGTTATGGGGAAGTCATAGCTGAATCTGTTGCTATGGGATGGACTAAGGCATTAGGAAGAATTATAGATGATCCTTGTTTTGCAGCTAGATATATAGAACAGTATCGTAATGGTAGACTCCGTGCTTGGGATGATATTTATCGAGAATATACTACTTCCTGTTACCTTGAACAGTTAGAAGCTTTAGAAGTTAAAGCGAACTTGGTAGCACCAATTATTAAAGAAGGTCAATTATTTGGTTTATTAATCGCCCATCACTGTTCTGATACTCATAATTGGCAAGAACAAGAAATTAACTGGATATCTGAAATTGCTACCCAGATAGGTCTTCTGCTTGAATATAGTGGAATGGTTGCCGAAAATGACCAACAAGAATCACAACCATTAACCGAGAGTGAAATTAAATGGAATCAGCATTTTACTGATGCGATTCAATATATTCGTCAATCTTTAACCGAGGAAGATATCTTAAAGGCCAGTGTTAAAGAAGTACGGAGAATTTTAAATTGTGATCGCGTCGTAGTTTACAGCATGAACCAAGACGATCAGGGCACGATTGTTGCTGAATCCGTAGCTGCTAGTTGGACTAAAGCGCTGGGCAGAGTAATTGACGATCCTTGTTTTGAAGCTAAATATCTTGACCAGTATCGCGATGGTAGGGTTCGGGCTTGGAACAACATATATGAGTCAGGCTTGACTAGGTGTTACATCGAACAGCTAGAACAGCTAGAGGTTAAGGCTAATTTGGTTACTCCGATACTCAATGAAGGAAAACTATTTGGGTTACTAGTTGCCCATCAATGTTCTGACTTTCGTAATTGGCAACAGCTTGAAGTTCGCTGGGTAGCTCAAATTGCTACTCAGGTTGGTTTTGCTCTCGATAACGCCAAACTATTAGCAGATGCCAAGCAACTGCAATATCAGTTACAAAACGAGGTTCAACTAACCAAGTATTTTACCGATGCGACTCGCTATATTCGAGAATCTCTGCACCAAGAGGATATTCTCGAAGTTAGTGTCGAAGAAGTACGACGAGTTTTAAATTGCGATCGTGTTGTTGTCTATAGTCTGAACTCCGATAATCATGGTCTGGTCTCCGCCGAATCCGTGGCTCCTGGTTGGACGAGAGCGCAGGGAAGGATCATCAAAGATCCTTGCTTTGAAGCTAATTATCTGGAAAAGTATCGTAATGGTAGGGTTCGGTCTTGGAGCAATATATATCAAGCAGGAATGACTAGATGTTACATTGAACAGCTAGAACAATTAGAAGTCAAGGCTAATCTAGTAACACCAATTATCAGTGAAGGGAAACTATTTGGATTATTAGTTGCCCATCATTGTGCTGACTTTCGTAAATGGCAGCAGTCTGAAATTCGCTGGGTAACTCAAGTCGCTACTCAAGTTGGTTTTGCTCTTGACAATGCCCAATTATTAGTTGATGCCCAGGGACTACGCCAGCAAGTAGAAGACGAAGGTAAGTGGACAGAGTATTTTACTGATACCGTTCAACATATTCGTCAATCCCTTAAATCTCGCGATATTCTGAAAACTAGCGTGCGGGAAATACAGAGAATTTTAAATTGCGATCGGGTTGTTATCTACAGCCTAAACTCAGATAATCACGGTACGATCATTGCTGAATCTGTAGCTGCTGGTTGGACGAGAGCCAAGGGTCTAGTAATTAAAGATCCTTGCTTTGAAGCTAGATATCTCGAGATGTATCGTAACGGTAGGGTTCGGGCTTGGAACAACATCTACGAATCAGGTATGACTGGGTGTTATATCGAACAATTAGAGAAGCTAGAAATCAAGGCTAATTTAGTAGCGCCAATTATCAATGGAGGAAAATTATTTGGACTATTAGTGGCTCATCAATGTTCTGCTCCTCGTAATTGGCAACAATCTGAAATTCGTTGGGTAGCTCAAATTGCCACCCAAGTTGGTTTGGCTCTGGATAACGCTAAACTGCTCGAGCAACTGAAGCAATCTGTATCTCATCAGCAACATGAGCAAACAGAAATTCTCAAACATCAAGTAGTTGAAATACTTGCTGAAAATGGAAATGCTTATCAAACTCTTTCTCAAGAAGCCATGCTTCAATCGGAAACAATTATCAATGTTCTACATCAAATCCACCAAGTTGCCGATTTATTTAATGAAATAGCTTTAAACGTTCAACAGCTCAAATTCCAAGAGCAACAAAATGACTTAGCCCTAAAAGATACGAAAGAAAGTATAAATCGTTCTATAAATAGCATCTCCAATATCCAACACACCGTGCAAAATGTTGCAGTTGGTTTTGATAATTTGACTAATTCTTCCCAACAGCTTTCTGAGACACTTAATACGATCAAAGATGTGAGTAAGCAGATAGTTCAGCAATCTATGAGTATAACGAGAATTGTAAATCGTAGTCAGATTGAAATCGAAAGTCAAAACTCGATTATCGATTTGTCCGACAAAATTTTTTCCCTCATACAGCAATTATTTGAAGCCACAGCCAGAGTTGAACCTTTATTTAGCAATGTAAGAACAGAAGTTATGGAGAAAACAATTGCTCTCGACTCGGGAACACAGCAGCTAATCAACGGAGTTGGAGATTTGGAAACAGTTTGTCAAAAGCTAGAGCGAGTTGTTTCTCTTAATACCAAGATCAGTAATTTGATCGCTAAGATTTCTCAAGCAGTGGAAAATCAGTCACAAAGCTCAACATTTGCCAAAGATTCAGTTCAAGAAGTAGCAAGCATCGCCGAGCGAATTTCCGAACAGTCCATGAGCATCACTCAGTCATTTAACCAATTAGTCATATTAATTCAAAAGCTCTAATGAAAAAATATATGTTAAAACTTTTTGCTGACATTTTACAGAGACAATCAAAACATACTTATAATCTCAATTCTTCTTTTAGGTTCGTTAGTTTTGGCGATCTTTTAAAGTCATATTTTTACCTACAAACTTGAGCTCAAGCAACTTAGATCGGCTTTTTTAAAATGATTCCTAATTACTTTAAGTTTTTGAGAAACAACAAAATAATACGAGCAATGACAGAATACCTTGATTTAAAAACCAATAATTATCAGGACATTAAAGAGCTATTTCAAGTTACTGCTCAAACAACCAGACAATCTTTGAATTGCGATCGAGTAATTGTCTATGATGCTGGCGAATTACCCCAAGCGCTAATCTTAGCAGAATCTGTTGATGCTAAATACTCTTCTATTTTGGGCAAAACAATTAAAGACCCTTTTCTAGATGGTAGTTATTTAGAAATGTACTGTTATGGTATGTCTGTAAGTATAGATAATATCCAGACCACAGATGCCCATAAAACTGACATAGCAGAACTAGAAAAACTGGAGATTAAAAGCCAGATGATCGCGCCGATTTCTGTCGGTAATGAATTATTAGCTTTTTTAGTAGCTCATCAATGCTCTAAACCCCAACCTTGGAATTTTGATGCAGTTGATTTTTTGGCAGAGCAAGCAAGCTCCGTCAGCTTAGCTCTCTCAAATATTACCGATACTGAGAAATCGCAAGATTTTAATTTCATTAAACAGATAGCTGATAGTCAAGATAACAAAGATTATCGACATCAAGAGCAGAAAAGCATCAATCTAGAGAATAAAAATAGCTTGTTTACCGATGTCATCAACAAAATAACCAATGCAACTGACCAAGCAGACATCCTCAACACAACAGTTGCGGCAGTAAGTGAACTACTTAAATGCGATCGCGTTTTGGTCTATAGTCTAGAGCAAGATAATTATGGGGTTGTAGTAGCCGAATCTGTTGCTGCTGGATTGACTAAGGCTTTAGGTAAAACCATAGATGACCCTTGCTTTGCCGCCAGATATTTAGAGAAATATCGTAATGGTAGAGTCCGTGCCTGGGATAATATTTATGCTGAGGACATAACTCCCTGTTATCTTGAACAGTTGGAGGCTTTAGGAGTCAAAGCTCACTTAGTTGCGCCGATTATTAGAGAAAGTCAACTATTTGGTTTATTAATTGCCCATCAGTGTTTTGAGACTCGTAGTTGGCAAGAACAAGAAATTAACTGGATAACTGAAATTGCTAATCAAGTAGGTATTATGCTCGAATATAATAAAATTTTTATCGATAACGAACAAGAAGAACAACAACTTGCTGATGTTACAAATCAGATAATAGATCAAAAAAACTGGACAGAACATTTTACCAATGCGATTCAACAGATACGTAAATCGCTTAAAACAGGAGATATCATCGCATCTAGCGTTCGAGAAGTACGCAAGATTTTAAATTGCGATCGCGTCTTAATCTATGGTCTGAGTCGAAATAATTATGGTAAGATCGTCGCCGAATCTGTAGCTGCTGGTTGGACTGAGGGGATAGGCAAAATCATCAAAGACCCTTGTTTTGAAGCCAGATATCTCGAGAAGTATCGTGACGGAAGGGTTCGGGTTTGGAACAACATTTATGAAGCAGGATTAACACAGTGTCATATTGAACAACTAGCAGAGCTGGAGGTCAAGGCAAATCTGGTAGTTCCGATTATCAACGATCAAAAACTATTTGGTTTATTAGTGGCTCAACAGTGTTCTGGTACTCGTCAATGGCAGCAAAATGAAATTTATTGGCTAACTCAAATTGCCACTCAAATAGGTTTTGCGCTCGAAAATGCCCAGTTGTTGGCTGATGCTCAACGACTACGTCAGCAAGCAGAAGAATCAAGAAAGTGGTCGGAGTATTTTACCGATGTGATTCACCAGATACGTCAATCGCCTAGAACCAAGGATATTCTCAGAGCTAGCGTTCGAGAAGTACGCAGAATTTTAAATTGCGATCGCGTCCTGATTTATAGCTTAAACGAAGATAACTATGGTGTAGTTGTCGCTGAATCTGTGACCCATGGTTGGACAAGAGCGGAGGGAAAAGTAATTAAAGACCCTTGCTTTGAAGCCAGGTATCTAGCAAAGTATCGTGACGGGAGAGTTCGGGTTTGGAACGACATTTATCAAGCAGGAATGAGCAGTTGTCATATTGAACAGTTAGAACAGCTAGAGGTCAAGGCAAATCTGGTAATTCCTATTATCAAAGAAAAACAATTGTTTGGTCTATTAGTGGCTCAACAATGTTCTAATACTCGTGAATGGCATCAATCTGAAGTTGATTGGCTAACTAAAATTGCTACACAAGTTGGTTATGCTCTTGATAACGCCAAGCTACTGGAACAGATAGACCAATCTACTAAAGATTCTCAAGCAATTTTAGATCGTGCCGTAAACAATAGCTCAAATATTCAACAAACAGTTAACAATGTTACTAAGGTATTTGAAGGTCTTGGTCATTCTTGTCAACAACTCTCTGAGACAATTGCTACTCTCAAAGATTTGAGTAAACAAATAGCACAACAATCCATGACCATAACCAGATCCCTCAATTTCAGTCAAGTTGAATCGAGTAATCAAGATTTTATTAATGACATATCAGATCGAATTTTTACTTTGATGCAAGAGCTATTTGAAGCTACGGCAAAAATCGACCCTTTATTTACCAATATTAAAACAGAAGTACTTGAGAAAACCATTGCTTTAGAATTAGAAACACAACAGCTCAACAGTGGAGTTGAAGAATTTCAAATAGCTCGAGAAAATCTAGATCGAGTTGTTGCACTGAATCATGAGATGAGTAACCTCATTGATAATATTTCTAAATCCCTTGAAGATCAAATACAAAATTCCACCTTTACTAGGGATTCAGTTCAAAAAGTAGTCAACATTGCCGAGCGAATTTCCGAACAATCCGTTAGCATGACACAATTTTTTAATCAATTAAATTTTACTAGTTCAAAATCTTAACTTGTGTTGTTGATTCATTGGCTTCTTGGATTCCAGACTGCTTTGTCGGATAGATATCGAAATGCATCAGAGGTATTTTCTGGCTGATAAGATGTAAAGAGATTGGGAGGATAGCGGTTGACGTATTGCTCAAATATCGGGCGGTACAACTCCATATGCACTGAGGGTGGATAGTGGTGCCTACGGAAGTCGGCAATAGGAATCGTCGCCGTCACAGCGGTTTCATGCACGGAGTTAGCTTCCCTGAGTAGCTCGCCACGTGGTCCGTAGATTGCTGAACCTCCACTGCCGCTATCTGATAAGTACCCAGGATTGTTCGGCGAGACAGCATTGTTGACAATGGCTGTGTAAACACTGTTATAGAGTGAGGTAGCTTGGACGTCAATCGGCATGAAGCCACCTGTAGCTGTACGTAGTATGATCTCCGCACCTTTAATGGCAAAAGCTCGAAAAAGTTCTGGTTCTCGCTGTACGGAGCTAGTGGCAATGTTACCAATAGGGGTACGAGTAACAGGAATAACAGCATCCCAACCATACATCTCGACATATTGATCGAGCACATCATAAATTGTGGTAGTGAAGAGTTCAAACCCTGGTCCAAACACATGTTTAATATTCCTTGTTTTCCAATGTTTGTCGATAATCGTGCCATCGGGACCAAGGATTGTGGTGATAGATAAGACATGATTTGGCCATTCTGGATCTTTTGCATAGGAGCCGAAGACAATGTAGCTATTGTATTCCTTAGCCTTCTTGCCAATTGCCTCGGTCTCTTCACCAGGAATCTCGATCGCAATCTTGAGCACATCCTGTCGATTCCACTTGTGGGAGTATCCTGTGAGGGGAAATTCATGAAAAACAAGGAGGTCTTTCGGTCCTCCCCAGTCATTGGCGGCATCGATCAACTCCAACATATGATTTAGGTTATCCTGACGAGTTTCGTGCAACCGATTCACATCCACAGCACGTATACAAGATTGGACAACACTCATGCGAATGACTGGCTTGACTAGTTCAACCTTATCGTAGTCACCATCGAATGTAGCAGCGATCTTCTCGGATTCTGTAGCTTTTGTCATATCGTGAGAGATACTATATTTTTAGAATTTCGATTGCTTAGTAATAAAAAAATTTTATCAAATTGAATAAATAATGAAGCCAATACTTATTTTGATTTCTGGTTTTTCCTGTACTGGTAAAACCACTTTAGCGAAAAAGATAGCTCAGCGTTATTCGCTACCATTAATAGGTAGAGATGAGATAAAAGAATCTTTGTATGATTCTCTGGGCTATTCAAATCGAGAATGGTCTAAAAAATTAGGTATTGCCAGTTATGATTTACTGTATTTATTTGTGGATAAGTTGTTAGTAAATAAGCAATCATTAATTACCGAAAGTAATTTCAAATCTAAAATAGATACAGCTAAACTATTAAAACTTCAAAGTAAATATCAATTTAATCTTCTCCAAATTCATTGCTACACTTCGGTAGAAATTGCCTTGCAAAGATTCAAAAACAGGGCAACATCAGAAAAAAGACACCCTGGTCATGTAGATCATTTAATTTATGAAGAGATGGAAGAAAATTGGAGACGAGGAGGTTATGAAATTTTAGATATTTGCGATCGCACAATTAAGATAGATACAACTGATTTTAATTCAATCGATTACGACAAAATACACCAAACAATTGAAGCAAATTTAAAATAATAATCATTGCGATCGCACTACATTAACTCATGAAATATACTACTTACGAAGCAACTATAATAGACGTAGATATTTTCGATGCTGATAGGAACGAGAAATCTACCCTATTGCCTATTCCCCGTTCCCGATTCCCTACTTCTTAATTAGATCCACTTTATTAAACATGGAATGGTTAAGATCGGGGTTAGGTGATAGGGGTTAGGGATTAGGGAGAATCATTTTCAATTTTTTTACTGTTCTATTAGACGTTTTATTAGGTGGAGCTACTTACCATTTAAATTTTGTACTCATCGAATTCACGTTTCCCAGGCACGTGATCGCAATTTCTGAAAAAAATTTTGCTATCTACTGAACTTTATTCACCGTAGTTTTCTCCAGCAACTTTGCCGCGAAAGACAATATATTGATAAATATTATATGCCAACATAATCGGAATTAAAAAGCCAATAAAAATAATCATAAATACTAAAGAACTAGGCGCAGCCGCAGCTTCGTAAATAGTAATTTCGGTAGGAATAATATAGGGAAATACGATTAAGCCTAAGCCCAAGAAAGTTAGTAAAAATAGTAGAATTGTCCAAAAAAATGGTCTTTTCTCGCGGCGTTGATCAATACTTCTGATCAATAGGGTAATTAGTAAAATTCCCAGCACAGGAATTATAGCGAACACATACACAAATGGTGCTGTGAATAGACGCTCTCTCGAACTGATATAAAAAATCGGAGTAGTAATAGTAATCAACACTGCTCCAATTAACGTAGTATATGCAGCCAATTTAGCGGTACTAAAGTGAATTTCTTGTAATTTTCCTTCAGTTTTATTGATCAGATAAGTTGAGCCAATCAAAACGTAGCCTTGAATTAAAGTCAGTGTTATTAAGACGGACTGCCAATCAAGCCAATCAAAATTACCACCTACAAAGTGACCCGCTCGATCTACTGTAATTCCTTGTAGCACTCCACCTAAGGCAAAACCTTGACCTACGGCAGCTAATAAACTGCCAATACCAAAAGCTAGATTCCACACTAGTTTACGGTTAGAATGTTCCCGAAACTCAAAGGCTACCGCTCTAAAAATCAGCCCGAAGATCATAATCATGATGGGAATATACAATGCTTGCAAAATCGTGCCATAAGCTAGAGGAAATGCCCCAAACAAAGCACCACCCATCAGCACTAGCCAAGTTTCGTTCGCATCCCAAACATTACTTAAACTAGTCATTAAAATTCCGCGACGTTCTTCAGTTGAGGCAGTTAGGGATAAGATACCTACTCCAAGATCAAATCCATCTAACATGACGTAAAGCAGAAGAAATAACGCCAAGATGACAAACCAAACTTGAGGTAAAAAATATTGTAGAGCTTCCATTTGTACGCTTGATGTGGATTAATAATACTTAATTCTGAACTATCTTGTTGTTAATTTACCCTTTAAAACTATATTTATCTCTGGGGGAACTTTCCCCCAGACCCCCTGTTGGGGAAGTGACGGCTTCCCCAAGCCCCTTCGTAACTAAAGTTCAGTCAAGATGTCGTTTTGCTAGCTAATTTTTACTGGAAATGGTGAGTTTGATTCACATAAGACGTAAGTTATAAATTAGTTACTTACTGTTGAGCCTCAACGGGGCGACTGTTGGGTACAAATTCTGCTGGAGTAGTATCTAGCTCAGGCTCAAGCTGTTCTCCTGGAATAGGTAAATTAAGATTCGGACCTTGGCGAATGATGCGACTACCGAAGTAAATCGCCCCTATGAATAAAATGCTATAGGTAATTGCAAATCCTATCAGAGAAGTTAAAACATCCCCTGGGGGTAGGCTAGTAGCAGCATCAATAGTACGCACTTCACCATAAACTGTCCAGGGTTGTCTGCCTACACAGCGGACAATCCAACCAGATTCGATCGCAATATATCCTAGAGGTGCAGATAATAACCAAGTCCTGAGTAACCAACGTTGTTGAGTAATATTTTCTGGAGATAGTTTACCCCGCAGCCATTGTAGGGTAGTAACCGCCATTAACACTGCCAGAAAAACACCGATCGCAATCATCAGACGAAAAGCATAATAAATTAAACCAATCAGATGGGGACGATCTTCAGGAGCATAAGCTTTTAACCCCATTACTGGTTCCGAAAGCCGAGGTTTAATTTCCAGAATGTAACTCAACAATCCAGGAATAGAAATTTCCCAGTTATTCTGTTCCGCTTTCTCATTAGGTATCGCCACCATACTCCAAGAAGGAGATTCTCCTGCGGGAATAGTTTCCCATTGAGCTTCCATAGCAGCTAGCTTAGTAGGTTGATGATGATAAACTTGTTCCCCACTTAAATGTCCCACATATAGTTGTAGGGGTGTAACGGCGATCGCCACAGCCAATATTATTTTGAAAGAAAGAGCAAAAAACTGAGGATGACGCTTATTTAAAATATACCAAGCACTAATTCCGCCAATTACAAAAAGGGATGTCTCCAAAGTTGCTAAGAACATATGGAGAATACTATTAACCATAAATGGATTAAAAATTGCCTGAAAATAGTCGCTGACAACAAACTTACCATCAATAAATGCTCCCCCCGCAGGAGTTTGTAGCCAAGAATTAGCACTTAAAATCCAAAAGATCGACAGGTTAGCTCCAAATGCCACCATAATTGTGGCGATATAGTGCATGACTGCTGGTACTCTTTCCCAACCAAAGAGCATAATACCGAGAAAACCAGCCTCTAGCATAAATGCCATCGAAGCTTCAAACCCTAAAATACTACCAAAGAAATCTCCTACTGCCTCAGAAAAAGGAGCCCAGTTAGTACCAAACTGAAACTCCATCGGAATACCCGAAGCCACCCCAATGCCAAAATTGAGTACATAGAGCTTAGACCAAAAACGAGCATGAAGATAATATTCCTTTTTACGGGTTTTGAGCCACATTCCTTCAACGACTATGAGATAGATTGCCATCCCAGTAGTTAAAACTGGCCAAATCATGTGAAAAATGGCTGTCAGCGCAAACTGCATCCGCGACAGTACAACTGTATTAGATAAGAAGTCCATTGTTATTCCTGGATATTTTTATGTTCACGCTCTAGTTTGTAATCTAGAAAATTAAAGCTATTGCCGTCCCCAACTTAAGAAGATGGGGAATTCCCGCTCACACTGTTAAAGTTTTAAAATTGCAATCTCTTTATAAATTGTAGAAAAAAAACAAACTACTTTTCTGGTACTAAGATTAAGGTTTTTTGAATCAAACATTTTCATAGATGCGTGATGTAATTAAAAGCTTATGTTTCAATTAGAGCATCGGGAAGTTTACTCCATTCATTCCAAGAGCCATCATAATTTTTGACCAGAGGATAGCCCAGTAAATATTTTAAAATGAACCAAGTATGAGCAGAACGTCCCCCCACAGCGCAGTAGGGAATAATCAATTTGTCAGGAGTAATGCCTGAGTCGCCGAAGATTTTTTGTAATTTGGCAGCAGATTTGAAAGTACTATCATCATTGTGAGCCATTTCATAGTAAAGATTAATGGCATCTGGAATGTGTCCTGCACGTTCATCTTCTTGAGGAGATTTCTGTAAATATATTTCACCCTGATATTCTTGAGATGTGCGAACGTCAAGTAAAATACAATTTTCTTGCCCCATCGATTTTTTTACTTCTGCTGCTGAAACTCGTAAGCTCTCATCCAAGGCGTGAATACGATAATCACTAGGCGTAACAACTGTTGACTCCTTAGTTAGAGGCAGACCCTCTTGTTGCCATTTTTGACGACCCCCATTGAGAATTCTGACATCTTGGTGTCCCCAAATTTTTAGCAACCAAAAAATTAAACCAGAAGTAGCAATAAAGTCTCCGTGAACTGCAATTACAGTGGTGTTATTAGTAATACCAGAACGAGAAAGCAATTTTTCCATTGCCTCTGGGTCGAAATTAATCCTCATATCGGGTAAGAGTGGTTCATAAGCTGACCAAAAAATAGAGCCTGGAATATGTCCCTGATCGTAGGACTGTGGGTCTAAAGCCATTTCAATGATGCGAAGGTTGGGATCGTGAAGATGTTCAACTAACCATTGAGTATCTATCAGAGTTTCTGGTTCTGCATAGTTCAACATAATATTTAAGCAATCTCTAATTCAACTCTGGTTATCATAAAAGTTAGATTTATCTAAGCATAGTCCTCGAAAGAGTACACTTTAGAACTCTGGCTAATCTATAAAATAAAATGGCAAATTCTTTATCAGCTTTATTTCAGGAGATCGCCCAAGCCGATAACGAACAGCATCTTCAGCAACAAGTTGTTCCTAAGATTGGAAAATATTTTGCTGCCAAACGCTATCGACTATTTTTTCTAGATCAACTTCCGCCAAAAATGTCAGGCTTGTTCCAACGAGCATTATCCATCGAACATAATCCTATTTTGCGTTATGTTTTTGAACATCATGCTCCTGTTCACGAAGGAGTTCTCTTGCCAGCATCAGAGTGGAAAATCATCTGCCCTCGTTTCGATCATGGTCATGTGATTGCAGGACCAATAGTTAATGATGGTGCTTTAGTGGGAGGCATCGGCTTAACTCGCGATCGCCATGCTTCAGGATTCAATCAGCAAAATATTATCGATATGAGTGCTTTATGTTTACATTTATCAACCTGTATCGCCAAAATACGCTCCCAAGAACTAAGATTTGCTTCAGTCAAAACTAAGCTGATTACTCCTCGTGAATTGCAAATTGCCAAGTTAGTTGCCTTAGGACGAACTAACTCCGAAATTGGCAAAGATCTTTGGATTACGGAAAATTCCGTCAAACAAGCATTAAAAAGAATATTTCGTAAATTAAATGTATCTTCTCGCACTGAAATGGTGGTTCAGCTACTAGATTGACTTAACACTCAAAAGAGCAGAATAATACTAAAGACGACTACATTCTTAACGAATTCATTTTAGTTTGAGTCCTTCTATTGACTATGATCCTGAAAATTCGCGATCGCCATTTTCATTGGGGAGCCAGAACCTATTTAATGGGTATCCTCAATGTTACTCCTGATAGTTTTAGTGATGGTGGTGAATTTGGCAGTCTAGAAAAGGCTATAGCTCAAGCTAGGAAAATGATCGATAATGGCGTAGATATTATTGATATTGGTGGAGAATCTACTCGTCCCCATGCAGAGCAAATCTCTACTGAAAAAGAATTAAATCGAGTTATTCCTGTAATTCAAAAGCTACGGCAGGAAACTTCAATTCCTATTTCTGTAGATACAACTAAAGCTATAGTTGCCGAGAAAGCGATCGCCGCTGGAGCAGATATTGTTAATGATATTTCTGGAGCTACTTTTGATAGCAAAATGTTGGCAACGGTAGCCCAGTTAGATGTTCCAATTATCCTCATGCATATTCGCGGTACACCCAAAACGATGCAGACATTAACTGAATATCAAGATGTAGTGGCGGAAGTAGCGCAATTCTTAACTACACAAATAGCTCAAGCAACTGCTTGTGGCATTGATCGATCAAAGATAATTATTGACCCTGGTATTGGGTTTGCCAAAACTGCAACCCAAAGTCTAGAATTACTGCAACGCTTATCTGAATTGAAGTCTTTAAACTTTCCCCTCTTAGTTGGGGTTTCTCGTAAAAGTTTTATGCGTCCTATCTTAAATAAAGAGCATCCTCAAGAAAGAATCTGGGGGACTGCGGCTGCCTGTTACGGTGCGATTGCCAGAGGTGCAGATATATTAAGAGTTCATGATGTGCCAGAAATGTACGATGTTTGTCGAGTAGCAGATGCGATCGAGCTTGACATACTCCCCATGCCTAGAAGGGCAGGGGATTCTAAATTCAAACAGAGATAGCAGTCTGAGACTGTCTTACATCTCCTAGCTTAAGGGTTGATGCCCCAACCCTTTGAATATTGATTGCTGCATTTGCGTCCCGATCAAGCGTTGTATTGCATTGAAGACAAGTCCATTCTCGCTCTTGAAGACTTAATTTTTGATTGACATACCCACAACAAGAGCATGTCTTAGAGCTTGGAAAAAACCGATCTATATAGTGAACTAGTTTTCCTTTGTTAGTAGCAACCGTTTCAAGGATTTCTAAAAAAGTAGCCAAACTCAAATCGCTTACTTTTCTACCCCACAAACGCTTCATTCCATCTAAATTTAAATCTTCAAAGATCAAAACATCGTATTCATCTGTTAACTGATTAGCCAGTTTCCAAAACCAATCTCGACGCTTATGAGATATTTGTTCGTATACTCGGTTTAAATGGTCTTTCGCTCTATACCAATTACTAGAACCTTTTTTCTTTCTAGATAAAGAACGATTAGCAGCTTTTAATTTGTTTCTCAATTGACTGAAAAATAGTGGCGATTCAATACTTTTGCTGTCACTGCTAGTTAAAAATGTCTTTAAGCCAAAATCCCAACCCGCATTTTTACCTGTCACGATTGGAATGTGTTCTTGTTGATAGTCTGTCACTACTAACAAAAACAATTCGCCTAAATTATTTCTTTTAACAGTTAATGTTTTGACTTTACCCTTGATTTTTCTACTAAGAGAAAACTTAAAAACTTGTTTTCCTATTTTTATTTTATTGTTAAAAATAAATTTATATCCAGCTTGTTTCAAAGTGAAAGACTTGTACTTTCTGCACTTTTTAAAATTAGGTGGTCTAGTTCCTTTTTGATGTTGTTTAAAAAATATTTGATACGCTTTTTCTATGCGTTGAATTACATCTTGAACAGCTTGTGAACCTACCTGCTGCCAGTACTTAATGCGTTTTCTCAACTTGGCTATATGCTTCATAAGACGAAACTGATTCAAGTGCTTGCCAAACATTTTATAGTAGCGTTTATGCAACGCTATACAATGATTATAAATACTGGCACTAGCATTAATTGAATAGTGCAAATATTTATTTTTTTTATGTCGGTATAACTTGAATTTGTATGTCTTCATGATGTATATTGTATCATGATTTAAGTATCAATAAAAGTCGCCAAGTTGTACTCTCGCTTATATCGAGGGGCTGTCTGCGTCACCTGCGGGCGCAGTTTATAAGTCCCGCCCCATGTCTGAAGCCAGGGGCTTTACGCTCGCATTCGGTAAATATTCAACCATGTGATATTGCACATTATTTTGATTTTATGATCGATCCAGATTATCCAAATATAGTCCTAGCCTTTGTCTATCGTGATTTTAAAATTCAGATTGCCCGTGACCAATGGCGAGGACAAGATATTTATACTGCCTGGGTAGATTATAAACTCGGTAGTGCGGTTGCTGTCCCCTGTGCCATTACCACTAAACTAGCAATTAGAAAGGCGAAACGTTGGGTAGATAAGAGGATGCAAAATATTGATTAAATCTATGGCATAGTTTCCCTTATTTATTGTTAATTATTGAACTGACTGGCGATTGTGTCTTCTGAACAGTTTCTCACCAACCTCTACGATGAATATATTGAACATCCCCATTTACTCTCTAGTGACCAGGCAGGATGGGACAAAGTTGGCTTGGTGTATGAATTAGAACCAAAAGGAGAAATGCCAGAAGCCTTTACTTCTAGTCATATACTGATTGTTTGTCAGGGAGATTTTCAGGCTAGTTTTCAAATCAATGGACAATGGCATCATGAGCAATATACTCAAGGGGATATAGCTCTTTTCGTGGCTGGTGAACTTTTCCCTAGAGTAAAAACAGATCGCGAAGTGCCTTTGATTGACTTATTTTTGTCTCCTGATATTTTGATTGATGCAGTAGGAGAAATTGCACCTCCAAAAATACAATTACAGTCTCATTTTCGACTGCGCGATCCCTTAATTCAACAAATGGCATTGGCATTAAAGACTGAACTAGAAATAGCCGGTGAAGATAGTAAGCTATACGCTGATTCAATGGCAACGGCACTGAGCGCCCATTTGTTACGGCGATATGCTGTTAAAAATTCAGTTATTAAAGAATATAAAGGGGGGCTACCAACTTATCAATTAAAACTAATCATCGAATATATTCAAACCCATTTAGACCAAGACTTAACCCTAACTAAACTAGCAAATTTAGTCCAAATAAGTCCTCATTACTTTGCTAGCCTGTTCAAACAATCTACTGGTACATCACCCCATAAATACATTACTAAATGTCGTCTAGAAAAGGCTAAGAATCTTTTGCGCCATAGAGAAAGTGCGATCGCCTTTATTTGTCAGGAAGTAGGATTCAAAAACCAAAGTCATTTCACCAGAGTTTTCCGTCAATACTTCCAAATTACCCCTAAAGCATATCGGGATTTATTTTAGTATGACAATTACTAGCTGTCTGCGACTATGTAATTGATTTCTGGCTATGGCGATCGCTGCTGCTACTAACAGACTATGAGATTTACCTGCACCAGGTACAGCCGAAACGGCCATCTCTCCCCCTTGCCAATCTGCCAATTTAAAACAAGCTAACCCAATTGCCAAAAACGTGTTCGACTTTAGCTCGTACCTTCGAGGGTTGTCGATTCGGGTCTTTTTGTTCTTCAGTTAAAGGACGGTTGCGGTAAGCACGCTCATGGATGTGACTGAGAAACTTTAACAGCTTGAATATTTACGTCCTGCATTACTTTTTCTGGGCTTGTTATGGATTTGTGACAGCAGGGGGCGAAACTCTGACCACGGTATCTTCTTATCTTCTCATCTAGAGACTGACTTGCTCAATTTTTCGAGGTGCCCATTTAGCTTTTACACTTTCGAAACTAAACTATTTTCTAAATTAGATATACCTAATCTAAGATTAAGCTATATCAGCTTTGCGGACAAAAAGTACTGTACTCCCAATCGCTAACAAAGCAACTCCCCACCAAAGAGATTTACCAGGTAAAACTATTAGTAATAAGGTAGTTAATCCTGAACTGATAAGCGACCACCCTGCGGTTGTTTGATATTCCATTTTATTTGTATTTAAAGCCTGTTAATTTTTTCAGCATCAGGAAACTTATCCTGATCTATATATTCATATTAGTGAGAAAAATAAATTAAAACTTCTATCTCTAGTTCTATACTTTACTCGTAATATATTCGACGATAATTCTGACAAAAAAACATCCTGTAACCGAGATATATAATCCGTTTAAGTCGAGAAAATCGAGTGAAATTACAGTGTGGACAATCCGTAGTAAATAATGAGAAATAGCTTATGTGATTTCCCAGCTTAATTCTGATAGTTTCCTTAAACTGACTTCAATTGTGTAACTTTTTGATTGCATCTATATTTGTTGTCTATTTTCAAGATCGGCATATTATTCAATTGGAGAAAGCTGTTTTACGATTTGGTTCATTGCGATCGCAATGACTTTAATTGATCTAATTCTGCTCCATATCTAGCAAACGAGGATAAGCCAGCTTATATTTAGCAAACGCTTTTTTAGCTTTATTGGTTAAGTCAGTTTGATAGGTAAATTCATCTCGTGCATCCAAGGGGTAGCTTTTGAGCTTAAAATGAGTCCCATAAGGTGTTTCTGCCATAGCTACAACAATAGGAAGTTCTAATTGTGTATATCTGCTAGTATGGGCTGCTCGATATAAAATTTTAGTGACTAGCTCTGTATCTACTTCATGAGCAAAGTAAAATTCAGTAATCACCTGTGCTTCTAATTCTCCTGCATTGGAGTTAGAAATAGATTCCGTCCAAATTTTACTGTGGGGAACGGTTACAGTATTGTCACTAGGGGTTTGAAGACGAATTCCTCGCAGTCCATAACGGACTACCTCTCCATAATCTTCGCCTATTTTAATGCGATCGCCCACTCGATAAGAACCTTCAAAAATACCCACGATACCTGCAATAATCGAACTGGCATAATCTTTAAAAGCAAATCCCAAAGCTACTGCTGCCGCACCTGTTACGGCAATGATGTTCTCTCGCGACAAATTAAGAAATAAATTCATCAAAGTTATGACAGTAGTACCAAGTGCTACCGTCCTTAAAACAGGAATGAATTGCTTAACCTGCAATCGCCATTCCCTAGCAATTCTTTCAGAAACCCAAATAATTAACCAATCAATTATTCTCAAAGAGACATAGCAGAGTAATACAATTAATATTGCCTGGGTAACTTTCCAGGTAGTAATTTTGCTCAAAAGTTGCTTTGTTTCTTCGGCAGTTTCTTGAGCCGCATCCCCAGCAGATTGAGCTAAGACATACCAATTAAAATATAAAGCCATAATTAAAGAATAAAGTTGTTGTTGATTAGTTCCTGCTTTAGTTTGGGATAGTAAATAGGATTAATTTTAAGGATCTCGTCGAACTCTTTGACTAAACCTTCTCCGCGCAGAAATTTAATTTGCTTTCTTACTTTCGATTCTTTGTCACCAATACTATGTGCCAAAGTAGATAGGGTTATATCTCCGTGAAGTAACAAAAAATATAAGAGATAATGATGCGCTGATTCTAATTCAGGCAAATTAGGTAATTCTGGGCTTTCAACAGTCAAAAAACCTTGCTTTTGCTCGTTTTCATCATCGGGAAGTTGATAGTTAACGGAAGCTAAAAAAGCTTGTAGGGCAATTACGCTAATCCCTCTAGAAATTGAGGCTAAATCTTCAAAGTAGATAGTCTCGGCATCTTTATCTCCTTCTAAAATTTGTGATTCAAACCGTGGATCGGCAAAGGTAATATTTAATTCCGATGTGATTGGTTTGAGCCACTCTCGCAAACTGTCGCTTTTTATTTCAGGTAGACGACAAACTCGACCACAATCGGCTTCTAGATCGGAGATAGAATTTAGATAGTCCCAAGAGACTTTACCTGTGGCGATAATCCAAAACCGAGAAGAGTCATGCAATAGCATTTTTTGCAAATAGTCGATACCATCCAAACCATCCATCGAGCGCAAAAAACACCAGCTAAGATTGGGAATAACCATTACCTCTGGCTGTTGTCGAGCAATATCTCCTGCTTCTCGTTTCAAATACTGCTGGAGTTTTAATTCAATCGAATCAACGTCTGCTGGTCGCTCGTTCCAGGGTAAAATCTTAACCGATACCTGCTTTTGGGTTGACCAGTTTTCGAGAATTGTAATGATAATGCGCGAGACGACCATTACAGGGCTGGTGAGGATGACAATAGAGTTTTCTGCACGTTGAGGATGAGCGCGCCATTTTTCAAACGCTTCATCGATAGAAGTACGAATTACCTCAGTGTCGGCTGGATTATCGGCTAGCTGGTTAGTTAATGCAATTAACTTTTCTCTGAGAGATGACGGTAACTCGACTAAAGATCTTGTCG
This sequence comes from Pleurocapsa sp. PCC 7319, assembly GCF_000332195.1. NCBI lineage: Bacteria > Bacillati > Cyanobacteriota > Cyanophyceae > Pleurocapsales > Pleurocapsaceae > Pleurocapsa > Pleurocapsa sp. PCC 7319. Next base: position 4,980,171 of record NZ_KB235922.1, read on the forward strand.
GTTCTTGTAATTGATTACGGTCTTTGGTATACCAAGAGAAGACAAAGCTACGACTTTCAAAAATCCAAGTTTTAAAACGTTTGAGTATCGTAGACATTGTGATTGCAGCAGAATTGTTAACAACAAATGTAGTGAGACCACTAGATGCTAATTTACAGGATTACGTTAATTTTATTCCAGACATCATCGTTAAATTCTTCAAGAGATTTGAGAATAACATCGGTGATCGCAAATTTAGGATTATCGTATTCTAACGGTTCTGGTATGGCGATACACTTCATTTGGGCAGCTTTGGCAGCTAAGACCCCATTTAAAGAATCTTCTATGGCAAGACACTCCTGAGGCAAAACATTTAATTTATTAGCAGTGGTTAAATATACCCCAGGATGAGGTTTACCTAAAACTTCTGACTCCGCTGAATAGACCTCTTCAAAAGCATTAATGAGATTGAGTTTGTGTAGTGCAGCCTGAATAATTTTTGAGTAGGAGGAGGAAGCCAGAGCAATTTTCACTTGTTTTTGTCTGGTAAAAGACACGGCATAATCTACACCTTTAAGTGGCTTCCCTTTAGTATGAATTAGCTCAATCAACTTAGCAACAATTAACTGCTCAACTTTTTCCGGCGAAAGATTAGCCCAAGGTAACTTTTGATACCAATAATCTACCACCTCGTCTATTCTCAAGCCTTTGGTTTGCAAACAGAGTTCAGGAGTGAGCATAATATTGATTTGTTTAAAGATTTCTATTTCTGCCTCTTGCCACAGAGGCTCAGAATCTATTAGCAAGCCATCCATGTCGAAAATTACTGCTTTGATCACTACTCTATAAAGTTTAAATTGAGGGGCGAATCTTATGACTCTGAACTAACCTATAACATATAACTCCGAACTTTTTTAGCATTCATCATTCCAGAATTGGCAGACTACTACCTATCAAAATCTTGGGGGATAAAAGAATAAACTATTGCATCATGGAATTTACTATGGATTAATAGTCTATTTCTGCTTACTCCTTCCTTAAAAGCTCCCGATCTTACGGCAACTTTCTGGCTAGAAAAATTTTCTACTGAAGCTACGATTTCGATGCGTTTTAGCTGCAATTCTTGGATGCCAAATTGAACTAATAGCTTAGTCGCTTCAGTAGCGTAACCTTTCCCTGTAGCTCCAGTTTTCAACCAGTAGCCTAAATTACCAGACCAAGGTAATGATCTAATACCTATTCCACAACCACCAACTATTGCACCTTGGCGATCTCGAATACTAAAGCCGAACTCTTTTCCCTCATCCCAACGCTGAGGTCTTGTTTTTAACCATTCCTCAGTTTCAGTAATCGTGTAATTAGGATGACACCAAGGTAGCCAGGGATAGACACGATCTATGGAGACCCTAATTGCTTCAAATAGCTGGTGAAGATCTTCTACGGTGTATTTTTGCAAAACAACTAAATCAGATTGAAGGCGATTGGATTTCATTATTAAGACCATCGCGTTTTCAATGAATTTAGATCAATTGCTATAGCGATACGGACTTACATTAGGACACTCATTACTCATTACTCATTACTTACGAGTAATCAAATAAACTTATCCTAATATAACTTTGTACGGCTAAATTCCTATCCGCCACAAGTAAATACCATACCGAGCAACTGGTGAGTAATAGGCAAAGTATCAATAATCATGGCAACACATAAAAGCATCATGTAAAAGATGGAATACTTAAACATTCCCCGGGCTAGTTGATTGTTGGTTGGATCTTGCTTTAATTCCCAGGCTTTGTAAAGAAACTTATAACCAAGATAAAGAGCGATCGCACCATAGACTATGCCTAAGTTTCCCAGAGGATACATCAGTAATAAGCTACAGGGTACTACCAGCCAAGTATAGATCCAGATTTGCTGGACAGTTATTTCTTCTCCTTTAACCACAGGTAGCATGGGTATTCCTACTTCAGCATAATCATCTTTAATCATTAGTGCTAAAGCCCAGAAGTGGGGAGGAGTCCAGAGAAAGATAATGGCAAATAATAACCAAGGAATAATATTTAGATCTCCAGTTACCGCGGCCCAACCAACTAAAGGGGGAATCGATCCTGCTGCACCACCAATCACAATATTCTGGGTCGAATAACGTTTCAGCCAATGAGTATACACCAACATATAAAAGACAATACCCGACATTGCTAGCAGCGCGGACAGTAAATTAGCAAACAAGGTTAATAAAGAAAAAGATAATACCCCTAAAACAACAGCAAAAATCAAGGCGTGACGGGGTTGTACTTTACCTGAGGGGATCGGACGTTTACGAGTCCGGATCATAGTGTAGTCAATATCTTGATCGTAAATGCAGTTGAATACTTGAGCTGAAGCTGCCGCTAATGTTCCTCCAAGTAAAGTGATTAACAGCAAAAAGGGATCTACTCTCCCTTGAGAGGCGATCCACATCGACGCAGCAGTGGTAATCAACAGCAACGGAATAATTCTTGGCTTGGTTAACTGATAATAGCTTTTGATTATTTCAGCCAAGTTTTGATTGCGCTGGGTGATACTTGTCCCTGTCATTATAATTCTTCCTAAAATTTGTGTTTTTTTATTTACTGATGTTACGCAGCTCAATGAGATTTCAGTAGTTTCAGTAATTATTTGAGGACGAAATATTATGGGTTTCAGTCCTGACGTACGTAACATCAGTTATTTAGAGTGCTGTTGCCGAACTAATAACTAAATGATCGATGTTTGATTTTTGTGATCCCGTATAGCTAAAACTGTAAAAGCCACTAGTACTCCTAATAAACTCGCTCCTACTGCTTGATGAGTAACGGTCAACGGTTCTACTTGTAGATGTAATTTAAAGGTGGCAATACCAAGTAGAATTTGTAGACTAATTAATACTGCGGCTACGTTAGCTAAGACCCGAAGACTTTTATGTAAGCCAGCAGTTTTCCAAGCAAACCAGACTACGGCAATAGTTGCTAAAGTTGGGGGGACGACTCCTAAAATATGAGCATTCATCACACTACATAGCTGTGAACCAGCAAAACACTGATGTAACGCCCAACGAGAGCCAACTAATCCGCCTATAATGCTTTGAAAATAAACTAGAAATGTCGCACTTAAGCCCAGCCAGCGAAGCTTTCCTGCCGCTCTGGTTCCCTGGTATGGTAGTAATGCTGTACCAATTATGATTAGGGTAGTAAAAAACAATAGTGCTGTGCCTAAATGCGCCGTAACAATATCAAAACGTAATAGCTGGGTTACGGTAAGTCCTCCTAAGATGCCTTGGAAAACAATCAGGAATAAGGCAAAGATCGCAGCCCAAGGGAGCCATTTTGGCAATACTTGACGATACCACCAAGTTAGACCAGATAAAGCGATCGCACTAAAGCCAATTAGAGCAGCGTCTAAGCGATGAAACCATTCGAGAAATACTTGGAGATTCATCTGTCGGCTAGGTACTAATTGACCATAACACAATGGCCAATCTGGACAGGCCAACCCGGCATTCATTACCCTGGTGGCACTTCCTACCGCCATTAAAAGTAAAGTGGCGATCGCCATTTTCCAGACTAGACGACGAATCCAAACCTGGGGCTGTGATGTTTCTTGGATACTGTTGATTTGCGGTTGAAAGACTGATTCGGTCATAGCACACTCGATTGAGATAAAACTTTACCAAAAGTAATAGTTATTGCTTATATTTTTAACTTCTGATTAGATTTCTAATTTTTCGGTTTTCTCTTATCCTACTCTAGCCAGCTTTTTCTAATAGTTTGATCTTTTTAGATATTCTTCAGATTGAGTCAAGATATACTCTATAAAACTTAAAATTCATAAAGAAAAAATTAAATTTAAAAGCAAATATCAAATTTATCGATTAAGTCTACATTTCAAGGATTGACAGATCCCGAAAAAAAACTAAAGAATTAGGTTTAGCAGTAATAACTTTAGCTTCTTAGCTGATTTATCACCTAGTAATTTGTTTTAATCTAAATAAGTGAACAAAATATAATTTTGTAGTTGAAATTCTCGTAATTATTCCCTCAACAAAAATTGTTTGTAAATAATAAATTAGAAACAAAGAGCAGATAGTGGTTTTTTTAAGCCGCTGATGCCGAAAACACTCACTCAATCCTTACCGTGAATATTCCCAGCAATATAATTACCCTCATAGCCGGCGTAGCACTGACTTTAATCAGTCTATGGTACGGTCAAAATCATGGACTAATGCCCTTCGCTGCATCTAATGATGCGGGAGAGGTAGACGAGTTGTTCAACTTTATGATGACCATTGCCACTGGTCTATTTCTGATAGTAGAAGGAGTTTTGGTCTACTCTCTATTTAAATTTCGCCGTCGAAAAGATGACTTTACTGATGGACCTCCAGTTGAAGGCAATGTACCTTTAGAAATTTTCTGGACTGCTATTCCTACTGTGATTGTCTTTATTTTAGCTATCTACAGTTTTGAAATTTACAATCGCATGGGAGGCTTAGACCCAATGGTATCAGGAGATTCTGGTCCCATGATCGCCCATGCTAATCAGCACTCGGAATTAGTAGCATTAGACTCTAATCGGCAAAACATAGCTTTGGGACTGGGTGTTTCACCAGGCTCAGAACAGGGTATAGATCCTTTGCAAGTAAAAGTTAATGGCATTCAGTATGCTTGGATTTTTACTTATCCTGATAGCGGAGTGATTTCAGGGGAAATACACGTTCCAGTTAATCGTCCTGTGGCTCTAAATATGACCGCAGGAGACGTGATTCACGCTTTCTGGCTACCTCAATTTCGGATCAAACAAGATGTAATCCCTGGTAGAGAAACTAGTTTGGTCTTTACTCCCAATAAAGTCGGTCAATATCCCGTAATCTGCGCTGAATTATGTGGTGCATATCATGGCGGAATGAAAACGCAGCTTTACGTTCAAAGCGAAGAAGATTATCAACAATGGGTTCAGGACAATACTTTTGCTATGAAAGAAGATATAGATGAATCTTCCGTTGCAGTTAATCCTGCTGCTAGTTCCGATCAAGAATTTTTAGCCCCTTATGCCGATGACCTTGGGGTTGATGCCGATTCTTTAGCTCAATTGCAACCTTGAAAAGCTATTAGCTGATTAATATCAATCAGATTTTCAAATTATATGAGTACAACAATCGAAAAAAAAGTCCCGGCTGTATCTGACGGGCATCAAAAACATCCTGAAAGGAAGTGGCAGGACTACTTTGGCTTTAGTACCGACCATAAAGTGATCGCTATTCAATACTTAACTACTTCTTTCATTTTCTACTTTATCGGTGGCGCATTAGCTGAAGTGATGCGAACTGAGCTTGCTACTCCTGACCCTGATTTTATTCAGCCCGATTTTTATAATCAGGCGATGACCATGCACGGGTCAATTATGTTGTTTCTGTGGATTATTCCTGCGGGAGCAGCTTTTGCCAACTTTTTAATTCCCCTTATGATTGGGGCAGAAGATATGGCTTTTCCCCGTCTCAATGGGGTGGCATTTTGGATGATTCCTCCTGGAGGTATTTTCTTTCTCAGTAGCTTTTTTGTCGAGTCTGGGACAGCCCAAGCTGGCTGGACTTCTTATCCGCCCTTGAGTTTAATGACTGGCACCTGGGGAGAAGAAATTTGGATTCTCAGCGTATTACTTTTGGGGACATCTTCTCTTTTGGGAGCAATTAACTTTGCCACCACTATGCTACTGATGCGGATGCCTGATATGGATATCCACAGTATGCCTCTATTTTGTTGGTCCATGCTAGCGACTTCTGCTTTGATCCTACTTGGTACCCCCGTATTGGCAGCAGCTCTAATCCTACTTTCCTTTGACTTAATTGCGGGGACGGCATTCTTCAATCCTGTGGGGGGAGGGGATCCGATAGTTTACCAGCATATGTTCTGGTTCTATTCTCATCCGGCAGTATATATTATGATTTTGCCATTTTTTGGCGCAATCTCTGATATTCTACCCGTCCATGCTCGCAAACCAATCTTTGGCTACAGAGCGATCGCCTATTCTAGCTTGGCAATTAGTTTCCTCGGTCTCATTGTCTGGGCGCATCATATGTTCTCCAGTGGAACTCCTGGATGGCTCAGGATGTTCTTTATGGCAACCACAATGATTATTGCTGTACCTACTGGAATTAAGGTATTTAGCTGGTGTGCTACGCTTTGGGGTGGAAAACTCAGCCTCAACAGTGCCCTGTTGTTCGCCGTTGGCTTTCTCTCATCTTTCTTAATTGGTGGCTTAAGTGGCGTAATGTTGGCTGCCGTACCTTTTGATATTCATGTCCACGACACTTACTTTATTGTGGCTCATTTCCACTATGTCCTTTTTGGCGGGTCAGTGTTTGGTTTATTTGCGTCAGTTTATCATTGGTTCCCTAAGATGACAGGTCGAATGCTTAACGAAACCTGGGGGAGAATACATTTTGTGATGACCTTTATTGGTTTTAATATTACTTTCTTACCGATGCACCCCTTAGGTTTGCAAGGGATGAACCGTCGTGTTGCTCTTTATGATCCTCAGTTTCAGACTCTAAACATGGTTTGTACTATTGGGTCGTATATTCTGGCATTATCAACTTTTCCCTTTATCATCAATGTTGTTTGGAGTTGGCTCAAAGGTCCGAAAGCACCCCGTAATCCCTGGCGTGCTTTAACTTTAGAATGGCAAACTGCTTCTCCACCAATCATTGAAAACTTTGAAGAGGAACCTGTCTTGTGGGCAGGACCTTATGATTATGGTATTGATACAGAAAGTATTGATGGGGATGAATCAGTAGAGGATATGTTGGCAGCAGTGACTGCCGAAGGTCAATAGAAAAAATTGAGGGATGAGGAAGTAAGGAATAAGTCATTCATATTGGCTCAAAAATTTCACCTTTATAAGCCTTATTCCCTCTTTTATCTCCTCTACTGACAACTTATTAGTAATAATTGACCATTAACAATCAACAGGAACAAAATCAGTTTACTTAAATTAATTTATGCAAGGTTCAACTGTAGATAATAAATCACAAATAGCGATCGCTGCCGAACAAGCTGCAGAAGGGCATCACGAACATCCCGACTTACGGATGATTGGCGTCTATGTCTTCCTACTTTCCGACAGTATGACTTTCCTAGGCTTTTTTGCGGCATTACTTATCTATCGTGCCACTATAGCCGTCTGGCCTCCAGAAGGTACGCCAGAATTGGAATTATTAATCCCAATTATCAATACAGCAATCCTGGTATCTAGTAGCTTTGTAATGCATAAAGGACAAGCTGCTTTAAAAAATAACGATATCAAGGGTTTACAAACTTGGTTTGCGATTACCGCTTTAATGGGCGCGCTCTTCCTTGGAGGACAAGGTTATGAATATCTCCACGCCGAGTTTGGTTTAACTACTAACCTGTTTGCCAGCTGCTTCTTTGTTTTGACTGGATTTCACGGTTTGCACGTTATGACTGGAGTATTATTGATACTCTGTGTTATTTGGCGATCGCGTCAACCAGGTCATTATACTAGCTCCAGCCATTTTGGAGTAGAAGCAGCAGAGATTTATTGGCACTTTGTCGATGTTATTTGGTTAGTGTTGTTTGTTTTGGTCTATCTGATTAATTAACATTGACGGCAACAAATTAAAGCTTGACTTTTTAGGGATGCAAGTATCAGCATCCCTATATTTATGTATTTATAATAAAACTTATTAGATAACGTCTAATTCCTGAGCCTTGGAATTTGGTTCTAAGGCTACGAGATCGAAAATGCGACGCGGGGTGAGCTTACCCAAAATAGTCTTGTTCCATTATTTGCTTAAGCTCCACAAAATTATCTTCAGGTATATCAAATTCAATTTGCCAGGATTCAACCACATCAGCGAAAACTCCAGGGTAAACTTCAGCCATATATTTCTTGAAACTGGGATTTTGTTTAAGTAGCCGATTGATCCGATTACGAAAGTTGACCACTTCGACTTTCCAATGTTTGTAATTCCTTTTTCTCTCAGAATGCCAGTATTGAAGCTTGAGTATATGAGCAATGAGCAATTCTAAATAGCTTTCTAGCGATCGCTTTTGCGATTTACCCATGTCGTCAATTTCATCCAGCAAATTATCCCAGTCCATAGCTTCTAAATCTCGATTGGCGATCGCCGTTTTCATCGCTTCAATCCAAAGATTAAAGTCTGTTTCGTGTAGTTGCTTTAGATCATTCAATATAACCCCATTGCCTCAGCATAGGACATTTCACCTTTCAGGTACATAATTCTGATAACTGATACTGATAGTACTCGTACAAACTCCCAAGTAGTATTAGGAAATGTGATCAATGTCAATAATCGGTTGCTTGCGTCAATAAACCACCTGCCGCACTCAAACCAAGGATATTTGGTAACCATGCTGCTAACCAAGGAGGAACAGCTCCTGAAATTCCCAAAGATTCACAGATAAAAGATAAAAGATAATAAGTAAAAATTAGTCCAATACAAATTCCAAAACTAGTAGCTTTGCCTGAGCTTTGAGGTTTAGCACCAAGAGCAGCACCAATAAGCGCGAATACCAAACAGACAAAGGGTAAAGCAACTTTTGTATGAATACGAACTTGCCATTTACGAATTTTTTGCTCGTCAGCACTATTTTTAATTACTTTTAAATAGTCTCTAGCTTCAAAAATACTCATTTCCTTAATCTTTTTACTTTTTTTGGTAATCTCTAAAGCAGTTTGCGGTAGTGCCAGTTGTTGATGCTGAAAGCGTACTATATTGCTATAGCCACCATCTACTCCTATTAAGTAAATTGTGCCGTTGTAAAAATCCCAGATATTTTCTAATACATTCCATTTAGCCGATCTCGCTGTGACAATTTGGCTAATGGATCTGCGAGAGCGATCTAACACTGTCAGGTTTTTCATTTGCTCCCCATCAAACTCTTCTGCGTAAAATAACCGAGTTAGTACATCTCTGGTATGACCATCCTTGGTCGTGATCTCTGAGTATTCATCAAATAAAATATTATCCGTATCAAAATCAGGCGTAGTTGTCCCTAATGCTTCCTTAAGAGTTACTGTAGCCTGATAGTTGGCAGCTGGGGCAACAAAGTTATTAAAAAAAAAGGTAATAGCTACAATACACAAACTAAAAGCGATCGCTGGCAAAATTAAACGATAGATATTAACTCCGATGCTGCGTAAAGCTACTAGTTCACTATCACTAGAAAGACGACTATAAGTCATTAATGTTGCCAATAAGATTGACATGGGAAAAGCCAAGACAATAAACTCAGGCATTTTAAGTATTAATACCTTGGCAGCAACTCCCCAAAAAAGTCCTGAATCTGTTACCTTACGAATCAATTCAAATACTGCACCAATCGATAAGCCCAGAGAAGTAAAAATCCCCATCCCGAACAAGAAAGGCAAAATCAGCTCTCTAATGATGTAGAGGTTCATTACGGATAAACCTAAACTTGCTCGATCAAATAGTTTGAGTGCAGCGATTTTCATGTCATGTTTGGAAAAAGTAAAGATTTAGCTATAACCTAACTTTAATTTTGAATTTTATAATTACTCAGAATTTAGTGATTTATTCGAGGAAACATCTTGGTTTCGGCGATCGCAAATTAATTGTAATTCTGATTGATGTGCCTCTGCCCAGTTCGCCAATACTTGCAGTGGCTCAATTAACTTGTTGCCGAAAACAGTCAAATTATACTCTGTCTTGGGAGGGACGACAGGGTAAACTGTTCGCTGTACAATGTTGTCTGATTCCAACCGTCTTAAGGTCTGGGTCAACATTTTTTTTGATATTCCTGGTATTGCGCGCTGTAATTCACTATATCGTTTTGTACCTTGAGTTAAAACATACAAAACGGGCAGAGTCCATTTGTCACCAATAATGCTAATTACCTGGCGTAAGGCACAGTCTTGATTGAGTAAAGGTGTTTGAGCTTTTTCGGAAACCATAAGGTAACTATATTACCATTAAGTTTCTACTTGCGATAAAGAGTCTAGTTGCGTCATATTATAGGCAAGATTTTAATTATTTATTTATATTGTTATGACACACAATAGTGTTCATGCTAGTAAAGCTATAGGTATATCTTTGTTATTTTTAGTTTTGACAGGCTGCGGTAAACAACCAGTAGCTCAAACTCCTCCTGCTGCTGTTGCAGTCGAAATTGAGGATTTAGGTAGTAACAAAGTTCGAACGAGTTCCGAGTTTGTGGGCAACTTAGAAGCCAAACAAAGAGTTGCTCTGGCTCCGAGGGTTGACGGTAGGGTTGTTGAAATCGCAGTACAAGAAGGAGATCAGGTCAAAAAAGGTGACTTGATTTTTCAATTGCAACTTACTAGAGAGCAAGGCGAGGTAGAGGCAGCGCAGTCGGAAGTTAATATTCAACGAGCTAATGTAAGCAATGCTGAAGCTGAGTTGAGAGCTACTGAAGCTGAGGTAGCAAGTGCCGAGGCAGCGGTGGAACAAAGTCAAGCAGATTTAAGAGAGCAAGAAGCTGAATTAGAGCTAGCTAAAACCAACTTAGAAAGAACTAAATTTTTAGTTAAGCAGGGAGCACAATCACAACAAGATTTAGACGATCGCACTAAAGATTTGGATGCGGCAAAAGCCCAGATAGATGCCCTCAAAGCAGCCTTAAATTCTAATCAAAAAGCTCTTAGGGCTAACCGAGAACGAGTCAACTCTGCTAGATCGGCGATCGCCAGGCAACAAGCGTCTCTTAAGCAAGCCCAGGCGAGGGTGGGCATAGCCACCGATAATCTAGATTTTAATCGCATTGTTGCGCCGATAGATGGCGTAGTGGCTAATATACAGCCCAAAGTTGGCGATTACTTAGAGGCAGGAGACCAAGTCACCAGTATCACTCACTCTCATACCTTAGAGTTAAATATTGGCGTTCCTGTAGAGCAGGCTTCTCGTCTAGAATTAGGATTACCCGTAGAAATTATCGACCGTCAGGGAAAGGCGATCTCCGAAGGAGATATTAGCTTTATTTCCCCCCGAGCCGATAGAAGTAGCCAAGCAATTTTAGTTAAAGCGGTATTCAACAACGACGGTAGATTGAGAGATGACAGCTTTGCCAGAGCCAGAATTATTTGGTCAGAACAAACTGGGATTTTAATCCCTACCGAAGCCGTGTCCCGTATTGCTGGCAAAAACTTTGTCTTTGTTGCTCAAGAAGCCGAACAAGAAGATGGCTCAACCGCTCTTGTCGCCAAACAAAGACTGGTTGAACTAGGGGCGATTCAGGGTCAGTCATATCAAGTTATTTCAGGTTTATCATCGGGCGATAAATTAATTACCTCTGGCATTCTTAATCTTGCTGATGGCACTCCCATCTCGACAGAATCCGTTACTAGCCAGGTAATCAGTAATCAGTAATCAGTAATCAGTAATCAAAATGCTTTTGAGTATTGCCAATACTTTTATCAAACGCCCAGTATTAACGACGGTATGTGCTGCCATAATCGTCTTGATTGGGGGTATCAGTATTCCCATGCTGCCAATCTCCCAATTACCTCAAGTGGCCCCAATTCAGGTAGAAGTGAATTCTTCTTACATTGGTGCTGATGCTGAGACAACGGAAACCAACGTTACCTCCATTATTGAGCGAGAAATTAATGGGGTGGAGAATATGAGCTACATATCGTCTAATACGAGTAATGATGGTATTAGCAATATTGTGGTTTCTTTTCCTCCCAGTACAGATCGGGATATTGCTCAGGTCAACGTACAGAATCGAGTTGCCCTATCAGAGCCACAGTTACCAGGGTCGGTACAACAAACTGGAGTAACGGTTCAGAAATCTTCCCCAGACTTATTGCTGGGGATTGCTTTTTATGCGGAAAATGGCGAATATGATGACTTATTTCTCAGTAATTATCTCGATCTTTATCTAGTTGATCAGGTAAAGAGAATTGAAGGGGTCGGACGAGCTATTATTTTCGGGGAAAGAAAATATGCGATGCGCCTTTGGCTCGATCCTGATGCTCTTGCCGCGCGTAATTTAGGCTCAGAAGACGTGGTTGCCGCCCTAGAAGAACAAAATATTCAAGTGGGTGCCGGTAAAATTGGTCAACAGCCTTCTCCCAATGAGCAAAGATTTGAGTTTACTCTCCGCGCTGCCAGTAGATTAGAGAGCGTGAAAGAATTTGAAAATTTAGTAGTAGGCAGAGGAGAGCAAGGTAATTTAATTAAGCTCAAGGATGTTGGCAGAGCTGAATTAGGGGCAGAAAATTATGATACTACGGCTAAATTCAAGGGCAATCCTGCCGTCGGGATGGGGGTATTTCAGCTTCCTGGTAGTAACGCTTTAGAAGTTGGTAGTGCAGTTAAAGAAGTAGTTGCCGAATTAGCAAATGACTTTCCGCCAGGAATGAATTATGAAATTGCTCTAGATACCACTGAATTTGTGCAAGTATCGATGACAGAGGTAGTTAAAACTCTGGTGCAGGCAATTTTATTGGTAGTCTTAATCATTTTTATTTTCCTCCAAGACTGGCGTACCACGATTATTCCCGCGATCGCCATTCCTGTATCTTTAATTGGAGCCTTTGCCTTCCTGAATGTTTTTGGGTTTCAGATCAATACTCTTACTCTGTTTGCGATGGTGCTGTCTACAGGGTTGGTAGTAGACGATGGCATCGTGGTAGTAGAAGCGATCGCGACCAAGGTGGAACGGGGAATGAAACCGCGGATTGCAGCGATCGACACAATGAACGAGTTAAGCGGAGCGGTAATTGCTACATCTTTGGTCTTGGCAGCAGTATTTATTCCTGTGTCCTTCTTCCCTGGTTCAACGGGAGTGATCTTTAAACAGTTTGCTTTAACCATTGTCTTTGCGATCACTCTTTCAACTTTTAACGCTCTAACTTTCTCTCCTACAATGGCAGGTCTTTTATTGCGCCCAGCCAAGGAAAGAAAAGGGGTTTTAGGCTGGTTTTTCAACAAGTTTAATCAGGTATTTGGCTGGATTACAGCCAAATATGCCCAGGCGATTACATTTTTAACTAAAAAATATGTTCGTCCTTTTGTTTTAGCTGGTTTTACTGCTCTAATTATATTTACCTATTTTCTCTATAATTTGATTCCGACAGGGTTTATCCCCGAGGAAGATCAAGGTTATTTCTTTACCATCGTTCAAGCACCTGATGGAGTATCCCTTAACTATACTCAAGAAGTTATGGAGCAAATTGGCGAGAAAATTGGCAACGACAAAGACATAAATAGCTATTTTGCCCTCAGTGGCTTTGGCTTTGAAGGAAACGGCAGTAACCGTGGTTTCGTTTTTGGAAAACTCAAACCTTGGTCGGAAAGACCAAAGGAAAGTCAATCAGTATATTCAATATTGGGTCGTCTTAATGGCTCTTTTCAGAGCGTTCTTGGCGCACAGGCTTTTGCAGTTAATGCTCCTCCTGTAAGAGGTCTCAGTACTTTTGGTGGTTTTGAATTCCAATTACAGGATCGTCGGGGTTTACCAATTTCAGTATTGATAGAAAACGCCAATAAAGTGATTGGCGCTGCTAATCAAAGACCGGAAATTGGAGCAGCATTTACTCAATTTGCCGCCAATACGCCTCAGATAGAGGTAGAGGTCAATCGCGATCGCGCTAAAGCTTTAGAAATTGACATCGACGATATTTTTGATACCCTCCAATCCTATTTAGGCTCTAGATATGTTAACGATTTTGTTCTAGGACAAAGACAGTATCGAGTTTATATTCAGGCTGATGGAGATTTTCGCTCTAATCCTCAAGATATTCGTAAGCTTTATGTCCGCTCTGCAAGTGGACAGTTAGTGTCGTTGGATACTTTAGTTCAACTGAAGGAATTTACCGGTCCCCAAACTATTACCCATTACAATCTCTTCCGGTCGATCAAAATTCAAGGGTCTCCTGCTCCCGGCTATAGTACTGGACAGGCTATTCAGGCAATGGAAGAGGTGGCAGCGGAAATATTACCCGCTAGTTTAGGTTATGAATGGACTGGTACTGCTCTAGAAGAAAAATCGGCAGGCGGACAGTCAGCGATTATCTTTGGCTTAGGCTTATTGATGGCATTTCTAGTCCTAGCAGCCCAATACGAAAGCTATATTGACCCAATTATCATTATGCTGACAGTGCCTTTAGCAGTCCTAGGCGCGATCGCTGCTATTTGGCTAAGGGCGAATCTGCTTCAAGCAGGTAGTATTTGGCCTGTAATTAATAATGATGTTTATGTCCAAGTTGGGCTGGTGATGCTGATTGGTCTAGCCAGTAAAAACGCAATTCTGATTGTCGAGTATGCTAATCAACTCAAAGAACAAGGATTAAATAACGTTAAAGCCGCAATTAAGGCGGGACAAGAACGTTTTCGCCCCATTTTGATGACTGCTATTTCTAGTTTGGTTGGTTTCTATCCCTTAGTTATCGCAACTGGGGCGGGTGCATCTAGCCGTTGGTCGTTAGGTACAGCAGTATTCGGAGGATTACTCTTTGCTACGGTTCTTTCTTTATTCCTAGTACCTTCTCTTTATATCATGATCAAAAGTTTAGAATCCCTAATCAGAAGGGATAAAGGTACAGGAAGCTCTAATAATTCCCATAATAATGGTCATAAGAGTAATGCTGAATTTCCAACTAAACCAGAAACAGAGGTAGAGTTAACTTCTTAGTTATTTATTTGAGCAATATCCATAATTAATTTTTAAGAGCTTGGCACCATCAGGCTCTTTTTATTGTGGGATTAAGCAGAGCAATATCAGTTAAAATTCAACGAGGGGTTCGTAGTGAACAATTACCAATCGATTTATCCTCGAAGGGGGACAATTGATAACTAAAATAACCTTTTAAACTCATCTTACAGATATTTTTTAATGATTTGGCCGTTCAATAAAACTAAAAAACAAATTGCACGAATTGAAATTACTGGGGCGATCGCTTCGGAAACTCGCAAACACGTCCTCAAGGCTTTTAAGACCATTGAAGAAAAGAAATTTCCTGCTCTGCTGCTGCGAATCGATTCACCTGGCGGCACAGTAGCAGATTCTCACGAAATTTTTACCGCTTTACAAAGGCTGCAAGAAGAAAAAGATGTCAAGGTAGTCGCTAGTTTCGGTAATATTTCCGCTTCAGGAGGAGTCTATATTGGTGTGGGGGCAAAACATATTGTTTCTAATCCAGGAACCATTACGGGAAGTATCGGGGTTATTCTGCGGGGCAACAATTTAGAACGTCTTTTGGATAAAGTAGGAGTCTCTTTTAAAGTAGTTAAGTCTGGTCCCTATAAAGATATTTTGGCATTTGACCGGGAACTAACTCCAGAAGAAGAACTTATCCTACAACAGTTAATCGATGTAAGTTACGGTCAATTCGTCTCTACCGTTGCCAAAGGTCGTGGCTTAGAAGAAGAAACTGTTAGAACCTTTGCCGATGGTCGTGTATTTACGGGAGAACAAGCTTTAGAATTAGGTCTGGTAGATCGCCTGGGTACGGAAGAAGATGCCCGTCGTTGGGCAGCAGAATTAGCGGGATTAGATCCTGACAAAGCTGAATACTTTAATATTGAAGAACCTAAACCATTTATAAATCGATTCATTCCTGGGAGAAGCCAAGCTAAAACTGGTATTGGTATGGTAATTGATTCTGTTCAATTTGATTTGGCTACCAGTGGTTTGCCTTTATGGTTATATCGCCCTTAAACAAGCTTTTATGAAACGAATCATCAATTATTAAATTCGTGAGATACACTTGGCGTAGTTTCGACCGATAAAGTTATCTCTGCAATAATAATGTGGTGAGAAAGAATAAAGAACAAATTAGGGGAGAAAAAAATAGTGGAGTGGAAAGTACGAGGCATTAGAGGGGCAACGACTGTTGCTGAAAATACAGCGACTGCATTGGCAAAGGCAGTTAATGAACTCCTAGATGAGATTGAAGCCCATAATCAGTTCCAAGCTGACGATATAGTTTGCGTATTTTTTACTACCACTGCCGATCTAGATGTTCTATTTCCGGCTGCTGTTGCCAGAAAACGCCCTGGTTGGAATCATGTTCCTCTAATTGATTTACAACAAATGCACGTCAAAGGAAGTTTAAAACGTTGCATTAGGATTCTAATTCAAGTCAACACTCCCCTAGCTCAGTCGGCAATGGTTCATCGTTATTTACGTCAAGCGCAAGCTTTACGCCCCGATTTAGATGTACTACCGCTAGCAATCAAAAATTCCGGGGGAAAACGTTCTCTCAGTGAAGCCTTTTCAGAAGGAAGAGAAACTTCAAAATTACACTCTCACAATCAACAATTAACAAATTAAAATTGCATTAAACTAATTCCATTCCTACATTGGTAGGATCAAAATCTGGGTCGAAAATAGTTTGAGCATTATATAAGGCTCCTTTGAGATTCGCGCCTTGTAACTTAGCTTTGCTCAAGTCTGCACCCTGAAAACTGACATTGACAAAATAACCGTCCCTGAGATCGGCTTCTTTAAGGCTAGCCGCTTTAAAATTAGAACCTTCTAGATGGGCATCAGTTAAATTAACGCGATTCAAACAAGCAGATTCAAAATCAACTTCTTTTAAAAGTGCTTTTTCTAAATTGGCATTACTTAGATTAGCGTCTTTAAAAGATGAGTTATTTAAATTCGCTTGTTTTAGTTCAGCCCCAGTTAAATTGGAACTATCTAAATTAACTGCTTTGAGAGTGACGTGATTAAGTTGAATTTTTTTTAGCTGCGATCGCTGAAAATTAGTTTCTCCACGAATATAGTTTTTTAGAAGTTCATAAGGAGTAGCAAAAGAAGATTTTCTGGAAGATCTTTTGCGCTGAGCACCAATCATTAAATTCTTAATAAAAAAGTCGACAGTTTGTTGACTAATTAAACCCATCTGAACTGCTACTTGATGAAAGCGAACTTTTTCCATTCTTTTACTTTTTTCAAGAAGAATTGCTGATATTTGATCTTCATCTAAAAGTGCAGACTCACGAAAATAGTAAACTAGAGGCTTTTTCTGTGGCTGCTCAACAAGTTCACCCCATCTCTCTACAAAAAAATCAGCAGTTTCTTGCTTAATCCAACCTCTTAAAGCTAAAATCTCGCCAATTCGCATCTCTGAGTTTCTTAGCTGATCTCTTAAAGCAACTTCAATTTGTTGTGCGGAAATTAGACCCGCATCACTTAAAATCACACCTAGCTGTTTGTGTTGACCAGACTTAGTTGATAAAGAATTATGAGAGGTGGAAGTATTCACAATTTTCTAAAAAATATCTAATAATATAGGCTGAATTTTCTTGCATACTATTATGACATTAGAACAGATAATTGGTAGCTTTATAACATTTAGGTTAACATTCGATCTTAAGTTCTTACTAAAGGTAAGCACAACAGTATAAACACTTTAATTAATAGTATTTTTAGTGGTTAATAAATTAAGTGATTTTCGGTGGAAAATATTTTTAACTATTAATTTAATTGTTTGGATAAAAAGCCTTTAGCTTATTTGCTTCTTACGAAGTGTTTAAGCTTTAAGCTAAGAGCTTGATAAACTGAAACTATAGTTACTTCACACAAAGGATTAAGTAAGAAAGGATGCAAATTAAAGCGACCGATACACCATTATTAGATTGGACTGGCGACTTACTAGCAGTTGGTATCTTGGAAGGTGAAACTGAGCTATCGGGAGACTTAGCGCAATTAGATGAGAAATTATCAGGTACAATCTCTGAATTAATCGCCGACGAGAAATTTGAAGGAAAATCTGCTACTACTGCTATCAGTCGTGTTGGAGGCAAAAATCCGATCCGTAAAATTGCCTTGGTAGGATTAGGTAAATCTGAAGATTTAAAACTAGATAGTTGGCGCGCTGCTACGGCAGCGATCGCTCGTATGGCAAAAAAGTCAAAAACTTTGGGAATTAGTTTACCCTTAGGTTCTGAATCACCAGAGTCATTAGCCCAGGTAATTACAGAAGCGATGATTTTAGCTTTGCATCAAGATAATCGTTTTAAATCTGAACCAGAAGATAAAGAGCTTAAACTGGAAACTGTTGATTTAATTGGCTTAGCAGGACAAGATAAAGCAATTGCTAATGCTTCAATCGTTGCTGATGGTGTAATTTTAGCCAGGGAGTTAGTCAATGCTCCAGCTAACGAACTTACTCCCATAACTATGGCAGAAACAGCTCAACAATTAGCCTCAGACTACAACTTGGAAATCAAAATACTCGAACAATCAGATTGCGAACAGTTCGAGCAAGGCATGGGAGCATATTTAGGTGTAGGACAAGCTTCTGATATTCCTCCTAAATTTATCCATCTGACCTATAAACCCGCTGGTACAGCCAAACGTAAAGTAGCAATTGTCGGGAAAAGCCTCACTTTTGATTCTGGTGGTCTAAACCTCAAACCCAGTGGTAGCGGAATCGAAACTATGAAAATGGATATGGGAGGCGGTGCGGCCACTCTCGGCGCTGCTAAGGCGATCGCTCAACTAAAACCAGATGTGGAGGTTCACTTTATCTGTGCCGCTACCGAAAACATGATTAGCGGGCGAGCAATGCACCCAGGAGATATTCTCAAAGCTGCTAATGGTAAAACTATCGAAGTCAATAATACCGATGCTGAGGGAAGACTTACTCTGGCTGATGCCTTGATATATGCTGAAAAATTAGAAGTAGATGCGATCGTCGATTTGGCAACTTTGACAGGTGCTTGTATTGTGGCATTGGGCAATGATATTGCTGGATTATGGAGTACTGACAATGCTCTGGCTGAAGAAATGAAAACTGCTGCCGAATTAGCGGGAGAAAAATTCTGGCAATTACCTATGGAAGAGAAATATTTTGAAGGTTTGAAGTCCGAGATTGCTGACATGAAAAATACTGGACCTCGTGCAGGAGGATCAATTACGGCAGCTCTATTTCTCAAACAATTTATCAAAGACACTCCGTGGATGCACTTAGATGTAGCAGGTCCGGTTTGGGCTGATTCCCCCAGCGGAGTGAATAATAAAGGTGCAACAGGGTTTCCAGTCAGGACTTTAGTTAACTGGGTAGAAGGCTAAATTTGGGAGCGTTTGTCTGAACTGAATCTTATCTTGAAACATAACTTGAACTGCCGATTGACAACAAAAACGCGTACCAGGATAATATCTAAAAATGTATCTATGGATACATAAAATTCAAGATATAATTGATACTTTTGACTTTGTGTTTCTAACGTATTTGATTTAATTATCTAATACTAAAGCGAAATACCAAAGCGATCGCAAAAGTAAGCGATTAAATTTTTAAGGTGTGAGGAAAATGCATAAATTAATACGCAATTTATTGTTGGTTTCACCAGCAGTAGCTGGTTTAGTATTTGGAGTTCAATTATCAGCCTCTGCTCAGTTAGTTGCAGAAGCAGAAGCAGGCAATAGTCAGATATTAGACAAAATTAACAACTACAGCCAAGAAGGACGTTCCAAATCCCGCAATCAGGTAACTAACGTCAACCAACTACGAGACGTTTCACCTACTGACTGGGCTTATGAAGCATTACGCAGCTTAGTGGATCGTTATGGCTGTATTGCTGGTTTCCCCAATCAAACATATCGTGGTAGCCAAGCTTTAACTCGTTACGAATTTGCAGCCGGTTTAAATTCTTGTTTAAACCAGATTGAGCGTCTAATCGCTTCTTCTGAAGCAGTATCTGCTGAAGATCTAGAAACCATTAACCGCTTGACTCAAGAGTTTGAAGCTGAATTAGCCACTTTGGGTGGACGCGTTGATGAGTTAGAAAGTCGCACAGCAATCCTAGAAGATAATCAGTTCTCTACTACTACCAAGTTAGAAGCGGAAGCTGTCTTTGGTATCAGTAGTGAGTTTAACAATACTGATTTTAATGAGGTAGTATTCCAAGATCGAGTACGTCTAGCTTTCGTTTCTAGTTTCACTGGGGAAGATGCTCTATACACCCGTTTAGATGCTTCCAATGCTATCTTTAATACCGAAGATGACGACGGTAATTTTACTGGGTTTCAGACGACTAATGCAAATGAAGTAGGTGTTCCCCTGGAAACTGGGGCGTTAACCTACCAAACTGCTCCCAACGATAACAACTTGGAAATTGGCTGGTTAGCTTACTATTTCCCTCTTGGCGATAAAATCGACGTCTATCTGCCCGCAGCCTTTCCACTATGGCAAGATTTTGTACCTACTCTAAGTCCTTATTTAGACTCCTTCACTGGTGCAACTGGTTCTCTTTCCAGCTTTGCTGAATCTAGCCCTATCTATAAAATTGGTCTGGCTTCTGGTGGTGGTGTTGGTCTTAACTTTAGTCCCTTAGAGTTTGTTACCGTAAGTGCTGGTTTCTTTGGTGGTGATTCCTTTAACCCCGTTGAAAATGAAGATGGTGGATTATTTAATGAAGAATTTTCTGTTTTAGGTCAGGTTACAGTAAGCTTATTGGATGATAGGTTACAGGTCGCTGGCACCTATGTTCGTGGTCAATTTGGTGCTGACGATAACACGATTTATGACTTAGGTGTTGGTACAGCCGATGCTAGACAGCCTTTTGGCGATGATATTAAAGTAGAGAGCAACTCTTTCGGAGTAGAAGCAGCTTTTCAACTGAATGATAGATTTGCTCTTAATGCTTTTGGTATGTATACCGATGCTCAGGAAGATGACGGTGATGGAGAAGCAGATATTTGGTCTTACGGAGCTGGATTGTCACTACCTGATTTTGGTAAAGAAGGTAATTTGGCAGCGATTTTTGCTGGTGTTGAACCTTATGCCGACGATCAAAGCAATCCAATTCACCTAGAAGGTTTGTATAAGTATCAATTTAATGACAATGTATCTATTACTCCTGGGGTGATTTACATAATTAATCCTAACGGTAACGACGATGATGATGACGCTTTGCTTGGTGTTCTTAGAACTACATTTACCTTCTAAAAGGAAGTATATGACTAGTTTCTGAATAACTTATACTAAATTTTTAAAACCACAGTTGAAAGCTGTGGTTTTGTTATTTTAGAAAATCCTGCTAATAAAACTCAAGATATCATTGCCGCTGCTAATTATTTCACTACACGTCCCGAAGTAGAGGTCAATAAAATTGCTGGTTTGGGTATCTGTGCCAGTGCGGGATATATGGCAGATGCAGCAGTCCAAAGTGAAAATATTCACGCGATTCGCCAAAAAGCCCAAAAGACCAACTCATTAAATTGGTCTTTTGCAAAACAGATAACTGTAAAATGCTCGAGGGTATTTAATAAGAGCAAGATTCAGTTTGACGAATTAAATATTGCTGACGGTTAAATTCTTTTTGTTCTTCACTCAAAACTGAATAATTATCAATTGGAGGACGCATATCCCACTGAGTTTCAGCAAATACCAGTAGGTTAATCGTCATAATTAAACCTGTAGCTAAAAATTGCCAACCGATGCAAAAGGGCAAAACAAAGATTCCTACAACATGAAACAATCCGGCGATGATAAACGCACGCGATCGCAGTCCCAATCCCGTGCAGATGTAACCTACTGCACTCAAACCTAACCATAATGGACAAAGGTTCATTAAAACTGTCCCCCAGCCACACAAGATTCCTAAGTCAGTGATCAAAACACCACCTACCATTAGAACAATCCAGCTATACAAAACCCAGCGGAGTCGCTCTACAGTAACCCAGAAATGGGTTAGAAATGACATAACTCCAGTAGCAACTACCGTCAATACAGACCAAAAAGTAGCTTGAGTAATCCAGTCTATTGGCGCAAATTGAGCTGTAAAAAAGATGAGAGCTGTAACCAATCCCCAAAGGACAAAAACCTGATCGATTCTTGTATACAGGCTGTTAAAAAGAGTTCTATTGCTGATTTGCAGCTTAAGCTGTAGAAGTCCTTGGCGATCTTGAAAATCTAGTGCTTGTTGCTTGCGACGAATAATTGGCTGGGGGGAGTTGAACAAAACCATTCAATTATGTAGTTTTTATTAAAATTAATTTAGTAATCTCAGTTGTCTTAACTTTTCTTTACAATTATACACATATATTGTTAATAACTCAAAAATTTTTCTAAATTATTATGGCAAGCTAGTTCCGCTACGCAGAAGTAAGAAGTATGAATTTAAGGGCAATAGGGAATAGGGAATAGGGAATAGGGAATAGGGAACAGCCTCGGGAAGAAATTTAAGAAGCTAAATGAGTTGCAGTCCAAATTGTCCAACCATCAACGAGCCATAAAACCATAGTGCAGGCAAATAAAATTAGATACATCCAAGGTTGTGCTAGCGGTCGGACATCAGCAGTATCAATACCTGTTTTCTTGGCAACAAGATTAACCATTTTGTTAAATCCAGCTACCCTCATTGGCAGCAAATAAGCTTTTTCCTCTGTGGGAGAAGTAAAATAATAAACTAAACCTCCTTGTCCTGTGGTGCGCATCTTGAGTTGGTCGATTTCCTGCCAAGACAAAGACCAACCCTTACGGAAAAACTTGGGAACCCAGTTGGGGTAAGTTACTTGTATTTTGTCATCGTCTAAGATTACTCTTTCACTGAGAGCAGCATATACAGCGATCGCCCCTAAAACAATGCCCAACCATAATACTGAAGATGGTATTGGTGCATTAGTAAACTCAGCTAAAAAAGGTAAAGGAACTGTTAGAGCAATATAAAGACACAAAAGAGTAATACGGATAATAGGTGAAATTTTAAAAATATTCATTTTTATGATTACTGATTACTGATTACTGATTACTAAATTGCCTTGTCCCCAAAAGCCGTCATATTTAGGTACCTGAATATTTCCTGAAACTGTCGTTTGACAGGCTAAACGACGGTTTTGCTCTGGAGAATGAGGGGGAAGCGATCGCCGAGTTTTGTCTTTCCAGTTAGGGGAAGAAACTTCACCGACTATTTCTACGGCACAAGTACCACAACTACCGATGCCTCTACAGTTGATAATTCTTGACTTACCGTTATAGAGGTTGATTTTATGTTTCAATAAAACTCTGCGTACGTAAATTAGCATTATAGTCACAGGTAAAAGTTTTTCCCTGTACAGTTACGGTGGGCATAAGCAATTTCTACTCTGGGCAAAAAAATATTTATCTCTGAGTAACTTAACATTTGTTAACTTTGATTGGAGTAAAATTTGACTTCATGAATCAAGAATCAACAATTTGGATTTACGATACAACCTTAAGAGACGGCTCTCAAGGAGAGGGAATTTCTTTATCATTAGAAGATAAACTGAAAATTGCGCGTCAGCTTGATCGAATGGGAGTTCCCTTTATTGAGGGGGGATGGCCGGGGGCAAATCCTAAAGATGTTCAGTTCTTCTGGAGACTTCAAGAGGAACCGCTGAAAACTTCAAAAGTAGTTGCTTTTTGTTCTACCCGTCGTCCGAATTTAGCGGCTGCCGAGGATAAAATGCTGCAAGCAATATTAGCTGCAGGAACTCAATGGGTGACGATTTTTGGTAAATCCTGGGATCTACACGTTAAGGAAACCTTAAAAACTA
Organism: Pleurocapsa sp. PCC 7319; assembly: GCF_000332195.1. Classification (NCBI taxonomy): domain Bacteria; kingdom Bacillati; phylum Cyanobacteriota; class Cyanophyceae; order Pleurocapsales; family Pleurocapsaceae; genus Pleurocapsa; species Pleurocapsa sp. PCC 7319. Next base: position 5,003,663 of record NZ_KB235922.1, read on the forward strand.
GCTTGGACGAGAACTTGGCAATGATACGCGACACAATTGAATATCTGCGTAGCCAGGGTAGAAAAGTAATTTATGATGCTGAGCATTGGTTTGATGGTTATAAACACAATTCTGAGTACGCTGTCAAAACAATTAGAACAGCCCTAGAAGCTGGAGCAGAATGGTTAGTTTTGTGTGATACTAACGGCGGCACATTACCCCATGAAGTCAGTCAAATTATCACCGAGATAATGGCTGGGTTTCCCGAATTAAATTCCTCCGACTCAGTCAGGCTGGGTATACATACTCACAATGATTCAGGAACGGCAGTTGCCAATGCGATCGCGGCTGTAATGTCAGGAGCAACAATGGTGCAGGGAACAATTAATGGGTATGGAGAAAGATGTGGTAATGCCAATCTCTGTACTCTAATTCCTAATCTACAGTTGAAGCTTGGTTATCATTGTTTAGCAGATCAACAACTTGGTCAACTGAGTCCTACTAGTCGTTTAATTAGCGAAATTGTTAATCTTGCTCCCGATGACCATGCACCGTTTGTCGGGCGCTCGGCATTTGCTCATAAAGCGGGAGTTCATGTCTCTGCAGTAGCTAAAAATCCTTTAACCTATGAACATATTCAACCAGAGTTAATTGGAAATCAGAGACGAATCGTTATTTCAGATCAGTCCGGCTTGAGCAATGTTCTACATTATGCGGCGAAGTTTGGCATTAATCTTGGTAAACAAGACGTAAGCTGTCGTCAAATTCTCGAGAAGTTAAAAGCATTAGAAAATGAAGGATATCAATTTGAAGCTGCAGAGGCTAGTTTTGAATTATTAATGCGCTCAATCCTCGAACCAGGAAAGCAATTGTTTCAACTTAAGGGTTTTCAGGTTCACTGTGATATTCATCAAGAAATAGATAACCCAGCTAGCAAAGCTTTAGCTACGATAAAAGTAGAGGTAGATGGTAAAAATCTACTAGAGGTAGCAGAGGCTAATGGTCCTGTAGCGGCTTTAGATCTGGCTTTACGCAAGGCTTTGGTTAAATTCTATCCTGAAATTGCCAATTTTAACTTAGCAGATTACAAAGTCAGAATCTTAGATGGCAGTGCCGGGACAGCAGCTAAAACTCGTGTACTGGTAGAATCGACCAACGGAGTAGAACGATGGACAACTGTAGGAGTATCGGTCAATATCCTTGATGCTTCTTACCAAGCAGTAGTCGAAGGTATGGAATATGGTTTATTATTACAGACCTTGAACAAAAATAAAGTCAGTATTACTAATTAAGTAAAGTAGCAAAACTATCTATGACGGCTCTTCCTCCTACCACCAGAAGTAGACTCAAAAAACTTCCACAAACTACCGCTGTTTGGGAAGGCGATCGCCGTCCGTTGGAAAATATGGCTTCTTACTTAGATGCCAATATAGATGCCGACGAAGAATGTATTATTTGGGTTGACGGCTCAGAAGGCTCCGTCAGAGCGATGGATGTAGTTTCTGGAGAAACAGGGATTGAGGCCACGGTACGTACTTTATTGAGGGCGATTGAATCTCCTCACCACCCAGGGCAACCAAGTCGTCCCCAAAAAGTAATTGTACGCGATCGCGAAATTCAATTTTTGTTGCGGGGAGTTTTACAAGCTTTAGATATTACTGTTGAGTATTCTACTCAACTGCCAGTAATCGATCATCTATTTGAGGGATTTGCTGCAATGAGCAATATTCAGCCATCAGCTCTCCCCTCTGTTTATGAAGAAGCTATTAATGATACTGCTATTAACATTTGGGATATTGCCCCTTGGGAATTATTAGCCGATAGTGATATTTTGTGTGTTGAGCTGAAAAACTGCGCCGTGGACAAGATATATCTCTGCATTATGGGCATGATGTCAGCCGAATATGGAGTATTACTTTATCGCTCCCTAGATTCTCTAAAGCAATTTCGTGCTGCTGCTTTAGGAGATAGTAAGTCCCCCGCACAATTAGAGCAAGCTTTTTTAGCTCAGGATTGTTGGTTTCTTAATTATGATGAAGTTGAAATAGAGACTCAAGGTATGGGCAAGGCAGTCTCAATTGAACCTTTTTTCGGCAGCATTCATCCCTTTGAAGGAATGCGCCCCTTCTTGGATGAAGAGGAAACAAAGATAGTTTATGCAGCTTTAGAGTCTTTGCTGCGTTTTTACCGCGGTAATCGAACTATTCTCGCTCAAGAACCAATTAAGGCAATATGCAAATCCTATCGCATCAATCTTCCGGAATCCAGAATAGAAGCAAAAACGTTATCTACCAAGGTTTGTAGTTTACCTAAACTGACAGAAGAATTGCTTAATCTGGGCATCAAAGATCGGCCAGAAAAGTTAGCAGAAGATATTGATATTGCTATTCAAGAAGATTTAATTCCAGATGGTTCTCTGATTAGTTTAACCAGTATTAACTGGGAATTTATTCAACAGCTAAAACACAAACCCAAGACTTACCATCAATCCTTAAACATTACCAATAAAAGCGAAGAATTTCCCATAATTTTTATTCAAACTACCCGTCCTAAAGCCAAACATTTGATTACCAGAATCAAAGATGCAGGTGGATTAAAGTCTATTTGTTTTAATCCTGGTGAAGATCCCTTCAGTGGAGAAATTTTTCAGCTGGGAATGTTGCAAACCGGAGACGACGAATTGTATATATTTGCCGAGTATTCTCAAGAAGTTGCTCAGCAGCTCAAATCCCTAGACAATTGGCGTCAACGCTGCCAAAAAAACCAGGGTTATTGTGGTCTGATCGTTGCTATGGGAGCAACAGGGGTTAATCGTGGGAATCCACAATTAAAAGATATATTAGCTCTATTTGAAGTGCAGTCGATCAATGGTACAGAGCTTGGTATGGGAGTTTTACAGTTAGTACCTGATTTTGATTTTTGATTACTTTTTTAGTTAGCAATTATTACTGGGAAAATTATGTTATCCTAAGTGAGCGTCGAAAACGCCCTCAAGATGTGGTCAGTTGACAGCAACTTAGGTACGGGATGTAGCGCAGCTTGGTAGCGCGCCTGCTTTGGGAGCAGGATGTCGCAGGTTCAAATCCTGTCATCCCGATAATTTCAAGCTTCAAAGATTAACAATTACCTCTGCCTCCAAAGAATAGAATTAAAAGATTAATAATGTAATTTAGAGTATCTCATCTCATGAAATTTGCTTAATAAAATTCCTCTTGTATAATGGGCGGAAACATTAGTTTACTTTTTTAAAGTTTTAAAAGAAACAAGCATTTTTTACGATCAAGATAAATAGTAAGAATCAAAAAATATTCGCTTATTATCCAGTAATTAACAGTTTTTTATACACAATAAACAATTAGCAGGTAGTGTAATGAGGCAGATAGACATGATGAAATTATTAGTCCGTTGGAGTGCAACCTTGGGAATAGCTGGAACTGCTTTTATCGGTTCTGGGATAGTAACAAACTTCACAGCGTTGGCTTTACCAGAAGATCAAGTTTTGAAAAAGCTCGATCCAGTCCCTGTATTCACCATAGCCGATGAACAAGGTGCACCTTTAGTCGCATCAGGTGAAGATCAAGCTAAGGTTGCAGGAGTTTTTATTAGTCAAGATGATGCTAACCAATTTGTCAATCAGCTAAAAACCCAGAATCCTGAGCTAGCGAGTAAAGTCAAGGTTGTCCCTGTATCACTAGGAGAGGTTTACAAATTATCTGAATCTGCTGAAAGTCAGGAAAATGCTTTGAATTTTGCCTATGTTCCCGAACAAGAAGCTGTCAACTCAGCCAAGACTATTGGTGAAGCTAATAATCAACCATATCAAGGTGGAGTACCTCTATTTGTTGCCAAGGGAGGCGAAGGCAAGGGTTATCTAACGATTGAAAAAGATGCTCAACAAGTGATTCCTTTCTTCTTTGATAAACAACAACTAGAAGATATGGTAGCTAAGTTTAAAGAACAAAAGCCTGATGTCGCAGCCAGTGTTGATATTGAGGTTGTGCCTTTAGAGGGAGTAATTGAAACCCTCGAAACTAGTGAAGATAAAATGCTCGAAAAAATTGTGCTAGTACCTTCTACAGAATCAATTCAATTTCTCCAAAATTCATCTACCCAAAATGGAGGAATAACAGCTCCAGAGGCTACTCCAGAAGTGGCACCAGAGAAAACTCCAGAATAAATTATTAATATTGAACAGTATTTCTGGCGCTAAACTGTATTCTTGGTATCAGCAAGCTAAACAATCAGCGCTCGCTAATAATATTGATCCAGATGAAGTTGATTGGTTACTTCAGGTCATAACTAACTTGAGCAACCTGTCCATACGTCTAGGCTCTTATGCCAATCAATCTTTTATAGTTAGTCAAAGACCTCTTTGGAAAATAGAAGAACTATGGCAAAGACGTCTTCAAGAACGCGTACCAGTGCAGTATCTGGTGAACACTGTTTTTTGGAGGCGTTTTCAATTGCGGGTTACTCCCGCAGTCTTGATACCTCGTCCTGAAACAGAATTAATTATTGATATCGCCATCGAAGCTGCTGGTCAAAATAAAAATAGTCTTATTGCCGATGTCAAACAACACTGGGTAGATTTAGGAACAGGAAGCGGTGCGATCGCTTTAGGATTAGCCAGTAGCTTACCTCAAGCAACTATTCACGCTGTTGACTATAGTCCAGAAGCTTTAGGCGTTGCCCAAGAAAATGCCGAACAGCTAAATTTAAATCAAAATATTTGTTTTTATCAGGGTAGCTGGTGGCAACCCTTAGAGTTTCTTCAAGGTCAGGTCAGGGGAATGGTTTCTAATCCCCCCTATATTCCTACATCACAAATATCTCAATTGCAACCAGAAGTAGCAAACCACGAACCACATTTAGCTCTTGATGGCGGGATAGATGGTCTGAATGATATTCGTCATCTAGTGCAGGTTGCTCCCCACTACCTAATTTCTGGAGGAATTTGGTTAATTGAAATTATGGCTGGTCAGCATCATGCAGTTGTAAAACTTTTAGAACAGCAGGAAAAATACTACGATATAAAAATATTTCCCGATCTCAGTGGTATTGAGCGTTTTGTCTTGGCACATCGTCGCTAATTTCAGTCATAGTACCGCGAGGAAAATCAACTTTAATAACGGACATGAAATAAACTTTAAAATTTTATGGTTCAAGTTTCTCAGGCAGAACTAGTTCAAGGAGCGATCGCTGGAAAAGCTGTGAGTTTTCCGACTGACACTGTACCTGCCCTAGCAATTAAACCAGAGTTAGCTGAACAAATTTTTCTGCTTAAGCAGAGACCTGAAAATAAACCTTTAATTTTGATGGGAGCATCCATTAGTGATTTACTCCCTTTTATTGATTACACTGCCCCAGAGTTAGAAATTTGGCAACAAATATTCAATAAATACTTACCAGGCGCGCTAACCTTAGTTTTACCAGCATCATCTTTAGTTCCACCTATAATCAACCCCACTAAATCAAAGACAGTAGGAATCCGAGTACCGGATCATGTCATTGCACGTCAAATACTCAAGCAAACTGGAGTTTTAGCCACCACCAGTGCTAACATTTCCGGACAAAACAGTTTAACTTCTATGCCTGAGATAGCTCAAGTTTTTCCCGATGTTTTGGTTTTGGAAGATTCAATGCTTAAGCTAGAGGATAAAATTGGAAGTGGACTGCCCTCTACTATTATTCACTGGAAAAATCAGCAGTGGGAACTTTTACGTCAGGGTAGTGTAACTGTAAAATAATTCTAGAGGATTGAACCAAGTGATTGCCTTAAGCTATGCTAGATTAAACAACAATAATGCAATACTAAATAGTTAATGTAATAATTATTCGGATCGTTGTATTTATTGGGAAACAAAGCACTAGAGTGGCGTTAAACGGTTGTAAGCCAAATTACTAGAAGAGTAAGAGGGATGGTGCCAACTATTCGGTGATAACCTGAACCCATCTGATGAAATATATGAATGAAATCGAGGAGTTAAAGGAAGAACTGAGACAAGCACAACTGGCTTACCAAATGGCAGCACAAATGAGCCAGTTTAAAGCCGGTTTTTTGGCTCGCACTTCCCATGAGTTGCGATCGCCACTAAGCAGCATGATTGGCTTACATCAGTTAATTCTGTCGGATCTCTGTGAAAGCCCAGAAGAACAAAAAGAATTTATTACTCAGGCTTACCAGTCAGCATTGAAGTTAATGAAGCTGATCGATGAGATTGTGGCTGTATCCAAAACAGAATATGGCAGCAATCGATTAAATTTAGAATCTCTGCAACTCAAGGAAATATTTACTGAAATTGATCGTTTGACTCATCTTCAAGCAGCTAATCACAACCTTCAATTAGAAATTATTGAGCCAGACCCTACGGTTTATGTATATGCAGATCGTTCTCGGTTAATCCAGTTAATATTTAATTTAATTGATAGCGGTATTAGTTTGATGGATACAGGTAACATCAAGGTATCTACTGCCGATGTAAGTTTAGACACCGTTACCATTGAAATTGATCTAGAGTGCCCTACTGAACTCTGGTATGAGCAAAAAACTAGCGAACCCAATCTAGAAAGTAGCGATTTAGCTGATATCCGTAAGTTATTGCAAGAAATTAGCTTGTCTCCCAATATGAAGCTGTTATTGTCCCAAACTTTATTAGAAACAATGGGAGGAAATCTAGAGTTACTAGATCTTGCCCCTCAGAACAATCAATTACCTTTAACTCGAGTAGTTTTAACCTGTAAAACTCCTAGCTAAAGTGTTTTCCAAAAAGTAAAAGAGTTAAAAAATATATTCCTAAATAACTCAGAAACATAATTTTTCAACTCTTATTCTTCGTAAAGTTATTCAAATCAATAACAAAAAAAATTTTTCTCAAAAAAACAATTTTAGGCAATATTTAAATATTTAATAGTGATTTTTACTTTGTTGAGTACATTCTTGTTCCCAACATCTTCTAAATAAAGTAATTTGATATAAATACCAAAAATGTCTAAAATTCCAAACAGAATATTTATGAAAAAGCTGCTGATTAATATATTGCCAAAATAGATTAGCTGTTAATTTTATTTTTCTATTCATCGACCAAAAGTCCTTTTTTGATAATTTAAATTAGTTTTGATTCTTCTTCTATTATTAATTTGCCCAATTAAATATCTTTCCCCTTGGTCGGAATTACTTAAAATTTAGTGCTAATCAATTAAATATCAAGTATTCTTACGAATTGCCAAAAACCAGATATTATGTATTAATTGGTTTTACTTCTAATTATGTCGAGGGTAATTCGACCACTAAAATTAGGAATAGGTGCGGCTGGTTTCGATAACCGAACCTGAACTTGGTTGACTTTTTCCAGACTGAGAAGCTTATCGGCGATCGCACTAATTAACTTCTCTACCAAGTCAAACTTAGCCGTAGTAATTTGCTCTTTAACAATTGCGATCGCTTCCCGATAATCTAAGGTATCTTCAATGCAATCGCTCTTTCCTGCTGATTCTAAGTCCACCCACAAAGTTAAGTCCACTTCAAACCACTGCCCTAAAACTCGTTCCTCTGGAAGATAACCAACATATCCATAAGCGCGAATACCGCTAACTTGAATTGAATCCATTTTTGATTACTGATTACTGATTACTAATTACTGAGTTTAGACTTGATAATTGAAGTCAAAATTTTACCAATTCTTTCAGCATCCTCTAAAAGAGGCTGTAGTTGTTTCTTTTCAATTATCCCTGAATCAATTAATATCTCCAGCCAAAATATAGTCTCGCTGCATTCTTTTCTGCTAACTCTAAGTTTATGAATAAAATCAGCATTTGATTCGGCATATTTAGCTTCATATAAATTTGCGCCAACTGAAGTTCCAGAACGAATTAATTGATTGCTTAAAGTGCGTCTGGCTCCTGGTGTCTGTTCTATCCAGTTGCATAGCTTAACTATCTTAACAGCAAACTTTTTAGCAAAATCATAAATATCAATGTTAGATTTTTCCACAAGTAAAAACTATGACGCCTGACACGATTGAACTTATAAATTTAATATCAAAGCATAGAATTTCAATAGTTTTGGGCTTCAGTAATCAGTAATCAGTAATTAGTAATCAATATGGGTAAAAGGTTTAGCATCTGATCCAGTGTAAGTAGCTGCAATGTGACCATTACCAGTTACTTTGTATTTATAGGTCACTAAACCTTCTAAACCAACAGGACCCCGAGGAGGCATTTGTTGAGTACTAATGCCAACCTCCGCACCAAAGCCATAGCGGAAACCATCTGCAAACCGCGTTGAACAGTTATGGTAAACTCCTGCCGCATCGACACGATCTTGAAACATGACAGCAGCTTGTCGATCTTCGGTAATGATCCCATCGGTATGTTTAGAACCATACTGGTTAATATGAGCGATCGCTGTTTCTAGAGAATCAACTATTTTAATAGCTAAAATTAAGTCGCTGTACTCTGTTTTCCAGTCATGTTCATTGGCGGGAGTCGCATTAATTATCTTTCTGGTTGCTTCATCTCCCCGCAGTTGCACGCCTTCTGCTTCCAAAGCAGTAGCAATCTGGGGTAAAAATTCTTCTGCAATATCCTGATGCACTAGTAAGGTCTCAATTGCATTACAGGCTGCGGGATAGTGGGTTTTAGCATCGACGGTAATATTTATGGCCTTGTTGATCTCTGCCGCACTATCAAGATAAAGATGACAGATCCCATCTGCGTGACCCAGAACAGGAATACGAGTGTGATCCTGAACATAACGTACGAAAGAGTTTGAACCTCTGGGAATAATTAGATCTACATACTGATCGAGTTCTAGTAGCTGTTTAATTTCTTCCCTAGTAGTTAGAAGCTGCACCACATCAGAGTCGATCTCAGTAGAATCTAATGCTCGGCGAATTACTTTGGTTAATACCTGACAGGAGTTAATTGCTTCTCTGCCACCCTTAAGAATTACACCATTACCCGACTTAATTGCCAAACTAGTAATTTGAATTAAGGCTTCAGGACGAGCCTCAAAAATAATTCCTAACACTCCTAAAGGACAGGTAACTCGCTTTAAAATCAAACCTTCATCTAGCTCACGATGAATCTGATTTACCCCAACTGGATCATCTAGTTTAGCTACATCTCGCACGCCGGCGATCGCTGCTTGTAGTTTTGATTCTCCTAGCTTAAGTCTGGCGTACAATGCAGGAGCAATATTATCTGCTTCGGCCACTCTAAGATCTGCTTCGTTAGCAGCTAAAATCTCTAATTTAGAAGCCTCTAAAGCTTTAGCTATTGCTTCCAAGGCATTATTTCTAGCTTCTGTAGACAATACCGCCAGCTTTCCTGCTGCTACGCGAGTTTGTTGCGCAATTTCAATTAAAGAGGGTAATGCTATCTCAGAGATAACCATACTTGTTACTGATATTTGAGGTATCAATAATTTTAACGGATTGAGTAGACTATCATCGCAATTTTTTATTATATTTTACGACTAAATAGATAATAAGACGTTTAATTTTAAGACAGTTATTTCAATAAAACTTTACTGATGTTGGAATTAGACCATGTATTTGTTTGTGTATCCAATGAACTAGACCTTGATAATATTGCAACTGAGTTTGGTTTAAATTTGTCAACAAAACAAATTCATCAAGGTCAAGGAACTGCTAGTAAATGTGCTTTCTTTGATAATGCGTATTTAGAGTTTCTTTTTCCCGACAATGTCAAAGAATTGCAATCAAATTTAGTACAACCTCTATCTCTATGGGAAAGGATTCAATGGAAAGACACTGGAGCAAGCCCATTTGGAGTATCTTTTAGATTTATCCGAAATACAGAGCAGAATATTCCCGTCCCAACGTGGTCATACAATGCACCATTTTTGCCAAGAGGTGCGACTATTCCCATAGTTACGCCTCCCAACTCAATGTATGAACCTTTACTATTTATTTCAAAAGTAACAAAAGCCCCATGTGAAAGAAATTTATCTAATCCTTTGTTACTTGAGCATAGAGGAAGTAAACATAGACTCACTAAAGTCAAAATTAATACAACATCTAATCCAAAACTTTCAGAAGAAGTTCAATGGTTTTGCTCTAGAAATCTGATATTTATTACCAAAGGAACTGAAAATCATGTATATCTTGAATGGGATGTTGGAAAAGAAGGGATGACAATCAATTTAAAGCCTATTCCTATATCAATTCGATGGTAGTTTAGACTTTAAAATGAGTTAGATGGAATCAAAAAAATGTATCTCCCATGTTGAGACTGCGCTGTGCTTATTTGAACAAAGACATTAGCCCGAGTATTTATGCTTATTCAGAAACCGATGTGCTTCCTAATGTGTCAATTTCGACGATGCTATTTTGATTGACGCTATTGTAAAAGAAACAACAACTTTTGATAAATACATTAGGAGCATGATTGAGCCAATAAACCAACTTTCCCATACCTGTAAAACCAACAGGGGTGAAAGACTAATATTTATTGGGGGAGCACCTCGCTCTGGAACAACATTAGTTCAGAATATTCTCGATTCGCACCCAGATATTTGTGGTGGTCCAGAATTCCTCTTACTCAGAGAGATTATCTATTTAAGAAGGGAAATACATCAAAATATTGGCAAAGAATTTCTTTCAGCTCTTTGTTCTCATGAAGAGGCGGATCAAAAAATATGCTCCCTGATCGAAAATTTTTTTCTCCCATTAGCTAATCAAAATAACTGTAAATTTTATAGTGAGAAGACTCCTGAAAATATTCTAGTGTTCTCAGAGCTAATCGAATTATTTCCTGCCTCGCATTTTATCTATGTGGTTAGAGACCCTAGAGCAGTAGTTTCATCACTACTTCAAGTTGGCAAACGCGCTCAAGAGAAAGGAAGAAATCGAGTAAAATATATTCGTAACATAAAAAATGCTATTGCTCATACTAAAAATTGCCTTGACAGTGGATTTTTATCTGTTAGCAAAACTCCCACAAAAATCCTACTATTAGTTTATGAAAACTTGGTAACAGAACCCGAAAATGAAACCAAGAAAATTTGTGATTTTTTGGGTATTGAGTGGTCAAAACAGATGCTAAAACCTTCCAAATTTGAACATTTTGGTGAAAAAGCGATTACCAAAGAAGAGATTTGGTATGAGCAAAAAATGTATAATAGAAATCCTGAAGTTAGTGAAATTGATAAATGGAAAAATTTACTTACTTCCAAGCAAAAAATGAGAGTATTTTTAGCATTTAGAGAAAACGATGAACTTCAAAAGTTAGGATATCAAATTTCAGATAAAGAGATATCTTTAGTTGCTCGACTCCTTGGTAAGATTGAGCATACTCTTGTCAATACAGTAACAAGAACTAAATTACTATTGAAATTTCGAAAACTCGGAAATAAAATAGACCTTATTGGAAATAAGTAGACAGAGACGGTAACATCATGCTACTAATACCTATCCTGGTCTAGTATTCTGTCAATTAATAATTGACGGGTAAAGGGAAAGGTGAAAAGGTTAAAAGATAGTTTTTAACTGTAAAAATATATCCATCATTAATTAGTTGACGCAGCACTAGAATATGTTTCTTACGCCAAACCACAAAGCAAGCTCCGGGTTTCTCGGAGCCTGACTGATAAACCTTGCCAGAATTTGAGAACTGCTGCCCAGCTTTGAGAAGGCATGGCAGGATTATATCTACTACCCATTACATATCCCAAAATGGTCTCAACGGAGTTATGGGTATGTTCAGAAGGTAGTAGAGTAAACTATTGTACAGTTTTTTAAGACTTTGAAAAAATCAATATAGTTCTGTAAATTTTTTTCCATTGAAATGTAACAAAATATATTAACCGATTCCGTTAACTATTCGGATAGTATCATTAAGTTACACGACTACAATACATCGACTTTTTTCCCACGACTACAATAAATCACATCGACTTTTTTCCCACGACTACAATACATCGACTTTTTTCAATGAAATCCTCATTTTTAGCAGATATATTAAGCCTATTTTATTGGAGAGGTTACATTGTTCACCAGGGTAACAAGTAAGTAATAGGTAATAGAGATTATTCAATATTACTGAAGATTACTATAGTTGCTTCCAATGCACCATAAAACTAATTGCTAGTCGTGAAAAAAATTTAATCAGAATTATTGCCTTATGAAAGTGGTCTATTTCATTCAAAGCCATAAAAATCCGGAACAAGTTTGTCGGTTAGTTAAAGTTATTAAAATGTCTAGTCCTAATTCATTAGTTTTACTCAGTCATGACTTCAGTTGTTCTTCTCTAGATTTAAACGAACTGAGGCAATTTTATGGAATTGAACTCATCAAAAGAAATAAATCAGTCAGACGTGGTGATGACTCTGTTTTAGCAGTTTATCTAAATGCTATAAATTGGTTATTTGAAAATAATTTTGATTATGACTGGCTAGTTTGTTTGTCAGGTCAGGATTATCCAGTTCTTCCAATTCCAGAGATTGAAACCTTCTTAGCTACAACAGAATATGATGGGTTTATCAATTATTGGGATATATATTCAGAAAAATCTCCTTGGGGTAAAGAAGGAGGCCAAAAACGCTATTTTGCCAAGTATATAAAACTTCCAGAATGGAGCAAGTGGTGGCTCAGAAAAATGACGAGAATAGAGCCTTTCGTACCTTTTTTAAATATACAGTGGCGGTATGCTCTGATCGGACTTCAAGCCCATTCAACTCCTTTTAGTGATAATTTTAAATGTTATGGAGGATGGTACTGGAATACTTTATCTAAAAAATGTGTTGATTTACTAAGAAATTATTTAGTGAAGCATCCTGAGCTATTGAAATACTATCGAAGAACTCTCGCTCCTGAAGAATCTATTGTTGCTACTATTCTAGCCAATAGTAAAGAAGTTAATATTTGTAATGACTGTCTACGCTATTTAGATTTTCCTGCAGAGCTTGCGGGCTGCGCTCGAAATTTAACTACTGTCGATTATGACAAGATTGTTAATAAAAACTTTCATTTTGCCAGAAAATTTGATCCCAAGCCAGAAAATAATATTCTGGATTTACTAGATGAACGACTTAATGCTAATGCTAGTAATAAAGCTGAATCTTCAAACCTTGTCAGAGTAAGGGAATGTTCAATCTAGCTATGAAAAAGGAGAGGGCACAACCTGATTCGTTATGGTTATATCGCAAAGAATCTATCTTAACTTCTTTAGTAGAATGGATCCCCAGAGCGCCAGGTATTGTTCTAAGAAATTGGATTTACAGTTCTCTTTTTGCCAAGATAGGTAGTTCGGTACGCATTGACTCAGGAGTAGAATTTATTCAACCTCGGTATATAGAAATAGGCAACAACGTCAAAATTCATCGTGGAGTTCAGATTAGTAGTTCAGCCAAGAACAAAACCAAAGTAGGAAACAATAGTGTTTGCTTTGAAGATCAAGTAATCATTTCTTCTGGTGTTCAGATTAATACTTCTGGAAATAACAGTCGAATTTATTTGAGAAAGAAAGTAAACCTTGATCATGGTGTTGATATTAGAGCTCTTGACCAAGGAAATATTGAGATTGGTGAATTTACATATATTGGTCCTTACACTTGTTTAGCTGGTCCTGGCCCGATCAAAATTGGGAAGAGCTGTCTTATCGGCTCTCATTCAGGAATATACGGTAACAATCATAATTTTACAGATCCTAACCGTAAGATTGTTGAACAAGGAATTACCTGCAAGGGAATTGTCATTGAGGACGACTGTTGGTTGGGAACGAACGTTAAGGTTTTAGATGGAGTCACTATCGGTCAAGGTAGCGTAATCGGAGCAGGAGCAGTAGTAAATAAAGATATTCCTCCTTACTCAGTAGCAGTTGGCGTGCCGGCTAAAGTAATATCTAAGCGAACAGGGTGATGCTCCCGTTGTTCTTGCATAACTTCGATCACCACAATCAGCTTATTTTGTTTGTCGAGTACAGATAGCGATCGGCTTTAATTTTTCGTAAAGTCGATCTTCATCCTTTCCACCAGCAAAAATAAAAAGTTTTAATCATCTTATCCGTACTATTTTTTGGCAATTAACTTCCTTTTTTGACTAAGGCTAACAGTTCTGCTTTTTCTTGTTCTAACTGCTGAACCGTACTTTGTAGAGTTTCGATTACGCTGAACATTTCCATGGGATCAAAAATACGCAGCATACTAGTCTGGGTAATAATTCCTAATCCTTGCCCCCAATTCCATGAGACCACTAATCTACGGACTCTTCTGCGCTGCATTTCTTGATGTGCAGATAACAATGAATCTTCTGGACTTAAAAGAAACAATGGGGTACTCATGACTTGCTCAACTTCCAAGTTATCTAACCTAGCTTGCAAGAACTGAAACTGTAAAATGTCTCTTTCGGTAATAATGCCCACAGGAATCAAGATATTTTCTGCTTCGTCTCCTTCGGTAATGATCACACAACTCACTCGATTCTCTGCCATCAATTGGGCGATATTCAACACCGTTGTATTTAAGGGAGCATGAATAATATTTCTACTCATTACATCTGAGACACGTCTTAACTTAAGTAAATTGGCTGGACGTATCGCCTGACGGATAGTTTCTGGTGAGATAACACCAATTAACTGCCCTGCATCATCGACGATAGGTAAGTGACGAATACGATAACGACGAAACAAAAACAGTGCTGCAAATATATCTTGGAAATTTTCCCGGAGTAGAGTCACCACTGGTTGTGTCATTACCTCGGCAACGGTCACATCAGCAAACACTAGTTTGGCAGCAGTGAGCTTGACAATATCTCGCTCGGTTAAAATGCCTAATATTTTTGAGTCTTCCATAACTAAGACACAACCAGAACGATTTTTGTCTCGAAAGAAAAATTCTGAGTGATAGTCTTCAACTAGTTCACATTTAGTTCCTTTAGCTTGACCCATCAAGGCGATCGCCTTAGTCAAAGAGACATCTGGTTGAACTATTAGAGGATGACGATCAATTGCTATTTCTAAATCTGGTGTAGTGAATAATTGGTCATTGGATTTCATAGTAAGACCATAAAAAATTTTTCTGGGTCGTCAAGATTGTTTTAGTAATAATTTTCTTATTTTTATATTAAGTATTATTAAAGTATTAAAAATTTATTTTAATTAAATTTAATTAAATGTTTGTCTAATTATTTCTGCTCATCGAATCCTTGTGCTTGGTTGAGATAAATATTTAATCAGACAAATATTTCTAACCAAAAGCGTCTTGCGATCAAACGACGTTTTTTTGACTCACTTAGGGTTTATTATTAAAAGGGATGTTACAAATAAAAAACTATAGCTTTTATTGTATATTGTTTATAAGCATTTATAGGTGTCGATTGATTAAAAGGAGTTTTTGATACCAGAAGTTCGCTTGGTTCTCCCATAAAGACGGTCAAGCACTCGTTTAATTGAAATTCTGCGCCATTGTTGACCACGCTTGGTTTTATAACCATGGCGATTTAACCAGTCAGCAATCTGCTGAAGAGATTTCCCAGATTTGTGGTGGCGACGAATTAATTCAATAATTTCTTGTTCATGAGGGTCTGTTACCAATTCTCCGTTAACAACCTTTTGACCAAATGCAGGAGAACCGTAGCCAGCGTACCCACCCTCGGCAGCTTTAGCCTGTCTCCCCTTTTCTAATCTTTGCCAAATTTCATTATGGGTATTGAGATTTTCGGCGCTCATAGTGATTAAGCAAATAAGCATATATATACATAAGTTTATCAACAAAAGTTTCATCTCTAAACAAATAAGCAGAATCAAACCATGGCAACATACAAAGTAACTTTAGTTAACGAAGCCGAAGGATTAAACCAAACCATTGAAGTAGCAGACGACCAATATATATTTGATGCTGCTGAAGAAAACGATATCGATTTACCTGTTTCTTGTCGTTCTGGTTCTTGTTCTAGTTGTGCCGGAAAAATTCTCTCAGGAACTGTCGATCAGTCTGAACAGGCGTTTCTAGATGACGATCAGATGGAGCAAGGATTTGTGCTGACTTGTGTCGCCTTCCCTACTTCTGACTGCAAGATTATGACTCATCAAGAAGACGAACTCTACTAAAATCGAAATTTAAAATTTATTTATTTACTAGATTAATCAAATGACTTCTGAAACCAAAGCAAATTACGTTGATAAAAGTGAATTTGAACAGTTACTTGCTGAAAAGGAGCTGCTAGTTGCTGACTATACTGCATCTTGGTGTGGTCCGTGTCGTGTAGTTGCGCCCTTAATCGATCAATTAGCAACGGAATATAGCGATCGCGCGACAGTTGTTAAAGTTGATGTTGACCAAAATAAAGACAACGCCAAAAAGTACGGTATCAGAAGTATTCCCGCTGTACTAGTGTTTAA
Source organism: Pleurocapsa sp. PCC 7319 (assembly GCF_000332195.1). Classification (NCBI taxonomy): domain Bacteria; kingdom Bacillati; phylum Cyanobacteriota; class Cyanophyceae; order Pleurocapsales; family Pleurocapsaceae; genus Pleurocapsa; species Pleurocapsa sp. PCC 7319. The sequence goes on from NZ_KB235922.1 coordinate 5,020,001, forward strand.
AAATGGTGAATTAGTAGAAAGCCTATTCGGAACAAAACCCTACGAAACCTACAGCAACATCTTAGAAACACAACTGAGACTTTAGAGCTTGTTAGCATATTGGAGGCATTGATTTAAAAGTGAGGGATGAGGGATGAAGAGTAACAAAAGTTGGCAACTGCACTAAATCATTTTTTCTTTTGAGTCTTGGCTATGCAGATGTTAAGCACAAATTTCTTGATAATTCATCCTTAATCCTTTCTCAAATTGTTTCCAGTTTTCAATCGAATTCTCATATAAAACTCTATCCAATGGATCAAACTTACACCATCCCCTGTTCCAATTGTGGTGGTCAGGCGATTCGCAAGCACTTTATCAGCCAAGCAACAAAATATGGTAATTGTCCAGAAAATCGAGTAATTCAGACAGAATGCCCTAATTGTGATTATTTGCTGATTATTTGTTCTCTAAGTGGCGATGTCATCGAAGCCCATGCTTCAAGCACATCCAATTTTACTAGACAGCAAAATATCAACAATTCTCCCCTAGCTATTCCCAAAAACAATGGTTCAACAATGTCCCGGCTGACAACATTGTCGACATAAATATTTGGCTGGCAATTTTTAGCTACATTTTTAATAACTGCAATAAATTTTAGGAGATAAAAATCGATGCTCTCAGCCAGAGATATCATGACTACAAATGTAGTTACTGTTAATGGTTCTGCCACAGTCGCCGAGGCTGTAAAGTTGATGAAAGATAAAGGATTAAGAGCATTAATTGTCGATCGTCGCAGCGATCGCGATCCTTACGGTATTGTCACTGAAACCGATATTGTTTATAAAGTGGCGGCTTTTGGACACGATCCTAAAAAGATGCGGGTTTATGAAATTATGACTAAACCCTGTGTAGTAGTTAATCCCGATTTAGGAGTAGAGTATGTGGCGCGGTTATTCGCCAATACTCGTATTCGTCGTGCCCCCGTTATTGAAGGGAAATTATTAGGAATCATCTCTATCAGCGATATTCTCAAAAAAGGTGATTTTGTTGAGAAACCGAAACAACTATATATCGAAGACAGAATTGAAGTTGCTCGCGAAGAAGCTCGTGCGATCTGTGCTGCTAAGGGAGCAACTTCTCCCGAATGTGCTGCAGCCTGGGATCAAGTAGAAGAATTGCAAGCGGCAGCAGCGCATAAACGTCAAGAGAAAAAAAGCATGAGTTCTTTAGAAGCTTATTGTGCTGAGAATCCTGACGCTGAAGAATGCCGAATTTACGAAGATTAGTTACCAAGGTTTTCAACTAGAGGAGAAATCACTATGATGCAAGCTCAAGAAATTATGACTAGGGATGTTGCTACCATAAGTGGTTCGGCAACAGTTGCTGATGCCGTCAAGCTGATGAAAGATAAAGGTTTGCGTGGTCTCATTGTTGAACGTCGCAGTGATACCGATCCTTATGGTATCGTCACTGAAACCGATATTGTTTATAAAGTGGCAGCTTTTGGACACGATCCTAAAAAGATGCGGGTTTATGAAATTATGACTAAACCCTGTGTAGTAGTTAATCCCGATTTAGGGGTAGAATACGTGGCGCGGTTATTTGCCAATACTCGTATTCGTCGCGCACCAGTAGTCAAAGGTGAGTTGTTGGGCATAATTTCTATTAGCGATATTCTCAATAAAAGTGACTTTGTAGAAAAACCCAAGAGTGAATTTGAACTATATTGCGAAGAAAATCCTAGTGCTTTAGAAGCAAGAATGTACGACTAACTTGCACCAAAGAAATTTACTAACAACAATCTAAATGTTCTCGCTCTCAGGGAAATGGTAATTAATCGCCATTTCCCTTTACTTTGTTTGATTGTTAATTTCTCCTAGTTTTTCGGGAACACTGATACTAATGGTCCATGTCCTGTGAATAGCTTTCAAAATGACTAGACACTGAGAGGTTTAAAAGTGCTGCGACGTGCAATCTAGTTAATTAAGTTAGAAAACTTAAAGCTAACCTGAAACTAAGCTGAGAATATCGAAGTTATCAATGGTACAGCAACAATCTGAGAATTTAACCCAGTCAATTAATGATCAAGATTATCATCGGACTTTATGGAATAATTCCCCTATTCCCCAAGCAGTCTATCAATTTAATGGCACAATATTAGACGCTAATCAAGCTTTTGCCAATCTCATTGGTCGAACATTAATTGCTACTTTAGGGTTAAATATCTGGGCGATTACCCCTGCTAAATATCACGCTAGTCAATCGATAGATCGAGCTAGCCTAGATACCAAAGGGAAATTTACCGCAGAGCGTTCTTACTTAGATGCTAATGGACAACCTATTCCTGTTAGTCTGTCAGGAGTAAAAATTGAACTAGAAGAACAAAGTTTGATTCTACTGAGTGTAGAACAAGTTGGTTCTCCATCATCAAGCCCACAATTTTCAAAATCAGTTTCAGAATTACAATCAATACTAGATGCAATGCCGATGGCAATTTTCTGGAAAGATTGTAATTCTGTGTATTTAGGTTGTAACCAAAGATTTGTCGAAGTTTCTGGTTTTAATAATCAGTCAGAAATTGTAGGTAAAACTGATTATGATTTACCTTGGAAAAAAGAAGAAGCAGACTGGTTTCGGGAATGCGATCGCCGAGTAGTTGAATCTCAAACTTCTGAATATAATATTATCGAGCCACAACAACAAGCTGACGGTAGCCAAAGATGGCTAAAAACCAATAAAATGTTGCTTCACGATAGTCATCGCAATATCGTTGGCATAGTAGGAACCTTTGAAGATATTACTGAAAGAGTCGAGTTAGAACAGCAATTACAGACACAAACTCAAAATCTAGAAAACTTGATCGCCAAAAGAACTGAAGAATTAATTGCTAGCAAAGCTCGTTTTGAAAAATTAGTCGTCAACGTTCCAGGGTCAATTTATCAGTTTAAGCAAGAAATTGATGGCAGCTTCTCATTTCCCTATATTAGTTCTGACTGCCATGAAATATGTGAAGTTTCTTCAGACTTACTGATGTCAAATTCAGAGCTAATCTTATCTCTGATTCACCCTGAAGATTTATCTAGCTTTGAACAAGTGGTAGAAAAATCGGCACAAACTTTACAGCCTAAATATTGGGAAGGTCGAATTACCACTCCTTCAGGTAAAACCAAATGGATTCAAACTGCATCTAAACCTGAAAAACAGGCTGATGGTTCGATAATTTGGGATGGACTAATGATAGATATTAGCGATCGCAAACAAGCAGAGCAAGAATTAAGAGAATCGCAACAATTACTTCGTCTAATTTTTGATACCTTACCGCAAAGATTTTTTTGGAAAGACAAAAACTTTAATTATTTAGGATGTAATCAGCTATTTGCCCAAGATGCAGGATTAAACTCCCCTGAAGAAATTATTGGTAAAAACGATTTTGAATTAAGTTGGCATAAGTCTGCTCATCTGTATCGTGCTGATGACGAGGTAATTCTAGCTGGTGGAACACCTAAAATTAATTATGAAGAATCTCAAATTAGAGAAGATGGCTCAATATTAATACTCAGAACCAATAAAATAGCTTTAAAAGACAAAAATGGTCGTATTATTGGTTTATTTGGCTCTTATGAGGATGTTAGTGATATCAGTAACCAAAAACAACAAACTGAAAATGCTAAAGACTTTTTAGAAAAGGCAATAGATAGTATTAGTAGTCCGATTTTTGTTAAAGATACAAATCATCAGTGGGTATTAGTTAACGATGCTTACTGCAAATTTATCGGTGCTTCTAAAGCTGAAATTTTGGGCAAATCTGAACCAGACTTCTTTCCTCAAGAACAAGCAGATATTTACTGGGCAAAAGATGAGCTGGTTATGCTCTCAGGAGGTCAAGAAATTGATGAAGAACCTTTTACCGATGAAGAAGGAAATGACAAAATAATTATTACCAAGAAATCCTGTTTTCAAAATCTTGATGGCAATACATTTTTACTAGGAATGATTACTGATATTACTGATGTTTAGTATTGCCTCGGCTTGCTCGGAAGAGATATTGGATATGTTAGCTATTAGCCATTAGCCATTAGCTTTTAAAACAAGTTTCATTTTTAATCATCTGAACAATTTCTAACGCTGTGGCAGGTGCAAGCAAGACTCCATTGCGATAGTGAGCTGTAGCTAGCAAAATATTGTTGTAGCCTGATAATTTGCCAATAATAGGGGCAGGGATACCTTCTGGACGAGGGCGTTTACCCGACCAAGTTTTGGAAATAGTTGCTGTTTTTAATTGAGGACAAAAGACGATCGCTTCCTGCTTTAGTTGTTCTAGAGATTTAGGATTGGCAAAACTTGCACCTGATTCCGTTGGAAATTCGACCGTTGCCCCCAGCCAATATTCTTGATTACCCAATGGTACGATGTGGATATCATTGCCTGTCACTACAGGTTGAAAATTGGGATGACCTAAAGGACTATCTAGCTTAAATTTAATCGCTTGTCCTAGTACAGGTCGAATGGGAATTGTTTGGTGCAAAGATCTAGTCAGGGGAGTTGAACCTAATCCCGCTGAGATAATTACTTGCTCTACTTCTATTTTGTCGGTAGAGGTTACTAGTTGACGACAGCTTAATTGTTCGTTTTCTTTTGCTGGTTGAGTGAGAAAATTTTCTACTGTTGACCCAAAATGAAACTTGACTCCATTCACTGTTGCAGCGGCTACCAAGGCATTTGTCAATTTAACAGGATCAATTTGTCGATCTTGAGGAGAATAAACTGCGCCTATAATCTTCTCATGAACAAGATGAGGACACTGCTGACTCACATAATCGCGATCGCCAATTATTAAGTCCCACCCCTCATGTTTTCTAAATTCTTGTAATTTTTGCCATTTGTCTAGATTATCTCCTGCAAATAACAGCTTAAAGATACCTTGGCGATTAACAGGAATATCCAGTCCAGTGATTGCTTCAAGTTCGGGGATTAAAGTTTCATAACGTTTTAAACTAGTAGCACGAAGTCGCCAAGCTCTACCTTTTTTCTTGTGGCTAATTGCCCCCATCAGCACGCCTAAAGCTGCGCCTGTGGAACCAGAAGCAGGAGTATTTTTTTCGATTACCGTGATCTGCAAGTCTGGAATCAGGCTTAGTTCATAGGCGATCGCGGCTCCCACGACACCGCAGCCAATTATGGCAATTTTACTCATAACTATTGATTATAGATACTTAAAAGGCTCGGCAATGCCAAGCCTTTCTCAAGTTAATTTACTAGTATCAGATTAAATTAAGCATTATCATCAAATTCAGGACTAATTTGCTCAATAGTATCTTCTATTTCCGCCTTGACTCCTTCAAATATAACTTCCGCTTCTTCCATAGCTTTTGCTGCTTGGTCAACTGGTTTTTTAGTTTCGGGAATCAAGCTGGAATAGGAATCTAAATCAGACACCACTTCTTTATATTGGTTAATTGCCACCCTATAGTTTTTCTCATCAACAGCAGCATCAATATTTTCAATATGCTTAAAAATATCTTTAGCCACATCTAGTGCTGGTTTTTGTTCGTCAGGGAGCAAAGCATTAGACAGATAAGTTAAGTCTCTTCTGATTAAACCTAAAGGACCATGCAGAAAATTATCTGCATTGACCCAATCTTCATTGGTAATATATTGACCTAATTCAGGAATTCTTTGACGAGCTACATCAAGAGGAATACGATAAGTGCTAATTTTCTGTAGCTTTTCGGGAGTATAAGTAGGTGGTGCAGATGCACTAGGACCACCGCAGCTAACCAAAAGAGTTGTAGCTAAAACTAATATTAAAGAAAGAATAGGACGGAAAATTTTCATCTTGCTCAAAACAAACTTTGTTACTTTGACTTAATTTTCTCAGGAAACCTGCATCTTTAAAAAATTTTACGGCGGAAAAACTGCAAAATTTCGGTAGCGATATCCGATGACCAGTGTTCTTGAGGATAATGTTTAGCCTCAGGCAACTCGACTAAAGTAATCTCTGAGTTAGTAGCTGCCAGTTTTTGGATATCAGTAACATTTAACCAGTTATCTGCTGTTCCCCAAATAATTAGAGCGGGTTTTGCCCACTGACTTAGTCCAGTTTCAATTTCCTTGGTAGTGTTTTCTAACTGTAATTTTTTGAGGATAGCCATTAAGGATCTACCAACGTCTGAACTTTGCAAAAATGGTTTCCGCAATACATCAAGATCTTCATCGGCCACTACAAAGCCACTGCCTTTTTCGATCGTGCGATCAACCAACAAAGGATCTTGAGTCATCATGTCCCCTACTAGGGGAAATGTCATTTGTTTCATAGCCCAAGGCAGTTTGGCACTGGTAGTAATAGGGGTATTTAGGATAATCAATCCTTCTATCTGTTCGGGATTCTGGAAAGCATACTGCAAACCAACCGAACCCAAAAATCCTTGAACAACTAAATAAAATTTGTCTAACTTTAGAGCGTTAATTAATTCAGTTAAGGCTGTTAAAAAAGCTTCTGGTGTATAGGCAAAATTTCTTTGATTGGGTTTATCAGAAAATCCACATCCCAGCCAGTCTGGGGCAATACTGGGAATCTCTTCATCGGCTAAAAGAGACATCATTTTCTGCCACGTATAGCTATGAGAAGGTAAACCATGTAAAAAAAGTAGAGGTGTACGTTCGCTTTCTAACTCTGTTTGACGATAAAACCACTGAAATTTACCTGCTTGGATTTTATCTCTTTTTATTGACATTTATTTTTTATTTTTTGTTAATATTAACTCTTTGAGGAAGCATACCTTATAAAGGATGAAAGCAAAAATTGGTCGAATTAATTTATATTGTTTGTGAAATAACTTGAAATATCAAAAGTGACGAAAAAGATTTTGCTAACAGGTGGTGGTTCTGCTGGTCATATCACTGTCAATATAGCTTTAATTCCCTTGTTGATTGAGTCAGGGTGGAAAATAATATACATTGGTTCTTTTGATGGAATTGAACGAAAATTAATCTCAGATTTTTCTGAAGTAACTTATTACAGCATTTCTACAGGCAAATTACGACGATACTTTGCTCGACAAAACTTTACTGATTTTTTCCGCGTGCTAAAAGGAATAATTGAAGCTTATAAAATTATTCGTTATGAACAGCCTAAAGTTGTTTTTTCTAAAGGAGGTTTTGTTTCTGTTCCTGTTGTGCTTGGTAGTCGATTGAACAATGTACCAGTTATTTCCCATGAATCTGACTTGACACCAGGGCTAGCAAACCGTATCAATATGTATTTTGCTCAAAAAATTTGCACTACATTTCCAGATACCCTTCAGCACCTACCCAAAGATAAGGCAGAATTTATCGGGGCAATAGTACGTCCAGAGCTAAAACAGGGTAATTCTGAAAAAGGACGTCTTTTTTGCAATTTTGAGTCGACCAAACCAGTGATTTTAGTTGCAGGTGGTAGTCTTGGCTCTGTATACATCAATCAAACAATACGCTCTCTTCTGGATTCATTATTAAGAGATTTCCAAATTATCCATATTTGTGGAAAAGGTAATGTGGAGCAAGATCTAAAACAAGAAGGCTATCAGCAATTTGAATATGTATCTAATGAACTGGCGGATTTAATGTGCCTTGCGGATCTAGTGATCTCTCGTGCAGGTTCTAATTTTATCTTTGAATTCTTATCTCTCAAAAAACCGATGATTCTGATTCCCCTATCAAAAAAGTCCAGTCGTGGCGACCAAATTGAGAACGCTCAAGTTTTTAGAAAACAGGGGTTTGCTGAAATGATTTTGGAGGAAGATTTAACTAAAGATAGCTTGCTTGATAAAATTCACACGGTATTTAATAACCGCGAAGAGTATATCAGTAGAATGGAAACTTGGAATAGCGATCGCTCACTATCTAAATTATTCGAGCTGATTACTAATCAACAAAATTAAGCAGTAAAAATTTCAATTAAATCTAAAGTGAATCCTGGTAACACATCTTCTCCCGAGAGAGTTTGAGGATTGTTTAATATCTCTACTGGTTGCCCATACCGATATATCTCAACTATTTTAGCCGATGGCTCAATCAGCCAACCTAGTTTGACTCCATTGTCTAAATACTCTTGCATCTTTAACTGTAAATCTTCGTATCGCTGGTTTTTTAGGTCACTAGGGCTTACTAATTCAATTACAAAATCAGGAGCTAGTGGTGGGAATCCATCTTGTTGTGCTTGAGTCAGTTGATTCCATTTTTCTAGTTTAATCCAACTAGCATCAGGACCTCTCCTTGCTCCACTAGGTAAAATAAAAACCGTTGAAGAATCAAATACTTCTCCAGTACTATCTCGATCAGCCCAATTTCCCAATTGTTGTGTTAAGCGTCGATTTTTTCTTCCTGCTGTTCCTCCCGTAGGACTGATAACAATTAACTCTCCAGTATCAGTCAACTCCAATCGCGCTAGTTGTTCGGCAAAAGCTAATTGCTCAAATTGTTCTGGAGTTACGCGAAATCCCTGAGGAATGGCGATCGCTTCCATTGCTGAATCCTCTAAAATTAATGTCTTTAATTACTATTTTATTATTTTTGAAATAAGTTACAGACTAACTCTCCTGGGCTATTAGATTTGAGAGGTATGGGATATTTGCCCTTGCGAGTCAAAGTGCGATCGCGACAGTTGTAGATTTCTTGGTTTCTTTGCCTTTGCCCGTCAATACTGACAGTCGCTCGATATTCCCAATAGTATTTTGCACTGCGTTTTAGCTTGAGAATACAGATCTGATGTCCATCCCGCACTCCACACATTTCTGCATTAGCTATTGGCATAAACACAGACCAAAAAACTAACGATAATAACAAAATTAACCGTTTATATCTCACTATGTTGTCTTTTTTCCTTTCTTCCTCACTTCCCAATCTCACTATGTCCGCCAAAAATCAATAAACTTCTCACACAGGTGGTAATTCCAGGGGGATAGCCCCCATGTTCCCTGTACGAAAATCATACAGTATTTGACGGGCAACCCTTTCCTTGTCACCTTTGTAAAAGCGATCGCTTACTAATTGAATAAAGGCTTCTCCAGTCATTCCAGTAGGGTCAAGCTGAAAGCGAGATTCGAGTGCTTTACTAAAACCCAACTCCAACAATAAATCTACTGCTGCGGCTGCCACGATTTGATTGTCATAGGCAGACTGACCAATATCCTCACAAATAGCTAATTTTACTGCATCACGCTGATTTTCGAGTCGCCAAGGAATTACACCTGGAGCATCAAGCAATTCAATTTCATCAGAAATTCTGACCCAGCGTAACTGACGAGTTACACCTGCCCGACGCTCACTGACAACTACTTTTTTACCCACTAAGCGGTTAATCAGGGCAGATTTACCTACATTGGGAAATCCAATTACCACTGCACGGACAGGACGAGAACGCATTCCGCGATCGCGCCGACGCTGATTCATTGCTACTCCTGTTTTTTGGGCAGCACTTTTAATTGCTTTGATTCCCTTGCCTTGTTTAGCGTTAGTAAAGTATGGTTGTTCATCTTGTAATTTGAACCACTTTGACCAATCTTGTCTAGTTGACTCAGGAATCATATCCATACGATTAAGGACGATGATGCGAGGTTTATCACCAATCCAATTGTCGATTTGAGGATGATGAGAAGCTAGAGGAATTCTGGCATCAAGTATTTCTAAAACTACATCGACTCGCTTGAGCTGTTCTTTAAGTTGCCTTTCGGCTTTGGCGATATGACCTGGATACCATTGAATCGGAGGAGCAGACATAAATAATCGTGAAAGAGCAAAGATAAAAAAACCCATAGACTTAATCTAGGGGTATAGTAATTAATTAGCAAAGATACTGCCAAAAACTATCTTCTGTAATTTTTACAAATAAATACTTCTATCTACTTATACTTTAGGGATTAAGAATATATTCAGACTCTAAAGGCTCAAGTCTACCATTTTCTACTAGAGCTTGATGAATCATCGCTGCTACCTCGGCACGAGTTGCTGGTTCATTCGGCATCAGAGAATCTTTAGCATAATCAGGATGATTAACCATTAGACCCGCTTCTATGGCTGCTGCTACTTGTTGTTTTGCCCAATCAGGCATATCTGCACCATCCCTAAATTTTTGGAGAATCTGCTCCGTATCTTGGGACGGTTCTAAGCCTAATCCTGTTGCCAAAGTTACTAGTACTTGATAACGAGGAATATTTTCTAAAGGACGAAACTCGTCCTGAGAATAACCATGCATGAAACCAATACGGACTGCTTTGTCTATATCAGCTGCGATCGCGTTTTTATTGGTTACATCTTTGAATTTCTTAATTTCTTTAGTTTCAGGTTGCTGGTCAAAAGCTTGGCTAATTAGCGTTGCCATACTAGCTCTAGTAATCAGCTTATCAGGTTCAAAATTATGATCGTCGGAAAATTCGGGAACTAGCGCCTGATCGCTCATCTGCTTGACAAAAGGATAAGCCCAATAACTAGGAGCAATATCATCAGGCATTTCGGTTGACTCAGTTTGGTCATTCGTTCCTGTGTTATCGGGTGCAGTTGCCTGGGAATCTATGTCGTCATTGGTTCCTGCGTTACCAGGAGCAGTTGTCTGAGAATCTATGTCGTTAGTTGCTCCAGCCTGTTCTTTCACTGTAGGATCAGCATCAGTGTCTTGATTCCCATTAGGAAGAGTTGTGAGTGCTGGCAGAGTAGCAACCCCAGTTACAGGAGCTAGGTTATCTTCAAAATCAAGTTGCTCAGTTTTTTGTTTAACTCCAGAGGTAACATTAAACTCTTGGATTGGAGGCGTTACAATTCCTAGTGATTCTGATTCTGATAACCTAGATGTTGATTCGGAAGAGTCCAAATCTGTTGCACTGGAAAAGCTTTTACCTGGTTCAATATTTGTTGACTCTATTCCGGTATCCTTAGTTTGACCAGCGGAAAGTAAATTATCCCACTTGCCTAAACCAAAGTCACCAGCAAGCCGATCTTTTTTAACGCCTAAAGACCAAAACAATATTGCCCCAATAGTGGAAAAAGCAACAATCATGGCGATCATTTCATCGAAAGTCACTCCGCCCACGGGTCTCTTTCTGCGCTGTGGGTCAGAATTTTGCGGATCTTGAGGAGATGAATTAGTCATAATTGGTAGGGCTATTATTCAACAGTGATACCTGAAAAAATTATATTTAAGATACTACTCTAAAAATTTACTTAAGTTCTTATATTTCAATCATTGAGCTGGTTTTGAGCTTAGGCTTTCTAAGCAATCAACAATTGAAAATACTACCGACATTTTTTACTAAAAGTCTACTAACAAACTTTTGAAGATCCACTTTTGGTAATAAAAGTAAATGTAACTCTGCAAAATTTGATTTTTTGAAGATACAAAAAAGAGTAGTTGGCATTTCATTAACCCCTACCCCTTTTTATTAACAATATTTATTGGTGGCCGAGAAGCTATACCGAAGTAAGAGCTTTATTTTCTTCTAGACTTGCTTTTGGGCTATCAGCTTCTGATGGTGGTACTACCTGCCAAAATTTATCTAGATAATTGTCCCAATCTTGCAGAATTGCTTTTCCTTTAGGACTATTAGTTTTCTCGATGTGTTTCAAGATCATGTCTTGCAGTTGTTTTGCTCCTGCGGGAGAAATAACTCGTTGAATCTTGACAATTTCAGGATTAACTTTTCTCGTAAAGGTATTACTTTCATCGAGGAAGTAACCTAATCCTCCTGTCATTCCTGCTCCGACATTGCGTCCTACTTCACCTAAAACTACTACAACCCCACCTGTCATATATTCACAACAGTGATCGCCAGCTCCCTCGATGACGGCTTTGCCCATAGAGTTTCGTACTGCAAATCTCTCTCCAGCACGACCATTGGCATAGAGTGTTCCACCAGTGGCACCATACAGACAGGTATTACCAATAATTACGTTACTAGCAAAATCGTAGGTTGAGCCTTTTGCAGGAGTAATAATAATTTCTCCACCGTGCATTCCCTTGCCTACATAATCATTAGCTTCTCCTCTGAGAATCATCTTCATTCCCGGAAGGTTGAACGCAGCAAAGCTTTGACCAGCAGCACCTTGGAATTTAAGCTTAATTTCTCCTGCAAAACCACTATTGCCATATTTAGTGGCGATCGCTCCAGAAATTCTTGCTCCCACACTGCGATCGGTATTAATAATAGTTACATCTTTGCTAACTTTAGTTTGATTAGCGATCGCTTTAGTAATTGCTGGATCGGCTAGTAATTCGTCATCTAAGACAGCTCCGTTAGTATGGACATCACCATGTTGTAACCAGCTACGATCTGCCTTGACATTGGGTAGGTCAATTAAACAACTCAAATCTAACCCCTCGGTTTTGGCTATTGAAGCCTCGGGGTTTTGTCTCAGTAAATCAGTCCTACCAATGATCTCTTCGAGCTTACGATAACCCAATTTAGCTAACAGCGAGCGTACTTCCTCGGCAACAAAGTAGAAAAAGTTAACTACGTGTTCCGGCACACCTTTAAAACGGTCTCTAAGGTGTTGTTGTTGAGTTGCTACTCCCACAGGGCAAGTATTCAGATGACAAACTCTTGCCATAATACAGCCTTCGGCAATCATGGCTATTGAACCAAAGCCGTATTCTTCTGCTCCCATAAGAGCAGCCATAATGACATCCCAGCCTGTTTTTAAGCCTCCATCAGCTCGCAAGAGAACGCGATCGCGCAGTTGATTCTCTAGCAATACTCGATGTACCTCAGTTAATCCCAGTTCCCAAGGAACTCCTGCGTGTTTGATGGAACTAAGAGGCGATGCACCAGTTCCACCGTCATGACCAGAAATTTGGATCACATCAGAATTAGCTTTAGCTACACCAGCGGCAATTGTACCGATACCGATTTCGGCAACTAGTTTGACGGAAACTTTAGCTGTCGGGTTAATTTGATGCAGATCAAATATTAACTGAGCTAAATCTTCGATGGAGTAAATATCGTGGTGTGGAGGAGGAGAAATTAGAGTTACTCCTGGTTTAGAACGACGCAAAGAAGCAATATAAGGACTGACTTTTTTCCCTGGTAACTGTCCTCCCTCCCCTGGCTTTGCTCCTTGAGCTAATTTAATTTCCAGTTGTTTGGCACTCATCAGATACTCTGGAGTCACCCCAAACCGTCCTGATGCTACTTGTTTAATGGCTGAACTAGCAGTATCACCATTTTGCAAACCATTGAGATGAGGTAGAGTTGGGGACTTACCCTCAGAATCTACATCATCTAAAATCTGGAAGCGAGTTGAGTCTTCCCCCCCTTCTCCAGAGTTGGACTTGCCACCAATCCGATTCATGGCGATCGCTAGAGTCTCATGAGCTTCCCGTGATAAAGAACCAAGAGACATCCCTCCAGTACAGAAACGTTTGACAATACTGGTCACTAACTCCACTTCTTCTAGGGGAATAGATTGACGATCTGGTTTAAAATCCAATAAATCTCGTAAGGCTGTAGCTGGTCTTCCCTGCAACTGCCGTTTATAAAGTTCGTAATGGTCATACTGCTTACTGGCAACTGCTTTATGCAATGCTTTCGACATTTCAGGAGAATTCATATGATATTCTCCGCCTTTTTTATATTTAACAAAACCGTAATTTTCTAGCTTTTTCCCTTGAAGTTCAGGAAAAGCTCTCTGATGAATAGCAATAACTTCTTGAGCCAACTCGGCAACAGTCAGACCACCTAAACGAGAAGTTGTGCCAGCAAAAGCTAAATCAACTAAATCAACTCCTAAGCCTAGTGCTTCAAAAATTTGTGCGCCATGATAAGAAGAAAGCAAAGAAATTCCCATTTTGGAGAGGATTTTCAGTAATCCTGCTTCAATGGACTTACGATAATTCTTTTGTGCTTGGTCTAAACTAACAAATTCAATACGCTCATTTTGCATTAAATTCTGCGTCTTAGGATTATTCCACCACTGACGCACACTTTCTAAGGCTAAATAGGGACAAACTGCCGAAGCACCATAACCAATTAAGCAAGCAAAGTGATGAGTACTCCAGCATTGAGCTGTGTCTATTACCAAAGAAGCTCTTAAACGTAATCCTTGACGGGTTAGATGATGATGAACTGCGCCAACCGCTAGTAAAGGAGGAATATAACTATATTCTGCTCCGATATTTTGTGTTCCTGGGTGGTCAGACAAAATAATGATTTCTACTCCAGCTTGTATTGCGGCTGTCGCTTTTTCACATAACTGGGCTACTGCATCTTTTAAACCATTTGGTCCAGTAGCAATTTTATATAAGGTAGACAGCTTTTGGGTCTTAAAGCTAGAAGTTTGAATACTGGCTAATTCTTCATCGTTTAAGATTGGAGATTCTAATTTTAGTAATCTGGCATCTTCAGGTTGTAAGTTAAGGATATTACCCTTAGAACCCAGCTGCATGGACAAGGACATGACCAACTTTTCTCTTAAAGGATCGATCGCTGGATTTGTTACCTGAGCAAATCTCTGTTTGAAATAGTCATATAGCAGTCGCGGCTTATTAGACAGCACTGCCAGGGGAATATCATCTCCCATACAGAACGTTGGCTCCTTACCGTTGATAGCCATCGACTGAATGATCAATTCCACATCTTCGGCAGTATAGCCAAAAGCAGTTTGTTGTTGTAGTAATTCTGCTTCAGTAATCAGATTGGCTGTACCAAACTCCTGAGATTCAAGAGATTGACGATATTGCTCGATCCATTTTCCATAGGGTTTTACTTGAGCAATGCGCTGTTTAACTTCCCAATTGCGTAATATTTCTTTGCTCTGGAGATCCACCACAATAGTTTGACCTGGACCCAATCTACCTTTTTCGATTACTTCCGTATCTGGTAAATCGACCACTCCTGTTTCCGAACCTACTACTACATAACCATCCTTAGTAATACTGTAGCGAGCAGGACGTAAACCATTACGGTCTAAGGTGGCACCAACGGTCTTACCATCACTAAAAACTAACAATGCAGGACCATCCCAAGGCTCTTGCTGACCACTATGATATTCGTAAAAATCAACTATTTCGGGATATTCTTGTAGGGAAGGTTGATTTTTATAGGCCTCTGGAACTAAAATCATTGCTGCTTCGGGAATACTGCGACCACTCCGCACCAATAGCTCCATAGCACTATCTAAATTATAGGAATCACTATTGTCATTGTTAACAATGGGTGTCAAACTTTTAATCTCAGCTTGATTCCAATTAGGTAAAGATGCTTCACTAAAATTGGCAACTAATTCTTTCTCTCTGTTGGACATCCAGTTGATATTGCCTAACAGAGTATTAATTTCGCCATTGTGACCCAAGATTCTCATTGGCTGTGCAAAGGGCCATTTCGGCATCGTATTAGTACTAAAACGACGATGATAAACAGCGAAACTGCTTTCATAATCAGGGTTAGCTAAATCTTGATAGAACTCTCTCAGAACAACCGAACGCACCATTCCTTTATAAACAATTGTTCGACAAGAAAAAGAGCAAATATAAAAGTCATCTGATAACTGCTTACCAACTCGCGATCGCGCTACATATAGCTTGCGCTCTAAATCATCTCCCGCTAAGTTTTCAGGAGAGGTAACAACAATTTGCTCAATATGAGGTTGATAAGCTTTTGCTTGTTCACCTAAGACTTCTGGGCTGACAGGAACTTCTCGCCAACCCAAGACTGTTAGGTTTTCAGCTTCTACTATTTTTTCAACAAATTTTTTAGCCTCTTCAGCCTGTTCTTCAGCTTGTGGCAAGAATATCATGCCTACTCCCCAAGCTTCTGACTGTGGTTGAGAAATGCTATTCTCAGCAAACCAAGTAGCAAATAGTTTCTGGGGTAATGATGTCATAATCCCTGCGCCATCTCCCGAATCGCGATCGGCACTGCATCCACCCCGATGCTCCATACATCCTAAAGCTTTGAGAGCTTGCTTGATTAGCTTATTACTTTGTCGACCATCCTGATAGGCAATAAATCCTACACCACAAGCATCTCTTTCTTCTACTAACCAACGTTGACCTTGAAAAGGTTTAGTATTCGACTCGTATTCTCGGTTGTTCTGATACACATTTCTGCTTATAACTTCTTTTGATTCCATTGCCAGCTTGTCCATACCAAATATGTTGAATTATTTTAGATATCTTTTTTGATAGTTATTTGATAGTTAATTGTTATTGCAGATTCACTCTAAAAGCCGTAGAATCAGCATTGAATAAAAATTGTCTTACCCTGATTAGTTATTCAAGATTACAAATTAATTAGCGTTAAATTAGACAAAAAAGCACTTTATAGTTGAAAACCAGATTAGATTAACTGCGAACATAGAACGTCCAGTAATCAGATTACTGACAGTTTACTATTTACCTGATGTCTCAATCTCAATACTGCTAAAGTTTGATATATGAAAAAGCTAAGGGGATTTTGTCTACTCCTCATCTCAGCATACCAATATTCAAGTTTCCAGATGCTTGATCTAAAATCATATTGTGTTAGACACAGATACTAATAAATACCAGCAATATTCTCAGTACAACTCAACCTAAGCTAATTGAATACTCAGTAGTTATAGTTTTTATTTAATTAGAACAGTGAACAACTGGTAAATCAATCTATAGGATATCTATTCTAACTGAAGTAAACCTTCATAAAAAGGTTTATTGAATACAGTTTTCTGGAATCAACAATCATATTTCAGAAATACTCAGTATATTATTAAGTATTTTTACTTATAGAGTGCTGCCAAATATCTATCAAAACTTTAATTTGTAATTGAAATATCTTTTTTCAAGCCATCGTTCATGAAGATTCTGTATAGATGTCTTGCTTGTCAAAGCATTTGACTTAGATTTTACAAAATTGTCTGTTATCTTTTTGATAGATTGACTTGATAAATCTTTTCTAGCAGATATTATTGTAGCGACAACTTGAAATAAGCTCGCAAATTGAATTGAGTTCGTAAATTTTATTTTCAACAAATCTAGTAATTATGTCCCAGTCAACAAAAACCAAATCTAAACCAAGCAACAGCGTTACAGCTATACCATCATCGCCAACTCAATTAGGAGTCGTCGCCACAGAGATTCGTCCTTGGGGTTCTTTTACTACTTTGGAAGAAGGTAAAGGTTATAAAATTAAGCGAATTGAAGTAAATCCCGGTCATCGTCTTAGTTTACAGATGCACCATCATCGAAGTGAACATTGGATCGTAGTTTCTGGCACTGCCAAAGTTATTTGTGGCGATCAAGAGATGATTCTCGGTAGTAATCAGTCTACTTACGTACCTCAATGTACTTCTCACCGGTTAGAAAACCCTGGCGTGATTAAACTAGTTTTGATTGAAGTTCAAAATGGGCAATATCTTGGAGAAGATGACATTATCCGTTTTAGCGATGATTATTCGCGTCAATAGGTTGACATTGACTTTCTTATAGAAAAGGATTTTCTCCGTATGTCTTAGTAAGAATTTGTACTACACGTCTAGTGTGAATTAAGAAATCCAGTAATTCGCTAAAAAGCTGTAGGCTATATGCCATAAGCTATAAGCTTTTTAGATTCTTTTTCTAGTAACTCAAGTTGCGGTTTATGAAGATCAACAGCACTCATTTGAACACGGTCTTAACCAGTAGATTTTTAAAGCTTAAAGCTAAGAGCTAAGAGCTAAAAAACTTTTAATATCAACGAAGCTAATTCACACCATTGGAAAATTAGTATTTTGCTGTAGCATAAATTAACAGGTAAAACTTGATAAATCAAGCAAATTTTTCATGTTCGAGATCAGTCCAACCGCAGCAAAAGAGATCAAGCGTATTCAGCTACACACCCATAAACTCAAAAGTTCTTTGAGGTTAAAGGTAAAATCAGGTGGTTGCTCTGGCTTATTTTATGACTTACAGCTAGAAGATTCGGTAGATAGCCAAGATGGAAATCACCAAGCTGTGCATTCCAATGATCGTTTGTTAGAAATTAATGATATCCATGTAGTAGTCAGCTCAGAATCGTGGGAATATATTGAGAACTTAAAGTTAGACTATTCAGAAGATCTGATGGGAGGAGGATTTAGATTTCATAATCCCAAAGTAACTAACGTTTGTGGTTGTGGAATTTCTTTTGCCGCGACAAAATAGCACGGTTTAACTGTATTTATGGGCTGGATAAATCAAATCTAATGTTAATATCAATGGGTTTCCAAGTCGCACGACATTAAAATCCAAGATTAATGCCAATATGATTGACACGCAAATGCTAGGTGTCATATAATCAGAATTTGTCTGCTATTTTCAATAGCTTTCCTCAACAAGGTTAACTCAAGGATTAAATAGTAACGCCAGCTAAGTAACTCATGCCCACTATTCAGCAACTTATTCGTAACGAACGATCTAAATCGCAAAAGAAAACTAAATCTCCAGCCCTCAAAGAATGCCCTCAGCGTCGTGGGGTTTGTACCAGAGTGTATACAACCACACCCAAAAAGCCCAATTCAGCATTAAGAAAGGTTGCCAGGGTACGCTTGACTTCAGGTTTTGAAGTAACTGCTTATATTCCAGGAATTGGACACAACCTGCAGGAGCATTCCGTAGTTTTAATCCGTGGTGGTCGTGTCAAAGATTTACCAGGGGTTAGATACCATATTGTTCGCGGTACTCTAGATACAACTGGAGTAAAAGACAGAGCTCAAGGTCGTTCCAAGTATGGTACTAAACGTCCTAAGTAAAGTTGAGGCTTGTATCATATTAATTAATTGCTAAAAACTAGGCGGCTGAGAAGCATCCCCATCTGAAGAGTTGCTATAGCAGACAAGGGTGCTATTTTTAGTGAAATGCTGATAACGAGTTCCCTAAATTCCTTGACAGTAAAAAATAAGTTTTTACTAGCCCTATAGGTAGCGATTGGTCCCAAGCAAAAATCATGCTATCGCAACAGTTAAATCGTAATTCGGCTTGGTTAGTTTGTATCAAACGTCGTATCAATACCACAACATAACTCAAGTTTAGTATTGAAGGCGACTAAAATTATTGTTCTTTAGTCTTTAACTTAAATTAATTAAAATAATGTCTCGTCGTTCAACCAAGAAAAAGCGTCCTATCCCTCCAGATCCTGTCTACAATAGTCGTTTACTAAGCATGACTATTAGAAGAATTATGCGCAGTGGTAAACAGTCTTTAGCTGCTCGCATAATGTACGATGCTATGGCTATTATTGCTGAAAAAACGGGGAGTGAGGCAATAGAAGTCTTTGAGCAAGCAATCAAAAATCTAACTCCTTTAGTAGAAGTTAAAGCTCGTCGAGTTGGCGGGGCTACCTACCAAGTACCAATGGAAGTTAGACAAGGTAGAGGTACAACATTAGCTTTACGTTGGTTAATTCAGTTTTCTCGTTCCAGAGGTGGTCGTACTATGGCAAGTAAGCTTGCCAACGAAATTATGGATGCTGCCAACGAAACTGGAGGGGCGATGAAAAAGAGAGAGGAAACTCATCGTATGGCAGAGGCAAACAAAGCTTTTGCTCACTATCGCTACTAAAAAATTTAGAACTATTTCATTTCAACTAAAATTTCTCAAATAAACCTTTGAAATATCGAAATTGGACATAATTTAATTTTAGTTTCCTTGGATCTAGATATTTTACTAGTTTGTTTGCTGGAAGTAAGTGGCTGATGTTATAGTTCTGAACTTTTGCCAAAATGTAGTTTATTGTAAATCTGAAATATAAAGTGTTTTTATCAAAATAAACACCGATATGAAAGTATAGAATTATAAGCAGTGTTTACTTTAGTAAACATATAAGAATTTCATCCTGCAAAAAGCAAGGAGGCATTTGTGGCACGTACCATTCCGCTTGAGCGAGTGCGAAATATCGGTATCGCAGCTCACATAGATGCGGGCAAAACAACAACAACAGAGCGCATTCTTTTTTACACTGGCATTGCCTACAAAATGGGTGAGGTTCATGACGGTGCAGCTACTATGGATTGGATGCAGCAAGAGCAGGAGCGAGGTATCACTATTACTGCGGCTGCTATCAGCACGAGTTGGAAAGATCATAAAGTTAATATTATCGATACTCCAGGACACGTTGATTTCACTATTGAAGTGGAGCGCTCCATGCGAGTTTTGGATGGTGTGATTGCTGTGTTTTGTTCCGTAGGTGGCGTGCAACCTCAGTCCGAAACTGTTTGGCGACAGGCAAATAGGTACAATGTACCGAGAATTGCTTTTGTGAACAAAATGGATCGAACGGGAGCAAACTTCTTCAAAGTTTATGAACAGATTAGAGAGCGCCTTAAAGCTAATGCAGTGCCAATTCAAATCCCTATCGGCAGCGAGGGAGATTTTCAAGGCATAGTAGATCTTGTCAAGATGAGGGCTGTAGTTTATCGAGACGATTTAGGAAAGAAAATAGAAGAAGTTAAAATTCCCGATGAACTTTTAGAACAAGCTCAAGAGTTTCGGGCTAAGTTAATTGAATCAATTGCTGAAACTGACGAACAGCTCCTAGAGAAATTTATGATGGAAGAGGAGTTCAGTGAAGCAGAAATTAAAGCGGCAATCCGTAAAGGTACGATTGATGGTTCAATCATGCCAATGCTTTGTGGGTCTGCTTTTAAGAATAAGGGCGTTCAAGTTCTTTTAGATGCAGTAGTTGACTACCTACCTGCTCCGACAGAAGTACCTCCGATCGCCGGCGAGTTGCCTAATGGAGAGGAAGCAGTTCGACATTCCAGTGACGACGAGCCTTTTTCAGCCTTGGCTTTCAAAATTGCTACTGATAAATTTGGTCGTTTGACTTTTATTAGGGTTTATTCAGGAGTTTTAAGTAAGGGTAGCTATGTCTATAACTCGACTAAGCAAAAGAAAGAAAGAATTTCCCGTCTAGTAGTCCTTAAGTCGAATGAGCGCATTGAGGTTGAAGAGCTAAGAGCAGGAGATTTAGGCGCCATAGTGGGCTTGAAAGTGGCTAGCACAGGTGACACCCTTTGCGATCAGAACAATCCGATTATTTTGGAATCTCTATTTGTTCCTGAGCCGGTTATTTCAGTGGCTGTCGAACCTCAGACAAAAAGTGATGTCGAGAAACTGTCTAAAGCTTTACAAGCACTTTCTGATGAAGATCCAACCTTTCGTGTGAGTACTAACCCTGAGACTAACCAAACTGTAATTGCAGGCATGGGTGAGCTTCATTTAGAAATTCTAGTAGATCGGATGTTGAGAGAGTTTAATGTTGAAGCCACCGTAGGTAAACCGCAAGTAGCCTATCGCGAAACAATTCGCCAAAGTAGTCAAGCCGAAGGCAAGTACATTAAACAAAGTGGTGGCAAAGGTCAATACGGTCACGCAGTTTTGTCAATTGAACCAGCAGAGCCCAAAACTGGATTTGAGTTTGTTTCTAAAATTGTTGGAGGTACTATTCCCAAAGAGTATATTCCTGCTATCGAGCAAGGGGTGAAACAAACTTGTGAATCTGGTATCTTGTCAGGATATCCTTTGATCGATATCAAGGTTACTCTAGTTGATGGCTCCTATCACGATGTAGACTCTAACGAGATGGCTTTTAAGGTTGCTGGTTCTATAGCGATTAGAGAAGCTGTTAAACAAGCTTCTCCTGTAGTTTTAGAACCGATGATGAAATTAGAAGTTGAAGTCCCGGAAGATTTCTTAGGAGACGTTATCGGAGACTTAAATTCACGTCGGGGCAACATTGAAGGAATGAACTCCGAAGACGGTATAGCTAAAGTAGTTGCTCAAGTCCCTTTGGCAAAAATGTTTGGTTATGCCACCGATATCCGTTCTAAAACCCAAGGACGTGGTATTTTTACCATGGAGTTCAGTGAGTACAGCGAAGTTCCTCGCGTCGAAGCTGAGGCAATTATCGCTAAAAATAAAGGGAACGCTTAATTTAAATAAGGAATAATAATCAATGGCACGCGCAAAGTTTGAACGTAATAAAGACCACGCTAACATCGGTACTGTAGGCCATGTAGACCACGGTAAAACTACTTTAACAGCAGCAATTACTCTAGCTCTAGCAGCACTAGGCACTGCTAAAGCGAGAAATTACGAAGATATCGATGCTGCGCCTGAAGAGAAAGCTCGCGGTATCACTATTAATACTGCTCACGTAGAATATGAAACTGAAAACCGTCATTACGCTCACGTAGATTGTCCTGGACACGCTGACTATGTGAAAAATATGATCACTGGTGCGGCTCAAATGGATGGCGGTATCCTGGTTGTATCTGCGGCGGATGGTCCTATGCCTCAAACTCGTGAACACATTCTCTTGGCAAAGCAAGTTGGTGTTCCCAGCTTGGTAGTATTTATGAATAAGGAAGATCAAGTAGATGATGAAGAGCTACTTGAGCTAGTTGAACTAGAAATTCGTGAACTTTTGAGCGAGTACGATTTCCCAGGGGATGACATCCCGATCGTTTCTGGTTCTGCTCTAAAAGCAGTAGAAGCTTTAACTGCTAAGTCCGACATTAAAAAAGGCGATGACAAGTGGGTAGACAAAATTTATGACTTGATGGAGCAAGTCGATGAATATATTCCTACTCCTGAGCGTGAAGTCGATAAGCCTTTCTTAATGGCAGTAGAAGACGTGTTCTCCATTACTGGTCGTGGTACTGTAGCTACTGGTCGTATTGAGCGTGGCGAAGTAGTGGTGGGTGAAACTATCGAAATCGTAGGTATTAAAGATACTCGCAGCACTACCGTGACCGGGGTAGAAATGTTCCAAAAAACTCTAGACAAAGGTATGGCTGGAGATAATGTTGGTGTGCTACTTCGTGGTATCCAGAAAGATGAAATTGAGCGAGGAATGGTATTGGCCAAACCTGGTTCAATTACTCCTCATACTGAATTTGAAGGAGAGGTTTACGTATTAACTAAAGAAGAAGGTGGTCGTCATACTCCTTTCTTCAAAAACTACCGTCCTCAATTCTATGTTCGTACAACTGATGTAACTGGTACTATTACTGATTATACTGCCGATGATGGTAGTGCAGTAGAGATGGTAATGCCTGGCGATCGCATCAAAATGAATGTTGAATTGATCAACCCCATCGCCATTGAACAAGGAATGCGTTTTGCGATTCGTGAAGGTGGTCGTACTATTGGTGCTGGAGTGGTCTCTAAGATCATTAAGTAGTCCGTAGGACAACCAACATAGAACGAAAAACTTAACCTATGAGAGTAGATTTGGCCAGCCGAAAACCTAGCTAACATGGTCTACTCTCTTAGTTATGTGAGAAAATGGGTGAGTCATTCAGTACTAGTGGTAAAATGTGCTGTCTGCTCTCGATTCACAGAATATTAAATTAAATATCCGTACCTCGACAATTAAACAACATGGCAACGATTCAACAACAAAAAATACGTATACGCCTTAAAGCTTTTGATCAACGTTTATTAGACACTTCCTGTGAGAAAATTGTTGATACTGCGAATCGAACTAATGCTTCAGCCGTTGGTCCAATTCCTTTACCCACAAAACGCAAAATTTATTGTGTTTTGCGATCGCCTCATGTAGACAAAGATTCTCGTGAACATTTTGAAACCCGTACCCACCGCCGTATTATTGATATTTATAAGCCTTCTTCCAAAACAATTGATGCTCTGATGAAGTTGGATTTACCTGCTGGCGTTGATATAGAAGTTAAACTTTAGTACTTAATTATCAATTAATTAATCATTTTTTAAGCCCTTTGGATTCGCTTCTAAAGGGTTGAGCTAATCGATAATTGAGTTGCAATTTTGGTCAACTAGTAAGTAAACCTATAAAACTTACTCTCAGTCTCCTCAGTCAGCCCTGGAGAACATTAGACAATGACTAGATTATAAAATTTATTGTTGACTCCCTAATTAAGGTATATATGTTCTGATAAAAAATCCGCTACAGTAGATAATAAGCAATCATTCATGTTATAGCTAAAAACAAGTTTTAGATGGCATCTTCTTCAATCGCAGTCAGAGAACTACCTTTATTTCCCCTTCCGGAAGTAGTTTTGTTTCCCAGCCGTCCGTTACCGCTACATATCTTTGAATATCGCTACAGAATTATGATGAATACAATTCTGGAAAACGATCGCCGCTTTGGGGTGTTATCAATTGATCCGGCAACGGGAGGTATCGCTGAATATGGTTGCTGTGCTGAAATCCTCCATTTTCAGAGACTTCCTGATGACCGCATGAAAATGCTAACCTTGGGACAGCAAAGATTTAGGGTCTTAGAGTATATTCGTGAAAAACCCTATCGTGTTGGTTTAGTAGAGTGGATCGAAGATCAACCTCCTACCGAAGATTTAAAACCAATGGCAACTAAAGTTGAGGAACTATTGCGAGATGTAGTTCATTTATCAGCTAAGTTAACTAGTCAAAAAATCGAACTTCCCGATGATTTACCTAGTTCCCCTACAGAGTTATCTTACTGGGTAGCTAGTAATTTATATGGAGTTGCATCGGAACAACAAGCTTTGCTAGAAATGCAAGATACTCTCAAACGTTTACAACGGGAACAGGAAATTCTCAGTTCTACACGCAATCACCTGGCAGCCAGAACTGCTCTCAAAGATGCTTTGGATGATTGATTAAGTGGCAAATTGACAATTGATAGCTGTCTTTAAATTGCTATAATTTCTGAATTTCACAGTAAAAATCGTTGGGTGATCGAAATGACACCAAATAATATAACTCCTAACTTATAACTCCTAATTCCGAACTCAGATTATCTAGTTTACTGTAGTTACCAAATATTTTTAAAATCTCTGTACATTCGGATAATTCGCTTAAAGCTTCTTTTATTTTAGGAGCTTGAGAATTACCTTCTAGATCAATAAAAAATATGTACTCTCCTAACAAGCGTTTGCTGGGACGGGATTCAATTTTGCTCAAATTAATTTCTTTTTGAGCAAAAATTTTTAGTGCTTTAACCAAAGCTCCAGGAGCATTTTCTGGCAAGCTAAATGCTAAGGAAAGATAATTTCCCCGATCGCTTTTTTCAGAACTAACAATCCAAAAACGAGTACAGTTATCAGGTCGATCTTTAATATCTGGTGCTAGTAATGGAACTTGATACAGTTCAGCAGCTCTGGGAGAAGACACTGCAGCTGCAGTTGGATCATCTTGGAGGAATTTTATGCCCTCAGTAGTAGATTTGGCAGGAATAAGCTGAACTTGGGGTAAAAAATTTTCTAACCATTTTTGGCATTGAGCCAAACCTTGAGGATGAGAATAGACTGTTTTAATCTGTTCTAGAGATGAAGCATAGGATAACAACCCATGAAAAATGGGAATAGTCAACTCCTGATGCACTTGCAAATTATTCGATTGCCAAAGAGTATCCAGAACAACCGTTACACTTCCTTCAATAGAATTTTCTATAGGTACTACTGCTTGAGAAACTTCCCCTTGAGTTACAGATCTTAAAGCTAAAACAATACTGGGATAGGGACATAGGGTAGATTTTTGCTGTCGACTACTAGTTAACCAGTTAGAGTATGCTAGAGCAGCAGTTTCCGAATTAGTCCCCGTTGGACCTAGATAAGCAAGTGAAAGCGTCATGGAAATATATTTTTCAGATACAAAGATTTAGCAACAGTATCAATTTTTTACATTAAGATAAAATCTGAAGTAATGTAACTTAAAATTAATAATTAGCAATAACTTCGGTGATTTTATCTATGTACGTAAGTTTCAAAACATCAGAATCAGTTCAGATATCGCTCAAAGACGAAGAAACACCTATACAGCATTATTTACGCCAACCTAAAAGGTTAGTTAAGGCGATCGCCGATCCACGATTAATGAAACAGATATCTGATGATTTGTTTGAATTGAAAATGCGACCCATCAACTTTATGGAAATGTACCATTTTCAACCAATTGTATTGCTCAAAGTATGGTCTGGCTCTAACGGAAGTGTATATTTGAAATCTGAAGGTTGTCAAATCAAAGGAATTGATTATATAAATCGACGTTTTTCTCTTAAATTAAAAGGTATTTTAGATGCTCAAGAAGTTGAAGGAGAGACAACTTTATCAGGGCAAGCAGATTTAGAGGTAGGAGTAGAATTACCTGCAGCATTAATGCTTACTCCTAAACCATTCTTAGAAGTAGCAGGTAATCAACTTCTCAAAAGTGTTTTAGTCAGAATTAAACAAAAACTAGTTACTCAGCTAATTCAGGATTATCGTACTTGGGCATCTCAAGAGATCCAGCTAAAACCCCAGCTAAAACCAATGTCTTCGAGTGAATTGTCCCCCGATCTTGGATTTTAAGATTAAACCTACACTTTGGAGCAACTGTATGATTTAAACTACCGGTGCCACAATAATGACTGCATCAGAAGCTAAGGAACAATATCAACAGATGCGTAATGCTCTTGGTTCCTGGGTTAACTTGAGTAATGATCAATGGAGACAGCTAGCAAAAATATTTCAAAGCAGAACAGTCAATCATCGCGAACATATTATGTTACCAGATACCGCAGTCCATGAAATTTACTTTGTCTGTCATGGCTTACTGCGCTTTTATTATTTAAGTGATGACGGTGTGGAGTCGAATAAGGCTTTTATTCCAGAAAATACCTTTGCTGGTTCTCTAGCAGCATTAGCCCTCAATTTGCCTGTTCTTTACGGTATTCAAGCCCTAGAACCCACAACATATCTAGTGGCTCAGTTTAGTGATTTTGTGGCTTTATTTGAGCAAGATCCTGTATTTGAAAGATTGGGTCGCAAATTTGCTGAATGGTTACTGATACGCAAAGAATTACGGACGCGTAGCTTACTGCAACAGCAAGCTCAACAAAGATATTTGACTTTTGCTCAAGATTATCCTGAATTAGTTGTACGAATACCTCAATATCATATTGCCTCTTATTTAGGAATTACTGAAGTTTCATTGTCTCGGATTAAGCGATCGCTTAAACAGGAATCAGCTATCTGAGATAAAAACCAGACAAAAATATTCTGTTCTTAACAATTGATAAGGCATTATTCTCACCAAAACGATAGATTGCACTTATTCCAATTTAGATTAAGTAAGGAATTCATAATCAATGAAAATCGGTTTTATTGGCATGGGTATTATGGGTAGTCGCATGGCTAGCAACCTCCAGCAGCAAGGTCATGAATTAATTATTTTTAACCGCACTGAAGATAAAGCTAGTCATTTAGTTGCCAATGGGGCATTAAGTGTGGCAACTCCAGCAGAAGTTGCCCAACAAGTAACCACAATTTTTACCATGCTGGCTCATCCCGATGCAGTCAGAGAAGTTGCTTTAGGCAACAACGGTTTTTTAACTTCTTGGCAAGCAGGTAGCTTATGGATAGATTGCAGTACGGTCAATCCTACATTTTCCCGACAAATGGCAGCGATCGCAGCAGAAAGGCAAATAAAATTTATTGATGCCCCCGTTGCTGGTTCTAAAATGCAAGCAGCACAAAAAGAGTTAGTGTTCTTGGTCGGAGCAGAGCAACAGAATTTGGCTGATTGTCGGAATTTATTGGATTGTATGGGAAAACGAGTAGTTCATGTAGGAGAACCAGGTATGGGAAATGCTCTTAAGTTAGTAATTAATCTCTTACTGGGTATATCAATGGCAGGATTTGCTGAGGCGATGGTATTAGGTGAAGCCTGGGGAATTTCATCAGAGATGCTACTCAAGGTGTTAATTGGTAGTCCTGTTGTGGCACCATTTTTAGCTGGCAAAAAAGAAAAGTTAGAGCAGTCACAATATGAAGCTGAATTTCCTTTGCAATGGATGCAGAAAGATTTGCAAATGGTAGCTATAGCAGGTTATGAATCTAATGTTCCTCTCCCTCTAGCTAATACCACCAAGGAAATTTATCAACAGGCGATTCAGCAAGGATTAGGACAGCAAGATTTTGCAGCAATTTATGATTTTTGGCAATCAAATTCTAAGCATCAGGTAAATTCTGACAGGACTTAAAAGAACGACGATGCTCGCAAGTAATACCATACTTCTTGATGGCGAGACGATGTTGTGCAGTGGGGTATCCCTTATTAGCAGCTAAATTATATTCGGGATACTTGGTTGCTAAGCTGGTAATTAATTCATCTCGCCATACCTTAGCTAAAATACTGGCAGCAGCAATTACAGGCGATCGCAAATCTCCTTGAACCACAGTTTGTTGCGAAAGTGACAAATTGGGAATTGGGAATTTACCATCAACTAAACATATATCAGGAGTTACTTGTAATCCCATCACACTCCGTTTCATAGCTAACAAAGAGGCTTGTAAAATATTAAGACGATCTATCTCAGCAACGTTGGCAGAGCTGATGTGCCAGTCTGCAACTATTTCTTTAATTGGTTGAACTAGTTGCAGGCGTTTTTGCGCAGATAGTTTTTTACTATCTTTGACCCCAATAGCAATTAATTGAGGAATATCTGAACGGGGCAGGACTACGGTTGCTGCTATCACCGAACCAAATAAAGCCCCTCTGCCAACTTCATCGACTCCTAAAACAAGAGTATTTGGCTCCCATATTCCCGATAAGAGAGAATCATCAAAAAAAGAATGTTTACTCACCTTGACTATTTTTACACTTCTACCTCTTTGGCAACCGAAGAGCGACGACGACGACGACGACGACCAGTAGTCGGCACTTCCTCTTGATCTGGAGACTCTGACTCTGTCTCATTGATAGCTTTGACCTGAGCTGTTACCTCAATTCCGGGAATTTCTGGTTCAGTTTCCTTGTTACTGCTACTTTTTCTGGCTCTGGTTTTAGGCTTTCGTTCTGCTTCTGATGCTTGGTCTTCTTGGGAAGTGACTGTTGAGCTTACTTCAACTACTTCTTCACCAGGTTTTTTGACATAAACCAAAACTGATTTGGGATCTTTAGATTCATGATCGGCATAGACTAGAGGCGAGACTCCCATTAAGGCATAGATTTCTTGTTCTAAGTTCCCCATTTCTACTGTAACTTTTTCTAAGTTAGCTTCATCTCGACGAGGTGAACGCAATTGAGAACGAGATTTACGTTCTTCATTACCATTTTCAGTATCTTGGTCTAGATTACTGGTAATTGTCTCAGTGCCTTCTGGTTCTATTAATTCCTCTTTAATCAACAGATCGTTACGACGACTCCGACGACGCCGACGATTACCGTTACTTGCTCCTCCCTGTTCTTGATAGTTAGGATGATTAATCAACTCTAGTTGACGATTACTGGGGTCATATCCCAAATCAAGACCTGAATTATTGACTAACTCCGGACGTTCTTGTCTTTCTGTAGGAGAAGCAATTACCGGGCGAATACTATTGACAGGTTCGCGAATTGCTGCGGGAGTAACTATAGGAGATGTTTCTAAAGACTCTGCTACTGATTTCCCAGGAAGATAGGCTATCTGTCCTAAACCACCACAAGCGGCACAAGATTGACCAAATAGCTCATAAATATTCTTCCCTTGACGTTTGCGAGTTAATTCTACTAGTCCTAATTCTGATAGTTGGGCAATTTGAGGACGAGCTTTATCTCCTCTTAAACTGTTGTTGAAGTGCTCTAATAATTTAATTTTATCTCGGTGAGAATCCATATCAATAAAATCTACGACAATCACGCCACCAATATTGCGCAGACGTAATTGACGGGCAATTTCAGTAGCTGCTTCAGTGTTTGTCCATAATACAGTCTCTCTAGCAGTTGCCGAACGAGTAAATGAACCAGAATTAACATCAATTACAGTTAAGGCCTCGGTGGGTTCAATAATGATATACCCCCCAGAAGGTAGTTCCACCCTGGGCTTGAGAGCCTCACGCACTGCAGCGCTTACCCGGTAGTAGTCAAGAATAGGCTGTTGTTCCCGATGATAATCAATAAACACACCCTGAGGGGAACGACCACTGCTCCAGTTCATCAACTGTTGCTTGACTCTTTTGACCCCAGCTGCTGAATCAACCACGATAGTATTTACTTCTGCTGAGTAAGTATCTCGCAATACACGCTGGATAAAATCATCATCGCGATTCAGTAAAACAGGTGGTCTAGCATAATTTGCTTGATATTGAATTGATTCCCACTGCTTTTGTAAGAATTCTAAATCTTCCATGATGGCTTCTTCAGCTTTACCATCAGCTTCTGTTCTGATCAATAAGCCCATTCCTGGTGGTTTGATCAGAATTGCCAAGGCACGAAGACGACTGCGTTCATTTTCATTAGAGATACGACGAGATAGTTTTACTCCCTTGCCATAGGGCATTAAAACCAAATATCGTCCTGGTAGGGTAATGTTACCTGTTAGTCTTGGTCCCTTGTTTCCGGTTGGCTCTTTCATTACTTGAACCAGAGCTTTTTGTTGGGGAACCAATAATTCGGTAATTGCTGCTGCTGCTCTCTTGAGACGAAGTGGACCTAAATCTGTAACGTGAATAAAACCGTTACGTTCACTATCGCCAATATTAACGAAGGCAGCATCTATACCAGGAATGACATTCTCGACAGTACCAAGGTAAATATCACTTACCTGTTGATTTCCTGTAGCAACGATTAATTCTTGTATTTGTTCTTCCCAGAAAACAGCAGCTATATGATGTTGTTCTGCGATAATAATCTGTTTGGGCATTAATTTTCCTCAAAATTCTGATGGCTGATTACCAATTACATTGCCGTAAAACGATACAAACCATTGATTGAGAAATGGTTGACAATATGTTTTTAGCTTTTCTCAAATCAAACAATTACGAAATAAATCAGCAAATTTCACACCTATAGCGTTTAGATATTACCAAATATTTATTAGAGTCTTTATTAGAGTTTTCCTTAATTGTTTAGTTGGTGTTTTGTCGGGCTTTGAGGGTTTTTGGTTGTCTCTTGCATATTTAGCGAGCTACTTTTGCTCTTAGAAACATTAAGCATAGTACAGAGAAAGCTGTGATGGTCGAATAGCAATAATAAATAGCTGGAGTCAGGACTTTATTAAGATTGTTGAAGACTTAGCTAATTAGTATAATCTTTAAGCGACTGGGGGAATTCCATTTGCTCTAAATAGCGATTGGGCAAATCCTCCCTATAGGAGCTTTGAGGTCTGCCACTGCGCGGAGCGCAATCACCAGTTGAACTTACATTCTTCTGACTAAGATCACTTAAGGGACCACAAAGTTAAAGTTGCTGAAACGCTACTGTATCAAATTCTAACCTGAATATAACCTTGAAGATCTATTTTTGACAAGAAAAGCAAAGTATTTACTGATTAAAATAGCTTAAATATTTACAATATTAGCTTCAGTCTCTAAATTTTACAGAAAATGAAAGCCCACGTCATTCATGTGTGGGATGAAAAAAGCCGAGAATTTTGTATATGCAATCTGAACGAAGGTATACAACGCGGTGGTTCTACAAGCTGAATTCGATTCAGCGTAGCCCACCGCCAATTTCGACATCAAAACTTCATACAGAAAGGGTTTTGGGCGTTGTATTATATTCATAAGCAACCTAATAAAGTTGAGGTAAGGGGTTCCAAAAGTTAGTCTTTTGGGTAAAACTTCAAGCAGCACAAGGACATGCGTAGCTAAGTAGTTTAACTGGGTAGACAGATCGCTAGGGGTAAAAGCCAGGGTTTAAGTTCTACGAAGCCTAAAGGAAGAAAACCAGTTCTGGTAGTCTGATTTTTTCAGCTAGGCAGGGCTTTGTCTAGTGGGAGAGCAAAAGTAAGACAGTCTCAGACTGCATTTTGCGCCAGGATCCCAGAATTCCACGTCATTTTATGCGTGGGAGTGGGTCAATCTATTTCTTGTCGAACTATATCTGCGATCTGTTTGGCAGCTCCGGCATCACCCCTAACTTTAATTAATTGAGCTTGCATCGCTTGGAGTTTAGTTGGATGAGCCAGATAATCCAATACTAAATCAGCAACTCTTTCTGGGTCTAATTTACCTACTAATTCAGGGACAATTTCTTGACCGGCCCAGATATTCGGCCAAGCAAATAATCTTCCTTGTTTGATGACAAACCAATTAATAATTGTGGCAAACAGAGAACCTACTCCCGGTAAATTGGCTAAAATACCCGGTAATCCATCCCAAGAACGCATTGCATCAAGTTCTTGAGTCGGTAACAAGACAATCATTGGTATTCCTAGAGAAGCTAATTCTGCAGTATTGGCTCCTACAGTAGTTAAACATATCTGGCAATTGATTAGAGTATTATAAGCAGGAAATTGAGTAATTAGCTTAATCTTGGTGCCTCCGGAAGTGATTAAATAATCAGGTTCTATGCCTTCAGAGTTAATTAAACGACCTTCTACATTACCCAAAGATGAAAGCAAAGGATTATCTTGCCGATTAGCATACTTACTGAGAGTAATTATATCGAGGGTAGGTGCAACGGGAATAACAAATTTAGTTTGGGGCTGTTGTTGTTGAATTTTTTCGGCGATCGCCATGCACAAAGGAACGCCTTGAGATAGTTTTACAGATTTAGAACCTACCAATAAACCAATCAAAGGCTCTTCTGAGTGGCGATTGTCAGTATTTTGATTAACTTCTAAAGCCACATCTGCCATTAAGTCTCCCACCAGAGAAAACTTGTGATGATAAGATTGGGGAACTTTATCAATCACTTTTTGATTCATAACTACAAAGTGATCGACTAAGCGATACCAACGGGCATCCCATTCAGCGTAGATTAGACTTGAGTATCCTAATCGTTTACTCACCATCACAGTATAAAACTGGTCACCACCCAAAAAGACCACTATACCTTGCTGATACCATTGCCAATTATCTGGAGTTTGACCCCAAAGCAAGTAAGTGAAAAAATCTGGGGCAGCCAATACCCGGTCTACTTCAGGATAACTAAGGGCGATCGCCGCTTCTTTACCAGTGCTATGAGGACACGGAGATAATAGAACGGAAATTCTTACCTGATTGCGCTCATCTTCTAATGTTTGACGCAGACATCTAACTACAGGTCGGACCCAAGTCACTATTTCTCCTGGACCATTAGACAAAATAACAATATCAGTTGCTTGCATATAGGCTGATTTACTCAGTTTCTTAGTTGCCAATCATCCCTCATTCCTAATTATTCAATCTTTTAAGCATTAGCTACTTCATACACAAAATTCAAAGTTGCCCAGCTATGAACATCTAAGGCATAAACATCGTCTTTAGGTAAAAGCTCAGAATCAACAGAACTTATCGAGTGTAAATCTTGCATGACCATCTCTAAGACAAGATGAGGATTAACAACATTTAATATTTGTGGTTGACCAGACTTATAATTTTGCTGTGTTGCTAAAGCGGGGAGAGTCTGTTGCCAGGGTTTAACGGCGAAAACAACATACAGTGTATTTATACCTACCGAATCAGGAACTTTCCACTTCCAGGAATTTTCTACTTGAGGAATGACTAATTCGGTTTGGGGAGGAACTACTATATTCTGTGGTTGATCTTTTGACTCAGCAGTTTTGGTTTCAGAAGGAGTATATAAGGCAAAAATATTACTATCAGCATCAATACCCAGCACAATGGCATATAGCTGGCGATCGCCCGTATTAGAGATAGATAAGTTTATTTCTGAGCCTTTGACAAAAATTGGCACAGTATTAATCGTATCGGAGCTTTGATTTTTATCGGGAAAAGCTAATTTTTTAGGAGATGGTTGTTTAATCTCGGATAAAAATGTAGCTTTTTGTAGACTAGTAGTCACCTGATTGTTTAATTTTGCTGTCAGGGTGGCATCTACTTTTAACTCTGAAGAAAAATCATTGATCGTTAATTCCAACCATTTGGCTGCTAATAAATTATTAAATTGAGGCTGAAGACGATCAATAGCAATTTTGACTGCCTCTTCCTCTGCTCCTGTAGTTTTGCCAATTAAGACTCCACCAGGAGTATACAGACCATAGCTAAAGAATTGATTTTCAGAAGTTACAGGATTATTCACTGTTACTTTTAGAGAAGTAACATGATCGACTTTACCTAAAAGACAATCAGCATTCTGTTCTCCTGATATTACCGCTGAATTGACCGCTGGAATATTAGCTAAGGCACTAGTGGCATCTACTCGTTCAATTCTTTGCAAGTTAGCATCAAGAGCTAGGGTTAAACTCAGATTACGTTCTAGCATCCGAATAGTTTCGCGGATAAACTGTCCGACTTGAGGTACCTCAAATCTTTCTGGCTCGAGCAACTTGGTTTTGCCAATCAAACCTTCCATAGATTTGATTCGTAGTTGAGGCAAATTATGAGACTTATTAGGGAGTATCAAACTCAAGCAAGAATTAACTCCATAACAATCGAGAATTTTGGCAGGTAAACCCAATAACTTAACTTCAAAATTACTATTACCGTTTACCTTACTAATAACTCCTGTAGCAGTGGGAACATCACCCGTGGCTAGATAGTATGAGATAGTTGATTTATCGTGACTATTAAGAGTAGGTTGCTGTTGTCTACCCATTATCTGCTCTACTGTTGCAGCAGTTCTAGATAGAGCTACCTGTACCCTACTACTAGGAGTAATCTGCCAAAGATGTTGAGTTAGGGCAAGAGTAAATAATCCCGCGCTAAATCCATCCCACTGTCTTTCTGCAGCTACTTGGTTTTTACTCGCAGCAGAAAGAACTACTCCAGGCAAAGATAGTAACCTTTTACTAGGTTTAAGCCCTTTAAGAGCCAACTTATTGCGTAATTGTTCCAAAAAAAGCAACTCTTGGGAACTAGGAGCATCAGCAATCTCAGTCGTAGAGCGAATTTTAAAGTTACCATGTCTAACTCGCGGAGTTGTGTTGAAGCTGGTATCTAAGACAAAAGTACACTTAGTAGTGGACAAAGATTGTGCCAAAACCAAAAGAGTTTCTTGCAATACATTGTTAGCAATTGAGCTTTTTGAAGAAGACAACACGCTGTCTGCAGGCACAAGACTATTTACTAACTGAAATGTATCGGGACTTGTTAAATTAGGCGTTTTTTCTCGCTCTATAGATAAAGGCATTTTAATTTGTCCACCATAGCCACTAAAGTGAAATACCACTACATCATCGGGTCGAGCTTGTTCTGCTAAATGCTCGATAAAAAGAGTTTCAATATTTTCTCTTGTCGCTTGGCGATCGCTTAAAACCACAATATCTCGAGGATTAAAACCAAAACGATGAATCAGCAGTTCTCGTTGCAATTCAAGATCTGTTAAACACCCCTCGAGATGCTCTTGATGAGGATAGCGATTAATTCCTACTAGCAGAGCCAGTTTGCGATTGGTAGGCTGGGCTAAAATTTGTCGATAATTTTTAACTAATGGTGCTAGTTGGCTATTGTTTTCTAGGAATAATAATCCTGCTTCGGTAGTCCCCAAGGCAAACAAAGCCAATCCAGCTTGCTGTAGAAAAGTTCGGCGGTCAAGTCCCATATCAGCTACTAGCTTGTAGATATCAGCTATCAACCTATCAGTAATAGCTGTTAAACGTTGATTAAAACCAAAAAGTACAGGTTAAGACTAGCTTAGCAGCTTTAACCTGTAACCAATTATAGTGTTTTGCTTTAGTAATTGATAATTACTTATTCAACTTTCATTGCTTTTGCCAACTCTTCTGCTACTTTAGGACGAGAAAATTGTGGTGGTGGTGTTTTCCCTTCCCTAAGCATGGCACGAACTTTGGTTCCTGAAAGATGAATACGCTCTTCTTTGGTTGCCGGACTGGTTTTAGCAGTCGCCATTTGCTCAGTACGAGTACAATAAAAGGCGTGTTCAAATTTGAGAGGAGTAATACCCAACTCTTCAGGTTTAAATTCACCGAAGATTTCTTGAGCATCATAAGTACCATAATAGTCACCTACTCCAGCATGATCGCGACCAACAATAAAGTGAGTACAGCCATAATTTTTGCGAATTAAAGCGTGAAAAATCGCTTCCCTTGGTCCTGCATAACGCATAGCGGAAGGATTAATCGCTAAAACAACTCGCTCTTGAGGAAAATAGTTGTCCATCATGATTTCATAGCAGCGCATCCTAACATCAGCGGGAATATCGTCGCTCTTAGTTGCTCCGACCAAAGGATGAAGAAATAAACCATCAACGATTTCTAAAGCACATTTAATAATGTATTCGTGAGCACGGTGAATGGGATTACGAGTCTGAAAACCAACTACAGTATGCCAGCCTTTTTCTTGAAACAAAGCTCTGGATGCTGCCGGGTCAATTTGATAATTGGGAAATTGGGGATGGGCTTCACGCTCTAGCAACCAAACTGGACCGGCGAGATTAATTTCACCCTGTTCGTAAATTACTTTGACTCCAGGATGTTTATCTTCACTGGTACGGTAAACATTTTTGGCTTCATGTTCTTTATCGTAATCATATTTTTCAGTTAGTTGTAAAATGCCCACAAATTTGCCATTGGGATCATCTAAACGAATCAAGCTTCCTATTGTTAATGGTGAAGCTTCTTCTTCGGTTACAGACAGAGTTACAGGTACTGACCATGGCAAACCGTTAGCCAGGCGCATGTTTTCAACTACGTTTAAATAGTCGTCTTTTTCCATAAAGCCACTTATGGGACTAAAACCACCGATCGCAATCATCACTAAATCGGAAGTAGCTCTTTCGTCTAACTGTACTCTAGGTAGAGAATCAGCTTTAGCTAGGAAGTCTTTTTTCTCTTCAGGAGTAGCTAGGCAATTAATCAGTTCACCACCATGGGGTGCAATTAAATCTGTACTCATAATCTGCATCTTTGATAACTACTTTTTGGTTCAGGGCAATAAAGTTAACAAATATCAAGATAAAATCAGTAAATTTTACTCAATTAGAACCATCACAAATCAATTTTACAAATTAATTTTTGTTATGGTCATAGCAATACTTGTAAACTCATGTTAAGTAAATCATATTTTTGTGGATTATGAAACGTTTTAGTTTAATTCGATTTTGTCTAGTTCTTGGTTTATCATTTTGGCTTTCTTTTCTAGCAACACCTAAGGCTTGGGCTATGGGGGGTAAACAACCACCTCTAGCCGAACCTGCCCCAGAATTTGTACTGCCTACTAATACCGGTGATGGTGAAATATCTTTGACAGATTATCGAGGTCAGTGGGTAGTGCTATATTTTTATCCTCAAGATTTTACATCTGGTTGCACCATTGAAGCTCGACGTTTTCAACAAGATTTAGCAAAATATGAGGAACGGAATACGCAAATTTTAGGGGTAAGTGTTGATGATGTTGATTCTCATGCTGATTTTTGTGATTCGGAAGGACTAAAGTTTCCTTTGTTGGCAGATACGGATGGTAGTGTAAGTAAAGCTTATGGCTCTTGGTTAGGAGCTATGTCATTAAGACATACCTATCTAATCGATCCTCAAGGAGTTTTGCGAGCAACTTTTCTGGGAGTAAGACCCAGTATTCACAGTCAAGAAGTTTTAGCTAGATTAGATGAATTAATTCAGGAACCATCTAGTTAGAAAATTAGACTAAGTTATAGATAGTTATACTGAATCTTCACAACTGTAAATTAATTAGACTTGCATGCAGTCAATAGTTGGCAAAATATTGAGTGACCGCTATCGTGTTATCCAAGAACTAAGTCAGGATGCCTTTAGCAAAACTTATTTGGCTGAAGATCTAGGACAGGCTGGTAGTCCTCAATGCCATATAGAGAGATTACAGCCCCAATATGACAGTGAAATTCTAGGGGCTCAATCTTGGCGAAAAGTTTTACAGACGTTTGTCGACCAAGGAACTATTCTTAAACATATCAGCCAACATCCACAAATTCCCCAACTATTGGCTTTCTTTGAGAGCGATCGCGAATTTTTTCTGGTTCGGGAACTTATTCAAGGAGTAAGTCTAGAACAAAAAATAGCAGAATCTTTAATTAGTGAATCTGAAGCTATCAGTTGGCTACAAGAAATTTTGGAAATTTTAAACTTTATTCATAAAGCTGGTGTAGCCCATTTAAATATTCAGCCTTCAAGTCTAATTGAGCACCAAAATGGTAAAAAATTTTTAACTGATTTTGCCGGAATCAAAAACTCAATTTTATTTGGCAATCAATCTTTTAATACCGTAAGCAATCAAGCTTTTACCCCTCAAGAACAACAAGAAGGCAAGCCCAACTTTACTACTGACATTTATGCTTTGGGAAAAATAATTATCTATAGTTTAACAGGGGATATTACCGAAACAATTCAATCAGAATCTTTACCATCCGAAAATACCCACAATATATCCAACTCCAGATATATATCTATTGCCAAAATTAGACCACAGCTAGCCGATTTACTAAACAAAATGGTTAGCACTCGCCCTGAACAACGTTACCAGTCGGCAGCAGAAGTTTTGGCTGAACTAGATTTTGAGCAGAACGTAGTTACTTTACCGCCTCCTTTCTTTAGCAATCCCCAAGCATTTCAAGTTCCCCCCTCAAGTTTTTCCAATAGATCTAGTTCCAAAGCATCAGGAAGTCGTTCTAAGTTTATTCAAGGAATAATTTGGTCACTTCTAACTTTACCTTTTATAGTTGCCTTAGGGATAATATTTATCGGAATTAATAAAAATGCCTATAAAAGCTTTATCGAATATACTAATAACGCTTATCAATTTAGGATTAAATATCCTCTAGATTGGACATATCAAGAGCTAGATGATCCAATCACAGGAGAAATAGTTGTTTTTACTTCTCCTTTAGAAACAGATGCTGATTTATTCCTGGAAAAGGTAAATATTACCGTTGAATATTTATCACCAGAACCGACGGATTTAGAGCAATATACGCAAACTGTTTTCGAGCGCATTAATCATGAAAATGGTGACGCAATCGAAATTTATCAAGATCGCAAAACAAAAATTGGTCAATCTCCTGCCCGAATGGTAGTTTATTCGCGGCAAGAGGGAAGTTTATCGTTAAGACAAATGGAAACTTTTACGATTAAGAATAATCAGGTCTATATTGCAATTTATACAGCGGAAACAGAAAAATTTTCTAAATTTTTAGAAACTGCCAACAAAATGATTGACTCTTGGGAAATACAATAAGTAATTAATAATTAATAATTATTAATTATGAAAAATAATTAGAGATTTCTTGAGCAATTGTAGAAGCTCCATCTTTAGCTAAACGCTCTGTTTTGCGAGGAGGTAGCAAATTCTGTTGTAAGAAATT
Organism: Pleurocapsa sp. PCC 7319; assembly: GCF_000332195.1. Taxonomy (NCBI): domain Bacteria; kingdom Bacillati; phylum Cyanobacteriota; class Cyanophyceae; order Pleurocapsales; family Pleurocapsaceae; genus Pleurocapsa; species Pleurocapsa sp. PCC 7319. The sequence continues at coordinate 5,059,095 of NZ_KB235922.1, forward strand.
CCAGTCTCCTTGAAAAAATTCCTCAGGAGAAATAATTTGATGCTGCGAATAGTCTTGGATATTATCAAGCAATATTTGTGACTCGGCAAAGTCTTGGCGAGTTAGGGAAACGATTGGTAAGTCTAAGCATAATGCCTCTGAAAAAGTACTAAATCCTGGTTTAGAAATTATTCGTCCGCAAATAGGCATAAAATCAAGAGGACGGAAATCATGACTGGTAATTTTTAGTAAATTAGATAAATCTGGCGCATTTCGGTCAAAAGTGATAAATTGCCACTCCTGAAAATTATTTAAATTCTCATAAGGAATCGTTTGTAATCCTAAACCGCCAAATGTCAGCAAAACAGTTCTTTCAGACGGTATAGTAAGCCCAAATCTTTCTTTTAATTCTGCTTGACCATATTGAGGAGTACTTCCGGTTAGTCCCACATCAGTAATCTGGGGAAAGGCACTCATCGGCTCGGCTAGGGGCAAACGAAACAAGCGATCGCTCTGTTGATAGTAGTTTTCAATCCAATCAACTACCTTGTTAAAGCTTGCTCCCCAATCACGATAAATATAATCCCAGCCAAAATTACTCATCATCCAACAGGGAACACCCGCTGCTCTGGCAATGGGAGCAGCTAAAGCAGGAATATCAGCTAACACTAATTTCACATTATGATGACGAATATAGTCTGCTTCTTCGGCGATAATGTCATCTTGTCGGGCAATAATCGACTGCATCTTTCCCAGGGTAGCCTGTTTATCCATGGTCAAGCTATCGCTTTGAATTACCCCCACATCAAAAACACGCTGACGATAAACAAAATTTCCCTTAACATAAGACTTTAACAACCATTCAGGAGCAACAGTCACAAAAATCAGCTTAATATCAGGACGTAGTTGTTGTAATTTTGCTACTACAGTAGCTACCCGCGTGGCATGACCAAAGCCATGACTAGTTACTGCGATATAGATGGCTGCGTGAGACATGAAGTAAATTAACAATCAAAAAAGTTGCAATAGTACTCTAGCAAATTTGAATTAAAGGATAAATCTTCTGACTCCGAATTAACCTATAACTCCGAACTTTTTTAACATCCATCATTTTTAAATTGGCAGACTAATAGCTCTATTGTCCAACATACCGATGTAAGAAACTCTCGAGAGATTCCATTTTCATACCAAAAGTGGCTTCTAAAAGAGCAATCTCATCTACAGTACAGAAGAACTCATTAGCCAAGAGAGTACGGAATGTTCCTAATGATTTGTTTAGCTGAGGATTAATTAACCCAATTCCCATTCTTAAACCGTCAAACAGTTGTAGGGGTGGATTAATTACAATTGGCTCTCGGTTAAATAAGCGAGCAAAAATACGAGGAATATCTTCTCTTTTGAGAATATCAGGACCACCGACTGCAAATATTTGGTTTTTGGCAGCTTCGATTTGAGTTGAGGCGATCGCAATTCTCGCTAAATCATCAGTACTCACTATAGAAGAACGATTTTTTTGCTCTCCAATAGAAAAGTAAATTCCTGTATCTCTAAATCTCTCAGCTAGAGGAATTAGATTATTAGCAAATCCGGAAGGACGAAGAATTGTATAATTTAAACCACTAGCAATCAGATACTTTTCAACTTCACGCTTAGCTTTGAAAGTAGTGGCATCTTGATATCCCCGCTCTACTCCCAAAACAGAAATAAATACAAAATGCTCAACATTATTAGCTACTGCCTGATCGATCAAATCAATGTTGGCTCGGTAGTCTAAAGCTTGAGCATCGCTTCCCGAACCATGACTACTGATAATATATTTGACATTTTGACAAGCTTTAGCAATATCTCTTTCTTGTTTTAAGTCCCCGATAAAAATTTCTGCGCCTCGGTCTTCTAACTCTCCATAACTGGAAGATAGGCGGACAAAGGCTTTTACTTGCTCTTCATTTTCTCTTAATTGTCTGACAATTCTACGACCTAAAGATCCCGTTGCACCAGTGATTAAATACATTGCAGTCCCTATTTTAAAAGCTTATAGATGTTAACTATTAGCCGTTAGCTTGTTGTCAAATTTTGCTCTTATATGCAAAAATTCTAGAAAAAAATAAGCTAAATAGTCAATCTATGAATAGATATAGTTTGAACTAGATATCCCAATAGCTAACTAATAGGAATTAGCTTTTAATAATAAACACAAAAGAAGAAACTTCAATTATTTTTCTGATTGTTTAAATTGTTTTTCTACAGCAGTAACTAAAAAGTCTCTGGGGACAAATCTAGGAACATTTACTAGCAGTTTGTTACTAATACCACCTGTTACCAAAGTAGATTGCTTTTTATCCATCGCTTTAAGAGCTTGTTCAACCACTTCTTCACTAGAAGCCATACTGTTACCATTCCCGTTAGCAAATGTATCTGGGAAGTCAGCTCGTTTAAAGAATTCTGATTCAGTAGGTCCCGGACAGACAGCTAAAACATGAACCCCTAGATCTTTGTTTTCTGCCCATAAAGCCTCGCTAAAGTTTAGTACAAATGCTTTGGTCGCAGCATAAACTGACATGTAGGGCAAAGGTTGAAAACCAGCAATGGAAGAAATATTAATAATTCCTCCACTACCACGCTGTTGCATCTCTGGTAAAAACAACCCTGTAAGCTCTAATAGAACAGTAATATTTAGCTGAACCATTGCCATCTGCTTACTTAAAGTGCGATCGCTAAATGCTCCATAGTCGCCAAATCCGGCATTATTGATCAATAGATCCACAGTTAAACTTTGTGCCTGAACTCGATCAAATACTACTTGTCCTGCCCCTGGTTCGGTTAAATCTTTAACTATAACCTCGGTTTTAATTTGATGTTTGGAAGTTAATTCACTAGCAAGCTGCTCCAACTTATCTTGCGATCGCGCAATTAAGATTAAATTCATGTTTCTGCTTGCTAATTCTCGGGCAAATGTCTCTCCAATTCCTGAAGATGCACCTGTAATTAAAGCAGTTTTCATATTTTCCTTTTAACTCTTAGTTTTGTTACAGATTGTAACGCAACTTTAATTAGCGTTTGATAATTAAGAGCGGGGGAGCGAAATTTACGGTGGCCAAAATTTTAATTGCCGTTACTCGTTACTTTTTACTTTCCAGAAACTAAACAGAATCATTAAAGGCTAAAACCTACGTCATAATTAGTTTCTGACCTTATTTTGCGAGGCAAAGTATTTCCCCTGTTGCCTGTTGCCTGTTGCTTACCTCGTCAGAGGCTCGTTACTTAAAGCGTCTCAATTATTTAACTCCTACACCTTTCTTCGTTCACCCATTAAGAGCTGTCTTTCTGCATAACTTTAAATTATCAAACTAACAATTACTGATAATTGATAACTGGTAACGAATAGCTATTTTAGTCTGGATACCAAAACATTCCCTTGATTCCTTCTGGATCGAGAATAAAACCCAATCTTTGATAGAACTTGACTACTTGAGGATCGGCAAACAGGGTAATGTTACTTATATCTTCGCTCCGTAGTTGAGAGATTGTATATTTCATCATTGCTTTTCCTAACCCCCGTCCTTGAAAGTTAGGGTCAACTACAACATCCCAAATAGTGGCATTAAAAGCATGATCGGAAGTAGCACGTGCAAACCCAATTAAACGTCGCTTTTTACCTTGGACTTCCCACATCGAAACTACTAAGAAACTATGGTTAATTGCCTTTTTGACTTTGCGCAGAGGGCGACGCGCCCAACCAACGCGATCGCAGAGTTCTTCTAGTTCATAGAGATTGATATCTCGCTCAGTACTAAATATTATTTGAGGCTGAGCAAAATCTTGAGCATCCGAGTTGAATAGTTCTCTACTATATTCAGTAGTTTCTGATGTTGCTACTGTATCTGAATTGCTAAATAATTTTTTCCAAAAGACCATGCCGATATGGCTGTACTGATTTGTGGTTATAACACGATATTTTTGTATATCTTAGTTATATTAGTCTATTTTTAGGCGTAAAAGTATGTCGTGCCAGAAAAACTATACCTTCGTAAATACCAGTCAATTCCTAACTAAACTTATAATTAGAATTTTTTGGTCAAAATTGACACAATAGTAAGTTGAAAATTCCTTAGAAATATGGTGATACGATAGGAAAATGCCATCGATCAAAATACTGGAAACACTTCATACCTATGAGCTAACTGCCCCTGTAGCCAACTCCCAGCTTCCTGTGTTGGTTTTTGTTCACGGCTGGCTTTTAAGCCGTCATTACTGGCAGCCTTTGGTACAACTATTGCAATCGGACTATCAATGTTTACTTTATGATGCTAGGGGTTTTGGAGATTCGGCAACTATTGGAACAAATCATCATGAAAATCAACCAAGAAACTATAGTCTCAATGCCTATGCTCAAGATTTGGAATGTTTACTTAAAGATTTAGATATCAAACAAGCTTGGATAATTGGTCATTCCCTAGGAGGAAGCGTTGCTTTGTGGACAGCCGATCTTTGCCCAGAGATCGTTAAAGGTGTTATCTGTCTTAATACTGGCGGTGGAATTTATTTAAAAGAAGAGTTTGAACGTTTTCGTAATGCTGGAAAGCAGTTAGTGAAGTTACGTCCTCATTGGTTACGTTATGTCCCCTTTTTAAGTTTTCTCTTTTCTCGAATGATGGTGGCTCGTCCTCTGGAACTAAGATGGGGTCGTCAAAGAGTTATTGATTTTATTCAAGCCGATGAACAGGCTGCTTTAGGAGCATTATTAGAATCTACTACCGAAACTGAAGTTCATTTATTACCTCAATTAGTTTCGCGATTGTCACAACCTGTTTATTTTATTGCCGGGGAAAAAGATCAAGTGATGGAACTAAAATACGTTCATCATTTGGCAAGTTTCCATCGATTATTTGCTACTCATGAGAGCAATGTCTTTGAAATTCCCAATTGCGGTCACTTGGTCATGATTGAGTGTCCTGAAGAAGTCGCGTCCATCGCCCGCAAAATTTTAAATAAGTACAGAGAACAATAATTTATTATTACTGCCTCTGCACATTAATCAAAAAAAGTCTAGAAATTTACTAGAAATTTACTAGAAATTTAAATATTATTCTTGATAGACATCTATACCTGCACAGGAACAAACCAAATTACGATCGCCATAAGCATTATTAATTCTACCTACGGGTACCCAGAATTTATGTTCTTTCGTCCAGGGTGCAGGGTAAGCTGCTTGTTCTCGACTATAGGGATGATCCCATTCACCACAGATGAGAGAATGAGCAGTATGGGGAGCATTTTTTAAAGGATTATTATGAGGATCTATTGACCCATTAGCGATCGCTTCTGCTTCCCGATAGATAGCAATCATGGCATCACAATAACGGTCTAGTTCTTCTTTGGACTCACTTTCCGTTGGTTCAATCATTACCGTTCCAATTACTGGCCAAGAAACCGTTGGCGCATGAAAGCCATAGTCCATTAATCTTTTAGCAACATCATCTACTTCTACTCCTGCCCGTTTTTTTAAAGGACGTAAATCGATAATACATTCGTGAGCCACAAAACCAGCTTCTCCTTTAAATAACACTGAATAATATGGCTCCAGAAGCTTTGCCATATAATTTGCATTGAGAATGGCTATTTTTGTTGCCTGAGTTAAGCCCTTAGCTCCCATCATGGCAATATACATCCAAGAAATAGTCAAAATACTGGCACTTCCCCAAGGAGCAGCAGAAATTGCTCCAATAGGCTGAGCATTTTTAGAAGTTAAAGGAGTTGTCGGCAAAAATGATACTAAATGAGGCATTACCCCAATTGGACCTACTCCAGGACCACCACCACCATGAGGAATACAGAAGGTCTTGTGTAAGTTTAGGTGACAGACATCTGCCCCAATGTCGCCAGGACAGCATAAACCAACTTGGGCATTCATATTTGCCCCATCCATATAAACTTGTCCACCATATTCATGAACAACGGCACAGATAGTCTTAATTTCCGCTTCAAATACTCCATGAGTTGAAGGGTAAGTTACCATCAACGCAGCTAAATTTTGCTGATGCTTTTCTGCTTTAGTTTGCAAGTCATGAAGATCAATATTGCCATCTGCATCACATTTGACTACTACTACTTTCATGCCGCACATTACTGCGCTGGCAGGATTTGTTCCGTGTGCCGATTCGGGAATCAAACAAATATGACGGTGTGCTTCCCCGCGAGCATGATGATACTTACGAATCACTTGTAAACCTGCATATTCTCCTTGAGAACCAGCATTAGGCTGTAGAGAGATCCCAGCAAAACCTGTAATTTCGGCTAGCCAAGTTTCTAACTCGGAAAATAATTCTTGATAACCTTGAGTTTGCTCTAGGGGAGCAAAAGGATGAATATTACCAAATTCTGCCCAAGTAACGGGAATCATTTCCGCAGTAGCATTCAGCTTCATGGTGCAAGAACCCAGAGGAATCATTGAAGTTGTCAAAGATATATCCTTGGTTTCTAATTGGTGGAGATAACGTAATAATTCAGTTTCTGAATGATAGCGATTAAATACTTCTTCAGTCAGGTAGGGAGTAGTACGAGTTAGATAAGTTTGCAGTTGATGTGTAGAGTTGGAAATTAAATCTGCAACAGTAAAAGGTAATTCCGTAGTATCGGCAAAAATTTGCCAAAGGTCGACTAAATCTTGTTCAGTAGTTGTTTCATCTAAAGAAACACCAATATTATTCGTATTTAACCAACGTAAATTTATTTGCTTACTGGCTGCAACTTTAAGAATATCTACTGCAAGTTTATCGCCTGTTTCGATATTAATAGTATCAAAGAAATTTTGCGAAGTGATTCTATAACCCAAGGATTCTAATCCTGCTGCTAGAGTTACTGTGAGCTGATGAACTCTCTCGGCGATCGCCTTAATTCCTGCCGGACCATGATAGACAGCATACATTGAGGCAATTACAGCTAACAATACTTGTGCTGTGCAAATATTGCTAGTGGCTTTTTCTCGACGGATATGTTGTTCTCTAGTTTGCAATGCCAAACGCAAAGCGGAATTACCATGAACATCTTTAGAAACCCCCACAATACGTCCGGGTACTTGACGCTGATATTTCTCTTTAGTAGCAAAATAGGCGGCATGAGGTCCTCCATAACCGAGAGGAACACCAAATCTTTGTGTGCTGCCCACCGCTATATCTGCCCCAAACTCTCCAGGGGGAGTCAGCACAGTCAAGCTCAGAATATCAGCAGCCACAATAGCTAAACCTTTAGCTTCGTGTACTTGAGTAATAAACTGATGATAGTCATTAATAGTACCGTCGGTTGCAGGATACTGTAATAGTGCGCCAAAAATTGGCGTAGAAAAATCGAATTTAGTATAGTCTTCAACAATAACTTCAATGCCTAAAGGTAGAGCGCGAGTTTTAATTACTTCTATCGTTTGGGGATGACAACCTGTATCAACAAAAAAACTTTTAGCCTTGGTTTTGCATAGACCATAACTCATGCTCATAGCTTCTGCTGCTGCGGTAGCTTCATCTAACAGCGAAGAATTAGCAATTTCGAGACCTGTCAAATCGACAATCATGGTTTGGAAGTTGAGCAATGCCTCCAGTCTGCCCTGAGCAATTTCAGCCTGGTAAGGTGTGTAAGAAGTGTACCAACCAGGATTTTCGAGAATATTGCGCAAGATTACGGCAGGAGTAATGCAGTTATAGTACCCCATGCCAATAAAAGAGCGATAAATTTGATTTTGCGAGGCGATCGCTCTTAACCTAGCTAAAGCAGTAGGTTCAGTTTGGGCTTCGGGTAATTGTAACGGTTTATTAAGACGAATAGCGGAGGGAACAGTCTGATCGATTAATTCATCTAAACTATTGACCCCTATTACCTGCAACATCTCTTGTATCTGATGCTGGTTAACTCCAATATGTCTTGAGTCAAAAGAATCAATTTTATTAATAGAACTTTTATCGGTAATATTTGCTTGAGGCTGGGAAATTTGAGATTCTACAGCAAAATTTAAGTTAACCATATCAATATTAAATATTGTATTGTTTCTAGGTAAAAAAATAGTGGTGCATTGTCAACTGAGTACCGCAACCACTTTGTTCCGCGATTTTTAATAAAGGTTAACAAATTTTACCCTCTAAGAGAAGCAATTTGTCAAGAATCTGTATGCTTATTTTTACATTGAGAAAGTAGAAGCTTAATTATTGATAATCAAGGGCTCAAATCATCTGAATGTTTTTAGGTATCCATACCTTCAACTTGAGCGCGATATTCGCTAGCGGTAAGAGTGTCTGCTAACTCATCGTCTGGATCGTCTACTTTAACTTTAATTAACCAACCTTCTCCATAGGGATCTTCGGCGAGCGTTTCTGGTGCATCGATGGCAGTTTCGTTACGATCAATTACTGTTCCTGAAACTGGTGGATACAGATCTTCTACAGCTTTAACAGATTCAATTGTTCCCAGAGTTTCTCCTACTTCTACTGCATCACCGACCTCTGGTAGCTCTAAAAAAACTACATCTCCCAACTGATCGATCGCAAAGGCACTAACCCCAATCGTAGCGATTTCGCCATCAAAACGGACATATTCGTGACTATCTAGATATCTTAAATCTTCTGGATATTCTATCTCCATTATTCCCCTCTCAATCGTGAGCAAAATCTAGTTTACAACAATGATCAGTTAATTAGGGTGTTCGGTTTTGAGTTTGAAAAATTATTGTACATTTTGGATAAATGCTTAATGTGAAATAGCGGTGAGACCCCGCGTCGCTCTTAGGCGCAAGGGAATGCTCACCAAGAAGCTTCGTTCAGATTAAACGGTTTTTAGCTATCAGCTATCAGCCTCTTTGACCAATATATTACTTTAAACTGATAATTAGAAACTCTACTCCTTTTACTCTTTAAATTTTGACCTATGGCAATCGCAAGGAAAAGTATTGCTTTAATTAGTGGTGTAATTTTATTTCTGGCTATTGCTATCTATGGCAATCTTGATTCTCCTTTTGCCTATCAAATTCTGAGCCATTTAAGTTGTCGTAATTCTTTATTGCCTGTATGTAATCCAGTCAATGCTGAGACAGTAGAACCTACCGCCAAGGGAAAAAACGGTGTAGTTGTTTCAACCCAAAGAGAGGCATCTCAGCTTGGCTTGCAAATACTTCAGGACGGTGGCAATGCAATCGATGCTGCCGTAGCCATGGGTTATGGTTTAGCGGTTAGCGATCCCTGCTGTGGCAATCTTGGTGGGGGTGGTTTTATGTTAATTCGCTTGGCAAATGGCGAAGAAACTTTTATTGATTTTCGGGAAACTGCCCCTCTAGCTGCTAATAAGGATATGTACCTTGACGAGGCAGGAAATATTGTTGAGGGATTAAGCACAGAAGGTTATCTCGCTGTTGGTGTTCCAGGAACAGTTAAGGGCTTAAATTATGCCTTAACTAAATATGGCACGATGAAACGCGATCGCGTAATCAAACCGGCGATCGCGCTGGCTGAAGATGGCTATAGCTTGCACCAAGGGGATGTCGATATATTTGAAGCTGGCAAAGAGAAGCTAGAAAAACCAAATGTTGCCGAGATCTTTTTAAAAAATGGTGAAGTTTATCAACCCGGCGAAGTTTTAATTCAATCAGATTTGGCAGCAACCTTGACCTCAATTGCCGAATCACAAACAGATGCTTTTTATCAGGGTGAAATAGCGGAAAAGATTGTTGCTGCTAGTCAAGACAATCAAGGCATTTTAAGTTTGGAAGACTTTGCTAATTACCAAGTAAATGAAGCTGAACCAGTAAAGTGTGACTATCGAGGATATCAAGTCATATCTTCGCCTCCTCCTGGTGGCGGTACAACTGTCTGTCAAATGTTGAATATCTTATCGGGTTATGACTTAAAAGCCTTTGGTTGGAGAACCCCAGTGAGCTTGCATCATTTCTTTGCTTCCATGCTTCTGGCTTTTGGCGATCGCAATCGCTACTTAGGCGATCCTAATTTTGTTGACAATCCTGTAGAGAGACTTTTATCTGAAGAATACGCAGCTAAATTAAGAGAAAAAATTGCTTATCCAGCTATTCCTCCTGAATCTGTTTACAACAATATTCAACCAGAAGGAACCAACACTACTCATTATTCGGTAGTTGATCGTGAAGGTAATGCCGTAGCGGTAACTTATACAATCAATTCTTATTTTGGTGCTGGAGTGATTGCTCCTGGAACTGGTTTTTTACTCAACAATGAAATGGATGACTTTACTAGCAAAGTAGGAGAGGCAAATCAATTTGGTTTACGACAGGGAGAAGCCAATATAATTGAACCAGGAAAACGCCCTCTTAGTTCTATGTCGCCTACTATTGTTACTAAAGAAGGAAAAGTTTATTTAGTTACGGGTAGTCCTGGCGGTTCGACAATTCCGACTACAGTGGTACAAGTAATCACCAATGTGATTGACTATGATTTAAATCTTAGTGAAGCTGTCAACACTCCCCGTCTTCATTATCAAGGTTTTCCAGATCGGATTCTTAGTGAACCCAATGCAGTCAATCCTGAGACTATCAGAGGCTTAAAATTGAGAGGATACAGCATCATTCCTTTCCGTACCTGGGGGGCAGCCGAATCAATTATGCTCAATCCTGAAACAGGTTTATTAGAAGGAGTAAATGACGTTCGCAAACCTGCGGGAAAAGCCTTAGCTTATTAGGCGTTGGTGATTTAAGGGAGGTTTGTTGTGCTGGGAATCTTATTTGGAAATTCAAAAGAACTACCAAAACCAGTTGGTAAATATGTTGTGGGAATTACACAGTTAGATTTTACCGATAAGAGTAGAAAAAAGGTGTTTCCATTTGAAGAGGATAACGCATTTAGAAAAATTCCTGTAACTATCTTTTATCCAGCCGAAAGTAATCAAGGCAAAGACAGCGCACCTTATTCTTCTCCAGAATTATTAGAGGTTCTGAGCAAAATGACATTTGGACTCTTCTCAAAAAATGTCGCAAAAGTTAAGACCAATTGTTATAAAAATGTACCAATTGCATCAAGTGAAGATAACTATCCAGTCATTATTTTTAACCATGGCTATAGTGGTCATACAATGCAAAGTACAATATTATGTTCAGATTTAGCTAGTTCAGGATATATAGTTGTTTCTGTAGGTCATCCTTATGAGGCTTCAGGGGTAAAATATTTGGATGGCAGAGTAATAAAAATGGAGCGCACTATCCAAGAAAATTTGAAATCAGTTACTTCTTTAAAATACCTCCAAAAAATATTTAAAGCATCTACAAAAGAATATTATTCAGATAGCAAAGCAATGGAAACATCAGAATATATTCTCAAAAATAATGAAATTTTAACTAACAATGTAAAGATCTGGGTAGATGATTCTATCTTTGTAGCCGATCAATTAGAAGCTTTAAATAAAGGGGAAATAGAATCAATATTTAACAATAAGTTTAAGCTCAATTTAGGGATGGGAATTACAGGTCATTCTTATGGAGGGGTAACCTCTGCTCAGACTTGTTTAAACGATCATAGATTTGTAGCTGGAATAAATATCGATGGTGCAACTTGCGGAGACTTTTTGTATAAAGATATTAATACACCTTTTATGCTTTTAGGTACTCATCTGAGCAAAAATATTTCAAGAACGACTTATATATATAATACAAAAGATACATATATAATAACCTTAGATAATACACAACATTTTGGTTATTCAGATGCACTATTTATATTCAGACAAGCAAATCTTTTGAATCAAATAGGTAAAAGAGAAAAATATGAATTTCGTGAAATTGTTACCAATTATCACTTGAAGTTTTTTGAAAAATACTTACTCACAAATCAAGAAATTGAGTTAAAAGATCTCAAATATGATGGCGTTGAATTTAGGCAGAAATGACAACAGTTATAGCTAGAGGAAGACTATCAGTAAATTTTTTGATGCAACTGTCGATAACTCTTTCATAACTATACTCAATCGTTCCTAAATCAATTATAAAGTGTTTAACTTTTTATAATTCCCAACCAGCTAAATTTTTTCTAAAAGTTTTTCCCTAAATACTGTACAGGGACTGTCATTATAACGTTCAATTGGATAAAAACCCTGTTTGTTATAAAATCTCATAGCTTGAAATTGCTTTTCCTCATTTGCTAAATCGAGTCGTACTTTTTGATATCCTGCTTGTTTGGCAAAATTAAAGAGCTTTTGAGTCATTTTTTGACCTAATCCTTGTCCCCGATACGCCTTAAGAAACCACATTCGCTTTAGTTCACAGATTTTAGCTTCAAGTTGTCGAATTCCCCCAGTACCTACAACTTTATCCTTATCTATTAATACTAAAAATAGACCATTATGATCAAAATAGTGGGATTTTACATTAGTAATATCAGACATTGAATCAATACGTTTAAACTCCTCTTCTGATATTTCACCTTGCCAAATTTCTAAACTAACAGTCAGTACAACTTGCTTTGCCTGTTCAATCTGATGTTTTTTTATAGGTAAAATCTTAACCATGAGATTTAGTTAAAATCGCTTTTACTTTTTGCTTTGAAGTAAATATCTTACACAGTTACTTCGTTTGAACTATCTACAATCAAACCAGGAAGTTCTAACATATCTTGAAAAGATATTATGTTATCCACCTGTGATAAAGCAAACTTATTAGGCTGATAAAAAAAAGACTTCATTCCAGCACGTTGAGCAGCTTCTATCCCTACAATGCTATCTTCCACAACAACACAATTTTTTGGATGTACTCCCATCTTTTTAGCTGCATATAAAAATAAATCTGGTTCTGGTTTCCAAGCTTGAACAACATAAGAACTAAAAAGATTGTTATCGAAAAAATGTTCTAAATTAGTTACTTGAACTGCTTGTTTAATCTTCTCTAAAGGTGCATTAGAAGCCACACACTTAGGCTGAGGGATTTTTTCTAAGGCGATTGCAACATTAGAAATTGGCTTTAATTGAGAATTAAATAAATCTCCTACAAGTTCGCGATATGAGGTAATGAAAGTCTCATCTAATTCCAGATTATATTCTTGCGCTAAAACATCAACAATATTTGCCAGTTTCCAACCGCGAAAACGATTAACCATTGATTGAAGATTTGCTTGAATACCAAACTCTTTGAGCTTCATTTCTAAACCTAAGTTGCAAAGCACTTCACTATCAACTAGCGTACCATCACAGTCAAAAATTATACATTTAATCATATTTGAGACAGTTAGTTGTTTTAAAATAGCAATAATTTATTAATAGCTATTTTTATATTTGGAAAAGTTAAAGGTGAAACTGTACCTGTTTGATACTCAGCAACTTTACTATAGCTATTATTTTGTATTTGAGTATGAGTTATAAGTTTTTTGTTAACTAGATCGATTACCCAATATTCAGCTATACCATTGCGAGCATAGGTAATAATTTTTTGCTCAATATCTTTTTTTAATGTCTTATTCGAGATTTCTACTAACCAATAAATATCTTGTGGATAAGGGTGATGATTACGATATATACTTTCTGGCAGCCTAACAATGGCTATATCTGGTTCAGGCTCACTGTTATCTAGAGTAATAGGGTGAGACTCTCTAACATCAGCCAAACCTGCCAAAAGAATCCTCAAATACTTGACTACGCTATCTTTTGTATAACTATGTTCTATACTCTCTGGACTCATTTCGACAATCTCTCCTTCCAGCAATTCCACTGGTTTTCCCTCTAATAATCCAGAGTTAACCAATTCATGCCATTCCTCAACAGACCATTTATAAGTAGTTAAAGTCATATATAGCCTTGTCTAAATTATCCTTTACCTGCTCAACTATTTTATTGCGATTAAAGTCATAGTAGGATTTAGCGATCAGCTTTGCTGGTGCGCTCCGCGCAATCGCTTGTTGAATTATTTTCTAGCTCAATTACCAAAAATATCTATGATTGCTTTACCTTATCAATAATCTGATTCTGACCTTTCAATTTAACCAACTTTTGAACAGTTTGTTTGAATATAGCTATTTGTTCATCATTAGGTTGTGTTGTTTGCCAGACTTCTCTTTCCATCAAGAGATCGCACCACTGCTCAATTTTCTCAAACTGACTGATATTAAAGTCTAATTTTGAGATCAAAACTACAGCATTACCCGCCACAATATCGCCTAAAGAAAGGTTTTCTCCGCCAAAATAGGCATTATCTGCTAATAATTCGGCAAAAAAGTGTAAAATTCTGTTGATTTTGCGTTTAGCTTTTCCTAGCAGTGGGGAATCTTCTGTTTCGCTCATCAAGGGAATAACTAAAGAAGATAATTCATTATTGCTTACCATCTGTGCCATGCGTACTTTAGCTAACTGTGAAGCATCTTGTGGCAGTAAAGGGCGATCGCGATACTTGCTTTCTAAATAATCTAAAATTGCTAGAGATTCTATAACTCGCAAGCCATCATCAACAATTACTGGTACATGATGAAAAGGATTAAGTGCCAGAAAATCTGGTTTAAATTGCTCTCCATCTTGAATATTTACGAGTATTGATTTGAAAGGGATCTTTTTCTCTAATAAAGCAATCCAAACACGACGAGATAATGGAGATAGAGGATGATAGTAAAATTCCAGCATGGATAAATCTTAATTACTGTTAATCAAAAAATTGTTGGTTTGGGAAGTGTATTAATTCAGATGATGATTTGTGTAAAAAGTTTATCGATCTTGCTCGTGTCTATGTTCGCAATACATACGCGCAACTAATTTGCCTGCCGGTGTGTTTCTCAACTCTTGAATTACTTCAACCATTTCTGTTGGCATTTTTGATAATTGAGAGTCATAAACAGGATGATGTTCGGGACGTATTACAGGAGCAGCTAGCGCAGCAAAGGTGATATCTGCTGCGGATAGGCGGTCGCCGACTAAATATTTTTGACCTAGCGATAATTTTTGATTTAGAGCAGAAAAAGTCTTTCTAATTGTTTGTAAAGCAATTTGTTTACCCTCTGTGCTAATGTTGTAGTTTTGTTTGAATAACTCTAATGTCTTATGAAAAACGGACGCATTTTGTTTTTTCTCAGTAGCACTTGTGCCTTTACTCCAAGCTCTTTCTACTAGCTTGGGTGTTTGCATAGCATAATAGTAGCCCCAGCAGCGCGTTGCTCCTCCCAATTGGTCATCACATAGTTTTTCGATTATTTCTACTCGATCTCGTAACTCTATATTTTGGGGATAAAGTTGCTTGTCTGTGGAAACACGATTCAAGTAATGTAGTATGTCATGAGAATCAACTAAGGCTTTATTATCTATGATCAATACGGGGACAGTCGTTCCTCCATAGCGAGATGTATATTGTCTATGAAATGGTGGTGCATGGTTTTCTTCTACATAATCAACATTCAGGTAATCCAACGCCCAACGAACTTTCTCACAGTAATGACTAACGGCGATCGCAATTAATAAAGGTTTTTCTTGATTTACTGTGTTCATCCTTCTATCTCCTCTGTTATACGCCATTCTTGAGCGATTAAAAACGACCAAATGATGAAGCCTACTATCGATAATCCTGCAATTACGTCAGTCCAAATCAGAATGTGCATTTTGATCGAAAACTGGGACAACGAACCATAAAAGTAATGTGCTGGACTAGATAATCCTGTACCAGCATAAATACCTAAAAGGAAATAACTCAACCAATATTTTTGTTTGCTATAAACCCAGTAACTTATTATTCCAATTAGAGTCATTACAACCCAGGTAATAAACACGCCAGAAGTAGTAAACCATTCTGGTTCAGGATAGTCATGAACGAAAATAGCGTTGTCTGTGTAGTGAATACTGGTAATGACAATACTAAAAATCAAAATTGGCAGTAAACTAGTTTTACTTCGCTTTTTCATCAGTTGAATCCTCCATAATGATTAGGTAATTACGTTAAAAAGTCTCTGCCTTTGTCTAAGCCATATTGATAAGCTGCGGCTAACTCTTCAGGTGTGATTTGGTAAAGTCAACTTCTAATTTTTTTCTATATACAGGCGATCGCTAATGAATCTTTGTTCTATTTCTTGAACTGAAATCTTTCTTGACAAGGGAATTTGCTCATACAAATAAGCTTGAATTACTTGGTAGTCTTGCTTCTCCATTTATTTCCTCAACTAAAAATAGCCATTGATTGTAAACAGCCAAAGATAAGTGTCAAAGTGCTAATCAAAGAGCCTGTAGCACCTACAATATTGCCTGCGTAAACAATTTTATTTTCAATAGTTTTGCCTACAGAAAGCCCACGATGACCAACCCATGCACCGTAAGGCAGAGCAATACAAAACCCGTATCCTGAAATTACGGATGACCAAACTAATATTGCCAAAGCAAGCACATTCATATCCAATTGATTTATTGCAGCAGCAAAGGCAATCATCGTTGTTCCCCCCATCGATAGCCCAGAATGAGCTACTTTCCATGCCCGTACAATTTCTTCATCTTTTTTTTTAGTAATAGCTGAACCATAGGGAATTCCAGATAGTTGTCCAATTAAAAGAACAATCGCACCATGAAACAGCAGTTGTAGAGATAAATTCATTGTTATTTCTCGAATAATGCAAGCATCACTTACTTGTATCTTCATGAATAGCAATTATTTTCGATAAATGCAAGTAGTACTTGCACAACAAGCTATTGATATCGGGCATAAATATTTTTTACTTCTTCAGGAATAGCCATTGGGCGCATAGTTTCTTGATTTATAAAAAATCCCATTTGAGTCGCAGTAGTAACTATTTCATCGTAGAGATAAATCTCCGCTTGCAGAGTACAACGCGATCGCCCTAATTTAGATATCCACATTTTTCCCATAGGCTTGTCAAATATCTTCAGAGCTTTTTTATACCTGATTTCGGTAGAGGCAATAATGGGACAATATCCTTGCTCCATTAGGTGCTTTAAAGGAAAATAAGACTCTAGCATTTTCAACCTCAAGTCTTCTAACCAACGAATATAGACAATATTGCTCACAATTCCTGCAAAATCTATGTCATAGGTTTTAACAGGGAACTTCAGGCTTACTTCTAAAGGTTTTTGTTCCATTTGAGATTAATCATGTAAATTACAGACCGATTGGTCTTTTTTAAGGTAAAAAAAATTGTTTGGTCAAAGTGTAATTACTTTTTACTTCTTACTCATTAAAGATTGTCTTTAATATAATTTTGCAAATGAGCTACTGCTCTCTTTAGATGAATAGGATTTCGTTCGAGTTTGCTCATCATAATTGCCCCTTCTAATGTCGAAAAAATAATTGTGGCAACGTTATCAGGTTCAACAGTCGACCGTATTTCTCCTTTCTTGATTCCTTTTTGTATGATCCGAACAATTAGGCTGCGACTAGAATTCATTGCTTCTAGAGCGCGATCGCGTAAAGGCGAATCTGTATCATCGGTTTCAATCGCTGTATTCATAATCGGACAGCCTCCTATAATTGGCGGAGCATCGATATAAATCAGGTAACTGGATACTAGTGCTTGTAAACGTTCAATTGCATGGCGTTTTGTTCTCACCACACTCCAAATCCTTTGACTAAGAAGACTAGCAGCATAATCAAATGCTTCTAAAGCCAGCTCATCTTTACTCTTAAAATGGTTATATATTCCTCCTTTTTTTAAACCTGTTGCCTGCATAATATCGGCGATCGATGAACCTGTATAACCTTTGAGGTTAAATAGCTCGGCTGCCTGATGAATTATGCGTGCTTTAGTCTGATGTGCTTTGGACATTAATTTTAAGACCTATCGGTCTTTTTTTTAGAGTAATATAAAACATTATTTCTGGCAAATATACTTTGAATGATGCCTTCAAATATTTCTAGACCAAGATATTTCAATTTATTTGCAAGTTGACTAATTCATCAATTAGTATTATATTACTAATCAGCTTGGTAATTCCTTTTGACGACTTTAATTGAGGGAACAGGTATTTCAGTTCCCTTTTTTCTCTTCTCCGAAATAATTGGGTCTGAAGCCCCGTTGTTCCACGACGGCTTTTGATACAAATTAGACATAGAATCTTGCATGCGGCAAAAAGAATGCCTTTGCACAGAAAGAGTTTCAACCAAGCTAATAGCTAACGGCTAAGAGCTAAGAGCTAACCGCTTCGCGGTTTAATCTTGATCGATAAATTTGGGCAAAGAATATTGTCATTTGTGCAAAATATCATCCAAGGTGTAAGGGCAGATCTGGGGAAAATGCTCTTGCTCCATGCCACTTATTCTACTAGCAGTTCTCTTCGACATTAAATATATTTCGTCGACAACAATATTCAACAGAATTTTATGGTTAACGGTTAATTTCTCATTTAATTGAAACTGATAGTCATCAACCTCGCCTAACCAATAGGGAATAGATTGTTTTTGTATTTTCCAATAATCAATTAAGAGCAAATTGACTATGATTTTATAAGCAAGATATCGTAACTTTTCTTTTTCTTCTCTAGCTAAATACTCTAAATGTTTAATCAGATGATCAAGATCAACATTATCGTAATCTCCTTTTCTTAACAGTTCAGATTGAATCTCAAGCCAAGTAACGTAGTCGCTATTGTAATCGTTGTTCATAACCGACGGACATAACATCCTATCAAGATACCCACTCAACAGTGACAATACCGTTAGCTTTTATTTAACTGGTTAAAACAAGCTAATTCCGGATAAGAACAAAGTTAAAATCTTTCTAGTGGTCAGTCAACATTGATTTGAGGGATAAAATTGATAAGGATCTCGCCCTGCTTTCTGTGTCTTCTCTGCTTACCCTGCTTGCCCCAACCCATCATTTTCCAACTAAACTTACTGCAAACTCGCGATCGCTGTACCTAAAATACAAGCTCGCTCTAAGTTGGCTCCATCTACATTGCTGCCATCCAATTCAGCACAGAGTAAGTTTGCCCCTGATAAATTTGCTCCCCGTAAATCTGCTCCCCGTAAATCTGCTTCTTCGAGATTGGTGTCACTAAGGTTAGCCCCCTGTAAATCAGCCTGAGATAGATTAGCTCCTTTGAGGTTAGCACTGTTGAGATTAACCCCGCGCAAGTCAGTACCTCTTAAATCAACACCTTTGAGATTAACTCCAGTTAAATTTGCCCCACTAAGAAATGCTCCAGATAGAGAAGCTTGAGATACTTTGGCTCCCATTAAATTGGCACCTCTCAAATTACTACCACGCAAGTCAGCATTACTTAAATCTGCTTGCATTAGGTTCGCTCCCAATAGATTTGCTCGAAGATCCGCCAATTTTAAATTTGCCCCCAAGAGGTTGGCACCATCCAATCTCGCTCCTTTCAGGTTAGAACAAGAAAAATCTGCTCCAACTAAATTTGCCCCTGCTAAATTGATTCTTTCTAGTTGGCAGTTAGCGAGATCTTCGTCTTCTAGATCCACCCCTGGAAAATGCTTTTCTTGTCCGGCGCGAATTGTTTCTACGGTCATTAGAATGTTATTAAATTTAAATTAAGATAGATTTTATGGTGTTGATTCTGAGCTAATAGCTGGTTAGCAATTAGGGTTTGCTCAATATGTGATGACTTAGGAAGATGTGGTTTGATTTTCGTTGATATCGCTAGAATTTACCAACCACATTCCTGTCGCAATTTTAGGTTGATAGGCTTCTAGGGTCATCCCCTGCTGCATTCCCATAACTAAGAGAGACAAAGCATCTAGCAGTTTGGGATCGTAACGTTTGTTCGCTAAAGTCTGACAATCTTCTAAAGCTTGAGTAACGGGATTTTTATCTGTGGAATATTGTTTGTAAGCCTTCACTTTTTGCTGAAAATCTGCCAGAAGACAAATTATCCGAGACTCTAAAGGAATTGCATCATAAGCTAACCCCTCAGGAATTCCCGAACCATCCCAAGCTTCCCGTTGATGAGTCAAAATTCGAGATATTGCTTCTAATTGCGGCATTACCCTCAAAACTGAAGCCTTAGAGGCAGAATTATCATGTTTTAACACTTCTTGCTGCACTTGTGATTGCCGAGGACGGTTTTTGGTTACTCCTGGTAAACCCACACGATGTAATAATCCAGATAAATAGAGTCGTTTAGCTTGCCATGCAGGAAGATCTAGCAACTGAGCCATTGCTTCAGCCATCGCTGCCACTTCTGAAGCTGCCATGGGATTACTGACATCAGTAATATCCAATAATTGAGCCATCCGTAGGAAAGCTTGCATTTCGTTGGAGACAATATTTTCATCTAAATCTTTAAAACCGCTAACACTGTCAGCCATTCCTGGTTGATGTAGTATTTTTTGGCAATTTTGGAGATATTTAACTACCTGAGAAACTACCGCATCTAAATCATCTCTCTGTCTTGTACCAGATTCAGCAGTCATTCTAGCTACTTTGTTGGACATTAACTTAGCTAATTCTGGCTGATAGTCTTTGATATGATCGATTGTCAATTCTACTGTCTCGCGCACAAGTTCTGGTTCAAATGTCCAAAAACCATAGAATTTACGTTCTAGATCTTCTTGTGGTTTGTTTGAGCCATAATCTGCTTCAGACAACTCCTGACAAAGCACCATTGCTGTGTAAGTTGGAGAAAGAATCATTAAATGCCACTCTTCAGCGACAGGATCATCTTGCTGAAGGTGAACTAAGGCTACGTTTTCTTTTTTGCTGGTGGGATGTATCTCAAATCCTGCATCTGGGGTTGCCAAGATAGCCACATATTCAGATTTATCAGCTAAATCATTATAGCGATCGGCTTCTTCCAGATACCATTTACCACGCTGAAAAGCTGTCACCATTAAGGGCGCACTATCGGAATCTAAAATAAAGTCTTCCAAAGCATGACAAAGCGCGACTAGAGTGTTTTTGTAGTAAACTCCCAAATTAAGGGGTTGTTTGTCATGGCAATGGGCTTCATTGAGTCTTCTTAAGATCGAACCTTCCAGCATAATAAATAAATTAGTTGTTTTAAGATTGAGATGGCACTTTATGTAACACATCCCTGGATAATATAATTGGTTTTTTAAACAGTAACAGTCAATTTCTGTTTATCTGATTTTACAGGGGCAGATAACGCTTCTTCTAGGGGTGCTTTACCTAACTTATTCTCTAAAATCCGCATCACTTCTCGACCAAAATCGTTAGGATTTTGTTTCCAAGCTTGCAAACATACTTCACCAAAAAAAGAACCCAACGGCTCGGGGTTCCAGAGCAACTTTTTGGCTGTCCAAGGCATTAAACTCATGGGATTATATCCTGGTTTGAGGATATTGTTCTCAAAAGCATATTCTTCTAGATGAGTATGAGGTTGTAAGCCAATAAAGAAAATTGCTGGTTCTACTTTATCTACACCAAAGATTGCTTCTAACTCCCGGTGATAAGCAATTGTTTGTCTAATTGTTTCGTAAGTTTCGTCGATCACGTTAAAAGAATAGTTGACAGAAACAAGATCGTTAAACCCTGCCGCTTTAAGATCTCGACAATTTTGTAAGACAACACGCAGATTGTAGCCCATACGCATTTTGCGTACTAACTCTTGAGAACCACTAGTAATACCAATTTCAAAATAGTTCATCCCTGTTTGAACCATTAACTTGGCTAGTTCCGGGGTAACATTATCCGCTCTAATATAAGCTGCCCAATGAATGTCTTTCATGCCGGAATCAACAATCTTTTGTAATAACTCAATGGCATCCGGAATATATTTTTTAGCAGGAATGAACTGAGCATCAGTAAACCAAAAATTGCGAATTCCTCTCTCATAAAGCTGGCGCATTTCTTTGACTACTTCATCAGCAGGGTTAATGCGGACTTGCTTACCTTCAACTACGGTATAAACACAATAGCAACAGTTATGGGGACAGCCCCTTTTGGTCTGTACGCCAATATAAAAGTCGTTTTCTTGGAGATAATAAGCAAATTCCGACCAAATAGTCGATATATATTGATAATCACAGGCACTCTTCTCGATAGGAGTAGGCCACTCGTGAATTAGTCTTTCCCTAGGTTGATTTTCACCTACGACATAACAGCGTTCATCACGAAACTCTTGATTTCTCAGAATTTTCTCAAGTAGTTGTTCTCCCTCACCTACTGAAACAATTGTGCCTTGAGGTAACTGCTGCTGAAGTTGTTCATAAAACACGCTGACTGCACCGCCACCAACGATAGTACTAGCGTTTGGGCAATATTTCTTGGCTCGTGTTAGTCCTCGCTTAATTAAGCCAGTGTTACGCCATAGCTCTCCGTAATAAGCAGTAGCTACTTTTAAACCGCCTAGACCTCCTTTGAGTTTAATCAGAGGATTTTTAGCGTAGTAAAATTCAAAAGCATTTTGTAAAGGATTACCACCCCGACCTCCCACTGGAGCATAAATTTGAATATCGCGCCACGAAAAAACTAGTAGGGAAGGTTGAAACTCATCAATACAATGGTCTAAAGCACGATTAAAGTCTAGTGGAGGAACCGTCCCTAAATCGAATATTCTCTGCTTGATCTGAGGAAAAAGCTTATGAACATGATCGGCAAGATAGACTACTCCAATGGGAAAAATCGGGTTACAGGGGAGACGGACATAGAGAATTCTCTGAGTCATAGCTTTGATACTGTTAACTTTTAAGAGTTTTATGAGATTGTTTTAGTCTGGGATATATTTTTTGCTGTTGATGATCATAATTTATTCATATAACTTAACTTTAGCGAGATTGTTCCTGACAATCAACCATATAAAAAATGGTAGTGCTGGAGTAAATATCGAGCTTGTGTTCTAAATCGGCACATTTCCGTAAATATTGATACTAGGAAAAGGATTTTAAGCTGGAAATTTAAATAGAAGTCACATTAGGCGACAATCTAAAATAAATATAAAAACTTTCTTAAGAAATACTTGTTCTGAAATTGTTTGAATAGAGGATGAGATAAATGTCTATTGGTAGCTTCTTTTACAGCCAGTAGGGATCAAGAAATGTTAGTTTATATAGGGCAATAAAAAAATACTTTTTAACTCTTCACTTTAGTCATGGCACAAATTCTAGATTCTTTACCTAATGATGAAAATGGTAGCATTCTTTGTTGCTACGTTAACGCTACTAGTCAAATCCAAGTAGCTCGTATTACTAATATTTCAAACTGGTATTTTGAGCGGGTAGTTTTTCCAGGACAAAGACTAGTATTTGAAGCCAATCCTAATGGTATTCTGGAGATACATTCAGGAATGATGGCAAGTGCCATATTATCTGACACTATTCCCTGTCAAAGGCTTGCTCTGCAAAAAATAGAAAGGGATCAAGTCAAAATCAGAAAAGAAGCCATAACAAGTGTTTAAAGAATTTGACTATGGCAAAGAGTAATCTGATGAAATATGTTCAGAATTTTTTGACATTTAAAATTGTGGTTAAAAAACAAAATTAAGATAAAAAATTTACTTTACATCAAGAATAATTTGAGGGAGTTGTAATATTAGCGACTCCCTTTGTTTATACTAAAAAATATAGTCGAAAATGTTATCGACAAGAATCAATATTCTAGGTAGTAAATTTGGATTTACCGTCTTTTCTGTGGCTTTGGAAAATTGCTGCTTGGGCAATGGGAGGTACGATCGCTTTTTATTTGCTTCTGCTCTTTTTCGGTAGCTGGATGTTTTATGGTCGTGTTACAAGAATTGGTCGCCCACCCTGGTTGAGAAATGCCCACTATATCAGCGGGATAATAATTGTTTTTTTGGTTTTTTTGTTATTGGCGATCGGTATTGTTGGCACAGTCGGTTACTACGGCAACCTAGGACATTCGTCACATTTGTGGGCAGGTTTGTTTGTAGTTTGGTTAATTTGTCTGTCTGCTTGGAGTGCTAACCAAATTGATGTTCATAATACTTGGGCGCGATCGCTTCACATTTCTGTCAACGCTATTTTGTTCGTTGGGCTGGCTTATGTATCTTGGACGGGTTGGTCAGTAGTGCAAAAGTATTTGTAGTAATTTGGAGAATGCTTTAACCATTTACATACTTTGCACTAGGATTAAAAACTCTTGTAATACTGGCATGGTAACCAGAGAACGCCAAGCTGCTGCGAACTCCAGTTTAATTGGTGAATTCTCTATCGGTTTATAAATCAAATCTTGACTAACCAATGTTTGTAAGCCAGCAGGAATAAAAGTAATTCCCATACCTGCTGCCACCAAACAGATTCGAGTTTGATGACTGGTTACTTCTTTGACAATCTGAGGTTGAAATCCAGCTTGGCGACACAATTTGAGAAATCTATCGTAAAGAAATGGTCCTTCTTGTCTAGGATGTATCAGAAAAGACTCCCCTGCTAAATCTTTGAACGATAATGACTGTTTGTCGATTAAATGGTGTTGTGGTGGTAACACCAAGATAAAGTCTTCTGACAGAATTGGATAAATTTCCAGACCACGAGAATCAATCGGCGGATGCAAAAATCCTAAGTCTATTTCTCCTCTATTTAGTGTAGCAACTTGTGCTTCTGTGCAGAGTTCTAACATTTCTACTTCTACTTGAGGATAGCGCGATCGAAATTTCCGAATTAACTCTGGTAATACCGTATAGGTGGCTGTAGCTGTAAATCCGATATTTAATCGTCCTACTTCTCCCGAAGCTGTGCGCTTTGCCAGTTGAATTGCTTCTTCTGCTTGCTGTAAAAGTTGTTGTGCTTGTGCGAAAAAAACTTCACCTGCTTTAGTTAGGTTGACGGTGCGTTTCGTGCGAATAAATAATTGGATTTCTAGTTCTGTTTCTAAGACTCTAATTTGTTTGCTGAGTGCGGGTTGAGTAATTTGTAAACGTTCTGCTGCTTTGCCAAAGTGTAATTCTTGGGCAACAGCAACAAAATATCGTAGCTGACGCAATTCCATTAATAGCTTTTAGTTATTAATTTAGCATCAAAAATGACTTGGACAATCGGGTTTTATTTGTTCTACTCTCAACTTAGGAAGTATTTAACAAAATGAACTGTTGAGATCAACAGAATAAAATGAAGCTAATTAAAATCAAGAAGCTTAAAACAGTTTTATTGGCTGCAATTGGTTTGATCTTGGCGATCGCAATTTATGGACTATTACAATTAATTGAGCCAGTAGCGATCGCCAAAACTCCTCAATCGCCACTACCCGTAACATTTACTGGAGATAAATTACTTATTGCCTCTGACGCAGATATGGTGGCAACGGCCTATGCAGATGCCAAGCTAGATCGGGTTGCTGGAATTGAAGATACTCTGACCGTATTAGATTTACCTCTTGACTCGAATAATCCTCAAATTTCTGCGATTGAGGTATCCAATTCTGTCATGTCTTGGCCACAAATTATTGCTACTTCCCCCGATGGTCAAAAAGCTTATATTGTGGAAGTGCGATCGCGTCCTGAAGATGGTGTTCAAGAACTGGAGACTATTGATGATATGCCTGAAGGTAAATATCTAACTGTCGTCGATCTGGCTAATCCTGCTCAACCTAAAATTATCGAATCTGTAGCAGTGGGAAGCAATCCCGAACATATAAGTATTAGTCCTGATGGGAAATTGCTGGCAGTAAATTTACAAGATCAAGGAAAAGAATTATTAATTGTCAGACTGCAACCTGACGGTAAATTAGGAAAGCGTTTTTATTTTCCGATGTTAAGTAATGGAACCCGCATGGATAATCAAACTGCAATTTGGCATCCTTCAGGAAAATATCTGGCAATGACTCAAGATCAAAACAGTAGGATTGGGTTTTATAATGTCACGGAAATACCTAATGATGAGATCCAAGTAAAGCCTTTTGGTCAGCCTTTAGAAGTAGGCAATCATCTTAGTCATCCTAAATTCACTTCTGATGGTCGTTTTTTATTAGTATGCGATCTCAAGTGGAGTACCAGATCTCAGCCACTATTAAATTTTTTAATGAATCCTACAGGAGAAACCATCTCCATTAGATTTGAACCAGAATCGGGAAAATCACCAGCAATTGCCTCTAGGGTAGAGATAGGACTAAGTCCAGAAGGTTTCGCTCTTAGTCCAGATGACTCGTTAATTGCAACGGTCAATATGCGCCGCACTTATTTACCTAACTATATTCCTGCTTGGCGTGGCAAATCCTATAGTTCACTATCGTTAGTGAAATTTGATTCACAATCAGGCAAATTAACTAATATTGATGAATATGGTTTTGAGGGATTGTTACCCGAACAAGTTACTTTTGATGCCGAGGGCAAATCTTTAGCGGTAGTTATTTTTAATTACCGTGAACCAAGCCCAAAAACAGGTACAGTAGAATTCTGGAACGTAGTATCGGGAGATAAACCTCGACTAGAAAGAACGGGATCTAAAATTGATGTGGTTCGAGGGGCACATGATATTGTTTTAGTTCCATAATTTTCTATTTACCTTTTGCTAAATAAATGAATTCAGAATTGCAAATCCGCCAGGCGATCGCCGATGATGTACCCCATATTTTTAAATTGATCGAAGCATTGGCAGAGTATGAGAAATTGAGCCATCAGGTGACAGGTACAGTTGAAGATTTACAAGAACATTTATTTGGTAGTCGAGTTTACGCAGAAGCCATTGTTACTGAGTGGGATGGAAAAATTATCGGATTTGCTTTGTTTTTCCCCAATTATTCGACTTTTTTAACTAAACCAGGGATTTATCTTGAGGATTTATTTGTCTTGCCCGAATATCGTCGTCGAGGAATTGGCAAGGCAATGTTGGCTTATCTGGGAAAATTAGCTATTGAGCGCGATGCAGGAAGATTAGAGTGGAGTGTTTTAGATTGGAATGAAAGCGCGATCGCTTTTTATCAAGATATGGGAGCAAAAGTTTTACCTGACTGGCGTATTTGTAGAGTGACGGAAGATGCTTTGCAAAAGTTGGCAGAATGTAATACCAATTCAATTAAAGTTTGCAACAAATAATTTTGGGTAGGGGCGAATGGTTATTCGCCCTTAAAAGATGTGTCGCATTCAATTTTTTATTCAGTATAAGTAGTAAGTTTCACCAATTATCTACAATGAAAGCCGGAAGTATTAACTTAGATAAAACGGAAGGCAGATCAACCATGGAACTACCCAATACGATTCCCCTGTCTACTTTGAGACAGACAATCAACTGGATTACCCGTCCCTATGATTTTTTGGATGATTGCGCCAAAAGCTATGGAGATATTTTTACCGTTAAGCTAGTAGGATTTTCTCCACTAGTATTTTTAAGTAATCCTCAAGCTATTAAAGAAATTTTTGCCACCGATGCCAAACAATTTGATGCTGGTAGAAGCAATGAAATTTTACGATATTTGTTGGGTAGTAATTCTGTAATATTATTAGATGGCGATCGCCATAAACGAGAACGCAAGCTTTTAATGCCTCCTTTTCATGGCGAAAAGGTTAAATCCTATGGTGACATTATTTGTCAAATTACTCGGGAAGTAGGTGATCGATGGCAGCCACAGCAACCTTTTCTCGCCAGTAAGGCAATGCAAGATATTTCCCTAGAAGTAATTCTTCAGGCTGTTTTTGGTTTAAGAGAAGGAGAACGATACCAACAGATCAAACCTCTATTATCTAGTTTGCTAGATATGACTGGTTCTCCCCTGCGCTCTTCTTTTTTCTTTTTTACTTGGTTACAGCAAGATCTTGGAAGCTGGAGTCCTTGGGGTAAAGTAGTTCGTCAAAGACAAGAAATTTATGATTTATTGCAGGCTGAAATTGAGCATCGACGTAACCAATCTGCCGCAACTGGTAATGATGTGCTGAGTTTAATGCTATTGGCGCGAGATGAAGACGGACAGCCCATGACAGACCCAGAATTAAAAGACGAATTGATGAGTATGCTGGTGGCAGGTCACGAAACTTCTGCTAGTGTTTTGGCTTGGGCATTGTATTGGATACATAAACTACCAGAAGTTAAAGCTAAATTACTAAAAGAATTAGATAGTTTAGAGAATAATGATGATCCCATGGCGATCGCTAATCTACCTTATTTAACCGCCGTTGCTAGTGAATCCCTCAGAATTTATCCTATAGTACCAATTGTCTTTCCTCGAATCGCTAAACAGGAAGTTAAGATTAACGGTCAATATTTCCCTCCCGAAACGACTTTAGTTCCTAGTATTTATTCGCTTCATCATCGAGAAGATCTTTATCCTGAACCAAAAAAGTTTAAGCCTGAAAGGTTTTTGGAGCGACAATTTTCAGCATCAGAGTTTATTCCCTTTGGTGGTGGTAATCGACGTTGTTTGGGTTATGCTTTAGCTTTGCTAGAAATTAAATTAGTATTAGCGACAGTATTAACCAATTATTCTCTCAAATTAGCTAATAATCAACCAGTTAAACCAAGACGGAGAGGTTTAACTATAGCTACGAGTAATGGTGTTCCTCTAAGTGTTGTCAGTTAGTTGTCTCACTTTGCAAAAGTAGACCTAATTATTATCAAATCCTTGCGAAATTTTACGCTCATATTCCCTAAGATTAGCCAACATATTTTTGGCAGATTGATAAGTCTCATCCAAAATTTGCTCTTCTTCCTGGTCATTTCGAAATAAACCTTCATTAACTAAGTGTAAATGGTGCAAGAGAGAATTAATATTTTGGCGAATTTCAGCGGAAAGACTACTATTATTCTGATTTGTTAGCTTTTTAGCAATTTTTTGGACTAATTTTTGTTGACGAGACTGCTGACTATTTTTAAGCTGCATTGAATACCAGCGACTATAAAAATTAGCGTTTTGTAGAAGTTCCTCATGAGTGCCAACCTCAATTACTTTACCTTGGTATAACATTACAATTTGGTAGACATTTTTAATGGTCGAGAGTTGGTTAGTAACAATTAGAGTAGTCCGATTATGACAGAGTTCCTGAATAGCTTCCTGGACCAGCTTTGCTTCAGGCATATTTAAACTATTAGTTACTTCATCCAAAATTAGAATGTCGGGATCGCGTAAAAAAGCTCTGGCGATCGCAATTCTGATTTTTTGTCCTGGAGATAGTCTTATGCCGCGATCGCCAATCTCTGTGGCTAATCCTTGAGGTAATTGACTAATAAATTCATAGGCATTTGCTTTTTTTGTAGCAGTAATAAGATCTAATTCACTAACATTTTGCAAACCATAAGTAACGTTATAAGCAACGGACTTATTAAATAAAAAATCATCTTGACCGAGAACACTAATTGCCTTGCGCCAGCTTTTAAGATCGTATTCTTTTAAATCTTGGTTATCAATTAAAATCTGACCATCAATGGGGTCATAAAATCTCAATATTATATCTATAATTGTCGATTTACCTGCGCCACTATTCCCAATCAAAGCTGTTATTTTACCTTGAGGTATGCAGAGATTGATTTTATCTAAAACTACTTTGGCATCATGAGGATAGGCAAAAGTTACTGTTTTAAATTTAATGTCTGATTGTAATTTGTTAAAAATAATATTGCCCGATTTAAAAATTGGCTTATTAGCTTCATCAAGAAAGTCAGCAATAACTTCTACACTATAAATATTATTATAAATTTGGCTACGTGCATTATTGAATTGACTGATAAAAGGTAACAAACGAAATAAGACAGCCAAATAAATTAAAAGAGTAGGAGCAAATTCTTGAACTGGTTGCTCATATAAGTAAGCGCTAGTAATAATCAATGCTAAGATGATGATCATCCCAGAAATCTCATTGATTGGCATAGTAATTGCTGTAATTACTTGACTATTTAACTTTGTTCGCTCTTTTGAGTCAATCAGATATTTTATTGATTTATATTCTTCTTTTTCATTACCAATAGTTTTAATTAGACGAATACCTGATAATAATTCAATTAATTTTTGGGAAGATTTTTTAGTTTGCTTAACCAATAATATATTTGTCTTTTTTAAAAGATTATCGAGAAAATAAATAATATAAGTTGTGACTGTTTTTAAAGCGAAAACAACTAAAGTTAGCTGCCATGATATCGACACTAATAATAAACTTAGTGCAAAAATTGTAATTGCAATAATAAATATATTTTGGATGCTTTTAATTGCCAAAATAGTTCTATCTATTTCTCGATTAAGCTTAAATAAAATTTCTTCTAACTTATTGTCAAGATAATAATTAACATTGACCTTACAGAGTAAAAGTATTCCTTGTGATTTCAGACGATCAATTAAATACTTAATATGTTTGAATCCAAGGACAACATTAATATAGTTAATTAGGTTTTTAAAAATAATTGCTGTTATTAATATAGCTATTATTTTTACTAGTTGATGTGGTTCATTGAAGCGCTCAAAAAACACCAAAAAATATTGAATAAGAGCTGATTGACTATATATTATTAATTTTTGGCTATTCCCTAAACAAATAGCCAAAATAGGGATCAACAAAGTAGTACTGAATACATTTAAGATCGCACTACTTAGGCTAAGAATTAAAGAGGTAAATATATATAGTGGATTTTCTAAAGCAAGGTTAAATAAAAACTTATTAGTAGATGTCTTAAACATATTTTTTGCCTATGAATCATCAAAAAAGCGAATTAACCTTGATTAAAATTGAGTAGATACTTTCTCTAAGAAACTAATCATTAAATCAATAAATTAATTGTTTTGCTGTCTTTGGAATATGAGTATGTGCTTTGGTCTATATCAGGGTGAAATAGCGATATCTTCTTTAATATGATGGAATACAGTAATTTAAAACGTCGAGAGTATAATCCTCAGGATTTAGCCAATTATGGAAATCAAGCGTATACCTGTCCTGTCAGACAACTATGTATTTGTTTTGTCTGATCCTCAACAAAAAGTAGCTGCGGTAGTTGATCCTGCGGTAGCTGAACCAGTTTTAGATTATTTAGCAGAAATTGACGCCAAATTAGTTGCTATTTTTAATACTCACCATCATTTTGATCATGTTGGGGGCAATCAAAAATTAGTCCAGCATTTTTCTGAAGTTTGTGTTTATGGTGGTGCAGAAGATCGAGGCAGAATTCCTCATCAACAAGTCTTTTTAAACGAAGGAGATCAGGTTGAGTTTGCTGACCGAGTAGGTCAAGTATTTTTTATTCCAGGACATACCCGCGCCCATATTGCTTACTATTTTTCTCCGACAATATCAGGAGAAGCAGGAGAATTATTTTGTGGTGATACAATTTTTGCTGGAGGATGTGGCAGATTATTTGAAGGTACTCCCGCTCAAATGGTAAGCTCGATAACTAAACTACGAAATCTTCCTGATAACACCCGCGTGTGGTGTGCCCACGAATATACTCTGAATAATTTAAAATTTGCCATTACCGTAGATTATCAGAATGTAGATTTGCAACATAGATATCAAGAAGTTCAAATAGCTCGGAGTCGAGGTATAGCTACGGTACCTTCTTTGTTAGGAATTGAAAAGCAGACCAATCCTTTCTTGCGTTGGGATAGTCCAGCTATCCAAGCTACTGCCAAAATGAAAGAACCTGCCCGAGTATTTGGTCGAATCCGAGGAATGAAAGATCAGTTTTAGCATTGAGGTTTAAACATCAACTTGATAGTTAAGCTTCAATTCATCTCCTGTTATGCCCTGGAGACCCCAGTTAGATTTTGGAGTCTCAAAAATAGTAATTTCTAAATCTTGATCGGTAATATCAGTAGTTGCGGCTATTTTCCGATACAAAAGGCGAATTAGATTTTTTTTGGCTTCAACAGAACGTCCTTCAAACATCATTATTTCGATAATTGTATAGTTATTGCTGCGATCGTTCGGAAAAATGAAATGTTCTGGTTCTAAAATGATAAATCTTTGAAATCTTTTTTCTTCGGCGGTTCCAATTGCTTCAACTAGTGCAGCATGAATCGCATAAGATAAAGCAAATCGCTTCGGTTCTAGATTCTCCCGTAAGCCGTATATTTTGACTTGTGGCATTTAGCTTAATGTAATGTCATTTACAAAAACTCTAACGAAAAACCTGAAGTTTTGACTAGTTAATTGTTTAAATTAAATCCCACTACTAATCTGCTAATCAGGCTGATATAATAAGAAGTTCTGAGGTGCAGACACAAGCCGCCACATCAATAATGTAACCATATAGGAGAATTTAACAAAAAAATGGTCAAGCGTGTATCAGTAGTATTAAATCAAAGTGTTAGCAAGTTGGGCAATAATGGTGATTTAGTTGATGTTGCTCCAGGTTATGCCCGTAACTATTTAATTCCTCAAGGTTTGGCTAGTTTAGCTACTAAAGGCATTATTAAACAAGTCGAATTAAGAAGAGAAAAAGAAAGACAACAAAAACTCGCGGAAAGGCAAGCTGCAGAAAACAAAAAAGTTGCCTTCAAAACTATTGGTAAATTAACGATCCGCAAACAGGTAGGAGAAGAAAACGCTATCTTCGGAACTGTTACTACTCAAGAAATAGCTGATGTGATCAAAGAACAAGCAGGTATTGAAGTAGATCGTCGCGGAATTGAGGTTCCCGATGTCAGCACTACAGGGGACTATCAAGCAGAAGTTAAACTACACCCCGAAGTCACTGCTACTGTTGATTTCCAAGTTATACCACTTTAAAGGGATGAGGGATGAGGGATGAGACTTGAAACTTTAAAGATGAGGAAGTAAGGAATCTATAAACTCCTTATACTTTTTATAATTTATCCCTCATAATTCATCCTTTCCTTTTGTCCACCAGGCTAAACCATAAGACTGCATTGGCTTGTTAAACTGGTGGCGATAATAAACACGAATTTTATAACGTCCTGTAGTGGGGATGGGACAGAAAATATGTTCTACACTATCTTCTGGGCTAGAGGAAGAACAAACATTTCTCATATTGCTATCTTCATCAATAGGTAACAGATAAAGATCAAGATTATTCAAACCGCGATCACTAAAAGTCTCCTCAATATCATATTGTTGATTGCGATTTACATCATTCAGTACTACTAGGCGATCCCAGGTTAACGTTATTGCCGCGTGACTTCCTGCTGCCAGGGGTTGTTCTAAATAATATTCCTGATAATTATGGGCTGCTACTTTGCCATAGTCCCAGCCCATGCTGCTAACGGATTTTGACTTATCGGTATTATCGGTAATAGCTTGTCCCGCTTTAAACTGTTGATATGCTCGCCAAACATTGAGATGACCTGTTCCCATCTGAATATCTAAAGGAATACGGGGATTTTGATATGCATCAGAATCAAACCAATTGTTATTTTTTTCGCCCAGAATTGTACGTTCCATATTAAGCAATAAACCATCACCCCTGTCGGCGATTTTATCTGCTGAGTTCAGCAAGACGGCTCTCATCACTTCATGACGACGAGAATCAATACTCCAAGTTGAAGATTGGGATTGTTTACTTATTTGACTATTAGCTTTATTTCTACCTATAGTGCGATCATTTAATGCCTTGCGTAAAGCGCGATCGCCATATTCCTGCAATAAAGCTACTGCTCCTGTAATGTGTGGAGCAGCAAAACTAGTACCACTAACTTTTTCAATTTTTCCTTTTTGATTGTAAACAGAGATTTGTCCTCCAGGGGCAAGTAAACTAATAGCTCTTCGAATCCCCAAATTAATCTCTTTTTTAATAAAGCTACTACCAATTCCGACTGGTAAAGCACTCAAATTAGCAAAGTCAACTTTATTAAATTCACCTTTTCGAACGGTTGTATACGCTGTGGTAATTCCATTAAAATTATCCGTGGGTATAGGTATCCCTCCTTTACCCTGGTTTCCTGCAACCACATATAAAACATTATGCTGGTGAGCTGACCAATCAATGCAAGATGTCAATAAAGCTTTACCATCTAACTGAGCATTGTCTCTTTCGTCTCGCTCCAAAGATTCTCCAAAGCTAAAATTAATTGCTCGAATATCTCCACTGTTTTGTTGAGCAATATGTTGAGTTGCTAAACATTCCTGAGCTTGTCCTCCCTCGTTCAAAGAACCTACAGCCGAAGCATATAATTTTGCTTCTGGTGCAATTCCTTGTAGACGTTTATCCTGAGCAATCATTACTTCTGCAACCATACTGGCATGGTCGTCCACATTTTTATCCGCAGTAGCTGGGTTATTACGATAAAAAACTGCTCTTGGAGAAATTGCCTTCAGAGTATTTGCTGCTTTATCTTTGCCCAGTTTTACGGGGCGACCCACTTCTACTTGACCAATACCAATTTTTCGACCCAACAAATTAAAAGGGGCTTTATGTAAACGACTAGCATTGACTCCTTTTTCCCCTACGGAATTATCCAAAGCTAGAGTAGGAGTGATGAAGCCAGAAATAACCAAACTAGAAATTAGTAAAATTATTTTTCTACCCATATTAGTTGTGAGATATTATCGGATTTCCGTACTTTTTATCGTAATTACCGTATTAATTGTCGCAAAAACTTGCCAATATAGTGTAAAGTAGGATAAAAAGTATGTCAGGTTAATCTGCTAACTTCAGGCTAAAGAAAAAGTATTACCAGCCAAACAGATAGCCAGACCCTAAACTATTCAACCAACATAGCATAACAAGTAAGATTGAGCGTATGACAAAGCAAGTTGCGCATCCCATGATGAAATTGCAACGCAAGGTAATGTCCTTGGTAGATTCCAAGATTGTCAAACCTGACGATCGCATTGGCAAGATTGCTCTTTTGCTGGGTAATGACTGGTCATATTGGAAAAACGAACTGCTAGATTTCGACTTTTCTCCCCAAGATCAAATCCAAGAATTACTATCTGTAGAAGATTGGGACGAAGACTAGAGAACTAATGATGTAATAAGTCGTGAGTACTATATATTTGCTTAATATATTTTTGTAGTTGCTTATTTGATTGCTTGCGTCTTATCTATACTCTTTTCTTTCAAGGTTTAAATTAGAGTTTAAAGACAAGCTGATAAAGCATCTGATAGTTCTTTTGCTGTTTGGTAACGGTCTCTTGGTTCAGGTTGACAAGCTATAGCTAAAACTTGGGCAAGACTTTGGGGCAAATTAGGAATGCTACTAATGTCAAATTCAAATTTATTACTCTGATAACGATAATATTGCATAGGAGCTTTACCGGTTAAAAGAAAAATGGTTGTGGTACCAACTCCGTAAATATCAGATTGAGGACAAGGTTTTCCCCGATATTGTTCTGGAGCACTATAACCTTCTACGCCAATACGGGTTTCTAAAGCAGTCCCCAGTTCTTTCACCGCTCCAAAATCAAGCAGCATTAAACGGCTATCTAAATTGCGTAACATTAAATTAGCTGGTTTAATATCTCGATGGACTAAAGGTGCATCGAGATTATGCAGATATTCTAAAATGTCACAAATTTGAATCATCCAGCGCATTGTCCTTTCTGGGTCTGTAGGACCTCTTTGATTAACAAATTGCTCTAAATTATGACCATGGATTAGCTCCATAACTAAGTACTTGTGGTTGTTTTCCACAAAAAAATCATAGTATTTAGGAATACCTGGGTGTTCTAAAGATTTCAAAACCCTCGCTTCTCTTTCAAATAGCTCTCTGGCTTTAGCGATGCGAGCCATATCTGTATTCATCTCTTTGAGGACTAAAAGTAAAGGAGCATTTTGTGCGGTACGATTGCGATCCCAAGCTAGATAAGTAGTTCCCATTCCTCCACGACCCAAAGTTCGCAAAACTTGATAGGAGCCTACATAATGCTCTTCTTCGACAATAGGCTGACCGCAATGCCGACAAAAAATACTATCATCTGGGTTATCTGCATGATCGCAAACAGCAGCAGGTTCTAAAATATTTGTTTTCTCAACTTCTACTGTTTTTTTGCCTAAATGAGATTCTAATTCGAACTTGAATACAGGACCATTTTCAGCTAGGCGAATTAAATCGTCATGCTTTAAGATAGCTTCAGTGACAAAATCATTATTTATAAGAGTGCCATTCGTACCTCTGCTAATTAACTGCCACTGCTCCTTTTTAGGATCGATTAAAGTAATTTCTAGATGCTGACGAGAGACTTGGAAATATCCATGTAAAACAATATCATTATTTTGAGCGCGACCAAGACGAATCACTGATTGGTCAGAAAATTCCCACTGTTGTACAGGTTGATTTGTCTGTGGTTCTAATAGCGTAAAAATGACCATATTTGGACAAATATCGATTAAATTATAAAATAACTATGGTCTTTAGAGATCGGGTTTCAACTTGATTCTAACTAGAATGGCGCTTATGTTATCGTGCCCATTGTAGTGATTGGCAAAATCTACCAATTTAAATGTACCTTCATGAATATCACTACTAGAACTAATTAGAGGTTCAAGATAAGTTTTCCAATGTTTTTCTAACAAATCATTATCAGAAAGACCATCAGAACAAAGTAATAATAAGCAATCTTCGGTAATTTCCAAAAATTGAATATCAGGTCTAACATAGTTGCTTTCTCTAGGTCCCAATGCCTGGGTTAATTGATAGGAATCGGGGCGACCATAGGCTATATCTGGTTCAACTCCTCGATTAATTTCTCTTTGACCAACCTCATGATCTAGAGTTAATTTTTCCAGTCCTTGCTTACGAGAAATACGATAAATACGGCTATCTCCTACATGAGCGATCGCCAACTTAGTATCTTGTAGCAAAGCCATTACTAGAGTTGTTCCCATTCTACCGCTACCAGAGCGGGAGTTATCAAGATTAGTCTGATATAAAGCTTCATTAGCTAACAATACTCCTTGTTCAATAGTTTTCTTAGTTGGTAATTCATTTTGCCAATGAGTTTGAAAATATTTCTGTAAGTTATCTACTGCCATGGCACTAGCAACTTCTCCGGCTGCATGTCCTCCCATGCCATCACAAACTAAATACAAACCACGAATCCTGAGATTATTTTCGATGTTATTTTCAACCTTTTCAACTCTGGTTTGAACTCCAAAAAAGTCTTCATTATGATCTCGTTGTGAACCAATAGCCGTGCAGCTAGCATCAGTGATACTTTTTAACTGCATTGGGATCATGGCTGTAGCCTCTTCTTCAAATTCACTGCCATACATCATATTGTCGTCATTTTCGTCAAAGAAATTATCTGGTTCAGATGTTTCGAGGGAATTGTCAGGTTTAGTTTGTTTAGGTTCAGGTTGGGAAATGTTCACTTCAGAATAATTTGTATGAATATCAAAAGATTCAATCTCGTCTTCTCCGAGACCAAGATTATGAAGTTCTAGCCGTAACTGCTCAATTTCGTTAATTTCTCCAGATATAACTCGATCAAGTAGTAAATTCAGATGATTGAGGTTATTCAAATTTGATTCGGTAAAACAAAGTTGCCACGTTTTAGCTAAATCTTTCAGGCTAGGTGGCTGATCTGTAGAATCCATATACAGTTGTTGAAAGCAAAAAGACTGGTCTTCATCAATGCGTAAATTAGAATTGACGAGTAAACTCTGGGCACAGCCAATTAGCTGCAAAGGTTCCCAAAGCTTGGCCATTTCATCGAGAAACCAAATAATTTGGAGCAGTGGTAATTTTGGCTCTGACCATAGCTCTGTCAGTAATTTCCATTGAGAACGATCAGGCAATATAACAACTCCTTGCTCTTGCTGTTGCCAAGCATCGTAAATTTGAGGAACTGTAGGCGTATATTTTTCCAAAATTAGATAGGGCAAAGCGTGAATAGGTATTCCAACCAAATTCCAATATTGGCTCATAGACAAATAGGAATTATTCAAATTTTGACTTAATTTGGTAAACAATCCTAGTTGCTGTTTTTGTAAGGCTGCCAAATAAGATTCTTGCAAAGGATATTGATCGATTACTTGGCCCTGAATCAAAGTAGTATCCAAAGTTTGCCGAGGATCATTCAGCAATTTTTCTGAACTTGGCTGATGAGCAATTACATAACGATTCAACGTATTATGATGTTTGTCATTAACTTGTGACCAAGTTTTGGCTTCATCCTTAATTTCAGCAAACAAGTCAGATAAATCTTCAGTCTCTGATTGAATATTGCTATTATTTTTCTTGATTGTGGTTGGAGCTAATTTTGCTTTACCCTTAACTTCAGCTATATTTTTTGGTGCAATTATTGCCCAAAGTACAGTATTATTTTCAGCCCCACAAAAGCTACAAGTTTCTGATTCGACAGGAATAGTAGCTGTACATTGACAACAGATTTTGTCGTTTAATGAAAAACCACAACTTTGGCAGAATTTATTGGCTTGGGAGTTTTCAAACCCACACTGTGGACAAATAAGCATACTGCGTCTTCCTTGAAATATAATTTTTTGCCTACATGGTTTCGATGTTCTTTAGCTAATTAATATAGAGGTACTATTACTAGGCAGATGATAACCCTTACTCCACATCACAAACCTGCTGTTAAAGTAATTATTTGAATCTGATGCTAGAAATGAATGATAAATAATATTTAAATTAATTGACACGACTAACTAACTGAGAAAAACAAAGCGATTATATTCGCAATCTTAGCTCATAGTCTTTTTTTGGCAATCCCCTCTTCAAACTGACTTTGCTCCACGATGTAGTGTTAATGAGAGACAAAATATTTGGGGAGCAGTTTTGGCTCATTACTGTAAGACTGACTTCTCTATATTCAAACAATTACAACTACTTTTCTCCTGATTACCAGAACCTAATTAATTATCTTTTATTTTAGGTTATTGATATTTTTGAGGGTGAAATTTAGGATATAGCATCTTTTTAACAGGAGATTTACCAATAAGATGTTGCTTAACTATTGTGGCAACCTCATCCGGATGAACTTCTGAATACCATATTGGCTTTGATTTTACTTCTACTAACACCATTGGTCCATTACCGCATTGTCCTAAACAACCTATGGAAATTAGCTCGGTGTTAGGAGGTACATTTCGTTTAAAGTTATTAAATACTTGCTCTGAATTATATTTACGACAACTACGTCCAAGGCAAACTAAAAGTTTTTGCAGTTTAGAATCAGGAGTATTTTTGGGTAATCTATCTATGTTTTGCGATCTTAATCGCCATTCTGGTTCCATAACTGAATAATCAAAGTAAGCCAAGCCCTTACTAAAGTGCGGCTACTCTAGCTAATAAATATTGACTAGTATAAGAATTATTGTGAAATTAAATTTACAATACTTTTTTACTATCTAGTTTATTAAGATTTCGAATCAATAGTTTTTTGAGCAACAAAACTAAAAATAGCTAAGCTATAAGAACGAAAAAAAAGCTTTTTCGTTCCCTTTCACTTAACTCAGCTCGATCATAATTGAATCCTAGATCGGGATCATATTACTTTTTTGACTGTTTAATCCCGAAATAAAATAAATAATGTTTACTTGAAATTTAGAAAACTGTAATTTTCTAAACCATTGCAAATAAGAATACAATAGTTAAAACACATACCCCTACTGCTAGAAATCCTGCAATGGCTGGATAGGGAGCGTGGTTTGCTTGTTCCAAATACTCATTTACTTTCGAGTCTTTTTCTTCTGGATGCCAAATCATGCTTCTCATAATCTTCACCTCATCGCTATTTACTAGGTAATTTTTCCTAACTAAATAAAACTCTAGCAAAAGATTTAGGGTACAGTACTCAATAATTTAAAAAATCTGATTCTTCTTAACTGTTAATAGCAAAACTTGAAATAAGTATACGGTAATTTTAATTTAAAAAATATTATAGTCATATTTATTTTCTGTAAAGAATAATCACAATAACAAGTTATTTATTAAGGTAATGCTAAGACATTTGAGCAATAACTAGTATGATCATCAAACTCATTTAAATTAAGTTGACAATTTATCTAGAGTTTGTCAAAGACAATATCAAGTGTTTACCATGAAAAAATATTCTTTGTTCTTGTGTTCGATAACGATTTTATTGTTTAGTTCAACATCTCTCCATGCTCAGTCGGTCAAATCGAGCAAACAAACAAACGTTTCTGCCCCAGAAAATCTAAAGAACTCTTATAAGAGACCTGCTTACTCTCAAAGTTCACAATTAGTTACTGATGCCAGGATTACTGATGAAAAATCAGAAGAATTAATTGTTGGACAAGGAAGAACCAGAACCAGAACCAGAACCAGAACCAGTAGACCTATTAGCTATTATGGATTAGGAGGTAATATCGGTTTAGGTGGTGATGCTACCGCCGTAGGTGATGGTGCCTTTGCTCTCTTAGGTAAGAATGCATTTAGTTCTAATCTAGCCATCCATAGTGGATTTTTATTTGGGGATGATAACGTTATTTTAGCTTCGTTGACCTATGGAGTTCCTATTAAAATCAAGTCTTATGAAGTTTTATATCCTTTCCTTGGTGGTGGAGTTTTGATTGAAGATCTGTTTAGTGATTTTGATCTTGGAGGCTTGGTAACAGGAGGAGTAGATGTGCTGATCACTAATCAAATTACAGGTACAGCTCGACTCAACCTTGGTTTTGCCGACAGTGATACTGATGTTGGTTTACTTTTGGGAATCGGCTTAAATATTTAAGCATTAATTCCAAAATTCTAGATCACAGATGTGATATATGTCTGTAGATTATAAATTTTAATTTTTGCTGCTAAATCTGAACTTTTGGATCTTGGGTAGATATCTTTTAGAAGTCAGTGCTAGCTTAATCTTGGATAGAGCATAAAATTCTCGTTTATCTCTTCAAAAGCAACAGACATCTTCATCTAAATTCGATTTTTTACTTAACTCAACTTAATTAAGGAACTGGCAAGTGGTTACAATTTCACATCAATCTCCATCTACAGCTCATGAACATCATCATCATCACGAATCAGAACATACCCCAGACAATCGGGTTGCTGTGTTGTTGATGGGTTATGGTGAAGTAGAAAGCTACGAAGATTTTGCCAACTACAATGAACAAGCTTTAAATCTTTTGACAGCTAAATTTGCTCCCGTACCCACCTGGATTTATCCAGCGATCGCCAAATTATTAGCGATTTTTGATCTACATGAATGGAGTCATCAACATAATAATTTCATTTCTCCCCATAACTCTATCTTTGAAGAGCAAAGAGCAGGAATTGAGAAGGAGTTACAAGCAACGTGGGGAGACAAGGTTAAAGTATTCAAGGCATTTAACTTTTGCGCTCCCCATCTACCTGAACAAGTATTAGAGGAGATAAAATCTCAAGGTTTTGACAAAATTCTGATCTATCCCTTGCTAGTGGTTGATTCTATCTTTACTAGTGGAATTGCTGTCGAACAAGTTAATAAAGCTTTAGCTAAACAAGCAGAAGGAGATTCCCACTGGTTAAAGAGTACCCGTTATATTCCTTCTTTCTTTAATAAGCCAGACTATATTAAATTACTGGCTCAAATGGTAGAAGAAAAAATCGAAGCGGAATTAGCTCAAGGACATTTAGCCTCTCAAATCGGCATCATCTTAATGAATCATGGTTGTCCTCATAAAGCCAAAGGATTTACTTCGGGAATAGATGAAAGTCAGGCTTTATACGAGTTGGTCAGAGAAGAGTTGATTGATAAATATCCCCTAATTTCTGTTGGTTGGCTAAATCATGATACTCCTCTGATTGAATGGACACAGCCCAATGTGAAATTGGCAGCCCAAAACTTAATTGATTTAGGTGCTACATCGGTAATTATGATGCCCATTGGCTTTGCTACCGAAAATCATGAAACTTTACTGGATGTCGATCACATTATTCATCATCTACAACACAAGAATTCTGAAGTAACTTTTATTCGGATGCCCTGTGTGAATGATCGCCCTGAATTTATGCACATGGTTGCAGAATGGGCACATCCACAAATTGAGGCTCTGTTAGAGGAATCTGGTGTAGCGGTTAATCCTCAACTAGCTAAAACTCAAGCTGCCCATAGCCATTCTCATCATCACCATCATTAAATTTGCTTTAATTTACTTTTCAAAAGCGCAATTATAAAGAGTAATCAATTAGCGGTGGATTTATATTACCGCTAATTCTATGTTGATTAAAAAGCTCATGAGGATTATGAGAATGGTGTAAACACTCCGAGAAAATTAACTTTTGTTAATGGAGTTGTTAAGCAGTATTTCAACTTTAGCTCAATAAGGCGATCGCTTAAAAATAAGACAAGGCAACATGATACTATCCTTTCCAGGTGGGCATCATGAAGGTGAACCTCCTAGATGAGTCACTTTTGTCCTCAGCTTCAAAAAAAGGTATTTAATATAGTCAGTAGGAGAAAAACTTTGGGATTAAGAGTAGCTGTTGTAGGTTCTGGACCAGCAGGTTCATCAGCCGCAGAAGTTTTAGCCAAAGCAGGTATTGAAACTTATTTATTTGAGCGCAAACTAGATAACGCTAAACCTTGTGGTGGTGCAATTCCCCTTTGCATGGTAGATGAATTTGACCTGCCTCAAAAAATCATTGATCGTCAAGTCAGAAAAATGAAGATGATTTCGCCATCTAATATAGAGGTGAATATTGGCGAGACACTTAAAAATGGTGAATATATTGGTATGTGTCGTCGAGAAGTCTTAGATGGCTTTCTACGTAATCGTGCTGCTGAGCTAGGTGCTAACTTGATCAACGGTACTGTATATCAGCTTGATATTCCCGATAATGATCGCGATCCTTATACCCTTCACTATGCCGACCATTCTAATGGAGCTGTCAAAGGGGAAATGAAAACCCTGAAGGTAGATCTTGTGATTGGTGCTGATGGTGCTAACTCTAGAATTGCCAAAGCTATCGATGCTGGTGATTACAATTACGCGATCGCTTTCCAAGAAAGAATCCGTTTGCCAGAAGACAAAATGGCATATTACGAAGATTTAGCGGAAATGTATGTCGGTGATGACGTTTCCACGGATTTTTATGCTTGGGTGTTCCCTAAATACGATCACGTAGCGGTTGGTACGGGAACTATGAAAGTTAACCAAGCCGATATCAAAAAATTACAGGCTGGTATCCGTAAGCGTGCTGCTAAGAGACTAGAAGGTGGCGAAATCATCAAAGTCGAAGCACATCCCATCCCCGAACACCCCCGTCCTCGACCAATTCGTGGCAGAGTGGCTCTAGTTGGTGATGCTCTCGGAACTG
Source organism: Pleurocapsa sp. PCC 7319 (assembly GCF_000332195.1). NCBI lineage: Bacteria > Bacillati > Cyanobacteriota > Cyanophyceae > Pleurocapsales > Pleurocapsaceae > Pleurocapsa > Pleurocapsa sp. PCC 7319. The sequence goes on from NZ_KB235922.1 coordinate 5,102,003, forward strand.
TAACCAAGTCCTCTGGTGAAGGTATCTATTTTGCAGCTAAATCTGGTCGTATGTGTGCGGAGTTAATTGTTGAACGTTCTCAAAATGGACAAAAAGTCCCCACAGAAAAAGACCTTAAAGACTTCCTCAAACTTTGGAACAAGGAATACGGTGCAACTTATCTAGTACTCGATATTTTACAACGAGTCTTCTACCGTAGTGATGCTACTCGCGAAGCATTTGTGGAAATGTGCGCCGACATCGACGTACAAAAAATGACTTTTGATAGCTATCTCTACAAAACTGTAGTTCCTGCTAATCCTTTAGTTCAAATGAAAATTACTGCTAAAACTATTGGCAGTTTGATTAGAGGTAATGCTCTGGCACCTTAAGTAATTACTGATTACTGATTACTAATTAATTTAGAAAGCATCAGATTTTTATTCTGGTGCTTTTTTTTACTAAAGTAGCTTAACCTTGCTAAAATGGTACGATATACGGTACGCAAAAGAATTGATCTTAATGAAACCATTTACTGTTAGGGAAGCGAGAGATAATTTATATCGTTTAATTGATGAAATAGCCGAAAGCCATCAACCGATTACAATTAAAGGAAAGCGTAACGATGCAGTATTGGTATCCAGAGAAGATTGGGAAGCGATCGCCGAGACTATTTATCTTAATAGCATTCCAGGAATGTTGGAATCGATTAAAGCAGCAGCAGCAGAGCCTTTATCGGAAGGAACACCGTTAGAGGAACTTGATTGGTAATGAAGTGGCAAGTTATATTGTCCAAACAAGCAAAGAAAGATGCCAAAAAGATAGCGTCTAGTGGATTGAAACCCCAAGCACAAGCATTGCTAGAGATTTTACAGAATAATCCTGACCAACCACCCTACGAAAAATTAGTGGGAAATTTAGCGCGATTTTATTCCTGCCGCATTAATATTCAGCATCGACTGGTATATGAAATACTAGAACAAGAAAGAATTGTTAGAGTTCTCAGGATGTGGAGTCATTACGAGTGACATATAGCCGTACAAAGTTACGTTAGGACAAGCTTATTTGATTGCTCGTAAGTAATGAGTAACGAGTAATGAGTGTCCTAATCAAAGTTCGTATTGCTATAGCTCTGGCTTAGAGGTTTAGAGTTGACTTCACTCTTAAATTGCCTTAACCCGAACTGAGGTTAATACAGGAATTTGCGGATTAGAAAATTAACTTCAAAGTTACATCTATGAACGCAAGTTTTTATAAGTACTCTTTAACGTTTCCCCAGTTTTGTCAGTTAATCGAGTCATAGCTAACTAATTACAAAAACAAAAAAAGACGAGTATCAAATACCCGTCCAAGTTTAAGCAATTTATACAGCTTTAATTTCGAGAAGACATCCTCAAAAGAATTCTGACAATGTAATAGAATAACAACGCAACGGAAGCAAATAACTCTAAAGAAGCTGCTACATATTGGTGAGGTGCATATCGGTGAATAATATTAGATGTACTGTAGAGAATTGCTGCGGAGGCAAAAACTACCATCACCACAGAAAAAAGCAGTCCTAAAGAAAAGCCAAACAAGATACTACAGACAATTAAACCGAGTGCAATAAAACTGCCGATTCTGAGGATGCTACCCAAGAACGAAAAATCTTTGCGGGTGGTAAATGCCACAGTTGTTAAACCACCAAATAGTAGCAAGGTCAGAATAGTAGCAGTGGGAATTACATTAGCATCGCCAGCATAATAAGTGGCAATATAAAGCAATGGTGCAAAAATTAGTGCTTCGCCGACGACATACAGTCCTAATCCTGCATACTGAGTTTCAACTGAATCAGCTTTGGCGACTAATCCTCTGGACATCCAACCTAATAAGGAAAAACCACCAAGAATGGCAAACCAAGCAAAGCGACTACCAGCAACGAAGTTAAAGAGAATTTCGGCGATTCCGGTTTGAAATAAAATAAACTCAACTAAGATAAATGCACCGACTGCACCTGCTAAATGAGTATAAGTTTGTCTAATAAATTTAGCGCGATCGCTAGGACGCGCTTGAGCAACACTAACCATAAGTTTAATTTCAATAAATTTTAATTTTTAAGTCGAAAATTTTTGGCAAAAACTATTTATATTCTAACTAATAGAAATGAATATGAAATGTACTCATATTTAGCGATTTATTGATTAATAATTAATAACTATTCTTGAGGAAAACGATCCCATAAATCTGTCCCTTGTCTGATGCTTTGATGATCGCCATTGCCTAATATCAGATGATCTAATAAAGGAATATCTAAAAATTGCGAACCCTGTAATAATTGCTCAGTTAAATAAATATCCTCTGGAGAAGGTTCTAAATTACCAGATGGATGATTATGAGCAATTATCAATTTAGTTGCCCCCTGACGCACCGTTTCCCGAAAAATTTCACGAGGATGAATTAAGGTTTCTGTTGTTGTACCTATAGTAAGAATTTTAGTGGCTATTAAACGATTTTTAACGTCTAACATAAGCACTGCAAAATGTTCTTGATTTTGCCACATCAAGTCGTTACTTAAGACCGCAGCACCAGCAGCAGGACTATCCACGACAACTCGTTCATTGGGGCGAAATTGAAAAGTACGTTTGCCTAATTCCACTGCTGCAATTATGGTCGCAGCTTTTGCTGGTCCAATTCCTGGAATTTTCATCAATTCACAGGGGTGAATATCCCTCAAGACATCTAATGGCGATCGCTTATATTTACTCAATTCTTGTAGTATGCATTGGGCTAATCCAATAGCTGATAATTTTCCTCTCGTCTGCCCTGTACTGATTAAAATTGCAATCAGTTCTGCTTCTGAAAGATTCTTTGCCCCCGTAACCATTAACCTTTCGCGAGGACGTTCGCTAACAGGGAGGTCAGCAATTCTCAGACTATAAGTCATAATAAAAACTTTCAAATAAAAGCCAGTTTGTATTACAAATATAACTTAAAGTATGGTGATTGTAGGATTGCTAATCTAACTGAATAGGCTGAGGGTTCCCACCCTTCACTGAAGGTTAGTTCACTCTTTAATTAATTCCACTGCATCTCGACCATCAAGAACATTAAGATAGACCTTGACCTTTTCATCTGAGGCTGTGGGTAATTTCTTGCCTACAAAATCGGGCTGGATAGGCAGCTCACGATGTCCTCGATCTACCATGACTGCTAATCTAATAATTTGAGGTCTGCCATATTCAGTAATGGCATTGAGCGCAGCACGGATGGTGCGACCTTTATAAATAACATCATCTACCAACACAACAGTTTTACCTGTCAAATCTACAGGGATTTTCGCTTTGGCAGGAATCCGCGTACGAATTTTATCTAGATCATCTCGATAAAAAGTAACATCGATCGCCCCTACAGCAATTGAAATATCTTCTAATATTTCAATCTGTCTAGCCAATAAATGAGCTAGTGGGACACCTTTGGTATGAATCCCTAATAAAATCGTCTCAGATAAATTTCCTGATTTTTCAACAATCTGGGAAGCCATACGATTGATGGTACGGCGAATTTCTTCAGCCGAGAGAATAGTTACTACTTTGGCTGGCATTTATTACCCTGAGCAATGAACACTTGCTATTGTATTTATGGGTTAATTATATAGCTCATTTGTTGGCAAGTTGTGGAATGTATGGTTGATCAGATAAAGCAGGTAGTGATTAATTCGCCTTTAGATATGCATCTGCATTTTCGTGAAGGAAGGATGGCGCAGACAGTGATTCCCCTGAGTTCATATTCTTTTGCAGGGGGAGTGGTAATGCCGAATTTAGTGCCAGCGGTAAATAATCTCAAGCGTTTAACAGGATATATTCAAGAAATTAAATCGATCATTGACAAGGATATCTTTGAGCCTTATATGACGGTTTTTTTTAAGCACTATAGCTATCAAGAGCTAGAACAGCTTAAACCATATATTTTAGGCGTAAAACTTTATCCTGCGGGGGTAACTACAAATAGTGAAGAAGGTGTAGCAGCAATTAATAAAGCAGAAACTACTATTAAATATTTAGAGGAATTAGAAATTCCATTAATGATACATGGAGAAACTCATGGCTTTGTCTTAGATCGAGAAAAAATGTTTCTTCCCATTTTTGAGCATCTTGCCCAAACATTTCCACGGTTGAAAATTATCATGGAGCATATCACAACTGCTGATGCAGTGTCTTTGTTAAATGAATACGAAAATATTTATGCTACTGTTACGTTGCATCATCTATTAATTACTTTAGATGATGTGGCAGGGGGCTTACTTAGACCTCACCTGTTTTGTAAGCCGATTGCTAAACGTCCTGAAGATCGGGAAGCTTTAGTTAAAGCTGCCATTAATGCTCATCCTAAACTGATGTTTGGAAGTGATTCTGCGCCACATCCACTTGATAAAAAGGAAGCTTGTGGTTGTGCAGCAGGTATATTTACGGCTCCTATTGCCCTACAGGCTTTAGTGGATCTATTTGAACAACATAATGCACTTCACAATCTCCAGGCATTTGTCTCTGACAATGCTCAAAGTATCTACAGAATTATCCCACCTCAAAAATCTGTAACTCTCGAACGTATACCAGACAAAGTTCCCAATATGTATGATGATGTAGTGCCAATGTTTGCCAATCAAGAACTTAGTTGGTCGATTACTCAAGTTAAATAACTTATGCTGTTAATATTTCTCGGTAGTCCCTACAAAATAGTGGAGATACGAAAAATCAATAGTTTAAGATCTTTTGAGACTCTTCCAGTTGCATGAATTGCAACGAATCTACTTAGTTTCAGCCAAAAATTGCACAATAAAATTAAAGGGCTTGCAATGACCTCCACTGCTCTGTAGGGACTAGCTGCATTTGTTACCCAAAATACCCCGTTTTTGAACGACGCCTTTTTCCCGATCTTTCCGAGAGCATGCTGGTTTCGGTCAATCTGCTGGAATCCAAACCTGAAACTGGTGAAGCAGTAGTCATGATTTTGGTTCGACTTTGAGACTTCCAATATTCATACTTGAGTAGAGGGAAAGAGGCTACTTTTTTCGCTAATGCCCAGAAAAATACATAACTGGCTAACAACCGCTCCACAGCACCAAAACAAGATTCTCTTAACTCTTCGATTTGTTCCTTTTGTTCGGCTACGGCAGAATTGCGGAAGTAGAGAGCATCATTATTGCTTTCTAACACGATCGCACCACTAAATCCCTTACGGGCGATCGCTGGATTATTGCCGAGCGCCATAATTTCTGGTCCGACATTAATGTTTCTAACTCCATTAGCTTGTTTTCCTGTCATCAACACGGCGTTTTCGGCTTCCTGCAATTGTTGGCTGCGTCTGCCATCGGGTACGCCCAACCAGATCAAAGTACCTCGGACGACTCGATGTCCAAAAGCGTGAAGCAGATGATTTTGAGGATTGGCACTGTGAACTTCCATTGAGGCGATACCGTAGCTGAGAGAAAACAGCTTGCTAACATAGGCTTGTAATATCTGGTTAACCCAAGATACATCTCCAATGACGAGAGTTCTTTTGCCCATCCGTGCCAGTAGCTGCCTACCCTGAACGAAGCGGAGCAGTACAGTCCACAACCAAGGACCAAATATATAAATGCCAATATCTAATACAGTTACCACTGGGGCTATTAGTTCCCATAAACTCTGGGGCAAGTTCGCGATCGCAAAAATTAGTTTCAATAATGTTTTAACGAGGGGGATAGTATCACCAAAAGGAATTACTGCCCCGACTGTAATTAGGACATATAAGGCATGAATTACCCAAGCCAAAGGGGTTTCGGTAACATGATCTCCCCAATAACGACCGCAGCTAATCAATTTTTGTCTGATGGGAGATTTGATTGATTCTCCTGTAAAAGTTGTCCCGATAATCTGGACGACGTTGCGGTTGAGAAAATCTTCCTTCATCATTGCCAAAATCTGCAAACTTTCTGAAGTCAAAGTCATGCCAAAAGGAGCGGAATTGGGAAAATTGTTTCGCATCTTTTTGGCGAGATACAGCAATAACTCTGTCAGAGTGTGATTGGCAGCAGCGACTGATACAGTGCTGGTTTCGGCGGTTCTGCGTCCACTACCGTTGACAAAAATGCGATGTTTTTGATTGTTGGCATCGTCAATAAAAGGAGAGGTAAAGATTGCTGTAAGTCCGCCACTACCCTGAGTGGAATTCATGAAACTGCTCAATTCTCCCGTGAGGATAAACAGTTCGCCGATAGTTCCTTGGCTAGACAAGTGGTCAAAGGCATCGATCGCTTTTACGGTAGAAAAGGTTTGACCAGATTGGGTTATGGCTAATACTAGAGATTCTTTATTCAAATAGAGTTGGCTAAAGTCCTGCTTTAGCTGTTGCAAAGCTTCATTTGCCGACATCGTAACCACATTAAAAAAAGGAAAAATAGTTTTAAAATCCCTGGCAAATCTTTCCCCTAACCAAAGGCTATTTTCCTCTCCCGTAATGAGTAAGTCTACAGTGGTCATCCGTCTTATCTGAGTGATCGCTCCCGCATGAAACATAATGCGCTGCTTTTGCTCGAAGCGTTGCACTTTTTCGGTGAGGAGATACACTAAATAATCGGCACTTTTACGATTAATATAGGCTGGATTTTGCCATGAGGTTTTAATTTCATTAAGCACGCGGGGAATAGCTTGAATATCGCTATCGATAGGGTCGCGATCGCCCGAATCGGGAAACTGAATATAGGGCAAATAGGGATGGTCGTTCATCGAAATCCAGCGGTCTTTTAATTCTGCTGCCGTCAGCCTCCGTTTTTGACTCATCGAGTAGACATGAATATCTTTAGCACTGACTTTGGCAATCTCTCCTTCTGATTGGTTTAAATCCAGGCGGAAATACTGGGAACTCCCCAACAAAACCCGATCTACGGCTGCGGGTTCGGAAGCGTAAACCATATATCCCTCCCGCCAGTTGAAACCTACTGTAATTGGCTGTCCTTTGGCACTGAGGATCAATCTTTCTGACTCTAGGGTAGAAACTGTGACCAAGCCAAAACTACCTCTGGCTCTGGACATAAAGATTTTGGTAGCATGATATAAATCGTTGTCTAAAAAAGCCTTAATTGCCGCTCTAATAAAGGCAATTCTGTGTTCCTCAGACCATTGAGCCATTGAACCAATTTTAGCAGTGGCTTGGAAGAGATTGCGTTCTAGGGGATTAGCATGACTTTGCCATGCCTCTGAATGAGGAGCGGGTAATTGCGATCGCTCTAAATCGAAAACGCGCTCAAAGATTTCTGTCCAGGCGGTTAAGTCTTCTAAAGAAGGTGCTGTGTTGCGAGCCTCAGCCGTAGGATGTAATCCGTCAAATGCTGCTTCAATGGAAGTGGCAATAGTCTGTTGATAGGCTAACCGTAATGAGGGCAGCCACATTCCCTGGGTAATCAGTAAATCCATCATTCCCGCAATTTTGGGGGAATCGCCTTTGGTGGCATTGGGAGTATGTAAAACTTTTTCTAACCACAAGCCCAAGGTAGCCGTATCAATCTTCTTGCCGAACAGCGTCCAAGTCTCAAAGTCCCCATTGTGAGTAATACGATGATTGACATTTTTCCCTTGACGTAGCCATTCGCCGTTAGTATACCGCCACACTTCTTCATTTCTGGCACTCATCCATTCATGCCAATGGGTTTCCAGTTCTGAGGGGGCAGTACCGCTAGTAGCGTAACGATAATGCCACACTCCGATAGTGGGTGAGGCTAAAGGCTTGACTCCAGATGCGATTGCTTTCTGACGAATCGGTGCAAAGGCTGCTTCTAGAGATTTAGTCAAATTATCTCGTTTGCGGTTAACTACCTTTTTGCCGACAAAAACAACGCGAGCGCCATTTTGAGCTACAACCAAGCCTCCTCCAGCTTGCTCGCCGCGAATTTCGGTTTCTTGACCCATTTGCTGCGCCATTTCCACCATTCTGGCGGGTAATAGGGAGCGATCGTCTTCGCTCTGGCGTGTAGCGATGAAGCCAAAGTTACCGCAATAAAAGCGGTCTGCTACTCCTGTAATTGCAGCTTCAATGTCGGAAAGGGAAGACATAGCAACGATCGCATTAGCAACGACAACAGCTTGACTAATAAGCAGATCGGGGAAAAAACAATTAACCACACCTGCCAATAAGAGATTAAAAAATATCCCTCCTAATGCTTTAATAGCGAACCCCTCGACCATCGGGTTTCCTGCTGCGATCCAAAGTTGAGGATTATTAGAAGGGATAAATAAGGGGTGAAAAGGTAGTAAAGACTTGAGAGTTGATTTGAGACTGCGATGTTCGAGAATGTTGGTCAGATTGAGGACAGATAATTGCCGCTCTACTGCGGCGATCGCCATACTATGTCCCAAACCATGACTTAAAATCGCGCTATTCCAAGCCAATCTTAGTAAAAATGAATATGTTAAAAATAACGAACATCCTAAACCAAAATTTCCAGTTTCTATTACATTGGTGCCGATTAGTATAGCCGCGATCGCTTCGGGGATAAAATGGGTCACTATTAGTAACCATGCTAATTTAGGCATTTTTCAATACTCTTAAAATTGATAACTAAATTTGGCGTTGCTGAATTAAGGGAGGAATCGAGAGGGGAAGCAACTGCATCTCTCATATTCGCCCACAGCAGTTGGGTTTTGGCTTTAATATCGATCGCCTTTTGGTGCATTTGTCTGGCGACAGCTTTATCTTCAGGAAGCAGCTTGACAAATTGCTCCTCAGTCATAGATGCGATCACATGAGCCGAATCAAGACTCACTCCCGATCCATTTCCTTCCAGGGAGGCGAGAGAGCGACTCTGGAGGCTAGATTCTGACTGCGAAGGTGCGTTAAGCAACTTTTTGGCAATTTCTGGATTGGGATTTATTCGTAATAAACGCTGATATTTTTTTAATAGTTCTAAACTTGTTTCTCTCTCTACGTTTTCCCAATTTAAATTGTTAGTTTGCCCGTTAAGTAAATTAAACTGAAGGATATCAAAATCAGGGTTTTGATTGTAGAAAGAATTAAGGCGATCGTCTGATACTTTGATAATTGACATTTTAGTTTCCTCGTTTCTTTTTAATAATTGAGCTGTTATAACTTGCAGGGTAAGCTCAATTTAAAAAGTAAATTTAAAAAGCGATCGGGAAAAACAAGGGAAGATTTTGAAAAAGTCTGCGATCGTAAATGTGGTTCTGTCGCAAAAAACGGGAATAGTTGTGTAGCATAGTAAAAACTATCAATAGTACTCACGACTTCGACTCTTCTGATGAATCCCAAAGCTGATTCTAACGGATTTTGTGGTCTAGAGTGATGTACCTACACTGACCCTTCGGGTACAGATGTAGGCTTCTCCAAATCCCGAAGGACAGAGAGAACTTGCTTCAAGGTACTATTAGTAGTAGATGCGACTATTACTGGATTCCCTTTACGCCGTTTTAAAGTTGGAAACACATCCAGTCCAACCCTCTTGGTATTTATTCCAGCCGAGATGTCTCGGTCTACCAAAAGTTGATATTCTTCATCCCAATATTCTCTGATGCTGCAATCGGTAAAAACAAATTCATCTTTGTACGGCAGCAATTGAGATGTGTATTGTGGATTAACAGGTATTACCAAAGCACCAGCTTTCTCGGCTTTGAACTTCAGTATGTTGAAAAACTGACCAAAGGCAGCATCAGCCCAAGACTTATTTAGTCCTGATTTAGCTGACTGTCCATTAGGTAAAAACTTACCCGTCTCATCAGTTTTAACTTTATTCCTCCGACTCAACCCAGCAAGATTGAGTTGTTCATGAAAGAAAACTTTTTTGCCAGTATTAAGGAGAGCCTGGGCAGTATTGTAGGCATGATCTTTTCTAGCTCTCGCTATTTGCTGATGTAGCTTGGCTTCGCGCTTCGCCAGCTTACGACGAGATTTACTACCTCGTTTTTTTGTAGATTTACGCGCCTGAATCTTGGCTAGTTTGCCTTGAGATTTCCGAAATGACTTAAGACTAGGTAATTTAACGCCTTCGCTCGTAGCCAAATAGTCATTTTCATGAAGAACAGCGTCCATGCCCAATGAGTTATCCCAAGTAGGAGTAATATCGGGCTGGAAATCAGGAACAGAATCGTCTTGTAATCTTAGGTTGATGTACCAACCATCGACTTTCTTGATTACCTGAGCTTGCTTTAATGTTGCACCATCAACCAGTTGTCTATGATGTCGCACCTTGACCATACCTATTTTTGGCAAATTAATATGCAGCCATTTACCACCAACAGAGCAAGAATGAAGCTTTACCCCGCTCATAACCATCGATCTGAAACGTACGCTTGTTTTGAATCTTGGTTTGCCCGAACGCTTACCGTTTTTGTCTCCCGATACGAAACGACTGAAAGCTAGTTTCACCCGTTTGCACACCTCTTGCAGAGTCTGTGAGGGAACAGAATTGAAGTCCAACAATTCACCACTCCAGCCAACAGAAACCAAATCTTTTTTGATTATTGGTAGCTGCTTTTTTTGCCCATAATATTCAGGTTTTTCTTTTAACTGTGGCAAATGACAGATTAATGGGCATCGGTCAGTGTAGCTACGATTCTTCGACCACCAATCAAACCTTTCTCTCAGTTGGCGGTTGTACCAGTACCGACAGATACGAAGCCAGTCATTAAGGACAAGCTTTTGTTCTGTAGTTGGTCTTAGTCGGTACTGGTAGTTGTATAGCAAAATTAGAGTTGCTTATTTTGATACACTGATATTAACATATTTATCTCCACCTATTCATGAAGAAAGATTTTGTATCAAGAGGGCGTTCTGTATCTGATTTAAAAGCTCATTTAGTTTTAACAACCAAATACAGACGTAAAGTTTTGACTGCGCCAATGATAGATAGGCTTCATGAAATCTGGGAATCTTTGTTGGATAAATTTGACGGCAAAATCGTTGAGTTCAACGCAGAGAGTGACCACGCACACTTGCTTTTTCAATACCACCCAGAAATACAATTAAGCAAACTGGTTAATAGCCTTAAAAGTATTTCTAGTCGTAAGCTGAGGCAAGAATTTTTACCAGAACTAGAGAAAACATACTATAAAAAGAAAGTGGTTTGGAATAGTAGCTACTTTCTCGCGTCATGTGGTGGAGTTACTATTTCAACACTGAGAAAATATATAGAAAATCAAGATTCTCCTATAGCTAGTCTATTACTGGCGATTCATCCCACACTCATTGCTGTCGTAATAGAGATGTGGGGCTTCTCGCCAACTAGCTAAAAAGAGCAGTGATCGCTATAAACTAAGGAAATACCTCTAATTTGATAAAGTGTTAAATCTGTTAGTCAATCTAGGGTTGAAACTAAAGGATGGGAGATTCTATTAGAGGAGATAAAAGTATTTGTTTACCAGAATAATTGAGTTCTATCGAGGTGAGATACAATAATTATCAAGTCTTAGATTATCTTTTGTTGAGTACTTTATTGATGATCTAAGCACTATCAAGATGAAGATATTGCTAATCCATGGTCTTAGTCGAACGCCCTTATCACTACTTGGTCTTGAGTGGTACTTGCAAGAAGCAGGATGGAAGACAGAGCAGTTTGGTTACATGGCAGTTGCAGAAACTTTTGATCGCATCGTTGAACGGCTAAGAATTTCTCTTCACAAATTATCTAGCCAAGGGTCATATGGAATTGTTGCTCACTCTCTTGGCGGATTATTGACCCGAGCAGCTTTGGGGTTGAGTTCTATTGAGTTGCCTAAACATATTGTCATGTTAGGTACACCAAATCAGCCACCACGCCTTGCACCCCATGCTTGGCGATTGCCACCTTTTAGATGGTGGACAGGTAAATGCGGATTAAACTTAACTAACCCAAATTTCTTTGCGTCTCTGCCAGGAATTGAATCTGCCTATACAATTGTTGCGGGAACTGGAGGACCAAGAGGATTCTGGAGTCCCTTTGGAGATGAACTTAATGATGGTATTGTTGCCCTTAGTGAAACTCGATTATCTCATCGCGATCGCATAGTTCAACTACCAGTTATGCATACTTTCATGATGAATGATTCCAGAGTCCACAAGACAGTGAGTCAAGCTTTCGATCTTAAAGATTGAGCTTTAAATCAGAATGATTTGGGTCTAGAAGCAACAGGGCTTTAAGCCTTCCCCTCTTTCTCCTGAACTAATCGATCCAGTTCTTGTTGCATCTGCTCGTAAACTTGACGATAGCATTGCTCGACATATTCGCGATCGCGAGCTGCTGACTCTCCATATCGCTCAAAAACGATAGCTGGGCATACCCGAGTGTGTAGAGAGATCGGCAGAGGAATATTAGGTAAAGGACCAAAGGCAATACCCCAAGGCAGGCCAAGGTAAATCGGAAATACTCCAGGATCGAAACCTCCTAACCAAGGTAGCCCCCACTTATGCAATTGCTGTAATTGAGGGTAAATATCTGCCAGCACAATTAAGGTAGAATGTGCTCCGTGAGAAATAAACGGGATAATCGGGGCTTCTTCCTGCAAAGCTAATTTGATAAATCCCTTATGACCATGAAAATAGATCTTGTTTCGCAGAGAATAGGGTCGAAAAACGTCGTTAGCTCCCCCTGGATAGATTAAAACAGCAGCATCTCGACGCAGTGCCGCCCTAGCTAGCTCGGGATGGGGTTGAATGGTACCAACTTGCGTCGCCAAGCGAGCTAGACCTGGTAGAACTTGCCAGATTTTGGGTTCCATTAAGGCATAGGCTAATCGGTCAGTGCCAAATTGTCGGAACCAATCATAGGTCATCATCACAGTATCAGGAGCTGCCAATCCACCATTATGAGAACCGATCAATAGCACTTTTCCGGTTTCAGGAATGTTTTCCCAGCCATCGGTTTGCACCCGAAAATAATACTGATATATCCAACCAAAAAAAGGTATTAGTTGTTCAATTATCTTCGGATCTCGATCGTCCAGTGACCAACCAGTGAAGGTCTCAGGGTTTGCAGATAATGCTTTGAGATATAAATCTGCAAATATTCTTGCAGATGGAATTATGGAGAGTAGATTTTGAGGCTGTCGATGGTTCATTTATTAGCCTGACAATACTCTTTCAATCAAAAATTGATCTTATATCTTATTTTACTCTGATGATGATATGGTGATTAGCTTAACTACTACCCGGAGTGCAATAACCTGAAAATATCTTTACCGAATCATCTAACCTGCTAATTGCCTCGATTATTTTCAAGCGGTCACACCCTAAGTAATTTCAAAATCCCATGACTTTAGCTACTTTCTCTAAATCATTCGGTATTCCTTGCTTAAGTTGATTTTGGCTATGTTTAACCGCACAGTCGGGATCCTTGAGACCATTTCCCGTTAGAACACAGACCACCGTAGCATTATCAGGTACTTGCTCTTTGACTTTGAGTAAGCCAGCTACCGAAGCTGCACTGGCAGGCTCACAAAAAACACCTTCTTCTGATGCCAAGAGGCGATAAGCATCTAAAATTTCAGTGTCGGTGACAGGATTAAATTCTCCACCACTAGCTTCTCTAACAGCGATCGCTTTATGCCAGTTGGCAGGATTACCAATTCTGATCGCAGTTGCCAGGGTGTCAGGATTCTTAACCGGTTCACCTGATACTAAAGGAGCTGCCCCTGCAGCTTGAAAACCCATCATTTTTGGAAGTCGAGCGCATTTTCCTGCCTGATGATATTCAGTAAATCCCATCCAATAAGCACTAATATTTCCCGCATTACCCACAGGAATACATAGCCAATCAGGCGCATCTCCTAAAACATCAACAACTTCAAAAGCGGCGGTCTTTTGACCCTGCAAGCGATAGGGATTAACTGAATTAACCAAGGTGACAGGATAATTTTCTGATAGCTGACGGACGATATCTAAGGCATCATCAAAGTTACCGTTAATAGCAATTACCTCCGCACCATAAAGCAGAGCCTGAGCTAATTTACCCAAAGCTACATAGCCATCGGGGATCACTACAAATGCCTTCATATCTGCGCGACGAGCATAAGCAGCAGCGGCGGCGGAAGTATTGCCTGTACTAGCGCAAATTACAGCTTTTGCCCCTTCCTCCTTAGCTTTGGAAATTGCCATGGTCATACCACGGTCCTTAAAGCTGCCTGTTGGATTTAAACCATCGTATTTGACATATACTTTCACACCACGACCAATCTTAGCCGCAATTCCCGGAACAGGAATTAAGGGAGTATTTCCTTCAAGCAAAGTAACAACAGGAGTAGCTTTACTCACTGGTAAGTAGGAACGATAGGTTTCGATTAAACCTTGCCAGTTATTCGCACCTTTAGCAATGTTTGGATAAGATAAGTTGGTCGGGGGGATACTCAGAGTCACAGTCTGTTTCGGTTAATGTTTAACAATTATCGATCAACAGTGATGGTGAGTTAACAGTTTTGAAGTACCTGAGATAAATAACTACCTACATTTACCTCAAAACTGATCACTGAAACTGCTTACTGTTCAATAATTACTTCCGATCTTATCTTACCTTGGGGCTTAGTTCTAGGAAGTGATTTAGAGCTGTTATAGCTACCTTTACGAGAAGGACGATTTCTCTTGCCTTTGACCACAGGCTTAACAAAACTATCCTGAGGCACATCCCAATCTCCTTTCATCCAGTTAGGACAATCGCGATCATATACCATTTGTAGTGCTGCTGCTGCAATAGCTTGAGCATCGTATTCATCACTCAATTCTCGAACCAGCGGTAAGAAGGATGCCATTCTTTCCCCTGCCAAGGTCTCTTTGATTTTTGCCTGTAGCTTGCCAATTCGTTTGGCTTCTACCTGAGTTCGGTTAGGAATTTGAGCAATATCAAGCTTCGTCCGTAAACGACGTTCGATCTGTCTAAGAGTACGGCGATCTCCTGATTGAGCAATGGCGATCGCTGTTCCAGTTTTACCAGCACGTCCTGTACGACCAATACGGTGAATATAAGTCTCGGTATTATCAGGTAAGTCGTAGTTGATAACGTGAGATAAATCTTGTACGTCTAATCCTCTAGCAGCGATATCAGTAGCCACGACCATTTTGATTTTGCCATCGCGAAAACGTTTAACTAGTCTTTCACGCTGCATTTGGCTCAGGTTGCCATGATATTCATCAACACTGTGTCCAGCCTCCTGTAATTTGCTGGCGAGTTCACTAGCAGTGCGTTTAGTCCTCACAAAGATAATTGCGGATTCTGGCTCTTCAATTTCTAGGATAGGCTGCAATGCTTTGATTTTTTGCCAACCACGAGGAACCATATAAACGTGTTGATCGATTCTAGTTGGAGCTGCTTCTTTCTGTCTAACTGTCAAAGTTACAGGAGAAATTAGAAAGTTTTTGATTAAATCCTTAATTTCTCTGGGCATGGTGGCAGACAAACAAGCTGTTTGCCTTTCCTGAGGTGCTTGACGCAAAATTTTCTTAATATCATCAATGAAACCCATACTTAGCATTTCATCGGCTTCATCTAAAATTGCTAGCTTTAGATGATCTAGATTGAGTTCTCTGCGCTCTAGGAGGTCAATTACTCGTCCTGGAGTACCAACTACAATCTGAACTCCTCGGCGTAATCTACTGATTTGCCTTTCAATAGATTGACCACCATAAACAGTCAGAGAGTAGACTCTACTCTCTCTAGAAGAAAAGTCCTGAATTGCTTGACCAACCTGTTGAGCTAATTCTCTAGTGGGAGTCAGAATCAACGCTTGTACCGCTTTGTTGTGAGCGTCAACGATTTCTAGTGCCGGCAAAGAAAAAGCCGCTGTTTTTCCTGTCCCAGTTTGTGATTGACCTACAATATCTCTACCTTCTAATAAAGCGGGAATTGCCTGTTGTTGTATTTGTGTCGGCTCTGTAAAACCAAGTTGCTCTAGTTTTGCTAAACAAGCGTCTGATAATCCTAAATCGTTGAAAGTTACTGTCATAATAAGTTTATGTTACTTTTACTTTGATATTTACTAAATGTGCAGTTTTGTACCGCTAGAGGTTATTAGTAGCTCTATATGCTTTTGATTAGAGACACTTCGATTTCTTATAATTTGTCAACAACCAAACTAGACTGTTGCATAAGCTGCCACGGGAGCAGCTTCCCCATAAAGGTCATAAACATCCGCGGCAGTGATATTTACAGAGATTATTGAACCCAAAGAAGCTTCTCCGCGAACGTATACGAGTCCGTCGACTTCTGGGGCAAATTGTTTGGCTCGACCAATCAGTTGACCAGTCCCAGGATGCTCTTGTTCAATTAAAACTTCTAGCTGTCTGCCAACATATGCTTGATTTTTAGCTGCTGCGATTGGTTGCTGCACCTGCATAAGAAAATCTCTACGGTAAGCACTAATCTCAGGAGCAACTTGGTTATTCATACTGTATGCTGGTGTTTCCTCTTCAGGAGAAAAAGTAAATACACCTACATGATTGAATTGGTGTCGCTCTACAAACTCTACTAGATGCTGAAAATGGGCATCTGTTTCCCCAGGAAAACCCACTATAAATGTGGTACGCAAAACTGCCTCTGGTAGTTCCTGTTTGATCCGTTCAATGATGGCATCGTTAACCCTTCCTTGCCAAGGACGATTCATTGCTCGCAAAATTTCGGGATGAGAATGTTGCAACGGTAAATCGAGATAGGGAAGTACGTTAGGAGTGTTTTTGATGGCAGAAATAACTTCTGTTGTTAATCCTGTAGGATAGGCGTAGTGTATCCTAATCCAAGGAATATCAACCTTACCCAGCTCAATTAAAAGTTCTGCCAGCATGGGTTTGCCATATAAATCCATGCCGTAGTTAGTTGTGATTTGGGAGATGAGAATTATTTCTTGCACTCCCTGGGATGCTAACAAGTTGGCTTCGGCGACTATTGACTCGATAGAGCGGGATCTTTGGTTGCCTCTGAGATGGGGAATAATACAAAAAGCACAGCGATAGTTGCAGCCTTCGGCTACTCTAAGATAAGCCACACCCTCTGTGGTAGTTCGATAGCGAGGAACTGTTTCATCGGCAATGTAAACTGGTTCTGCGGTAATTTCTTGAACTCTTTCACCTGTTTCGGTGCGCTCAATGACGTTGACAATTTTATGATAGTCACCACTACCAACTAGGGCAACAGCCTCGGGCAACTCTTCTAACAGCTCTCCCTTAAAGTGCTGCGCCATACAGCCAGTAATCACAATTTTTTTATCGGCTTCAGCTAACTCAACCAAAGTACGAACTGATTCTTCTCTTGCCTCTTGAATAAAGCTGCAAGTGTTAACGATTACATAATCTGCCAGTTCTTCATTGGAATCTATTTGGTAACCTGCTTGAGCCAGTAAGCCCAGCATATGTTCTGAATCTATACGGTTTTTTTCACATCCCAAGTGGGATATGGCTATAGTTGGCTTGTTTGCCATTCTTTATCCTAATTTTAAGACCAATACAAAAAATAATTTATGAATTTGTATGATTACGAGCATTTACTTCGACGTAAGTGGACGAAGAACACTCTGAACATCGGTCAGACTCAATATCTTTCTTAGTGGAGCTTTACTCCCTGATCTGCAATGGCTTCATAAACAACTATAGAAAATGGCTACAGTCGAAGATTGTAAGCTTGTCAGATCAACTGTTGGACTTAACTCCCTAGTTTCGCGGCGAAGCAGGAGCTAACCAGACAGTTATTTCCGCAAAACTATATTTTATTTTAAGACACCGCTTCTGACGGGTTGGAAATTATGAAAGACCAAACATATCTGCTGAGATACGTAAATAACCTTTTCGTTAAAATATATTAACAGATAAAACCATCAGTGGGAAATTAAAAGTATCAAAATCCCGACCTCTATCTCCAAAATCACTGAGAAATCAGACCTGATGGAAGTGTGTACAGTATCAAGCTTTGTCTGAGATAATAATAACTTTTGAAGAGGAGAAAAAACTGGCATGGTGGAGTCAAAGAAATAAAAGTGGAATTAAAACAAATTTTTAAAGCAAATAATCCGGTAATTGGTGTGGTTCATTTATCTCCTTTGCCTACTTCTCCTCGTTGGAAAGGTAAGCTTCAAGAGGTGATTGCTAGAGCCGAACAAGAAGCAACTGCACTTTCAGCAGGTGGAGTTGACGGCATTATTATTGAAAACTTTTTTGATGCTCCTTTTTCTAAAGAGTGTGTCGATCCAGCGGTGGTCAGTGCCATGACCCTGATCGTCGATCGCTTAAAAGGTATGGTCATGCTGCCGATGGGGATCAATGTTTTGCGTAACGATGCCCGAAGTGCTATGGCGATCGCTAGCTGTACCGACATTCAGTTTATTCGTGTAAATGTCTTAACGGGAGTTATGGCAACAGACCAGGGCATAATTGAAGGAAAAGCCCACGAATTACTCAGATACCGTCGGGAATTAGGGTCAGAAGTCGCTATTTTGGCAGATGTCTTAGTCAAACATGCCCGTCCTTTGGGTACACCTAATTTAACTACTGCTGTGCAGGACACTATTCAACGGGGATTAGCAGATGGAGTAATTCTCTCGGGATGGGCAACGGGTAGTCCTCCTACCCAAGAAGATTTGGAATTGGCATCTGCCGCCGCTGCTGATACTCCTGTATTTATTGGTAGTGGGGCTAATTGGGAGAATATCCCCCAACTGATGCAAGCAGCAGATGGCGTAATTGTTTCTAGCTCTCTCAAACGCTATGGCAAAATCAGTGAAACTATTGATCCCATTCGAGTGTCTCAATTTGTGGAAGCCGCAAAATCAACTGTGAAACAGGAAAATAAAGTAAAGTCAAATACCTCGATTAAACAATTCAATTAGTTCAACACAAGCTGAATTTCAACACAAGCTATAATTTGGACAATAAAAAAGCTATTGATTATTAGCCGTCAGTTATTAGTAGTTCAAGAGATAATTTGTCTCCCAGAAGCTAAGAACTAAGAGCTAACAGCTTTTATCTAATAATGAACCTATCGATTGATATTTAGTTATGCGCCGCCGACGTTCTTTACCCTGGATTTACCGCTGGTCACGACCGATAATTGGAGCAATAGCAATTGCGGGAGCAATTCTGACTGCATATTTAACTATCACCAAATTAACTGGAGGCGGTCCCGCTTGCTCTGCTGATGCTGCTGCTGGCTGTGGTGGAGTATTAGATAGTGCTTATGCCACAGTTTTTGGTTTGCCCTTAAGCTTATTTGGTTGTATGGCCTATATCAGTATGGCGGTTTTTGCCCTGGTTCCCCTGGCAATTGGTGCTGATGGCAAAAAGGATCTGAAAAAACAGCTCGAAAACCTTACTTGGTGGCTTTTGCTGGCTGGCAGTATTGCCATGACAGTCTTTAGCGGCTATTTGATGTATGTCTTAGCTACAGAACTTAAGGCAGTATGTCCCTACTGTATTGGCTCAGCATTATTTTCTCTCAGCTTATTGGTACTGACGATTACTGGTAGAGATTGGGAAGATTTAGGACAAATATTGTTTACCGGAGTTATCGTAGCGCTGCTTACCATAGTAGTGACTTTAGGTATTTACTCTAACGTCAATTCTTCGATTGCCCAAGCTAATGGATCCCAGGAAGAAGTAGTGGATGCCGATGGTTTAATTGCTATTCCAGAACCAGTAGGAGATCCGAAACCGCCTATCGGCTGGGAAATTAACACTACATCTGAAGAAGCAGAGATCGCTTTGGCAAAACATTTAACTGCCACTGGAGCGAAAAAATATGGTGCGTTTTGGTGTCCTCACTGCTATGAACAGAAGCAGTTGTTTGGGAAAGATGCATTTAGTGAAATTAATTATATTGAATGCGACAATCAGGGCAAAAATCCTCAAAGAGATGTTTGTATGGCAGCAGGAATCCAATCTTTCCCTACTTGGGAAATTGATGGTCAGTTTTACCCAGGAACAAAAACTCTAGCCGAATTAGCTGAATTATCTAAATATCAGGGCGACAAAAATTTTAAATATAAATTGTAGTTTTATCTTTCTCCTCATCACCGTAATTTCTACTTCTGATCTTTGATTTATACAAGATTTAAACCAGCAAGCTGCTAGAATCTACTTCGATATAGTTGAAATTAAAGTCGACAGAGGCGTTAATTTTATTGGTCTCATTAATCGACTTATTGAAACTAGCAGTGGTTTTCAATTTAGTGGGGAGTAGAAGGCGATCGCATGAATAAACTGCTATTGGGGCTGGTTAGTTCGATTATTTTTTTCCTATCCAAAACATCTATCGCTCAAGCTCAATCTTCAGAAAATTTATCCAATCAAGAATCAAATCAGGCTCGAATAACTTTTACTCCTTTGGCAAAACAGTTATTTTCTCAACCAACAGCTCAGCATTTGGGTCAAGGAGAAGTTTTAATCAATTTAAATACCCGTACCTTCTTCTTCCCCGATCTGGTTGAGAATGGGGTCGATGATAATGACAGTGCCGTCAATTTTAATACTGGTTTTAGTTGGGGGATCACAGACGATTTGCAACTAACATTGCAATTTCAGCATGTTGACAGTAGTTCCCCGGTTAGACAAGGGGAATTTACTTCAGAACGAACAGAAGATAATGAAGCAGCGCTGGAACTGAAGCAGCGTCTTTGGAGTAATCAAGCTCAAACCCAATCTTTGAGTGGTGTGCTATCTGCCTCTTGGGGAACCAGGGGGTTTATGTTTACCAGAGACCAGGAAGTTACGGAAATCAACAATCGTGATATTTTTGTCTCTCTTGCCGTACCTTTTTCTGCTAGTGTTGGCGATCGCTGGGAATTTAACTTATCCCCGACTTTGGCCTTCTTTAAAGATGAGAGTGCCGTTTTTTTTCATCGTCTGCCGGATGATGACGAAAGTTCTTTTGGCACGGTTCTGGGTTTAGGTGGTGGTGTTTCTTATCGAGTAAATTCCAGATTATCTATTTTTGGTGATGTATTTTTCCCTCTAACAGGTAATAACAGCATTAATCGAGATTCAGGCGATCCCGATAAGGCGATCGCTTATAATGCAGGGCTACGTTATTTAACCAATCCTCGTCTAGCATTGGATGTTTATGCCTCCAATACCTTTGCTAGTTATGCCCCCCTTTCTCTGACTGCCGATCGAGATTTTATGGGTTTGGGAGCTAATTTAGTATTTATGCCTGATGTATTTAAAGCAAATCGTCGCTATGGAGATAGTTTTCAAGCAACTAAAAACGAGACACAATCTTTAACTACTGACGGTTTGGGCTTTTTTGATGGTGGAACATTACCTAGCGGTAAGTTTGCCTTTCAACTACAGGGTGGTAGCCAAGGTGTTTTGACTGCACTTCGCTTTGGTTTACTTAAAGATTTTGAAGCGGGAATTTTCCTCGATTATGTAGCGGGAGAAATAGATGAATCAGAACAAGGTATTAGCGGTAAAGTGAGGTTCTTAAATCAAGAGGAGAATGCCCCAGTAACTCTTAGTGTTGCCGCTACTGCAAGTCTGACAAACGAACCCTTTATCAATTTCATTGAGAACGACACAAATGCCTTTGAAAGATTTGACTTGAATAAAAGTGTTCCTTTCTTCACTCCCGGAGGAGATGAACGATTTGAAGGTAAGCTGATAATTTTTACCATTTCTCTGCCTATTCATTATGAAATAAGTAAGGGGACAGCAGTTTGGGCGACACCAATTTTAGGTTACGTCCAACGCCAAGGATTAGAAATAGGAGGATTTAATCTTGGTACTTCGATTGCTCTTAGCTCAGAGATTAATTTGATCGGCGAAGTGGGAGTAAACTTTGCCGGAGAGGGAAATGCTTTTATTGATGGACAACTGGAAGATAAAATTCCTTGGTCAATCGGAGCGCGCTGGACACCATTGTCTTTATTGAATCGAGAAGCTGCTACTGATAATAGCGACCCTTATTTAGAGTTGTTCTTAACCAACCGTGTTGGGTCTTCTACTTGGCATCAATTAAGAGTAAGAGAAAACAACGAAGTCGGCGTTGGGGTTGGTTTATCCATTCCTTTTTCCTTTTGACATTTTCCCGTCGCGGGACGCGAGGGTCTTTTCTCACAAAAAAATAAACTGAAAATTAAGAGTTATCTGGTCAGTTGAGTTACTTTCAAGCAACTAGCAACTAGTCAATGTAATGTCCTCTATATTTACGGCGAGGCTTATTTTGTGGACTTGGTGGTTGCATTTTTGTCCAATCTATTATTTCTTCCTCATACAATTTACCGCGATATTTCTTAATCTCTGTTTTAGTTGGAATTGAATCATGATTGGATGCTAATTGTTCTTCTTCATACATCTGACCACGATATTTTCTGGTAACTTTTTCAGTAGGAATTGACTGAGAATTTTGTCTTACCGTTTGAGTAGGAATTGGTTGAAAATCTTTTACTACTGTTTTGGTAGAAATTGATTGAGGGGTCTGCAGTACAGTTTGATCTTTGTTGACCTTAGTATTTGGATTATTATGGCTGGAGGGTAATTTTGATGTTTCCTCAATCCAAATTGTCAAATTTTCCTGACTTCTTACTACAAAAGTGTTAACATCTAATTCGTTGTATTTCTGACAAATATCTAATACTTCTAGAATTTGATTATGTTTAAAGTTATCAACTTTCCTCCAAACTAAGTCATTTAAGGAAAATTCTGAATTAGATTGATCCAAAAATTCTTTAGGAGTAGAATTCTCGGTGGTAAGCCAAGTATTTTTTCCAGTCATAGCATGAGTTAGAACTTTTTTTTGATGTCCTCCTAGTATAAAACTCTCTAGTAAGATATCTTTGTTTGTAAAATATTTTGACTATTAACATTTTTAAACGGCTGTGTTGCAGATCTTGATTATGATAATTAGATGACAGCGATCGCTTTATCAGATCATGGAGTGATGTATGGGGCGATCAACAAAAGAAAAAGTATCTAAAAAATCTCACTTAAATTTAAAATAAACCCAGGTAATACCTTTTCTCCTGATAAAGTCTGAGGATTGTTTAAAATTTCTACCTGTTGGTTAAGACGATATATTTCTACTGTTTTTGCTGATGGTTCGATTAACCAGCCAAGTCTTATACCGTTATCTAAATACTCCTGCATTTTCGTCTGTAAATCTTCATATCGTTGATTTTTTAAATCGCTTGGACTTACCAGTTCAATTACAAAGTCGGGAGCAAGAGGAGGAAAACCTTGTTTTTCTTTCAAAGTAAGATTGTTCCATCTATTTAATTCAATCCAGCTAACGTCTGGACTTCTTCTGGCACCATTAGGCAAGACAAAAATAGTTGAAGAATCAAACGCCTCACCAAGTTTTGTTTGACGATTCCAATTACCCAAATCCAAATATAAATTAAAGTTCTTTCTCCCTGCTTCACCACCAGTAGGACTCATGACAATCAATTCTCCATCTTGAGTCAACTCCATTCTTGCTATTTGTTCGACATCAGCTAGCCAATCGAATTGTTCTGGAGTTACTTTGAATCCCTTGGGTACGGAAATTGCTTCCATCGTTGTTACTTGAATCTCTTTTATTTATTTTATATATCCAGTAGATTTTTATAGCGATCGCCCTCCCCTGCCTCCAGTCTAAATTAAATATTCTTATTCCCTCGCCCCACAACAGTAATAAATCGTTAATAATGGATATTTGCTTACTGATAACTGCTTACTGAAAATATGTCTTTTGTTGGCTTACATATTCATAGCGACTATAGCTTGCTCGATGGTGCATCCCAGATACCCCAATTAATTGACCGCGCTTTAGAATTAAATATGCCAGCGATCGCGTTAACGGATCATGGAGTGATGTATGGGGCGATCGAGCTAATCAAAGTCTGCCGCAATAAGGGTATTAAGCCGATTATTGGCAACGAAATGTATGTGATTAATGGCGACATAGAAGTTAACATCACCGAAAAGAAAAAACGCCATCGTAAATATCATCAGGTAGTACTGGCAAAAAATACCCAAGGTTATAAAAACTTAGTTAAGTTAACGACGATTTCCCACCTGAAAGGTTATCAGGGTAGTGGTATATTTGCTCGTCCCTGTATCAACAAAGAATTACTGGAGAAATATCACGAAGGATTGATTGTTACCAGTGCTTGTTTGGGAGGAGAAGTTCCTCAAGCAATTTTAAAAGGAGATTTAGCTCACGCGGAGAAAGTAGCCAAATGGTATCAAAAATTATTTGGAGATGATTATTACCTAGAAATACAAGATCACGGGTCGCCAGAAGATCGGATCGTCAATGTGGCAATTGTCAATATTGCCCGTAAATTAGGTATTAAAATTGTCGCCACTAATGATTCCCACTTTATCTCCTGTTATGACGTGGAAGCCCACGACGCGTTATTGTGCATTCTGACCCAAAAAAGAATTACCGATGATAAACGGTTGCGCTATAGCGGTACAGAGTATCTTAAATCTGCCGAGGAGATGAAACTGCTATTTCGAGATCACCTAGAAGATGATGTCATTGAAAGGGCGATCGCCAATACTGTAGAAGTTGCCGAAAAAGTCCAACCCTACAATATTTTAGGCGAGCCTCGTATTCCTGATTACCCAGTTCCTTTAGGACATACCGCTGATAGTTATCTAGAAGAAGTTACCCGTAAAGGTTTACTAGAAAGACTCAAGTGTCGTAATCACACTGAAGTTCCTCCTGAGTATATGCAAAGACTGGAAGTGGAACTCAAGGTGATGCAGGAAAAGGGTTTTTCTACTTATTTTTTAGTGGTTTGGGATTATATTAAATACGCTCGAGACAATAATATCCCCGTGGGACCTGGTAGGGGATGCGTATTAGGGGATACTCAGGTCATGTTATCTAACGGTAAAGAGATAGCAATTAAAGATATTAAAGTAGGGCAAGAAATAATTACCCACCAAGGAAATTTACAAACAATTACCCAAAAGCATGAATATGATTGCGATGAGGAAATTGTTAGATTAAAAGTTAGTAATCTAGATTTAGCTTTAACTCAAGATCATAAAATTTGGGCGGTTAAAACTGAAGATTGTGTAGTTAACAGTGCTAAGACGGCTACGGTTTGCAAACCCACTTGCGATCGGTACTGTACACCTAAACCTTTTGAAAGTTATTCTTTGCAATGGATTGAAGCAGGAAAACTCAAAGAAAATGATTTTGTGGTTTTTCCGCGAGTATCTTCTGCCGAATCAGAAATTACTTTTGACGTATTAGATTTTGTCGAACAAAAAGATTATTTATATTTCGATGATAAATCTATTTGGTATGAAATCGGCACAAATCATTTAGCCACCAAAAAGATTCCTCGATATATTCAATTCAATGAGGATTTTGCGCGATTGCTAGGTTATTACATCGCAGAAGGGTGGTCGAGACTGGGAGAAAGAGAATGTGCTGTTGGTTTTGGCTTATCAAAAGCTGAAACTAATTATGCGGAAGAAATTGTCTCTCTAATCGAGCGCATTTTTGGTTTAGAAGCTACAATTATTCCTCATAAAACTCGCTATTCTCAACAAGTCTTTTGTTACTCCCGAATTGTCGGTGAGTTTCTAACTGCTTTAGCTGGGAAAGGGGCAAATAACAAACGAATCTGTAACAAAATTATTACTCACGGTAGATCGGAATTAGTTAAAATTTTAATCGCCTACCTATTTCGTGGTGATGGTCATGCAGGAAATAAAGAAAAAACCCTCTGCATTAAATATACAACCACATCTAAAGTACTATCTTCTCAGTTAAGATTATTACTTGCTCGCTTTGGCTATTGGGCATCAATTATTGTCAGAAAGCACAAGCAAAATATTGATTGGCAGCCAGAATACTCGGTTAAATTATCGGGCAAACAACTATTAGATTGGAATGCCGACTTTCTTGATTTTCCCATCGGTATCAAACAGCAGAAATTCTATCGCAACGATAGCTTTTTTGTAGACGATCGCTATATCTATCTAAAAATTAGATCGATAACTAAATTCCACCATACAGGGAAAGTGTATGACATTACTGTTCCTGAAGATACTTCCTATGTAGGAAATGCGATCGCGATTCACAATTCCGCAGCAGGTTCCTTAGTCGCCTATTGCCTCAAAATTACTAACATCGATCCGATCCATCATGGGTTACTGTTTGAGCGTTTTCTCAATCCTGAACGAAAATCCATGCCTGATGTAGATACGGATTTTTGTCCTGATCGCCGTAGCGACATGATCAAGTATGTTACCGAAAAATATGGTGAGGCAAATGTCGCCCAGATTATTACCTTTAACCGCATGACTTCCAAGGCGGTACTCAAAGATGTAGGTCGGGTACTGGGGATTGATTTTGGGGATCAAAATCGCATTGCCAAGATGATTCCTGTGGTGCGTGGCAAACCAACCAAACTCAAGGTAATGATCTCGGAAGATACTCCCGAGCCTGCTTTCAAGCAAGCATACGAGAAAGAAAGTGTCAAAATTTTTAACGACAATAAAGAAGAAGTTGGCTCAGTTAAAATTCGTAACTGGGTTGATATGGCAATACGGATCGAAGGAACCAATAAAACCTTTGGAGTTCATGCTGCGGGAGTGGTAATTTCTTCCAAACCCTTAGACGAAATTGTGCCCTTACAGAAGAATAATGATGGCTCAGTAATTACACAATATTATATGGAGGATATTGAAGCTTTAGGTCTATTAAAAATGGACTTTTTGGGCTTAAAAAATCTGACTACTATTCAGCGAGCTGCTAATTTAGTTCAGAAAACTAAAGGAATTGCGTTGGATTTAGACCAAATTCCTCTAGATGAACGTAAAGCCCTGGAAATTATTGCCAAAGGGAAACAGAAGAAACTTCCTGCGGATATTCAAGAAACCCATAAACTATTCCGGGCTGGAAATTTAGAAGGTATCTTTCAACTAGAATCTGACGGCATGAAACAGATTACTAGAGACTTAAAACCCTCAGGAATTGAAGATATTTCCTCTATTTCAGCTCTTTATCGTCCAGGACCCTTAGATGCAGGATTAATTCCTATTTTTATCGATCGCAAACATGGTCGAGAAAAAGTTAGTTACCAACATCCCTTATTAGAATCAATCCTCAAAGAAACCTACGGCGTAATTGTCTATCAAGAGCAGATCATGAAGATTGCTCAAGAATTAGCAGGCTATTCTTTAGGAGAAGCTGATTTGCTCCGTAGGTGTTTATCTGGCTCGACAATGGTAATTGATACTGAGACAGGACAATTAGTAACTTTAAAAGAAATAGCAAGCAACCCTGAACATTGGCTCGACAAACAGATATTTACTCTTAATCAAACAAATCAGAAGATTGAGTCACAATTAATAGAGGCAATTTATCCCAATGGTGTTAAAGATGTTTGGGAAATAACTACCAGAACAAATCGTAAAATCAAAGCTACTAAAGATCATCTTTTCTATACTTTATTAGGTTGGCAAAAATTAGAAGATTTCACGACGGGCGATCGCATTGGATTGGCTAAAAACTTGCCCATAAGTCATTTTAGTAATGTTTCCCCAGCAAAAATTAAATTAATCGCCTATTTAATCGGTGATGGACATTTATCTACTAAATCTCCCTCCAATAGTTATTTTTGTAATAGCGATCTACAGCTAATTAAAGATTTCAGTCAATGTTGTAATAAACTATTCGGTTCTTTTGCACCAATAGATTCTCAGACACATACTAATCAAAAAACAGTTCATTATGTTCGAATTGGTTTCTTAAGTAAGTTTAATCAATGGGTGGATAGTAATGTTAAACGCGCTCATTCAAGGGACAAAGAAATTCCTCAATGGGTATTTAGCTTATCAAAACAGCAATTGCAGCTATTTTTAGGTACTTTATGGTCAACTGATGGTAGTTTCGACAATAAAACAGGACACACTGCTTATAATTCTACTTCTAAAGTTTTAGTGGAACAAATACAGCATCTTTTATTACGTTTGGGAATTGTAGCTTTATTTAACGTCAAGAAAATTACCTATAACAACAAGCCTTATATTTCTTACCGTGCTCAAGTAACGGGAAGAGAAGAAGTTAGTAAGTTCTGTGAACTTATTAAACCTTATCTGAGTAATATTAAATCTCAGCAAGCAACAGCTTGTTACCAAGTAGTAGAACATAAACTTAAGTGCAATTCTAAGCATACAGTTCCTAGCGATGTCATTCATTTAATCCGGGACGAAAAATATTCGAGCGGTATGACTTGGAAAGAGATAGATATGGCTGTAGGTTTAGCAAAGGGAACGATGTCATCTGGCTTAAACTTCAAACAACCAAATCAAAGTTTAGCACGACATCGAGTACAAAACTTTGCTAAAGCTTTCAATAGCCAACGGTTAGATAGTATTGCCAACTCAGAAGTATTTTGGGATGAAATAGTTAGTATTGAATATGTGGGTCAAGAAGAAGTATTCGATTTAACTATTCCCGAACATCATAACTTTATTGCTAATGACTTTATTACCCACAACTGCATGGGAAAAAAGAAATTAGCGGAGATGGAAAAGCATCGAGAAAAGTTTATTGATGGTTCGGCTAAAAATGGAGTCAGAAAAGAATTAGCAAATGAACTATTCGATCAAATGGTATTGTTTGCCGAGTATTGTCTTAGTTATGACACGGAAATATATACCGTTGAATATGGAGCATTACCGATTGGCAAAATAGTTGAGTCCAGAATTAAATGTACAGTTTTGACCGTAGATAAAAACGGTTTGGTTTACTCGCAACCGATAGTCCAATGGCACGACCGCGGCATACAAGAAGTTTTTGAATATACTCTAGATAATGGTGCAACTATTCGCGCCACTAAAGATCATAAATTCATGACTGTTGAAGGACAAATGTTACCAATCGATGAAATATTTGAACTAGGTCTAGAACTAAAGGAAATTCAACAATTTGATTGGTCCCGTCGGGGAAACCCCGCCGACCCTCTAGTTCAATCTGCTGAAGCATTAAAAGGGTAAAGCAATTTACACTGATCGAGTCTCTAAAATCTATTTTTAGGGCGGACGATGGGACTTGAACCCACGAATGGTGGTACCACAAACCACTGCCTTAACCACTTGGCTACGCCCGCCATATATATCGCTTAGATATTATAGCACCATTACCAAGATTTATATTCCATAGTTTAAAATTGAAAAAACTACAATCAAACTGCATGACAAGGTTGAGAATTATAAGTGTTGGTGGAATGATTACTCTGGGGTTAGGTGCGATCGCTTTTTTTACCAACCCAGGGCAAGAAGGTTATCAAAAGTATGCAGACGCTACTCTCA
Source organism: Pleurocapsa sp. PCC 7319 (assembly GCF_000332195.1). Lineage (NCBI taxonomy): Bacteria > Bacillati > Cyanobacteriota > Cyanophyceae > Pleurocapsales > Pleurocapsaceae > Pleurocapsa > Pleurocapsa sp. PCC 7319. The sequence goes on from NZ_KB235922.1 coordinate 5,131,211, forward strand.
AAACCAAACTCAAGGACAAGGTTTGCTCACAGGTTAGGGAAGAAGTTAACCCCTGGCTAGAAGGTCAGTGTCATATTCTAATTAATACTGCTAGTCCTTATTTAGCTCAAGTTGTCAATCAACAAACACAACGACAAAACTTCTTGTTATTTAGTATTTATCAAGCAGATATACCTCTGCCTTCGCCTCTACCAAGTTATCATTTGGAAACTCTTGGGATACTAGGTAATTATTATACCTACCAAGCCAAAAAACTTTGATGGGTCAAGTCGCTTCGCTCGAATTCAGAATTGTGAATTCAGAATTCAGAGTTGTTTGGAAGAAGGCTTGAACCTCTCCCAAACCTCTTCCGTCCTTAAGGACGGGGCTTGTACCTAAATTCTGAATTCTGAATTCTGAGTTCTGAATTCAGATGGTCAAGCTACTATATTTAACCAAACTGCAATAATATATAACGTAAAAGCCGGAATTGATTATGAGTGAAGCAAACGAAGCCAAAAATATTCTATCTAAATCTAAACAGGAAGCAACCCGCAATCCCCCTTACGGAAAAGTAAAATCTTTGGATAAAGGTGAAAGATATTGCATTAATCGCATCGAAATTAAACCAGGAGAACACATGAGCACCCAGATGCACTATCATCGCAGTGAGCATTGGATTGTTGTTTCTGGGACAGCCAAAGTAATTTGCAACGGTAAAGAAACTTTAGTCATGCAAAATCAGTCTACCTATGTACCAATGAACACTGCCCATCGAGTAGAGAACCCAGGGGTAATTCCTCTAGTGATGATTGAAGTACAAAATGGCGAATATCTAGGGGATGACGACATTATTCGTTTTGATGATTAAGCTCAAAATACAAAATTTTTGCTGATAATCATCTAATACAACCAAAAAATAAAAATATCCTTGTTACCTCAGACTTTCACCAAGCCAGTTAAGATATGATGCTGAGCCATTACAAATCGGAAGCGCAACAATCTCTGGCACTTCGTAACTATGAAGTGTTTTTATTTGGGCTGTTAACTCGTTAAACTTACTCAAGTCAGTTTTAATGATTAATTGATATTCTTGTTCATCATTTACTTCTCCCTGCCAAATATACAGAGAATTAACTGGAAACAAATTAATACAAGCTGCTAGTTTAGAATCAAGTAAGCTTTGAGAAATTTCTTTTCCTTCTTTTAATGAAGGAAAAGTTACAAAAACTACACCGTAGTTATTAGAGTTCATTTCTATAGTCTTGTTAATTAAGTCAATTAAGCAGTCTGTACTCGATGTTGAAGGGAATGAACATAGTTGATTTTTTTAGCTGAATATAAAAAACTTCTTTCGACTAATGGAGTCTTATCTAAGATAGTGTTCTGCAAAACCGCGAGTTCAAAATTAGCATTTTTAATATCTGCTTGAGTTAGATTAGCATTACTTAAATTCGCCTGCTTAAAAGAAGCTCCACATAAGCTAGCACTACTCAAATTAGCCTGATTTAAATTGGCGTGATTTAAATTACCTTTTTGAAGTCGGACATTGGCTAAATTGGCATTATTCAAGTTAGCGTTACAGAGATTAGCTTCTTTGAGTAGAGCATTGGCTAAATTAGCATTGCTTAAGTTGGCATTGCTTAAATTAGCCCGAGCCAGTTTAGCTTGAGTCAAGTTAATTCCCGTTAAATCAGCACCACTTAAATCAACATCGATCATAAATGTCTGACTAAGATTAACATCAGTTAAAGAGATATTTTGTAGCTGCGCTCCTGTTAATCTTCCTTCGTATAAATTCGCCCAATTAAAATTGGCTTGATTCAAATTAGCTTGTCTTAAATTAACCTTTTGTAGTTTAGCGCCACATATATTGGCTGCGAATAAGTTAGCACTCCTAAGATTAGTATGAGAAAGATTCGCTCCACTAAGTTGCGCCTCAACTAATTGCGATTTAACCATAAAAGCACCAGTCAAATTCGCCTTTGTTAAATTCGCTTTTGTTAAATTGGTTTCACTCATTTTGGCGTAACTAAAGTTTGCCCAATTGAGAGTTGCTTCGCTCAAATCAGATTTCGTTAAGAATGCACGACTTAAGTTAGCACCCATAAGGTTAGCTCCGGTTAGATTGACGGAAATTAACATTACTCCTGATAAATCTTCTCCCCGTAAATCTACTCCCGTAAAGTCTCGATAACCTTGCTCGTAAAACTTTAATAGCTGATTAACTTTCATGGTTATTATCAATTCTAATTTCAGGTATATATAGCCAATCTTAATTGCCACGTATTATTTGAGCAGACAATTAATATTATTACCTACATTTTGATTGAGGGTAGATCAATAATAAATTTTGTATCGATGTATTTTTTTTTATGGATTTTGTTATCTATTAATTATGTGATTATAGTCATTTCAAATAATAATGGAACACTTTTTCGGCTGAACCCTTCTCATAGCAATAAATAGTTGTCTCAATCTAAATTGAAATGACTTATTGATTACAAATTAAAAAACAGTCATATTCTGACTGTTGTAAAGCAATATTAGGTTTGGATAAAACAGCTACGCCGTAGCTACAAGCTCTTGGCTATTAACTTAAGTAATCTTTAGAGCTAAAAGCGATGTAGCGCGGTCTTGTTGGTTTCCAGCAAAGAGTGACTACATCAAGAAGCTAATAGCTAGAAGCTAAAAGCTTTTTGGATAAAATGTATTTTTGAATTAACTAAATCGATATTGATACTAACTAGAAAGAGAATAAATTTGTCCATCAATTAAGAGTCTCGTAATTCCTTTGTCTTGAAGATGGCGGGAGGTCTTTTGAAGCATTCGACTATCGGGAACTTTGATCACTCGCTCGCGCCGATGAGAAAAGCGTTTAGCGATACGATGATTGTCAAACACAGGAAGAGTTCTTTGTTTTGTTTCTTCTTGAGGAATTAATCCTAAGTCAGCAAAATCAGCTAGGGGTTTAACAATTAACTCTGCCGAACGATCAATAACTAAATAACAACTTCTCGGAAGAGAAGCTTTCGAGAGAGGAAGAATTTGAATATCACTAAAACTTTCACTATTGCGGGAAAAAGTTATACTTTCCTCAGTATCGTCTTCCCACACATCTTCATCATCCTCGTCATCCTCCTCTTCATTAATATCTTCTAAGTCTTCCCCCAGCATCTCCTTGAGGGTAATGATTTCAACTTCGTTATCTTCATCATCTTCATCTTGCTCTTCAAGATCAACACGATCTGTCTTCAGAATTGGACCGCGATCGCTTAGGGTTGTGGAAGGGCGATCGGTTGCTATGACTTCAGATGTGTCATCGTTCGATTGCTCAATTGCCAATTCGGAAAGCTTTGACTCCTCGATAAACTCTTCTTGCTCAAGATTAACTGAAGAACGACGACGACGAACAGGAATTGATTTAGGATCTGTAGCAGCAGAATCGATTGTTAGATCCGCAACATTGGCATCTTCATCCGCAACTACTTCTTCCGTCTGATCGGGTACAGTTTTCGGCTTAGTTTTTGTCGATTTAGATGGAGATTTTTTCTTAGTGCTAGTAGCAGTCTGCTCCACTTTAGGAGTTGATTTTTCTCCTCGTGGAGTCCGCGCCAAACGTTTCTGCTGAATTAAATCTTCATATTCTGCTGGGGTTAACTTATTTTTAAGAAAGCGACTGATCGTAGAACTGCTGACCTCATAGCGACTTGCCAACGTTGAGGTAGTAGCTTCGGAATTACGATATAGCTTAAGAATATTTTGCTTATCGTCTTCAGTTAATTTTCTTGGACTCATGCTTTCTTAATCAAACTCGCGCTAGTTTGGCTTTGCTTATGATAACAAGATCAATTATCAGTAACGATATAATTTAATCCGCAAGGATCAAAAACTCGTAACTAATGTCATCAACGTTATTTCAATAGTTTATCTTGTTGGGTTAATCTTGGTAATGTTAACTAGAGTCAACATAATATTTTTTTTGCTTTTCTCGGGAAAAAAGTCTTTATTTAGCCAAGAATTGCTTGTTTACTTGTTGATTAGAGTAATTTAGTCAAGATCATAAACCGAATGGTGAATATGCTCAAACCCAATGCCAAACCTGCCTTACTCGTTTTAGCTGATGGAACTTCTTATTCTGGTTGGTCTTTTGGCGCCCAAGGAACTGCCGTGGGAGAAGTGGTATTTAATACAGGAATGACAGGATATCAGGAAGTTTTAACCGATCCTAGTTATTCTGGTCAGATCATTACTTTTACCTATCCTGAACTCGGTAATACGGGAGTAAATCCTACTGACGAAGAATCAAATACTGTCCAGGCAAAAGCTGTAATCGCTCGTAATATTGCTTCTCGCCCTAGTAACTGGCGTTCTACCCAATCTCTGCCAGATTATCTTCAAGAGAGAAATATCCCTGGAATTTATGGCATTGACACTCGTTCTTTAACCCGTAAATTAAGAGATTATGGCGCAATTAATGGCGGGGTATCGAGTGAAGTTCTCGATCCTCAAAGATTACTAGATTTAGTGCAACAAGCACCAGATATGACTGGTTTAAATTTAGTCAAAAACGTAACCACAAGTGAGGTTTATCAGTGGTCGGAGGAGACAGACGCTGAGTGGGAATTTGCTGCTGCAACTGCTCAAGATCACTCCCTCACAATAGTGGCGATCGATTTTGGCATTAAACGCAATATTCTCCGTCGTTTGGCGAGCTATGGTTGTCGGGTAATTGTGGTTCCTGCCAATACTCCTAGTGAAGAGATACTAGCTCATAATCCTGATGGTATTTTCCTCTCTAATGGTCCTGGAGACCCCTCTGCTGTTACAGAAGGCATTGTTACTACAAAAGAGCTATTAAAGGCAGAAAAGCCAACGTTTGGTATTTGTATGGGTCATCAAATTCTGGGACTATCCCTCGGTGCTGAGACATTTAAGCTCAAGTTTGGGCATCGTGGTTTAAACCAACCCGCAGGTTTACAAACACAAGTGGAGATTACAAGTCAGAATCACGGATTTGCGATCGCCGAGAATTCTTTAGGAGCAGATGTTGAAATAACTCACTTGAATCTCAACGATAAAACCGTAGCCGGATTACGTCATAAGACTTTGCCCTTCTTTTCGGTACAGTATCATCCTGAAGCTAGTCCTGGTCCTCACGATGCAGATTATTTGTTTGCCCAATTTGTGAAATTAATGCGAGAAGCGAAGAATGCTTAAAAAAATAAAGAAATACAATCTGATGAATTTTGATAAATAGCTTGTTATACTACTTTCTTTATTACTGAGTTTGAGTTGGCAAAACTGCTTAAAACATGATTAAAAACGACAAGTGGATTATTGAACAAGCCCGACAGGGAATGATTTCTCCTTTTGAAGAAAAATCCATCAGAAAAGCAGTTCTAGGAACAGCTCAAGAAGTCCCCACTATTAGTTGGGGACTGAGTTCCTATGGTTACGATATTCGTCTGTCACCACACGATTTTCGGATCTTTAGACACATTCCTGGCACAGTGGTAGATCCTAAAAGGTTTAATCCCCAAAATTTAGAACAAGCAGAGTTACACACAGATGAAGATGGTTCATCTTACTTTATTATTCCTGCCAATAGCTATGGCTTGGGGGCATCCTTAGAAAGCATCAATATGCCTCCAAATGTCACGGCAATTTGTCTGGGTAAATCTACTTATGCTCGAGTCGGCGTGATTGCCAATACTACACCTTTAGAAGCAGCTTGGAAAGGAGAAGCAATTACTCTAGAGTTTTCTAATGCCTCTAGTGCTGATGTCAAAATTTATGCTTCAGAAGGAGTGGTACAGTTATTGTTTTTTGAAGGACAACCCTGTCAAACTACCTATGCCGACCGCGGTGGTAAATATCAAAATCAATCTAATAAAGTTACATTACCTAAAGTTTAGCCATGAATAACCTTCAATTATCAAAAGACCCCTTAAATGACGGCAAAAGTAGAATTGAGCTAATCGATTCTATGGGTAACGATTTGAGCATAGTTAATGATGCTAGAGCTTCTTTTGCCAAGAGTTCTGATTCATTAAATGAAAGAGATATTAAATTAATTAATTACTTAATTAAACATCAACATACTAGTCCCTTTCGAGGAGTTGTCTTCAAGTTCAAAGTAAAAGCCCCCCTCTACATTTGTCGTCAGTGGTAAACCTCAATAGTAATATATTAGTGTCCTATTAAAATTGAAATCAGCAAGTTTTTAATATGATTCTAGAGTATCTACCCATAGTTAGAGTTGTTACATCGTCTAATTGCAGAACTTATTCTAAATAGACCTTTGCAAAGGAATGAATTAGTTCATCATATTGATGGAGATAAACAAAATAATAACCCTAATAATTTGGTGATTTGCAAAAGTACTCAGGAACATAGAAGAGTACATGATGACCTTGAAAAATTAGCTATGATTTTAGTTGCTAATGGAGTTATTCAATTTGATAGGAAAACTAATCGCTATAGAATGCCCCATCTAAAAGAAATTTTAGATGCGTATCGTGTGAATTCAGGAGAAACCTACGTTCTTGACGTAGAGAATATGGCAATCCTGAGCCAAGCCAATCTTAGATCGGAAGGTGCAACGACTATCCCTCTGGGGAGTAGAGATCAAGTGATCTCGAAGCGCACGACAGCCTACCTTGAAAAAGAAGGTTGATGATATAGTCTGGTCTTTATGGAAACATAAAGAGAGCTATTGGAAACGAATAGCTCGTAACATCAACGGGAAACATGTGATTGCCAGTAATCATAACGATGAACAATTAGGCTGGAATGAGAAAAGTTTTCGCTATGTAGCAATTGATGATAGCAACGAATTTTACATTCCTCCAACCTTTAGAAAACAATCGAAAAACAACAAACAAGCAACTAGAGGTAGCTTAGATCAAGAGTTGAACGACCAGGCGATCGCCATATATAAAGAACAATGTGAAAATAGCTATCAAGCCTATACTAAGCTCCTAGAGCTAGGAGTCGGAAGAGAACAAGCTAGAGGAGTATTAATTCCTTCTGTTTATACATCTTGGGTGTGGACAGTTTCTTTGCAAGCATTGCTAAATTTCATCGGCTTGCGTTTAGGAGTTGGGGCGCAAAGTGAAATTGGAGCTTATGCCCAGGCAATTGTCGAGTTAATAGAACCAATTGTGCCCATATCTATAGAAGCTTGGTCTAATCATTCAGGAATTAATAATTAAGAATAGCGATCGCAGTTTACCGATCACTACCTTCCACCTACTGTTCACTCCAAACTCTGAATTCCTAACTCCGAATTTGCGCCATTAGATCGCTTTTCTGTCTCTTGTTTAATCGCTAAGAGGGTCTCTTCTAAACTGTCTTCGTAGATGCCAAAAAAGAGACTATCGCTAGGTGTTTTACCAGGTTCTACAACAACCTGATGTGTAATTAAAACTTGATCTGGAGGCGCACTAGGATATGGAGAGACAGGTTCTAAAATCCAGCTTCCATTCAAAGTTTTCAAATCACCGTCAATGGCTTCAAAAGCAATTTCCTGGGGATAAGTTTCGGTTGTGGCAATCTCGACACGAGACTCAATATTGAAAACTAGAGCTTTAACCTTATTAGTTTGTTCAAATACCTTGCGATCGCCATTATTTTCAAGTAGTGCGCTGCTGGAAACCCCAGGTAAAAACTCAGCAAAACGATCATAGTCAGTTAAAACTTGCCAAGCATCGTCCATTGAAGATTTTACCAAAACGCGACAAGTATATTTTCCGTTATCACCTAACAAAATCACGTTACCTTTTCTGAGGTCAACCCTTTGCTGTACGGGCAATAGATCCACCGGACCATCAAATAATTTGGCTGTAGCGGTGGAACTAAAGATAGTACTCATCAAAAAAGCGATCGCTCCTAGGAACAATACAACTAAGAAACGATGTTTTTGCCGATAAAGTTTATTAATCAATTTGTAGCATTCCGTAATATTCGATGGAGCCTTGCCTATTGTAACCAATACATCCATGATGTGAATTGCCTTGATGCGCGATAGCGATAGCTATTTCGGTCAAGTCAAGTATTTGAACTGCTTTGCGCTCAGCTCTTAGCTCAATATAAAGTAGATGGGGAATACTTTAAATTAAATACTCTGCGTAAGCCTAAAATCTTTAATGCTCAAGAAATTGCTTGAATTTTATAAATCAATAAAATTCTATTTCCTAAATTAATATTTTAATAAGTATTTTTACCTGCAATACATAGCAAAGTTTGCTCATTAATTAATTATCTTATAGCTTAATATGAGCTGTGAACTATTGCACCTTATTAAATAAATGTATTAAATAAAAAATTGTCATGTTGACTGCTTCAGTAGGCGTTATATAATCACCTTGTTTTATAAATTATTAACAATCATTTAAATATTTATTCGATAAATTGACCTCATACTATCTTAGTAAATGAGACTGTAATTCTAAGATTATTAGGCAGTTCTTAGCTTGTCAATATTAGCTATTTAACTAAAATATTTAGAGTAATTTTACTTGAGCTATATATTGACATTATGCTCAACAATCAAAATAAGAGAATACTATAAATGCTAATTTCATAGCAGCAAATTGATGAACCAAAGCTATAGTATCAATTACCCCACTAGTCTGACAAAAAGATAATTATGCTGAAAATTGCTCGTAAAACAGCCAAAACTTTACTGCCAAAGTCTACTGTTTACCGTCTAAAACGCCAAATTGAGCAAAATCGCTTTGAAAGATATGCCAAAGAAAAACTAGAGCTTAATTTTCGCTTGGTCAGTCCTGGTCCAGTTCCCCCAAAAGAACTTATTGCCAAGACCGCTGCCTTAAATGAACAAGAATTAGCAAGACAAAGTAATAGTGATGTTTATTTTGAGACTGGTTACTACTCTGTTTTGCGCTTACTCAAAATTTTAGAACACTTTTCAATCAATCCTAGAACTATTGGTTCTATATTTGAGTTAGGCTGCGGTACAGCCAGACTTTTGAGACATTTTCGCTGTATGGATGGAGTTAAGCTAGTGGGTTCTGATGTTAACCCAGAAATGATCGAATGGTGCCGAGCAAATTTGCCGGAAATTGAGTTTTATCAGAATGAACTTGTTCCGCCTCTAAACTTCGCAGAAGATAACTCTTTTGATTTGATGTTAGCCTCTTCGGTTTTTACCCATATTCCTCTAGATACTCAAGAGTTATGGCTGGCAGAAATGCAGCGAATTTTGCATCCTGGTGGAATATTTATCTGTTCTGTATTAGGTCAGAATCATGCCTCTTTGCTGTTGGGTTCTGAAGAGATGCAGAAATTAAAAACTGATGGTAGTTTTACCTTGACTTCGGATGACGATCAAGCTACTTATTCAACCCGTGTTGGAGGTTCTGCTTGGGATGTGTTCCAAACTCGCGCAGAAGTGATTAGGGTTTTTGGTTCATTTTTTCAAATAGTCGACTATATTCCTGGTGGACAAGATTTCTTAGTACTACGTAAACCAGATCCTGCCGTTTCGGTAATCATGAATTCTACTCCTTTTCCTGCGGAAAAAATCTGAAACAAAGTACTAGATTAAGAATGATTCACTTATAGTTATTTGGCGATTTCAAAGATACACGAAAGAAGATCTGCATCTTATATTTTTATTTATCTTAATATTTTTATTCAAAAAGCTATCATACTTTCCATAGCCTTTCTTATCACCTACCAAGTAGATTATGGAAGAAATACTGGAGTTAAAAAACTGTCTTCTAAATCATCAATATGAGCGGGCAATGTCTATAGTCGAAGAATTAGAGGAGATGGGTAGGCAGGATAAAATCAATAATTTAGAGTCTTTTCTCATTATTTTGTTGATCCATCTAATTAAAATTCAAGTAGAAAAAAGAGTAACTCGAAGTTGGCGTAGTTCGATTTTAAATAGTCTTAGAGAAATTCAAAAACGCAACAAATTAGGTAAAAAGTTCCAATATATTAAATCAAATCAATGGGACGAACATTTTGAGTCTACATATCCAGATGCTATTTTTAAAGCCGCAGATGAAGCTTTTGGTGGAATTGAAATTAAAGAACTCAAATCTTTGGTTAATTTCAGTCTCTTAAAAAGGACTGCTTTAGAATTACTCAATCTTACCTACACCCTGGATGGAGATAGTATGGTTGAGTTAATTTGCGATCGCTTTCCCGTTGGGCTACAAGAATAAATTTCCAAGAGTGATCGCTATTGAAAATTAAATGAAGAAAATTTTATGACGATCAACTCCCTGCATAAAACCTACTTCTGCTATACGCTGCAAACAATTAGTTTTATAGCAATTCTCAGACTTGTGAGATACATCTTAATTAACAATGGACAATTAGCCATTAGCCATTAGCCATTAGCCATTAGCCATTAGCCATTAGCCATTAGCCATTAGCCATTAGCCATTAGCCATTAGCCATTAGCCATTAGCCATTAGCCATTAGCCATTAGCCCTTCGGGTTCAGCACTTCTTACGAAAGTTGCTCATGGGGGAAACCCCCAAGACCGCACTTTCGCGCTTTGCTCAAGTCGGGGAACCCGCCCAACGCAAGTGCTTCACCATTAGCCATTAGCCAAAATCAGGATTTTAGAGTGTACCTCATAACTATGAGAACCGCTTTATTGCCAAAAAAATAGCCTGCCAAAGCAGACCAAATGATTGTATTATCCGAGCAGAATAATTAATAGGGTTAATTCTTAATTAAATCTTCTACTGTGGAGACTTGAATATTATTTTGAGGTACCTCTTGAGTGATAATTGCCGATCGCAATATGGGCGTACTGTTAACCGAATTAGTAGTCAAAGTAAATAAAGGATTTGAGAAAATTCCCGCAAAAGAAGTAACAATTGCTGAAACCACAAGACCCACCTGTAGGGGACGCATACCAGGGAGTTTCCAGTTAATTGTCGGGTAATTTTGGACAGATTCAGACATTTCCTGGGGTTCTTTTACTACCATCATTTTGACTACGCGAATGTAGTAGTAAATTGAGATCACACTAGTTATTAAACCCAGTAATACTAGACCATATAGACCAGCTTGCCAGCCAGCCCAGAAGAGATAAATTTTACCAAAAAAGCCCGCCATTGGGGGAATTCCACCCAGAGATAGTAAACAGATGCTTAAGCAAAGAGTGAGTAGGGGATCTTTATGAAGTAAACCAGCGTATTCACTAATTTGATCTGTACCTGTACGGAGGGAGAAAAGAATAATGCAGGTAAATGCTCCCAAGTTCATAAATAGATAGATGAACAGGTAAAAGATCATGCTGGAGTAACCATTATCAGTACCAGCAATTAAACCAATCATCACAAAACCAGCCTGAGCAATAGAAGAATAAGCCAACATCCGTTTGATGCTAGTTTGCGCTAAGGCTACCACATTGCCCAACAACATACTGAGAATTGCTAGGGCAGTAAAAATAAAATGCCATTGATCGGTAAGAGAACCAAATGCCGTTACCAACAGGCGAATCGCCAGAGCAAAACCGGCTGCTTTAGAACCTACTGACAAGAAAGCCACAACGGGAGTAGGAGAGCCTTCGTAAACGTCAGGAGTCCATTGGTGGAAAGGAACAGCCGAGATTTTAAAGGCAATCCCCGCAATAATAAATACTAAAGATACCGCTAATCCCAACGACTGTACACCGTTGATTTCGGGAACTTTGGTAGCAATTACATTAAGATTTGTTTCTCCTCCTGACAGACCATAGAGTAGAGATAGACCATAAAGGAAAATCGCTGAACTTGCAGCTCCTATCAGCAAGTATTTTAATGCTGCTTCATTAGAGCGCGGATCTCGCTTCATATAACCTGTCATCAGATAGGAGGAAATACTCAGCATCTCTAAAGAGATAAACACCATCGTTAGCTCATTTGCCCCACAAAGGAACATTCCTCCTAAAGTGGCGGTGAGCATAATGCCAATGAACTCCGCCAAAGATGTTCCAGACTGTTCAATATAACGGATTGACATCGGGATAGTAACTGCTGCTGAGAGAGCTACTATACCCCGAAAGACAATGCTGAGATTGTCACTATTAAAGGAACCGAGAAAAGCGATCGCCTCAGGATTATCCCATCCCAGGATCAAAGCCACAATTGAGATCAATAAACCAGCGATCGCCAGATATGGTAGCCAACGAGAGGAACTACGCCCAACTATTAAGTCGATAACTAAAATAATCATCAGGGTCAAAATGACAATGCCTTCAGGCAAAATCGTCCCTGCATGAAGCTGAGAAGCTACATTACTAGAAAAATCCATAGAGTTTTTGGGTATTGTCAGAAATAGATTAAAGTTGAACAATTGCTAAAAAAGCTTTACAAAGGATTGTAACTCTCTATCTACCTTCTATTGAAGCTTATTATATTTTTACTTTTTAACAACTTGAACCTAAACTCTTAGTGAATCTTGGTTATGGTGAAATTAAAACTAATGCAAAATAAAGAATGTTTGTCGTTTGAGCGAATATAACTATAGATTAGGAAATAAACCTCTATTAGAAAAATCAACATCTGCTATTTTACTGCGTTAACTCCATCTATATGTCAACATTAGTCATTGTCGAATCTCCTACAAAAGCACGTACTATTCGTAATTATTTACCTTCTAGCTATCAAGTTCAGGCATCTATGGGTCATGTCCGTGATTTGCCTCCCTCAGCTAAAGAAATTCCTCCTGCCTACAAAGACAAAAAGTGGGCAACTTTGGGGATCAATGTGGAAGACAAATTTCAACCAATTTATGTTGTCCCCGAGAAGAAAAAAAAGGTAGTTAAAGAATTAAAAACTGCATTGAAAACCGCAGATGAATTGATTCTGGCGACAGACGAAGACAGAGAAGGAGAAAGCATTAGCTGGCATTTGTTGGAAATTCTCAAGCCGAAAGTGCCCGTCAAACGCATGGTATTTCATGAAATCACTAAAGAGGCAATTAAAAAGGCTTTAAAAGACTGTCGTGAGGTCGATCAGGATTTAGTACACGCCCAAGAAACGCGAAGAATTCTAGATCGTTTAGTCGGTTATACTGTTTCACCTCTACTCTGGAAAAAAATATCCTGGGGTCTATCGGCAGGAAGAGTACAATCAGTTGCAGTACGCTTAACTGTAGCTAGAGAGAGAGAACGTCGAGCATTCCAATCTGGAGGTTATTGGGATTTAAAAGCTGACCTAGAACAGGACAAAAACCCCTTTGAAGCTAAGTTAATCACCCTCGATGGCAAACGTATAGCTACTGGAAGCGATTTTGACCCCGATACAGGCAAAATTGCTCAAGGTAGAGATGTCGTTCTCTTAAACGAAACTGAAGCAAATAAACTCAAAGAGAAGATTTTTGACAAAACTTGGACGGTAACAAATCGAGAAGAAAAAGCTGCTAAGCGTCGCCCTTCTCCTCCTTTCACAACTTCTACTCTACAGCAAGAATCAAACCGTAAACTGGGTATTTCCGCCAGAGAAACCATGAGCGTTGCCCAGAAACTCTACGAAAAGGGTTTTATTACTTATATGCGGACAGATTCGGTACATTTATCCCAACAGGCGATCGCCGCTGCTCGCAATTGTGTCGAACAAATGTACGGCAAAGAATACCTTAGTCCTAAATCTCGTCAATACAGCACCAAAAGTAAAGGGGCTCAAGAAGCACACGAAGCAATCCGCCCTGCAGGAGAAACTTTCCGTACGCCCAAGGAAACAGGACTTACAGATCGTGAATTTAAGCTATATGACTTGATTTGGAAGCGCACAGTTGCCTGTCAGATGGCAGATGCCCAGCTTACCCAGATTGCGGTCGATGTCAGCGTCGAAAATGCTGTTTTTCGGGCTAACGGCAAAAGAATTGAATTTCCCGGTTTCTTCCGAGCTTACGTTGAAGGTTCAGATAATCCTGATGCCGCCTTAGAAAATCAAGAAATTCCTTTACCACCGCTGAAAAAGGGAGATCGACCAGAATGCAAAGAACTCGAAGCGATCGGACACGAAACTCAACCTCCTGCCAGATATACTGAGGCATCTTTGGTTAAAACCCTAGAAAAAGAAGGTATTGGTCGTCCTAGTACTTATGCAACTGTCATGGGCACAATTATTGATCGCGGTTACGTTCAGATGCGAGGTAAAGCTTTAGTTCCCACTTTTACCGCCTTTGCAGTTACAGCTTTACTAGAAGAACATTTTCCCGATTTAGTAGATACGGAATTTACCTCAAAGATGGAGCAAACTCTGGACGAAATTGCTAGAGGTGGTGCAGAGTGGATACCTTACTTAAAAAAATTCTATCAAGGAGAAACCGGATTAAAAACCCAAATTGATGTCAAAATCGATGAAATTGAACCTTCTATCGCTAAAACAATCCAATTAGAAAATCTGGATGCCATAGTCCGTATCGGTAAGTATGGTCCCTATATTGAAATAAATAGCGATGGAACAGAAGAAGAAGAAGAAGCGTTAAAAGTTTCTATTCCCGATGATTTAACCCCTGCCGATCTAAATCCAGAGCAAATTGAAGCTTTAATTCGTCAGAAAAAAGAAGGACCAGAAAAAGTAGGATTACACCCCGAAACTGGTGAACCAATTTACTTCAAAGTGGGTAAATATGGTCCTTATGTTCAGCTGGGTGATAAAACTGACGACAATCCCAAACCTAAAATGAGTTCGATTCCTAAAAAGGACAACAAAGAAAATGTCACAATAGAGGATGTAACTCTAGAAATGGCCGTGGGTTTGTTGTCTTTACCACGTTTATTAGGTCGTCATCCCGATACAGAAGGCAAAATTAAAGCAGCATTAGGACGTTTTGGTCCCTATGTCGTTCACGAATTTAAAGGACCGGAGGATACCAAATTACAACGGGACTATAGATCCCTCAAAAAAGAAGATGATGTTCTGACTGTAAATTTGGAACGTGCCCTAGAACTATTAGCCCAACCTAAACGTTCTCGTGGAGGCAGTAAGAAGACACCCCTGCGGGAATTAGGTCCTCACCCTGAAGACAAAGAGCCAGTTAATATTTATAAAGGACCCTACGGGAATTATGTAAAACACGGCAAGATAAACGCTGGTTTACCCAAAGATGAATCTGTCGAAGAGATTACTTTGGAAAAAGCTCTAGAGTTACTAGCGGAAAAAGCTGCTACTAAAAAGAAAACTACTAAGAAAACTACTAAGAAAAAAACCACAGCTAAGAGGAAGACTACAACAGCGAAGAAAAGTTCTACCAAAAAGACAGCTGCAAATAAAGAAGCGTCTTGAAGAATGGAAGATTATTTCGAACTTAAATCCTAAGTTGGCATCATTGATTTGGCAGAGCGACCCCAAGATAAAATCTTCCGCAAGGAACCTTTGTTTTTCTGAGAATCTGAATTAGTCTTAACTTTGGCTTGAGATGAATCCGGATTTGCTAAAATCATTCCTGCTACTTGAGGAGCAAAATCAGAATCGAAGATAGTTTGAGAATCATAAACTGCTCCCACAAGAGAAGCATTATCAAGTTTAGCCCCTTTTAAATTGGCTCCTTGTAGGTTAGCTTTTTGTAGATTTGCAGCCCTTAAGTCTGCACCTTCTAAATTAGCCTGTACTAAATTAACTTCTGCCAAATTTGCTTCTTGGAAATTAGCTTTGCTTAAACAGCAGTTTTGAAAACTAGATAAACCGAGATAAGCCTTTCTCAAGCTAGCCTGATTTAAACTACAATTACTCCAGTTGATTTCAATTAAATTAGACTCATCTAAATTGATTTGCTCGAAATTATTTCCTGTCAAGTTTACTGCTGTTAAAATTGTTTGCTGAAAATTCCTAACTCCAGCTTGATAGGCTTGAAGAAATTCAACTTTATTTTGTAATTTAAGCATAATAAATAATATATAAATTTTTGTAAACTCACAATCTTGATTCATCTTAATACATCTTACAAAAAACAATAATCAGTCTAATTGCTGAATTTTTCAATCATAAATAGTAATCATAAATAAATTTCAAGAATAATTGCTTTGAGAACTATAATCACCTTGCTTATACAAAAAATAATCAAAAAAAATAATTACTCTATACCTATTTTTCTTCATCAAAACAATACATGGGTCACTATTTTATAAAAAGATTATTAATAGCTATACCTACCTTAATAGCTATTAGTCTGGTAATTTTTACGATTTTGGCCTTAGCACCGGGGGATCCATTAGGTGAATTTGCTTCTAATCCGGCAATTACTGCCGAAGTCAGAGAGAATATACGTAAATCCTTTGGTTTGGATCAGCCAGCTTATGTCCGTTATTTTAAGTGGGCTAGCTCATTTTTACGTGGAGACATGGGCTATTCTTTCAATAGTCGAAGTCCCGTCTTGCAACTAATATTGCAGCGTTTACCGACTACTCTTTTTGTTGTTGGGACAGCCTATATTATTGGTTTATTGATTGCCTTTCCTTTAGGTATTATTTCAGCTAGCAAAAGATATTCTCTTACAGATCAAATCATTACCACGATCGCTTTTTTGGGATTTTCCATTCCTCCCTTCTTTACAGGGTTACTATTTATCATTATTTTCAGTGTTCAGTTACGCTGGTTTCCCTTCATTTTTAACAGCACCTTACAAGTAACAGATTGGACAAGTTTTATCGCCCAGATGAAACAATCAATTATGCCTATATCGGTTTTAGCCTTATATCATGCGGCAATTTTAATGCGTTTTATCCGCTCAGCTGTTTTAGAAGAGTTACAACAAGAATATGTTAGAACAGCCTTTGCTAAAGGATTGAGTCAGTTTGCCGTCATTAAAAATCATGTCTTACGTAATGCCTTAATACCTGTAGTAACTTTAATTGCTTTAGATATCCCCACTATTTTTACAGGCGCATTAGTAACAGAACAGGTTTTTCGCGTACCAGGTATCGGTGCCTTACTCATAGAATCTATTTATCGTAGCGATACTCCAGTGGTGATGGCTATTACTTTTATTTATGGTTGTCTAATAGTATTTTTTAATTTAATGGCTGATTTAGTTTATGCCCTGCTCGATCCGAGAGTTAAGTATTAAAACAAGTAATTGCAATACAATTTGGATTTTTTTGATGTTTGTTACCTTCAGCGAATTTGGCAGAAGTAATATTAATCCCAAGAGGATTGCTAGAGAACTAGGTTGTCAGTTTATCATCGACAATTTGAGTTTTCCTGCGGTAGATATTACTGCTTATCTTGATGAGATTAAATTATTGGAGTCTAAAACTAATCGTCGCTTTAAAAAAATCTCTACCAATAATGAATTTGCTAAGCGAGAGTTTTTAATTGCGCCAATACTTTTGCTGCTGTTTGATTGGATTGAACTGGAAATTGAAACTGAATATTACGTTGATATCAATCGATTAAAAGGTAAGCTAGACTATTTAATTACTGGCAAAAAAGAATTACTTATAATTGAAGCCAAAAACGATAATTTTGATGCTGGGGCTAATCAGATTATTCCCGAACTTGTTGCCACAGCCGAACAGGAAAATCAAGATTTACTTTATGGTTCAGTCAGCAATGGTATTCTATGGAAGTTTTATCAATGCGATCGCGCTGCTCGACCCCTAAAGAATCGCCAAAAAGCTCCAGAAAACAGTAGCTTTGACATTATTATTACTCAAGATATAAGTTTCTACACTTTCCCGAAAAATAGCGAAGAACTTTTTGCTGTTTTATTGGGACTGCTTAGTTAGTTCCCTATCTTGCTCAAAGGCATTCTTTAGAGTATTTATGAATGATTCATCTCTAAATGGTGAAGCTCTGATAAAAAATAAGGGGTAATTTTAGGTGAGAGGAAAAAAAGTCCAATCTGAAAGTAATTTGTGGTTAGATAGCTGGCGCAGATTTAAGCGCGATCGCCCTGCTGTTTTGGGCTTAATAGTTATCTTAATTATTACTTTGACGGTTATTTTTGCTCCGATTATTTATACAACGTCTGCCGATAAAATCGACTTTATTTCTTCTTCTGCTCCTCCTAGCTGGCAGCATCCTTTTGGTACTAATGATTTAGGACAAGACCAATTTGCCAGAGTTTTACAGGGAGGTCGAGTATCTTTAACGGTAGGTATTGCTTCGATGTTAGTCGCAATCTTGCTGGGAACACTTATTGGTGCGATCGCCGGATTTTATGGCGGTATCATTGATGGCGTTTTAATGCGAATTACAGATTTATTCTTAGCTCTCCCGCAGTTACCGTTATTACTTTTAATTGTTTATCTCTTTCGCGATTCAATCAAGAAAATTGTGGGTGCGGAATTAGGAGTATTTATGTTGATTATCTTGCTAATTGGTGGTTTAAACTGGATGTCGGTAGCCAGATTAGTAAGGGCAAATTTTCTCAAGCTAAGAGAGATGGAATTTGTGAGTGCGGCTAAAGCAATTGGAGCGAAACCGAATAGACTGATTTGGATACACTTATTGCCCAATGTTTTAAGCGTAATTATTGTTGCTGCTACTCTATCAGTTGGTAACGCCATTATTACCGAGTCTACTCTCAGTTTTTTAGGCTTAGGATTCCCCCCCGATGTACCTACTTGGGGACGAATGTTATTCGAGGCAAAAGACTATTTAACCTCTGCTCCCCATATGGCAATTTTTCCTGGTCTGGCAATATTTTTAACTGTTTTAAGTATTAACTATATTGGAGATGGACTGAGAGATGCTCTCGATCCTAAGAGTTAAGTTGGAAAAACTAATAAGTAACGAGTAATGAGTAACAAGTGATGAGTAACAAGTAATGACTCACGGTTCGCTTAAATCAAAGATGGCTAGAAAAATAAAACAGCTCAACTGTATGCTGAGAAAGAAGTTGAAAGAATAGAGAGACCAACCCGTCTTGAAAGGAACTAACTCAGAAAGAGCAGATGATCTTCCTCTAATTATTCATTGGCTAAAGCAAATGGAAATAGCATCAATAATTGATCGAGAGCTACCTGTTCCTCATGGGAATCGAAAAGGATTAAGCTACGGTCAATTATCAGTCCTATTTCTAAGTTATGTAGTGAGCCAATCAGACCATCGATTATGTGCCGTAGAACCATGGGTAGAAAAACATCGGCAAACCTTAGAAATAGCAACAGGATGGAACATTGGGGGCAAAGATGCCACAGATGACCGACTAGCTGACTTATTAAGTGTCATCGGTTCATCGGAAAATCAAGGGCGAGAGAAAGTAGCAATTCAATTGGGACAAAGCACAATACGAGCTTATGAATTACCAACGGACAAAGCCAGAAGCGATACCACAAGTTTTAGTGTCTATCATCAGCCCACAAAAGAAACAGAAGGAACTAACTTGCTGAATTTTGGTTATAGTAAAGACCGCCGCCCTGATTTGGTTCAATATCGTCAAATGTTAGCTACTCTCGACCCCATGGGAATGCCTCTATTGGGAGCTACATTATCAGGAAATGGAACAGATGAATCTCATTATCTACCAACATGGCAACAATTGGTGGAGATTATTGGTCACAAAGATTTCTTGTTTCTCGCCGATTCTAAAGGCTCTACTTGGAATAATCGGGGGAAAATTAATCAACAAGGAGGAATTTACTGTTTTCCGCTAGCGATGCATCAGCCTCGTCCCAAACTGTTATCGCAATGGGTGGCTAATCCACCAACAGCAGTGCAAGAAATTTGTCTCAACTCCGAAGCCGAGTCAGAATCTCCCATTGGTAAGGGTTTTGAAGTTCCGTTGGGCAGTCTCTGGTATGAAAAAGAACATCAAAAGTGGCATCGTTGGTCAGAACGATGGTTAGTGGTTTGTTCTTATGCTTTACAACAGCGTCAACTTAAAAGCTTGTCAGCTCGTCTGAGTAAAGCGGAACTTGCCCTAGAAAAACTCGCTAAAAAACCACCACAAGATGAGGTAGCTCTACAAACCAAAGTGGAGACTATTCTGAAACGTTATCGAGTTACGGGGCAGATCTTAACTGCGATTGAGAAGAAAATTGGCTATCAAAAAGTTTATCAAGGTGCTGGTCGAGGAAGTAAGAATCGTCCCTCTCGTCGTGTTCGTCAAACTACTCTTTCCTTGACTTATCAACGTTGTGAGACCGCTATCACCCATCAACAATCCATCGCTGGTTGGAGATTGTATGTAACTAATGCTAATTCACAGCGTCTTTCTCTTGAGCAAGCTGTTAACTCTTATCGGGAGCAATGGCAACCTGAAAGAGGTTTTCATCGTTTTAAACGAGGTCGTCTTCCCGCTTTACCCATCTATTTTCAAGATGAAGAACGGATTCGAGGGCTGATGTTTTTACTAACGATCGCCCTGACTCTGTTTACCTTGATGGAATTTGTGGTTCGTCGCCAACTAGCGGTGACAAAGCAATCACTTCCTGGACTTTATTCAGGCAATCCCAAGCGCACTACTTTTCGTCCCACTGCTGAACAATTGCTAGCTGCTTTTGGCGATCTAACTTTGTATCTTTATCCTGATGGCTCTACTGAAATTAGTTCTCTTAATTCTCTTCAAAGACAGATTTTAAATCTGATGAAGATTCCTGAATCGATTTACATTCTTCCCCAGCTAGTTCCTGATTGACTCCAATCCAGCAAATAATTGCTGTGACTTGATTCTATCCTCTTTATTTGATTCAATGCATTTTATTTAAGCGAACCGTGAGTAATGAGTAACAAGTGATGAGTAACAAGTAATGAGCAATAATTTCTGTTGAAAATTGTTTATCGGCTATTAGTCAACAGGATTAATTCTAATCAAGCTGATTCTCATCATAGAGGCTAGAATAGCGTAATCTTGGCACTCTATTTTAAAGTCTATGAAAACTAAATTATTTACAGTAATAGCTACACTAATTACTGCCACTATTTCTCTGCCCATTCAAGCTGAAAGTTTAAGCGATCTCAATCAACTTTTAAATACTAAAAAATGCTCTCAATGCGATCTAATTAACTCTGGTTTAGTACAGGCAAATTTAACTAGAGCAGATTTAGTCCAAGCCGATTTAACTGGAGCTAATCTGAGCCAAGCAAATTTAATGGGTGCAGATCTGCGGGGAGCTAACTTATCAGGAGCATCTCTACATGGGGCTAATCTCTCAGGAGCAAATCTCACAGGAGCAAATTTAGCTGGAACAGATCTGAGAAATGCTTATGTAGGTAATACTGATTTAAGCGAAGTCGATCTGGATTCTGCTTATTTAGAAGGCATCAAAGGCATCTCCGAAACAGCAGGTACTCCAGAACAATTTCACCGTTGGGGAGTACAAGAAGTTGAGCGGGGAAATTATAATGCTGCGATCGCCCATTATCGAAGAGCAATTAAGGTCGATCCTGAATTTGCCCCGGCATATTTAGGATTAGGTATTGTTCAATATAATTTCGATCATCGAGCAGAGGCGAAAAAAAATACGCAGATTGCTGCCAAACTATTTAAAAAGCAAGAGCATCAACTTGGTTATCAAACAGCTACTAATTTTCAGCAGCAAATGGCATTAATTCAAAAAGCAGAAGAAAATGCAGAGAAAAATCAAGGTGGCATCGGTCATGTAGGCAAGTTCATGGGTAGTGTAGGCTCTTTGTTATTACAGTTATTGCTTTAATTCTTCCATTAAAGATATGGCTGCTATTTGGAACAGGTTTGCCATAACATTAGAGTTACATCAATGAGAGTTTTGCTATGACTACTCAATTATCTTCTCCTACTAATACAGCCAATCTATATGAACGAGATTATTATCTATGGCTGTCACACACTGCTCAACTAATCAAGGAAGGTAAATTTTCTGAGATAGATGCAGTGAGCCTAGTTGAAGAAATTGAAGATATGGGCAGAAGTGAGAAACGAGCAGTAAAAAGTAATTTAATTATCGTGCTGCTCCATCTGCTCAAGTATAAATATCAGCCAGCTAAACGAACTAATAGCTGGAAAGCAAGTATCAGAGAACATCGACGTAGATTAAGAGATGACTTGAAAGCCAGTCCTAGCTTAAAACGATACTTAGAAGATGTTTTTGATGAATGTTATCAAGATGGAAAAGAACAAGCTACCGATGAGACAGGATTGTCTCTAGATACTTTTCCCCTCAAATCTCCCTTTACTGCTGCCGAAACTCTCAATCCTGATTATCTACCTCCAGATTAACCATTAATAACAAAAAGCGATCGCTCTACTAGGGCGATCGCTTTTTTAATCGAATTTAGTGCTAGAAAATAAGTATTTATCTAATCAGCATAATAATCGTGTCTATAGGGATTTGATCCCCTATTTATTTCTTGTTTATCTTTGACGAAATCGCCGTCACTGTCATCATCCTCATTATTATCAACTCCGTCACCATCTACATCATTGGAAGTCCCACCTTGTTTTAATTCATAATCCGGTTGCCCGTCACCATTGTAATCACCGTTTTCTTCATTTCCATCGTTTATACCGTCATTGTCAGTATCAGGGTTAGTTGGATCGGGGTCTTTGGGATCGTTATCATTTAAACCATCGCCATCAGTATCCACATTAGTCGGACTAGTGCCTAAATTGAGTTCGGCATTATCATTAATTGTGTCACCGTCAGTGTCTGCCTTAGTTGGATCGGATTGATGAGTATTTACTTCATCGCCATCAGTTAAACCATCGTCGTCGCTGTCTGGATCATTCGGGTCTGTTGGAGGATTACCTGTAGAGGGATTTATCTCTTCAGCATCGTTTAAACCATCATTATCTGAATCAGCGTTGGCATCTTCTGGATTAGGATCTTCTCCATCTAGCAAGCCGTCGTCATCAAAGTCTGAATCATTCGGATCGGGATCTTGACCATCGATTAAGCCGTCATCATCATGGTCAGAATCTTGAGGATATTGATCGTTACCATCTAGTAAGCCATCGTCATCCATATCAGGATCGTTAGGATCGGGATCTTGACCATCAATTAAGCCATCGTAGTCTGCATCAGGAGTAACACCAAGTATTACATTTCCTCTAATATCTTGTTTAATTGCCGAAAAAGTATGGTTATCTGATTCAAAAGCTGCTCCACCTTCGGTTAAAGTCGCAACTACAATTTCATCGTACTCTAGGTCATTGAAAAATACGTTGACAAAGCTAAAAGGTTCATTTTCATGACCGCCACCACCACTATAAGCAGGATTTCCATAATAGGCTTGAGTATCTTCAACTCCAGAGCTTTGAATAAAATCTACCAAATCCTTGGTTTTAAAGACAGCTACCTCATTGCCATTATTTTTGAAAGTTATTTGATTGTAAGGATCGCCTGCCGACCACCAGAAACCAAAATACTTTTGATCTTGGTCAACCTTAATGTTGTAACTCCTGATAGTTTGCTTAAGTTCCTGAGTAATGAATTTAGAACCTTCTGCACCGCCCCATTCATTTGCATTTTGAATATCTAGGTCACTGCCATAAGAATAAGTAGTGCCACCATTAGTTTTGGTGAATCCTGCTGTACCAGTACTTTGATCGTTGAAATCAACTACATAATAATCACTAGTACTTGGTAATTGACTAGTTTGAATTGTAGGTGCTTCTATGGAAACAGTAATGCCATTAGCTTCAAGTCTATCAGCAACTCCATTACTATTATTGTCCAAAGTACCTTCTACACTATCCAGTTTGCCGTCATTATCGCTATCAAGATCGGCAAAATCTGGAATACCATCTTGATCTGTATCTAATGGATTATCAAGATTGCTTCCCGCTTCCGTGGGATCGTTAATGCCATCAGCATCTGTGTCACAATTTTTGTTCTTACTGGGTTTCAACTCAAAATCAAAATCGCCCTGGAGAATTATTTGAACAGCTTCGGCAACTTCAGATGTATTAAGATTAAGTTTGCCTAATTCTTTTTCTAAATATCCTCCTTTACCTGGATTACTGGGATCGAACTTTTCCAAGACAACTTCTTTTCCCGAATCCAGTGTGATTTTAATGGGCGCATTGTTTCCATGACCTTGGTTTTCACAAGGAGCAGCTATTGCTTTCTTTGTTTCTGATTGTGCAAACAGACTTCCTGCTATTAATATACCGATAAGAGTTTTGCTAGTAAGTCTTTTAAGATTAATAAGTTTAAGCATATTAATAATGTTTAATTGTCTAGAAATAAATGTAATTTGTGACTAGTTACTCGATTTTTTGGATATTTCTTGGAATTTATTTTCCAGTAAATCAACAATAACAGTGCCAAACAAATAACGTAAATTCCTGAAAATACCTAAATTTCAATAATAAGAATTGATGTAAAATCAGTAAGTTTTATTTATTTGTTATGAAGATAGTTCGCAATACAAATAAAAATAAAACTAAGGAGCAAGTATTAATACTAGCTTTTGCATTTAGAAATTGTACTCAGTAATAAAAAAGCGATCGCCTTACTAGGGCGATCGCTTTCTCAAATTCTATCGATTTAAAGTTTTTAGATATTGAGAAATTAGTCAGCAAAAGTGTCTGTAATACCTTGAACTGTTACTGTAACGTCAGCAGTATCAGTATTACCTACTTCATCGCTTACAGTGTAAGTGAATATTTCATCTTGACTATTGCCATCATTTAGAAGTTGTAAAACATTACTACTTGTTGGATCGTAATCTAATGTACCATCACTATTTAAAGTAACTGTGGCACCAGAAGTAAGTTCAAAAACCATTCCAGGACTTGCAGCTGAGCCATTAATTTCAGCAACTGACAATTCACTGGATTCAGAATCTACATCCGTATCGTTCGCCAGTACGTCAATACTTGTAATAGTATCTTCATCAGTAGTTACTGCATCATCTACTGCATCAGGATCGTCTGCCACTCCATTGATATTTAAGGTGGCTGTAGCACCATCTGTGTAACCAGAAGGATCGCTCACAACGTAAGTGAGTTCATCAGGTGCAGGCAACTGATCTCCTTCACTGAATGATTCAAACAACCCGTTTGGATCGTAAGTAACATCACCATTACTCGCAACAGTTAACAATGCACCTGAGGGCATTGTTATTTGTTGTCCAACAGTCTTTTCAGCTCCATTAACATAAAACTTAGTCACAGTTAGATTGTCACCATTAGGGTCGGTATCTTGTCCAGCGTTGGCATTATTGGGATCACCTGCAATTAAGTTATAAGTTGCAACTGTATTTTCATCAGTAGAAATAACGTCATCTTGAGCGTTTGGATCAAGGGCACCACTAATCTCTTGATAAATTTTAGCTTTTGCTGCTCTAGTAAAATCATCAAAACCAGCAGCAGTTTCGACAAAGCCTTTGGTACCACTTTTAACATTTTCAATGTAGAAGTCAGTTATATAAGTGGTATTAGTACCATTTTCAATTGGTAGACCATTAATGGTAATGCCAAGATTTTCTGCTGTATCTCTAGCATTTTTTACGCCTTGACAAACAAAGTCACTACTGGAACAATAACCGTCTTTAGAGGTATTTCCATTATGCTGAGAACCATTAGATCTTCCGTCTCCAGATACATCAATAACTAAAACATCTCCATCGTAATCATTATTGACAATTTCACTTGTGGCAGCAGTGATCGCACCAGTGACATTTGTACCGCTACCTACACTTCTATTTTCTCCATTCCATTGATAGATACTAGTGGTCGAACTACTGGGTCTGGCTAAATTATCAAGATAATTGGCAAAGTCTAACGACTCTTGCTCTGTTTTAATAACTCGCCAAGGCTGGGCAGGAGCAGGTCTTCTAGCCCAAAACTGAACTCCAACTGCAAGACCATTAGGTAGACTTTCGATAGTTGAGATTACTTCACTATCTCTAAAAGCAGCAGCATAACCATCCATCTGGAGATTATACTCATCTGAATTAACACTTCCAGAGATATCAATAGATAACATTAATTCTGCTGAGACATCTATTTGACTACCTGTAGCAACTGCTGTGTCAGTCTTAGCTGTCAGATAGCTCAACGCCATAAAAGTTAACAAACTACCAGTGGTAATTTTCTTAAGAGTATTAGTATGAAACATATATCTAATTTCTTGACTGTACTTGATTAATTTGAATTGTTTGTATACACAGCAATATTCAATAAGAAGAAAAATCGAGTGCGAGAGAATTGCCTGTAACTAACAACCTCGCACTTATCAGATTTATCTATTTAGAATTGCTATGTAAAATATTGGAAAATTTTTCTGAGATCTAAGTAAATATCTACTGGTAAAATTTAAGCAATATAAATACTACTTAACTTATTAGTTGCAAATGGAATTAATAGATTGACCATTTTCCACTTTTTCAGCAATTTGACTTAAAGCAATGATTTGTTCCATTGTGGGTTCTTCTAATTCAGCAATGTATGAACGAACCATTTCAGCCATTTCACTTTCATCAGTTATATTTTGATCTTCTACTTCCTGGCAAAATGAATTTACTAACTCATCTGGTGAATCTTGAGCTGATACTGCACCTTGAAAACCGAAAGCTAA
The DNA here is from genome assembly GCF_000332195.1 of Pleurocapsa sp. PCC 7319. Taxonomy (NCBI): domain Bacteria; kingdom Bacillati; phylum Cyanobacteriota; class Cyanophyceae; order Pleurocapsales; family Pleurocapsaceae; genus Pleurocapsa; species Pleurocapsa sp. PCC 7319. Next base: position 5,157,621 of record NZ_KB235922.1, read on the forward strand.
TAAGGCAAAAGAAAGACAAAATAACTTTTTCATGTTTACACCTGTATAAAATAAATACGATTGGTTGACTTAAACAAGTAATTTATAAATTACTTTTATATTTTTAGAAAGCAATAATTATTTTGCTTCTCTAATAAGTTAACAACCTAACAGGGATAACGTAATCGACAAAATCACTGCTTTTTAGTTTAGATTTAGTATGAAGCAAAGAGTCGAAATATATTGATTTCATATAATATTTCATAACTTTATCGACGAGAAAAGAATATTACATAGAAACACGTAAGTGATTGAATAAAATCTTATTCCACAAATAGATAATTGATTTTATAGCGATTAAAATAGTAGCTTTTCAGATGCTTTTTAATTATTTGGCTTTTGATTATTCAATCTATTTAGGCTATGAACTATGAGATGAGAAAACTAAAAAATCTTTGAAGTGAAGGTTTCGTAGTTTACTTACAGTAAAATATGTGCTGTTTTAATGTACTGAGGTGCATATTATTGATAGCTTCTAGAATCGTTGAATGTAAAATCTAATAAATTAAATATTATGGTGCGTTCTCAAAAAAGCTCGAAAAAGTCTCTTAGGAATGGATTTGGAATGCCTATAAACTAAATCCAGTTCTTAACTTCTGACTACCACAAATCAAATTAGTATGCTCAAGAGCAAGTTTATTGAATATATTTTGTACCCATTGAACTCCAATGTCGAAACTAATCAATTACAATCTATGAATATTTGGACTGGCTTTCTAGATAAATATACGTAAAATAGTGAAAGTCAAACTTCTATAGTAAAGACAGGAGATTGCAAGTTGAAAAAAATAGAAGCTATTATCAGACCTTTTAAATTAGATGAAGTCAAAATCGCTTTAGTAAACGCTGGAGTTGTAGGTATGACCGTCTCTGAGGTGCGGGGTTTTGGTCGCCAAAAGGGACAGACAGAGCGTTATCGAGGTTCAGAGTATACCGTAGAGTTTCTGCAAAAGCTCAAAATTGAAATCGTGATTGAAAACGATCAGGTAGATATGGTGGTAGATAAAATTATTGCTGCTGCACGTACTGGAGAAATTGGTGACGGTAAGATTTTTGTTTATCCAGTGGATCAAGTGGTGCGGATTCGTACTGGAGAGAAAAACCTAGAAGCAGTTTAGTTAGATCCTCTTTGCTTCGTTGGCAATTGACTGTAGTCCCCTAAAGTAAGCTAGCCTGGTGGCTTTTGCATATTTTCTCCCCAGAATTAGCAACACTAAATCTAGCCCCCCTAGTCCCCCAAACTTGGGGGGAACAAGATCTCAAAGTCCCCCAGAATTGGGGGATTTAGGGGGCAAAAATCTCAAAAACGAAACACAAGAGACTTATGTGTACACGGTAGCCGCAGAATTGGTAGGGGTTAGGGGGGCAAAAAAGCAGCACTTTCAATTTGACTTCCAAAATAGTTAGAAATCGCAAGATGGTAAATAGTTAGAATCGAGAACTTGCTGCATCGTAAAAGGACAATCTGTCGGCAGATTTGTTATTCCTGTTTCTTTAATCGCATCTCTTCTACCTCGACTATAGCCTTTTGCTATTATTTCTGAATCGTCTAACATTTTTTTTAGACTGGGCATATCTTCTATATAGTCACAGATGTTATCTCGTTCGCGATCAATAGTGTTTGTCCAGCTTTTACTGCGTTTTTCTGGCTGATATTGCCATTTAAGTAGATGCTGATAGATTAATCTGAGACTAGATATTATTTTATTGCGTTCACTTCTGCCCAAGGTTTCTAATTCTTC